>LT962688.1:1463333-2926666 GCA_900234795.1 Methylorubrum extorquens
TTCTCGGCCACGAGCCGGGCGAGATCGACGATGACCTTGGCCTGCTTCCAGGTGGCGTCGTCCTGCATCTTGCCGTCGATCATCACCGCGCCGGTGCCGTCGGGCATCGCCTCGACGATGCGGGAGGCGAAGTTCACCTCGGCCGGGTCGGGGGGCGAACACGGTCTTGGCCAGGGCGACTTGGCTCGGATGCAGGGTCCAGGCGCCGGCGCAGCCCATCAGGAAGGCGTTGCGGAACTGCACCTCGCAGGCGGCCGAGTCGGAGAAGTCGCCGAACGGGCCGTAGAACGCCTTGATGCCGTTGGCCATGCAGGCATCGACCATCTTGGCGATGGTGTAGTGCCACAGATCCTGCTGGGCGGACGCCCGCTCGGCATCGCCCTTGGGATCGGACAGGACGCGGTAATCCGGGTGGCCGCCGCCAACGCGGGTGGTCTTCATGCCGCGGGAGGCCGCGAGATCGGCGGGTCCGAGGCTCATGCCGTGCATGCGCGGCGAGGCGGAGGCGATGGCGTCGACGTTGGCCACGCCTTCCGCGGTCTCGAGGATGGCGTGAACGAGGATCGGCTTCGTCACGCCGTGGCGCGCCTCGAGCTGGGCCAGCAACTGGTCGATGTAGTGGATGTCCCAGGGGGCCCTCGACCTTCGGCACCATCACCACGTCGAGCTTCGCGCCGACCTCGGCGACGATGGTGAACAGGTCGTCGAGGATCCAGGGCGAGTTCAGGGCATTGATGCGCGTCCACAGGCCGGTGCCGGAGGCCGCGAAATCGGTGGCGCGGGCCATCTCGACGAAGCCCTTGCGCGCCGCCTCCTTCTGGTCGGCGGGGACCGCGTCCTCCAGGTTGCCGAGCACCACATCGACCGTCTTGGCGAGTTCGGGCACGCGGGCGCGGACCTTCTCGTTGTGCGGCGGCACGAAGTGGATCATCCGCTCGAGCTTGATCGGCAGTTCGCGGAACGGCTCGGGCGCACCCGCGGCGAGGGGCTGGAAGAAGCGGCGCGGCAGTTTCATCGGCTCTCGGTCTCCGGCTGCGCGAAGGGCCGTGGCGTCGGCCCCCCGCTTATGCCCTTGGCGTTAGAGCACGGCGCCCCCCGGCGTAAAGCCGACCTTGGTCCTGCCCTCGGCCGTGTGATCGGCCCAAGAGACAGGCGATGAGACGCGCGATCCCCGATCCGGCGGATCGTGCGCCCGCGCACGGCACGAACCCGCTCCCGCATACGGACCCGCATCACCCATTGGCGATCCACCCGTGGAATATCCGAAAGCGAAGATTGCGTGGTGAGCCAAATCATCCGACACTTCCCAAGATTTCAGAAGTCTTCATCAAGGTCTTTCTCGTTTTCGCCGCTTCCGCCGGGATGCCAGGACAGGCGGCAAGGGTGCGCGCGGGACGAGTGAAACGGCAAAGCTTGCCCGGCGCAGCATTCGGCGCCGGGCAGTCGGGACGGAACGGACCGCCCCGACCCGTGTTTTCCGGCCGAGGCGGGCTGTCGAACATCGTCGGGAGACGTACGTCGATGCCAAAACTGTTCAACGAACCGATCATGCGGACTTTTCCGTCCGGCCCACGCGGGGGCGGGGCCTTGGCCGGCGTGCTGCTCGCGCTCGCGCTGTCCCAGGGGGCGATGGCCGGACCGGCGAAGAAGCCCGCCGACGCGCGGCCGGACTACACCGCCGCCCAGGCCGCGACCGCGCAGCCCGAGGGCCTGCCGGCCTCGGTGCGGATCGCGGGCGACGACACGCGTGCGTTCCAGGCCCTGATCGACGGGGCGCCTCGCGCCGCCGATCCCTGGCTGGTGCTCTCCGGCGGCGGCGAGAACGGCGCGTTTGCCGCCGGCCTGCTAGCGGGCTGGTCGGAGCGCGGCGACCGCCCCGAGTTCGGCGTCGTCACCGGCGTCTCGACCGGCGCGCTGATCGCCCCCTTCGCCTTTGCGGCGCCGACGCTCGGCGAGCGGGCCGACGCGGCGCTTCGCGAGAACTACACCGAGATTTCGGCCGCCGACGTGTTCGAGTTCGGCGGCACGCCGGATTCGCTGACCGACACGTGGCCGCTCAAGGAGCGGATCGGGCGCGCGGTGACGCCGGCCCTGCTCAAGGCGGTGGCGGCCGAGCACGCCAAGGGCCGCCGTCTGCTGATCGCCACGACGCAGGTGGACAGCGAGCGGCCGGTGGTGTGGGACATGGGCGCGATCGCCCAGCGCAATGCCGAGACCGGTGATCCGCGGGCGCTGGCCCTGTTCCGCTCGATCGTGCTCGCCTCGACGGCGGTGCCTGGCGTCTTCCCGCCGGTGGCCATCCCCGCCGAAGTGAAAGACGGAGCCAAAGCCAAGCCCTTCGCGGAGCTGCACGACGACGGCGGGGCGATGGCCCCGTTCTACCTCGCGCCGGCCGCCGCCCTGGAGGGGGAGACGCGGCTGCGCCTGCCGACGAACCGGGTCTATCTCGTCGTCAACAACCGGCTCGAGCCGGAATTCCAGATGGCCTCGCGCACCACGCTCTCGGTGCTCGGCCGCACCATGTCGGCGGCGATCAAGGCACAGACCCGCGCGGTGCTCGCGCTCACCAAGGGCTATGCCGCGCGCACCGGCCTGGATCTTCGGATCGCCCTCATCGACGGGCGCTTCGCCAAGACCTCGGAGAAGCCGTTCGACCAGCCCTACATGAAGGCGCTGTTCGCCCACGGCGAGGCCCTGGCCCGCGACGGCAGCGCTTTCGCTCAGGCCCATCCGCCCGCAACAGCCAAGGGGCCGGACCTTGGCCCCGACCGGCGCGCGGTGACGGAATCGACCGGCTCCGTCGCAGCCTCGCGCTGAGACGGCGCGGATCGGCGGCGCTCCTTCGGACGGGACGGTCGCGCCCGCGGACGGCATCGGACAGGGTTCAGAGGCGGCTCCGCGCGGGCCGCCTCTTCGTGTTTTTAGGACGCGCCGCTGATCCCGCTTCCCCTATGCCTCTTCCGCATCGGCCGGGGCGTAGACGGCCTCGCCCAGGCGCTTCAGCGGGCCGCCGGGGCCGGAGCGCTTCCAGAGCCGGGTGTTGAGCGCCGCCACCGGATCCTGCCCCGGCAGGGAAAAACCCTGCTCGCTGATCCGTGCCAGAATCTCGCTCGCATGCATCGGGCGGCCCGCCTCCTCCAGGACGGCGAGCACCGCCTCGATCAACGCCCGGCCGTAGCGACGGGCGAGCACCGTCTCCGACAGGCTGACCTCCCCCTCGGCCGGCACGGCAAAGGCCGGCACCGGAGGTCTCTGGGGCGCTACGGCGGCCGGCGCTCGAGCCGGTTGCGGCGTGGGTTCCGGAACGGGGATGGGGGCGTCCGCTCGTGCGTCCGGCGAGGGCTGAGCGGGAGCGGCCGGGCCGCCGAGGCGTCGGCCGAGATCGAGGTAGAGGAGGAGATCGGCGATCTGCCGCTCGATCGCGTCGCGCTGCCGACGCAAAGCCTCCAGCCGCGCCAGAGCCTCGGCTTCCGACAGGACCATGCTGGCATTCCTTACCGTTCATTCCCAAAGAGGGGAATTTCTCGGAATGGACAATGCCATGGAATAGATGGGAAGGCGAGTTCTTTTTATTCCATCCAGTGTGTTCTCTGATCGGAATATGGAATGGAAGGCACACGGTGAACCAGCGCGATGGACGCCTGTTTGAGCGCGGCTTACGGGCCGCCACCCCGCGTGCCGAGGCGCCGAGCCACAACGCGCGACCTCGAAGCGGGCCGGAACAGCTCTCCAAGGGAAGAAGCGTCGCGGCGTGCTTCGAGGCGGCTGTCGCACCACGTCGGCAAGAAAGGCTTTCAGGGTATCGGAACAGGCGGATCATACGGCCCCGAAGAGGGAATGAACCGTTCCCCGGCTGGGGAAGAAGTCTTCCTTCGTCGGAATATTGGAATATTCCGTGCTACCTAAACGACGGGGATAGGCGCACGGAATATTCCGAAACCCGAAATCCCGAAAAAATCCCGTTAGGCGCGGGCCGCAGCGGTCGCCGCGCGCGCGGTGCGGGCGGCTTTGGGCGGCACCAGCAGGCTGCCGGGATCGGCCGGGTGGAGCAGCATGCCGCCCTCGTCGAGGTCGATCCGCAGCCGCGGGAACACCTCGAGCAGGCCGGCGAGATCCGCCTTGAAGGCCTGGCGGAAGCTGCGCAGGCTGGCGTTCTCGGCGCCGAACTGGCGGTGCAGGTTGTCCCAGGTCAGCCGCAGGGGGCGCTGCAGGGCGCGCAGGCGGTAGCCGGTCCAGAACAGGAGGTCGAGCTTGCGCGCCGAGCCGGAGAAGGCCCGCGCGGCGCGGATATCGACCGGCAGGGCATGCCGGATCAGGCTGTCGTAGAAATCCTGATGGAACGAGACGGTGCGCTGCCAGACGAGGCCGTCATCGCCGCGCCGCCACAATTCGAGCTGGCGGAAGGGCGGCACGTTGAGGGTCGAGGCCTGCCCCTCCCCGTCCCACAGGCCGAGCTGCATCGAGCAGGCGGCGAGCCGGTTGAGCTGTTCCTTGAAGGCGCCGATGGTGCCGCGCTCGCCGCCGGTGACGGCGAACCCCATGGCCTTCATGAAGCCTGAGAGGCTGTCGGCGACCTCAATGGTCGGGCTACGCTGGCGCACCGCCTCGGTGCAGAGGTGCAGCAGCACGAGCCGGGCCTTGGGGCCGTAGGGCAGGCCCTGCAGCTCCATCTCGCCGGTGATCGGGTTCTTGAGGCGCCCCGCCGAGAGGCTGAGCGAGTTGCGGCCGTATTCGCGCACGAAGTCGCGGGCGTCGCCGGGATCGCGGTAGGGCAGGCCGCAGAGCGCCAGCACCGAGTGCAGGTGCTGGAGGTTTTCCGGGCCGGTGGGCTCGCTCTCGATCACCTCGCGCACGGCGTCGCGGCGGCGGCGGTCGCGGCCCATGGCCTCGCGGGCCTCGGCCTGCGCCCCCTCCTGGGCCCGGGCGGCGTCACGCTCGCGCTGGCGGAACAGCAGGTGCTCGACGATCGGCGCGAACAGGAACCCGCCCCGCGCCGCCTCCAGCTCCGCCTGCAGATCCGGGTCGCGGATCGCGGCGATCTTGGCCTCAAGCCCCGACATCGCCTGCCCTCAAGGCCTCCCGCTGCGTGTCACGTCGTGTTCGCCTTCATCCAAGCCTCGGGCTCCGGACGGAATCGTCGGAGGACCCTCAGGGCCGCAACCGATCTGTCACGATTCGGCTCCGCGGAGTCCCGTGGCCTTTCGGAGTTTTCCCGGGAATCCACGCTTGGACGGCCGAGTCCTGCACAGGCGCGTCTTCCGCGATCGGAGGAGGGGCGGATTCCGGTCACGCAGAGTTCCATACGCCCGCCGGCCGGCCCGAATCCGCCTGCGCAGAGTTCAATACGCCCCCTGCATGTCCCCTCGCTCCGGACTTGTCCCCGCTCTTCCCCGGCCAAACCGGTTTTGCACGCTGAATCCGGTACGGGCCCACGCAGAATCCGATGCAACAGGCCCCGTCGGTTGCGCAGAATCCGATGCGGGGCTGCGCAGAGTTCGATGCGGTTCCGCGCAGAGTTCCATGCGCGAAGGGGTCTCAAGCCACGGGAGGATCACGGCTTTTCCGCCTCCCCTATAACCTGCTGAACTGACTCCCTGAGAATCCCTAACAGATAGCTTTCCTAGGGAGGGTGGAGCTGCGTTCGCCAAACCGAACGAGGGCTTTTTCTCTTCTTTTCAAAAGGAATACACGGAATTTTGCACAGGCTGTACCCCTTCTCTCCCCGATCGAGAGCCCGCGAAGCGGCGCTGCGCGGCAGCGGCGGACGGTCTATGAGCGGTGGCTTGGCTGAGGCCGGGCTTCCGGCGGGATGGGGCGAAAGAGCGATGGACGAGGCGCCGATCGACAGGCTGCTGGGGCTGATGGCGCGGTTGCGCGATCCGGAACGGGGCTGCGCCTGGGACGTGCAGCAGAGCTATGCCGGCATCGTCCCCTACACGATCGAGGAGGCCTACGAAGTCGCCGACGCGGTCGAGCGCGGCGACCGGGCCGACCTGCGCGACGAACTCGGCGACCTCCTGCTCCAGGTCGTGTTCCAGGCGCGGATCGCCGAGGAGGAGGGCGCCTTCCGCTTCGCTGACGTCGCCGAGGCGATCTGCGCCAAGCTGATCCGGCGTCACCCGCACGTCTTCGACGCGTCCGGAGACTTCCTGCCGCCCGAGCGGCGCCCGACCGACCCGGCGGCGATCAAGGCGGCCTGGGAGACGATCAAGGCGCAGGAGCGCGCGGAGAAGGCGGCGGCGGGCAAAACGGAAGCGGCGGGACCGCTGGCCGGGGTCTCGCGCGCCCTTCCCGCCCTTGCCCGGGCCGACCGGATCTCGAAGCGGGCGGCCGGCGTCGGCTTCGACTGGCCGGACGCGGCCCAGGTGCTGGCCAAGGTGCGCGAGGAGACCGACGAGGTCGAGGAGAGCCTGGAGAAGGGCGAGCCGGAGGCGGTGTTCGAGGAGATCGGCGACCTGCTGTTCTCGGTCGCCAACCTCGCCCGTCACGCGGGCGTCGATCCGGAGGAGGCCCTGCGGCGCGGCACCCTCAAGTTCGAGCGCCGCTTCACCGCCATGGCCGCCCGGCTCGCCGCCGAGGGCCACACCCTGGAGGACACCGCCCTCCCCGCCATGGAAGCCGCCTGGCAGGCCGTGAAGCGCGACGAGAAGACATGAGGTTCGGGGATCGCAAAGGGCCTGAGGCCCTTTGGCGGGTTGTCAGGGCAGTGCCCTGACAACGGCGAAGCCGTTTCGCAGGGCTCCGCCCTGCACCCGCGAAAGGACTTGTCCTTTCGAAACCTTCGATGAGGGGCTCAGCCCTTCGTCCGCGGGTCGCCCTTCTTCGCGGGCTTCGAATCCGGCGCCTTCGGCTTCAGGCGCTCCACGATCTGCTCCAGGGCGCGCTCGACCGCCGCCTGCTCCGGCGGTGCGGCGCCGTCTTGCGGGCGGTTCGTCCGGTTCGAATCGCGGCTCTTCGGCATGACCGCGAGCGTAGACAGGGTCACGAGCCGAAGACCACCGGTTGAGCCCGCTCGGATACGCTTTCGGTGCCGTTTTCCTCAGCGAAAAGCCTTTTGCTCCGCCGGGTTAATCTTAACGAGGTGCTCCAGTATCGCCCGTTCTTCGTGCCGCGAACGGCCAGTCGATGGCGTGGACGGCGTAGAGGGCCCACCACACCATCACCGGCTGAAGCGCGAGGCGGGGGCCGTGATACCACCACGTGTCGAGGATCGGCGGCACGGCGATGCCCTCGACCGCCTGCTTGATGTTGGCCGGGAACACGCAGACCGCGTAGAGCGCCAGCATGATCCCGGCGGCCCGCCGCAGCCGCGGCACGAACAGCGCCAGCGCACCCGCGATCTCGCACAGGCCTGTGCCGATCACCACGAGGCGGGGCGCGGGCACCCAACCCGGCATGATCGGCAGGAAGCGCTCGGTCGCCATGAGATGGACGATGCCGATGAAGCCGTAGAGGCCGGCCAGGGCGGTGCGCAGCCAGCGGCGGTCGTCGCGCATCTCGGATTAGGCGGAGCGATCGTCCTCGGAGCCTGTCTTGCTTTCGCCGGAGGGGGAGTTGCCGCGCGCGGCCTCTTCGGCCTCGGTGCCGGCCCGCTCCATCGGTCCCGGTTGCGACTTCAGCTTGCCCGTCGCCGGGTCCTTGGGCGAGACCGCGGCCCCGCTGCTCTGGTCGCGCTGTTCGTCCGCCATGCTCAGCCTCGTCATTCGCGTGGAATCGTGACGGGGCAACGTGCGGCGCGCGGGGCGGTTCGCGTCCCGCCCTCCCCGCTCCTCCCCCGCCCGGCCCTACACCGCGATGCCGTGCAGATCGTAGGCGTCGGCCCGCTCGATCTTCACGGTGACGATGTCGCCGGGCCGTACGGGACGGCGCGACGTGACGTGGACGCTGCCGTCGATCTCCGGCGCGTCGGCCTTGGAGCGGCCCCGCGCGCCGGTCGGGCCCGCCTCGTCGATGATGACAGACAGGCGCTTGCCCACCTTCGCCCGTTGCAAGCGCAGCGAGACGTGGCTCTGCGCCTCCATGAAGCGGCGCTTGCGCTCGGCCTTCACCTCCGGCGGCACCAGCAGGCCGAGGTCGTTGGCGGTGGCGCCGCGGACCGGCTCGTATTCGAAGCAGCCGACACGCTCGAGCCGCGCCTCGCGAATCCAGTCGAGCAGTTCCTCGAACTCGGCATCGGTCTCGCCGGGGAAGCCGACGATGAAGGTCGAGCGGATGGCGAGATCCGGGCAGATCTCGCGCCAGCGCCGGATGCGGTCCAGCTGCTTCTCCTGGTTGCCCGGCCGGCGCATGCGCTTGAGCACCGAGGGGCTGGCGTGCTGGAGCGGCATGTCGAGATAGGGAAGGATCTTGCCCTCGGCCATCAGCGGAATGACCTCGTCGACATGCGGGTAGGGGTAGACGTAGTGCAGCCGCACCCACGCCCCGAGCTCGCCGAGTTCCTTGGCCAGATCGTAGAACCGGGCGCGCACCTCCCGGTCCTGCCACGGGCTCGTGGCGTAGCGGGTGTCGATGCCGTAGGCGGAGGTGTCCTGCGAGACGACCAGCAATTCCTTCACGCCGGCTTTGACGAGCTTTTCCGCCTCGCGCAGCACGTCGCCCGCCGGGCGGCTGACGAGATCGCCGCGCAAGCTCGGGATGATGCAGAAGGTGCAGCGGTTGTTGCAGCCCTCGGAAATCTTCAGATAGGCGTAGTGGCGCGGGGTGAGCTTGACCCCTTGCGGCGGGATCAGGTCGAGGAACGGATCGTGGGCGGGCGGCACCGCCTCATGCACCGCGGCGACCACCGACTCGTAGGCCTGAGGGCCGGTGACGGCGAGCAGGTTCGGGTACTTCTCGCGGATCTCTTCCGGCTGCGCACCCATGCAGCCCGTTACGATCACCCGGCCGTTCTCGGCCATGGCCTCGCCGATCGCGGCAAGCGACTCGGCCTTCGCCGAATCGAGGAAGCCGCAGGTGTTGACGATGACGACGTCCGCCCCGTCATGGCGGCGCGACAGCTCGTAGCCCTCGGCCCGCAGATGGGTGAGGATGCGCTCGGAATCGACGAGCGCCTTGGGGCAGCCCAGCGACACGAAGGAGATCCGCGGCGCGGCGGCGCCCTTGGTGTCCGAGGGAGAGGCGGTTGCGGTCATGACGGCCCGTTGGGGCGGCCCTCCGGAACGGAGGCCCGCGCGTCCTGCATCGAGAGCGGTGGATGCGCCGATATAACGGCATTGGGGCGCTGTTGCGAGCGTGGCCGGTAGGATCGTCAGAAGCCCAGTTCGGCGTGCGAGCCGAGGCGCACCAATTGGAGCGTTTCCGTTCCTGCAAGCCGATAGATCAGCACCAGATCCGGCTTCACGTGGCAGTCGCGATGGTCGGCCCAGTTGCCGGTCAGGGCGTGGTCACGCAGGCGCGCCGCGAGGGGGCGATCCGCGGCCAACTCGGTCAGCACCGCCGTCAGGTCGGCTTGAAGGCTCGCCCGGTGCCTGCCCTTCATCTCCCGCTTGTAGTCACGCTTGAACTGCGTGGTTCGCTCAATCGTCCGCATCGAGATCGGCCATCAGCGCCTCGACGCTGGTGAAGCCCGGAAGGTTACCGGACCGCGCCTCGCGGATGGCTGCGATGGTCGTTTCGTTGGGAACCAGAGGCTCGAAGGGAAGCGCCTTCTCTCGCGCGACGCGCACGAGCATCATGCGAACCGCATCGGAGACGGTCAGCCCCATGGCCTTGAGAACGGCTGTGGCCTCTTCCTTGGTGTCGGCATCGATCCGCGCCTGGATCAGCGACTTGGTCGGCATGGCGGCTCCTTGAGCTGCCTGACAGTGTCGTGCAGCGTGGAACGCGCTGCAAGCGCGTCCGGTGCGACTCTACGAGGCGAGGCCATGGTGGCCCCTCTCAGCTTTTTCTCTCTTTGCGGCGTTGAGAGCCAAAAGATATTATTTCACAGAGGCTTTGTACAGGATCCTCATACAGCACTTCATCTTCGGGCTGAGCGGCTGCATACCCCGCCCGCGAGACCGGAACGCGGGGGCGATTGACGGGAGGGTGCCGCGCGCCCTTGGGTGAATCCCAATGAGCGCCGCACGAGGCATGACGGCCGAGCCCATGGTCTGGACCCGCGAGATTCCCTTCATCGACCCGGTCGCGGCCGCGGCGCGGCTCGCCCGGTTGCCCGGCCTCGCCTTCCTCGACAGCGCCATGCGGCACGATACGCTCGGCCGCGTCTCGGTGCTGGCCGCCGGCCCGTTCGCGCGGTTCCGCTACCGCGACGGTCGTGCGACCCTGGACGGGTGCGCGGTGCCCGGCTCGCCTATTGCGGCGTTGCGGGCCTGCCTCGCGCCCTACCGTCTGGCGCCCCGGCCCGACCTGCCGGCCATCCCGGGAGCGATCGGCTATTTCGCCTACGATCTCGGCGCGAGCCTGGAGCGGGTCGCGGCCCCGGCGCGCCGGGCGGGGCTTACCGATGACATCGCCTTCAACCTCTACGACACCCTGCTCGCCGTTGATCACGGCCGCGGCACCTGCCTGCTGATCGCCACCGGCTTTCCCGAAGCCGATGGACCGGCCCGCGCGGCACGGGCGCAGGCGCGGCTCGATGCCTTCGCCGATTGGCTCGCCGCCCCGTCCGAGCCGCTGCCGAAATGGACGGGCGCCCGCCTCACATGGCGCTCGAATTTTTCGCGACAAACCTATGAAGCGGCTGTCGAAAAGGTCCGGGACTATATCCGCGCCGGCGACATCTATCAGGCCAACATCGCCCAGCGCTTCGCCGCCGACCTGCCGCCCGGCTTCGACCCGTTCGCCTTCTACCGGAGGCTTCGCGAGACCAACCCGGCGACCTTCGGCGCCTATCTCGATTTCGAAGGGCTTACCGTCGCCTCCTCCTCGCCCGAGCGCTTCCTCAAGTTGGAGGGGCGGGCGGTCGAGACGCGGCCGATCAAGGGCACCGTGGCCCGCGATCCCGATCCCGCCCGCGATGCCGAGATCGCCGCCGCGCTCCAGGCCAATCCGAAGGAGCGGGCCGAGAACATCATGATCGTGGACCTGCTGCGCAACGACCTGTCGCGGGTGTGCGAGCCGGGCAGCGTGCGGGTGCCGACCCTGTGCGGGCTGGAATCCTATGCCGGCATCCACCATCTCGTCTCGGTGGTGACGGGCACGCTCCGCGAGGGTTCGGATGCCCTCGACCTCATCCAGAAAACCTTTCCCGGGGGCTCGATCACCGGCGCGCCGAAGCTCAGGGCCATGGACATCATCACCGAGATCGAGACGGATGCGCGCGAGCTCTATTGCGGGGCGATCGGCGCGCTCGGCTTTGACGGATCGCTCGATACCTCGATCGCGATCCGCACCGTGTTCATGGCGAAGGGACAGGCCGTGCTCCAGGCGGGCGGGGGCGTGACGCTGCTCTCCGAGCCCGGCCCCGAATACGAGGAGACGCTGACCAAGGCGGCCCGCGTCTTCGCGGCCTTCGAGGAGGAGGCGCCATGATCCTCGTCGTCGACAACTACGATTCCTTCGTCTTCAACGTGGTGCGCTACTTCGAGGAGTTGGGCGAGACCGTCGAGGTCGTGCGCAACGACGCGCTCGATGTGGCCGGCATCCGCGCGCGGAACCCGGAGGCGGTGGTGATCTCGCCCGGCCCCTGCACCCCGGCGGAGGCTGGCGTGAGCCTGCCGGCCATCCGCGAATTGTCCGGCGAGATGCCGATCCTCGGCGTCTGCCTCGGGCATCAGGCGATCGGTGCGGCCTTTGGCGGTCGGGTCGAGCGGGCAGGCCGCCCGCTCCACGGCCACGCCACGCCGATTCGGCACGGGGGCGAGCGGCTGTTCGCAGGGCTGCCGCAGCCGATGCAGGTCGGGCGCTACCACTCGCTGATCGTGGCGCCGACGCCGGAGATGGAGCGCCACCTCACGGTCGATGCTGCCTCCGGGGAGGGGGAGGTGATGGCGCTGTCGCACCGCAGCCACCCGACCTGGGGCATCCAGTTCCACCCGGAATCGGTGCTGACCGAGAACGGCCACGCGCTGTTCTCCAACTTCCTGAAGGAGGCCCGTGCGTGGCGGGCGGCGGGCGCGTCGGAGCGGACGGACAGGCTCGCCGATGCTGTGGTCTAACGGGCGGCTGGTCGAGGGCGGCACCCTCCCCTTCGCCATGGGGGACCGTGGCCTGCTGCTCGGCGACGGCGTGTTCGACACCGCCCTGGCGATTCAGGGGCAGGTCGCGTTCGAAGCCGCCCATGTCGCCCGCCTCGCCGCCGCCGCGGAAGCGCTCGGCTTCGCGATCGCGCGGGAGCGGATCGTCGAGGCGATGCGCGGGCTGGCCAGCACCGCGCCGCTCGCGGCGATCCGCACCACGTTGACCCGCGGCCCCGGTCCGCGCGGGCTGGCGCCCCCGCCCGAGCCGAACCCGTTCCTGTTCGGCAGCGCCGCCCCGGCCCGCGCCGCCCTGTTCTTCGCGCCCTTGCGGCTCGCGCTCACGCAGATCGCCCGCAACGAGACCTCGCCGGCCGCGCGCCTCAAGACCCTCGGCTATCTCGATGCGGTGCTCGCCATCCGCACGGCGCAGGCGCAAGGCTTCGATGAAGCTCTGTTCCTGAACACGCGGGGCCGCGTCGCCTGCGCCGGCACCGGCAATGTTTTTGCGGTTCTCGGGGGGACGCTCGTCACGCCGCCGCTGGAAGATGGGGTCCTGCCGGGCATCGTTCGGGCCGAGCTTGTTGCCAGGATCGCGCCGAGCCTCGGCATCGCGGTCGAAGAGCGCCCTCTCCTGCCCTCGGATCTGGCGGCGGCGGAGGCGCTGTTCGTCACCAACTCGCTGCGCCTGCTCGCCCCCGTGACCGCGCTCGGTGCGCAGCCCTATGACAGCGCCGGGCACGGGACGGTTCGCAGCCTCTACGCGGCTTTGCGGGAAACCGTGGCGGCGGAGTGCGGCGTCGAGGTGGACGCCCTCGACCCGTGAGCCCTCGTCCCTGAAGCTACGGTCGTCCAGGCCCTTCCCTCATCCTGAGGTGCCCGCGCCAGCGGGCCTCGAAGGATCCTCCAACTCGCGCGCGGTGCCTGGAGGATCCTTCGAGGGCGACGCTTCGCGCCGCCACCTCAGGATGAGGACGCGGGTGCGATAAAAGCCGTCAGCCGAGCGCCGTGCTGGCGATGCGCCCGACCCCTGCCCGCTCCATCTCGTTCCAGGCCCGCGCCAGCGAGCCGTCGAGATCGATGCCGCGCACGGCATCCTCGATCACGAAGGCCTCGAACCCGGCGGCGCGGGCATCCAGCGCGGTCCAGAGCACGCAGAAATCGGTGGCGAGGCCGGCGAGGAACAGGCGGGTCAGGCCGCGCTCGGCGAGGTAGCCGGCCAACCCGGTGCGAGTCCGCCGGTCGGCTTCCATGAAGGCCGAGTAGCTGTCGATGCCGGGGTGAGTGCCCTTGCGGATCACCAGTTCGGCCCGCTCCGTCCTGAGGCCCGCGGCCAGCTCGGCGCCGTGGGTGCCTTGCACGCAGTGCTCCGGCCAGAGCACCTGTTCGCCGTAGGGCAGGTCCGTGGTGTCGAAGGGTGCCTTGCCCGGATGGCTGCCGTGGAACGAGGCATGGCCGGGCGGGTGCCAGTCCTGGGTGAGGATGACGTGAGGAACGCACGCGGCCAACCGGTTGACCGGGGCGATGACGGCGTCGCCGTCGGGCACGGCGAGCGCCCCGCCGGGCAGAAAATCGTTCTGCACATCAATGACGAGCAGAACGTCGGTGTTTGTGAGCATCATAGGGAAGTCCGAGGGTTCCGAGGGACAAGTCCCTCGGCGGGTCCGGGCAGAGCCCGGAATCCCTTCGTCCTAGGATACGCGGATCACGGCGTCATCACCGTCGTCCCAGTCGTCTGCCGCCCCGCGAGATCGCGATGAACCTGCGCCGCGTCGGCGAGCTTGGCGCGGGCGTGGATCGGGATTTTCACCGCGCCGCTTGCCACCACCTCGAACAGCTCGGCGGCGTTGGCGTCGAGGCTTTCGCGGGTGGCGATGTGGGTGAAGAGCGTCGGGCGGGTGGCGTAGAGCGAGCCCTTGGCGGCGAGGATGCCGATGTCGAAGGCCTCGATCGCCCCGGACGACGAACCGAAGCTCGCGAAGATGCCGAAGGGGGAAAGGCAGTCGAGCGAGGCGGGGAAGGTCGCCTTGCCGACGCCGTCATAGACCACCGGCACGCCCTTGCCCCCGGTGATCTCTTTTACGCGGGCGGCGAAATCCTCGTCGCGGTAGAGGATGACGTGGTCGCAGCCGTGTTCGCGCGCCAGCTCCGCCTTCTCGGCCGAGCCGACGGTGCCGATCACGGTGGCGCCGAGATGCTTGGCCCATTGCGTGGCGATGAGCCCGACGCCGCCGGCGGCGGCGTGGAACAGGATCGTGTCGCCGGGCTGCACCCGGTAGGTCCGCCGCAGCAGGTATTGCGCGGTGAGGCCTTTCAGCATCATCGCCGCGGCGGTCTCGTCGGAAATCGAATCCGGCACGTGGACGACGCCCTTCGTGTCCACGGTCACTTCCTCGGCATAGGTGCCGGTGGCGCCGGCATAGGCGACGCGCTCGCCGACGCGGAAATCGGTGACGCCCTCGCCCAGGGCATCGACCACGCCCGCGCCCTCCTTGCCGAGGGTGAAGGGGAGCGAGGGCGCCTTGTAGGCGCCGGAGCGGAAGTAGATGTCGATGAAGTTGACGCCGACGGCGGTCTGGCGGACGCGGATCTGGCCCGGCCCCGGCTCGGGCGAGGGCACGTCCTCGTAGACCATCGCCTCCGGCCCACCATAGGCGTGTACCCGGATCGCTTTCATCGCCGTCTCCCGCGTTCCCGTCTCGAACTACGGTCGAGATATCGGTCCGGCGGAGCCAGACAAGTGCCCCAAGGGGTTCCGAGCGGCTTATGCCCGAAGGACACCGACCAATTGGGCGCAAGCCAAGTGGGAACAGGCCAAATGGGCGGGTTCGCCCGTCACTCCTCCCGGACCGCGACCTGCATGCCCATGCCCGCGAGGCAGCGCTCGATGCGCTGCGTGAGGTCGGGCGTCAGTTCGCGCACGTGGACGTGCAGGGTGGCGGTATCCTCCGGGCTCACGATGACCCGATAGCGCAGGCCCTCATCCTCCATCTGGCGCAGCAGGTTGGTGCTTGCCGTGGTCATCGCCGCGATGTGCTGCGCGACCAGGTCGGGCCTCATCATACGCGGCCGCGCCGCCCGCCGGCCGTGCCGTCCGTTCCGGAGGTGGCGGGGATGGTGCTCCCGCTGCGCTGCGGCCTGACATTCTCGACGGGCGGAAACAGCCGCGCGAGGCCGCGCGCAACACCCGAGAGCACGGGATCCAAGGACGAGCCGAGTCGTGTCCGCTCGGATTCCGGCTGCGAGGTGATGAATGGCTTCATGGTACGCCCCCCTCGGACGTCAATGATGGTTCTGTCCCGGAGAGCGTGCGGCGAGAGCGCGCAGTTCCCTCAACATAAGTTGGCAATGCCGGGCGCGTGAATTGGTTTCATTTGAATTTGATCCCGCCACGCTTCGAAGTCCGGCTGCTCCCGGACCCTCAGGGCCATCGCTTGAAGGCGTTGACCCTGGTTTCTTGCAGGCCTCATGCGCTGGCGCCCGGCTCCGCGGGCTGATGCATCCGCTCCGTGCGGCGCTCTTCGCGCCGCGAAGCTGCCCCTACGGCTTGGAGCAATGGCCCTGCTCGGACCCTCAGCCGCACTTGACCCCAGGCCGGCCGCACCTCTGTAGGAAGTCGGTCTTCGATCCTCGTTTTGAGGGCCCTTCCGAGAGCCCTTCAAGGAGTCTCCCGTCGTGACGGTCCCGGTGCAGACGTCCCCCGCCCGCCCCTCCGCCGCGCCGCCGCGCTTCACCGTGGCGGTGGTGG
The DNA here is from genome assembly GCA_900234795.1 of Methylorubrum extorquens. NCBI lineage: Bacteria > Pseudomonadati > Pseudomonadota > Alphaproteobacteria > Hyphomicrobiales > Methylobacteriaceae > Methylorubrum > Methylorubrum extorquens. The sequence goes on from LT962688.1 coordinate 1,479,198, forward strand.
GTGCCGGGGCGGCAGGCCTTGCCGCCGCCCTGGCGCTCGCCCGCGACGGGGTGGAGACCGCGCTCGTCGGGCGTCACGCGCCGGTGGCGGACGGGCGCACCGTGGCCCTGCTCGACGGCTCGGTGCGGTTCCTGAGGGTGCTCGGCGCATGGGACGAGATCGCCCCGCATGCGAGCCCGCTCGCCGAACTTCAGATCGTCGACGACACCGGCAGCCTGTTCCGGCCGCCGCCCGCCCGCTTCTCGGCCGCGGAGATCGGCCTCGACGCCTTCGGCTGGAACGTTGAGAGCGCCCGCCTCGTCGAGACCCTGCGGCGTCAGGCCCGCACCACGCCGGGCCTGACCCTGTTCGAGGCGGATTCGGCCGGCATGCGTCTTGAGCAAGACGCAGCGGTGCTGGACCTGGAGGATGGGCGCAGCCTCGCGGCGCAGCTCGTCGTGGGCGCCGATGGGGGGCCGCTCGCCGCTTCGGGCGGCGTCTGCCTTGCGCACCCGCGAATGGTCCTACCCGCAGGCGGCGCTCACCACCCTGCTCGCCCACGAGCGGCCCCACTGCGACATCTCCACCGAGTTCCACACCCGCAACGGACCCTTCACCCTGGTGCCGCTCCCCGGCGGCCACCGCTCCAGCCTCGTCTGGGTTACGGCGGAGCCGGCGGCCAAGCGCCTCTCGGGGCTCGACGACCGGGATCTCGCCGCGGCGGTGGAGCATCAGGCCCGCTCGATGCTCGGCGCCATGCGGATCGACGGCCCGCGCGGCCTCGTGCCGATGCGCGGCCTCTCGGTGGAGCGGCCGGTGGCCGACCGCCTCGCCCTGATCGGCGAGGCCGCCCACGTCTTCCCGCCGATCGGGGCGCAGGGGCTCAATCTCGGCCTGCGCGATGCGGCGGCCGTGCGGGATGCGGTGTTCTCCGCCCGCGAGGCGAACCGCGATCCGGGGGCACCGGCCTCGCTCGCGGGGTTCGGACGCAACCGGGGCGTCGATGCGCGGCTGCGGGGTGCGGCGGTGGACATGCTCAACCGCTCGCTGCTCACCGATTTCCTGCCCGTCGATGCCCTGCGGGGCCTCGGTCTCGTGGTGCTCGGCGCGATCCCGCCTCTGCGGCGCATCGTCATGCGCGAGGGCGTGCAGCCGCGGCTCGGCGCGCCGAGCCTGATGCGCTGATTCATTTCGGAGTTTCGGGGCGGGCGCGGGACGCGCGCCCAACGCCCCAAAAAAATCACAAAATATCGCCGTAGAGATCGACCGTCTCGAAGCCGCGCGGGGCCAGCCGTTCGGCGAGCACGCGGCGGTGGCAGCGGGCCGGATCGCGCTCGAAGCAGAGCAGGCAGATCGGTTGCTCCGCGGCGAGGTCGGCCAGGGCATCGAGGGCAAGCCCGCCATCGGCGGTGTCGAGCACTTCCTCGCAATAGATCCGGCGCATCAGCCCGGCATCGTCGGCGCGGGCCGCCTCGCGGCCGGATTTCGGCGTGCCGAGACCCCGGAAATGCGCGTAGCCGAGTCCGGCTTCCAGCAAACCCGCCTTCAGCGCGCCTTTCGAGAAACCGCGCTTGCGCGAGTTGGCCACCGCCCGCACGTCGGCGAGCAGAGACACGTCCGCCGCCTTCAGGGCCGCGTGCAGGCGCTCCGGCGTCAGCCCTTCGTATCCGATGGTGAACAGAGTCTTGCGCATCGCCGGCTCAGGGAAAATTCAGGATCGACAACGTTTTAGATGGAGGCCGCCTGCCCGCTGGACAGCATCGGCAGCGCGTATGTGCCTGCGGCGCAACGCCTTCCGGAAATCCGCCGCAATGCCAGCAAAGTTCTGTTAACCGGATCAAGGGCATCGAATACCCATTGAAGTCGCACGCAAGAAGTGGCGGGCCGTCGATGTCGCTGGACACCGAAATTTCCTCGAGGCTCGCACCGGCTCCGCGCGGATGGCTCAAGCGCGGGCTCGCCGCGCTGATGCTCTCCGGGCTCGCGGCCTGCGCCGCGCAGAACGACTTCTACCCCACCAAGGGTGATGCCAAGCCCCATCCCGGCGTCGCGCGGGCCAAGGGCCACCCGATCCAGGGCATCGACATCTCGAAATGGCAGGGGCCGATCAACTGGGCCTCGGTCAAGAGCGCGGGCACGCAGTTCGCCTACATCAAGGCGACGGAGGGCGGCGACCACGTCGACGAGCGCTTCCTCGAGAACTGGGACGGCGCGGGCCGCGCCGGCGTGCCGCGGGGCGCCTACCACTTCGTGTTCTGGTGCCGCTCGGCCGAGGACCAGATGGCGTGGTTCAAGCGCAACGTGCCGAACGACCCGACCGCCCTGCCCCCGGTGCTCGACGTGGAGTGGAACGGCCACTCGGCCAAGTGCCCGAAAAAGCTGCCCAAGGCCCAGGCGCTGTCGATGATCCGCTACATGCTGGACGAGATGGAGGCCTATACCGGCAAGCGGCCGATCATCTACACGGACATCACCTTCCACAAGGACGTGCTGGAAGACGAGCTGCCCGACTATCCCCATTGGGTCCGTTCCACGGCGGCCGAGCCCGAGCAGCGCTACGCCAACCGCAAGTGGATGCTCTGGCAGTTCACCTCGACCGGGCGCGTGCCCGGCGTGCGCGGCGACGTCGATCGCAACGCCTTCTACGGCAGCCCGACCGAGTGGGCCTCGTTCCTCGCCACCGATTGCGACCCGCGGGAGCATCGTCGCCTGTCGAGCCAGGGCCTCTGCACCGGCAAGTAGGCGGGCAAGCAGGCGAGTAAGCGGGGAACGGAGGGAGCCGCCGGTCGCGGCTTCCGTCCGCAGATCAACGCATCCTCTGTGGTGTGACCGTTCTTCGCGCTTGCTTCCAGGCGCGATACGACTTGGCCGTGATCTTACCCGTGACCTGATTTTTTTTGTGTTCAACGTGCGATATGTCTACTTGTAGACAGACTGAGCGGCAACCGTTGCGCTAGGAGCCGGCTCGGCGACCAGACGGACTTCGAGTTGTACATGCCTTCGGCCACAGAGCGCTGCTTTGAAGGCAATCTGCTCCTGAACTGTCTGAGCCCTGAGGATCGCGGCCTGCTTCTGCCCGATCTGGAGCGGCTGGAATACCAGCGCGGCGAGACGCTGTTCGCCGCCGGCCGCGAGGTGGATTTCATCACCTTCCCCCTCGAGCAGACCGTGGTCACCCTGCTGATCTCGATGATCGACGGGCGCAGCGCCGAGACCGCCACGATCGGCCGCGAGGGCGCGGTGGGAGGCGTGGTCAGCAATGGCGGCCTGCCCGCCTCGACCCATGCCCTGATCCAGATCGCCGGTCCGGTTCTGCGGATGGACTCGGTCCGGCTTCAGGAGGCCAAGCGCCGCTCGGAATCCCTGCGCAACCTGTTCACCCGCTACTCCGACTGCCTGCTCGCGCAGGTGCTGCAATCGGTCGCCTGCAACGCCCTCCATCCGATCGAGGAGCGCTGCCTGCGCTGGCTCCTGACGCTTCAGGACCGCCTCGACAACAACGTTCTGCCGATCACCCAGGAATCGCTCGCCGCGATGCTCGGCGTGCAGCGCACCTATCTCACCCGCATCCTGCGGATGCTGCAGCAGCAGGGACTGATCGAGGTCGGGCGCGGGCGCATCACCGTCGTCAACCGGGCGGCGATCGAGGAGGTCGCCTGCGAGTGCCATGCCTGCGTCAAGCGCCATTACGAGACCGTGCTCGGCGCGGTCTACAGCCCGAGCGGGCGCCTCATCGCCATCGAGCCGCCCGAATAGAGCATCGTTCCGCAAGGTGAATTCCGGCTTTCGGACAAAGACGATGCTCTCGGTCGCCCCCGAGCCAGCCGGACACCTCGGATTATCCATCCGGGAGCACGGCGATTCCGGCAGGTGTCTTGTGCCCGACACGTCACCGGGGCACCATCGCGCCTGTCCGGATGGCGGGCCGCTTCAGGCGGCTCCGGAAGAAGGGCGCCGGGTTCGTCCTTGCCGGGTCCGTCCATGAGCCGACCGCCCGACGATTGTCCAGCATCCGGTGAGGCCGGCGCAGAGGCCGAGAGGCTGGCCGCGCTGGCCTGCTACGGCATCCTCGACACGCCCGCCGAGGCCGCGTTCGACGATGCCGTGGCCTTGGCCGCCCAGCTCTGCGCCACGCCGACCGCCCTCGTCAGCCTGGTGACCGGCGACCGGCAATGGTTCAAGGCGCGGCTCGGCTTCGCCCCCAGCGAGACCGGGCTCGACCGCTCGGTCTGCGTTCACGCCTTGGCCGGGCGGGGCTTGCTGGTCATCCCCGATCTCGCGGCCGACCCGCGCACCCGCACCAACCCGCTGGTCACGGGAGAGCCCGGCATCCGCTTCTATGCCGGCGCCCCCCTGGTGACGCCTGAGGATCGGGCGATCGGCACCCTGTGCGTGCTCGACACCAAGCCCCGGCCGGAGGGTCTGAGCGCGGCCCAAGGGGCCGGTCTCGAAGCGCTCGCCCGCACGGTGATGACGCAGCTCGAACTGCGCCGGGGCATCGCGGCCCGGAAGACCGAGGCCGCGGCCCTGGCCGACAGCGAGTTCCGTCTGCGGCTGGCGATCGAAGCGGCCGGTGCCGGCATCTTCGACTACGACCTCGTGGCGGGCACCCTCGCCTGGGACGGGCGGACCCGCGCCCTGTTCGGGGTCGGGCCGGACGAGACCGTGAGCTATGCCGGCACGTTCCTCGCCCGCCTCCACCCCGAGGATCGGGCGCGCACCGATGCCGCCGTGCAGGCGGCCCTCGACCCGGCCGGGCCCGGCCTGTTCGATGCCACCTACCGCACGGTGACGGCGGACGGCACGGTGATCGCCTGGGTCGCGGCCCGCGGCACCCTCGTCGTCGAAACGGATGAGGGGATCAAACGGGCGCGGCGCTTCGTCGGCACGGTGCGCGACGTCACCGCCGAGCGCACGGCGCAGGTCGCCGTCGCCGCCACCGAGGAGCGCTACCGCCTCGTCACCCGCGCCACCAACGACGCGATCTGGGACTGGGACCTCGCCGCCGACCACGTGCTGTGGAACGAGGCCCTTCAGGCCGCCTATGGCTGGGCGCCGGAGACGGTCGAGCCGACCGGCCGGTGGTGGCTCGACCACATCCACGCCGAGGATCGCCCCCGCGTCGAGGCGGGCATCCGCCGCGTCATCGGCGGCGGCGGCCACGATTGGCACCACGAATACCGCTTCTGCCGCGCCGACGGCGCCTATGCCGACGTGCTCGATCGCGGTTCGATGGTCCGCGGGGCCGACGGCAGGCCGCTGCGCATGATCGGCGCCATGCTGGATCTGACCGAGCGCAACCGCGTCGCCGCCCAGCTCCGGGCGGTGGTCGAGGGCGCGAATATCGGCATCGTGCAGATCGATCCGCGCACCATGGTCGCGCTGGAGGCCAACCCGAAGCTCTGCGCGATCTGGGGGGCGGAGGAATCCGACATCGTCGGACATTCCATTGCCAAGTGGACGCCGGAAGCGGATGCGGCGGAGCGCGACCAGCTCCACCGCCGGCTCGCCGCGGGCGAGATCGTGCGCGAGACTCTGGAGAAGCGCTACCGCCGCAAGGACGGGCGCCTGATCTGGGGCCGGGTCAACCTCGTCTCGCAGGCCCGCGGCGAGGCGCTCCAGGCCACGGCGATGATCGAGGACATCACCGCGGAGAAGGCGACCGAGGCACGCCAGACGGCGCTGATCGAACTCGGCGACACCTTGCGCGACGCCGCCGGCCCCGCCGAGATCCGTGGGATCGCGGCCCGGATCCTCAGGCGAAGCCTCGACCTCTCGGAGGCGGGCTACGCGGCCATCGATGCCACCGTCGGCGGCTTCGCGATCGGGCGCGCGAGACCGGACGGGACGATGAGCCCCGCGCCGTTTCCGGCCATGCTCGCGCGGCTGCGCCGCGGCGAGATCCTGGCCGTGCCCGATCTGACCGCCGAACCGGACCTCGCGCCGGATGCGGGCGGCTACGCGGCGGCCGGCGCCCGTGCACTGATCGGCGTGCCCTTGACCCGGCGGGGCGCCCTCGTCGGTCTCGTCTATGCCCACGCCGCCGAACCCCGTGCCTGGGACGCGGGCGAGGTCGATTTCGTCCGCGAGGTGGCCGGACGGATCTCCGTGGCGCTCGCCCGCATCCAGGCCGAGGAGCAGCAGCGCTTCCTCAACCGCGAACTGAGCCACCGGTTGAAGAACACCCTGACCATGGCCCAGGCCATCGCCTCGCAGACGCTGCGCAACGCGACCGACATCGCCTCGGTGAAGGAGGCGCTGGTGGCCCGGCTGGTCGCGCTCGGCAAGGCGCACGACATCCTGCTCTCGGGCGAGGGCGAGGGGGCGGCGCTGGAGGCGGTGATCGCCGGCGCGCTCACCATCCACGACGACGGCGAGCCCGGCCGCATCCACCTGTCCGGCCCGGACCTGGAGGTCGGGCCGAAAGCCGCCCTGTCGCTGGCGCTGATGATCCACGAACTCGCCACCAATGCCGCCAAGTACGGCGCCTTCTCGGTGCCGGGCGGGCGCGTCGGGGTGAACTGGCACGTCGCGCGGGCGCGTTGGCCGGAGGATGCGGAGGATGCGGAGGATGCGGGGGAGGCCGAGCCGGTCATCACGATGACCTGGGCCGAGACCGGCGGACCGCCGGTCGCCGCGCCCACCCGCAAGGGTTTCGGCTCGCGGCTGATCGAACGCGGGTTCTCCGGGGCGGTCGGCGGCGAGACGCAGATGATCTACGCCCGAGAAGGGGTGACGTGCCGGATCAGGGCGCCCCTGAAGGGTCTTCTCGAAAAAGAATAGCGCCAAAAGCGACGTAGGGGGCAACGAACCCGCCCGCTCGCCGCTTGTCGGCAGGACGCCCAGGCAAGCTCCCAGGCGCGCTCCAACGACATCCGGGACGCCTCATGGATCTGCCCGTTCCCCCTGCCCCGGACGGTGACGGGCGGCCACTGGCACTCGTCGTCGAAAGCGAAACCGCCGCGCGTATCGAAACGGCGGATCGTCTGGCGGAGGCGGGCTTCGAGGTGCTGGAGGCATGGAGTGCGCAGAGCGCGCTCCTCCAGATCGAGCGCCATGCGGGGCTGCGCCTCGTGGTCGTCGATGCCGACCTGCCCTTGATCTTGCCCGAGGACCGGTTCGCCCTGCCCGGCGAGATCGCCCGGCGCCGGCCGGATCTCGCCCTCATCGCCCTCTCGGCCGGTCCCTTCCCCGACGCCGGCACGCTGCCCGCGGGCGTTCGCTTCGCGGCCAAGCCCCTCACGCCGGCCTTCGCCCGGGAGGCGCTGGCGCAGCTTTTTTGCGCGTGAGCGTCGGCCCTTACGCCGTCGCGCCCTGCTCCTCCTTGCCTGTCTCCCCTTTGCCCGACTCCCCCTGGCCCGGCTCGCTCGCCGTCGCGCCCTCCCCCCGCAGCCGCTCGGCGGCGACGTAGAAGACCGGGGTGACGAATAGGGTCAGGATCGTGGCCACCAGCAGGCCGCCGATCACCACCGTGCCCATGGAGAGCCGGGCGCCCGCGCCTGCGCCGCTGGCGATGGCGAGCGGCACCGAGCCGAGGATGAAGGCGAACGAGGTCATCAGGATCGGGCGCATGCGCATCCGCGTGGCGTGCTGGGCCGCCTCCAGCGCGTCCCTGCCCTGTCGGCGCAGATCCTCGGCGAAGGAGACCAGCAGGATCGCGTTCTTGGCCGCCAAGCCGACGAGAAGCAGCAGGCCGATCTGCCCGAACACGTCGAGCGGCATGCCGCGCAAGGCCAGGAACCCGACCGCCCCGAAGATGGCGAGCGGCGTGGCGAGCAGGATCACCAGCGGCATGCGCAGGCTCTCGTACTGCCCGGCCAGGAAGCAGAAGATCATGAACACGCCGAGGCCGAAGATCAGCGGCGCGACGTTGCCGGCGATCTTTTCCTGATAGGCGATCTCGGACCACTCGATGGAGCTGTTGCGCGGCAGATCCTCGGCCAGGGCCTCGATCGCCTCGATCACCGTGCCGGAACTGGAGCCGGGGGCGACCGTGACCGCCACCTCGATCGCCGGATAGGTGTTGTAGGACAGGACCGCCGTCGGCCCGGTGCTGAACTTCGCCTGGACGAGCGATCCGAGGCGCACCGGCTCGCCCTGCGCGTTGAGGACGGTCAGCGACTCAAGATCCTGGAACAGGCGCCGCCCGGAGGCGTCGCTCTGGACATAAACCTGGTAGACGAAGCCGAAGCGGTTGAAGAGGTTGACGAAGCTCGACCCGACATAGGTGCCGAGCGCCTCGAACAAGCGCGCCAGCGGCACGCCGAGCTGCTCGGCCTTGGCCCGGTCGATGTCGAGGCGGATCTGCGGCACGCCCCAGTCGGTGGTCGGCGTCGCGTTCGCCACCCCCGGCAGGGCGCGGATCTTCTCGATGAAGGTACTGGCCGTCTGCGCCAGACCGAGACCGCCATTGCCCGAGCGGTCCTGGATCTCCAGCGTCAGGCCGCCGCGGGAGCCGAGCCCCGGCAGCGGCGACGGGGCGGCGATGCGCACCTGTCCGTCGGGATCGTGCTTGAAGCGCTCCTCCATGTCGCGGATCAGGTCGTCGACCGTGGTGGTGCGCTCGTCCCAGGGCTTCATGACGGGGATGTTGAAGCCGTAGAACGGGGCCACGGTGTCGGCGAGGAAGCTGCGTCCGCTGACGCCGATGGTGTGATCGACGTCGTCGCGGGCGCGTAGCACTTCGCCGAAGCGGGCATTCATCGCCTCCGTGCGCTGCACCGAGGCGCCGAGCGGCATCGCCACTTCGGCGTAGAGATAGCCCTGGTCCTCATCCGGCACGAAGCCGGTGGGACGCTGCATCAGCAGCAGCACGGTGGCGCCGGCGAACAGCGCGAACACGGCGAGCGTCAGGACGATGTGGCGGGAGAGCCATCCGATCGTGCGCGCCACGAAGTCGGCCGAGCGCTCCAGGGCGACGTTGAACCCGTCCAGCGGCTTGCGCCACCAGCGCGTCTTCCGAGGCCCGTCCTTCGCATGGGGCTTCAGCAGCAGGCCGCACAGGGCCGGTGTCAGGGTCAGCGAGACGATCGCCGAGATCAGCACCGAGATGGCGATGGTGAGCGCGAACTGGTTGTAAAGCTGGCCCGTCAGTCCGGGGATGAAGGCCACCGGCACGAACAGGGCGGCGAGCACCAGCGTCGTGGCGATGACGGGGCCGCCGATCTCGTTGACCGCCTCGCGGGAGGCGGGCTTCGGCGCCATGCCCTCGGCCATCAGGCGCTCAGTGTTCTCCACGACGATGATCGCGTCGTCCACCACGAGGCCGACGGCGAGCACGAGGCCGAGCAGGCTCAGGGTGTTGAAGGAGAAGCCGAGCAGCGCCATCGGCCCGAAGGTGCCGATCAGCGCGATCGGCACGGCGATGGTCGGAATCAGCGTGGCGCGCCAGTTTTGCAGAAAGAGGTAGGTGACGACCGTGACGATCAGGATCGCCTCGAACAGGGTCCGCACCACCTCGTAGATTGCCTCCTTCACGAACTCGGTGGAATCGAGGGCGATGGAGTAGTGCAGGCCGGGGGGAAAGCGCTCGGCGAGATCCGCCATCGTGGCGCGCGTCCCGTTCATCACCTCGACCGCGTTGGCGTCGGGGTTCTGGAAGATGCCGAGCGTCGCCGAGGGCTGGCCGTCGAAGTTCGAGGTGACGCCGTACTGCTCCGAGCCGAGCTCCACCCGGCCCACATCCGAGACGCGCACCACCGAGCCGTCGGGATTGGCCCGCAGGACGATGTTGCCGAACTCCTCGGGCCGCGTCAGCCGGCCCTTGGTGACGAGCTGCAGCTCGAACGGTGTCGCCCGGTCCATCGGCAGCTTGCCGAGGGAGCCAGTCGTGATCTGTGCGTTCTGCGCCTGGATCGACTGGAGCACGGTCTCGGTCGAGAGCGCCAGCGCCTCCATCTTGGCCGGATCGAGCCAGATGCGCATGGCGTAGCGCATGTTGGAGAAGTTCAGGATCCGGCCCATGCCGGTGACCCGGCGCAGGGGCTTGATGACCTGGGTCTCGGCGTAGTTGGCCAGGAACAGCTCGTCGAAGCCGGTGCTCGGGTCGGCGTAGAGCACGACGTTGCCGAGCCGCTGGCGCGACGATTTCTGGATCTCCAGCCCCTGCGCGCGCACCGCCTCGGGTAGCTTCGCCTCGGCGCGGCTCGACCGGGTGAGCACTTCCGCTGCGGCCGCATCGAGGTTCGAGCCGACGGCGAAGGTCGCGTCGATCGAGACGCTGCCGTCGGTCGAGGACGTCGATTGGATGTAGATCAGGTTCGGCGCGCCGTTGATCTCCTGCTCCAGCGGGATCGCGATCGACTCGTAGGCCTGCTGGGCCGAGGCGCCGGGATAGGTCGCCTGGACGTTGATGATCGGCGGCGCGATCTCGGGATACTGCGCCACCGGCAGCGTCAGCCCGGCGACGATGCCGATCACCGTGATGATGACGGAGATCACGCCCGCGAGGATCGGCCGGTCGACGAACGTGGAGAACATTCGGTGGGCCGGCTCCCGAAATGCAGCGTGCGAAATTCAACGTGGCCGTGAAGGACCCGCGTGCAACGTGTTGGGACTCCGCGTGTTCCCTCCCGTGTCGCGCCCGGAACAAATCCGGCGGGCGCCCCCGTCCTGCTGTTGGAGAGTGGATTTCGTGCGGTCAGGCGTCGGCTTCGTCATCACCGGCCTCGTCGTCGGCGCGCTCGGAATCGCCGGAGGGGCGTGGTGGGGGGCCGGGCACCCGATCCCCGGCTTTCTCGCCCATCACCTCAAGGTGGCGGGCCGGGCCGGACCCAAGAAGAAGGAAGAGCCGCGGCTGGCGGTGAAGGCGGTGCGCGCCAGCCGCCAGGATGTGCCGGTCGCCTTCGAATATACCGGCACGATCGTCTCGCCCCGTGACGCCGCACTGCAGGCTCGGGTGACCGGCTTCGTGATGGAGCGCCCATTCGAGCCCGGCGGCCACGTGAAGAAGGGTCAAGTGCTGTTCCGCATCGACCCGCGCCCGTTCGAGGTCGCCCTCAAATCGGCCGAGGCCCTGCGCGACCAGGCCAAGGCCACCGTCTCCTTCGCCCAGGCCGAGGTGAACCGCACCGAGCAGCTCGCCGACAAGGGCTTCGCCACCGAGCAGCGCGCCCAGCAGAACCAGTCGAACCTCGCCACCGCCACCGCCAAGCTCGAAGAGGCGGAGGCCGCCATCGCCCGCCAGCGGCTGAACCTCGAATACGCGGTGATCCGCGCACCCTTCGACGGGCGCTCCAGCCTGTCCATGGCCAATATCGGCGACATGGTGATCGAGAATCAGACCAGCCTCGTCTCCGTGGTGCAGGTGAACCCGATCGACGTGCAGATGGCGCTCTCCTCCGAGGATGCGGAGGCGGTGCGGGTCGCTCAAGGAGAGGGGCGGGTGAAGGTCCAGCTCCTCGACGTGGGGCGCGAGCCCGTGCGCGAGGCCACGATCTACCGCCTCGACAACCGCTTCGATCCCCGCACCGGCCGCCGCCTGATCCAGGCCTGGCTCGACAATGCGGACGAGCGCTACCTGCCCGGCCGCTTCGTGCGCGCCCGCATCGAGGTCGGCCGGCAGGATCGGCTCCTGGTGCCGACGGTCGCGCTCTCGGCCCAGCTCGACCAGCAGGTGGTCTGGACTGTGGACGACACCGGCACGGTCCATATGACCGCGATCGAGGTCGGCGACGTCTACGGCGACAACACCGCCGTGCTCAAAGGCCTGAAGCCCGACACGCTGGTCGTGACCGACCACCTCCAAAGCCTGCGCCAGAACCTCAAGGTCGAGCCGCGCATCGGCGACGAGGTCAGCGCCGTCGGCAACACCCCCGCCCAGGGCGAGGCGCGGCACTGAATTCGGGGTTTCGAAAGGGATCATCCCTTTGGCGGGGCGCCGGGGTGGAACCCCGGCATCCCTTCAACCAGGGCTTCGCCCTGGACCCACGAAAGGGCTTGCCCTTTCGAAACCCGGTTTCAGGCTGCGCGGACCTGATTCAGGAAGCCGCCGACTTCCGTGCGCAGCGCCGCAGCCTGCCGGGCGAGGTCGCTGGCGGCGCCGAGCACCTGGGCCGAGCCGGTGCTGGCGTCGTCGGCCGTGTGGGCCACGCCGGCCACGTCCTCCGAGGCGCGGCGCGTGCCCTGCGAGGTCTCGACCGTGGTGCGGGCGATCTCGGCGGTGGCCGCGCCCTGCTCTTCGACCGCGGCGGCGATGTCGTTGGAGATCCGCGACAGGTCGCGGATGGTGCGGGCGATGCCGGTGATCCCCGAGACCGAGGCGCCGGTCGCGGCCTCGATCTCTGCCATCCGCCCGGCGATCTCGTCGGTGGCGCGGGCGGTCTGGGCGGCGAGGCCCTTCACCTCCGCCGCGACCACGGCAAAGCCCCGGCCCGCCTCGCCCGCGCGGGCCGCCTCGATGGTGGCGTTGAGCGCCAGCAGGTTGGTCTGGCCGGCGATCTCCGAGATCAACCCGACGATCCGGCCGACATTGTTGGCGGCGGTGGCGAGGCGCTCGACCTCCCCGGCGGTGCGGGCCGCCTCCTCCTCGGCGGCGTTCGCCGCCAGCGCCGACGAGCCGACCTGGGCGGAGATCTCGCGGATCGAGGCCGAGAGTTCTTCCGTCGCCGCGGCAATGCCGTCGGAAGAGCGCGCCGCCTGGGCCGAGGCCTGGGCAGCCGACGCGCTCAGGGCAGAGGTCTGGCCCGCCGCATTGCTCATCGCCCGGGCGGCGTCCTCCAGTTGATGGGCCGCCGCCGAGACCGCCTCGACGATGCCGCCGACCCGAGCCTCGAAGCCGTCGGCCACCGCCATCATCGCCGCGTGGCGCCGGACGGCCTCCTCCTCGGCGCCGCGCTCCTGCGCCGCGCGGATGCGGGCGCGCTCGGCCACGCTGTCGCGGAAGGCCAGAGCCGCGGCGGCGATGGCGCGGAGCTCGCCCGGACCCTTCACCGGGATCTCGACCTCGGTCTCGCCCCGCCCGATCGCGGTCAGCGCCCGCGCCATCCGGCTCAAGGGGCGCGCGATCGCCGAGCCGAGGCCGAAGGCGAGCGTCGCTGAGAGCAGCAGGGTCGCCAGCGCCGCCCCGGCCCAGAGCAGCACCGTGCGCTCGGCCTGCGACCGGGCCGTCCCGGCCGCCCGTGCCAGGCCGGCCGTCAGCCGGTCCTCGATCCCCTTCAGCCCGTCGATGCGCTGGGTCGCGAGCCCGAACCAGCCCTTGGCGTCGGTGAAGGCGAGCGCCTGGCCGGGGGCCGTGCCCAGCGCGAGGCCGCGGAGCCGGGCGACCTCGCGGGCGGCGTCCGAGGTGTTCGCGGCATCGAGCGCGGCGATCTCCTCCGTGGGGCCCGCGGCGCGGAACAGCCCCTCGAAGGTCGCCTGATCCGAGGCCAGCCCGGCGAGCCGGCGCAGGCCCGCGAGGTCGATCGCGCCCGAGGCGAACACGGCGGAGGCCGCCGCCCGCTCCTGGCCGGCGAATTCCTTGAGCGAGAGAAAGGCGGACAGGGCAGAAACGCGGGCGCCGATGGCCGGGTCCGCCGCGATCTGCGCCACCCCGCGCACGGCCCCGAGGGCCTCGGCGATGAGGCCGGTATAGACGGCGAGATTGGCCGGCACGCTGGCCTCCAGCCGGTCCACCGCGTTGCGGTGGCGCTCGATCCCGCCGAGCTTCTCACGCAGAGCCGCCGCCTTGCGCGCGAACTCCGCATCCGCTCCGGCGGCCCCGAGATCCGCGATCAGGGCGACGCGGGCCGCATCCGTCAGCTTGCGCTGTGCCGCGAGTTCCGGAGCGAACTGGGTGCCCTTCGAGGCGAGATAGAGGCTGGAGGCGCCGCGCTCCTTCTGTGCCTCGTGGACGAAGGCGCCGATCCGGACCGAGAGCCCGACCTGCTCCTCCATCCGCGCCATCGCCCGGCCCTGCCCCGCCCGCTCCGCGACCGCTACCCCCGCGACCGCGCCGAAGGCGAGGCAGGGGATCAGCGCCACCGTGACGATACGGGCGCGCAGGGAAGAGGGCAGCTTCATGATGGGACGGTCCGGACGAGTTGCGGCCGGACCATGAAAGGCGAACGTAAAGTAAAGATTTCGCCGGAATGAAGTTGCCTAAATTTGGGGCATATACGCTACGATTTCATCATTCCACCCGTGGCCCGAACACATCCTGCGGGTCGAACAGCTTCGATGCCGTCATGGAAGGCTATTCGTGCCGCCTTCGACGCTCCGCTGCTCGATCACGCCGCGCCAGCCTAGGCCCCCATAGGTTTCGTAGCCGGGGGTGTCGTGGAAGGCCACGAGGCGGTCCCCATCCCGGTAGTGACCCTGGGACCGGCCGTCGGTGCGGAGCCGGTAGGTCTCGCTCAGCACCCCCTCGTTTCGGGAGCAGGCGATCACGCGGTTGCGGGCATCGAGCAGCATTACGCGGGTGCGCTCCCGCTCGCCCGCGCCCAGCCGGACGCCCTGGACGATGGCGCGGGCCTGCGGCTGCCAGTCGAAATGGATGGCGAGGATGCCCAGTGGCGCCCCGTCCGGGCGACCGCTCTCCCGCACGCTGGCGCAGTAGGTGGCGACCTGTGCGCCGCGCAGGCGCGCCTCGGTCCGCACGTCGACCGCCGTGTAGTCGTCGCCGCTCCGCAGGGCGCATGCGTCCCGGAACCAGGTCTCGGCCTCGACCTGCGCGCCGAGGATGTCCGGATAGGTATCGGGGCGGCCATGGGCGATCACCCGGCCCTGAAGATCGCACAGCCAGAGATCGAGATAGACCGTGTAGGCCGACAGGATCACCCCGAGCCGCTCGCCGGCATAAGCCGCATTCTCCGGCGAAGGATCCCGGCCGCAGGCGACCAAAGCGGCGTCGGTCGCCCACCAGCGCACGTCGCAGGTGCGCTCGTAGAGGTTCCGGTCGATCAGTTCGACGGCGTTCAGGGCGAGGTCCACGCAGCGGGCCGCACGCGCCTCGCCCGTGAGCCGCGCGACGGCCTCGGTGAGGTTGTCCACGCCGGTGCTGAGGCCCGTCCCCAGGGCTGCGGCCAGCGTCTCGACTTCGGTCGAAACGGTTCGGACTTCCTGCGCAACGACCGAGAATCCCGCCCCCTTCTCGCCGGCATGGGCCGCCTCGATGAGCGCATTCAGGGCCAGCAGCTTCATGCGGTTGGCAATCAACTGGATGGCGCCGAGGTTGGAAGAGGCCCTGGACTTCAGGGCCTGCGCTGACGCACCGACGACGTCGGCAAGGGACAAGTCGTTCATGCAACCCTCAGGGGAACTCTACGGTATAGCTACTTTGCTTTGTTCAGGCTGTGCTGAACTCTAGCGAGCTTCACCTTAAGTTGATCCTAACGTATCGGTCGCGTTGCTTGATGCTTATTTCGGCGGATGGCGTGTTTTTGGGCGCCGATCGGAGCGGAATGTGCGCAGACGAACCCGCGCTTCGACGGCCGTCGGAGGGGAGCCGGTCCGGCCGGTTCGAGGGGGAGGTTGCGGCCGCAAACCGGCCGCAATAGGCCGGCATTGCCGCCGTACCCGTTCCGTTCTAGTGGTTTCGCGCCGCCCGGAACCCATCTCCGTCCCCGGATACTGTTCCTGCGCGGCACACCCGTTGCCCGCCCGAGCAGAGAGCGAGGGCGCCGCAACCGGGGCGCCCGGATCGTCGCAGAGAATTTGTCGTCCATGGCCAAAGCCAAAGCCCGCAAGCCTGAGACCGCGGCCAAGTCCAAGGGAAGGGCCGAGGAACGGACCGACGCACAGCTCTCGGCCCTGTTCGACGCGGCGGCCCCGGCCGCGCGCGACACCCGCGTCATCTCGGTGCGCGGCGCCCGCGAGCACAATCTCAAGAACGTCGATCTGACGATTCCCCGCGACCGGTTCGTGGTGTTCACCGGCCTGTCGGGTTCGGGCAAATCGTCGCTCGCCTTCGACACGATCTATGCGGAGGGCCAGCGCCGCTACGTCGAGTCGCTCTCGGCCTATGCCCGCCAGTTCCTGGAGATGATGAGCAAGCCCGACGTCGATCAGATCGACGGGCTCTCGCCGGCCATCTCCATCGAGCAGAAGACCACCTCGAAGAACCCGCGCTCCACCGTCGGCACGGTCACCGAGATCTACGATTACATGCGCCTGCTCTGGGCGCGGGTCGGCATCCCCTACTCGCCCGCCACCGGCGAGCCGATCGAGAGCCAGACCGTCTCACAGATGGTCGATCGGGTGCTGGAACTGCCGGAGAAGACCCGGCTGTACCTCCTTGCTCCCGTGGTCCGCGGGCGGAAGGGCGAGTATCGCAAGGAGATCGCCGAGTTCCAGAAGAAGGGCTTTCAGCGCCTTCGTGTCGACGGTGAGTACTACGCGATCGACGACGTGCCGAAGCTCGACAAGAAGCTTAAGCACGACATCGATGTGGTGGTGGACCGCATCGTCGTGCGCGACGACATCGCCGCGCGGCTGGCCGATTCCTTCGAGACCGCGCTCGAACTCGCCGACGGCATCGCCGACATCGAGTTCGCCGACGCGCCGGAGGGCGAGGCGCCAAGAAAAATCACGTTCTCGTCGCGCTTCGCCTGCCCGGTCTCCGGCTTCACCATCCCCGAGATCGAGCCGCGGCTGTTCTCGTTCAACAACCCGTTCGGCGCCTGCCCGACCTGCGGCGGCATCGGCCACGAGATGCGGATCGACCCCGAACTGGTGATCTCCGATTCCGCGCTGACCCTGAAGCGCGGCGCGGTGGGTCCCTGGGCGAAATCGACCTCACCCTATTACGACCAGACGCTCGACGCCCTGGCCAAGCATTTCGGCTTCAAGACCTCCGTGGCGTGGTCGGCGCTGCCGGAGCAGGCCCGCGAGGTGATCCTGTTCGGCACGGGCAAGGAGTCGGTGCGCTTCGACTACAACGACGGTCTGCGCTCCTACTCGGTCAACAAGCCGTTCGAGGGCGTGATCCCGAACCTGGAGCGGCGCTACAAGGAGACCGAGAGCGACGCCTCCCGCGAGGAGATCGGCCGCTTCATGAGCGCCACCCCTTGCGCCGCCTGCGACGGCAAAAGGCTCAAGCCCGAGGCGCTCGCGGTCAAGATCGACCGGCAGGACATCGGCCAGGTCACCGCCCTCTCGGTTCGCGAGGCGCATCGCTGGTTCTCGGAGATCTCGGGGAAGCTGACGGACAAGCAGAACGAGATCGCGGTCCGCATCCTCAAGGAGATCCGCGACCGCCTGACCTTCCTCGTCGATGTCGGCCTCGAATACCTGACGCTCGCCCGCGGCTCGGGCTCGCTCTCGGGCGGCGAGAGCCAACGCATCCGGCTCGCCTCGCAGATCGGTTCGGGCCTCACCGGCGTGCTCTACGTGCTCGACGAGCCGTCGATCGGCCTGCACCAGCGCGACAACGAGCGCCTGCTCGGCACGCTCAAGCGCCTGCGGGATCTGGGCAATTCGGTCATCGTGGTCGAGCACGACGAGGACGCGATCCTCCAGGCCGACTACGTGGTCGATGTCGGCCCGGGCGCCGGCATCCATGGCGGCGAGATCGTCGCGCAGGGCACGCCGGAGGAGCTTCTCAAGGATCCGGCTTCACTGACCGCGAAGTACCTCACCGGCGAACTCTCGGTGCGGACGCCGAAAGCCCGGCGCAAGCCCGGACGCGGGATGCTGCGGCTGGTGGGCGCGCGCGGCCACAACCTGAAGAACGTGACGGCGGAGATCCTGCTCGGCACCTTCACCTGCATCAGCGGCGTCTCCGGCGGCGGCAAGTCCACGCTGATCATCGACACGCTCTACAAGGCGGCGGCCAAGCGCCTCAACGGCGCCCTGGAGCACCCGGCCCCGTTCGAGCGGATCGAGGGATTGGAGCATCTCGACAAGGTCATCGACATCGACCAGTCGCCGATCGGCCGCACCCCGCGCTCGAACCCGGCGACCTATACCGGCGCCTTCACCCCGATCCGCGACTGGTTCGCCGGCCTGCCCGAGGCCAAGGCCCGCGGTTATCAGGCCGGGCGCTTCTCGTTCAACGTGAAGGGCGGGCGCTGCGAGGCCTGCTCGGGCGACGGCGTCATCAAGATCGAGATGCACTTCCTGCCCGACGTCTACGTCACCTGCGACGTGTGCAAGGGCAAGCGCTACGACCGCGAGACGCTGGAGGTGCGCTACCGCAACAAGTCCATCGCCGACGTACTCGACATGACCGTCGAGGAGGCCGCCGACCTGTTCAAGGCCGTGCCGTCGATCCGCGAAAAGATGGAGACGCTGGCCCGCGTCGGCCTGCACTACGTCCGCGTCGGCCAGCAGGCGACCACGCTCTCGGGCGGCGAGGCGCAAAGGGTGAAGCTCTCCAAGGAGCTGTCGAAGCGCGCCACCGGCCGCACCCTCTACATCCTCGACGAGCCGACCACCGGCCTGCACTTCCACGATGTCGCCAAGCTCATGGAGGTGCTCCACGAACTGGTCGATCAGGGCAACACCGTCGTGGTGATCGAGCACAATCTGGAGGTCATCAAGACCGCCGATTGGGTGATCGACATGGGCCCCGAGGGCGGCGACGGCGGCGGCCGCGTCGTGGCGCAGGGCACGCCCGAGGAGATCGCCGCGAGCACGGCGAGCCATACCGGGCGCTTCCTGCGCGAGGTGCTGGCGCGGCGCCCGGCCGGGAAGGCCGTCAAGGACGCGGCCAAGGACGCGGGCAAGGCGAAGGCGGGCGCCGCATCGGGCCGCCGCAGCAACGCCGCGGGCCGGCAGGCCGCCGAATAGGGCGCGCCGGCCGAAGCGGGCGGGCCGGCGCAACCTGATGGCGACGGGTTCCCGCGCGGCCGGGGGGGCCGGGCCGGGCGGGCGATTCGGTCGGCCGAGCCGGTCCGTCCGGCCCCCGGTGACGGCGCCGTCGGTGCCGGGCGAGCCTGAAACCCGCCTTCGCACTTGCGCAACTGCCCGGCCCCTTCTGCCGGAAAATCCCGGCCGGATGCCCCGGCCAATGACTTGACGATAATGTACTATTTCGCCTGAATCCGGTTCGCGGGATCGCGTTCGTCCAAGATGGACAGCGTTAAGAGATCGTTAAGCCCTTGGTTGCTCCGCAGCAAAAATGCGGCTTTTGCGCAACGGTAGGGTCCGAACTGCCGAGATTGGAGGCAATCCCCTGTCTTTCGCGGTCGGTCTGTAGAATAGTTCCCGACGTCGAGACTTGAGGTGCGGCCGTAGGGGGCACCGGCATCACACCAGCCATCCACTCCGGGGAGAGAGGGAGGCGAGCGGCGATGCAGGCGCTACGGGGCGGACGCCTGAATCCTTGGGAAGGAACGAGAAAAATGATGAAGAACTGGCTCGCTGCGGGCGCCATTGCGCTCACGGCCGGAATGACGACGACCGTCGCCCAGGCGCAGACGACCACGGTTCCCGGTGAGCAGGTCGGTCTGGCCGTTGGCGCGCCGCTCCCCGAGGGCATCTACGCCATCAACACCTTCACCTACCGCAGCCCGGATGGCCCGAACGCGACCGCGGTCGACACCGCCGTCAACATCCCGATCCTCGTGTGGGCGACCCCCTACGTGCCGTTCGGCGGCCGCCTCGAGTTCGTCGTGGCCCCCCCGACGGTGTTCACCTTCAGCCGCGCTGCTGGCGGCCGTGACACCTCGATCAACGTCGGCACCTTCGTCGGCGCGATCTGGGCGTTCGATCTCGGCGGCAACATCGGCGTCAGCTTGCTCGGCGGTTCGTACCTCAACGAGCTCAACGCCGGTCGCGGCGGCGGCCTGAACATCCTGGCCTCCAACACCTACCGTGTCGGCGGTGCCGTCAGCTACACCGGCGACGGCTGGAACCTGACCGCCAACCTGACCTACAACTTCTACGACTCGCCCAGCCGCTTCGACGGCCGCAACGGCATCCCCGGCTTCTTCGGACCGGTGCAGATCTCGGACGCGTTCAACCTCGACCTGACCGCGACCAAGAAGTTCGGCAAGTTCGAGATCGGCGCCATCGGCTACGGCACGGTCAACCTCGACCCGAACCTGCTCGCCTTCGTGAACGACCCGACCAGCCGCATCGGTCGCGGTGGCCGGTTCGCCCTCGGCGGCCTCATCGGCTACGACTTCGGACCGTTCTCGGTTCAGGCCTACGTCGCCCGTGATGTCGTGACCACGGCTGGCGTGCGCGAGAGCACCGATGGCTGGTTCCGCATCGTGGCCCCGCTCTACACCCCGGCGGCCGCTCCGGCCCCGGCTCCGGCCCCGCTCGTTCGCAAGTACTGAGCTGATCGCTCCGATCGGGGGCGCCCATCGCGTCCCCGGTCTGTTCAAGGTCACGAAGCCGTCCCGCCGCAAGGCCGGGCGGCTTCGTCCGTTTCGGGACGATGCTTGAGCGTGAGAATGGCCCGGATACCGGAACGGGGCGGCCCCGGTGGGGGCCGCGCGTCCTACTCCCGGATCAGCTTGCCGGTGTAGATCACCTGCCCGGTGGGCTTGCCGGTGGGTGAGCCGCCCGGCGGCTCGACCGATACGGCGATGACGCCGTCCCCGCCGCGACCGGCCTCCGGCGGCAGGCGGATGCGGGTGGCCTCGCCTTCGACGAGGCCGATCGGCTTCGGGGCGGCGCCCGGCCCGACATACCAGAGTTCCAGGCTGCGGCCGGCCGGCGCCTGCGCCGCCACCGGCCGCACCCGGGCGGTGCCGGCTTCGGTGTCGACGCTGACGATCAGGGCCGGCAGGTCGCCCGCGCTCGTGACCACGGCGACGTAGCGGCCCTCCCTCGCGCCGCCCGCTCGCTCCCCGCCGGGCCGCGGCGCACCGGTGAGCACGACCAGCGCGAGGCCGGCGGCGACCAGCCCCGCCCCCGCCGCGGTGAAGCGCCAGAGCCGGAGCTGCCGCCGCAGGTCGCGCAGGCGGTTGTCGTTGGCGGCACCGGCTTGGTCCGGCCGGGGGGCGGGATCATCAGCGGCGGTGCCGCGCTCCCTCTCTTGAGCGATCTCTCGGGCGATCTCCTGCCAGATATGGGCCGGCGGCTCGATTGCGGGCACGGCGCGCGCGAGCGGAGCGAGACGCCGCTCCCAGGCGCTCACGGCCGCCTCGGTGGCCGGATCGACCGCCCGCTCCAATTCGAACGCGGCGCGCTCCCCCGCATCGAGGGTGCCGAGCACGTACTCGGCCGCCCGCAGGTCGCGTTCCGCCGGTTCCGGTCTGCCGCTCCCGCCGCTCACGCGATATGCTCCAGGCAGGATTTCAGGGCGGCCAGCGTCCGGTGCAGCCAGGTCTTCACGGTGTTGACGGGCCGCTCGAAGCGTTCGGCGAGTTCCTCGCGGGACCAGCCCTCGCAATAGGCCAGCACGACGCAGTCGCGCTGGGTCGGATCGAGCCGGGACAGGCAGGCGACGAGCGCCTCGCGGTCGAGGAAGGCGCCTTCCTCGTCGGTCGGGGCGACGAGGCGCTCCATCCAGGCCTCCCCGCTGTCACCAGACGGCATCGGAACCTCGCTCCGGCGGCGCAGGCCGTCGATGGCCCGGTTGCGCGCGATCGTACACAGCCACGGAAGCGGGGCCCCGGCCGAGGGCGCGTAGGAACCCGCCGATTGCCAGAGCTTCAGGTAGACATCCTGAAGCACGTCCTCGGCGAGGCTCCGGTCTCGTTGGATACGCAGGATGATCCCGAAAAGTTTCGGCGCGGTCCGGTCGTAGAGCGCCCGCAGGGCCGCCACGTCCCGGCGGGCGACGCGGTCCAGCAGCCCGGCCAGTTCTCCGTCGTGCGGCGTCACGGCCCGCTCCCGGCGGACGCGGCGCGGAGGGAGGTCGTCGGAGGACGCGGCATGGTTCCGGGGCGTCTGGATGGGAGGCGCCCGCCGGGCGCTCAGCGCGGCGGGACAGGGAGCGGCACCCTATCGGAGGCTTTGCCGACGCACCACAGGCCGTGACGGCCTCGGCAGGGCAATCGCGAAGCCGTTCGGCGGTTTCGCGGCGCGAAGAAGCGCGGTGCGGAGCGAAAGGAGGAGGGCGCAGTGCCCGGCCCCGGCGCCGGTGCCTTTCGACGCGGCGGCGGGCGGGTGTCGGCGCGAGATGCGCCGCCTATCTGTGTCGGAAGCGCAGCCCGGCGAACCTTGCGGACGGGAGACGGATGCGGCCGCCCCGGCGGCCGCCGTTTCCGCACAAGTCGGTCCACGGGCGGCGGCGGAGTGGGGCGCAGGGAAATCGCAGAACATGTCCGCGCACGGCGAATTCAGGATTCCGGCCGCCCTGCAGCCGAAGGCCGGCGACTACGCCTACGATCTGGAGCGGGCGCTGACTTCGGTCGTGTCCCTCTCCTCGCGGGTGCCGGCGGAGGCCTTCACGGCGGAGACGCTCGGCACCGAGCGGGCGGGCAACGGCGTGGTGATCCGCGAGGACGGGCTGGTGCTCACCATCGGCTACCTCGTGCTGGAGGCCGAGAGCGTCTGGCTCACCACTCATGACGGGCGCTCGGTGCCGGCCCACGTCGTCGGCTATGACGGGGAGACCGGCTTCGGCCTCGTCCAGGCGCTCGGCCGCCTCGGCCTGCCCGCTCTGAGGCTCGGGCGCTCGGATACGCTGAAGGTCGGCGAGCGGGCGGTGATCGCGGGGGGCGGGCGGACGCTCGCACAGCCTCGCGGTCGAACTCGTCGCCCGGCAGGAATTCGCCGGCTACTGGGAGTACGTCCTCGACGACGCCCTGTTCACCACCCCTGCCCATCCCCACTGGGGCGGCACCGCCCTGATCGGGCCCGACGGCGCGCTGGTCGGCATCGGCTCGCTTCAGCTCCAGCAGGGCGGCACGGGGGCGGGTCGGGCGATCAACATGGTCGTGCCGATCGAACTCCTGCCGCCGATCCTGACCGATCTCGAGACCCGCGGCCGGGCCGACCGCCCGCCCCGCCCCTGGCTCGGCCTCTACGCCACGGAGACCGAGGACGGCGTCGTGGTGATGGGGACCGCCGACAGGGGCCCGGCCGAGGCCGCCGACCTGCGCGCGGGCGACGTGCTGACCGAGGTGGCGGGTGAGCCGGTCGCCGACCTCGCCGGCTTCTTCCGGCAGGTCTGGGCCCTTGGGGAGGCGGGGGTGCGCGTCCCCCCTCACGGTCAACCGGGACGGGCGCCTGACCCGGCTCGCGCTGACCTCGGTCGATCGCGAGCGGTTCCTGATCGGACCGAAGCTGCACTGACCCGTGCTTCGTGCCCGGCAGACGGGATCACCCTTGGATCACACGATGAGGAAATCCGTGTGGTCGAGGGCAGCGTGGTTATCCAGCACCGCGACCAGGACGGCCTCTTTCCGCCCGCTGCCGTCGGCGTCGTAGAACAGCTCGCCCGTCTTCTGCTTGTAGAGAATGCGGTCGTCGGCATCCGCCTTGATCGCCTTGGCCGGACCGAGGTTCTTGAACTGCTCAGGCGCCAGCGCCCCGGTGTCGAGGCCCGAGAACACCGCGTGGTCGAGGTGGAACACGTCGTCCTGTGACGTGAAGTCCCTGACGTGATCGACGTTGCCGCGGCCGAGCCGGGCATCGAACACGAAGGTGTCGGCGCCGGCTCCGCCCGTGAGCCGGTCGGCGCCGAGGCTGCCCGCGAGGCTGTCGTCACCGCCGCCGCCGTCGAGCCCGTTGTCGCCGGCATTGCCGATCAGCCGCTGGCCGAAGGCGTTTCCGGTGAGGGAGAGCGGCGCGCATCCGGTACTCTTGGCGAGCTGCAGGATCTCGATCTCCTGGCCGGCAGCCAGCGTGTAGGCGCTCGTCGCGACGAGCCGGTCGGTGCCCTGCCCCCTGCCCTCGAACACTTGGTCGCCGGGCGTGTCGACGAAGTAGGTGTCGTCGCCGGCCCCGCCCACGAGCTGATCGCGGCCGCCTCCGCCGCGCAGGACGTCGTCGCCCGCATCGCCGAACAGCCGGTCGGCGCCGGCCGTGCCGATGAGCGTATCGTCGCCGGCAAAGCCCAGGACCGGATTGCCGCTCCCGTCCGCCTCGAGCCGGTCGTCGCCCCGGCCGCCGACCATGTAGGCGACGCCCTCGGGCTTGTTCAGGAAGCCGTAATCGATCCCGGTGGCTTGGCTCGCGGCGGCGACCAGATTGCCGAAAACCGCTTCCGGCGTGCCCGCGGCGGGACGGCCGGCGAGTTCCTGATAGAAGCGCGCATAGGCATCAAAGCCGAGATCCTCGTAGACTTGGGTGAGCAGGGCGGCGGCGAGGTCCGCAGCCCCCCAATTGTTGGGGTTCGGAACGCCGGTCGCCGCGCCGAGGGTGTTGGCGAGCGTGGTGCCCGCCTCCCCGAAGAAAGTCTGCGCAAGGTCTTCGAGGATGGACTGCTTGAATTCGTCGAAGGGCAGGGCACCGAACGCGCTGCCGGGGATGCCGGCCTCCTGCATCGACACGAACCGGTTGGCGATCGCGAACCCCGTGACGAAGGCATCCACGGTCCCGAGTTGCGGGCCGTAGAACCAGAAGTTCCGCCCGAGTTCGTAGAAGACCGTCTGATCGAAGGTGCCGCCTTCGGCCGCGCCGGCGTAGAGCTGATCGAACGCGCCGGTCGTGAGCTCGATGCCGGTGGCTCCGAGAAAGCCGATCGCGCTCGCCGCGCCTCCGAGCGCCGTGGGCACCTCGGCGATCGTGAGCAGGCCGTTATAGGCTCTGTACGTGGCCGGAGCCTGCCCGGTGATGGCGAGGTAGACCTCGTAGGCGGCGTCGATCCTGTTCAGGATGTCCTGCATGACATCGCCGTCGAGATCGTTGGCCGATGTCAGGAGCGCGACGTGCTGGCCCTGCCACGGATAGAGCGAGACGAGGTAGCCATCGTACACGAAGTAGGGCAGCGCCCCGTCGGGAGAGATCGCCATTGCCGTCCGCTCCGCTTGTCCGGCCCGGATATCGGGGAGGGGGGGCTCACGGTACCGCCGGCGCGGTTTGCCTGTCTCGGCCGCGATGTGGCACCCGCGAGCAATTGCGGCTTAAGTCTTCCGGAGCGGTTGCGCCGGTTCGCGAGAAGGGCGTGCTTCACTGAGCGCGTCCGCTGCGCGCTTCGCCGACGCGGCGAGGGAGCGCATCCTGTCCTTCGCGCTGGCCGCGCCCCGCCTCGCCTGCGGTGCCCGCCCGCATTGATCGCGCGGCCGCGTGGTTCTATTCCGTTGCGATGACGAACCCGATCCATATCGTCGGCGGTGGCCTCGCCGGTTCCGAAGCGGCCTGGCAGGTCGCGCAGGGTGGCCGCACGGTCGTGCTGCACGAGATGCGGCCCGTTCGCGCCACCGATGCCCACCACACCGACGGGCTGGCCGAACTGGTCTGCTCCAATTCCTTCCGCTCGGACGACGCGAACGGCAACGCCGTCGGCCTGCTGCATCAGGAGATGCGCAGCCTCGACTCGCTGATCATGCGCACGGCCGACGCCCACCAAGTGCCCGCGGGCGGGGCGCTCGCCGTCGATCGCGAGGGGTTTTCGCGGGCCGTCACCGCGGCGCTGGAGGATCACCCCAACATCACCATCCTCCGCGAGGAGGTCGCCGGCCTTCCCCCCGAGGACTGGGGTTCGACCATCCTCGCCACCGGCCCCCTCACCTCCCCGGCGCTGGCCGAGGCCGTCGGCGCGCTGACGGGCCGGGAATCGCTCGCCTTCTTCGACGCCATCGCCCCGATCGTCCACCGCGACTCGATCGACATGGGCAAGGCGTGGTTCCAGTCCCGCTACGACAAGGCCGGCCCCGGCGGCACGGGGGCGGACTACCTCAACTGCCCGATGGACCGGGAGCAGTACGAGGCCTTCGTCGCCGCGCTGATCGCGGGCGAGAAGACGGCGTTCAAGGAATGGGAGGCCTCGACCCCCTATTTCGACGGCTGCCTGCCGATCGAGGTGATGGCCGAGCGCGGGCCCGAGACCCTGCGCCACGGGCCGATGAAGCCGGTCGGGCTCACCAATCCGCACAACCCGACGGTCAAGGCCTACGCCATCGTCCAACTGCGCCAGGACAATGCGCTGGGCACCCTGTTCAACATGGTCGGCTTCCAGACCAAGCTGCGCCACGCCGAGCAGGTCCGGGTCTTCCGCACGATTCCGGGGCTGGAGAATGCCGAGTTCGCCCGGCTCGGCGGCCTGCACCGCAACACCTATCTCGACAGCCCGCGCCTGCTCGACGCGACCCTGCGGCTGAAGGCACGGCCCCAGCTTCGCTTCGCCGGCCAGATCACCGGATGCGAGGGGTACGTCGAGAGCGCCGCGGTCGGGCTGATGGCCGGCCGCTACGCGCTCGCCGAAGCGGAGGGGCAGACGCTCGCCCCCCTGCCCCCGACGACCGCGCTCGGGGCGCTCATCGGCCACATCACCGGCGGCCACGTCGAGGCGCCCGAGGAGGCGGAGCGCAACGCACCGCGCTCGTTCCAGCCGATGAACGTGAATTTCGGGCTGTTTCCGCCGCTGGCGCAGATGCCGCGCAACGAGACCGGCAAGCGCCTGCGCGGGCCCGAGAAGGCGGCGCTCAAGAAGCGCGCGCTCACCGACCGGGCCCGGGAAGACCTCGCCGCCTGGATGACGGGTGAGCGACTTCCGCACGCGGCGGAGTAGAGAGCGGCCCCGCCGGCGCCGGCTTCAGGGCGCGGCCCTGAACACCCGCCAAAGGGCCGTGAGGCCCTTTGGAAACTTGGGATGTCAGAAGGGGCCGGGCTTCGACCAGACGGTGTGGTTGACCTGATCG
This sequence comes from Methylorubrum extorquens, assembly GCA_900234795.1. Lineage (NCBI taxonomy): Bacteria > Pseudomonadati > Pseudomonadota > Alphaproteobacteria > Hyphomicrobiales > Methylobacteriaceae > Methylorubrum > Methylorubrum extorquens. The sequence continues at coordinate 1,505,798 of LT962688.1, forward strand.
ATGTAGGACAGGACGATCCGCACGACCTTGGTCGAAACCGCGCCGCCCTGGTAATCCGGCACGGCCCCGGCGAAGCGGCGGCCCTCACCATAACCGTCGCGCACGGCCCGCACCGCCTCGACCAGATCGACCTTGCCGAGCGGCGCCACGATCAGCGTGCCGGCATCCATGCCCTCCGGCCGCTCATGCGCGTCGCGGAAGGTGACCGCCGGCAGGTCGAGCAAGGCCGCCTCCTCGGCGATGGTGCCGCTGTCGGACAGGACGCAATGGGCGCTCGTCTGAAGCTTCACGTAGTCGATGAAGCCGAAGGGCGGCAGGAAGCGAACGCTGTCGGGCAGCGACAGATCGCCCACGGCTTCGAGCCGGGCGCGGGTGCGCGGATGGGTCGAGACGACGATGGGCAGGCCGAACGCAGCGTGCAGCCGGCCGAGCTCTTCCAGGAAGACTCGCAGCCGGGCCGGCGAATCGACGTTCTCCTCGCGGTGGGCCGAGACGATGAAGAACCGGTCCGGTTCGAGCCCGAGCCGGGCCAGCACGTCGGAGGCCTCGATCTTCGGGCGGAACTCGTCCAGCACCTCTTCCATGTGCGAGCCGACCTTGAAGATGCGCTGCGCCGGCAGCCCCTCGGCCAGGAGGTAGCGGCGGGCATGCTCGGTCAGCACGAGGTTCACATCGCTGAGGTGGTCGATGACCTTACGGTTGATCTCCTCCGGCACCCGCGGGTCGAAGCAGCGGTTGCCCGCCTCCATGTGGAAGATCGGGATCTTGCGCCGCTTGGCCGGGATCACGGCGAGCCCCGAATTGGTGTCGCCGTAGATCAGCACCGCGTCGGGCTGTTCCAGTTCGAGCACGGCGTCGGCGCGCTCGATCACCCGAGCGATCGTCGCCGCCGCATTCGGTCCGGCCGCTTCGAGGAAGTGGTCGGGCTTGCGGATGCCGAGGTCGTCGAAGAAGACCTGATTCAGCTCGTAGTCGTAGTTCTGGCCGGTATGGACGAGAACGTGGTTCGTCAGCCGGTCCAGCGCCCGGATCACGAGCGACATCTTGACGAGTTCGGGCCGCGTTCCGACCAGGGTGAGGATTTTTTTCAAAGGTCTCGGTCCCGGATCGGAGGCTGGAGCGCATTCCGACGAAGTGCTCACCGGTTCATCGAAAGAATGCGCGTCAAAACAAGAACCTAGAGACGCTGACCTGATGCAATCAGGTCGGATACGGCTCTAGGAGGCGGCCCTGGTCCGCGAGGCGGGCTTCAGGGCTTGCTGGATGTAGTCGAGCTTGAGCAACAGATCGATGACCTGCTGCTGGTTCATCCGCTGCGTGTTGTGCGAGGTATAATCCTCGGCGGCCGAAATCGCCGTCTCGCCGGAGGTGAAGAACTTCGAGTAGTTTAGGTCACGGTCGTCGGCGGGGATGCGGTAGAACCCGTCCATGTCCTCGGCCCGCGCCATCTCCTCGCGCGAGACCAGGGACTCGTACAGCTTTTCGCCGTGGCGCGTGCCGATAATCTTGATCTCGTTCTTGGCTTCAAAAATCGTCCGCAGGGCTTCGGCCAGATCCTGGACCGTGCAGGCGGGCGCCTTCTGCACGAAGATGTCGCCCTGCTGTCCGCGCTGGTAGGCGAACAGCACCAGATCGACCGAATCCTCCAGCGACATCAGGAAGCGGGTCATCGTCGGATCGGTGATGGTGAGGTCGCGCCCCTCTTTGATTTGGTTCACGAAAAGCGGAATCACCGAGCCGCGCGAGGCCATGACGTTGCCGTAGCGCGTGGCGCACAGGATCGTGTCGTCCTTGGCCAACATGCGCGACTTGGCGATCGTCAGCTTCTCCATCATCGCCTTGGACAGACCCATGGCGTTGATCGGATAGACCGCCTTGTCGGTCGAGAGTACGACCATCCGCTCGACGCCCGACGCGACCGCGGCGTTCAGCACGTTCTCGGCCCCGAGGATGTTCGTGCGCACCGCCTCCATCGGATAGAACTCGCAGGACGGCACCTGCTTCAACGCCGCCGCGTGGAAGATGTAATCGACGCCCTTCACCGCCGGCGCGATCGAGTTGTACTCACGCACGTCGCCGATGAAGAAACGGACCCGCGGATCGCGCAGCAGGAGGCGCATGTCCTCCTGCTTCTTCTCGTCGCGGCTGAAGACGCGGATCTGGCCGATATCGGTGGCGAGGAAGCGCTGGATCACCGCGTTACCGAAGGAGCCGGTACCGCCGGTGATGAGGAGTGTCTTGCCGGAGAACATCAGCGGATCCGTGAGAAGGCTTCGTCGTCGAAACGACGCATGTTGCGGATGAGATCCGGCCAGGACGGCGGTGCGTAGCCGACCGCGGCCCGGAACCGGTCCGAGTTGAGGGAGCGGTCGATCGCCACCGCGTCGTCGGGCTCGATCTCGGTTGCGACGCCGTAGACGTCCTTCACGATCCCGAGCAGGTCGAGCTTGCTGATCGGGTCCACGCTCACATGGTAGACGCCGCGCAGTGACGGGTTCGGCAGCACATGGTCGGCGATCACCCGCACCAGCTCGTCGGTGGTGAGGCCCGAGAAGATCGCCCGCCGGTAGCCGCGCACCGAACCGCTCTGGGCCAGGAACCACTCAACGAGACCGTTGCGGCTGCCAATCTCACGACCGATGATGGAGGTGCGCAGCGTGACCGCGTTCGGGTAATCGACCTCGCCGAGGAGCTTCGAGCGCCCGTAGAGATCCTCCGCATCCGGGACATCGCTCTCGCGATAGTCGCCTTTGCGGCCGGTGAAGACGCAATCGGTGCTCACATGGATGAGGCGAGCGCCGACGAGGTCGGCCAACCGGGCGAGCCGGTGCGGCAGGATGGCGTTGATCGGGATCGCGACCAGCGGGTCCTCGGCGGAGGCGAGCTGCTTGACGACGCCAACGCAGTTCAAGACCACGTCGGGCCGCACGTCACGCAGGAAGCCGGCCAGCGCGTCGGCATTCTCGACGTCGATTCCGACCGTGATGTTGGCGGCATCTTCCGGAAAGATCTTTTTTACAGCCGAGGAGCGCGCCGTCGCATAGACCGACCCAGGAAAGCTTTTTGACAAATATCGAAAGGCGGCACTTCCAAGCATGCCGGATGAGCCTAAGACTGCAATCTTCAATTTCTCAGACCTCTGCCGGCGGATGCGGGATAGTGATGGACTGAAAGGTGCCGATTATCGGATCCGCGGCGATTTTCATCGATGGCCTCGCACGGAAATCATGGAACCACGCTGCGAGCAAGCATCTTTGTGCATTCCACTCAAGTTCGGGCGAGCGTCCGTCGAGATAATCGAGGGCGCAGGCAATCGCGAGATGCCCCAGATCGGTGGGGGCTTGCATCCAATCCGGCGCTGCCTCCAGCTGGTCCAGGATTGCAGTGATAGCGGCTTCCTGTCGCGCCACCACGCGGTCGAGGCGGACATCGGGCGGGCCGAGCCGATCGACAAACCTGCGAATCACCGCCTCTGCCAGGCCGTCCCCTAGCGCCTCGCGCCGGAGTGCGTCCCAGGTCCGGGGGGCGGGCGGGATCAGCGTGTGCCCGGACAGCCCGTCGAGGTAGCGCGCGATGACGGGTGAGTCGAACAGGGCCGAGCCGTCGTCCAAGAGTAGTGTCGGAACCTTACAGGACGGATTGTGCTGGCGGAGCGTCTCGTCGGTCCAGGGGTCGGTCCGAACGAGTCTGACACGCGTGGCGAGATCTAGTTCGACGATCATCGCCAAGATCTTGCGCGAGAAAGGAGAACGCGGCGCGTAGAACAACTGCATAAGCTCGCCCCGCCTCGCTTCGCCGGTCCTGTTCTCTGTCCGGTTGCTTGCAATCGTTTCCGCAGCAGAGAAACTCTCGGCGGCGCACTCTGTTGTCATCCGGCACGGCCTGCCGGACATAAGGGCATCAATTCAGCGCCCCAAAGCACGGATGCCGAGCATCGCACTCGCGTGCGAAAGGCCATGGAGCTGTCTTTTATCGCCGCCAAACGCGAAAGCAATACGAACGCCGTCAATCAATACGCTGCAACTTATCCAACTTGAGGTATGTAATAGACCATAAATTTCCTTGAGGTTGTGAAAGTGGAGCGTTGTCGTCATCGCGAGTTGATAGGGTGGTGTCTCGATCGTGTCGCTTCCCGGCCGGTTCAACCCGATAAAGCTGGAATCCAGGAAGTAGCACGCCGGATCAAAACTTGGCGCTCGCTTGTCCGGGCGTGGGAACTAGGCTAATGGCCCGGACCGGCCGGCCAGGTCTCGGGTTCCAAGCCTCGCGGTCAGATCCTCGCGCGGGCGACCCGAGGCGTGTCCGGGGCCGGCGATGGTCGGGCAGTTGGCGTCGAAGGACGAGCCGCCGCACCCGCGAACGAGGGGAATGATCGGTTGACCCTTTCCGGAAAACGCGTGCTCGTCACGGGCGCAGGCGGCTTCATCGGGAGCCATCTCACCGAGGAAGCCGTGCGGCAAGGCGCCAAGGTGACGGCGCTGCTACACTACAACGCCATGCGGGACCGCGGAAATCTGTCCGGCGTCTCCCCCGAGATCGATCGCGAGATCGAGTATGTCTTTGGCGATATCATCGATCCGGAATACGTCCAGGCGATCACGAAGGACATCGACATCGTCTTCCATCTCGCCGCGCTGATCGCCATCCCGTACTCGTATCTGGCACCGCGCAACTACGTGAAGGTCAATGTCGAGGGCACGCTCAACGTGCTCGAAGCGGCGCGCCGACACGGGGTGCAGCGCGTCGTCCATACCAGCACGTCGGAAGTCTACGGGTCGGCGCAATACGTCCCGATCGACGAGGCGCATCCCCTGCAGGGACAATCGCCCTATTCGGCCTCGAAAATCGGCGCCGACAAAATCGCCGAGTCCTACTACCGGTCCTTCGACGTTCCGGTGGTCACCGTGCGGCCGTTCAACACCTACGGTCCGCGCCAGTCGGCCCGTGCTTTCATCCCGACTGTCATCATGCAGGCGCTGGAGCCCGAGCGGACCGTAATCAAGCTCGGCTCGACCACGCCGGTGCGGGATCTGACCTTCGCCACCGACACCGCCAACGGGTTCCTGACCGCGGCGGTGACCCCGGGGCTCGAGGGCGGCACCTTCAATCTGGGGGTTGGCTCCGGCCAGACGGTCGGTGAGGTAACAGCCATGATCCTTGAGCTCGTCGGCTCGAAGGCCGTGATCGAGACGGACGAGCAGCGTATCCGCCCGAGCAAGAGCGAAGTGGAGCGGCTGATCTCCGACAACCGCTTGTTCCAGGCGCAGTCAGGCTGGACGCCGAAGGTCGGCCTGCGTGAGGGGCTGGAGCGGACGATCGAGCACTTCCGGTCCCAGCGCGACCGGCGGGATGTCGATCGCTACGTCGTTTGAGAGTAGAGCAATGAAGGCCATCATTCTCGCCGGCGGCAAGGGCACGCGCCTGATGCCCTATACGGCTGTCATGCCCAAGCCGTTGATGCCGATCGGCGAGATGCCGATCCTCGAACTCCTGCTGCGCCAACTGCGCCAGCACGGGGTGACGGACGTCATCCTGGCCGTGAACCATCTCCATCATCTCATCCGGAGTTTCTTCACGGACGGATCGAATCTCGGCCTCAACATCACCTACAGGGTGGAGGACAAGCCGCTGGGCACCAGCGGCCCGATCGCCGCCAACCTCGATCAACTGCCCGACCACTTCATCGTCACGAACGGCGACCTTCTGACGACGCTGAACTTCTCGGCGATGGTGCGCGAGCATCTCGATCGTGGGGCTGCCGCCACGATCGCGACCCACCGCCGGACGCTGCAAGCCGATTTCGGGGCGCTGACGGTTGGACCTGACTTGAGCGTATCTGAGTACCGCGAGAAGCCGGCGATGCATTTCGAGGCCTCAATGGGCCTCTATGTCCTCTCGAAGAAGGCCGTCGCGCCGCTCATTCCGGCCGACACCTTCTTCGACATGCCAGACCTTGTGCGCGCGCTTCTCGCGTCGTCACAGAAAGTCGTGAGCTACGTCGAGGATTGCGACTGGATTGATATTGGTCGTCCCGACGACTATGCCCGCGCCCAGGAGCAGTTCGTGGCCCGACCCGAGCATTTCCTTCCGGCTGCCTGACTTGACCCTGACCTGCTAAATTGGTCCGCGCTGAGCGTAAATTGTTCGGGCATCCTGAACCCTGAAGGAGGGTGGATGCCTCGCATACGCTTTACTGAACGAGCAGTTTGCCTTTGCTCTGTGGCAGGCAGAGAGCGGTACCTCGGTGGACGGGGTCTGCCGGAAGATGGGCGTGTCCGAACCGACGTTTCATCGCTGGAAGAAGCAGTTCGTCGGCATGGGCGCCCGGAGATCCGGCGGCTCAAGCAGCTGGAGGATGAGAATAGCAAGCTGAAGCGGCTGGTCGCCGACCTGACGTTGGACCGCTCCATGCGGCAGGACGTTGCTCAAGCGAAAGTAGTGAGGCTCGCCGCTCACCTGTAGGTGGCTTACGACGACAGCGAGCGTCGGGCCTGTCAGGCCACCGGCTTCGGCCGTTCGTCCCGGCGCTACCGCAGGCGCTCGCATCCGCAATCAGACGTGCATCCCGGCAGAGTTGAGTGCCTTTCGCATTAGGCTTGGAAAATCCGTGGGCGGCACCGACAGCCCGAACGCGCGTAGGCGCTCGCCGCTGCCGTAGACGCAATCGGTGCTGCTGATGCCATGAATGCTGCGGTCGGTTTCGACGGTGATGGACTTGCCTGAAACCGCGATCAGCATACGGACTACGTCCGAAAGCTGCGTTGGCTCGCCGGTGCAGACATTAACGATCTGCCCGCGCGCCTCTGCAGTCCGACTCAGCACCTCGAGGACACGGGCGGCCTCCTCGACATCAACGAAATCTCGCCTTGCGTGGAGCGAGCCGGTCACAAGGATCCCGCCCTCTGGGCCCATCCGCACGATTTGAGCGATAAAACGCCCCAGGGCGAGATGCTCGGGCATGCCGGGGCCGATAACGTTGAACAGTCGCGGCATGACAACTGGAAGGCCTCTGCCCGCAGCTTCAAGGCCGAGGAGCGTCTGGCGCAGCTTCGTTTGTCCGTAGGCGGTTTGAGGGCGCGCCTCTGCACTCTCCCGGACCGGAAGCTGGTCTGGACCCAGGGCACCGTACTCAGCAGCGGTCCCGCACAGAATTGTAACGGGTGCAGATTCGAGTGCGGTAACAGCTTCGAAAAGATGCTCCGCATAAACGACGTTGATCCGGTGAAGCGCCTCAGGGCTGCCGACCGCCGATCCGGCGAGATGATAGATGACGTCGGGTCGAGTTTCAGCCACGATTCGGCGGATGGTGGCGCCATCGTCGCAGTCGCTCAGCGGGAGATGATGGTCTTCCCATCCGGCTGCAGGCCGACGTCCCATCGTCGTCAACCGGTAACCGCAAAGCTCCAAATGCTGGAGCAAGACCTGGCCCAGAAAACCCGAACTTCCGGTCACTAGGGCTTGTTTCATTGTCCTGCCGAACCTGTCATGCCGAACCCATCAAATCGGCCAAGCGATAGGATGGGCGGGATCGAGTTGAGGCTTGTCGTAGTACCCACTCAACGGGACGAAACAAGCAGATAGACCATAATAGACGCTGAGCATAGCAGGGATAAGGCTGCTGCCGCGAAGGTGGCGATTAGAAGTGCAGGCGTCTTTTGCGGTGATAGCCTCGACAAGGCGCTCAATTGCGGTTCAAGCCAAGCGAAGCCAGCTTGTGTCTCGGATTTCAGCGTATCGATCCGCTCGCCGATGTTTGCAAACGATCTCGGCAATTCCGACCAGGAGCCTGCGTCATCTCTGGAATCGGCTGCCGGAACGGGGGAAGAAGGAGAAGCTGTCGGAGGGGCCGGGGAAGTTACTTCAAGTAGGTCGAGGACGAATGGATCGCCATTGTCGATCGTATCGCCCGTGTCGAGAAAGTGGACCGATACTGAAACGCTACCGATTGGACCGAGTTGGCTCACATCAAAGCTGAAGATTCGCGCATTGCTGTAACCCAGCCTGCGGAAATCCTCGTCGGCCATATAGTGAGAAATCACCGGACCGGGCTGGCCGTCGATCTTGAGGAACACGGCCGGCGGATGGGAGCCGCTCCGGCTCGCCGTCGTTCCCTGGAGGTATCGCGGGCCCCTTGCTGCCAAATAGCCCCACGTGCCATCAGCTCGCCAGAGCGGATGCTGCCGCTCGCCGGTTTTCTCGGACATTCCGTTGTTACTCCCCCGTGTTACTGGGTCGGACGCGCATTCGACTTCGTCGTCTCCAGCTCCGTGAGGCGATCCCGCATCCGTGCCAGAATGTCGATGGTGCGCTGGTGATCGCTGCGCAGGACATAGATCTCGAGCTTTCTGTCGGAGGCGGTCGCCTCAGCAGACGCCTTCTCAGCTTCGAGGCGGCGATTTTCCTCGGATAGGCGCTCCACCGCCGCCGCCAGCTCGCCCACTCGCATGCGGAGGCGGTCGCGTTCCTCAGCGAGGGCGCTCAACTGTTCCGCGCTTAGTCTTGCCGTTGACATGAACCGTCACTCTTCCTTGGGTTCGCCCTTGGTTGGTGCGAATTTCCAGCCGTCGGCGACGGGAAGCCGGAGGCCCTCCCCTGGTTTAATCGATTCCGACGAAGTCCCGGCCCGATGAGCGCCGCGGAGGCTCACAGCCGGGGCAAGTCTGATTCGCTGTGAGCGGATCGCGACGTGGTTCGATCGATCAGCGCGGCTATAGGACATTGTCCTGCAGTGTGCATGCGGATTCGTCAGCCTGTTTGATGACACTCGAGGAATTTTCTCGCAACCCGCGAGGGGGCGGAGCCGGTCAGCCCCGCTTCCGATATCCAACGCGCAGCACGGCGCCGGCCTGCCGATACGCGCTGCTGCGGTGGAGGTTGCGGACGTGGTCGCGAGAGGCGTTCAACCGATCTGCTCAGGCGCCGAATCTATGTGCCATAGCCCCCCCTCCCGCCGCATGGCGCGCTGGGTTCCGACGAGTTGCGCCGCCGCAACCAAATCCTCGTACTGTATCTCGCACTTCCGATAGGGCCACTGATCGAAGTTATCATTCATTTCGTGGAAAAGCTGATCGAGGCTGCGACCGTACATGCCCGGAGCTCCTTCGAAGAGTTCGCCGCGATCCTGGTAGCTCTTGGCGACCTGACTTCGGTCACGCGTAATTTTGAGGAGAACAGGCTGCTGGGGGAGGCTGGCGACCGTCTGTGTCCAGAGCGGTAGCGTGAATGTCAAACGAGGATCCTTCAAGGCAAAGGGCGAGCGCAGTTGCGTGAGGTAATGCTGGGCACGATCGTAGATGTCAGACTCGAACGTGCCGCTTCGATAGAGGTCGTTCAATTCGCGCATTCCGACGCTCTCGCAGAACACTTCGTCTGCGTCATTTCTTTCCCATCCCAGCTGGAACATAACGTTGGCAAGTATTGATGTTCCGCTGTGTCCGACACCGATGATTATGACATCTGGTTTTTGTGCGATGCTTGCTTCCAGCATTTATCTCTCCAGCCACGGTGTTCGCGGAAGATCTTGTTTGTAGTGTTGACCTTCCTTCTACGAGTTGGCACAAGAGCACGCGTTCGGGGTTCGAGAAACGCGAAAGCGATGTGGCCTCGTCACCATGTCGCTTCAAAGCGACCGGAAATCGTGTGCCAGCCGAACGCTCCACTGGTCAAGGCGATCGTATCAGTCACGAGCCAGTTCCGTCCGCGGTCGTTGCTGCACCGCAATAAAATGGGATGCTGATGGTCAAGGCGCCGAGAGTGCTGGTCGATGCGCGCGAAACCGACCTCTTGAGAGGCTTCCATGCCCTCGCTGTCACAGAGTGCCTGCTACGTGCCGGCATGAAGGCAGATTGGCACTTCCTGACAGAAGGGGATCCGGACGAACAGCTAGCGATCGCCTCGCTGCGCTTCGATTGGTCGATCGCTGTCTCCTCCTGGGATGGGCGCACGGCGACCGAAGACTTCGATCTGTACGTCATCGTCGGAGATGCCTTCCCGGCCGATCCGACCACCGAGGCCGCATTGCAGGCCGCTCGCCTCACCCTGGCAGGCCTGACCTCGGCCTCGGAGCTGCCCGTGCGGCCTGCCGTCCTGTGCATGTTGGGGCACGACACCGCCGCTTTGGCCGGCATGGCAGCGACCCTACTTCGGGCGGAACACATAACGTCGGGCTCCTCTCTCGGATGGAGACGGTAATGTCGCAGCGTGCTCGGCTCCGCCTTCTCGTCGTGGGCATGTCCAACAGTCCGCATCTGCATCGCTGGGTGAGCATGGTCGCCCGGCCGGATGTGGCAATCGTCGTGTTTCCCTCGCTGAGCTTCCCGGTGAACCTGCCGGAAGGCTTTCGGCTGATCGATCTAGCAGATGTGACTGAGGATCTGGAGCCGGGCATCTTCCTTCTGACACACACCGAGAGCCGCAGGGAGGAGGACACGCTTGAGGATCGAGATTGGGGCTATGTGCCGTTCTCGCACAGCTTCGTTCCCCCTCACATGCTCTCGACCCCGGCTGCACTCCTGCGCTGCATCGACCGGCTTCGCCCTCATCTGCTGCACGGGATGGAGACGCAGATCGCCGGCTATCTCTGTGCGGAAGCTGCGCGGCGAGCGGCCAACTTCCCGACTTGGATCCAATCGACCTGGGGCAGCGACCTGTTCCTCTTCCGCAAGCTGGAGGGTCATCCGGAGCGATTGAAAAAGGTGTTCGGGCGGGTTCAGATACATCTGGCCGATTGTGCGCGAGACCGGCCGATCGCGCGGCAGTTCGGTTATCAGGGACCGGACATGCCGATCGTTCCCTCGTCGGGCGGTGTGAGTATCGATGACATGCGCCGCTTCGGTGGGACCCCACCGTCGAAACGGACGCGGATCCTCGTCAAAGGATATCACAACTGGGCGGGACGAGCTTTGCTCGGCCTCTCGGCGCTCACCCTGGTGCGGGATGAACTCAAAGGCTTCGGCATCGACATCCTTGCCGCCGGACCACGCGTGAGGGCGTGGGCTCAGCAGATGAGCGCGACGCTCGGAATGGAGGTGCGGGCCCTCGATTACATGGCCGATCACACGGATGCGCTCCGTCGCTTGGGCGAGGCGCGCTTAGTGATCGGGCTCGGCATTTCGGACGGCCTCTCCACCACGGTGCTCGAAGCGATGTCGGTTGGAACCTTTCCGGTCCAGAGTTGCACCAGTTGCTGCGACGAATGGATCCAGGATGGGCAGACTGGTCTCATCGTGCCGCCGTCGGATACGCGCGCGATCGCGAATGCCATCGTCAGGGCCGCGACCGACGACGAGCTCGTCGACACCGCCGCCCGCAGGAACCTCGAAACGGTCAGCCGGCGCTGGAGCACTCCAGCTAACCGTGTGATGGCTTGGCGGATCTACGACCAAGCCTTAGGCAAAACGGCTGCCTCCAGGGTTTGATTGCCGCCCACCCGATTGAGCAAGGTACCTATTACGCCGGAGCCATGGCTCCGGCGTGATCCGCGATCAGCCTTCCACGAGTGCTTGAACCCGGTCGATCATGCGCTCGATGTCGAAATGCTCGCGGGCGAAGGCCTGGGCCGCTTGGCGGGCTCGGGCAGTCCGTTCGGGATTGTCGAGATACGAGAGAACGGCGTCTGCGAGCGCCTGCGGATCCGATCCGGCGACGGACACGCCGGTCTCCCCCGGACGTATCGTTTCATCGATGGCGCCGACCCGCCGCGACACCACGGGCACGCCGCTGGCCTGGGCTTCGATGATCGCGTTCGGCATCCCCTCGCTGAAGGAGGTGAGCAGGAAGACGTCGAGCGCTGGCAAGGCCGCATAGGCATCCTCAAGCGCTCCCGTGAACCGGAAGGCGCCACTCAGCCCGAGTTCGGCGGCGGCATTCTTCATTGCCGGGAGCAGCGGTCCGTCGCCGATGACGGCAAAGACGGTGTCGGGTCTGCGCGCTGCGACGGACGCAGCCACCTGCACCCAGAGCAGCGGCGCCTTCGGTAAAGCGATGCGCATCACGACACCGACGACGGGCCGGTCGGCATCGATGGAAAGGGTTTGGCGCGCCCGCGCACGGGCAGCAGGGTCGAGGGCCGAGTGGAAGCTCCCGATCTCGAACCCGCTCGGCACGATGCTTGCGCGGCCCTCGAGATCGACTCCCAGCCAATCGGCGTAATCGTCGACACAGGTCTGAGCCATGCCGGTCAGATGGACTTCGGGGCGGGAAAGAAGCTGCCGATAACCTTCCCTGTACCAGTGACAGGCATCCGCATCGTCGATGAAGTCCGGCGGCCGCATATTGTAGGTTCCCAGCAGAATCCGGGGAACGCCGGTCAGCACGGCGGCGAGGCCGCCGACGAGGTTAGGGACTTCGAGATGAGCGTAGAGCACCGCGGGCTTGCGTGCCCGAAACAGCTCGATCAGCCACTGGTGATAGGACGAGGCTCCTATCCATTTGTAGGGTGCCTCAACCCTCTGTACGTCATCGTAAATGAGTAGCTCTTCGCGGGCATGACCTGTCTCCGACAGGTAGAAGCTCGTGGCGCGCTCCTGCGCGCAATCGAACAGCAGCAGTTCAACCGGCCGCGACCCGAGCCGCTTGCGCAGACGGGCGAACAGCATCGCGACCAATCGTTCGGCACCGCCGCGCGCCAGGGTCCAACTGAGGATGAAGATGGGCCCGCCCGGACGGGGCGTGGGTGGTGGTGTGGAGCGCACAACGCGCTCCAGCACCTTCACTGCCGCCTCCGTATGGGGAGCGCCGGGTACGACATCCATCGCTGCGACGAAGTCGGCGAGGCTCGACAGCGCCTCGCTCAGCGCCGAGTCGGAACTGAGCGCAGATGCCGATCGCCGCAGAATCACTGCATCTCCGGCGGGAAGCGTGGTGACCGGTTGCACCTCCAGCAACGCGCGAGCGAGGTCGGCATTGCCGGGCGCCTCGGCCAAGCCGGCTCGAACGACCTCTGCCGCCTCCGCAAGCCGCCCCGTCCGGCGCAGAAGCCTGAAGTATGACAATGCCCCCTCTACCGGATTCAGGGCGATGGTACGCTGCACCAAGTCGGAGACACGCTGCAGCATATCCAGCGATGCGTTGCCGTCGAGCAGGGCCTGAGAAGCGAGGCACGCCAGGGCCGGTGTGGTGATGCCGGTGCGGACGGCGCGTTCCGCTTCGACCCGGGCCCAATTCCGTTCCCCCATCTCGATCAGCAGGCTCAGGGCTTGGAGCCGCAGTTCCTCGTTATCGGGATAATGCGCGCGGGCATGGAAGATCGTTTGCAGCGCCTTGTCGAGTGCCCCCCGTCCCTGATGCAGATGCATGCACCGGATGAAGGCGTAGGGGGACGGCTCCGATGTCTCGAGGAGCCGCTCGAGCCAGTCGAGCGCCCCGGCAGAGTCACCGGCCTGCTGCGCGAACTGGCTGAGCGCATCGAGAGCCTCCGGGTCGTTCGGCTCGTCGGCCAGCCGCAACCCGTAGAGATCTTTCGCCAGTAGGATTTGGCCTTCCGCACCGAGCCGCCGGGCGGTCGCGTGCAGCGCTGCCACGTCGCGGGTCGTTCGGTAGGCCTGGGTTGCCTGATCGGCCTCGCCGGCGAAGGCAATCGCCCGGCGGCTCTCCGCCAGTCGCTCGAGCTTCGAAACCTGGCGGGAATGGGCCGGGTCGGCTTCAAGGGCGCTGCACAGGGCATCGATCCGTTCCAGGATCGAGTTCCGGCCAAGTGCGAACAGCGCATGGGTCCAATGAATGTCCGAGAGGGCACCACTGATACCGAGGACTGCGTGTCGCCGGGCGAGCCAGATCGCCACCAGTGCGTCTTCGGCCGGCCCCGCGGTCGCTTCGAATCGGAAACCGCCGAGGAAGACCGTACGGTGTATCATCAGGGCCGAGGTGGCCACCGGACAATCCGCGATGATCTCCGGGTAGGTCGTCTCCCCGAGGCTGCTTCCCGGCCCAGCCGGCTCCGTGCCTCCGCCTCCGACAGAATAGCCGGTATATGAGACGGTGCGGCCCGCCTCCGCCATCGCATCAAGCTGGCGTAAGATCTTATCTGACAAAAAGGTGTCGCGAGGGTCGAGGAAGGCCAGATAGTGGCCGCGCGCCTGCTCCATTCCCGTGTCGAACGGATCCGCGCCTGCTTCCGACGGAATGCGCCGTACGCGCGGGTCACCCGCGATCGCCGCCTCCAGATCGGCTGGAAGCGGGGCATCGGTGACGAGGATCACCTCGAGATTGGTGTGGCTCTGCTGCAGGATCGAGCGCAGCGCCCGTACCGGATCGGCGCCCGCCGTGCGGACCGAACGATCGCAGGGAAGAATGACCGAGACCAGGGTCTTCGCGGCTGACCAAAGCGCAGCCTGCTCATGGCCGTAGGCCGCCACCTCCGCGATTCCGGCAGATCCGTAGTAGGTAGCATTCTCCACAAAGAAGCGCTTCTCGCTGCCCTCCATCTGAACCCGCTGCGTCTCAGAGCGTCCGTCCATCAGGCGCTGAAAGAGCCTGTTCCGCTCAATCAGCGATCCGGGCTTGTGAGAATCCTGGCCGGGATGGGTTCTGTAATGAACGTGTGCTTCCTTCTGTAGAAAGAACTCGTGTTCTTGGGAGATCCTGAGCCAGAGATCATAGTCCTGCGTGTACCGGAGGGATTCGTCAAATGGATAAAATTCTTTGATGATCCATGCAGGAATATAGAGCGTGCACCCGTTGACAAGGCCGCGATGAAGCGGCAGGAGCGGCTTTTCTGTAAGCAATCCAAGCTCAATATCGGTGGTATAAAAAAGTTTTCCTTCCGGATCGATCAGGCCGTAATCTGTAAAAAGAATCGCATTTGGCCTATTTAGGCGCCGATGAAAGGAGACTTGTGACTCGGTTTTATGAGGGAGGTATATGTCGTCGTGGCTAAGCCAAGTGAATACGTCGCCGGTCATGTGGCGAATCGCCGTGTTCAGCGCGCCAGACACGCCGCGATTTTCTTGGCTAAAATATCGGATCCGATCGGAGTACTTTAGCGCAATCCGCTCCGTCTCTCCGCCGTCGTTGGACCCGTCGTTGACGACAATAATCTCTATGTTTCCGTAAGTTTGCGCTAGCGCACTACGAAGTGCCAGCTCGAAATATCGGCCACCATTCATGACCGGCATCACGATCGTGACCTTCGGATTGGGCATCACAGCTGGCTCGGACTCGCCCGCTGATCCGAACAGCCGACCACTGTCTCGATGGGTCAACGCTCCCTTGTGCAAGCTGTCGTCTGTCTTGACAGTCCGATCCTGCAGGATTGCTTCGCCCATCTTAAGCTTCCATTTGGTTCGTACAATCGATTACGACGAGGGTATCGCTGATAACGGACGGCTGACCCATGCGGCTCAGCTCCGGTCCGTGACAGGTCTTGCCGCATCGTATCGTTTGATGCCGCCAGGACGACACGAGAGCATATCGACTGGAGGACTCCGAGGCACGCAGCACCGCCGTGTCACAAGGCGCTCGTCTTTACAACGGTTCTGCGACCGGCACGCGGTGCTTCGCTCCCTCGTCGTCCGTGCGAAGCAGGGCTGTTTTGAAAGCTCGACCGTGCCGAGGCAAGGTCTTTTTGTGACGGATCCTCGCACGGCCCTCGCAACAATCCTGGTGGGGAGGCGGGCTCGCCGGTCGGGATCAGCGGGTGACAAGCTTGCAAGCGTAGCTTGCCTGCAGGCCGTCGACGAGGTCGATGCGCGGCGCCCAGCCGAGCGCGGCACGGGCTGCTGCGTTGTTGCAGACGAGATGATCGGGCAGCTGACCATTCCCCTTGTCCGCCGACCGGATCCGGATGGAGCGGACCGGCTCGGCGCGCTGCACGGCGGCGATTGCGGCCATCACGAGTTGCTCGACCGATTGTCCGTGACCCGAGCTGATGTTCAAGGGCCGGCCAGCCGGCAGGTCCGGCCGGATGGCCGCGGCGAGTAGCGCATCCACCACATCTTGAACATGAATATAGTCACGGACTGGGTGCAGGGCCTGAAGTTCGATCTCGTCCTTAGCGCGTAGCTGATGCAGGATGGTGGTGACCACCGTTTCGGTGCTCTGGTTGGGCCCATAGATATTGGAGAGCCGGAGCGACACGGCCCACGCGCCGGTCTCGACATAGGCCATGACCAGGGCTTCCGCCGCGATTTTCGAGGCAGCATAGATGCTTCGCCCGCGCAGCGGATGGTGCTCTTCGATAGCAGTCCGCGTCTGCGTCCCGTAGACAGCGGCGGTGCTGGCGAAGATAAGGCGTGCGACCGCATGCGTCGCACAGGCTGTCAGAACGTTGCAGGTGCCGGTGATGTTCGCGTCTGTAAACGATCGGAACGAGCCGCCGCCGCCTCCGTTTCCGGCGAGGTGGAAGACAATCTGTGCACCTGCTGCTGCCTGAACGACGGCGGCCTCGTCCAGCAAATCACCGCGCAGGATGACGACGCGGCTGGCGCATTCCGGCTCGCGGGCCTGGAAGTGTGGCCAGCCTCCGGATTGCGGATTGCGCAGGAGGGCTGCGACCTCGGCTCCGAGGGCGAGCAGAGATCGCACCAGGTGTTGCCCCAGAAATCCGGAGGCCCCTGTGACAAGAACCCGAACACCGGCGAGCGGCTGCAGCGTAGCCATGTCGATCCTCAAGCCGCTGCGTTGATCCAACTGCCGATCCGGGGTGGGTTGAACTGCCATTTCAGGAGCAATGGCGATAGATTGGTCTGGCTGCGCAAGGCCCCGCCGGCTTCGGCGGCCGGCCAGGACCAACCGATCCGTTCCGTACCGCACACGATCGGGCTGCCGTCTGCAAGGCGGGCGTAGAGGTCGAGAAGGCCACAATCCCCCATCGACTCATCGATCACGAGTCGCTCGCTCCGGCGCAACAGAATGCCGCCGGTCCGTGGTTCCGGATCGATCAGGCTGTGCAGATTGAACTGGGCGGCTTTATGATTCCGAAGGACCGCGCCGAATTCGTCGAGTTCCGACCAGAGCCCCAGCGCGAGGTCAGCTTCAGGCGTCGATTGAGATGCCCGCAGAAGGCGGCGCAAGGCTGCGCCTTCGATGCCATCGCCGGCCTCAAGCAGGAGGATCGCTTCAGCCTGTGATTGCTCGAAGGCACGGTTGATGGCGGCCGCCTCTCCGATCGCCGCGGAGAGCATTGTCGCATGAGGATGGAAGCTTCGCAGGCGCTGCGGCAGATCCTCGAACTCCCCGTGTGCCTCGATTAGGATTTTCACGGCAAGTCCGTCCGACCCCGGCGCGCGCAAGGTGGCCAAGCTCCGTTCGAGCGCTCCGCGATCACGCCCAGCGCGCAGGATGATCTCGATGTCGTTCCTCGCAGGCGGCGGCGCAACAGAGCGCCAGATCCGGGCAGGGGCATGACTCAACGGATGGGCTGCGAGAGCCCGCTCAAGACGGCCATGATCCGTACGGCCCGAACCTGCCGGGGCCGATCCGATCACGTCCGCGAAGAAGTCGTTGCGAGGCGGCGGCCAGCCGCCCTCTAGGATGGTTTTGCGCAAATGTCCGGATCGCGCCTCGTAATCGCCGAGCAGAAGCTCCAGCTTGGCTGCGGCATCGGCCAGATCGTCGGGATCGATGATCGGCGGAGCGATCCCAGCATGGCGCGCTTCGAGAAAGGCTGCGGCACCCGCCTGTTTCGACAGGAGGATCGGTGCCCCCGACATGGTTGCCTCGACCGCGACGTAGTTGAACGCATCGGAACGGGACGGGATCACGAGCACCGAACGGCCGCGAAAGGCGCGCGACCATAACTCTTCGTGGCTGATCTCGCCAAGATACTCGGCAGGGACCTGCCGCTCGCGGGCGAGGTCGAGCACCGTCTCGGACCAGCGCGGTCCTGATGTGGCCCAGTGGTTGTCCGGACCACAGAGATAACAGTTCCGATAGAGGGAGCGGGGAACCTGGGAGGCAATTTCGATGAAGAGGTCCGGTCCCTTGTTCCTGTCAAGGCGTCCGACGAACCAGAGATCGGGCGGGCCTTCCCCTGGCGGAAGGGGCGCCGGGAGCGGTACCGTATCAAGGGCGTCATGCATGTCGACGATCGCCGATGGCTTCGCTTGGATGTTCTCGGCGGCATGGAGATCCGAGATCGTGTAGCTCACATCCGAGCCCGCGATGCAGCGCCGCTCCATGTCCTCGATCCGCTGCACGACCGCCTCGGGGACTTCCGACGCATAGGCGTTGCGGTTGCTGACGCTCAGCCAGCCGAGCATACCCAGCGAGATCGTTCCGACCCCGATGCCGAACGCGGCGAAGATCGGACGGATGAGATGCGCCACGGGGAAGAAGGAGGGCACTTCAACAACGTCGATAAACTGGCCCTGAAGTGGCACGGCTATCTGGCACACGATCAAGGCATAGGAGCGCTCCTCAACGCCTTCGATCTTCAGCGCGCCGAGGAGATCCCACGGATAGAGAAAGCGATCGAAGCCGTAGGGATGCGCATTGGCAGGCAGGCCGGAGCGCACTTCGCCCGAGAGATCGCGCCCCCGCGACGGATAGAGGAAGGTCCAATCCGGATGCCGCTCGACCACGCGCCGATAGAATGTCTGCCCGCCGCCGAGCGCCGAGTAGAAGTCGAAATCGCAGATCAGGGCGCGGATCGGTCGACGCCCGGCTGGCAATTCAGTTGCGGCCGGCATCATCATCATCGGAACAGCCGCCATTTTTTCTTCGCTGGCTGCAAGGGAGCTGCCACCTGCGGCTGCGGCTCTGCATAATCCGACGCAGTAGGGGCGTCCCAGGTGAGGTAGGCGCCCGGATAGAAGCTCGGCGCCGCCTCGGTCCGCCGCAGGCGACTATATTCTGCCGCCCATCGTGTCCGGACGGCTGCGAGTTCTGACCGCACAATCACCGCCGTCGCATTCATGGGCAGGATCCAGCTGTAAGGACGACCATCTAAGCGCAGGCCGAGGCCGCAAGCTGCGCCAGCGAGGATCGGCAAACCTTGCGCCATGGCAGCTGAGACGCGGAAATCGAACACTTCCGGCGCCGGGCTCGGGAACCAGACAAGGTGAGGTCGCAGGACACAGACCAGCTTATTAAGGTCGAGGCAGTTGGCAGGGCCAAGGTTCCGCAGACCGGCAGGCGCGCGGGCCATGGGCGTCCCGCCGAGACTATAGAAACGCACCGCGGCCTGGTCGTCGCGGCAGGCGGCGATGGTCTCCGCTACGAGTCGCTTTTCCGGCTCCAAGGCTCCGTTCCAAATCAGAACACGCAACTCCTCGTCGGGATCCAGACGAGCCGGATGCACACGGAACAGGTTTGGCTTTCCGGGCTCGGGATCGAGGCCGATCGTGATTGGCCGCCCCGGAAACCAAGCGCGTAGCGCGGCTAGCATGATATCGCTGCAGGCGATGGTACGGGCGGCCTGTTGCACAAGCGCCCGGAACTCCCCGATTGCAGCCGCGTCCATGGAGCTTGGCGCTGGAGGAGCTGCGAGAGGCGTGAGATCGAAGGCGCAGCCGAGGGCCGCGATGACCGCTCGCGCGGCAGGTTTGAATTCGGTCGCGAGCAGGTCGATCCGGTCGATCCGTAGGGGAAGCGCGGCCGATGCCAAATCCTCGACAGGCAACCGCGTTGTCACAGACCCTGCCGTAGCGGGAGCGGCCGAACTGATGACGAGTTGTCCATCCTCGAGCCAGCCGAACAGGATGTTCACACGGCGGCGGACAGTCTCCTGCAGATGGGTAGCGAACTGTTCCGCGAAACGGTTCCGCTCCTCCAGCAGCAGAAGCAGGGTCGGTCGGTCGGGCTGCAAACCCTCCGCCAGACGCTCAAGGCTGTAGCGCTCGGCCATGGCAAGGGCAGTGGCGAGAGGCCCGAGCGGCAGGCCAACCGGAATATTGCGCAACGTTTCCGGGGAGATCTCGACGATCTTCTCGGCGTCGAAACCGTAATGTTCGAACTGGGCCTCGTCGATGACGAGATGGCGCGTCTCCTGCCCGGGATGGGAGCAGACTACGAGGTGAACCGATGTGCTTCCCGATCGGCGGACGAGCCGACTGCCGGGTCCGAGCACGCTTCCCTCCGGCAGGCGGGCGCAATCGGTTTCAGTCCGGAACGCGTCGTCGCGGAAGATCGACCGCATGACGTCGATATCGGTGATGTAATGGCGCTGGTCGCCGAAGACGAACCAGATCTGATGCTCGCCAGGAATCTGGACACGCAGGCCATCGAAGTCAGGCGCGTCGCCGGAAAGATCAGTTTGCGGCGACATGGAGCCGGCTCGACATACCGAGTGATTGGAGGAAGTCACCGCGCGTCTCGATGGCGCGGGTCAAGGCAGCGGTGAGGGCGTCGCGGCGTACGATCAAGCCGGATAAGGCGCCGAGCGGATCCGCATCCGGCCAAGCCTCCTGTGGAATGGCGATGCCGTCGAGAGCCGGATCGCGCAAGAGGCGACTGAACGCTGGCCAGAAGGCGGAGACGGGGACGTCCTGCCGGAGGAAGGCGAGGATCGGGGCATCGAACTCAGCAAGAGCACGGGTGACCAGATCCTGCGGATCGATCGGTGCGCCGAGGATGGTGCTGCCCGATAAAGTTTCCGGCAGCGGATCGGCGACGAGCAGGGATTGCTGATCGAGCGAGGCGTCCACTAAGAGGAAGGCGAGGTCCAGACCGCTGCTGGCGAGTTCGGCCTTCGCGACCGATGCCGCACGCGGACTGCGGCTGCTCAGGACGATGCCAGCCCGAAGCGTTCGTGCCCGGCGGCGCACCAGTGCGTCGGCACCCTGTTTGGCGCTGTCATACCCTGTGACCTTAAGGAAGTCGCAGGCGCGAAGGAGGAAGGCCAACTCCGAGCCCGCATGCTCGCGCGCCTTTTCCTCCGGCACTCGCTCGAGCATCTCCATCCACAGCAGGCTCGCCTCCTCGATATGCCGACGTCCGCGCGACCCCTGTCCCTCATGCACGCGGTGCCGGACCAGAGCGCCGGGCACGTGGACGAAGGGGTAATGCAGCGCAAGCCGCCACCACAGCTCGTAGTCCTGGGTTGTCGGCAAACCGATATCGAAGCCGCCATGGCGCTCCAGTAGGGCACGGTCCAGCAGGACGGTGCAGCCGTTGATACGACCTTCGAGGATGGCCCATAGCGGTTGATCGCTGCGATAGCCCGATCCGGTCTCGATCTCGGCCAGAACAGTGCCATCCTCGCCCATAGTGGCATAGTCGCCAAAGGCGACACACGGCCCTGGCTGGGCGTTGAGAACCTTCATCTGCACCTCGACCTTGCGCGGATCGTACAGGTCGTCGTGGCTGAGCCAAGTCAGATATCGGCCGCTCATCGCGGCAATGCCGGTATTGAGAGCTGCGCCGACGCCGCCGTTCTCCCTATGCAGATAGCGGACACGGGTGCCGAAGGAGCGGCAGACCCGTTCGGTATGTCCATTGTCCTCCGAGCCGTCGTCGATGACGAGCACCTCGATTGCCGACCACGTTTGCGCCAGCGCGCTCTCGATGGCCTGGGTCAGAAAGGGCCCGCCATTGTAGACGGGGATGATGATCGTGACGGTTTCAGGGCACATGGCTCAGACGGTCGGCACGGCGTTGCGGGAGACATGGCCGAGCATGTGGCGATAGATCGATCGCGCTGCCGCACCGTTACGGCCTGCATCCCACCGCTCCTCCACACGTGTCCGATTGCGCGTGGCAGCCGCATCGACCAGCCTGTCGTCGGTCGCGGCCTGCACAAGGGCTTCGGCAAGGCCATTGACGTCATGCGGATCGACGATGATGCCGTCGCGGCCGCTCTGCACCCATTCGCAGGCACAGGAGGTCATGGCCTTGATCGGGAAGGCACCGTAGCACATTGCTTCGAGAAGGGTTGTCCCGATCCCGTCCGAAATCCCGATGCCGATGACGATGCGAGCTTCCGCAATCCGGGCGAGCGCTTCCTCGTGGCTCGGGTCATAGAGGACAGGCGCGATGTCGAGTCTGTCCGCTTCCGCCATCGCTTGCATCATCTCCAGCATCGCTGCGGAGCAGAACTGCACGCGGACGCGATAACCGCGCAGGGCGGGCGCGGCGAGGTGTAGGGCGGATAGAATATGCATCCCACGACCTGACCAGCCATGATAGCCCTTCACCAGGATCGTATTGCGCCGTGATGGGGGTGTGAGCTGGTCGAGCGGCGGAACGGTGCTGAAATCGATCCCGCCGGAGGCCGGCAACGGGTCGAAGGCTTGCCCCTTCAGGCCGAGCCGGCGCGCCAGCGGCACGTCGCGCCGGCACTCTGCCAGATAGCCGTCGATGCTGCGCATCAGTTCGAGCAAGATTGGACGGTGCGCGGGCAAGCGGTGATAGAGATAGATGTCGCTTCCCCAGTTCGAGAGGAGCCACGTGAGTGATTTGGAAGACACCTACCTCACCGGGACCGAGAGCCTCGACGTCGCTGCGGCTAGTGACGGGCGACCAAGGTTGCAGTTCGGATGCTGGTTTTCCATCGTGGACAGGGAAGACGACGAAGCGCGCAAGGTCGCCGCGCAGCATGTTAAGCCAGCGTGCCAAGTGCACGCTGTTCTGCATCCCGACGATCAAGACAGTCGGGCGGGTTCCTGCCGCGCGCTCGGTCATCGCATGCGCTCGATAAGATGCTGGGCGAACAGAGCCGGATCGTGTGCGGCACGCAGGAGTGCTAACTGCTCGCTCGTTGCCGACCTGGGCAGAAATTGAAGTGCGAGAAGGAGCGGAATCCCGAACTGTTTCGCTTCCGCCACATGCAGACCGTCCGGACTGTCCAAGCGAACGGCAGCGTACAGCTTGGCGCCCTCGAAGACCGAGGCGTCGCCAGGTTCGTCGGCGCAGGACGAAATGCCGACATCAAGACCTGTTTCCCAGCGCAGGAGATCGATTGCCCCATGCACAGCCAAGCTGTTCGCGTCTACGAAGTGAATTTCGGTATCGAGCAGTTCGGAACGGCAATGATAAAGGGCGGATATGACAAGTAGGGAGCGTCCTTGTTTATCTTCCGCCCCATCAATAATGACCCGACTTTTTCTTTTCATGCGCTGAAACTATTTTTCGTCGGGCGGAAGGACAATTGTTTATGTTTGCATCTAACAGGAAGGTTTAGGCTTGGCAAGTCAACTAGCCCCTGTGGCTTCCGTGAGCCGCAGTTCTGCCGATTGGTTGCAGCATCGGCGCAAGCATGGGGCGTTGAAACAATGGGCGGACCCATCTTCGGTGAGGTGCCGCAGAGCCGATTTCCTGATCAATGCCAGGCCTTAGGAGGTGGCCTCGCTGTTGCCCAAGCTCTCGCTGAAAATTCTAGTGCAAGAGCTAGCTGGATCTTCTGCGCATGACAGTTGAAATCCAAGAGCCTCAGCACTACAGATGGAGATATGCCTAACAAGCCATACGTGTCAGAACGATTGTGCTCATAATAAGCATATCTCGCTAAGCTGATCAAGTATAGACTATGTCTATAATTTTACTCGCTCGTCCAGAACTGTGTACTGTTTAAGCCACGGCCTGATGCGAAAAGTTTGACTTAAATTTCAACCACGTATTGACAACAACATATGAATGGCGCGCCCGAAAGGATTCGAACCTCTGACCCCCAGATTCGTAGTCTGGTGCTCTATCCAGCTGAGCTACGGGCGCCTTTTTTAACGTCTCAATGCCCGTGTAGGGCGTTCCTCTTCTTGTTTGGTCGGGGTAGCAGGATTTGAACCTGCGGCCCCCACGCCCCGAACGGGGGACGTGCGCCGACGCCGCTTCTACTAGGCGGGTTTTCCCTTGGGAGCAACCCCCTTCGTCGTCTTTCTCCGTGGTTCGTCATCGTCCGCGATCCGTGGCCCGCGAGCCCCAACCTGTGGCCGGGAATGTGCCGTGAACGCCGTATCCCGTTCCAGATCACGCCCCCGTTGCCGGGCCGGCTTGCCCCCAGGCTGGGCCGGCGCGAGAATCCCTGCATGCCCGGCGACAGCTACCCGCCCGAGACCGCCTGCGTCCTCGAAGGGATGACCCCACCCCGGCTACCGCCCGGTGCTGCGCTCTCAGGCGGGGCTCGACGACAGTATTGTTATGTCGCACTCAGGCCGAGTAGCGCATCAATCAATGGGGAAGCCGTTTCGGCAACTGACGCCCCCATCGTTCGGAGCGTCAGGTCGGGCGTCTCTGGCGCTTCGTACGGAGCAGAGACACCGGTGAAATTAGGAATTTTGCCGGCACGCGCCCGGTCATAGAGGCCTTTGGGGTCACGCGCTTCGCAGATCGAGAGCGGCGTGTCGACGAAGACTTCGAGGAAGGGAATGTCTCCCGCTATCGTCCGCGCCGCCGCGCGTTCAGCGCGGAAGGGCGATATCAGTGAGACGATCACCACAAGCCCCGTCTCCGCCATCAGCCGCGCGGCTTCGGCGGCGCGGCGGATGTTCTCCACCCGGTCGGCTGCCGTGAAGCCGAGGTCGCGGCTTAGGCCCTGACGCAGGTTGTCGCCATCAAGCACCATGGTGCAGCGGCTGATTTCGGTCAGCGCACGATCGGTTGCGTCGGCGATGGTCGATTTGCCGGCTCCGGACAGTCCGGTTAGCCAAGCGATGGCTGGCCGCTGCCCCATCCGGGTCCAGCGTCGCTCCCGTGGCTGAAAAGGCTGCCGAAATACGTCAGTGCCGCTGTTCATAGCCGCTCGTAGTCCTCCTAAGCTACCATCGCAACTAGCGCGGATATTTCGCAACCCTCGTGACATCAGCGCCCGCATATTGGCGCAACAGCTTCACTCCAACGCCCAGGCAGCCCGCAGAGCGTCGATCGCCTCCTGCTTCATGTCTGCGTACCCGCTGTTGACCTGACCGGTATTTTGGACCGGGCCAGATGGGAGGCGACTGCATGGTAGTGGCCATGGGTAGCCGGAAGGTCAGGTCCGGGAAGCTGACAGGCGCGGGCGGCCGGTAGCCCAACGACGAATGCAGCCGGACACGGTTGTAGGTGTTCTGCCATAGGCCAATCACGACCTGTGCTTCTCTCAGCGAGTAGTAGATTTCCTGGAGTAGGCACTCGTCACGTAGCTTTGCTCGGAGACATCCGCCTCCTTGCACGCGACAGCGACGCTCTTGCCTTGCGCCGTCTGTACCTCGATCTGGCGCAGCATCAGCACGACCTTCTCCGCGCTCGGCCTCTGTCCTCGCTTCATTCCCAACTCCTCTGATCCAGGCTGATCCTCTCAATCGGTCCGGCCCAAAGCCAGCCGGTCAGGTCAAGGGCGGACCGCACTAGTCTCAGGCTCACCTCGCTCGGAAACTGATGTGGCGACGAATGATTGGGCCGTCGCTTGTGTTCAATTGCACGAGGTGACGTGGACTCTTGGGGTTTACGCTTTGGTGCGGACCGGCACGCGCTCGGGCTTGATCTGCAACGCCTCCTTCGCGCGGGAGGTCGGCAAGGCCTGGAAGGAGCTCAAGACCGAGACCACGGTGGAGGAGCGCATCGAGACCTGGACGATCGACGGCGAGGTGTTCGAGCGCCGGGTGCAGGTCCCCGTGATCAAGCGGGTGGCGATCTTCCACCGGAAGGCGATCGCGAAGGAGGCCAAGAAAAACAAGCAGGCCCGGATGCCCGATTGCCTCGTCAACCAACTCTGGCGCTGGCACCACAAGCTCGGTCAGCGCTACGTCGTCGAGTGGCAGGACAAGCCGGTGGGATCGAAGAAGCGATCCGTCGCAAACCTCTGCTACGACCTCGGCTTCGGCGACGACGTCGTCCGGCACACGGCGGTGACGTGGGGCATGCAGGCCGGAACCGACATCCGGGAACTGGCTGGCTTTATCGGCATGACGGTCGAGAAGCGGTACGGGCACCACTCGGACGCATACATGAAAGGCGCGCGGAAGGCTCTCGGCGGACGGCGACTTAAGCAAGCCGCCTGACGGCCTCGAAATCCCTGGCCGCAACGTGTGGCCGGAAGGTCAGACTGGCGAATCCTTGCACCAGCCTGTGACCGAACCTGCGGCCGGATTCTCGGGAAGACGCATTCCCTAGGGAGGAATGGTCGGAGTGGCAGGATTTGAACCTGCGACCCCCACGTCCCGAACGTGGTGCGCTACCAGACTGCGCTACACTCCGATGCCGGCCCCCGAGGGCCGACGAGCGGGCTTATAGCCGGCACTTTTCGTGGTCGCAAGCGAGTCGGGGCGCTTCATGGCCGTTATTGCGCAGATAGGACGGCTTTTCGCGCTCAAGATTCGGCGCATTTCAGATTAAGCTGCTGACAAAAATAGATATTTAAAAATTTTTTTTGCCCGGCGGGATCACGCCAAGGCCGGGCCGTGTCCCGACGCGTCCCTCGCGAGCCGGCTCCCTATCGAGCCTGGGCGCCATGGTCGGGACGGTCGGTATCCGCGCGATCGCGTGACACCCCGTTGTTCGACCCCTGTGGTGACCGGTGATGGGCGCATCACGCTTGAGGCAGGTTTCCGGCTTGGCAGGGGCTGAACAGCGTCCGCGTCTCGCCCTGCTGCGCGATTGCTGGCGCCGTCTGCGCCACTGGCACGCGGCCGGTAAGATCGACCGGAGCCGGGTGCGTCGGGTCGAAGCCCGTCGTCACGGCCAAAGAGGGGCAGCCCTGTCAGCCGCCCGAACCCAACGGACTGAGGCATGCCGGGCACGAAGCGCCACCTCGCCACCGAGGCGTGCGGCACGCCGCTCGGCCTGAGGCTGACGGGCGCCAATCGGCATGACGGCCCGCCGATGGCGCCCTCGTGATGCCGTGCCGTCGTGCGGCAGGCGATCATCGGCCGACAGTTCGCCGGCCTCGTCCTACCCGTGCGATGTCCCCCCGCTGCCACAAGCGCGTCCGGCTGCCCTCTGACCTCAAAGTACCCAGGTAGATGCTGGCAAATCGCCGAGCCTGGCCCAGCGCTGTGCGGCGGCAGGGCGAGGGCTGTCCGAGGGCTCGGCGTCGGTCGCAACGTCTCCACGGGCCGCCTCCGGCGCGTGCAGCCGGACTAGAGCCCGCCGGCGACGCCGGGTCTCCTTCGTCACGACAAGGTGGCTCGCAGCCATGCCTGCCGGCATTTCCGGCGATCCATGCGGCGGAACCGGACGGCTTGGTCCGTCGAGCGGTCGGCGCTTACCTCTTGATCGCATTCTAAAATGCGAAAGGGCGGCACGCCTGTGCCGCCCTTGAGCAAACCTGCCTCGATCGATCAGGCGTAGACGCTGCTCGGTGCCTGCGGGAACTTCTCGGCGAGCGCCCGACGCAGCTTCTCCAGGGCGCGGTTCTCGATCTGCCGGACGCGCTCCTTGGAGATGCCGAGGCGGTGGCCCAGCGCTTCCAGGGTCGCCTGATCCTCGGCGAGGCGCCGTTCCCGCAGGATCCGGAGCTCGCGTTCGGAGAGCACCGTCAGAGCCTGCCGCAGCCAGATGAGCCGCCGTTCGCCATCGACCAGGGCCGAGACCGTTTCATCGGGCAGGGCGGCGTTGTCGACCAGGAAGTCCATGCGCTCGGAGGACGCCTCGCTCTCCTCACCGACCGGAGCGTTCAGCGACATGTCGGGGCCCGACAGTCGGGCATCCATGAGCGCTACGTCCTCGCGTGAGACGCCGATCGCAGTGGCGATCCGTCCGTGGATCTCAGAGCCGACCTGCTCCTCGGTCGATTGCATCAGCCGGGCGCGCAGGCGGCGCAGGTTGAAGAACAGGGCCTTCTGCGCGGAACTCGTTCCGCCGCGCACGATCGACCAGTTGCGCAGGATGTAGTCCTGGATCGAGGCGCGGATCCACCACGTGGCGTAGGTGGAGAAGCGGACTTCGCGCTCCGGCTCGAACCGGGCGGCGGCCTCCATCAGGCCGACATGGCCCTCTTGCACGAGATCGGCCATCGGCAGGCCGTAATGGCGGAACCGGCCGGCAAGCGCGATCACGAGGCGCATATGCGCGGAGATCAGACGGTGCAGGGCGCGCTCGTCGCGCGCTTCCTTCCAGGCCACCGCCAAACCACGCTCTTCATCCCCTCGCAAGGAACGGCGCCTCCATCGCTGTTCGAATGAACTGACGCCGCATCCCCGCGATCTCTGCCATCCCCGCCTCTCTCGTTCGAGCATTCTTGGTTCGAGCGTTTCGGATCCGCTCGCTCCGTCCCGTCGGTCGGCGACATGCCGGACAGGACCATGGGGCAAGCCCTCCGTGGCAGAGGCACAACACATCCGTGCGACGCTTGTTCCCTACGGGCGCGTGGCGTCGGAGGCGAAAGGGTCAAGAGCTGTACGGGCGGTGCATGAAAAAAGAGGGCCCGGCGTGGCGCCGAGCCCTCTGGTTCACACATGCGAATCGTGCAGCGATCTGATTCGCTAATGGAAGCCGTCTCAGGCGGCCTCTTCCTGCACGTCGTCCTCGCCCTCGGCGTCGGCTTCCGCATCGGCCTTGGCGCGGCGCGGCGATTTCGCGAGGCTCTGCTCGATCAGCTTGAGCGCTTCGGTCTCGGTGATCTTGTTCACCGAGGAGATCTCGCGCACGACGCGGTCCAGGGCGGCCTCGTAGAGCTGACGCTCGCTGTAGGACTGCTCGGGCTGGGCCTCGGAGCGGAAGAGGTCGCGCACCACTTCGGTGACCGAGATCAGGTCGCCGGAATTGATCTTGGCCTCGTATTCCTGGGCGCGGCGCGACCACATCGTGCGCTTGATGCGGGCGCGGCCGGTCAGCACGTCGAGGGCCTTCTTGACGAGTTCCGGCTCGGCGAGCTTGCGCATGCCGACGCTGTTGGCCTTCGCGGTGGGAACGCGCAGGACCATCTTGTCCTTTTCGAACGAGACGACGAACAGTTCGAGCTTGTAGCCCGCGATCTCCTGCTCTTCGATCGCGGTGATCCGCCCGACGCCGTGCGCCGGATACACGACCGCCTCGCCGGTCTTGAAGCCTTGGCGGCCTGCTACCGTCGTCTTCTTGGCTGTGGTCATGCGGAATGAGCCTCCACTGTCATCCACGCGGGGCGCGTCCACGCCCGCACGCTCGTCACCTCCGGGGCGGGACACCCGGCGCATGCCTCTGTCCGGCGGCGCGCCATCGAGGCGCTGGCCGGTTCCCGGGCTCTCGCGTTGCTCACACCACACGAAGGCATCCACCGGGAGCGAGATGCTTCCGGCGGTCGATTGCAGCCAGCCTCTTTTCCAGGAAGATGGAACTCGCTTTGAGGGCGATCAGGAGGGGCGCATCGGGCGTGAGCGACGGCGAGCCCTTATGTAACACGAACAGGCCGGCGAATCAAAGGATTGCCGGCGCGCGAGCGCGTCTCCGCAGGGGAGGATCGAAGGTTTTTCGCCAGTCGAAAAGAGCGTCGCCGGAGCTTCCGGTGGATCTTTCGAGGGAGGCCGTGGTGCGTTTGGGGTATCACCCTGGATGAACCGCCTGCGACGAGACGCCGCCTCGGTTCCAGGGCCCGTCCCGCCGTGCTGCCCGTGGGCGCGCGGCGGAGGAGCTCAGTCGCCGGAGCCGGGGTTGGGCGAGAAATGGGCCTCCAGCTTGCCGCTCACGCCATCCCACTGCTTGGCGTCGGAGGGGGCGTCCTTCTTCTGGGTGATGTTGGGCCAGGTCTTGGCGTAGTCGGCGTTGAGCTTCAGCCAGCTCGCCAGATCGCCCTCGGTGTCGGGCTTGATTGCCTCGGCGGGGCATTCCGGTTCGCAGACGCCGCAATCGATGCATTCGTCGGGGTGGATGACGAGCATGTTCTCGCCCTCGTAGAAGCAATCCACGGGGCACACCTCGACGCAGTCCATGTACTTGCACTTGATGCAGTTGTCGGTGACGACGTAGGTCATGGGCCGTTCGGTCCTTAAATCCGCTTGCCTGGGTGGGGGCTTGCCTGGGCAGGGGCGGGCGCGCTCCTCACCGGCCCGTCGCCCGCTTGCGGATGCGATCCCCTCGTGCGGCGGTTTCAAGCGTCCCGGGCGCCGCCGCCGCCCGATTTGGAAGCGCTCTAGCCCTTGGCCGATGGGCTGACAAGCGCGCCTTGCCGCCCGCCCTCCCCTGCGCGGTGCGAAGGGTTTTTTTAGCAACGCCCCCGCCTGCGTCTTTGATCCGATGCGATCCCGCCCGGCGGCTGAAACGTGAAGTCGAAGCTGAATGTTTAGATCTGCGTAGTCTTAGTCGTTGGTTAATTTTACTGTCTTTGACAATCGAGCTTGTCCGGCAGGCAACCTTGGCCGCACTTTGTACGTCGAATGTTATGCCACGCTGAGGCCCGTGCGGGACTCGCGGCGGCGTCGAAATCGTATCGAAGTCGCGTTCCGAGGTTGTTATGGCCACCCCCCTGCCCCGCTCGAGCCTGTTCCCCTCCCTTGCCGTCGCCGCCGTCTCGGTGATCGCCCTGGCCGCGCCCGCGCATGCCGGGGGCGGCTGTGTCAGCGCCGAGTGCTACCGCCGCGTCGTGACGCCGCCGGTCTACGACACCATCGCGGAGCGCGTGCTGGTCCAGCCGCCGCGCACTGTCTACCGCACCACGCCGCCGATCTACGACACGGTGTCCGAGCAGGTGCTGGTCGCCCCCGGCACGCGCCGGTGGGAGACCAGCACCGATGCCTACGGCCAGCTCGTCGGCTGCTGGGTGACCACCCCGCCGCGCTACGCGGTGCAGACCCGCCGGGTGCTGGTGCGGCCGCCGGAGGTGATCCCGCACACCGTGCCGCCGGTCTACACCACCACGCAGCGCCGGGTGCTGGTGCAGCCCGCCCGCGCCGCCTGGGTGCCCGCGGGCGGGCCCGAGTTCGGTCCTGCTCCCGGCTACGGCCCTGTCGGTGTCGGATCGATCCCGGACGCTCTCGGCATCGCCGGCGCCTCCTCCGCGGACGTGGCGGTCGGCCTCGGCTTCTCGCGGGGCAGCATCTACGACGGCTATTGAGGCCCGCGGCCGTGTCGGTCTCAAGCGTCGGTCTCGACCGGCGGCCTTGATTCAGGGCCGGGCCGCCGTAGCTCCCCTCCCGACATGAGACGGGAGGAGCGGACCATGGCGGCGTTCAGGGCCTGGGTGATCGAGAAGGGCGAAGCCGGCCAGAGCCTCGCCCTGCGCGACTTCGACGAGGCCGACCTGATGGACGGCGACGTCACCGTGCGGGTCTCGCATTCGGGCCTGAACTACAAGGACGGGCTCGCCATGACCGGCCGGATGCCGGTGGTTCGCCGCTTCCCGATGATCCCCGGCATCGATTTCGCCGGCACCGTCGAGGCCTCGGCGCATCCCGACTACAAGGCCGGCGACGCCGTGGTGCTCACCGGTTGGGGCGTCGGCGAGACCCATCTCGGGGGTCTCGCCGAGCGCGCCCGGGTGCGCGGCGACTGGCTGGTGCCCCTGCCCGAGGGTCTGAGCCCGGCCGAGGCGATGGCGATCGGCACCGCGGGTTACACGGCGATGCTCTCGGTTCTCGCCCTGGAGCGGCATGGGCTCACCCCCGAGGCCGGGCCGGCGCTGGTGACGGGGGCCTCCGGCGGCGTCGGCTCGGTGGCGGTGGCGCTCTTGAAGCGCGCCGGATGGCACGTCATCGCCGCGACCGGCCGGGGCGGCGAGGCCGATTACCTGAAAGGTCTCGGTGCGGCCGAGATCCTGGAGCGCGAGGCGCTCGCGGGCGAGCCGCGCCCTCTGGCCAAGGAGCGCTGGGCCGCGGGCATCGACGCGGTCGGCGGCCGGGTGCTCGCCAACGTCCTGTCCATGACGAAGGGCGGCGGTGCCATCGCCGCCTGCGGCAATGCCGGAGGCATGGACCTGCCGAGTTCGGTCGCACCCTTCATCCTGCGCGGGGTCTCCCTGCTCGGCATCAACAGCG
The DNA here is from genome assembly GCA_900234795.1 of Methylorubrum extorquens. Lineage (NCBI taxonomy): Bacteria > Pseudomonadati > Pseudomonadota > Alphaproteobacteria > Hyphomicrobiales > Methylobacteriaceae > Methylorubrum > Methylorubrum extorquens. The sequence continues at coordinate 1,537,528 of LT962688.1, forward strand.
TGACGACGCAGCAAGCGCCCCGCCGCGAGGCCTGGGCCCGGCTCGCGCGCGACCTCGACCGTGATCGGCTCAAGGCCATGACGCGGACGGTCTCCCTGGAAGAGGCGGGCGGCCTCGCCGAAACCCTGCTCGACGGTCAGGTGCGGGGCCGGACCGTCGTCGCCATCGGTGGAACCGCGGCTTAGGCTTGGGCATTTCGTATTTTATGAGCAGAGCATTCGTCCGTGAGCCGGAAGGTGGCGAGGCCTTCGAGGATCTTCCCGATCGGCCCATCTCCTCCCACACCAACTTCGTGACACCCGAGGGCCTTGCGCAGATCGAGGCCGAGGTGGCGCGCTTGGAGGCGGAGCTGTCCGGCCTCTCGCCGCAGCAGGACAAGGCCGACCACACCCGTGTCTCGCGCGATCTGCGCTATTGGACCGCGCGGAAGAACTCGGCCGAACCGGTCGAAGCGTTCGAGGGCGATACCGTGCGTTTCGGCGCGACGGTGACCGTGCTGCGCGAGGACGACACACGGCAGACCTTCCGCATCGTCGGCGAGGACGAGGCCGACCCGTCCGCCGGCTCGATCTCCTACGTCGCGCCGCTGGCCCAAGCGCTCACCGGCAAGGGCGTCGGCGACACCGTGACGGTCAACGACCACGAGTTCGAGATCGCCGAAATCTGCTGAGCGAAGTCAGGGGTTGCGAAAGGGCAAGCCCTTTCGCGGGTCCAGGGCAGAGCCCTGGAGGAAGACCGGGGCGCTGCCCCGAGACCCCGTCAAAGGGATGATCCCTTTGGAATTCCGCTATTCGTTCAGGTGAACAGGCTCGACACGCTCGATTCCGTCGCCGTGCGCCCGATCGCTTCGCCGAGCAGCGGCGCGATCGAGATCACGCGGATGTTGCGGGCGAGCATGACCGCCTGCGTCGGCAGGATCGAGTCGGTGATGACGAGTTCCTTCATCCGCGAGGCGGCGATGCGCGAGACCGCGCCGCCCGACAGCACCCCGTGGGTGATGTAGGCCGAGACCTCCTTGGCGCCCGCATTGAGCAGGGCTTCGGCCGCATTCACCAGCGTGCCGCCGGAATCGACGATGTCGTCGACGAGGATGCAGGACTGGCCCTCGACGTCGCCGATGATGTTCATCACCTCCGACTCGCCCGCCCGCTCGCGGCGCTTGTCGACGATGGCCAGCGACGCGTCGATGCGCTTGGCGAGCGCACGGGCGCGTACCACGCCACCGACGTCGGGCGAGACCACCATGCGCTCGCCGGGCGCCAGACGCTCCTTGATGTCGCGCACCATCACGGGGGCGGCGAACAGGTTGTCGGTGGGGATGTCGAAGAAGCCTTGGATCTGTCCGGCGTGGAGATCGAGCGTCAGCACCCGGTCGGCGCCGGCCTCGGTGATGAGGTTGCACACCAGCTTGGCCGAGATCGGCGTGCGGCCCGAGGTGCGCCGGTCCTGCCGGGCGTAGCCGAAATAGGGGATCACCGCCGTGATGCGCCGCGCCGACGACCGACGCGCGGCGTCGATCATGATCAGCAGTTCCATCAGGTGGTCGTTGGCGGGGAACGAGGTCGATTGGACGATGAACACGTCCTCGCCGCGCACGTTCTCCTGCAGCTCGACGAAGATCTCCATGTCGGCGAAGCGCCGGACCATGCAGTTCGCGAGTGGCAATTCGAGGTAGCCGGCGATTGCTTCCGCAAGCGGACGGCTCGCGTTGCCGGCGATGATCTTGATGGACGACGTCATGCCGGGCGTCTCTCGGCTCACTCTGCAAGTCATTCGCGGGACGCGCGCGAAACGATTACGTCCGAGACCGCACAAGCATCCGGCCGCGCGGCTCATACCAGCGGGGCCGAGCCCTCACAATGGTTTCGTGAGAAGGACTTCACTGCGCGGGGGCCCGCCCTGCCCGCTTACGGCTCGAGCAGGCGGTGCAGGTGGACGATGAAGTAGCGGGTCTGCGCGTTGTCGACGGTGGCCTGCGCCTTCGAGCGCCACGCGGTCTGGGCCGAGGCGTAGTCGGGAAAGACGCCGACGATGTCGAGATCCTTCACGTCGCGGAAGCGTACCCCCGAGACATCCTCCAGCTCGCCGCCGAAGACGAGGTGAAGCTTCTGGTCCGAGTCGATCGTCGTGGTCACGCGTCTCTCCTGCGGGATGCCGGGGCCCGCCGCCGGTGAGGCAGGAGCCGTGCCGCTCGGTCGCAGAGGCGGCCGTGCCGGTCAAGGTGCTTGCCGCGCAAGGAGGGGGTGATGCGGGGGCGGGACGGCGCCCGGCCGCGTGCGATCAGAACAGCGATCCTTGCCGCGCGGCCGGTTCGGCCGCCGCCTTCTCAGGCTTCGGTGCGGGCTCGGGCGCGGCCCGGCGGGGCGCGCGCTTCGGGCGCGGCGAGGGCGGGGCTTCGGCAAGAGGGGGCGCAACGGGGTCGTCCGGAGCCTCCTCGGGGCGCGCATAAATAGCGCCGTCGGCAAATTGCAGTTGGAACCACGCGGCTTGGGCGGCGGCCGCGGCCGAGCGCACCGGCAGGCCGTCGGCGTCGCGCACGAGCGCGTAGCCGCGGGCGAGCACGGCCTTGTAGCTGAGCGCCCCGAGCAGGCTGGTGAGCGCGTCGAGCCGGTCGCGGCGGCGCTCGACGATGCGGCTCATGGCGGTGCGCGGGCGGTGGTCGATGGCGGCGAGCCGTGCCCGCGCCTCGGCCAGCGCGATCGCCGGAGAGCGCCGGGTGAGGCGGTCGGCGACGCGATTCAGGCGCTCGCGGGAATCGCGGGCATTGGCGGCGAGCGCCGGCCGCAGCCGCGCGTCGGCGAGGTCGAGGCGCTGGCGCTTGACGGCGAGGAAGGCGTCGGCGCCGGGGATCGCCCGCACCAGCGCCCGGAAATCCGCCCGCTCGCGCTCGATCCGCCGCAGCATCGTGCCCGCCTGCCGGGCGCCGAGCTCATGGACCTGGGCGCTGAGTTCGGCCCGCACCGGCACCGCCATCTCGGCCGCGCTCGTCGGCGTCGGGGCGCGGCGGTCGGAGGCAAAATCGATCAGCGTCGTATCGGTCTCGTGGCCGACCGCCGAGATCAGCGGGATCTCGGACTCGGCGGCGGCGCGCACCACCACCTCCTCGTTGAAGGCCCAGAGATCCTCGATCGAGCCGCCGCCGCGGGCGACGATCAGCACGTCCGGCCGCGGAATCGGGCCATCGGGCGACAGGGCGTTGAAGCCCCGGATCGCCGCGGCGATTTCTTCCGCCGCCCCCTCCCTCCCCCTGCACCCGCACCGGCCAGACCAGCACGGGGCGGGGAAAGCGGTCCTCCAGCCGGTGGAGGATGTCGCGGATCACCGCGCCGGTCGGCGAGGTGACGACGCCGATCACCCGCGGCAGGAACGGGATCGGTCGCTTCCGGTCAGTCTCGAACAGCCCCCTCGGCCGCGAGCTGGCGCTTGCGCTCCTCCAGCAGCGCCATCCAGGCGCCGATGCCGGCGGGCTCCATCGAGTCGATGACGATCTGGTACGAGGATTTTCCGGCAAAGGTCGTGATCTTGCCGGTGGCGACGACCTCGAGCCCTTCCTTGGGCTTCTGGCGCAGGCGCCCGAGCACGCCCTTCCACACCACCGCGTCGATCTTCGCCGAGCCGTCTTTCAGCGAGAAGTAGGCGTGGCCCGAGCCGTGCGGCCCGCGATAGCCGGTGATCTCGCCGCGCAGGCGCACATGCCCGAAGGCGTCCTCCAGGGTGCGCTTCAGGGCGGCGGCGAGATCGCCGACCGACCATTCGGGGGTGTTGGCCTGGAGCAGCGCCGAGGGCGCCGGCTCCCCCGGCGGCGGCACGGCGGCGGCAGAGGTCGCAGGACGTGGCGGGGGCACGAGCGGCATGGGGCCGGACGCTAGGGAACGGGCCGGGAGAGGTAAAGGCCGACCGCGCGATCAGCTGGGGAACGGCGTGCGGGTGTGGCGCCGGAGCCGCGTCGTCACCCCTGCTGACGGCTTGCTCCGCCACGCAGGGAGCATTCGCACGGCCTGGAACGCCGGCTGCGCCGGGTTCTCGAGGGAAGGCGTCGAGCGAACAGGACAGCGGGTGCGATGAACGCGCCCGGCGTCAGATCAGGCGCGTGAGGATCAGCGCCGCCGTCACGGCCGGGGCGGCGGCCGCCGCCATGGCCCAGGGCCAGACCGGCGCGAGACGCGAACGGCGGTTGTCGTTGGCGGCTCGTGGCGCCGAGCGGCGCTGCACCACGTAGTGCGACAGCCGAACGACGGGTTGCTCGCGGGGTGTGCGGGCGGGGGGGGCGATCGAGTGGCGACAGATCGGCATGGCAGACATCAACAGGCGAGCCCGGCCAACCGTTCCGTCCGGCGCGCGGGATAAAGCGAGCCAAAGGGAGGGCCGCGCCGACGCGCTCACCACAGCGAGAATTCGGTGGCGAAATCCGTACTCCGCAGCGGGCATTTCGGCGCGGGGCAGGGCTCGGCCGGGACGGTCGCGAGCACTCCGTCCGCCCCCGCCTCGAAGCGCAGGCGCACCGGCGGGTCGTCCTCCTTGGCGTAGGCGAGCCGCACCTCGAAGCGCACCGCGTCGAAGGTCTTGCGGTCGGCATAGACGATCACGTCGCGGGAGACGGATTCGCCCGGATTGAGGTCGGAGGGCTCGCTCGGGAGCGGCGTCGCGCCGGAGAACAGCAGCCCCTGGCGCAGGATCGGTGTCCCGCCGCTCTCGCGCACGTAGTCGCGGGCGGCATCGACGTTCGCCGTGCCGGAGAGCGAGGCCCGGAAGGCGGCCTCCCGCGCCGCCGTGTCGTCGCCCGGTTCGGAGAAGCGGGTGCGGATGCCGACCACGGTGTAGGTGAGCCCGAGCACGCGCACCCCCGCCTGGCCGACATTGGTGCGGGTCACGGTCGAGCGGATCGCCACCCGGTCGCCGCGCTCGCCGACCCGGGCGAGGTCGGTCTTCACCGAGACCGAGGGCGGGGCGAGCCCCGGCTTGATCCGCGCCTCGTAGACGAAGGTGTAGACGCCCCAGGCCCCGGCCCCGAGGATCGCCAGCGTCTGCACCAGGGTGCTGGCGCCCTCCAGGCCGAGCCCGCGGCGCTTTCGGCCCGGCCCCTCGTGACGGTCCGGCTGACGATCTGTCGGCGCCATGAGGCGGCTTCTCCCGTGCGTTGCCGGGGCAAACGCGAAACGCCCTTTCCCCGGCCCAAAATTTTTTGGATAGGGTTCTTCTCATGACCGAGCCCTTCTCCATCCTGCTCATCGGCTCCGGCGGGCGCGAGCACGCGCTGGCCTGGGCCATCGCGAAATCGCCGCTCTGCACGCGGCTGTTCATCGCCCCCGGCAATCCGGGGACGGCGCAGCACGGTGAGAACCGGCCGGACCTCGCGGTGTTCGATCACGCTGCCGTCGTCGCGTTCTGCCGGGCGGAAGGGGTCGGGCTCGTGGTGGTGGGGCCGGAGGCGCCGCTGGTGGCGGGCCTCGTCGACGACCTTCAGGCCGCCGGCATCCCCGCCTTCGGGCCGACGAAGGCCGCAGCGCAGCTCGAAGGCTCGAAGGGCTTCACCAAGGATCTGTGCGCCGAGCACGACATCCCGACCGCCGCCTTCGCCCGCTTCACCGACCTCGAGCCGGCTTTGGCCTATCTGCGCGCGCGCGGCGCGCCGATCGTGGTCAAGGCCGACGGGCTCGCCGCCGGCAAGGGCGTGACCGTGGCCGAGACGCTGCCCGAGGCCGAGGCCGCCGTGCGGGCGATCCTCGACGGAACGGAAGGCGGGGCGCTCGTCATCGAGGAATGCCTGTTCGGCGAGGAGGCGAGCTTCTTCGCGCTCTGCGACGGCACCCGTGCGGTGCCGATCGGGACGGCGCAGGACCACAAGCGCGTCCATGACGGCGACCTCGGCCCGAATACCGGGGGCATGGGCGCCTATTCCCCCGCCTCCATCGTCACGCCGGAGATCACCGAGACGGTGATGACGCGGATCATCGCGCCGACGCTGGCCGGCATGGCCGCCCGCGGCACCCCGTTTTCCGGCATCCTCTATGCCGGGCTGATGCTGACGGCGGAGGGCCCCAAGCTCATCGAGTACAACACCCGCTTCGGCGATCCGGAGGCGCAGGTGCTGATGCCGCGCCTGACCGGCGATCTCGTGCCGGCGCTGCTGGCGGCGGCTCAAGGCGACCTCTCCGGCGTCGCCATCGGTTTCGACGCCTCCCGCGCCGCACTCACGGTGGTGATGGCGGCACAGGGCTATCCCGGCGCGGTGACCCGCGGCACGGAGATCCGCGGCGTCGAGGCGGCCGAGGACGAGGCGGGCGACGCGACGGTTCTGGTGTTCCAGGCCGGCACCCGCCGCGACGGCGACCGGCTGCTCGCCGATGGCGGCCGGGTGCTCGCGGTCACGGCGCTCGGTGCCAGCGTCGGGCAGGCGAAAGATCGCGCCTACGCGGCGGTGAAGCGCATCGACTGGCCGGACGGCTTCTTCCGCAGCGATATCGGCGGCCGGGAGATCGCCCGCGAAGCGGCTTCCAAGGGCGACTGATGAAGGGCGACTGATGCCCGATTTCCTCGACCTCGCCTTCGCCGCCGCCCGCGAGGCTGCGGCTTTGGGCGAGGTACCGGTCGGCGCGGCCGTGGTACGGGACGGGACCGTGCTCGCGGTCGCGGGCAACCGGCCGCGCACGCTGTGCGACCCCACGGCCCATGCCGAGATCCTGGCGATCCGCGCCGCCTGCGCCGCACTCCGCGACGAGCGGCTCACCGGCTGCGACCTCTACGTGACCCTGGAGCCCTGCCCGATGTGCGCGGGCGCGATCGCGTTCGCCCGTATCCGCCGGCTCTACTACGCCGCCTCCGATCCCAAGGGCGGCGGCGTCGAGCACGGCCCTCGCGTGTTCAACCAGCCGACCTGCCACCACGCGCCGGAGGTCTATTCGGGCTTTCGCGAGGGCGAAGCGGCAGGGCTCCTCAGGGAGTTTTTCGCCGAGCGGCGGGGGTGAGCCGGGAGAGGCGTCGGGGCGGAGCGTCGAACCGCGGCTGCGGGCGGCGCGTTCGACCCTTCGTCCTCGCAATGCAGCGGAGCCTCCTCCCATGGTCCCGACCTACCAGCGCGCCCTGATCGTCGGTGCCGGCCCCGGCCTGAGCGCCTCGCTGGCGCGCCTGTTCACGGCCGAGGGGCTGAAGGTCGGGCTCGCCGCGCGCAACACCGAAAAACTCAACGACCTCGCCGCGGAGACGGGGGCCGTCATCCATGCCTGCGATGCCACCGATCCGGGCGCGGTCGAGGCTTTGTTCCCCCGGCTCGAACCGGCGCTCGGCGGTGCGCCGGACGTGGTGGTCTACAACGCCAGCGGACGGCTGCGCGGGGCCACCGTCGATCTCGATCCGGAGGCGGTGGCCCGCGCCCTCTCGGTCTCGGCCTATGGCGGCTTCCTCGTGGCGCAGGCCGCCGCCCGGCGGATGCTGCCCCACCGCCACGGCGCGATCCTGTTCACCGGCGCCTCGGCGAGCGTGAAGGGATTTGCGGGCTCGGCTCCCTTCGCCATGGGCAAGTTCGCCCTGAGGGGCCTCGCGCAGAGCCTTGCCCGGGAGCTTCAGCCCCAGGGCATCCATGTCGCCCATGTCGTGATCGACGGCGCCATCCGCTCCGCCGCCCGGCCCGATCCGCAGGATCATCCCGACGCGACCCTCGATCCGGACGCCATCGCGAAGAGCTACCTCGCCCTCCTGCGCCAGGATCGCAGCGCCTGGACCGACGAGATCACCCTGCGGCCGTGGGTCGAGCGCTTTTGAGGCATCACGCCGCCAGGAAAGTCTGCAACGCTCGCAAAGTCGGCTCCGGCGCCTCCTCGGCCATGAAGTGGCCGGAGGCGATGCGGGCGCCCTGCGCCCGTGGCGCAAAGGTCCGTTGCCAAGCCGCCAGCGCGGTCTCGGGCTTGTCCCGGTCGAGATAGGCCTCGCTCGCGAGCACCAGAACCGGCATCGCCAGGGTCCGGCCTGCAGCGAGGTCGGCGCGGTCGGCGGCGCGGTCCGGCCCGTCGGCGCCGCCGGCCCGGTAATCCTCGCACATCGCGTGGATGCGCTCGGGCACGGCCCAGGCCTGCCGGTAGAGGGTGAGCGCACGGGCGTCGAAGGCGGTCAAATCATGTGCGGCGGTCCAGTCGCGCAGCAGCCCCTCGAAATAGCCGTCCGGATTGCGGCGGATCACCGTCTCCGGTTCCGGGGCGGGACGCGACAGGAACGGCCAGTGCGGGTTCGCCTTAGGATTCGCCTCGATGCGGGCCCACTGCACGTCGGTCGGCACGATGTCGAGCAGCGCGAGGCGCTCGATCCGGCCCGGTTCGTCGAGGGCGAGCCGGTAGCCGATGCGGGCGCCGCGATCATGGCCGGCCAGCGCGAAGCGGATATGGCCGAGCCGCTCCATCACTGCGACGATCTCCGCCCCGAGTCGCCGCTTGGCGTAGGCGTTCTCCCCACTCCCCGAATCCGGCGCGGCCGACCAGCCGTAGCCTTTCATGTCGAGGGCGATGACGCGGTGCGTCTGGGCGAGCGCCGGCGCCAGCCGGTGCCACATCGCGTGGCTCTGCGGGAAGCCGTGCAGCAGGAGGAGCGGCGGCGCGGATTCGGGGCCGCCGGCCCGGCCGAACCAGCGGCCCGCCGGCCCCTCGATCCAGAGCGGCGCGAAGCCGGGAAACAGGTCGTCGCCCTCTGCCATCCGCTGTCCTTCCGACGTCACCGCTTCCGTATCGCGGATAACGGCTCGGTGGGGCGAAGGCTCCGGCGTACCCGACCCGACAGCCGTCTGGGGCCCTGAGATTGCGGTGATGCAACCTTGCGGAATTTTCTAAGGTCTGTGCAATTCAGGCGACAGTCATGGGGCCCTTCTGCACTTGGAGGCCACTTGAGTCTCACTTGGGCCAACACGGAACGGGTAAAATTTAGGCGAAATGTCCAAGACGCGGGCATGAGGAAATATTCACTTTTAGGCGTAAAAGTCCGGCTCGTCCGCGGTGATCTCATGCCCCTGAACGACCTCGAAGAACTCGCGCGAATCGCCTTCGACTGGCTCTGGGCCACCGATGCCGAGGATCGATTCAGCTACGTCTCCCCAGGCGCCGAGCGTGTGCTGGGCCGCTCTCCGGCGGAGCTGATCGGGCTCACACGGTCGGCCCTGGTCTGCGAGGGGGAGGGTGAGAGCCTTGCCGTCTACCGCGAGACGATCACCGCCCGCCGCCCGTTCCGCGACCTGACCTACGTCTACCGCCATCCCGACGGCACGCCGCGCTGGTTCGAGATCAGCGGCCGCCCGCATTTCTCGCCCGAGGGCGATTTCCTGGGCTATCACGGCGTCGGCAGCGACGTCACCGAGCAGCACCGGACCCGGTGCGCCCTGGTCGAGGCGCACGCCGAACTCAGCGAGCAGAACCGGCGCTTCGACGCGGCCCTGGAGAACATGACGCACGGCCTGTGCATGTTCGATGCGGAGCAGCGGCTCGTGGTGTGGAACCGGCGCTACCTGGGGATCTTCGGCCTGCCCGACGACGCGGTCCATGTCGGAATGGGCCAGCGCGCCATCATCGAGATGCTGGTGGCGCGTGGGTGCTATAAGCGCGGCGCCACGGTCGATGCGATCAGCGAGGGCACCCGCACCTCGCTCAGCGGAGACGGGTCGAAATCGGTTTTGCGCGAACTCGCCGACGGGCGGGTCATCGCCGTGATCCACCGGCCCATGGCCGATGGCGGCGGCTGGGTGGCGACCTTCGAGGACATTACCGAGCGTCGGCGCAACGAGGCGCGCATCATCCACATGGCCCGCCACGACGGGCTCACCGACCTGCCGAACCGCACCCACCTGCGCGAGGTCGGCGCCGAATGGCTCGCGACGTTGCGCACCGCCGCGGAGGCGCCGCTCGCGGTGCTCTGCCTCGACCTCGACCGGTTCAAGCCGGTCAACGACAGTTTCGGCCACGCGGTGGGCGATGCCCTGCTGCGGGCGGTGGCCGATCGGCTGCGCGGGCATGTGCGCAGCCACGACGTCGTGGCCCGGCTCGGCGGCGACGAATTCGCAGTGCTCTCCCGCGTCGAGGATGCGGCCGCGGCCGCGGCCCTGGCCGAGCGCCTGATCGAGACCGTGGCCGCGCCCTACACCCTCGACGGGATCACCGTCGAGATCGGGATGAGCGCCGGCATCGCCCTGGCCGAGGGCGACGTCCCGCACGACATCGAGCGCCTCCTCAAGGAGGCCGACCTCGCCCTCTACGAGGCGAAGACCGAGGGGCGCGGCACCGTCCGCCTGTTCGAGCCGCAGATGGACGAGACCCTGCGCGAGCGGCTCGGCCTCGAACGCGAGCTGCGCGAGGCGCTCGCGCAGGACCGCTTCGAACTGCATTATCAGCCGCTCGTGGACCTGTCCGACAACCGCATCACCGGCATGGAGGCGCTGATCCGCTGGCACCATCCCGAGCGCGGGCTCGTGAGCCCGGCGGTGTTCATCCCGCTCGCCGAGGAGAGCGGTCTGATCGTGCCGATCGGCGAATGGGTGCTGCGCCAAGCCTGCCGGGACGCGGTGGACTGGCCGGGCGAGATCAGCGTGGCCGTCAACGTCTCGCCGCTGCAGCTGCGCCACCGCGGCTTCATCCAGAGCGTGCTCGGCGCGCTCGCGGCCAGCGGCCTCAAGGCGAGCCGGCTCGAACTGGAGATCACCGAGAACGTGCTGCTCGACGACACCGAGGCGAACCTCGAAACGCTCCACACCCTGCGCAAGCTCGGCGTGCGCATCTCCATGGACGATTTCGGAACCGGCTATTCCTCGATCAGCTACCTGCGCCGCTTCCCCTTCGACAAGATCAAGATCGACCGTTCCTTCGTGCGCGACTGCGCCGCCGAGTCGGAGGCCGGCGCGATCATCCGCGCCATCGTGAGCCTGGGGGCGAGCCTCGGCATCACCACCCTGGTCGAAGGCGTCGAGACCGAGCCGCAACTCGCCACCATCCGGGCCGAGGGTGCGCAGGAGGTGCAGGGTTACCTGTTCAGCCCGCCCCGCCCGGTCCACGAGATCGCCGTCCTGCTCGAAGCCGGGACCACGGCCGAGGGCCGGCCCGGGCGGACGCTGGCGGCCTGACGGATCTTTTCGCGAGCTTTCGAGCGCCGGGGACAGGCTCCGGGCGCCTTTACGCGTCGAAGCCCCGCCCTGCCCCGCCAGGGTTCGAAATCCAATCCGCTCGATCGTGTGAGGGGTTGCTGAGGGGGGAGCGCGTTCTCGAGTTGTGATGAGCCGCTTACCCGGCCCAGACGGGGGCTGCGATCAGACGAGCGCGGCTACCCGACTCGGGTCTCGGGGGAAACGGATTGCAGCGCCGTTCCTCGTGCTGACGCACCGCGCTCGTACCAGCCCTTCGAGCGGTTCACGATCCACACGACCGACAGCATGACCGGCACCTCGATGAGGACGCCGACCACGGTGGCGCGCGCCGCGCCCGAGTTGAAGCCGAACAGGCTGATGGCGGCCGCCACTGCGAGTTCGAAGAAGTTCGAGGCGCCGATCAACGCCGAGGGGCCGGCGACGCAGTGCTGTTCGCCCGCAGAGCGGTTGAGCAGGTAGGCCAGCCCCGCGTTCAGGTAGACCTGGATGAGGATCGGAACCGCGAGCAGACCGATGACCGCCGGCTGGGCCAGGATCTGCTCGCCCTGGAAGCCGAACAGCAGCACGAGGGTGGCCAGCAAAGCCACCAGCGAGACCGGACCGAGCCGGCCGAGCAGGCGGTCGAGGGCGGCTTGGCCGCCGGACGCCAGCAGAATTCGGCGGACCGCCTGCGCGATCACGACGGGGATGACGATGTAGAGCACCACCGACAGCACCAGCGTTCCCCATGGGACGGTGATGGCCGACAGGCCGAGCAGAAGGCCGACGAGGGGCGCGAACGCCAGCACCATGATGGTGTCGTTGAGCGCCACTTGGCTCAGCGTGAAGTGCGGCTCGCCGCGGGTCAGGTTCGACCAGACGAACACCATCGCCGTGCAGGGCGCGGCCGCCAGGATGATGAGCCCGGCGATGTAGCTGTCGATCTGCTCCGCCGGCAGGTACGGTCGGAACAGGGTGCCGATGAACAGCCAGCCCAGCGCCGCCATCGAGAACGGCTTCACCGCCCAGTTGATGAAGAGCGTCACGCCGATGCCGCGCCAGTGCCGCCCGACCTGGCGCAGCGCGACGAAGTCGATCTTGAGCAGCATGGGGATGACCATGAGCCAGATCAGCACCGCCACCGGCAGGTTCACCTTGGCGACCTCGGCGGCGCCGACAGCGTGGAAGACGCCGGGCATGACGTGGCCGAGCGCGATGCCGGCCACGATGCACAGGGCCACCCAGAGGGTGAGGAAGCGTTCGAACAGGGACATCGGGCTTCCTCAGGCGGCGCTGATGCGACGACCGTGCTCGTCCACCACGCGCTCGCCGTCCTCCTTCACGAACGCGCCCTGCTGGGCGGGCAGCAGGTCCAGCACCGCCTCGGACGGCCGGCACAGGCGCACGCCCTTCGGGCTCGCCACGAGCGGGCGATTGAGGAGGGCCGGGTGGGCCTCGATCGCGTCGAGGAGCTGCGCGTCGGTCAGGGCCGGATCGTCGAGACCGAGCTCGGCGTAGGGCGTGCCCTTTTCGCGCAGGACATCTCGAACCGAGAGGCCGGCGCGGGCGAGCATCCGGGTGATGAGCGCCCGGCTCGGCGGAGTCTTCAGGTACTCGACCACGTGCGGCTCGATGCCGGCGTTGCGGATCATGGCCAGGGTGTTGCGGGACGTGCCGCAGGCAGGGTTGTGGTAGATGACGACGTCGAACGCCTCAGGCATGGGCGGTGTCTCCGGTGGGGCAGTCGCAGGCGGACAGGGCGGCGACCGCCGGGGCGCAGACCTCAGGCCGACCCTGGCAGCAATCGCGCATCAGAAAGGCGATGAGGGCGGACAGGCCAGCATATGCGGCGCTGTAGATGACCGACTTGCCCTCGCGCCGGAACGTGATCAGCCCGGCATGCGAGAGCTCCTTCAGGTGGAAGGACAGGTTGGTGCTGGCGACCCCGACCTCGGCCGCCAGCGCCCCGGCCGCGAGGCCGTCGGGCCCGGCGATGACGAGCGCGCGCACGACACGGAGGCGGTGCTCCTGGCCGAGTGCGGCGAAGGCGGCGAGGGCTTGCCGTTCGTCCATTGTTGGCCCATCAATTCAACGTTTGTTGAAGCGTATGGAAAGATTGCCGCGTGGACAAGCCCCATCAGCCGTTCGCCGACGGGTTGCCGAACCTCTCCGAGGCGCATGTCGAACTGCCCACCGCTGAGCGGGTGCAGGCGTCGACGCCGCTCGCGCACGCGCCGCGCTTCCTGATCCTCTACGGTTCGCTCCGGGAGCGCTCCTTCAGCCGGTTCCTGGCCTACGAGGCGGCCCGGTTGCTGGAGGCGATGGACGGCGAGGTGCGGATCTTCCACGCGCACGGCCTGCCGCTCCCCGACGACGCGACGGCCGACCACCCGAAGGTGCGGGAGCTCCGCGAACTCTCGGTCTGGTCCGAGGGGCAGGTCTGGGTGAGCCCCGAGCGGCACGGCAACCTGACCGGGGTGATGAAAAGCCAGATCGATTGGCTGCCGCTGAGCGAGGGCTCGGTCCGCCCGACGCAGGGGCGCACGCTTGCGGTGATGCAGGTGTCGGGCGGTTCGCAGAGCTTCAATGCGGTGAACAGCCTGCGGGTGCTCGGGCGCTGGATGCGGATGATCACCATCCCGAACCAGTCCTCGGTGCCGATGGCCTACAAGGAGTTCGACGAGGCCGGCCGCATGAGGCCGGGACCGCTCTACGACCGGGTCGTGGACGTGTGCGAGGAGCTGATGAAGTTCACGCTCCTGACCCGCGGACGGGCCGATTACCTCGTCGACCGCTACTCCGAGCGCAAGGAGCGTGAGCCCGATCGGCTCAAGGCGGTCGCCGCCGATGTGGGCTTTGTCCGGGCACCATCCTCCGAGCGGGCATCGTAGGCCGGCCGAACGCGGCGGGGCCGGGCGCTTCCCCGGAACGCTTCGCTTCCGGCAACCGTTTTCAGCGCCATCGACGGAACGATTCCGGCAGCTTGGCAATTTCTCAGCCAGGACAGACTTCGAAAGACACTGCAAGACATCGTCCGAGACGGACGTCAGGAGGATACCATGATCGGTTGGGCTGTTACCTTTCTCGTCGTCGCTCTGATCGCTGCGCTGCTCGGCTTCGGCGGCATCGCCGGCACCGCCGTGGAAGCGGCCAAGATCGTGTTCTTCGTCGCGATCGCGCTGTTCCTGATCTCGGCGGTGATGGGCGCGGTGCGCGGTCGTTCGCCGCGACTGTGACCGACTGGGACCGCACGGTTCGATGAAAGGGCGGCCCTCGCGGGCCGCCTTTTCCTTTTGTGCAACCCGCTGCTCTGATAAGGGGCGCGGATGACCGACATTCCAGACCCCTCCCCGGCCGTGCCCGCGGACCAACCCGCCACGCCCGAGGGCGAGCGCATCGCCAAGGCCATCGCCCGCGCCGGCATCGCTTCCCGCCGCGACGCGGAGGCCTTGATCGAGGCCGGCCGCGTCACCCTCAACGGCAAGGTCCTGACCTCGCCGGCGATCAACGTCACCGATTCCGATCGCATCACGGTGGACGACGAGCCCCTGCCCGCCCGCGAGCGGACCCGGCTGTGGCTGCTGCACAAGCCGCGCGGCGTCGTCACCACCGCCCGCGACCCGGAGGGCCGCCCGACCGTCTTCGACGGCCTGCCCGAGGAGCTGCCGCGGGTCGTCGCCATCGGCCGGCTCGACATCAACACCGAAGGGCTGCTGCTCCTCACCAATGACGGGGGGGCTGGCCAAGGTGATCGCCCATCCCGATACCGGCTGGCTGCGCCGCTACCGGGTGCGCGCCTTCGGTGACGTGACCCAGCCCGATCTCGACAAGCTGAAGAAGGGCCTGACCGTCGACGGCATGGAGTACGGCCCGATCGAGGCGACCCTCGACCGGGCGCAGGGCGACAACGTCTGGCTGACGCTCGGCCTGCGCGAGGGCAAGAACCGCGAGGTCAAGCGCATCCTCGAGCATCTCGGCCTGTCGGTGAACCGGCTGATCCGGCTCTCGTTCGGACCGTTCCAGCTCGGCGACCTCGAAGTCGGCCTCGTCGAGGAGATCCGCACCAAGGTTCTGAAGGACCAGCTCGGAAAGAACCTCGCCGAGCAGGCCGGCGTCGATTTCGAGAGCCCGGTGCGCGAGACGATCGCCCCCTTCGGAAGCCCGAAGAAGGCCACCCGCGCCACGCAGGCGGCGCCCGCAGGACGGGGCCGTCAAGGCGCGCGCGACGAGGGCACCTCGGAAGCCCGCTCGGGGCCTCGCGGCGGCTCGGCCGGCCGTCCGCCGCGCGATCCCGCCCGCCCTGCCGCCCCCCGCGCCGGGGCACGCCCGGCCCCGCGTCCCCCTTCCCCGACCGTGTGGCGCGCCGACGAGGAGACGCGGCCTCGCGCCTCGAAGGTGCCGCGCCGGGGCATGGACCCCAAGACCGCCCGCGCGGAGGCGGCCGAGCGCGGCCGCGAGCGGGTCGGCGCGATCCAGGCGGCCGGCGAGCGCCGGGTGCTGGTGGAGCGGCTTCAGCCCTCGCCCGAGAAGCCCGCACCCGAGCCGCATCGCCGGGTCCGCTTCCGCAGCGAGGAGGAGCGGTCCGCGCCCCGCGACAGGGCGCGCGAAGACAGGCCGCGCCAGGATCGGCCGCGTGAAGACCGGCCGCGCGATGACAGGCCGCGCAGCGAGGGACCGCGCGAGAACCGCGCCCGCGACGAGCGGCCGGGCCGGGACGAGTTCCGCCGTGGCGCACCCGCGGGCGATGCCCGTCCCCGCCGTCGTGAGGCCGGGGAGGCCGCACCGGCCGAGCGGCGCGGGCCGCCCCGCGAGCGCCCGTCCGATTTCGAGGGGCGTCCGCCGCGCGAGCGGAGCGAGGGCCGGCCTCAGCGTGACTTCCCTGGTGACTCCCGTGAGCGCGGCGAGGGCGCACCCCGCCGCGAGCGGCCGAGCGAAGGGCGCCCGCCCGAGCGTCGCGGCCCCCCGCGCGACCGGCCCCGTGCCGCCGAGGGCGAGCGGCCGGCCCGCCCCACGCGCGGCGCCGAGGCGTCCGATCGTCCCGCCTTCCGCAAGGGACCCGGCAAGGGGCCCGGTGGTGCAGGCAAGAGCTTCGGCGGCAAGCCCGGCTTCAAGGGCGGTGACCGCGACGGCGCCAGGGGCGATTTCAAGGGCGGCGCGAAAGGTGGCCCGCGGGGCGACTTCAAGCCCGGTGGCGGCGGCCGGCCCGGTGGGCGCCCGGGCGGACGTCCCGGCGGCAAGCCCGGCGGTGCCCCCGGTGGACGTCCCGGTGGTGGCGGCAAGCCGGGACCGCGCGGGGGCGGACGTCCGAGTCGTCCGCCGCGTGGCGAGGGCTAAGGGGCTTCGCGCGTGCGGATCGTCGGCGGCGAATGGCGCGGGCGCAGGCTGGTTGGACCGAAGGCGGAGGGCATCCGCCCGACCTCCGACCGCCTGCGCGAGGCCCTGTTCAACGTGCTCGCCCACGCCTACGACGACGCGGTCGAGGATGCGGTGGTGCTCGACCTGTTCGCGGGTACCGGCGCCCTCGGCTTCGAGGCGCTGTCCCGCGGCGCGGCCCGCGCGCTCTTCGTGGACGAGGGGCGCCAGGCCGGCACCCTGATCCGCGCCGCGATCGCCGCCCTTGGCTGCGAGGACCGCGCCCTGCTGATCCCGCGCGACGCGACCCGGCCCGGACCTGCCCTGGACCGGCCCGCGACGCTGGCCTTCTGCGATCCGCCCTACCGGAAGAACCTTGCACCCGCGGCTCTCGCGGCGGCGGCCGGGGGCGGCTGGCTCAGCCCCGGCGCGCTGGTCCTCGTCGAGGAGGCCGCGGAGGCCGGCCCGGTCCTGCCACCGGGTTTCGAGGAACTGGAGCGGCGCAGCTACGGCGAGACGGTGGTGACCTTCGGTCGCTTTGCGGGTTGAGCCCTTCGCCCGCGCCGTGAGGTCGCCCTATCTCGCTCGGGCCACGCCCGTCCGCGAGAGGAGCCCGCCTCCATGCCGCCCGTCCCGCCGCTTTCCCGCCGAACCCTGTTGCAGGGCGCGGCCCTCACCGCCGGAGCGGGCTTCGCGCCGGCTCTGCTGCGCCCGGCCCGCGCCGCCGACGCCCTGATCACCCGGCCGATCCCCTCCTCCGGTGAGCGGTTGCCGGCCATGGGCATCGGCACCTCGCGCCGCTACGAGGTGGCGGCGACGCCCGAGGCGACCGCGCCCTTGCGCGAGGCGGTCGAGCGCTTCGTCGCGCTCGGCGGCCGGGTGATCGATACCGCCCCGAGCTACGGCACCGCCGAGGACGTGCTCGGCCTGATCCTTGAGGGCCTGCGCGAAAAAAATCTTTCTCGCCACCAAGGTCGCGGCCCGCGGCCGGGAGGCGGCGCAGGCCGAGACCGAGCGCTCGTTCCAGCGCCTGCGCACGGACAAGATCGATCTCATCGCCGTGCACAACCTCGTCGACACGGAAGTGAACCTCGCGGTCCTGCGCGCTCTCAAGGAGAAGGGCCGCATCCGTTATGTCGGCGTCACGGTCTGGCGCGACGAGCAGTTCCCCGAGCTTGAAACGGTGATGAAGCGGGAAAAGCTCGACTTCGTTCAGGTGAACTACGCCCTCGACAGCCGGGCGGCGGCCGAGCGCGTCCTGCCGCTGGCGGTTGAGCGCGGCGTGGCGGTGATGGTCAACGTGCCCTTCGGCCGCGACCGTCTGTTCAAGGCGGTGAAGGACAAGCCCCTGCCCGCGTTCGCCGCCGAATTCGGCTGCAAGAGTTGGGCGCAGTTCTTCCTCAAATACGTGCTCGCCAACGAGGCCGTGACCTGCCCGATTCCGGGCATGGCCAAGGCGAGTTACGTCGAGGACAACCTCGCCGCCGCGACCGGGCGGCTGCCGGACGCCGCCGAGCGGCGCAAGATGGAGGCCTTCATCGATGCGGTCTGATTGTTTTGGGATTTTTTTCCGTTCGGCGTGGGGTGCTGGCTCTGCTGGCCGGCATTCTTCTGCTTCCTGCCCTGCCCGCTTTCGCGCAGTCCGAAACGACCAAGAAAATCGGGATCATCGGGGCGGGCAATATCGGCGGCACGCTCGGCCGGCTCTGGATCAAGGCGGGCTACGAGGTGTTCTTCGCCTCCCGCCACCCCGAGGAGCTGAAGCCGCTGGTGGAAGAACTCGGGCCCAAGGCGCGGGCCGGCACCCCGGCAGAGGCGATCGCCTTCGGCAACGCCGTGCTGATCGCGGTGCCCTACAAGGCCTATCCGGACTTGGGGCGTGAGAACGCCGCGGCGCTCAAGAACAAGGTCGTGATCGATGCCGGCAACGCGGTGAAGGCCCGCGACGGGGCCGTCGCCGACGAGGTCGAGCGCGACGGCATCGGTGCGGTCTCGGCCAAGTATCTGGCCGGCGCCCACGTGGTGCGCGCCTTCAATGCGGCCAACTACAAGATCTTCCACAAGAATGCCGGCCGGCCCGAGCCGCGCATGGCGGTGCCGATCGCCGGCAACGACCCGAAGGCGCTGGAGACCGCCCGCACCCTGGTCTCGGATGCCGGATTCGACCCGGTCGTGGTCGGCGAACTCAAGGCAGCCGACACCTTCGCCATGGGCTCGCCCGGCTTCGGCCATGACCTCTCGGCGCCGGAGCTGAAGCAGAAGCTCGGGGTGAAGCCTTGAGCGAGGCCCCGGCCTCTTCGTCGGGCTTTTCGCTCTCTGACCGCCTCGCCCGCCTCGTCGATGTGAGGCCGGGCGAGGGCCCGGCGCTGGCTTGGTCCTGGGCCTACATCTTCGCGCTGCTCGCGAGCTACTACGTGCTGCGCCCGATCCGCGACCAGATGGGCGTGGCGGGCGGCCTGGAAAACCTGCCCTGGCTGTTCCTGGCGACGCTGATCGGCATGCTGGCGCTGAACCTGCCCTTCGCCTGGCTGGTCAAGCGCCTGCCGCGGGCGCGCTTCGTGCCCCTCACCTACCGCTTCTTCATCCTCAACATCCTGATTTTTTCCGCCCTGATCGCGCTTACGGACGGTGAAACCGCGGTCTGGGTGGGCCGAGCCTTCTTCGTCTGGCTCTCGATCTTCAACCTGTTCGTGGTCTCGATCTTCTGGGCCACGGTGGTGGACGTGTTCTCGACGGAACAAGGCAAGCGCCTGTTCGGCTTCATCGCGGCCGGCGCCACGCTCGGCGCGATCTGCGGCTCGGCGGTGACGGCGACGCTGGCGCGCGACGTGCCGACCTGGGCGCTGCTCATCGCCGCCGCCGTGCTCCTGGAGGCGGCGGTCTTCGCCATGCACGGCCTCGCCCGCCTGATCGGGCGCCTCCACGAGGTGCCGGAGGATTCGCGGGCGGGCGAGGTGATCGGCGGCGACATCTGGGCCGGCATCCGGCGGACCTTCGCCTCGCCCTACCTCCTGAACATCGCGCTGTTTCTGGCGCTGTTCTCGATCACCGCGACCTTCCTGTATTTCGAGCAGGCGGCGGTGGCCAAGAACAACTTCCCCAGCCGGGGGGCGCAGACGGCCTTCTTCGCCAATGTCGATCTCGCCGTGAACGCCCTGACGCTCGGCGTGCAGCTCTTCCTCACCGGGCGCATCACGCGCTGGCTCGGCGTCGGGGTGACGCTGGCGCTGCTGCCGGCGGCGAGCATCGTCGGGTTCGCCGCACTCGCACTCTCGCCGAGCGTCGCCTCGGTGGTGGTGATCTACGTGCTGCGCCGGGCCGGCAACTTCGCCATCGCCCGGCCGGTGCGCGAGGTGCTGTTCACGGTGGTGCCGCGCGAGGACCGCTACAAGGCGAAGAGCTTCATCGACACGGTGGTCTACCGCCTCGGCGATCAGGTCGGCGCGTGGTCCCATGCGGGGCTGGCCGCGCTCGGTTTCGGCGGCCACGCTGCGGCGGTGGTGGCGGTGCCGCTCTCGGCGGCGTGGCTCCTCAACGCGCTCTGGCTCGGCCGGGCGCAGGCGCGGCGGCAAGACGCGGCACAGCAAGACGCGGCACAGCTGGCGGCACAAGCAGACGACAATCCGGCGCCGTTGCCACCGCGCCCGGCCTGAGGTCAATTGTTGCAAAGGTTGTTTTCAGTTTAACCCTGTCGCTGCCGGGCGGATGCGATGCGCCTGGACAACGGGGACAGGCGGCGATGCGGCATCGCAGCGCGCGCATCTTTTCGGCGACAATCGGACATAGAACAGAAACAGTCGCCGTGCGGTATTCGTGGGATCATCCCGCGCCACGGCTCGGGCAAGGCTTCGCGTCTCTCACAAAATTCCCGTCGGCATGGCCCGGCTAAGGGCTGTCGGCGACCGGGTGTTTCGTGAGGCACTCTGACCGGACATCCACCGGAGATCCAACTTCACCGGAGATTCATGGGACTCGTCCAGTACGCCCTCAAGTTCCGCATCACGACCTACGTCCTCGCGGTGCTGATGATGCTCGGCGGCGTCAGCGCCATCGTCGTGACCCCGAAGGACGTGCTGCCGGCGGTCGATATCCCCGTCGTCGTCGTGGTCTGGACCTATACGGGCCTGTCCGCGCCGGAGATGGAGAAGCGGATCACGACCTATTCCGAGTTCGGAATCTCCAACAACGTCAACAACATCGCCCGGATGGAATCGACGAGCCTGCAGGGCACGTCGGTGATGAAGATCTACTTCGACCAGAGCGTCAGCATCGATCTGGCCATCGCCCAGGTCGTCTCCTCCACGAACTCGATCCGCGCGCTGATGCCGCCGGGCGTGCAGCCGCCCGTGATCGTGCGCTTCTCCGCCTCCTCGGTGCCGGTGATCCAGCTCGCGCTGACCTCGGCCAAGGACAGCCTCAACAAGGTCTACGACTACGCCCAGTACCGCATCCGCCAGCGCCTGACCCAGGTGCCGGGCTCGACCTTGCCCTCCCCCTTCGGCGGCGCCCCGCGCCAAGTCATGGTCGATCTCGACCTGCACGCGCTCCAGGCGCTCGGGATGACGCCGCTGGAGGTCACCAACGCGGTGACCTCGCAGAACCTGACGATCCCCTCGGGCCTCGCCAAGATCGGCGAGCAGCAATACCCGGTGCAGATGAACGCGACGCCGGACGCGATCGCGGCGTTGAACGAGATCCCGATCAAGGTGGTCAACGGCCAGCCGGTGCTGGTGCGCGACGTGGCCTATGTCCGCGACGGCGGCCCACCGCAGGTCAACGTGGTGCGCGCCGACGGCGCCGCCTCGGTGCTGATGCGGGTGTTGAAGAACGGCACCGCCTCGACGCTGGATGTCGTCAACAACGTCAAGGCGGCACTCCCCGACATCCGCGCGGCGGCCCCCGAGGGCATGGAGATCAAGCCGCTCTTCGACCAGTCGGTCTTCGTTTCGAACGCGATCGAGGGCGTGTGGCACGAAGCCGTCATCGCCGCCGCGCTGACGGGCCTGACCATCCTGCTGTTCCTCGGCTCGTGGCGCTCGACGCTGATCGTGCTCGTCTCGATCCCGCTCTGCCTGATGACCTCACTGGCGCTGCTGGCAGCACTCGGCCACACCATCAACGTGATGACGCTGGGCGGGCTGGCGCTCGCGGTCGGCATCCTCGTCGACGACGTGACGGTGGCGATCGAGAACACCTACCGCCTGTTCGAGGAGGGCAAGCCCTTCCGCAACGCCGTGGTCGAGGGCGCAGCCGGCATCGCCAAGCCGGCGCTGATCTCGACGCTGTCGATCTGCGCCGCCTTCGTCTCGGTCTTCGCGCTCACCGACACGCCGAAGTATCTGTTCACGCCGCAGGCGCTCGCGGTCGTGTTCGCGATGCTAACCTCCTACCTCCTCACCCGCACGCTCGTGCCGGTGATGATCGACGTGCTGGTGGCGCGCGAATACCTCCAGCACCACGGCGGCGAAGCGGACGCCCCGCGCCGCGGCCGGATCGAGCGGGCGCTTGTCTGGCTGCTCTCCCCCGTCTTCCGGCTGGCCGGCGCCTTCCGCCGCGGCTTCGAGGCGCGGTTCGACCGGTTCCACCGCGGCTATGTCGGGCTGCTCCACGCGGTCCTACGCCACCCGGTCGCGACGGTGACCGGCGTCGTCCTGCTGTTTGCCGGCACCGGCGGGCTCTTCGTCTTTACGGGGCAGGACTACTTCCCGCAGGTCGAATCGAGCCAGATGACGATGCACCTGCGCACCCGGCCGGGGATGCGCATCGAGACCGCCGAGCAGACCTTCGCCGAGGTCGAGAAGGTGGTGCGCGAGGTGATCCCCGAGGATGAGATCGACCAGATCCTCGACAATATCGGCCTGCCCTCGAACAACTACAACTTCGCCTTCTCCGACGGCTCCTTCGTCTCCTACAACGACGGGCAGATGCTCATCGATTTGAAGGACGAGCACGGCCCGGTCGCCGAGTATCAGCGCCGCCTGCGCGAGATTCTGCGCGAGCGCTTCCCCGACATGATCGTCTATTTCCAGCCCTCCGACATCATCACGCAGATCCTCAACTTCGGCGTGATCGCGCAGATCGACGTGCAGGTCTCGGGCCGCAACACGGTGAAGGATCTGGCGGCCGCCCGGCGCATCGAGGCGCGGTTGAAGGAGACCCCCGGCCTCGTCGATGTGCACCTGCATCAGATCGTCGATCAGCCGCAATTCTTCGTCGATGTCGACCGGCGGCTCGCCTCCGAACTCGGCCTGACCCAGCAGCAGGTGGCGCAAAGCCTCAACGTCTCGCTCTCGGGCTCCTTTCAGGTGAATCCGAACTTCTGGACTGACCCGAAGACCGGCATCCCCTACCAGCTCTGGGTCCAGACGCCGGAATACCGCAACGCCTCGCTCACCGCCCTGCAGAACACCCCGCTCTTCGCCCGCGCCAATGCCGGCAGCGGGCCCGGGGCGCTGACGCTGCTGTCGAGCATCGCCACGATCACCCGCCAGCCGACGCAGACGGTGATCAACCACGTCAACACGCAGCCGACCTTCAACGTCTACGCCGCGGTGCAGGACCGCGACCTCGGCGCGGTCGCCCGCGACATCGACCGGATCGTCGCCGAGGAGCAGAAGACCCTGCCGGCTCCCGACAAAATCTCCGTGCGCGGGCAGATCGAGAACATGCGCGCCGCCTTCTTCCGGCTCGGCATCGGCCTCGGCATCGCGGTCGTCGCCGTCTA
Source organism: Methylorubrum extorquens (assembly GCA_900234795.1). NCBI lineage: Bacteria > Pseudomonadati > Pseudomonadota > Alphaproteobacteria > Hyphomicrobiales > Methylobacteriaceae > Methylorubrum > Methylorubrum extorquens. The sequence goes on from LT962688.1 coordinate 1,560,690, forward strand.
CCTCCTGATGGCGGTGAACTATCAGAGCTGGGGCGACCCCTTCGTGGTGCTGGCCGCCCTGCCGGTCGCCTTCTGCGGCATCGTCGCGAGCCTGTTCATCACCGGCACCGCCTTCTCGATCCCCTCCTTGTTCGGGGCGATCATGTCGGTGGGCATCGCCTCGGCCAACTCGATCCTGCTCGTCACCTTTGCCAAGGAACACCGGGAGGCGACGGGCTGTTCGGCCCGTGAGGCGGCCATCGTCGCGGGCGAGACGCGGCTGCGGCCGGTGCTGATGACCGCGAGCGCGATGTTCTTGGGCCTGGTGCCGATGGCGCTCGGCACCGGCGAGGGCGGCGAGCAGAACGCGGCCCTGGCGCGGGCCGTGATGGGCGGCATCGCGCTCGGCACGCCCTCGACCCTGCTGTTCGTGCCGTTCCTCTACAGCCTGCTGCGGCGGGGCGAGGCCAAGCCGCTCGAGGATTATGTCTGATGACGCCCGTCCGATCCGACCGGAGGATTCGCCCGTGACCGACGGCGAGGACAAGAAAATCCCGCCGCCGCCGGGCAAGGGCGGCTTCGTGTGGGCCGGGCTGATCGCGCTCGGCCTGCTGGCCTATGGCGGCTACGGCCACTGGCAGCGGGCGGCCCGGGCCGAGTCGACGCGGGCCCGGCAGATGGAGTTCGTGCCGAAAGTGCGCACCGAGGAGGCCAAGCGCCTCGACGGGCCGATCGAGCTGACCCTGCCGGGCCAGACCGAGCCCTTCGCCACCGCGCGGATCTATCCCCGCGCCACCGGCTACATCGCCGAGCGCCACGTCGATCTCGGCTCGCGGGTGAAGAAGGGCGACGTGCTCCTGCGCATCGCCGCCCCGGATCTCGACCAGCAACTCGCGCAAGCCGAGGCGCAGCTCGGGCAGCTCGAGGCCCAGCTCCTGCGGGCCCGGGCCATGGTCGATCAGGCCAAGGCCAACACGAACCTCGCCCAGGCCACCAACTCGCGCACCTCGACGCTCGCCGGCCAGGGCTGGGCCTCGAAGCAGAACGCCGACAACACCCAGGCCGGCGTGCTGGCGCAGCAGGCGAACCTCGCCTCGGCGGAGGCCGACGTGAAGGTGGCCCAGGCCAACATCAAGGCGCAGCAGGCGACCGTGGGGCGGCTCAAGGCGCTGACCGGCTTCGAGATCGTCACCGCTCCCTTCGACGGGGTCGTGACCACCCGCAACGTCGATGTCGGCGATCTCGTCCAGGCCGATGCCGGCTCCGGCTCGCCGCTCCTGTCGATGGACCGGGACGACGTGCTGCGCATCTCGGTCAACGTGCCGCAGAACGCGGCGGTGGGCGTGCAGCCCGGCATCCCGGCCCAGATCAAGGTGCCGCAGATGCCCGACCGCAGCTTCGCCGGCGTGGTCGAGCGCAGTTCGGTGGCGTTGCTCGCCTCCTCGCGCACCCTGACGACGCAGGTCGACGTGCAGAACCCCGACCGCACCCTGCGGCCGGGCCTCTACGTCTACGTGACCCTGGCGATCCCCCGCACCGGCGGCGCCACGGTGGCGGTACCGGCCGAGGCGCTGGTGTTCAACCAGTCCGGCACCCGCGTCGCCGTCGCCAGCGAGGACGACCGCGTGCGTTGGGTCGAGGTCCACGTCGCCCGCGACAAGGGCACGGTGGTCGAGGTGGACAAGGGGCTCTCGGGCGGCGAGCGCCTCGTGCTGAGCCCCCCGGCCGATCTCAAGGACGGCGGCCGCATCGCCCCCCAGGCGCCGAAATCGGACAAGCCGATGCAAGCCGCGCAGCGCTGAGGCTTTCGCGCAGTGCTAAGACTTTCGCGCAGCGTTGAGGCTTTCGCGGCGCCGCCCCAACCCGCCACCTCATCCTGAGGCGCGCAGCGAAGCGAAGCCTCGAAGGATCTTCCAGTCATCGCGCGATCCCTGGAGGATCCTTCGAGGCCGCTTCGCGGCACCTCAGGATGAGGGAGATTGAAGGGATCGACGGGCTCTAGCCGGCCCGTTGGACCTTTCAGCAGGTTGCGCGGGCGGCCCCACTCGGCTCACATCCCGCCCGGAAACGCATCCCACGAGAAGGGCCAGCCATGACCGACCTCAAAACGCTTCGCAGCCTGTCCGGCCTGCCGCCGGAGCCCGCTTCCCTGTCGGGCTCAGGCCTGGTGATGATCGACCTGCAGAACACCTACCGCGAGGGCGTGATGCGCCTGGAGGGCGTCGAGCCGGCGATCCGCGAGGCGCAGGCGCTGCTGGAACGGGCGCGCAACGCCGGGATCCCGGTCTTCCATGTGCGCCACGATGCCGGGCCGGGCTCGCCCTACGATCTCACCGCCGCCATCGGCCAGATCAGCGACGAGGTCGCCCCGCGGGAAGGGGAGCCCGTCATCACCAAGGCCTATCCGAGTTCCTTCGTCGGCACCGACCTGCAGGCGCAACTGGAGGCCGCCGGCGTCAAGGATGTGATCCTGGCCGGCTTCATGACGCATATGTGCGTGAATTCGACCGCGCGCAGCGCCTTCAACCTCGGCTTCCGCCCGACCGTGGTGGCATCGGCCACCGCCACCCGCGCCCTGCCGGGTCCGGACGGCGCGACCGTACCGGCGGCGGCGGTGCAGGCCGCAAGCCTCGCGGCGCTCGGCGACCTGTTCGCGGTGGTGGCGCCGGATGCGGCGGCGATCCGGGGGTAGGGCGATCAGGCCGCGCGGGCGCGGGGCTGCGCGGCCTCATCCGTCGGCTGCTGCCCGAACACGCGCTGGTAGAGCGCGGCGGGGCTGTGGCTGCGGCCTTCCGAATCGACGATGCGCACGTCGCTCATACCGGAGGTCGTCAGCGACAGGCCCTGCTCCAGGGCGCTCAGCAGGGAGCCGTGCTGCCAGGAATAGACGCGCGAAGCGGTGCCGGCGCTGACGGTGAAACTCACGAGGCGACATTCCCAATGTTAAGACCGGCTGGCGACACCGCCGCCGGATCTGATGAAAGAAGAGGCAGCCCGGATCGGGGTTCCTAAAACTTGAGCTTTAATAGTGGCTCTTGGTTGACGAAGTCTTTGCGGAACCTGCCCCTTTCGGTGGCGGAACCGCGGGCGCCCGATGGCGGTATGATGGCAGCGGCGCCATTCGCGCTCTGCAGGGTGCCCGCCCGGTCCGCCGCATTGCCGGGGCGCGCCGGTCTCCTCAAGACGGGGGCGGGCGGCCTCTCAGGGCCGTTTCCCGACAGCCACAGCGGAGTGACGGATATGGAATACCGGCAGTTCGGACGCTCGGGCCTCAAGGTACCGGTGCTCAGCCTCGGCACCGCCACCTTCGGCGGCACCGACGCGTTCTTCCAGAACTGGGGCAGCACCGGCGTGGCCGAGGCGAGCCGCCTGATCGATCTCTGCCTCGATGCGGGCGTCAACTTCCTCGACACCGCCGACCTCTATTCGAGCGGCGATTCCGAGAAGATCCTCGGCGAGGCGATCGAGGGCCGCCGCGATCGGCTCCTGATCTCCACCAAGGCGACCTTCCGGGTCGGCGAGGACGTGAACGCCGTCGGCTCGTCGCGCCACCACCTGATCCGCGCCTGCGAGGCGAGCCTGAAGCGGCTCCAGACCGACCATATCGACGTCTACTTCATGCACGGCTTCGACGCTCTGACGCCCGTCGAGGAGACCCTGCGGGCGCTCGACGACCTCACCCGTTCGGGCAAGATCGGCTATATCGGCGCCTCGAACTTCTCCGGCTGGCAATTGATGAAGGCGCTGGCGACCTCGGAGAAGGAGGGGCTCGCCCGCTACGTCGTCTATCAGGGCTATTACTCGCTGATCGGCCGCCACTACGAGTGGGAGCTGATGCCGCTCGGCCTCGACCAGGGCGTCGGCCTGATGGTGTGGAGCCCGCTGGGCTGGGGCCGGCTCACCGGTAAGATCCGGCGGGGGCAGGCGGCCTCGGGCGGGCGGTTGTCCACGGCGAGCGGCGCGGAGGGCGGTCCCACCGTCTCCGACGACTACCTCTACGATGTGATTGATGCCCTCGACGCGGTCGCCGCCGAGACCGGCAAGACGGTGCCGCAGGTGGCGCTGAACTGGCTGCTCAGCCGCCCGACCGTGTGCAACATCGTCATCGGCGCTCGCAACGAGGAGCAGTTGAAGCAGAATCTCGGCGCGGTGGGCTGGTCGCTCACGCCCGACCAGATCGCCCGCCTCGACGCGGCGAGCCGGGAAAATCCGATCTATCCCTACTGGCACCAGATCGGCTTCGACGAGCGCAACCCGAAGCCGACGGCTTGGTGAGGCGGGACGGGTCCGCCAAGAACCCCTCTCCCCGCAGGCGGGGCGAGGGATGCGTCCGCCATCGCCCCGGTGAGCCGTGAACGGCCTCACATGCTGATCTCGGGCCCGTGCTTGTCACCGTCATCCGGCACCGGCCCGGCCTCGCCCTGCCAGGGCAGGCTCTGCCAGGGCGGCTGGCCGGCGCGGGCCTCGTATTCCTCCAGCGGCAGGGTGGTCTCACCGCCCTCCCCGTCCTGGACCCGGACATGGCTCGGGCGCGGCTGCTTCGGCGGGCAGAGGAACAGGCCCTTGAACGAGGTCGCCATCGTCAGAGCCCCTCCGGCTTTTCGCCCTTGGGCGTGCGATGGGGGTGTGCGGGGCGGGCGCGCAGGTAGCCCTTGAAGCGCAGATACTCGGCGACGATCTCGCAGATCGCCCGTTCCCGCGGCAGGCGCTCGACCGCGCAATGCTCGTCCAGCGCCGCCACGACCTCCGGCGGGAAGGTCAGGATGCCGGCAAGCTTCGGTTCGGGCGCCGGATCGGTCTCGTGTTCGGTCTCGCTCACGGTCTGCACCCTCTCTACACGCCCGATCCGGCCGGCGGCACGCCCTGCTCCGGCGTGGGGATCACACCGAGCCCGTCCGCATCGCCGGGTCGGGTGGCCCCGAGCCGCCGCAGCAGCGCTTCGTAGGTCTGCACCGCCGGGGAGTCCGATTGTAGCTCGCGGGTGTCGGCCAGGAGCCGGCGCACGTCCTCCACGAACAGGTCGCGCGCCTGCCCTCCTCCGGGGCTCGCCTCGAACAGGCGGCTGAGCGCCAACTCGAACACGCCCATGAGAAGGCCGAGCCGCTCGGTGTCGTCCGCCATCGCTCCCCACCGGATGTCGTCCCGGCCGCTTGTGCGGTCCGGCCGAAGATTGGAACGCCCGTGAGGCGCCCCGCGGTTCCGCCCCTGACAGCGCCGGGGATAATCCAGCCCCCGCCACTGCGCCGCATGGGAAGACGCGCTGTGCCGCTCTAGGTTTTGTTCCTGGATGGCTTTCCCGTAAGGCCGGCAGCCCGCTCGCGGGCCGGTGCGCCCGCGCGGGGGTGCCGGAGCCGTTCGGGGGATGTCGTACGATTCATCGAACCCCGAGCCGCTTGTGTCGCCCCATTCGCTCCTCTCTCTCGCGCGGTCTCCTGGGGCATCCCGGGCCGGCGCCTGCGAAGAGACGGCGGATGCGCAGGGTGGTTTTCCCGCGCAAGCCATCGCCCGGCTGCGTCGGGCCGGGCATCTCGCTGCGCCCCTGCCCGAGGCGCTCGGTGGCGCCGGATTGTGTGAGCCCGCCCGCGTCGACGCTCTGCGGGCTTTGCTGACGGAGATCGGCCGCGGCGACCTCGCGGTCGGGCGTCTCTTTGAGGGGCACGTCAACGCACTGGCCCTGGTGCTGCGCTACGCCGACACCGCCGTCGCCGAGCGGCTCGCCCGCGACGCGGCGGAGGGCCAGCTCTTCGGCGTCTGGAACACCGAGCCGGCCGAGGGCGGCCTTGTCCTCGACGGTGCGGACGGCCTCGAGGGCGTGAAGACCTACGCCTCGGGGGCGGGCTTCGTCACCCGCCCGCTCGTGACGGCGCGGATCGCCGACGGCCGCCGGCTGATGCTGGTGTTGCGCCTCGAACCCGGCGAACGGGCCGACCTGTCGGACTGGCGCGTTCACGGCATGCGCACGACCGCGACCGGTACGGTGGATTTCTCCGGGCTCGGCCTGCGCGACGGCGAGGTGATCGGCGCGCCGGACGATTATGGGCGCCAGCCCTTCTTCTTCGCCGGAGCGTGGCGCTTCCTGGCGGTCCAGCTCGGCGGGATCGAGGCGGTGATCGAGACCCATCGGGCGCATCTTTCCGCCACCGGCCGGGCCGATGACCCGCACCAGCAGGCGCGGTTCGGGCGGGCCATGGTCGCGGCCGAGACGAGCCGTCTGCTCGTTGCCCGCGCCGCCCGCCTCGCCGCCGCGGAAGCCGACCACCCCGAGCGGGTCATCGCCTACGTCAACCTCGCCCGCGCGGCAGTCGAGCAGGCCGGCCTCGACGTGATCACCCTGGCGCAGCGTTCGATCGGGCTTGCGGGTTTCCTCGAGAGCCACCCCCTGGAGCGCCTGATGCGCGACCTCGCCACCTATCTGCGCCAGCCGGCCCCGGATTTCGCCCTCACCGGCATGGCCGCGCATGCCCTGGCGGCCGACGAGCCGCCCCACGCCCTGTGGCCCGACGAGGTTGCTCCCCGCGCCGCGGAGCGTGTGGGATGAGCGGCCGTCGGACGGAGACGCTGCCGGAGCGCTACTTTTCGGAGATCTACGCCTCCGATCCCGATCCCTGGGGCTTCACTTCTAGCGCCTACGAGGCGGAGAAATACGCCGCGACGCTCCAGGCCCTGCCGCGGGCACGCTACGACCGGGCCCTGGAGGTCGGCTGCTCCATCGGCGTCTTCACCCGGGCGCTCGCCCCCCGCTGCGGGGCGCTGACCGCCCTCGACGTCGCGCAGGCTGCCCTCGACGCCGCTCAGGCGCGTTGCGCCGAGTACCCGCAGGTCGGCTTCGTCCGCGGCGCGGTGCCGGAGGTCTGGCCGGAGGGCCGGTTCGACCTCATCGTCTTCGGCGAGATGCTCTACTTCCTCAGCATGGAGGATCTGGCCCGGCTCGTCGCACGGGTGGAGGCGAGCCTGGCGCCGGGGGGCGACTGCGTCCTCGTGCACTGGCTCGGCGAGACGGATTATCCCCTCTCCGGCGACGCGGCGGCGGAGGGCTTCATCACGGGCGCAGCGCCGTTCTGCCGGGTGCTGTCCGGCACGCGCACGGATGCCTACCGCCTCGACGTGATGCGGCGGTCGGACGGGCCATGACCGACGCGATGACGGCCCGTGTGGAAAAGGCCGTCCCGCGCCATCCGCTCTGGGTGCGCCTGACCCATTGGGTGAACACCGGCGCCTTCCTGGCGCTCCTCGTCAGCGGACTCGCTATCCTGCTCGCGCTGCCCCGGCTGTTCTGGGGCGAGACCGGGGCCAACGACGCTCCGGCCTGGATCGTCCTGCCGCTGCCGGTGAACCTCGAACAGACCGGCTGGGGCCGCAATCTCCACTTCCTCGCCGCCTGGATCTTCGTGCTCAACGGCGCGCTCTACGGGCTCGTCGCCCTGGCGAGCGGGCATTTCTTGCGCCGCCTGACCCCCGAGCGCGACCAGCTCCACCCCCGGCACATCGCGGCCGACATCCGCGCGCATCTCCGGCTCACCGGCTCGGGTGCAACTGGCGCACACCGCTATAACGTGCTGCAAAAGCTCGCCTATCTCGCCATCATCCTCGTTCTGGCGCCGGTGATGCTGCTCTCGGGCCTCACCATGTCGCCCGGCGTCACGGCGGCCTACCCGGAGCTGTTCACCCTGTTCGGCGGCCGGCAATCGGCGCGCACGATCCACTTCCTGTCGGCGGTTCTGTTCGTCGGCTTCCTCCTCGTCCACGTCTGGCAGGTGCTCGCCAACGGGCCGCTCGACCTGATGCGGGGCATGATCACCGGGCGCTCCGCCCAGCCGAAATCCGGGCCAGCGCCGTCAGAGGAAGACCCGCGATGAGCGATCTCACCCGCCGCAGGCTGATGCTCGGTTCCTCGGCCCTCGGGATCGGCGGCCTTCTCGGCGGCTGCGAGCTGATCGAGAGCGGACCGCGCCGGCCGGGCCTCTACGGCTTGAGCGACACCCTGACGCTGACCACCCAGCGCTTCCTCCTGCGCGACCAGCCGCTGGTGCGGGAGTTCGGGCCGGAGGCGATCTCGGCGGTGTTTCCCACCATCAACACCACCGATCCGGACAACCCCGATTACCGGCACTCGAAGGCGGCCGGGTTCTCCGACTGGCGCCTGCCGGTGAGCGGCCTCGTCGAGCGCCCCGCCGCCTTCACGTTGGCCGAACTGAGGGCGATGCCGGCCCGCACCCAGGTGACGCTGCATAGTTGCGAGCAGGGCTGGTCGGCCATCGGCGGCTGGACCGGCGTGCCGCTGTCCCACGTTCTGGCGAGCGTCGGGCTCAAACCCGAGGCGCGCTTCATCGTGATCCGCACGGTCGACGGCTGGTGGGACAGCTACGACCTGTTTGACGCCCTGCACCCGCAGACGATCCTGGCCTACGGCATGAATGGCGGCGACCTGCCCGTGGCCCATGGCGCGCCGGTGCGCCTGCGGGTCGAGCGCCAGCTCGGCTACAAGTCGCTGAAATACCTCGCCAGCATCGAGGCCACCGACCGGGTGGACGGGCTCGGCCAGGGCCGGGGCAGCATGGTCTCGGAGATGGGGTTTTCCTGGTACGCGGGGATCTGATACGGTTTCCGCTTGATCAAAGCGGGAACCGTATCGGTCAGCCCGCGCGGCGCTTGAGGAGGGCACCCATCGCGCCAGCGCGATGGGATCCCACCGAAGCCCAAATCCGCCATCTCGAAGGGATCAACCGGATTTGGTATGAGAGGCCGGCTCAGCCGATCAGCGGCGTGCAGACCGTCCGCCCCTGCCCCGGCAGCGGCATCACCGCGACCTCGACCCCGTAGAGCAGCCGCAGGGTCTCCGGCGTCACCGTCTCCGAAGGCGGACCCAAAGCGACGAGGCGCCCGCCATGCAGCAGCGCCACCCGGTCGGCGCAGAGGAAGGCGTGGCCGGGATCGTGCGTCGAGAGCACCACGGCGATGCCGGCGGCAGAGAGGCGCCGCACCTGGGTCAGCACCCGCGCCTGGTTGCCGAAATCGAGGCTCGCCGTCGGCTCGTCCATCACGAGGAGCCGCGGCTCGCCGGCCAAGGCGCGGGCGATCAGCGCGAGCTGGCGCTCGCCGCCGCTGATCTCGGTGTAGATCCGCTCGGCCAAGTGGCCGATGCTCAGCGTCGCCAGCGCCCGCTCGGCCGCCGCGCGGTCGGCCGGGCCGGGGCTGGCAAAAGCGGAAAGCCGGCTCGCGCGGCCCATCAGCACCACCTCCCGCACGGTGAAGGGGAAGAAGGCGGCATGCGCCTGCGGCACGTAGGCGATTCGTTTTGCAACTTCGCGGCGTGGTAATGCCGACAGGTCGGTGCCGTCCAAGAGGACGCGGCCGGCGAGCGGGCGCAGCAGCCCGAGCAGGGTCTTGAACAGGGTGGTCTTGCCGCCGCCGTTCGGCCCGAGCAGGCAGAGCGCTTCGCTATCCCCAAGCGTCAGGCTGACGCCGGAGCCGACCACGCGGGCACCGTAGCCGAAGGCGAGATCCTGAACCTCCAGAATCACGCCCAGCCCCGCTTTCCCGCGGCCAGCAGCCAAAGGAAGAACGGTGCGCCGACGAGCGCCGTGAGGATGCCGAGCGGCACCTCGATGGTGGCCACCGTGCGGGCCAGGAGATCGACCGCGGTGAGGTAGCCCGCCCCGAGCAGCATCGAGGCCGGCAGCAGGCGGCGGAAATCCGGCCCGACCAGCAGCCGGGCGACATGCGGCACGATCAGCCCGATCCAGCCGATGACGCCCGTCACCGAGACCGCGGCGGCGGTCACCAGCGTCGCGCCCGCCACCAGGAGCGGGCGGAGCCGGCGCGTCTCGACGCCCAGCGCGCGAGCCTCCTCGTCGCCGAGGCTCATCAGGTTCACGCGCCAGCGCAGCAGCACCAGGGGGGCGAGGCCGAGGCCCATCGCCGGCAGGATCGCGGCGATGTCGCCCGCCGTGACCGAGGCGAGGCTGCCGAGCAGCCAGAAGGTGATGGCGGGGAGTTGGTTGTAGGGGTCAGCGAGCACCTTAAGCAGCGAGATCCCGGCCCCGAGCAGCGCCCCCACGGCGACGCCCGCGAGCACGAGGGTCAGCACCGGATCGTGCCGGCGCACCGCCAGCCCGACGGCGTAGACGGCGCCGACCGCGGCGAGCCCTCCGGCGAAGGCGAGCCCCTGGATCGCCGCCACCGGCAGGGCGAGCACGATGCCGAGTACCGCGCCGAGGCTCGCGCCCGCCGAAACTCCGAGGATGTCCGGCGAGACTAGGGGATTGCGGAACAGTCCCTGATAGGTCGCCCCCGCCGCCGCGAGCCCGGCCCCGACCACGAGCGCCCCGAACACCCGCGGCAGGCGCACGTTCAGCACCACGGTCTGTGCGGCGGGATCGAGGGCGGGCGCTTGGCCGAACAGCTTGGCGACGAGCACCCCGAAAACGTCGGCGAGCGGCACGGGGTAGCGGCCGATGCCGAGCGAGACCAGGACGAGGAGGGTCAGCGCGACCGGGGCCAGGACCGCCAGCGGCAGGAGGCGCCACCGCGCGGGGCGGGCCTGAGCGGCGCCCGCGGCCTCGCTCACCGGGTCGGCCCCGGTCCGGCAGCGTCGCGCAGGAGGCGGTCGAGCTGCTCGGGCGTGAGTTCGACCCGGTAGAAGCGCTTGTAGAAGTCGCGCACGGCGTCGCCGAGCGTCTGCGGGAACTGCTCGGGGAAGAACAGGCCGGCGAGCCAGCGCAGGCCGATCAGGCGGTTGACTCCCGGCGGGGCATCGACCCAGCCGAAGGGCAGCGTCGGCACCGCGTGGACGCGTCCCTCCCGCACCGCCTTCAGCCCGTTCCAGAGCGGGTCGGCGGCGGCGAGCTTCGGGAAATCAGGATCGAGGGCGATGATCACATCCGGATTCCAGACCAGCACCTGCTCAGGCGAGACGGCGGCGAGCCCGCCGGCCCCCGCTCCGGCCACGTTGCGCCCGCCCGCCGCCTCGATGATCTCGGTGTTGATCGAGCCGGACAGGCCCGTCTCCAGCCCGCGGGGGCCGCGGCCGTAATAGACGCGCGGGCGCTTCTCCTCCGGCACCGCGGCCACCGCCTCGGCCACCCCCTTCAGGATCGCTTCCGACGCCGCGGCGAGCGCTTCGCCGGCCTCCGGCGTGCCGATGAGCTGGCCCAGCGTCCGGTAGGTCTCGGGCGTCGCGCTGAAGCGCCCGTCGAGCAGCACGTAGGGGATGCCGGTCTGCGCCTGCACCCGGTCGGCGAGGGAGGCGTAGGTCGCCGCCGTGCTGCCGACATCGACGATGAGGTCCGGCTTGAGCGCCAGCACCGCCTCGACATTGGCGCTGCCGCCCCGCCCCGTCAGCCGCCCGGTGGCGGGCAGATCGCGCAGCGCGGGGGCGAGATACGCGCGCTCCTCCGGGCTCGGCGCCCGCGGCCAGCCGATCATCTTGTCGGGCGCCAGGGTGGAGAGCAGCACCGCCGCGGGCGGGCCGGCGGCGAGCACCCGGAGCACCCGCTCCGGCACCTCGACCCGGCGCCCGGCGGCGTCGGTGAAGGGCCGGGCCGCCGCGAGGCAGGACCACAGCAGGGCCGGCCACAGGCAGGCGAGCGCGAGAAGGCAGCGGAGCAGCGGCATCGGGGAAGGGCGTCTCCCGTGATCGGATGCTACCTATAGCGGCTTCCGCCCCGGTTGGCGCCGCGCCCGAACCGCGCCGGCCCTGCCGGGTTGGCCGAAATACCGGCATCTGTCCCGACTTGCCCATCGACCGCGCGCGAGTGTCCTCGAACCCATGTCCGATCCCGCCGTCAGCCACCGCCACATCGACCTCCGCGGTCTGCGCCTGCATGTCGCCGAGGCGGGGCCGGCGGATGGGGTGCCGACGATCCTGCTGCACGGCTTTCCGGAATTCTGGTTCGGCTGGCGGCATCAGATCGGGCCGCTCGCAGGCAGCGGCCTGCGCCTCCTCATCCCCGATCAGCGCGGCTACGGCCTGAGCGACCGCCCCAAAGGCATCGCCGCCTACCACCTCGACCGGCTCGCCCAGGACGTGATCGCGCTCGCCGATGCCTGCGGGCTCGCGCGGTTCAACCTCGTCGGGCACGATTGGGGCGGGCTCGTCGCGTTCTGGGTCGCGAGCTTTCACCCCGAGCGGGTCGAGCGGCTCGCCGCGCTGAACGCCTGCCATCCCGGCGTGTTCGGCCCCTATCTCCGGCGCCATCCGGGGCAGGCCTTGCGCAGCGCCTATGCCGGCTTCTTCCAACTCCCCCTGCTGCCCGAACGGGTGCTGACGGCGCGGGAGGGCCGCCTGCTGCGGGCCCTGATGCGCCGGTCGAGCGCGCCCGGCAGCTTCACCGAGGCCGATCTCGATGTCTACGCGCGCGAATGGCTGCGCCCCGGCGCGGTCACCGCGATGCTGAACTGGTATCGGGCGCTCGCTCAGCTGCCCCGCGAGCGGCACCCGCCGAAGATCGTCGCGCCGACGCTGATCCTGTGGGGCGAGCGCGATCAGGCGCTCCAGACGGGCCTGGCCGAGGCGAGCCTGGACCTGTGCGAGCGGGGTCGCCTGCAGCGCTTTCCGCAGGCGACCCACTGGGTGCAGCACGACGCGCCGGAGGCGGTCAACGCCGCTCTGATCGACTTTCTGGGACGGTCGTAGACAACCATAAAAGAATGCCGGGGCAGAGCCCCGGCATCCCGCCAAAGAGATGTGATCCCTTTGGAAACCCGCTGATCAGCGGCCGCTCATGCCGGCGCCGCCCTCGGCGCCGCCGCGCGAGCCGGATTGCATCCCGCCGCGCTGCTCGCTGCCGCGGTTGCCGCCGGTGTTGCCCATGCCGCCGCCCTGCTCGGAGGCGTTGCGGACGCCGCCGCGCTCGTTGCCCTCGCCGCGCATGCCGACATTGCGCGCGCCCTCGCCGCCCCGGCCCTGCTCCATCGAGCGACCGCCGCGTTCAGCCCCGCGCTCGGCCCCACGCGCCTGATCCGAGGCACGCATCTCGTTGCGCTCGCTGTCGCGGGTCTCGCTGCTGCGGCTGCGCAGATCGGTGCGGGTCTCCGACCCACGGACCTCGTTGCGCTCGCGGAAGCCCGCATTGACCGTGCCGCCGCGCCGCTCGGTGGTCGAGACGGTGGTGGAGAGGCGACGGTACTCAGGCGAGCCGTACATGACGCGCTGGCCGCGGATCGTTACGTAGCGGCGCGTCTCGCCGACGCTGACGAGGCGGCGATATTCCGGCGAGCCGTAGATCACGCGCTGGCCGCGGATGGTGACGTAGCGGCGCGGGCCGGTGCTGCGGCGCTCGGTGACGATCAGGCGGCGATACTCGGGCGAACCGTACACGATCCGTCGGCCGCCGACGAACACGTACCGACCCTCGCGGCGATAGCCGCCATCGACGGTGGTGGAGCGCACATCGGTGCGGCTGCTGACATGAGTCCGGTCGTGGGTGCGGTCGTGCGTGCGATCCTGGAACCGGTCGCTCCGCTCGGCGCGGGCGTTGCTGCGGACCGTGTCGCTCCGCTCATCGCGCTCGGCCGTGTCGCGGCCGGCGCGACCGCTCATGCCGCGCTCCGAACCGCGCTCGCCGCGCGCCATGTCACCGCGATCCGCCCCGCCCCGGCCGGCTTCGCCGCCGTCCCGGTCGTTCCGGGCGGCACTGCGCTCACCGCCCATGGCGTTTCCACCCGAGCGCGCCTCGCTGCCCTTGGCACCCATGCCGCCGCGCTCGCCGCCCGACATCCCGGCTTGCCCACCGGACTGGTCCGCACCGGCCCGCATGCCGCCGCGCTCGGACCCACCGGTCGCGGCGCTTTGAGCGTAGACCGACGTGCTCATCAGCAACGCGGCAAGACCCATCGCAATCGTCTTCATGGCGTATCCTCCGAAACTTTAGACGCTCGAAACGTCGCAAAGGACAAAAGGGTTCTGCGAAAAGATGCCTGATCGGAAAAAGTCCGATGGGTCGCATGGGGATTGATTTATGTGAACAAGCTTGGCCATTTGACGTGGATGACGTCTTGCGTGTTCTGCGGGCGTCTTCACCGATTGGCTCTGATGCCGGGCTCGATCTGCGCATCGACGCAAGCGGCGGCCTGGATCGACCTCTTGGTGCGGCCCGATCAAACCGCCTGCTTGGGCTTAGCCATCCACTCGCGCCCCTTGAGCATGCCGTGCCAGTAGAGGGGCGGGAGCAGGCGCTCCTTGAGCAGCCACGCGGCCCGGCTCGGCTTCGTGCCGTCGAGGAGCCAGGACGGGAAGCTGGGAAGAAGCTTGCCGCCATAGCCGAACTCGGCAAGCAGGATCTTGCCGCGCTCGACGGTGAGCGGGCACGAGCCGTAGCCGTCGTAGACGGCATCCGGCCCCTCGATGAAGCCCATATCGCGCAGCAGGTTGTGCGCCACCACCGGCGCCTGCTTGCGCGCCGCGGCGGCGGTCTTGGCGTTCGGCGCGCTGCAAGCGTCGCCCAGCCCGTAGACGTCGGTAAAGCGCTTGTGGCGCAGACTCGCCGGGTCCACCTCGACCCAGCCGCTCGGATCCGCCAGGGGGGATTCCCTGACGAAATCGGGGGGCTGCTGGGGCGGAACGACATGGATCATGTCGAACCCGGTCTCGAGCGTCGATGGGGTCCCGTCCTCGGCCGTGCGGGTGAACCACGCGCGCTTGGCCGAGCCGTCGATGCGCGTGAGGTTGTGACGGAAGTGCAGCTTCGCGTCGTAGCGCCGGACGTACTCCATCAGGGGCGGCACGTATTCCTTCACGCCGAACAGGCTCGGGGTCGCCGTGAAGAGGTCGATCCCGATCTGCTTCAGGCGGCCCGCGCGCCGCCAATGGTCGGCGGAGAGATACATCGCCTTCTGCGGGGCGCCCGCGCATTTGATCGGCATGGGGGGCTGGGTGAACACGGCCCGTCCTCCGCCGAGGTTCCGGACCAGCTCCCAGGTATAGGGCGCGAGGTCGAAGCGGTAGTTCGAGGTGACCCCGTTCCGGCCGAGCGTCTCGACCAGCCCCTTGATGCCGCCCCAGTCGAGCTTGAGTCCGGGGGCAACGACGAGGCGGTCGTAGCCGATGGACCGGCCGTCCTCCAGCATCACGGCCTTCCTCTGGGGCTCGAAGGCGACAACGGCGGCCTTGATCCACGTCACGCCGTCCGGGATCAGGGACGCCATGGTCCGGGCGGTCTCCGCCGGGTCGAACACGCCGGCGCCCACCAGCGTCCAGCCGGGCTGGTAGTAGTGGATGTCGGCCGGGTCTATCACGGCGACCTCCAGGTCGGGCTTGCGCGCCTTCAGGCTTGAGGCCGCCGCGAGGCCGGCCGCGCCGCCGCCGACGATGAGAACCGCGAACCGTTGCTCGGTTCCCAAAGGCGCCGCGCCAGCCTGCGCCACCATCCGGGGCGCGGCGCCTTTCAGGTCGTAGCCCGCGGCCTTCGTGGCAGCCAGGATCTCCGCCACGGCGCGGCCGCGCCGTGCCTCGGCGAGCGACCATAGCGTCGCCGAGCGCGTGCCGGTGCCGCAATAGGCAAGGGTCGGCTTCGGCAGGGTGTCCGCCGCCGCCTCGAAGGCCGCGACATCCGCGTCGGTGATACGGCCCGACGTGACCGGCAGGTCGCGGGCGACGAGGTCGCCCTCCCCGGCCCGCCGCTCGATCTCACGAAAATTCGGCTGGTCGGGGGCCTCGCCGTCGGGGCGGTTGCAGAGGATCGACCGGAACCCGGCGGACGCGACCGCCGGGCTGTCGTCAGGCCGGATCTGCGGTGCGACGCCCAAGTCGCGCGTGATGTGATGGACGTCCACCGACGGCTCCGTCGCTATATAAAATTACATATTGACTTAATCACCCGGAGCATATCGAATATTGACAGAGGTACAATACCGGCACTACTTGCCTCTGTGCCGGCGAAAAGCCAGGAGCATCGATATATGATTTCACATATTGAAAGGCCCGATTTGGCGACCGAGCGGCCGGCCTGCCCCCCGGTGATGGGCGATCCCGCTCCGGGCTTCCGCGCGCGCACGACGATGGGCGAGCGGACGCTCGAGGATTACCGGGGTCGCTGGCTGGTCCTGTTCTCCCATCCGGCGGACTTCACGCCGGTCTGCACGAGCGAGTTCCTCGCCTTCTCGCGCGCCCATCCCCGGTTCCAGATGCTGGATTGCGATCTGCTCGGCCTCTCGGTCGACAGTCTGTCGTCGCACCTCGCCTGGGCGCACAACATCGAGGAGCGCTTCGGCGTCCGCGTTCCGTTCCCGATGCTGGAGGATCCCTCCATGGCCATCGCCCGCGCCTACGGCATGCTGCCGCCGGGCGCCGTGTCGAGCGCGACCGTGAGGACCACCTTCGTCATCGATCCGGACGGGATCATCCGGGCCTCCACCACCTACCCGATGACGGTCGGACGCAGCGTCGAGGAGATCCTGCGCCTCGTCGCCGCGCTTCAGGTCACCGACGAGGCGGACGTCGTCACGCCGGAGGCTTGGCGGCCGGGCGACCCGATCCTCGTCGCGCCGCCGCTGACGTTCCACGGAGCCGCCGCCCGTCCGGAGGGCGAGGCCGGCGACTGGTACTTTCGAACGGGAACCTTGTGACCATGACGGAGACGGACGGCCCGCACCCCATCGTCCGGGGTTTCTACGAGCGGCGAACGGGCAGCATCCAGTACGTGGTCTCGTGTCCGCGGACGAAGCGCTGCGCCATCGTCGATCCTGTGCTCGACTTCGACGAGAAATCGGGGGCGACCGCGACGCGCTGCGCCGACGAGATCCTGGACTACGTGCGCGCGGCGGGGCTCTCGGTCGAATGGATCCTGGATACGCACCCGCATGCCGACCACTTCTCGGCCGCTCAATACCTGAAGGAGCGCACCGGGGCCCCAACAGCCATCGGCGAGCGGGTCGTCGACGTTCAGAGGCTCTGGAAAGCCCTCTACGGCTTCACGGACCTGCCGACCGAAGGCGCCCAATGGGATCGGACCTTCGCGGAGGGCGACATCTTCTCGGTCGGCGAGGTGCCGGCCCGCATCCTGTTCTCGCCCGGCCACACACTGGCCTCCGTCACCTACGTGATCGGCGACGCCGCCTTCGTGCACGACACCCTGTTCATGCCGGATTCGGGCACGGCGCGGGCCGACTTCCCCGGCGGTAGCGCCGTCGCGCTCTGGCGCTCGATTCAGGCCATCCTCGCGCTGCCGGACGCCACGCGCCTCTTCACCGGACACGATTACCAGCCGGGCGGTCGCGAACCGCGCTGGGAAAGCACCGTCGCCGAGCAGAAGGCCGCCAACACCCACATGGTCGCGGCGCGCAGCGAGGCGGAGTTCGTGCGCATCCGAGAGGCGCGCGACGCCACCCTGCCGATGCCCAAGCTCATCCTGCACGCGTTGCAGGTCAATATCCGTGGCGGCCGGCTACCGGAGCCCGAGGCGAACGGCAGGCGCTATCTCAAGTTTCCGCTCAACGCCCTGGAAGGGGCGGTGTGGGAATGAGCCCGGCGGCCTCATTTCCCGAGGACAAGGCCCGGGAGGCGTCCGACCTCCTGAAGGTGTTCGCCCATCCCGGACGGTTGCGCCTCCTCAGCCGCTTGTTCGAAGGCGAGTGCTCCGTGGCCGAGATGGAGCGCGAACTCGGCATCCGCCAGCCGAGCCTCTCCCAGCATTTGGGCGAGTTGCGCGAGGCCGGGCTGGTCTCGACCCGCCGCGAGCACAAGACGGTCTTCTACACGCTGACGGCGCCCCGTGCGGTCGAGCTCGTCGAGATCCTGCACGCGATGTTCGGTTCGGAGGAGCCGCGCCGTCCCCGTCGCGGGAAGGCGGGTGGACGGGCCCGGAATGGCGGGGCGGCCATGTTCGCTCAGGCGGGCGCGGCGGCGACCGGCCGGAGCCAGGACCATCCGGATCAAACCCCGCGATGAGCGTCGTGCTCGCCCTTCTGTCCGGCGGCTTCGTCGGGTTCAGCCTCGGGCTCATCGGCGGCGGCGGGTCGATCCTGGCGACCCCCCTCCTGCTCTACGTGGTGGGCGTGGGGCAGCCGCATGTCGCGATCGGGACGGGCGCGCTCGCGGTGGCGGTCAGCGCCATGGCGAACTTCACCGGCCATTGGCGGGCGGGCAACGTGCGCTGGGGCAACGCGCTGGTGTTCGCGGCCTTCGGTGTCGTCGGCGCCCTCGGTGGCTCGACGCTGGGTAAGACCTTCGACGGCGAGCGTCTGCTCTTCCTGTTCGCCCTGCTCATGATCGCCGTCGGGCTGCTGATGCTGCGGTCCGGCGAGCGCAACGGCTCCGGGCGTGTTGCGGCCGGCGCGCCGTCCGCCCCCGCCTTCACGCCGAGATTGGCCGCGGTGGCGCTGGCCGTCGGCGTGGCGTCCGGGTTCTTCGGGATCGGCGGCGGCTTCCTGATCGTGCCGGGTCTCGTGTTCGCGACGGGGATGCCGATGATCAACGCCATCGGCTCCTCGCTCTTCGCGGTCGGCGCCTTCGGCCTTGCGACGGCGGCGAACTATGCCCTCTCGGGCCTGATCGATTGGCCGGTCGCGGCCCAGTACGTCGCCGGCGGCCTCATCGGCGGCTGGGTCGGCATGCGCCTCGCCTGCCGTCTCGCCGGACGGAAGGGTGCGCTCGATCGGATCTTCGCGTCCCTCATCTTCACGGTCGCCGCTTACATGCTCTACCGGACAAGCGCGGCCTTGACGTAACGACCGTCAGGGCCCGGCCAGAACCGGGCAAACCGGCGCGCAGGCCCTCCATCGGGGTGAACCACGCCTGCGGCCCGGCGCCATCATCGAGGCCGCGACGCTCCCGGCTGATCTCGATCAATGCGGCCTTCAGCGTGATGCGCTTCCCTGCTGGGGCGTACTTTGCCGGTGTCTCCAATACAGGAGGTGTCGAGGATGTGCGCTGAGGGAGCCGTACTTCACTTCCGCCGATCGAGTTGCAGAGATGCCGGACATCTACCTCCCCAGCGCACTCGATCTCGCTCGGAGCCAATTCGCCTTTACGGTCGTCTGGCATTTCCTGTTTCCGGCTTTCACCATCGGGCTGGCCAGCTTCCTTGCGGTGCTCGAAGCCTTCTGGCTCACCACCGGACGCGCGGTCTATCTCGATTCCTACCGGTACTGGCTCAAGATCTTCGCCATCGCGTTCGCCATGGGCGTCGTCTCGGGGCTCGTCATGAGCTACCAGTTCGGCACCAACTGGTCGGTCTTCTCCGACAAAACGGCGCCGATCCTTGGTCCTCTCCTCGGCTACGAGGTTCTGACGGCCTTCTTCCTGGAGGCGGGTTTTCTCGGAGTGATGTTGTTCGGCCTGGAGCGCGTGGGCCCGCGCCTCCATTTCCTGGCCACCTGCCTCGTCGCGGTGGGCACGCTGACCTCGGCCTTCTGGATCCTGTCGGCCAATTCCTGGATGCAGACGCCGGCGGGCTACGTGCTCGACGCCAACGGCCATTTCGCGCCCCAGGATTGGTGGGCGGTGGTCTTCAACCCGTCCTTCCCGTTCCGTTTCGCCCACACCGTCACCGCTGCCTACCTGACCACCGCGATGATCGTCGGCGCGGTGGGGGCGTGGCACCTTCTGCGCGACCGCTCGAACCCACGCGCCCGCCTGATGTTCTCGATGGCGATGTGGATGGCGGCCATCGTCGCCCCCGTCCAACTGGTCCTAGGCGATCTGCATGGGACCAACACCTACCACCATCAGCCCGCCAAGGTCGCGGCGATGGAAGGCCATTTCGACAGTGAGCGGCGCGCGCCCTCGATCCTGTTCGGCTGGCCGGACGCGCAGGCCGAGACGACGCGTTGGGCAATCGGCATCCCAGGGCTCGCGAGCCTGTATCTCGCCCACGACCTGAACGCCGAGGTGCGCGGGCTGAAGGCCCTGCCCCGCGACACCTGGCCGACCAACCTGCCCCTGGTGTTCTGGGCCTTCCGGGTCATGGTCGGGCTCGGCTTCCTGATGATCGCCTTGGGCGTAGCCTCCCTCTATCTGCGCTGGAAGGAACGGCTCTACACGTCGCGATGGCTGCACCGCTGCGCGGTCGCGATGGGCCCGTCCGGTCTCGTCGCCGTCACGGCGGGCTGGGTGGTGACGGAATCCGGGCGCCAGCCCTTCACGGTGTACGGGCTGCTGCGCACCGCCGACAGCGTCTCACCCATCGCCGCCCCCGCGGTCGCGACCTCGCTGGCCGCGTTCGCCGTGGTCTACTTCGTCGTGTTCGGGGCCGGCATCTGGTTCCTTCTGCACCTCTTCAATCAGCCCCCGCGACCGCACGAGGCGGGTCTGCCCACCGGCCAGCCGGTGCGCACCGCCGGCATTACCCCGGCCCCGGCGCTCGCTGCCGGTCCGAATGCCCAGCCCGCTGAGTGAAGGAAGCGGTTTCGATGTCTCTCGACCTCACGCTGATCTGGGCCGTCCTGATCGCCACCGCCGTGTTCCTCTACGTGGCGATGGACGGGTTCGATCTCGGCATCGGCATCCTGTTCCCGGCCATGTCCGCCAAGGCCGACCGGGACGTGATGGTGAACTCCGTCGCCCCCGTGTGGGACGGCAACGAGACTTGGCTGATCCTCGGCGGCGGCGGGCTCTTCGCGGTCTTCCCGCTGGCCTACGTGACGATCCTGCCGGCGCTCTACATGCCGCTGATCCTGATGCTGCTCGCCCTCGTCTTCCGCGGTGTCGCCTTCGAGATGCGCTTTCGCATGGTCACGGCGCGGGGCCAGCTCTGGTGGGACCGGGCTTTCTCCTGGGGCAGCTACGTCGCGGCCTTCTGCCAGGGCATCGCGCTCGGCGCCCTCGTCCAGGGCATCCGCGTCGAGGGGCGGGCCTATGCCGGCGGCTGGTGGGACTGGCTCACCCCCTTCTCCCTGTTGACCGGCGTGGCGCTGGTGGTGGGCTACGCGCTCCTGGGCGCATGCTGGCTCATCTGGAAGACGGGGGGCGAATTGCAGATCCGCGCTTACCGCCTCGCCCGCCCTCTGGGCCTGGCGACCTTGGTCCTGATCGCGATCATCTCACTCACGATGCTCGTCCTCAGCGCCCCCTTCCGCGAGCGCTGGCTCTCCTTCCCCGGCATCCTCGTCGGTGCGCCGGTGCCCGTGCTCGTCGGGCTGCTGGCTTTGCGCTTCCAGCGCTCGCTGGAGCGGCGCGAGGAGATCATGCCCTTCCTCTGCGCGCTCGGCTTCTTCCTGCTCTCTTACATCGGGCTCGGCATCAGCCTTTGGCCGATGATCGTGCCCCCCGACATCTCGATCTGGGCTGCGGCCACGCATCCGAGCAGCCAAGCCTTTCTCCTCGCCGGTGCGGTGGTGCTGGTGCCGATGGTGCTCGGCTACACGGCCTACGTCTACTGGCTGTTTCGCGGCAAGGTCACACCGGAATCCGGGTATCACTGATGGGTCTTCATCAGCCGACGGCGGACCCTGCCTTCAGGCCCGATGCCGCACGGGTTCGCAGCGAGACGATCACCGGCAAGCTCCGTCGGATCGGCTGGTTCGTTCTGCTCTGGGCAATGAGTGTCGTCAGCCTGACGCTCATCGCCCTCCCCCTTCGATGGCTGCTGAAATCGACCTGATCGGCGCCCGAAAAGGGGCGTGGACCGGACGGCTGGTTCGGTGCGCGATCTGCACCTCGGACACGCCCGTCGGGAACCGTCCTCTGTGATGAAGAACCCGCAAATCCCTGACGGTCTCGTGGAGTCATACAGGAATTGGATTGATCATCGTCAAGGTGCTGGCTCGCCCGCCTCGGCTATACTGTCGGTCTTGCAGGGATGGACCATGCCTCAGTTCGCTTCATCCGCCGGCGCCGACTTGAATCGCCACGTCGCCACCGTCGCCCATCCTGACGAAGAGGCCCGGTTCAAACCCTGATTGATAGATTGTCCAATCTACCGCCCGCCAATCGACCAATCATGATGGAGGATTCGCCATGCGAAGCGTTGCAATGCTCGCCGCTGTTCCGGTGATGATGATGGGAGTCAATATCTATACTGCGACGATGGCGATGAGCCGGCCGGGCCAGATCATGACGACGCGCGACATGAATATCGAGTGTCGCGGCAATGGATGGGTCGGACGCGGTGCGAGAGATTGCTGCAGCGGTCGCTGCCGGGTTCTGAAATCGAAGCGATGCAAGTGCATCGGCAATAAGCCGTCGTTCTAGAGCGCATTCCGGCGAAGTGCTCACCGGTTCGTCGAAAGAATGCGTGTCAAACCCCCGGAGGCGGACATGACGATGACCGGCATGTTCACGCTCCGGGTCTGGGTGGCCGCCGCAACGCTCTCCGCCGCGTGCCCGCCCGCCATTTCGACGGCGTTCGCGCAGGCCGAGCCGACGGCCCCCCCCGTCGTCGGCATCATCGCGGCGCGCAAGGAGCCGATCACCCAGACGGAGCAGTTCATCGGCCGCATCGAGGCAAAGCAGCGCGTCGACATCGTCGCCCGGGTGACGGCGTTCATCGAGAAGCGGCTCTTCGTCGAGGGCACGGATGTCGAGGAAGGAGCGCTCCTCTATCGTCTCGAGCAGGGCCCGTTCCAGGCGGTCGTGGCCGCGCAGAAGGCGCAGATTGCGCAGGTCGAAGCGCAATTGGAGAACGCGCGTCTCACGACGCAGCGCGCCCGAACCCTGCTCGGCGGGCCGGCCGGGCAGCAATCGACCTACGACGCGGCCCTCGCGAACGAGCGGGCCTTGGAGGCGCAGCTCCAAGGCGCACACGCCCAGCTCGACACGGCGCAGATCAATCTCGGTTACACGGAGATCCGCGCGCCGATTGCGGGCCAGATCGGGCGCACGTCCCTGACGATCGGCAACGTCGTCGGGCCGGGCTCCGGGGTGCTGACGACGATCATCAGCCAGGACCCGATGTTCGTGACGTTTCCGGTGCCGGTCCGTGAAGCGATCAATCTGAGAGCGCGCTATGGGCCGACGGGCGGATTCGGCGCTGTCCTGATCCGGGCGCAACTCCCGGACGGCCGCTTCTACGATCACACCGGGACGCTCGATTTCGTCAACAACACCATCGCGACGAATACGGACACGATCCTGCTTCGCGGCGTGCTGCCGAACCCTCCGATCTTCGGTCAAACCCGCAGCTTGCTCACCCTTCGTGAACTCACGGATGGCGAGTTCGTGACCGTGTTCCTTGAGTGTGCGTCGTCAGATGATTTGAGACGGTTTGCGGTGCTCAGGAACGGAGGCTCTGGTCCATCTGGGTGAGGGTTAGGCGGCCTGCGCGTGATGGCGCAAGCGGCGGTGCATGAGAGTCTGGCGCTTGATCTGCGCTCGATCGCGCAGGATGGCCTCGCCACGGCCGAAGTAGACGTCGGACGGGGTGAGGTTGCCCAGGCTCTCATGAGCCCGGACATGGTTGTAGTGCTCGACGAAGGCGGCGACCCGCGCCTCCAGCTCGCCGGGCAGGTAGGCGTGTTCGAGCAGGATGCGGTTCTTGAGCGTCAAGTGCCAGCGCTCGATCTTGCCCTGTGTCTGCGGATGGCGGGGCGCCCCCCGGATGTGGGTCATGCCCCGGCTGCCGAGCCACGTGGCCAAGTCAGCCGCGACGTAGCTCGATCCGTTGTCGGTGAGCAGCCGTGGCCGGTGTGCCACCTGCACGGGGTCGAGGCCGGCAGCCGTAAGCGCCAAGTCGAGTGTGGCGGTGACGTCGCTGGCCTGCATCGTCGTGCACAGCTTCCAAGCTACGATGTAGCGCGAGAAGTCATCCAGCACCGTCGAGAGATAGTACCAGCCCCAGCCGACGACCTTCAGGTAGGTGAAGTCCGTCTGCCACAGCTGGTTGGGCGCGGTGGTCTTGTCGCGGAACTCATCGGCGGCGTTGGCGACGATATAGGCCGGGCTGGTGACCAGATCCTGAGCTTTGAGCAGGCGGTAGACGGTGGCTTCGGAGACGAAGTACCGCCGCTCGTCGGTGAAGCGTACCGCCAGCTCGCGCGGGCTGAGTTCCGGCTCTTCCAGCGCGAGCGCGACAATCTGCTCGCGAACCTCCATGGGCAGGCGGTTCCACACCCGGCTTGGTCGCGAGGGGCGATCGACCAGAGCCTCGGGGCCGCCGCGTTGGTAGGTGTCGTACCAACGGTAGAACGTGGCTCGGGCGACGCCGAGCTTGTCCAGGGTGGCGCGCACCGGCAGGTGGGACTGCTCGACCAGCCGGATGACCTCCAGCTTCTCGGGGGCCGGGTACCTCATGCCTCGTCGCCCCCAGCCCCGCTCATGCTTTTTTTGAGCAGGCGGTTCTCCAGGACGAGGTCGGCCACGACCTCCTTCAGCGCGCCCGCCTCGCGGCGCAGGTCCTTGACCTCATCGGCGGTGGCGGCACGGGCCGTGTCGCCGGCCAGCCGCTTCTTCCCGGCTTCCAGGAACTCCTTGGACCAGCCGTAGTACATCGAGCTGGCGATGCCTTCGCGCCGGCACAGCTCGGCGATGCTGTCCTCGCCGCGCAGGCCTTCCAGCACGATGCGGATCTTCTCTTCGGCCGAGAACTGCCGACGCGTAGCGCGGCGGATGTCCTTGATCACGGCCTCCGCCGGCTTCCGTACCGGCCCGGATGACTGTTTCATCTTCGCTCCTGGGGGGCTACGATGAACCAGCCATCCTCCGTTCGTGAAGACCCTCAATCTGTCTCAGGAGTGCTGACGGCGGACACTCGTGGCCCAATGGCTCGGCGGCCGTCCGATTTATGGACAGATGCTGGAGCGCGCCCTGGCCCAGGCCGGCAGGGTGCCAGCCAAGGGCTCGGATATCGGTCTGGCTGCCGATCGGGATCGTGCGACCCACTGAACCGCCCCAAGGCCTGCAAGGCGATCGCTGAAGGCTCGCATCCGCAACGTCACACGGGTGGGGGCGGAGGCGGTGGGGGTGGCGGGGGCGGCGGCAGGGGCAATACCGGCGGTGGCGGCGGAGGGGGCAGCGGCGGAGGCGGCGGAGGCGGCAAGACCAACGGTGGCGGCGGAGGCGGCGGAGGGCCGGGCGGCGGCGGAAGGGGGCTGCGCGAGCGTCACCGTGCTGGTCGCAAGCGCCGCAGTGATGATGATCCATCGCTTCATCATGAGCGAACCTCCGTCGCGCTTGCCGACCTGTGCGGCTCTTCGGACAACACTGAAACGACAGAAGGAGGCTCGTTCGAACCGCGCTTCATCCTCGGCTCCTCTGGTCCCCGTGGACCCTCGCATTCGGCCCTGTCCGAGGCCTGCCGGTCCGGTTGCCCGGACAGGACAGGTCTGAGTCCCGAGCGCGTCGAAATTGGTCCCTGAAATCGGCGCTCGACCAGCTGCAGAAGGGTGAAGCTGGTCGATTTGCTGGCTGAGTGCTGTCGAAGCACGCGTTCGGCGAGGTCATTCAATGATGCAGGCCTATCTGCATCAGAACACCTTCTTCAGCTCTCCATCGATCTTCGACCATAGGGAAGCGGTCGGCGCCTTCCTGCACTCTTCAGCGACCAGGGGCGTGACCTTCTCGACCCCAGCGATATCGATCGCCACCACATCGGGCTTCTTCTGGCCCTGTTTATAGCCCGCGGCCCATGCGACGACTTTCGGTTTGAACGTGTCTTCGAACCCGTTGAATTCCTCGCAGGTGACTTTTTCGAGGGGTTTGCTCGCCAGTTTTTCTTGATTCTTGTCGGTGCTCTTCCCGCTGGTGGTTTCGGCCTGAACGAGACCGGCGGATAAGACGACCGCAAGGGCAGACAGCAGGTAAGTCTTCGAAGGTCCTGTACGCATGATGAGCTCCTTTGTCTTAGCTTGATGCCATCGACCGCATCTCGTCGAACTTCAGATTGCCGAAGTTCAGCGACCTAGAGCGCTTTCCGACGAAGTGGACGCCGGTTTAGCGAAAGAAAGCGCGTTGACACAAAGACTTGGAGACGCCGGCCTGAGGCAGTCAGGTCGGA
This sequence comes from Methylorubrum extorquens, assembly GCA_900234795.1. Classification (NCBI taxonomy): domain Bacteria; kingdom Pseudomonadati; phylum Pseudomonadota; class Alphaproteobacteria; order Hyphomicrobiales; family Methylobacteriaceae; genus Methylorubrum; species Methylorubrum extorquens. The sequence continues at coordinate 1,586,534 of LT962688.1, forward strand.
TACGGCTCTAGCCGGCCAACAGATCTCAGTGCGACGGACCGATCGCCGGTCGCGCCAACGTCAAATGATGATGACTTATGATTTGATACAGCTTGAAGATCGGTTTGCTTGTTTGATTGAGGCCAGGAAGCCAAATCAGCAGGATCAAGCGGGTCAAGCACAAGGATGAGGAGGCCCGCTTATGTAAGGGATGATCGGGACGATCATGCTGTCGAAATCTGACGTCCCAACTATAGATTGAACGGCCGTCGATCAGCGAGGTTCCGGGCGGTTGCAACTTAAAAGATACGAACCGCGCCGGATTGCACGGCAAGAGCCATCCGGTCTCCGATCCGGCTTGAGCGCAGGATAGCCTCGCTCTGTCGGCAAGAGCGTCCCGTGACCATCGGTGTACTGGCCCGATGACGGTCCGGACCGACACGGTACGCTCCTGATCGCCCGCGATGCTTTCGGCGTCGAGGCGGACGTCGCCGAAGCGGGCGATCCGGAGCGGATCATCCCTCCTTGGTCAGGGGGACGGCGATGAAGCGGGTTTGGCCCCTGGCGCTCTTCACCCGCATCAGCACCGCCTTGCGGCCGCTCGATTCCGCCGCACGGATCTGTGCCTGCACCTCGGAGGGCTTCGAGACGCTGGTGCCGGCGACATCCAGGATCACGTCGCCCTGGGAGATGCCCCTGGCCGCGGCCGGACCGTCGGGGTCGACATCCATCACCGCCACGCCCTCGTCGCCGAGGCCGGTCTCGCTGGCCGGCGCGAGGCTGAGGCCGAGCCGGGCCTGACCGCTCGGCGCTTCGTCGCCGCGCCGCGCCACCTTGCTGTCGCCCGGCAACGTACCGAGTTCGACGGTGGCCACCTCGCTTTTGCCGCCCCGCAGATAGGCGAGCTTCACCTCGGTGCCGGGCTTGAGGCCGGCGATCAGCCGCGACAGATCGCGAGCGTTGTTCACGGGCACGCCGTTGACCGACTCGATCACGTCGCCCGATTTCAGGCCGGCCTTGGCCGCCGGCGTGCCGCTCTCGGCGTCATTGACGAGCGCGCCCTTGGCCTTGTCGAGGCCGAGCCCCTCGGCGATGTCCTTCGTCACCGGCTGAACCTGTACGCCGAGATAACCACGCACCACCTTGCCGTCGGTGCGGAGCTGATCGACCACCGTCTGCACCGTCTCGGCGGGGATCGCGAAGCCGAGGCCGACCGAGCCGCCGGACGGCGAGGCGATCGCCGTGTTCACACCCACGACCTCGCCGTTGACGTTGAAGGTCGGGCCGCCGGAATTGCCCTTGTTGATCGGCGCGTCGATCTGCAGGAAGTCGTCGTAGGGGCCGGCGCCGATGTCACGGCCGCGGGCCGAGACGATGCCCACCGTCACCGTGCCACCGAGGCCGAACGGGTTGCCGATGGCCAAGACCCAGTCGCCGACGCGCGGGGCGCCCTTGCCGAACTGGACATAGGGATAACTGCCGCTCTCGGTGATCTTCAGGAGGGCGATGTCGGTCTTGGAGTCCTTGCCGATCACCTTGGCATCGAGGGTGCGGCCGTCGTCGAGCGTGACCTGCACGGTCTTGGCTTTGTCGACGACGTGGTTGTTGGTCACCACGTAGCCGTCTGCCGAGATGATGAAGCCGGAGCCGACCCCGGCCCGCGGCCGCATGCCGCGACCGCCCGGCCCACCCTGGCCGAAGCGCTTGAAGAACTCGCGCAGTTGCGGCGGCACCTGCTGCATGTTGGGGCCGCCGGGGCTGTCGTCGTCATCGTCGGCGCTGTCGTCGAGCTTCACCTTCACGGCGACGACGCCCGGCTTCACCTTGTCGACGACGTTGGCGAACGAGCCTGGCGGCTGATCGGGCGCCTCGATCGGGGTCTTGGGCAGGGCCTGGGCGTAAGCCGGGGTCATGGGCTCGGCCAAGCCGAACCCGGCCGCGCCGCCTGCGACGAGGGCGGCTGCGGCGACAGAGGCGAAGGCGCGGCGGCGGACAGTCAGGGGCATGGAAGTCTCCGAACATCAATCACGGGAGCCTGCCGCCCGACCGCGCCGGAACGCGACCGGACGCCGGACTATGAGACAATGAACGAAAGTGTAGGTTGTGCCCTCCGATCATTTGATCAAACAAGTCGCAGCTCGACCCCGTGCGGCGTCAGCTATTCGTCGTCAGCAGATTTGAGAAAAATTGGCTCCCCGCATGAGAGGAATAACTTGAATTCTACCCGCTGGCCCGATTTCCATGCGAGTGGCCCTGTCCCGGCACACTGGCCCGCAGGCTGTACATCAGCGCGGACCACGCCTGGGCGAATCCCATCGCGACCGCGAGGCGCCGAGCCTCTCAGCCCGTGAGAGCCTGCAAACTGGTGTTGATCTCGCCGACACCGTGTGCGGCCGTCTGCATGCTGGACGAGATCTCCTGGGTAATGGCGTTTTGCTCATCGACGGCCGAGGCGATGCCGGTCACCGTCTCCCGTACCGACCCGATCGCCTGCACGATCGAGAGCAGGGCACCCACCGCTTCCTCCGCGATTCCCTGCATCCCATGGATGTCCTGTGCAATCCGCGTTGTCGCCTGGGTCACTTGGTTCGACAGGTTCTTCACCTCGCCGGCCACCACAGCAAAGCCGCGTCCGGCCTCTCCCGCCCGCGCCGCCTCGATCGTCGCATTGAGGGCCAGAAGATTGATCTGCTGACCAACGCCCTGGATGAGTTGGACGACGCCGTTCATCGCCGCGGCGGCGTCCTTCAGCTTCGCTGTGGAGCGGTCCGCCACGACGGTCTGATCGTGGATGGCGTCCACTTCGGAGCGCGAGCGGGCCAGGCTCTGGGCGATGTCACCGATCGAAGCACTCAGCTCCTCTGCCGCCGAGGCAACGGTCTGCACGTTCATCAGCGTCTGGCTTGAGGCGCCGGTCGCCGCGTGCTGAGCCGCCGTTTTGGCCGTGATGTCGGTGGCGTACTTCACGACCTTGAACGGCTTGCCGTCCGCATCGAAGATCGGGTTGTAGCTCGCCTGGATCCAGACCGCCCGCCCGCCCCTGCCGAGGCGCTTGAACACGCCCGCCCGGTACTCACCCCGCCGCAGGGCCTCCCACAGCTGCAGGTACTCCGCTGACTGGGCCTGAGAGGGCTCGACGAAGGTCCGATGGTGCTGGCCGCGGACCTCGTCCAGCCGATAGCCGACAACGCTCAGGAAGTTCTCGTTGGCGTCGAGGATGGTGCCATCCATGTCGAAATGGATGACGCCCTGTGACCGGTTGATGGCCGCGATCTGCCCCGCCACGTCGGCCCGGTGCAGCTTGTCTTGAGTGATGTCGGTCGCGAACTTCACGACCTTGTACGGTTTGCCCTGGCTGTCGCGAACCGGATTGTAGATGGCCTGCAGCCAAATCTCCCGTCCATCCTTGCCGATGCGCTTGTACTCGGCGCGCTGGAACTCGCCGCGCGCCAGAGCCGCCCAGAACGCGCGATAGGCTTGGCTTTCGCGTTCTGCCGGAGCGACAAACAGGCTGTGGTGCCGGCCCTGCACCTCTTCCAGCTTGTAGCCGACAGCGTCGAGGAAGCCGGTATTGGCCATGAGGATGGTGCCATCCAGGGCAAACTCGATTGTGGCGCGCGAGCAGCTGATGGCCTTAAGGACCGCCGCGTGATCGGCGCTGCTCTGCTGCTGTGCCGTGACATCGACCGCGAGGAGAACGATTTTGCTCACCCGACCGGTACGGTCGAGCACGGGGCAGTAGCTGACCTGCAGCCAGATCGCGTCGCGCTGCTTGGTGAGATGCCGAGAGCACGCGGTCCGGGACTCGCCTCGGGTCACCGCCGCCCAGAGTTCCTGCTGCTCCGCGCGGGTCGCCTCGTACGGGTCCCGGACGACATCCAGTGTGTGGCCCTGCAATTCGTCGAAGCTATACCCAAGCCAGTCGAGATAGCATGTATTGGCACTCAAGACGGTGCCAGCCGGCGTGAGCTCCACCATGCCATGCGCACGACCGAAAGCGTGCAACACGGCATGATCGCCGCGAAAGAACAGCGACATGCATCCATCCCAGAGGCGGCATTGTTCGATTGAACCGCGCCCCTTTGGAGGACGGGAGCGCCGCACTGCCGCCAAGCGGTCTGCCGTTGGACAAGATGGGCAATCAGGTCCTAAAAACTCGTTAAACTACCTATTGATCTTTGTTGTTACTGATTTTTCTCACAAGTTGTACGCCGGGATCGGCCGCATCATGCCCGAGAAATACAATCCCTTCGCCTTCCAGAGCCTCCTTGATTTTTACTGTCGTGGACGGGCTACTTGGACGGCTTTGCTCATCCGCCTCCATTCGTTTGATGGTATTCGGTGAGAGGCCAGTTTTCAGGCTCAGCTCGTCGATGGACCAGCCGAGCATCGCCCTGGCCGCACGAACCTGCAGGCCTGTGATCAGGGATGGCGTTTCGGTACGCGGCTTACCCTGTGCGAAATGTGGGAAGACCCTGTTTTGTCCGGATGCAAGGGTTCTCAACCAGATTTCATCTGTAATCACCTGCGCCAATCGGGCTAACAGCCGGCTGTCTTCTTCGTTGAAGGCGCGCAATTTCCTGTCGATGAGGCAGAGCGAGCCGATCCTTGCCCCTGGTGCGACGATGAGGGGCGCGCCCGCATAGAAGCGGATGAAGGGCTCCCCGGTCACGAGCGGATTCAGGGCGAAATCAGCATGGGCGCGCGCATCGGGAACCACGAACACGCTGTCGTGCAGGATCGTATAGTTGCAGAAGGCCTGTTCCCGCGGCGTGCCCGAGACGTGCAGGCCGCACTTGGCCTTGAACCATTGTCGGTCCTCATCGAGCAGGGAAATCAGCGCGATCGGGACATCGAAGAGGGTCTGGGCCAGCTGAGTGATGCGGTCGAAGGCTGGATCCGGTGGTGTGTCGAGCAGCTGCAAGCGATGCAAGGCGGCAAGCCGCCGGCTCTCGCTCTGGCCCGGCGGCATGGGCCATGTCAGTGCTGTTCTGGTCATCGCTTGCACAGCCGATCCGCTCGAGAGACGCCGACCCCATTGCATCAGGCCGGCGTCTCTCGGTCTTTGTTTCACTGCGCTTTCTTTCGCCGAACCGGCGTCCACTTCGTCGGAAAGCGCTCTGACAGGCGGCTTTGTATCAAGGCCGCGACGTACAACGGAGAAGGGGTCTGATCGGCGCGGGAACGATATCCCACGCCGACGAAGAGCGGACCGTTGTAGGTTGAGCGTCTTGGCTCAGTGACGCCTGGGGCTGCATGGCAGCGATGCGGAGCGGTCAACGCCAAGATCGATTGCGCAAAATGCAAGGATCGTCTTGTCGTGCCCGCCGCGTCTTCGAGCCGTATCGCTCAAGATTGGGCGTTCGAGCACACAATCGTCGTGGCCGCTTTATCGCGTGAGACCGTCTCCGGCGTCGCTCACGTCGTGGCGTTCGCTTCGGCGGGCGTCATCGCCACAAGGACGATCAAGCCGATCAAGATCATGATCGGTAGCGCGATACAGCCGAAGGCCAGATGGGCGATCCCGAAGGCGCCGCACAGAGCGCCCGCGGCGAAGGTCACGATGGCCGGCAACACCCGCAGCAGCCGCGCGCGCGCGTCTGAGCCGGGTTCCCTGACGTTCTCAGGGCAAGATCCATGGCATCGATGACCGCTTGACTGACGCTGACCGTCATCACCGTGGTCGGAGCGAGATGGCCGAGGGAGAGGCGACCGATCGCGTTCTGCACGCCCATGGCCGCGACAGCGAGCATGCCGACGATCAGCGCCGGGGCACCGTCCGGCGCATCGAGTGGCGCCCATAGCGACCCGCACAAGCCGAAACCCGCGAGGAGAACGGCCTCAACGGCGAGCAGCCAAGGCAGCGGATCGGCATCCCGCCGCTGCAGGAGCAGCGCAAGGACACGGGCCCCCCGCCACGGCCGCCATGAAAACGGGCAGAGCCAGAAGCTTCGCCAGCACGCCGGTCGAGCTCGCGACCAATTCAGCACCGATCAGGACGAAATTTCCGGTGACATGGGCCGTGAACAGGCCTGTCAGCGCGATGAAAGCCGCGGCATCGACGAAGCCGGCGACGAAGGCAAGGGCGGTTCCAGCGGATGTGCCGCCATCCGTGATCTGCGGCTTCACGAGACTTTCCCTGGTTTGTAGGCAGCGGAGGCGGCACCCTGCGCTCAAGCCGCATCCGACCTGATTTGCATCAGGCCGGCGCCTCTCGGCCTTTGTTTCAACGCGCTTTCTTTTGCCGAACCGGCGGCCGCTTCGTCGAAAAGCGCTCTAATCGTCGAGTGGCGTTTCCGTCATGGCCGCCGGAATCTGTGGGCTGGCGTAGTAGTCCGGCCAAGTCTTGCAAAGGAGCATGACCAAAATGACCAGCACGACGGTCGCAAGAAGGAAGGCGAGCGCTTCCGTGACCTGATGCGCCCATCGGCCGGATGCCGGGATTGCGACGAAGCCGCCGATGAAGATCATGGCGATGGCAACGGGAGCGGTCACTGAGCGGCTCGGCGATGGTGCTACGAATCGGGTTCGGCCTGGACCCTAAGCCCACCGGGCTCCCGAGCGGTAAGGATATCGGCTATCACGAACCGTGATGAGCAACCTCAATGTCGACCAGATCCGCTCCTTCCTGGCCGTCTTTGAAAGCGGCAGCTTCACGGCCGCTGCGCAGACCCTCGGCCTGCAGCAATCCACGGTCAGCGGGCATATCGCGCGGCTGGAACAGGCGCTGGGCCGCTCCCTCCTCATGCGGGACACGCATCGGGTCGCCCTGACGCCGGACGGTCAAGCCATGATCGGCTTTGCGCGCGACCTGCTGGAGGCGCACGACCGGCTGCGCGCCTTCTTCTCGCCGGGCGGCCTGCGCGGCCGCATCCGCCTCGGCGTCTCCGAAGACTATACACTGTCGGCCCTGGCCCAGGTTCTGGCGCGGTTCGCGGATGGCCACCCTTCCGTCGATCTGCAGCTAACGGTCGGTCTCAGCCGGGCCCTCTACCAGGGCTACGATGCGGGCGAACTGGACGTGATCTTCTGCAAGCGCCGCCGCGGCGATCCGCGCGGTGAATTGGCCTGGGCGGAAGAGCTGATCTGGGTGGGCCGGCCCGGCTTCGTCCCCGATCCGGCCTTGCCACTGCCGTTGGTCCTCTATCCGCCGCCCTCGATCACGCGCACCCTGGCGCTCGATGCCCTCGAAGCGGCGGGGCGTTCCTGGCGGATCGCCTGCACCAGCGGCAGCCTGATGGGGTTGCGCGCCGCCGTCGAAGCCGGTCTGGGCATCGCGCCGCACTCGGCCCAGGTGACGCCACCGGGACTGGCTCCGATTCCGGCGACGGCCGGATTGCCGCCGATCGGCGAGGTCGAGTTCGTGGTGCTCGGCTCGGGCCGACAGCATCCCGCCGCGACGGCGTTACAGGAGGCGATCCTCGCAAGCACGGCGGAGCTTCAAGCCGTTCCCGAAGGGTGAGGCTCTCGATGCCGAGCCTCGCGCCGCACGTCCCTAGGGCGATGGCCGGTGGCAAGGAGAAATGGAAGTAAGACCGAAACAAACGCCTTCGGATGCGAGTAGTTGATCCCATGGGCGGCGCCGGGGATGACAGCAAGACGGCCGCGAGGCAGGGCCGCTGCAAGGCTCGTCACAAATGCATAGGGGACGATGTAGTCACGCGTGCCCCAAACCACGAGCGTCGGCTGCGTGACTCGGAGCACCTTCTCTCCGATGCGGTTACCGACCATGCTGCGTAAGGTCAGGATGTAGCGCTTGATCCCACCACGGGCATAGTCGGCGAGCGCTACCCAAGCGAGCGACCAGCGCTCGAACGGTGCAATGGCAAAGAAGCCGAGCACTTGCCGGACGAGGCCGCGCGACTCCGGGTCCGGCGTCGGCCCCTGCAGGACAAGGCGGTCGACGCGCTGCGGGTGAACGAGAGCCAATTCGACCAAAACCTCGCAGCCGAGCGAATTGCCGATCAAGGCCGCGCGATCGATCCCGATCGCGTCCATCCAGGCCGCCAGCGCATCGGCCAACTCGCGAACCGTGAGCACGTGAGGCGGCTTGTCGCTCAAGCCGAAGCCGGGCAGGTCAGGCGCGTAGACCCGGCGGTAAGGGGCGAGTTGCCGCGCGAGCGGGATCATGTAGCGGCTCGACATCCCAAGCCCGTGGACCAGGATCACGGGCAGGCTGTCATCGGGTACGGGATCGACCGAGACACGGGCATGCATCGTCCGGCCGTTGACGCGAGTGTGCCTTGCCGCGAGCCGGCCCAGATGTTGGCTGTGCTCCCCCCTGGCACGCCGTCGTGCCAACGAGTTCGCCAGGGCCAGACGAACCAGGATTGCGCCAGCCGTCACAACGATCCACCGCAGGGGCACGCAACTTCCCGTTTCAGCCAAAGCCGCTCTCGAACGGAGCGCCGAGAAGAACCAGCCCCGCGAAACGCAACGGCTCAAGAGATTGTTTCGGAGGGCCCAGCTTCCAGCCGTTCGTCAAGGCCAAGGAGCGGGCGACGTCGGCAAATGGGACGCATTGCCCATCCCCAATGCCTCCGAGCGTTTCAAACTTGAAGGGGGTCAAATCACCCAAAAGCTGTCGGGAGAAGCAAAGCTGCAAAACCGGGTTCACCGTGATGTTTGATTCAAGTCATTGCTGAGAAATCGCCGGCCCATGATTGTCAGCGTCATCATGCTCCCATCATCTCGCCGGTCGACCCGATTGTTTGTGTGCGGCTCTCGGTCAGATCTATAAGGCCTATAGACGTCGAGGTGGTGCTTGGACGCATCAATATTTTAATGTGCCGGACGGGTAGGGATATATCTTAATGATACAGAATCGTCCGATCAGAATTCTCGTGTCGATCGTGGCGTTTTGCGCCGTGCTCCAAGTTGCTGTTGAGCCCGCCGCGGCCTGCTCCCGCTTCGTTTACCTTGGACGAGACGGCAAGATTTTCACGGCCCGGTCGATGGACTGGGAAAAGCCCATCGGAACCGACCTCTACATCCTGCCGCGAGGGATGGCGCGCAATGGTGAGGTCGGGCCTGCTTCGATCCGGTGGACGTCGAAATATGGATCCTTGGTCGCGACAGCGTTCGACAATTCGACCTCGGACGGCGCCAACGAAGCGGGCCTTACGGCCAATGTGCTCTGGCTTGAAGAGTCGCAGTACCCGGCTTTCGACGGCAAGGGCCCGCCTGGATTGGCGATCTCAGTCTGGGCGCAATACGCTCTCGACAACTTCGCGACCGTCGATGAAGCCGTTGCCGCCCTCGAGAAGCAACCCTTCACGCTCGTGACGAGCGTGATTCCCGGCACTCAGGTCATCGCAAATGTCCATATGTCCCTGTCCGATTCCAGCGGGGACAGTGCCATCATCGAATATATCGATGGCAAGCAGGTCATCCATCATGGGCGCCAATACCAAGTGATGACGAACTCTCCGACCTACGAACAGCAGCTTGCCCTTGCATCCTACTGGTCACAGATCGGCGGAACGGTCATGCTGCCCGGTACGAACCGCGCGTCGGATCGCTTCGCCCGCGCCTCCTTCTACGTCAAATCGATCCCGCAGGATGGAGACCCGGATCACCTCTTTGCCAGCGTATACGGCATCATACGCAATGTTTCCGTGCCACTTGGACTTTCGACGCCGGAGAAACCGGAAATATCCTCCACACGCTGGCGCACGGTCTTCGATCACAAGCGCCGCCTCTATTTCTTCGAATCGGCGCTTTCACCCAACACGTTCTGGACCGACCTGAATCAGATCGATTTCTCCAAGGAAACGGGGAAAGTGCTGAAACTCGATCTCGGCGTCGATCAGGCCAACGTCTTCGCCGGAAACGCGACACGGTCCTATCGCGCGTCGGAGCCTTTTCCCTTTGCCGGACTGCCGCGATAGAGGCCGCTACAAACCGCCTGCGAGCAGAGCAGCCTTTCGGAGCATGAGGCGGACGAAGGCGACGCGATGCAGGTCTGCCTGCGCGCCGGCAGAGCGCTCGTCGTCTTCGACAAGCCGGCGGAAGCGGGTGGCCCAGGCAAAGGAGCGCTCGACGATCCAGCGCCTGGGCGGCAGCTTTATTGTTGTCTGGTATCGCTTCCACCTGTGTGCGCCATGAAGAAGCGCACCATCTCGCGGCTGGCGTCTGGACCGCGGGGATCCGTGTAGGTGCCGTTCGGGCTTCCGCCGGACCAGGCATGACCCGCTCCATGCAGAACCCACTGCTCCAACACCTCTCGGCCCGAAGGATCGGACTGAACGCTGCGGGTGTAGGTCATGCCACCTGGGCTCTCCCCGTGAGTGACGACTTTCCCCAAGGCTCCCTCCGGCTTGGCTTGAGCGATGATGCGGTCGCCGTTGGCTGCGTTGACGGTGCGGTCCGCATCGCCGTGGAAGACGATGGTCGGGACCGACATGCGCGCTCCCAAAGGCTGAGCCGTCCCGCCGCCGTTCATGGCCGCAAAGGCGGAGGGCATATCCTTGGCCGCACCATAGGGAAGCCCGGAATGGACGCCGATTGCCGCGAACAGATCCGGGTAGGTCGCCGCCATGATCGCTGCGGCCGCTCCGCCGGCCGACAATCCCGCGACGTAGACCCGTCTGGGATCGGCCGAGAACTCGCGGATGACGTCCTGGGCAATCCCCGCGATCAGCGAAGGCTCGCCCGAGCCGCGCTGCTGATCGGCCGCGTTGAACCAGTTCCAGCACTTCTGCATGTTGGCCGATTGAGGCTGGCCGGGATAGGCCACCAAGAAGGTCTGCTCTTCGGCCAGCGCGTTCATCCGTGTCCCGGATGCAAAGTCATCGGGCGACTGGGTACAGCCGTGCAGCATGACGACGAGAGGAAGAGCTTGGCCGGTATAGCCGCTCGGGACATAGACTTTGTATGTCCGGCTGCCCGCCGCGTTTGAGAAAGTCCGCTCCTCGTATCGAGCCCCATCCGGGACCGGGACCGGAGCTCGCTGTGGCGATCCGAGACCATCCGCGAGGCCAGAGATCCCGCCCATCTTGGGAAAGCGCTCGCGCAAGGAGCGCAAGGTCTCTGCAAGCCCTTGCCGTTCCGAGGGACTTGTCCGGTCAGTGGGCGCTTCGCCAGCTGTCCCCTGACCGAAGCCCGGTGCGGTCCACGCTCCACCCGGGGCCCGAGGCGCGACCATGTCGATCGTCGACGCGGGTCGTGCGGTGCTGGCGTCCTTGCCGGGTGCACTCTCCGGCGTGCCCGCTTGCGGCTTGGCGGAGGCCGAGCGTCCCTGAAGGAGGGCCATGGCTTCCGTGAGCTGGCCGGCGCGGGTGAGACGGGTCACCTCACCCATGTCGATGCCGGAGAATGCGTTCATGATCACGATCCTGAATGAGGTGGACGGGCCGGGGCGCGTGTCCGGACTGCCGCGAGTGCGTTGAGGCGAGGGATCAGGCCGTACGGTCGGCCAGGGCTGCCTTGACCGCCGGTTTGGCGTGGAAGGCGCCGAGCACTTGCACGGAGGCGATGGCGGCACGGGCGAGTTCCGGCGTCACATCGGGGGCGATGCTGGCGAGACCGAGAACCTGGATGTGGAGCGGAGTGCCCGCGTCTCTTGCCGCTTCGAGGTCCTGCCGGGTGTAGTGAGACAGGCCCAGGCTGAGCTTCTTGCGGGCCAGCGACTGCGTGACGGCATCGCCCTGACGGTCGAGCTGGTTGCGCACGGCCGTTCGGATGAAGTCGGCGCGATTGGCATAGAAGCCGTCTCGAACCAGCAGATCGATACGGCCAAGATCGACAAAGCCGAGGTTGATCGTCAGTTTCTCACTGTCGGGCGCTCTCGGGCGGAGATCTGGAACGTCGTCTGCCATCTCTAAACCATCCTAAAACCATCCCGTTGGATGGTCCTGAGATGGTGTGCTCGTGGTGTCATACAAGGGGCGGGCTTTTGCTCGTGACCAGTCTGAGTTCGCAAGCGACCACGCGCCCGCTCTGTCCGACGAGCCGCGGACGCATCGATGTTGCCGGTCGTTCCGCGACGTGACGTCGAGCGCATCCGTGACTGCATCGTTCCGCGCCTGACGGGGGGCTCAGTGGCAGGCTGCGCTCTTTCGGGCGCGGGATTCGAATGCACCTTGGCCAGCTGCGTGGCTGGAGCGCCGAAATGTGCGCGGGCGACAGCCCGTGTTTGAGGTTTCCGGAAGGTCTGCGGGGTGGGGGCGAGCGGCTCACTTGGCGGCTTTGGCCGAGGGCCCGGAATGCACCCATTTGGAACGCCGAGGGCACAAGCTTCTGACTTCCTTAAGTCGTGCCGTCTTGAGCGTTCCGATATCGACGCGGAAGGATGGCGCGGCCCTGCAGCGGCTCAGGCACATCGAGAATTGATGCGGCGTGTCACGACGTGGGGATAGCCGTCATGGGCTCGAGAGGGGCTGACGTTCGACAGGTCAGCATCTTCTGGCTTGGTTCGTCGCTCTTCGGGTTTGCACGCGCCGAGTGTCGCCTGCCGTAGAGAGGAAGGAGTGGCCTTCAGGGGAGGCTATGCAGTCCAGACACTTGGGAGGAAAACCGCCCCCTTGACAGGGGTCGCTGGGGAGAGTGGTCATCTTCCGCTCTCATAACCCGTTGCCATCATTCGGCTTTCCTAGTGAGGAAATCCCGGTGGAGCCGAGGGAGTGGGAACGGCTTGGCGCCGTTCCCGGGTCGTTTCCTCACACGGGTTTACGCGTGTCCGCGCCGGTGCGGCTGACGTTGCCGCGCTCATCCTCGACCTCCACCTCGGTGCGCCGCACTTTGTCCGTAATGGTCTCGGTCCGCTGGGACGCGTCCTTGCGGATGCCCACCTCCTCGACGACGCGGGCGTCCTTCGACACCACCGCCTCCTCGCGGCGCTCGGTGGCCTCGATGGTCCTATCCGCGAACAGGGCCTCGTCGGCGGCCGTGACCGGGCGGTCCACGGAGCGGCGCTCGACCTGTACGTTCTCCTCGCGCAGGTTCACTTGCTCGTTGACGGGCGTCTCGACCGCGTAGGATCGGACGCGCACCCGGCCATGCTCGGCCACGCGCTTACCGACGTTGAGCCGCTCCTCGACGACCGGGATGTAGTCCGTCTCGCCCGTCGCTGTGCCGCGCGCTGAGGTGGCGCCGGCAGCCGTTGCCGTGCTGGCAGACGAGGTCGTGCCCGCGGTCGCCGACGAGGCTCCGGTGGTGGTCGCGGCGCCGTAGCCGCTCCAGCCTTCTTTGCGCCAGGTCGCCTCGCGCTCGTCGAGATCGACCGAGCCGTGCTCCTCGAGAATGTCCATCGCCCGGTCGACATGCGAAGCCTCGACCGTGACGGTCAGGAGCGTGCCACCACGGCTCAGGCCCTCGCTGTAGGTGTAGCGGTCCTCTTCCGGCATGAAGGCATCCTTGAGCGAGGCCCAGAAGCCACCCTCGTCGCGGGTGTGATCGTAGCCCTGGCTCGTGCCGGCCTGGGCCGTCTGCTTGCCCGCGAGCAGCTTGATCGAGGATTGCGGGATGCCCGCAGCCACGAGCTTGGCCTGGGCGGCTTCGGCCTCGGCGCGGTTGTCATACATGGCGGTTAGGGTCTGGGTCATGGGGTCTGCTCCTTGGGGGGGATTTCGCTGACGTGCCCGTCGGCGGACACGCGTTCGACCACGGCGTGCTGCCTGCGCAGCGTCACCGGAACCTCGACCGCCTCGCCCGAAGTGGTCTGGCGAATGTGCACCTCTTCCTTGAGGATGAGGCGCTTCTCGACGACGAGGACTTCCTCCAGGACCGGGATGATGGTCACCCCATTCTCTGTCCTGATCGTTGGGGCGACCTCGCCCTCCGCGATGACCCGGTCGATCGGGATCCGGGTCACGCCGACGACGTCGCTGCGCAGGGTCTCGCGGAGCACGTCGTCGGTGGTTTCGGTGCGGGTCTGAACCCGAACCCGGCCTTTCTCGACGACCCGTTTGTCGATGCGGGCGGTCTCTTCGATAACCGGGATTGTCTCAGTCTCGCCGACCGCGAGTTCGGCTGCGGGCCGGCTTGCCGTCCCGAGCCCGTGCGGGTCGTTCTTGGTCGGGTCCGCGGTCATGCGCGGGGCTGCCTGACCGGGACGCCGACGGTCCGCGTGACCGTCGGATCGACCGCCGCGCTCCGACCGGCGAAGTAGGCGGCCAGCGCGCCGAGGATCAGCGCCAAGGCCCCGTAGAGCGCGGCCTGCGAAGCGGTGCGGGCCGCGGTGTCCGCTGCCTGCTTGGCTTGCTCCTTAGCCTTGGCCGTCGCTTCCTTAAACTGTTGGATATACTGCTGGACCTGGGTCCGGGCCTGCTCCACCGGGATGTTCTGTGCCTTGGCGAGCGCCTGCGCCGCCTTCTCCGAGGCCTGCGCCTGTTGGGCATCGTCCCCGGTGACCGCCGCGCGCATGGCGCTGACGGCTGCGTCCTTGAGCGCGGCCGGATCCTGGCCATTGGCGCCGGAGCGGAGCTGGTTCTCGATGCTGGAGAAGGGATCCGAGATCTTGCTCAGCGAAGGCGCTGCCGTCTGCGCCACAGTCTGGATCGAGCCGCCGGCCGCTCGGCCGAGACCGCCCACGGCACCGGACGCGGTGTTGAAGGCGCCCCCCACGAGGCCGCTTACGGCCGAGGAGAGCAGGTAGAAGATCACCAAGGTGGTGACCGCCCAGGAGGTCAGGCCGTGGTAGCCGGTGGTGGATTTCGAAGGCTTGCCCGACAGGCGCCCAGCGAGATAGCCGCCGGCAGCGGAAGCGAGGATGCCGGAGACCACCCACCACAAACCTGCGCCCATGCCGAGCGAGCTGGCGCCCGGTGTGCCGTCTCCGGCCGGGTCGACCGTCGAGAGGCCGACACCGAGGCCGAGCATGTTCAGGATCACTTGTAGGACCAGGGCCGCGACGGCACCGGCGAAGACGGCGCCCCAGGAGATCTGATTGAGCGCGACGGTACGCAGGTCCTCGGCCGGGGCGACCATACTGGTTTGCGGCACGTGGCGGTCATGGATGTCGCGGTCACCTGGTCCGCGGACTGGGTCTGTGACGGTGGCCATGGCGGACTCCTGAAGTGGGAAAGGGAGGCGAAGGGTGGCGGGGCAGGATCAGAGCACCCGGCGGCGGTCGATCAGGGCGTGGTAGAGCCAAAGCACCACGACGGCGCCGACGACGGCCACCAGCAGGCTGTAGAGATTGAGCCCGGAGACGCCCGGCTGACCGAACTGGTTGAACAGAAAGCCGCCGACGACGGCGCCGACGATGCCGAGCAGAATGTCGACGACGAGCCCCTGGCCGGTGTTGTTGACGATCCGGCTCGCAACGAAGCCGGCGACGAGGCCGAGGATGATCCAGGCGAGGAGAGACATGGGCGTGGCTCCTGATGGTCGCGCAACATCGCGCCGGACCGCTCCGGTGCACGGTGCGCGATGACTCGGATCGAGCGGGCGCGGTTGCGTTGGGCCGCTGCCTAGGTGGGCGGGCGGCGAAAGCGTCTCGGTTTCGGCGCTGTCTGGACGTGCACCGCCTCGATGGTCGCGATCTCGGCCGCGGCTTCCGCCTCCGCCCGTGCGTCACCGAACACAATGGCAACGGCCTGCTTGATCAGGGCACGCGCGTGGTCATTCGACAGAACCTTGCGGCCCTTGCCCATGGCCCGCACCTCGTGTTGATCTTGCGATCACTGCTGAGATGCTCGAGCCGAGCAGAGCTACTACAGCCATAAACCAGCCAAACAATCGATGTTCCGGAGATTTACATATTAATATTTCAAACTAATCGGGTTAGTGTTTCTAGCCTAATTTTCCCGGCTTCGTGTTTCCATTCGGTGCAAACTCGCCGATGCCTCGCTCTCTAGCCCAGACCACGACAGCGCTCCGGCGATTGACCCCGATCTTGCGATAGAGGCTGGCGAGATGATTGCGCACTGTGCTCAGCGACAAACCGAGTTCGGCCGCGATCTCCGAGTCGGTGGCGCCCTTGCAAATACCGAGCAACAGATCGCGCTCGCGACGTGTGAGCTTTTCGACGAGAGCAGCCGGCTTGCCGGGTGGCGGCGGGTTGCGCATCAACGCCAGCTTTTCGATGATGCCATGGCTGAACCAGGACGCGTCCGCCATGACCGTCTCGATGGCAGCGATCAGCTCCGTCTCCGTGCGCTTGCGAGCGGTGATGTCCTGCATCGCGCAGAGGACGAAGGTCTCGCCGTTGATGCGCACCGGCTCGGCCGAGACCAGGCAGTCGAGGATCTCACCTTCCCGGTTCCGCAGGCGCGCCTCGAAGCCTCGGACCTGCCCCGCCTGCTTCAGCATGCGCTTGAATCGGGCCTGCTCTGCCTCCTCCACCCAGAGGCTGTCCTGCGCAGCGACGGTCCCACCCACCGTTCCGGACCGGTGGCTGCCCGGATCTCCGAACATGGCAGCGAAGGCCTCGTTGACGTTCGAGGCCAGCAATGCGTCCGTGCTGAGGAGGGCGGTGGGAACCGGGCTGAGCTGGAAAGCCTTGGCGAAGCGCTCCTCGCTGAGCTTCAGCTCCATCTCGGCTTTGCGGCGATCCTCCAGATCGGCGAAGGTGAACAGCATACAGCGCTCGCCGCCGGGCATTCGGATGGGATGGCCAGCGACGATGACGTACTTCTCACTATCGGCGGGCACATTTAGGCAGGCTTCCATCTGCGGGATGGTGTCGCCAGCGTGCAGGCGTTCGACCGCGAGCGCCCGACACTCTGCCTGCGTCAGCAGGTCGATCTCGCAGAAGGAGTGGCCGAGCACTTGATCACGGGCATAGCCGGTCAGGTCGAGAAAACCCTGGTTGACCTTGACGTAGCGCAGGTCCGCCAAGCGGCAGACCAGGGCCGGTGCCGGGTTGGCCCGGAACATGTCCTCGAAACGGGCCTCGGCCTCGTATCGGTCGCTGACATCCTGCATCACCAGCGCCAAGCCGGTGAGTTGGCCCTCGCTGTCGGTGGTGACGAGGGAGCGGATGCGGTGCATCCATCGCTGCTCCGGAGCGCGGAAGTGGTGCACTTCGACGACCGTGTCCCGGAAGAGCTCACCCGTCAGCAGTCGCTCGACGGGATGCTGAAGCGGGCCGATATCGGCGTGGCTGCGGTACTCCAGAACGAAGTTGCGCCGGTACTCGGCGACCGTCTCGCCGAGCTCGTCGAGCGCGGCCACGCCGTGCATCGTGAGCGCGGCCCCGTTGGCGTAGGAAATGGTCTGATCCGGCTCGATCAGGATGACACCCTCACTCAAGCCGGCCACGACCTGCCGCATCCGGTCGCTACGATCCGTCATCTCGCGTCTCCGCCGTCCGGATAGACAACGCCGCCGCGCCCGCGCGGGTCACAAAGCGAGCGTTGATGTCGAGCTGTGATGCGAGATGCCTCTGCGGACATGGGAGACGAAAGCCTCTCGGCAGCGTTGAACGCAGTGTGCCGGGAGCATCGGCGCAGCATCGAGAGGTTTTACGCCGCATGCTGATCGACGAAGCCGCCCCGCGCCCACCGGCCCAGGTGCCGCCCCCCTTGGTGCCCGGTTTGCGCGGGCTCCTGACCCTCGCCGTCGGCGTCGTGCTCGTGACAGCCCTCTACTTCGGGCGTGAGGTGTTCATCCCGCTTGTGCTGGCGGTTCTCCTCAGCTTCGTCCTGGCTCCTGTCGTCAATCTGCTGCGCCGGCTGAGGCTCGGCCGAGTGCCATCGGTCATCGTCGCCGTACTGCTCGCGCTCGCGGTCATCGGTGGCATCGGAGCCGTTATCGGTACCCAGGTCGCGGGGCTCGCCGGCGACCTGCCGCAATACCAAGCCACCGTGCAGAAGAAGTTCGCCGGGCTGCAGGCAGGTTGGCTCGGCAATGCCAGCCGGATCTTCCAGCGTTTCAACCACCAAGTCCACAACGCCACCCAGAAGGCGGATGCCGCCGGTACTGCAGCGTCGACGGGCCCCGCGGGCGACACCCCGAAGGCTCAACTCGTTAAGGTTCAGGAGCCCGATCCGTCACCCTTTACCCTCGCCGAGAAGGTGCTCGGTCCCATCGTCGAGCCGTTGACCACGGTCGGCATCGTCCTCGTCGTGGTCGTGTTCCTGTTGCTCCAGCGAGAAGACCTGCGCAACCGAATGATCCGCCTGTTCGGATCGGGTGACCTGCACCGGACGACGATGGCCATGGACGACGCGGCCGGCCGGCTTGGCACATACTTCCTGGCCCAGCTTGGCATGAATGCGACCTTCGGCTTCATCATCGGCCTCGGTCTCTGGTTCATCGGCGTGCCCAATCCGCTCCTGTGGGGCGTGTTCTCCGCGCTGATGCGCTTCGTGCCCTATATCGGCGCCTTCCTCTCGGCCCTGTTCCCCCTTGCCCTGGCCGCCGCCGTCGACCCAGGCTGGTCCATGGTCATCGCGACGGCCATCCTGTTCCTGGTGGTCGAGCCCCTGTTCGGGCACGTGATCGAGCCGCTGCTCTACGGGCACTCGACCGGCCTCTCTCCCTTCGCGGTTATCGTCTCGACCCTGTTCTGGGGGTTCCTGTGGGGGCCGATCGGCCTGATCCTGGCCACGCCCTTCACCGTGTGCCTCGTGGTGCTCGGGCGGCACGTCGACAGCCTGGAGTTCCTCGACATCATTCTCGGCGACCGGCCGCCGCTGACGCCGGTGGAGAACTTCTATCAGCGCATGTTGGCCGGAGACCCGGACGAGGCACGCGACCTCGGCGAGGCCATGCTGAAGGAGCGCTCGCTGTCCTCCTACTATGACGAGGTGGCACTGAAAGGGCTTCAGCTCGCCGCCAACGACTACGCTCGCGGGGTCGTGACGCCGGCGCAGCTGGAGAACATCCGCGCTTCGGCACGCTCGCTCGTCGAGGATTTCGAGGATCGACCCGACGTCGAGCCGTCAGGCGAGGACAAAGCGGTCAACCCGAATGAGACGCCGACGCTGGCCGAGCGGACGCACTTCAAGAGCGAGGCCGTCCCTGGGCAGGCACCGCCGCGCGAGATGCTACCCGAGGCGTGGCGGGGCGAAACACCGGTGCTGTGCGTCGCTGGGCGCGGCCCCCTCGACGAAGCCTCCTCGGCCATGCTGGCCCAACTGCTGCGCAAGCATGGACTTGAGGCCCGCGTGGTTCCGTACGGTGACGTCTCACGCGAGCAGATCCGCAGCCTAGATCTGACGGGAGTGGCGATGGTGTGCATCTCCTACCTCGACATCACCGGCAGCCCGGCTCACCTGCGCTACCTCCTCGAACGGCTCCGGAAGAAGGCGCCCACCGTGAAGCTGCTGGTCGGGTTGTGGCCCGAGGGCGAGAAGGTGCTGACGGATGCCTCCCTCGGTCGGCAGGTCGGAGCCGACGTCTACGTTTCCTCGCTCCGGCAGGCCGTTGAGGCCTGCCTCGAGGCTGCGACAGACGATTCCGAAACTGTCGATCAGGCGGCCTGAACTCGGGAGGGAGCGAGCACGTCTGATCGGCCCGCCGATAACCCAAGGCGCACAGACTCGGTCGTAGCGCAGCGCGTCGATGAAGGTGAGCGTACGGAGCAGCACAATGAAAACGCTTCAGGCCCGCCTCGTAGCGCTCGCGGTGATCTTAGGTGGCGCTTCGGCAGCGCCTTCGACGCTGGCTTGGGCTCAAACGGCCTCCTCGCCCGCAGTCAACAACTGGGCTGATCTCCGAGCCGCACTGGCATCCTGCTGGACGGTGCCGGCAGACACGGAAGGTTCGCAGATCGCCTTCCGTTTCGGCCTGAACAAGACAGGGGGTATGCGGGGCCCACCGCTCGTCACGTCACGGCAGCTCAAGGGCGATCAGGAGGCGCGGAAACGGTTCGAGGATGCCGCCTTCGAGGCGCTGTCTCGGTGCTTTCCCATGAGGATCACCCCCGCATTCGGAGCCATCCTCGGCGAGAGCCCCATCAGGCTGAGACTCGTCAACACCCCACCGACGGCAGCGTACCAGATCAACAACAACATCACGATCTTCGCGCCACAATGAGGCTGGTTCGCAGGCCGTCGCCACCGACTTCGAGCGAATCCTGGCCCAGCAGGACGAAATTGATTGGACGCCAGGCGACTGACGCACCGCGCGCAAGATTACCGCTCCTACTCGCAGTTAGCCATGCCGTCAGAAGACCACGATCTCGAGCTTTCCCCCCTGTCCGGCCCCGTGATGCGAGAGGGCGTGACGGTCTTGGTCTACATCTACCGCTTCGCCGGTACCGATGAAGGCTGGACCCTTGAGGTGGTCGATCATGAGGATGGCTCGACTGTCTGGGAAGGGTCCTTCGATACGGACGTTGAGGCCTACGAGGCTTTTGAGCAGTGCATCCAAGAGGACGGCATCAGGACTTTCACAGAGGACGCGCCAACGCGGCACTAACGGCGAGCCTGAGCGTGATCTCACGGTGATTGCAGCGGGCTGGCCGCGAAGGGCTTGTCCTCAGGAACCCAACTCAGTGCCCACCGACGCGCGGTGGCCAGACGGCCGCAGCGACGACACCAGACATTCTCCGCGCGCTCGCGATCGCTGCTCGCACGACGGCGTCCGCGCCTTCAACTTCAGCACGCTTTTCCAGATCAAGCAGCTGCTGAAATAGATGTTCCTGCTCGCTGAGGGGGAAAATTGGGTTGCTCTTGCGCCAACAACGCAACAAGTTCGCGCATGAAGCGGCAGCCTTCTTCCTGGGCTTGCTCGGCCATGACCAATTCTCCGACGACGCGTTTCGCCGATTTTCCTGGTACGATGGCCCATGCCTTTGCGCTCCAATCCATGTTTCTTCCCGGATGGATGGGAGACAGGCGATCTTGGTCCCGGCGGGTCGGCGCCGCCTTTCTCCAATGGCTCGTGCCTACGAAAATGCCCCGCGCGGCTGAGCCGGCGGGGCAAGTCTTCGGAGGGACCGCCACAGTCCACTGAACGGGCAATCCGCTTCCGAAAGCGTTGTTCAAACTCAGTGCGAAATCATACCGTCCGAGAAGACCAAAATCTGCAACGGCTGAGCTGGGCGGGATTGATGCGACGTGAGCTGCCGACGCTCGTCTCTCGTCGTTTCGGTTCCGGCAACTGAACCCGGGCCGACGCAGGAGGTTGAGCAGGGGCCAACAAGAAGCCTTGGAGGAAACCAATGTCCCGTCTGCATCTACTCTGCGGAGCTGTCGCTTTCGCCGCCTTCAGTTTTGGCCCGGCAGCGTTTGCGCAGGAAGGCGGCCCATGCACGGATGATATTGCCAAACTGAAACGCGAACTCGGTACACAGGTCGGGATGGGGGGCACCTGTCTCGGAGCCGGATTACGGTCAGCAGAAAGGCCCCAGTGATACAGCAGGTAGGAGCGCCACAGCGGGCGCTGCGACCACTAACACGGCCAAGCCGGTCGGAACTCCAGAGACGGATCGCGCACAGCAAGGCGGCGCCTCCCGTGAGAGTGGCGGCTCCCCGGGCACGGTCGGTGGCGTTTCTGGACCGGTCGGCGCTGCCGCTGGTTCAGGGCAGGCCGATGCTGTTGCGGCCGGTCGCGTGGCGACGTCACCCGAGGACGTCCGTCGTCAGTCGGAGAACCGCCCGACCGCTGCTGCGGACGCGGCAAAAGGCGGCGATGCTAAAGCTTCACCCGAACGCTCGTCCGAAGATAAGGTCTCTCAGGCTAAAATGGCGCTACAGAAAGCGGTGGACCTGAACGCCAAGGGTGACCAGAGCTGCCGTGAGGCCGTCAAGCAGGCTCAAAACCTGATGCCTCAGCAAGGTCGTTGAGCAGCGAGTGCTTCAACGACAGACATACGACTGGAACAGATGAACTCACGGCTGTCCACTTCCGATTAGTCGGCCGGAAAAGCTGGCGATCAGAAAGCCGGATTTTGGGTGGTCACCGCGCTTGGCGCCACTTTAGATAGGCTTGGTAGATCTCCTCCTTTCCGGCCGGTCGCTCGGGCTGTGACTGGAAGAACCGATCCAGATCCGGCCGGGCAGCGGCCTCCTGCTCCTTGTGGCGGTCGAGCCACTCCTGCGCCGGCCGGAAGCGCCTCCAGCCCTTCACCGAGGCCGCGAAGTTGACCTCCCGCCATTTCGGATGCCGCTGCGGAGCCAGAAACTTGTCGAACTGGCCGAAGAAGGCGTCGACGAAGCGGACGAGCTTCTCATAGCGCGCTGATCCCTTCGGGCTGTTGTAGACCCCGAGGACCGTACCGACCGCGACGGTCTCCACCGCCTGTTCGCCGACAAACTTCGGATAATCAGTCCGCGTCAGGGTCGCGGGGACATAGGCTTCGTTCATCGTGTCCGGGTAGGGCGCCGTCACGAAGTGGAAGCGCTCACCCGGATCGAAGCCCGCAATGAAAGCCACCGGCTTAGCCGCCACCGAAACGACAGCCTGAATCTCGCCGTTGCGTAGCATCTC
The DNA here is from genome assembly GCA_900234795.1 of Methylorubrum extorquens. Lineage (NCBI taxonomy): Bacteria > Pseudomonadati > Pseudomonadota > Alphaproteobacteria > Hyphomicrobiales > Methylobacteriaceae > Methylorubrum > Methylorubrum extorquens. Next base: position 1,608,836 of record LT962688.1, read on the forward strand.
GAGGGCGGTGGGCTGATCGACGTTGATCCCCTCCACGGTGACGCCGAGCTCGCGAAACATGGCCCGGCCGCTGTAGTCGGTGCCGCTGCCCTTGACGTCGAAGCTGACCCGCTTGCCGGCGAGATCGCTGACTGTTCGCACCGAATTGGGTGCGATGATATGCAGCTCATCGTCGAAGAGCTTGGCAATGTATTGGATTTGCCGCTCAATGTTGCTCAGGCGCTTGTCTTGCCGCAGCTGGTCCAGGGTATCGGTGCGAACGAAACCCAGATCAACACCCTTCAGGAACCGGATGTCATAGGCGTTTTCGCCCGCTCCCTTGCCGAGCATCGGCAAGATCCGCAGCTTATCGCCGTCATCCAGCACGAAGGCGAGCTCGGCGCCGACGCGGAAGTAGGTTCCGCCGGGCGTGCCGGTCACCACCGTGACGGTGTTGGCGTTCATGCGCTCGCCGAGGGCAGCTTCCGTTGCGGGGGCGGCCTCGACCGGTGCGGTGTCTGGGGCTGCCGCGACAGGGTCGTTCGCCATCAGGGCGATCCCCATAAGGGCGGCGTACAGGCCAAGCCTCGACATGTGCGTGTCCCTCGGTGATTGTCGGACTTTCTTCAGGGCGTGCTGTCAGCGGCCCGTCGCGGCGAGCAGCCGCTCATCCGTCTGGTTCTGAGCTGCGGCCTTCGCGTACAGGCTCCTGGCGAGATCCGGATCGGCCCGCAGGCCGCGCACGTTCCAGCGGCGCAGCATGTCCACATCCCAGGTCTGTGCCAGGAGGAAGGTCGCGTTCGGTGCGTTGCGCGCCTGTGCACGCTCCAGCAAAAGTCGGGCGCCGCTGATATCGCCGAGCCGTATCAGGCCCCTGGCACGCTCCACCAGCGGGTCCGCCTGGAGCGTTGGCCGTGCCGTCTCTACGGGACGTTTGAGCCGCGCAGCCTCGCCCTCAGCGGCGGGGCTCTTCTCTGTGACGGCGGGCGAGGCCGGACGGTCGATCCCCGCTGTGTTCGTGAGAGGTGTGCCACGGGCCGACGGCACCACGACGCCCTCGGCCGTGGCCGATGCATCGGGAGCGGCAGCACTGGCGATGACTTGAGGGGGCGACAGGGTTCCGCGAGTCGCAGCCGCCGGCTTCTCGGGGCTGCGTGGTTCGTCGCCGGCGGCAGTGGCCCGATCAGGACCGTCGGGGCGGAAACTGACGTTGAGAAGGCTCGTCGCGACATCGACCTGCCCGCCGGACCCCGCAGTCCAGATCGCCGCGACGGCGAGCGAGAAGCGGCTCTCGCGCTCGTCGGTCTGCGTGATTTTGATGTTCGGGAGATCCCACGCTTTGATGTCTACGTCCCTTGTCTCGTCTGACGGCGAGAAAGTGTTGGTCGAGTCGCTGATCGTCACGCCTTGGGGTAGGCCCAGCAGGAGGATGGATTCGATCGAGACCCGGCCTGTGCGGACAAGCTTGATTTCCAGCGGGAGAGGGGTGCCGAGCTTCCCGGAGACATCGTGTGCAGCAAAGAAGAGATCAGATGTCTTGCCCTGACCGGAATCTGCATCGCTTCTGCTGCCGGGTGCCGCGACGTCGGCAGGAGGCTGGCCGTCCGCGACTTGTGCGGATGCCGGAAGACTAAAATAGAATACCGAAACGAGCGCTATCATTGCCGGAATGTAACCGGCCATATTCGTGCGATGCGTTTCCATCGGATGCAATCCTTGTCAGGCGCGTTCCGCTAGAAGTTAGCCTCGGATACAGTGCTTTCTACTTTGCGTCAATTAATTTTGGTTAGTATTTGCCTCGAGGGTGCGGGCAATTGCGGCGAACTCAGCCGTATTCCGAGCGATGCCGACGCAAGATTTCGTGATGCCAACGGAATCGAGGCTGGTTCACGGCCGCTTTCGGTCGTCCTTCTGCCAGTTCGCACCGTTGCGCTCTTCGGGTGCAATCGAGCAGGCTTCTGCAATGAACTGGCGCCGCCCGGCTCAGCCGCGGCGAGGTTCTTCCGTGCATCAGCCTATATCGAGCTGCTCCGCCCGAACTACCCCGGAAGATTTGTTCGGTGGCCGGCGCTTGGTGTGACTGTCCACATGCGCGATCCAAGATCCCCATCGGGCCGATCACACCGTCGTGCATGAAACGCCGGAGGACGTGGTGCGGGCGCCACGTGTGGAGCGACGGGCAAAAGAGCCGTGACCAAGAAGCGATGGAGGGTCCACTTCTGAGCCTCAAAAGCCATCAGGCTCAGCTCTTGTGTTCTCTTGAGAGGCGATAACCCGTTGTTTCTGCTGCGCGCACGCGAACCGCAGCAACCAACTCGTCGAACATGGGGGAGGCGAGAGAGCGGCTCGCCGCGAGATAGTATGTCTCCCAGCCGACCGAGAGGAAATCGAGGCCGAGTCGCTCGGCCGCAACGCGCACGCCGAGTCCGGCATCAGCCGCTCCGCAGGCGATCATCGCCGCGACCGCCTGATGCGTGAACTCCTCGACGGCGTAGCCCTGGATCGCGTCCGGCGAAAGACCGGCCCTCGCCAGCATGCGGTCGAACCAACTGCGCGTGCCTGATCCCGGCTGGCGGTTGACGTAGCGCACCCCCCCCGGCGGTCAGGTCGGCGAGGGTGCGGATCCCGAGCGGATTACCGGGGGCGAGCAGCAGTCCCTGCTCGCGCTCGAACAGCGGGCGCGGCACGAGCCCAGCGCTCGAACTGACGCGCGAGAACGGAACATCCGCCTGTTCGGGGGTCAGCGCCCCACAATGGAAGCCCGCAGCATCGACGCCGCCGTCGAGGAGGAGCTTCACCGCCGCGCTGCTGCCCATCACCGACAGTCGGATCTGGCCGTGCTCGGCCGGGAGCTCGCGCAGGACCTCGATCAGCAGCGGGTCGTGACTGGCTGCGAGCGTCAGCACTTCGGATCGGCCGGTGAGCAGACGCCGCAGACGATGCTCGATGGCGCGGGTCTCGCGTCCGAGGTTCGCGTCTAGCCCCGCGACCGCGGAGGTGAGAGCTTCGGCCAGGGCAGCGCCGAACTCGGTGAGTTCAGAGCCCTGGCCCCGGGTCTTGCGCACGAGCGGCTGGCCGAGAGCCACGTCGTACATCTGCAGTCGGCACCAAGCCGTGCGATAGGACAGGCCGAGGGTCTCGCTTAACCCCTTGATCGACTTCGTTCTTCGGATCGCTTCGAGCGCCACCATCAGGTCAGACACCTCAAGCACGTTCGAACCGATTTGCATCGAACCGACGAGTCGGACGGAGACGACAACAGCCCCCGTATCGGCAGTCGAATTCATATTGATGGCGCTCCAATTGTCGTAGACAACCGGATAAACCAAAATCTCGTGTCGCGTCGCGGCATAACGGCGGCCCGATCGAGGTGACGCGGGTCGAGGGGCGGGTAGCTGTCGCGTGCGACGCCTTGCAGTGCAGGAAACACGCCTTCGAACAGTCGAACCTTGCCAGATCTCGTCGAAGTCGTTGGGGCCGATCCGGAAGCTTGAGCAATGGCTGCTTTTCTGACCGTCGGCGACCTTTTCAAAGCTAAGACCGTCACCGACGAGCAGGTGAGCGCGGCTGTCGAGACGTATCTGATGAAGCCCGATACGTCAGCGCATACGATCGCCGACGGCTACACGGTGGACCTTGCTGCGGCCGTCGAGAGCCATGGCTGGGCAAGCCAAATCACGGCCCGTCCGAAAACAAATCCCATTCTGAAGCGAGCGGCGGTTCAGACGGCGATCCTGCTGGCCCGTGTGAGGAAGGCGCAGACCAGAGTCAAAAGGGATCGGACCATCGCCGCGGGCGAGCCATGAAGCAATCGGTGCTTTATTCAGCCATGGGGTTCGCGCGTTTCCCCTTCCCGGAACGAAGCAAATACCGCTTTTCTGCATGCAGCAGGAATCCTGCGCGGTGCTCTGATTGCCGACATCGGCCCGGCGATCGAGCGCACCCGCCCTCACATCGGGGATTGGTAGCGGACTGGGACGCTTCCGTTCGGAGGGGCAGCACCGCGATGGGACAACAACAACGGACCTCGATAATGTCCGTTCATTCCCCGCTGACGATATCCTTGGGCCGCGGGTGCAATTGCCACGGCCTGGGCAGGAACCGGTAAGGTCTGTCGGGGCATGTATGCATTCGCGAATCGAGGCTCGGAGTAATCGGCGTACTGCCGACTGCTTCTCCTTGTGGAGAATGGCAAACACCCGATGTCTGGAACGGATTGCCGCGAGCGTCTCGAAGAAGATCGTTTGAATGCGCTCCAGGCACTCAACCTCCTCGACACGCCTCCGAGCGAGAGCTTCGACCGCATCACACGGATGGCCAGCCAGATCTTCAACCTGCCGATCTCGGCGGTGTCGTTGACGGATCGCGACCGGCAATGGTTCAAGTCGCGCATCGGTGTCGATCACTGCTCCATCCCACGGGACAAGGCACCGTGCGGGCAGGTCGCCGACAGCGCCGAAGTCCTCGTGATCCCCGATTTGGCGCAGGACGCCTTCTACGCCGACAGCGTGCTCGGCCGCTCCGGCATCCGCTTCTATGCCGGCGCACCGCTGGTCACGCGCGAAGGCTACAGCCTGGGTGCCCTCTGTGTCCTTGGAACCGAGCCGCGCACGGTCTCTCCGGCCGAGATCGCCGCCCTCACGGACCTCGCCGCGATGGTCATGGCGCAGATCGAGTTGCAGCACGCATTCGGCCGGGTCGATCCGTTGAGTGGCCTGCCCAGCCGGAACCAGTTCCTGGACGACCTCGCCGATCTCGCCGCCGAGCATCCGAACGAGGCCAGGATCGCTGTGCTCATCGATCTCGGCCGACCCGAGCAGGTCAGTGCTTATAGCCGCGTCATGGGTCCGGGCCGCGTCGACGATCTGGTGCGGGAGGCCGCGCGGGAGTTGCGGCGCCTCATCGGCCCAGGGCGCAAACTCTACCACACGGCGGCCACCCAGTTCACCTTTCTCGCTCCACGCGGGGCTCAGCAGGATGACTATGTCCGCCTCCTCGCGGACGAGCACCGGCAGGCGCGGCAACGCTCCATCACTGGGATGCTTCTGACAAGCGCGATCGGTGTAAGCGTGTTCAAGCCTTGCACGACGGCGCCACAAGACGCGCTGCGCTCCCTCTACAGCGCGGTCCAGGACGCGCGGTCGCTGCACGATCTCATCAGCGTCTACTCGTCCGTTGCCGACGAGGCCTACCAGCGCCGGTACCACTGCTCCAGGATTTCGGGCCGGCCCTCCGCGCCGACGACCAGCTACGCCTCGTTTTCCAGCCGCGCATCGACCTGTCCACCGGTCGATGCATCGGCGCGGAGGCGCTGCTGCGCTGGGACCATCCAGAGTTGGGGCCGGTGTCCCCCGGCGAGTTCGTGCCGGTGATCGAACTCTCGCCCCACGCGCAGGCGATGACGGCCTTCGTTCTCGAGAGGGCGCTGGCGCAGGCGCGCCGCTGGCAGGATGCCGGGCACAGCTTGGTGATGTCGGTCAACATCTCAGCCGCGAACCTGATCGAGTCCGGCTTCGGCCAGTCGGTCGAGGCCGGCCTCCGGCGCCACGGCCTTGCGCCCTGGCAGTTGGAACTGGAAGTGACTGAGAGCGCGATCATGCAAAATGCTGAACAGGCGCGACGTCAGTTGGACTTGCTGGCCGCGGCCGGCATTCGCTCGGCGATTGACGACTTTGGGACAGGCTACAGCAGCCTGGCCTACCTGCAGGACATCCCAGCGCACGTCGTGAAGATCGATCAAAGCTTCGTGCGCAAGCTTGCGGACGGCGAGCGGGAACGATCGCTCGTCCACTCGATGATCCACCTCTCGCATGATCTCGGCTACCGGGTGGTCGCGGAGGGCATCGAGACGGCGGAGGCAGCCGACCAAGTCAGGGCCATGGCCTGCGATGAAGCGCAGGGCTATCTCTTCGCTCGCCCGCTGGAGATCGGGACATTTGAGACGTGGCTCTGGGAGCATGAGCAGGACGCCCGGTACGAGCCGGCACTGGCCAGCTGATCCGCAGCCTCTCCGGCGGCCTCGCTCCGCCACCGATCCCCGATGTAGGGGCGGGTCCACTCGATCGCCGGGTCGATGCCTGCAGAGGGTGGGCTGACGAGTCTTGACGCTGCGCCCGCGCGGACGGTCCCCCTTCGAGCCACTCAATCCGTAAGCGTCGTCCGGGCACGATCTCGGCGGTGTACGCGCCTTCTAGAGCCGTATCCGACCTGATCGCATCAGGCCGGCGTCTCTCGCTCTCTGTTTCAATGCGCATTCTTTCGGCGAACCGGTCACCACTTCGTCGGAATGCGCTCTAGGCTGACTTTCTATCAATGGGTGACATGGCTCACGCGTCACAGCGAGGACCCTCTCAGCCAGCCATCCGGTGGTCCGCACCGGCTTGATAGGTCTGGGCCGTTCCCTTCCGTGTGCGCTTGGCGGCGTAGAGCGCCGCATCGGCCTGACGAAGGAGGACGTCGCGGTTCTGCGCGGCCGCGCTCGACCACGCGATGCCGATTGTTCCCGTCACACGGGCGATGTGGCCATGTCCGTGCATGACGATCTCAAGTTCGTGCAGGAGGCGCCGCACCTTCCGATCAAGTCCTACGCGATCGAGACCGGCCGGCATCACGACTGCGAACTCGTCGCCCCCTAGCCGAGCTGGGAGACAACCGTCATCGCAGAAAGCGCGCAACCGATCGGCGACACCGCGCAAAACCGCGTCGCCTGCTGCATGGCCGAGCACGTCGTTGACGCCTTTGAAGCCGTCGAGGTCGATCAGAAGCACGGCCACGTCGTCGTCCGCAGCGCGCGCCTCGTGCAGCCGTCCATCGAGAACACGGTGAAATTCGGCCCGGTTGGCCAGCTGGGTCAGGTCGTCGGTGCAAGCGAGGTGGCGCAGGCGCTGCTCCAAGCCGTGCCGTTCGGTGATGTCTTGGATCAGACCGATGAGGGCAACGGGTTTGCCCTTGGCCAACTCGATCTCGCAGGAGTACCGCACGCGCCGCGCGTTGCCTTTGGCGGTTATGAAGTCGCCGTCCATCTCGAACGGCTCGCCCGTGTCCAGCGTGCGCCTGACCGCGGCGACGAAGAGGGAGCGATCGGGCTCGGGGAAATAGTTCATGATCTCGCCGTTCGGCACGCCGGCGCTGACGGGCCGCTCGTGGATGGCGAAGACACCGTCCGACCAGAGGGTGAACTGCTTCTCGATGTCGTATCGGTACGATCCCATGTCGGCCATGCGCTCCGCCTGCTTGAACTGGCGGCGTTCGCGCTCCAGCCGCTCTACGGCTCGGCGATGCTCTTCGGCGGCCTTGGCAGCACGGAGAGCGACGGCCCGGGCCTCGATCAAGGCTTCGGCGACGCAGGCCAACTCTTCGAGAACCTCCAAGTCGGTTGAGGTCGGCTCGCGCGGCCGCTCGTCAAGGACGCAGAGCGTGCCGATCGTAACGTGGCCGCTGTCTGGCCGCCGGACCCGCAACGGGACGCCCGCGTAATAGCGAATATACGGTGAGCCTGTGACAAATGGGCTTTCGGCGAAGCGAGGGTCGAAGCGAGCGTCCGCTACGGTGAGCGGCGCCTCGGTCTCGACCACGACTGGGCAGAACGCCTGAGCCCGCGCCGTCTCCGGTGCCAGGGGACCGCAGCGTGCCTTGAACCATTGGCGCTCCGGAGCAATCAGGGTGATCGAAGACATGCCGGTGCCAAGCATGCGTTGTGCAAGCTTCGCGAGTATATCGAACTCGCGCTCGGGTGGCGTGTCGAGGAGGGCGATCTCGGCCAACGCATTTTGGCGAAGTGCCTCGCGCTGATTGTCCGACATGTGCCGCTCCACCCCCATCTAGCCTCGCCGAGGCAGAATGCGGTGATCGCTGTACGACGACAGGGTTTAACCACCCGTGACGTTGCTCAACGTTTCATCGATTCCCGTGGAGCTCCAAATGCGCGATCACCGCGTCGTCGTTGACGCGAAGCGTCCGCTTACGCCTCACGGTGGTGCAGACAGGCGCCCATTTACTGAGTCTCGTCGTCCGGCTCCGTCTCACCACGTCCCAAGGAGCGGACGTTCACCGCTGCCGCTAAGGATCGAGAGCGGCGTTTCAGCCCTTGCCGGTCCAAGGTTGGCTCATGGCGCACAGCAGTCGGCGCGTCTCCGATCCGGGATAGCTGTGTCTTCCAGCCTGCCCGAACCTGATCCATAGCAGGAAGGTGGCGCCGCCCCGCCACGCTTCTGCGTGGGCAACGGGCGGCTGGGTCAATTGATACCCTAACCAACTTTGGTCGCCATCGCGATCTGGGCAAGCTCGGCCATCACGTCGTCCGGCAGCGTCAGGTCGGCAGCGGCCAGGTTCTCGCGCAGGTGCGCAACCGATGAGGTGCCAGGAATCAGCAGAATGTTGGGCGCGCGGCGAAGCAGCCAGGCAAGCGCTACCTGCATCGGCGTTGCCCCGAGCCGCTCGGCGACCGCGGATAGGGTTGTCGACTGCAGCGGGCTGAAGCCGCCGAGAGGAAAGAACGGCACGTAGGCCGTGCCGGCCGCCGCGAGTTCCTCGATTAATGCGTCGTCAGCCCGGTGCACGAGGTTGTAGGCATTCTGTACGCAGACGATGTCGGTGATGGACCGTCCCTCCGCGACCTGAGCCGCCGTCACGTTGCTGAGCCCGATGTGACGCACAAGGCCCTGACGCTGAAGGTCCGCCAAGATCGTGAGCGGCGCCTCGATTGAGCCTTCGGCAGGCCCGTGCACGTCGAACATGATGCGCAGGTTCACGACGTCGAGCACGTCCACGCCAAGGTTGCGCAGGTTGTCGTGGACCGCGTCTGTGAGATCTTCGGCGGAGTAGGCGGGGTTCCAGGAAGCGTCCGCGCCCCGGCTCGCCCCGATCTTGGTGACGATGGTCAGGTCGTCCGGATAGGGATGAAGCGCCTCCCGAATGAGCTGGTTGGTCACGTGCGGTCCATAAAAGTCACTGGTGTCGATGTGGTTCACGCCACTCGCGATCGCCTCCCGCAGGACGGTAATGGCTCCCGCCGGGTCTTTCGGTGGGCCGAACACTCCGGGTCCGGCGAGTTGCATCGCCCCGTACCCCAGGCGCTTCACGGTGCGATCGCCCAGCGCGCAGGTGCCGGCTGTGTTGAAGTCCCTCATCAGGTCTCTCCTTTGCGGTGCGTAGGGATTTAGACCCTTCCGCATTGCGCGATAATACGGTTTAATCGGCACAGGCTGTGCGAGATTGCGAACAATGGCGATGGATCTCGGCGATCTTGCCGCCTTCGTCTCCGTCGCGGAGGCAGGCGGCTTTCGTGAAGGCGCCCGCGCGAGCGGCACGAGCGCCTCCGGATTGAGCGAGGCGGTGCGCCGGCTGGAGACGCGCCTCGGCGTCAGGCTGTTCAACCGCACCACGCGCAGCGTTGCGCCGACCGAGGCCGGCGCGCGTCTCCTTGAGCGTTTGACCCCCGCCTTGGGCGAGGTCGAAGCGGCGCTGGACGTCGTCAACGGCTTTCGCGACCGACCGGCAGGCACGCTCCGGCTCAACGTGCCGGTCAGCGCGGCGCGCTTGGTGCTGCCCAGGATCGTTCCGCCTTTCCTCGCGGCCTACCCCGATATCCGCCTTAACGTGGTCGCCGAGGACAGCTTCGTGGACGTACTGGCTGCAGGGTGTGATGCTGGCATCCGGTACGACGAGCGGCTCGAACAGGACATGATCGCCGTCCCAATCGGCCCCCGGCAGCAGCGCTTTGCCACCGCGGCTGCGCCGGCCTACCTTGACCGCCATGGCCACCCGCAACACCCAAGCGAGCTTCTGGACCACGCTTGCATCGGGGGACGTTTCGCGAGCGGCGCGACGATAGCTTGGGAGTTCGAGCGCCACGGCGAGGTCGTCCGTGTCAATCCAAGCGGCCCGCTGATCGTGCGTGTCGGAGCCGCGACCGATCTCGCGGTGGACGCGGCGGTCGCAGGTGTTGGCATCATCACGCTGTTCGAGGATTGGCTGCAGCCGCATCTCGACAGCGGCGCCCTGGAGCCCGTGCTGGAGCCCTGGTGGCAACCGTTTTCGGGGCCCTTCCTCTACTATCCCGGGCGCCGCTATCTCCCGGCGCCCCTGCGTGCCTTCATCGACTTCATCGGCCGGCCGCACCGGTCGCGCTGACGGCTCCCTACGCGTCTCGTCGGCCGGTGCCGAACACCTCTAGTGGTGGATAAGAGCGGCACCGAGGAGGAGCCCAGGCCGCTCTCTGCGCCGGCCGCAAACATCGCACGGGCACCGGTGCCGTGCGCGATCTCGTGACCCTTTGCAGACCGTAAGCCTGCCAACCCAGATGTCCGCTCCGTAGGAAGAGCCAGACCGGTAAGCGGTCACGACAACTGCCGGTTCGGGCACATTAGCGGCCCTGCATCCATCGAACTCAATGCCCGACGCCGTCCCGCAAGGAACACCGTCCGACCCGCCGCTTTGCCATCCGTGCAAGGCGACGCCGCGGACGGTCAAGGTTTGGAGTTCAGGCAAAATTTCGGCTGACGGCAGGGTGCCGCGTTCGGCCAGGATGTCGGCTATTTCGCGCATGACGCGGTCTCAGAATTCTTCGGCGTGGAAGCGGTCGAGTTCGTTCTCGCGGCAGCGCTCGCCCTCCCGAACGAGGCGTTAGGCTTCCAACGCCACCTCACCTTCTGGCTCGGCTTGGCAGGCCAGGATGTAGACATCCTCCCGATCGGCGTCGCTGAGTGCGTCCTGCACGGGCATCCGGACTTTTCCGTTCTTCAGCTTCACCATGCAGGTTCCGCACGTCCCGGAGCGACAGGCGCTGTCGATGCGGACCTTCGCCTCGTCAGCCACATCGAGCAGCGTCACTCCGTCCCAAGACGTCGAGGTCTTGCCGGTGTCCAGGAACCTCAATTTGCCGGTCCTTCTGGCCGGGTCGCGCCGGTCCGTTCCGAAGGCCTCGGTCCGTATCTGTCCGTCCGGCACGCCCAAGTCGAGCAGGACTGCCTTGACCGCATCCCTCATCGGCGTTGGTCCGCAGATGTGGGCGCCGTGAGCCTCGCTTGCTTCTCTGTTCGAAGTCCAAACCTCCGTTTTTCGTGGAGCCGCCGGCTGGCAGACGAAGGCCATTGACGATACATGACGGCCATAATAAATTATGCCCGTCATTTTAAGCTCTTAATCGGCCACGGGGGGAACGGGCTATGGATGCGAGATGGGTAATCGGTCTGACCGGTTTGGCCCTTGCGGCCTGCTCGCCGGCCGAGACGGCCGTGAACCCGGAGCCGCCCCTCGTCCAAGTGACCGAGGTCGCCCCAAGCTCCGGCGTCGTGTCTCGCTACACCGGCGTGATCAGGGCCCGCACCGAGAGCAACCTTGGCTTCCGGGTAGGAGGCAAGATCTTCGAGCGTCTCGTCGATCCGGGTGACCGCGTGCACCTCGGCCAGCCGTTGATGCGCCTCGACCGGACCGACTTCACCCTCGCCCTCAATGCCGCGCGCGCCTCCGTCGAGGCTGCCCGCGCCCAGATGATCAAGGCCAAGGCCGACGAGGAGCGTAGCCGTAAGCTCGTGGCCGACGGCTGGACCTCGAAGCAGACCTACGACCAGAACAAGGGTGCGGCCGATGCAGCCATCGCCCAGTTCGCCAATGCCGAAGCCCAGGCCGGCCAGATCGAGAACCAAGCAGGTTACGCCGAGCTCAAGGCCGATGCCGACGGCGTGGTGATGGAGGTTCCCTCCTATCCCGGGGAAGTGGTCGCTGCGGGCCAAACCGTGGTCAGGCTGGCGCGCGACGGGTCTCGGGAGGCGGAGATCTTCTTGCCCGAGGCAAGCCGTGGTCTGGCCAAGGGCGAAGCCAAGGCAACGCTCTATGCCGAGGGCGAAGCAACCTACCCGGCGCGCTTGCGGGAGTTGTCCGCCATTGCCGATCCGGCCACTCGAACTTACCGGGCGCGCTACATCCTTTCGGGTGGTGGTGAAGACGCTTCGCTCGGGGCGACCGTCACCCTGCAGCTCAAATCTCCTGAGGCTGTCCGCACCGCGACGGTCGAGGTGCCCCTCGCCGCCCTGTTCGACCAGGGGCGCGGCACCTCGGTTTGGCGCTATGACGCCGCCAGCGAGACGGTGAAGCCGCAGGCTGTGCAGGTGGCCCGCATGGGCGAGGAGCGCGCCGAAGTCGCCGCCGGCCTCAATCCGGGCGACCGGATCGTGGCTCTTGGCGCCCATCTGCTGAAGGCCGATCAGAAGGTGCGCCGAGCGCCCACCAGCATGACGGGGGTGGTGCGATGAGCGGCTTCAACCTTTCGGCGCTCGCCGTCCGCGAGCGGGCCGTCACCCTGTTCCTGCTGATCGCGCTGACCGGCGCGGGATTCTTCGCTTTCCAGAAGCTCGGACGGGCCGAGGACCCGGCGTTCACGGTCAAGGTCATGACGGTCTCGGCCGCCTGGCCCGGCGCCACCGCCGAGGAGATGCAGCGCCAGGTCGCCGACCCCCTGGAGAAGCGCCTGCAGGAACTGGTCTACTACGACCGTGCCGAGACCACGGTCCGGCCCGGACTCATGGTGACCAAGGTCATCTTCAAGGACAACATGCCGCCGGCGAAACTTCAGTCGGAGTTCTACCAGACCCGCAAGAAGCTTTCCGACCAGGCTTCCAGCCTGCCGCGCGGCGTGCTCGGGCCGCTCTTCAACGACGAGTTCTCGGACATCTACTTCGCCCTCTACGCCGTGCAGGCCAAGGGCCTGCCGCACCGGCAACTGGTCCTGCGCGCCGAGGACCTGCGCCAGCGCCTGCTACGGGTGCCGGGCGTCGAGAAGATTAATATCCTCGGTGAGCAGGCCCAGAAGATCTTCGTCGAGATCTCCTACCAGCGCCTCGCCACCCTCGGGATCAACGGCCAGCAGGTCTTGGCCGCGCTCGCCAACCAGAACGACGTGACGCCCGCGGGTTTCGTCGAGGCCGAGGGCCCGCGCGTCTACCTGCGACTGGACGGCGCCATCGACGGGCTCGACGCGATCCGCAACCTGCCCGTGGCCGCCGGCGACCGCAGCCTCAAGCTCGGCGACATCGCCGAGGTGAAGCGCGGCTACGAGGACCCTCGGACCTTCGAGATCCGCAACGACGGTGAGCCCGCGCTGATGCTCGGCCTCGTGATGAAGCCCGGCTACAACGGCCTCAAGCTCGGCGAGGCGCTCAACGCAGAAGAGGTGGCGATCCACCACGAGACGCCCGTCGGCATCACCTTCACCAAGATCACCGACCAGGCGAAGGTCATCGAAGACGCCATCCACGAGTTCATGGTGAAGTTCTTCACCGCGCTCGGCGTGGTGATCTTCGTGTCCCTCGTCGCGCTTGGCTTCCGCGTCGGCATCGTGGTGGCGCTCGCGGTGCCGCTGACGCTCTCGGCGGTGTTCGTGGTGATGATGCTCACCGGCCGCGACTTCGACCGCATCACGCTGGGCGCCCTGATCATCTCGCTCGGGCTCCTGGTCGACGACGCCATCATCGCCATCGAGATGATGGTGGTGCGCATGGAGGAGGGCTACGACCGCATCGAGGCGGCGACCTATGCCTGGAGCTCGACCGCCGCGCCGATGCTGACGGGCACGCTCGTTACCATCGCCGGCTTCCTCCCCGTGGGCTTCGCCGCCTCGACGGCGGGCGAGTATGCCGGCAACATCTTCTGGGTGGTCTCGTTCTCGTTGATCATCTCGTGGATCGTGGCCGTGACCTTCACGCCCTATCTCGGCGTCAAGCTCCTGCCGAACATCAAGAAGGTCGAGGGCGGTCACGACGCCATCTACGCCACGAAGAACTACGAGCGCCTGCGGCGCGTCGTGCGGATGTCCGTCGACCACAAATGGTGGGCCGCCGGCATCACGGTCGGGCTGTTCGGCCTCGCGGTGGTCGCCATGGGCAAGGTCGAGCAGCAGTTCTTCCCGAACTCGGAGCGCCCCGAACTCATCGTCGAGGTGACGCTGCCGGCAGGCTCGGCCTTCGCCACCACCGAGTCCAGCGTGAAGCGGATCGAGGCAGCCGTGCGCGAACTGCCGGAGGCACGCGAGATCACGAGCTATATCGGCCAGGGCATGCCGCGCTTCGTGCTCTCCTTCGACCCCGAACTGCCCGACCCGGCTTTTGCGCAGATCGTCGTACAGACCGCCGACGCCCATGCTCGGGACGCGCTGCGCGTAAAGGTGCGCGAGCTCGTCGAGGAAGGCCGCTTTCCCGAAGCCCGCGTGCGGGTGCTGCAGATCGTGTTCGGGCCGCCGGTCCGCTTCCCCGTCGCCTTCCGCGTGGTCGGGCCCGACCTCGACGTGATCCGCGGCATCGCGGCGGAAGTCGCGGGCGTTATGGCCTCCAACCCGAACATGCGGATGGTTCACCTCGACTGGGGCGACAAGACTCCGAGCCTGCGCCTCGCCCTGGACCAGGAGCGCCTGCGTCTGATCGGCCTGACCCCGAAGGAGGCCGGCCAGCAGTTGCAGAACTACCTCAACGGCACGCCCGCGACCCAGGTCCGCGAGAACCTGCGCTCCGTGGATGTCCTCCTGCGCAGCCCCGGTCCCGAGCGGCGCTCACTCGGCGACATCGGCGACCTGACGCTGGCCACGAAAGACGGGCGCCAAGTCCCGGTGTCCCAGGTCGCGCGGCTGGAAAGCCGTACCGAAGACGCGGTGCTCAAGCGCTACAACCGCGAGAGCTACATCCGCGTCCAGGGCGATGTGCTCGACGGCAAGCAACCGCCGGACATTCACGCCCAGGTCTTCCCGCTGCTCGACCCGATCAAGGCCAAGCTGCCGCCGGGTTACCGCATCGACACGGCCGGCTCGGTCGAGGAGAGCGTGAAGGCGCAGATGTCGCTGGCAGCCGTGTTCCCGGTGATGCTGATCGTCACGCTGACGGTCATCATGATCCAGGTCCGGTCGTTTTCCGCCATGTTCATGGTGTTCGCGACCGCCCCGCTCGGTCTCGTCGGGGCCGCGCCGACCCTGCTGATCTTCCACCAGCCCTTCGGCTTCAACGCGATCCTCGGCCTGATCGCGCTGTCGGGCATCCTGATGCGCAACACCCTGATCCTCGTGGACCAGATCCATCACGATCAGGCGGCGGGCCTCTCCGACTACGACGCCATCGTCGAATCGACCGTCCGGCGCGCCAGGCCGGTCATTTTGACGGCGGCGGCCGCGATGCTGGCCTTCATCCCGCTCACCCACTCGGTGTTCTGGGGGGCACTGGCCTACGTGCTGATTGGCGGCGTCGGTGTTGGCACGCTGCTCACCCTGCTGTTCCTGCCTGCCCTCTACGCCTTGTGGTTCCGTGTGACGCGGGAGCCGCGCCATGCGGAGAGCGCCGCCGGAGCCGACGCGGTGCCGATGCCGGCCGGGACCTGAGGCTCGAATGACCGCCATCGATGTCCCGTCCCTAGGACATCCCGAGATCGCGCGTTTGTCCTCCGAACGTGCGGTGCATCGACCGGCCTGCGCTCCTGCCCTCCTCGCGCAAGTCGGTCGACAGCCTCTGCGAAAGGTATGGGACGGTCGGACGCCCCAGAGTCTCCATCCCCAGCCGACGCTTTAATACATGACTGCTCGCATCTATATGGATCCCAGCAACGGCGGAGGACGATACGATGCCGAGAGTTTCGCAGGAGCAAGCCAAGCTCAACCGCCAACGGGTCGTGGAGGTCGCATCCTCCCTGTTCCGGGAGCGCGGCCTGAACGGCATCGGCGTCGTGGACATCATGGCGGCCGCCGGCCTGACCCATGGCGGCTTCTACGGCCAGTTCGCCAACAAGGATGCCCTCGCGGCCGAGGCGTTCGACGCCGCGATCGGCAACGAATACCGGGCGAACCTCGACACCTTCATCGAGAACTATCTCTCCCTCGGGCACGTCCGGACACCTGGGAGAGGCTGCCCCGTCGCGGCCCTGGTGAACGATATCGGGCGCGAGCCTGCCGGAAGTGCCTTGCGGTCGCGGTTCACCCACGCGGTCAAGGGGCTCGCCAGCCTCATCGCGGACAGACTGCCCAAGAGCGCGAAGGAGCGTCGTAGGCAGCGGTCGCTCGTGGCGCTGTCAACCATGGTCGGGGCCGTGGTGCTGGCGCGGGGCGTCGACGACGAGGCGCTGGCTGACGAACTCCTCCAGGCAGCGCGCTCGACCATCACCCCCTGAGACGTTTCGGGGCCGCGCGTTTCGAAGCCGGTTCGACGTTCCGAATCTGGGTCTCCGAAGGGAAGTTGGGGCTGATGTCCAAGCAAGCCGAGGCCGGCGCGGATGGCCCGAGCTTCCACCTGCGTTCCGTGGACGGCCAGTAGCGCGTCGTCGGACTATCTTGGACTGGAGCCCTCATGGACGTCCGCACACGCCGCCTCCTCGAGGCCCCTATCGTGCCGACCCTGGCCCGGATGGCCGCGCCCAACATCCTGGTGATGGCGGTCCAGACCTCCGTCGGCCTTATCGAAACGTATTTCGTGTCGATGCTCGGGACGGACGCATTGGCCGGGATGGCCCTCGTCTTTCCGGTGGTGATGCTGGTCCAGATGCTCTCCGCCGGCGGGATGGGGGGCGCCATCCAATCGGCGGTCTCCCGCACGCTGGGTGCGGACCGGCAGGCGGACGCCGGAGTTCTGGCGTGGCACGCGATGGTGCTCGGCCTGGGGCTCGGCATTGCGACGAGCCTCGTGCCCTTCCGTTCGGGCCAACCCTCTACGCGGCGATGGGCGGGACCGGAGGCTCGCTCCGAGCGGCGACCACCTACGCGTCCATCGTGTTCGGCGGGGCGGTCCTGATCTGGCTGTTCAACGCGCTGTCGGCCGTGATCCGCGGCACAGGCAACATGGTGCTTCCGGCCATCGTCACCTGCGTCGGGGCCGTCGTGCTGATCCCGCTCTCGCCCGCGCTCATCTTCGGCTGGGGGTCGTTCCCCGAGTTCGGCGTCGCGGGCGGTGGCGTGGCGTTTGCGGCCTACTACGCCGCGGGGTCCGCGGTCTTCGCCGCCTACATCTGGTCCGGCCGCAGCGTCCTCCGCCCGAGCCGGCGCTTGCCCGCTCTCTCTTGGGGGCCGTCACGGGAGATCCTGCGCATCGGGGTTCTTTCGGGCATCGCCAGCATGACCTCGAACGTCACAGTCATCGTGGCGACCGGCTTCGCCGGGGCGGCGGGGCCGGCGGCCGTGGCCGGCTACGGGACCGGCGCCCGGCTCGAATACCTCCTGGTCCCCCTCGTGTTCGGTCTCGGCTCTCCCATCGCAGCCATCGTCGGTACGGCCCTGGGAGCGGGCGACCACGCACGAGCCCGCCAGGCGGCCCTGACGGGTGCCCTCATCGCCGGTGTCCTGACGGAGTTCATCGGGGTCGCGGCCGCCCTGCACCCGGCCGCGTGGCTCGGCCTGTTTGGAGACGATCCGGCGATGCTCGCAACGGGCTCGCTCTACCTGCGAATCGTCGGCCCGTTCTACGGATTTTTCGGCTTCGGGCTGGCCCTGTACTTCGCCGCTCAGGGTGCAGGACGTGTCGGCTGGCCGCTCGCCGCCAGCCTCCTTCGGATGGGGGTCGCATTGGGCGGTGCTTGGCTCGCCTTGGCGCTCGGGCTCGGCCTCGCCGGAACATTCATTGCCATGTCGGCCGGGTTCGTCACCATGGGGCTCGTCAACGCGGCGGCCTTCGCGACGGGCAAGATGTTCCCGAGCGACGCCCTCGGCCCACCCTCCGTAACTTCCGCAACGCTAGCTCCAGCCGCGGGCGTGAGACGCTGACTTCCGCACCATAGGGGACAGGGGGATCTCCATCACGCCGTGTAAACGGCAACTCGGCGACCGGGCGCTCCGGATGCTGCTCGCGACGGTCTTCGTCGGGGCGGCAGGAATGAAGCTTGCGGCGTCCGAATTCGAGACCATGAACTTCGCACGCTTCGGCTACGCGCCATGGTTCATGTACCTGGCGGGTCTCGCCGAAATGCTGGGTGCGGTCCTGCTCTGGGTCCGGGGACATGTCGCGTACGGTGCGCTGCTCCTTGCTGTCTTGGCTGTCTTGGCTGTCTTGATGGCGGGTGGTGCAGTCAGCCACCTGCGCGTCGGCGACCCGGTGATGCTGGCTGCCCCGGCGCTCGGCCTGATGGCGCTACTGTGCGGTATCGCCGTTGCGCACCGGCACGAACTCCCCTTCCCGCGACGCCGAACGAGGGCGGAAGATTCGGATACGTTCGAAGCCCAAGCAAGCTGCTTTGGCCGAACTCACGCCGACAGGGCCATCACGGCGGCACGAAAGGCGCCCTGATCGACCTTGCCGAGTTGTCGGGCAACCGTCTCCTGGGCCTGCTGCCAGAGAGGGTACGCTTCGGCGAGGAGCGTGCGGCCCTCGTCGCTGAGTACGACCCGCCGGACACGACGATCCTCCGCATCGCCCTGCACGGTCACGAGGCCGCGGCGCTCCAGGGGCTTCAGGTTGGCCGTGATGGTCGTACGATCCGTCGCCAAGTGCTGCGCCAGGGCGCTGATGGTCGGCGGCTCCTCGCGAACCAGCATCATCAGCAACGTAAATTGCCAGTTCGAGAGCCCGGTCGGTCGAAGGGCGGCGTCGTACCTGCGCCCGATGGCGCGCGCGGCCTTCTGCGCCGCGAAGCTGTAGCAGCTCCGCTCGACCGATGCGGCCATCGTCGGGGTCAGGACGTGATCTCGGGCCATGGCGGCTCCCCTGGAAGGTTGATACCAACGATATAGGTACGGTCGGCATGCGTCCAAAGCCGGAAACAGCTGCCTGGGGAGACCTGTGAAGCGTTGATATCAACCATGTGCGCCGCCACACAGCAGTCAGACCGAATAGGTTTATATCAACGTTATCGCAGAGAGCGAGGCCACTGGTTCGAAGCGAACCGGCAGGGCCAGCCGCTCCGTCGATGAGGAGAACTCCGATGACCGTTCGTTCCATTCTCGCCGCTGCCGCAGTCGTCGCCGGCTTCACCGCTTCGGCCGCCGCGCAGGAAGGTCGCACTTTCGAAGCGTGGGGCCATACCTTCGACGTCCCCGGCGCCCGGGCCGCTTCCGGGACGGTTGCCGCCCCCGAGCGGGATGCCTTCCGTGCCATCGCTCCGAAGCGCACCTACGTTTCGGGCCAGGTCGGCACCGTGGTCGAGGGCGAGGTTCTCGCGCCTGCCACGACCTCCAACGTCATCAACGTGTGGGGTGCGCGCATCGAGGGGCCGGCTCGCTAGTCGGGACGTGGGCAGATCCTACGCAAGGTCCGATCCGACAAGCCGCCGACACCGGGATTCCACGCCCTCGCGATCCCGCAGGGAAAACCGTCAAGCTGCATCGATGCCATCGATGCAGCTTGCCAATTAAAATTACGAACGTAATGTATTGAGGTCTGCGGCAACGGCCTGTCGCGACAATGGGAGGTCATCGTGACCCAGGGCAGCACCAAGACCGCAATCGTCACCGGGGCCGCCTCCGGCATCGGGTTATCGACCGCCAAAGCCTTGCGGGCTGCGGGCTACCGCGTGTTCGGGACAAGCCGGAAATCGGTGCCTGCCGCGGGGGGCGGGATAAGCATGCTGGTCTGCGACGTCACCGAGGACGCGTCCGTCACCGAGATGGTCGAGACGGTCTTCGGCGAGACCGGCCGCATCGACCTGCTCGTGAACAATGCCGGCTTCGGCATCAGCGGCCCTGCCGAGGAAACCTCGATTGCGCAGGCGCAGGCCATGTTCGACGTGAACCTGTTCGGCGTCATCCGCACGACCCGTGCGGTCCTTCCCCTGATGCGTGCCCAGAAGGGGGGCCGCATCATCAACGTGAGCTCGGTGCAGGGCTTTATTCCCGCGCCTTACATGGCCCTGTATGGCGCCAGCAAGCACGCGGTCGAGGGCTACTCGGAGTCGCTCGACCACGAAGTCCGTAGCCAGGGCATCCGGATCGTGCTCGTGGAGCCCGCCTTCACGCGGACCGCGTTCGACCGGAACCTCGTTCGATCCGATACGCCCCTCGACGTTTACGAGGCGGAGCGCGCCGGGCGTAACCGCTTCCTGGCCGACGTGATGATGGCCGCCGACGCGCCCGAGATCGTGGCGAAGGTCGTCGTGAGCGCCGCCACGACCGCGACGCCCAAGCGGCGGTACACCGCGGGATCCAAGGCACGGCAGGTCAGTCTGCTGCGGCGCTTCGTCCCGGCAAGCGCCTTTGACAAGGCCTTTCGCAAGGAGATGCGCCTTCCGCCGATCGCATGAGAACGCCGGTTGCTATTGATGTCGGCTGACGCGTTGGGCGCTCAGTGTCTCTCACAAAACTCCCGCCGCGCTGTCATCGCCAGAGCGAGAACGGTCAGAGACCGGGAGTTTTGTGAGCCACTCTTAGGTGTTGCGGAAACCGGAAAGGCCAGCCTCAACCTCGGACGACGAAGGTCACCTCAGCGCAGCGCAAGGCAGCAACAGTTTCGTCGCCCAGCGCGAAGAGGGCCGCGCGCTTCACGCCGAAGCTCAAGGGAGGGAGGGGCCGCCCTGAAGTTCGCCGCCGGCGCAATCGACCCCGAAGTCGATTTCGGCCACCACCAGGCCGAGATCGAGCTTGTGCGGTCGACTACGAGCTAACGGCAGCTTTCGGGGCACAAGCAGCCATCCCGGCGCACTTGCTCGAATGTCAGATCATGGCGCGAAGCAGGGGTCCAGTCTCCGCTTGCTCAAATGCCGTTTCCCACCCCGAGTGGTCTTCTGGTTGTGCGATCGCGCGTATCCATAAAACGAACGTTTTCCTTGCGCATATGGGGGCCTCGGACGGCCTGCCGACACAGCGCTGTTTTTGTGATGACCAGTATATCCGCAGATCTATTGCACGCATTAGGGCATTGTTTGACTGCCCTGGCATGCTCACCTGATACGCCCGTGTCTCGACTTAGGATAGAACCTCGACTTGCAGCGCGATGCGCTGACCAAGGCTGGCTGCGAGCGGATCTTTGAGAAGAAGAGCGGTAAGGTCAGGACCAGGCGCCCGCGAAGGAATGACCTTCGAGAGTAAAGGTGCACAGCCCATAAGCTTGGAAAAACCGTCCCCTGAATGGGGATTGCCGGGGAGAGCGGTCATTTTCCGCTCTCATAACCCATTGCCACCATTCGGCTTTCCTAGCGAGGAAAACCTGGTGGAGCTGAGGGGAATCGAACCCCTGACCTCCGCAGTGCGATTGCGGCGCTCTCCCATCTGAGCTACAGCCCCGTCCGAGGCGAGGGCCTTGTAGGCTTGTCCGCTTCGGCCTGTCAATTCCGGAAATTTCCCGCCGCACCCGCGTCCCTCACGCCGGGTCTCCGTGCGGGGCGATGAGGACCGAACCCCCCCGCATGAACGCCCTGCTCTGGCTCTTCAACACCATCATCCAGCTCTACATCTACGTCCTCGTTGCGAGCGCCGTGCTGAGCTGGCTCGTGGCCTTCAACGTGGTCAATGTGCGCAATCCGATCGTCTCGCAGATCGGTGAATTCCTCTATCGCGTCACCGAGCCGGTGTTGCGGCCGATCCGGAACCTGCTGCCCAATCTCGGCGGCGTCGATATCTCGCCGATCATCCTGATCCTGCTGCTGCTGTTCGCCCAGAAGCTCGCCACCGACCTCTACGTCCAACTGGCCTTCTGATCGCGTCTCCGGCGCCGACCCACCCCGGCGTCAAGCGCGGCATTGCGCGGGCGCCGGGCTCGTTGCTAAGGCGGTCGGGCATCGGTTCGGCCGAAAAGCCGATGCAATGTCAGAACTTTAGGGCCTCGTTCTGAATACGATATTCAAGACGGTGCCCTCGGCCAGCAAGAGCCGCACAGGGAGCGACGCGCGCCATGAAGACCAATCCGGGCCGCTTCTTCGAGGATTTCCGCCTCGGGGAGACCATCCGCCATGCCACGCCGCGCACCGTCACCACGGGCGACGTGGCGCTCTACACCGCCCTTTACGGCCCGCGCTTTGCCGTGCAGTCCTCGGACGCCTTCGCCAAGGCGATCGGCTATCCGGCGAGCCCGCTCGACGACCTGCTCACCTTCCACGTCGTCTTCGGCAAGACCGTGCCGGACGTCTCGCTCAACGCGTTGGCTAATCTCGGCTATGCCGAGGGCGGCTTCCACCGCCCGGTCTATCCCGGCG
This sequence comes from Methylorubrum extorquens, assembly GCA_900234795.1. Classification (NCBI taxonomy): domain Bacteria; kingdom Pseudomonadati; phylum Pseudomonadota; class Alphaproteobacteria; order Hyphomicrobiales; family Methylobacteriaceae; genus Methylorubrum; species Methylorubrum extorquens. The sequence goes on from LT962688.1 coordinate 1,630,889, forward strand.
AGACACTCTCGACCGTCTCCGAGGTGATCGGGCTCAAGGAAAGCTCCAACCGCCAGACCGGCGTGGTCTATGTGCGTTCCACCGGCTCCGACGCCTCTGGCCAGACCGTGCTGAGCTATTGCCGGTGGGTTCTCGTGCGCAAGCGCGACCCGGAGGCCAAGATCGCCGAGGAGCACGTGCCTCAGCTCGCCAAGGTGGTGAACCCGGCCGACCTCGCCCACGCCCTGCCCCCGCTCGATCCGGCCGCCTACGACAATGCGCTGGCCGGCAGCCCGCATCGCTTCGCGGATTACGCGGTCGGCGAGAAGATCGACCACGTCGATGGCATGACCGTCGAGGAGGCTGAGCACCAGATCGCCACGCGCCTGTTCCAGAACACCGCCAAGGTCCATTTCGACGCGGTGGCGACCAAGGAGACGAAGTTCGGCAAGCGCCTGATCTATGGCGGCCACGTCATCTCGCTCGCCCGCGCGCTCAGCTTCAACGGGCTCGCCAACGCGTTCGCCATCGGCGGCATCAATGCCGGCCGCCACGTCGCGCCGCTCTTTGCCGGTGACACGGTCTATGCGTGGTCCGAGGTGCTGGAGACGGCCGAACTGCCCGGCCGCAGCGATATCGGCGCGTTGCGCCTGCGCACGGTGGCGACCAAGAACCAGGCTTGCGGCGCCTATCCGGACAAGCAGGGCGAGGGCTACGACCCGTCGGTGATCCTCGATCTCGACTATTGGGCCTTCATCCCGCGCTGAAACGTCGGCCCTCAAGAGGCTGACGCCTCTAAGAAAAGAACCCGGCCACGGCCTGACGCAACGGGTTGGCCGGGTTCGATAGCAGGCGCAGCGCCATCGCGCAGGCGATGACGACGAGGAGCGGGCGGATCAGCCGGGCGCCGAGGCGGACGGCGAGCGCCGAGCCGACCTGGGCGCCGAGAAAGGCGCCGACGGCCATCGCGAGCCCCACCGGCCAGATCACCGCGCCCTGGAGCGTGAACAGGGCGAGGCTGCCGAGGTTGCTCGCGGCGTTCGAGAGCTTGGTGTGGGCGGTGGCCCGCACCACGCCGAGACCGAGCAGCGTCACGAAGCCGATCATGTAGAACGAGCCGGCACCGGGCCCGAACACCCCGTCGTAGAAGCCGACCGCCGGCGCGAGCGTCACCGCGAACAGGCCGGGGGTAATGCGCGCCGCCGCATCCTCGTTGCTCATCCGCCGTGCGGTGGCGAAGTAGAGCGCGATGCCGACGAGCATGAGCGGCACCAATGCGTCGAGGACCGGGCGCGGCAGCAGGCTGACGCAGAGCGCGCCGCCCACCGAGGCAAGGCCAGCCCCGAGTGCGGCGGGCCCGGCCTCGCGCCAGCGGATCAGCCCGCGCCGGGCGAAGGCGATCGTGGCCGAGACCGAGCCGGCGCTGCCCTGAAGCTTGTTGGTGGCGATCGCGCTCACGGGGTCGAGCCCGGCGAGCAGCAGGGCCGGCAGGGTCATCAGCCCGCCCCCACCCGCGATGGCGTCGACGGCGCCCGCCACCACGGCCACGCCGAACAGGCCGGCGACCGTCTCAAGCTCAATGCTCATCGGGGATCCCAAAGGGCCTCAAGCCCTTTGGCGGGTTGTCAGGGCAGCGCCCTGACGTCGGCACAGCCGATCTGCAGGGCCCTGCCCTGCACCTTTGACAAGGACTCGTCCTTTCGAAGCCTTGATCACGGCTGTCCCGCCTGGGCAAGCCTCAGGCGGCGGCACGCTCCGTGCGCGGCAGGCTGACGACGGCGCGGCTGCCGCGGGTCGCCCGCAGCGTTCCGCCCTTGGGCACGATCGTCCAGCCCTCCTTGCAGCCGTCGATCGGCTCGGAGACGACGGTGAGGCCGCGCTCGCTCTCGCGGTAATACAGGCTCGGCGGGCGCCCGTCGCAGGCCCAGCGGAAGGCGGTGAGGCTCTCGCCGTCGGTGAGCACGGCGGTGAAGCGGAAGGCTTCGGCGATGTGCGCCTCCTGCATCAGGTCGCGCACGGTGGTGCAGGTCGCCTCCATGGCGCCGACGGGATCGGAATCGAGGCCGTTGGCGAGCGCCAGCAGGAACAGCGCCTCCGAATCCGTCGAGCCGCGGCGGGTGTCGTACAGCGCATCGGGGATCATCGCCTCAAGGCGCCGCTTGATTCGGTGATAGCCGCCGATCTGACCGTTATGCATGAACAGGTGGCGGCCATGGGCGAAGGGGTGGCAGTTGGCCCGCGTCGTCGCCGTGCCGGTAGCCGCCCGTACATGGGCGAAGAATGTCCGCGCCCGCACCTGTCGGCACAGGTTCACGAGGTTCTCGTCCGACCAGGCCGGGCAGATATCGCGGTAGAGGCCGGGCTCGGCGTGCTCGCCGTACCAGCCGATCCCGAACCCGTCACCGTTGGTCTCGGTCTTCGCCTCGGAGGCGTGCAGCGATTGATGGACCAGCGAATGGGTCGGGGCGCAGACCAGCTCGTTCAGAAAGACCGGCTCACCGAGATAGGCGAGGAAGCGGCACATGGCGGGACAAGAGCCTCCTTTGCGGTCCGGAGCGAGCTATGCAAGCATCGGTCCGCTTGAACCGCTGCGTGTCGCCGGACTGTAACAATTCGTTCCGTGTGGTGAACAGTCCGTTAAGGGAGGGGTCGATCGGAAGGGTTCAGGCTGGTGCAATTTCGCTGAACCGATCGTCCCCGAACTTGTTGTCGCAGGGCAAGCATCGTCGGCGCCGCCGATTCCGCCGCGGCGTGCCCATGGGCCGCCGCTTCCGAACCGCTCGCACAGCTTCAGGGAGAAATCATGGCTCATTCCGGAGACAGCCCGGTCGCGCTCGTCGTTGAGGAGGACGAGGCCGCCCGCGACCTCGCGACCGTCCTGATCGAGGAGACCGACCTCGACGTCATCGCCTGTTCGAGCGCCGAGGACGCGTTGGCCGTTCTCGAACGCGGGGACGTGACCGTGGCGATGGTGATCGCCGACACGCGCCTCTCGGGCAAGATGGACGGGGCGGCGTTGGCGCGCGCGGTCGAGGATCGCTGGCCGGAGGTGCGGCTCGTGGTGACCTCCGGGGGCCGCGAGGAGCGCCGGACCGAGATTCCGCCGCATGCCGTCTACATGCGCAAGCCCTGGCTGCCGCTGGAACTGCTGCGGCAGGCCGAGCGCGCCACCCTGACGGCCAAGGCCGCCTAACGCCAGACGTTCAGACAATGGAAAAAAGGCCCGCCGGTCGAGCCGGCGGGGCTCTTTTCGTATCGCGATGCTGCGGGCCGCGCGCGGCGGCCGGCGCGGATCAGGAGGCGGCGGGCGCCGGAGCGGCGGCGGGGGCCGCTGCGGGCTGCTGCGAGAAGCTCGGCATGCCGGGACGGCGCGGAGCGCCGGTACGGGGCTTCGGCTTCGGAGCGGCGATCAGGCCCTCGCGGATCGCGGTCTTGCGGGCCTGCTTGCGGGCGCGGCGGACAGCCTCGGCCTTCTCACGCGCCTTGCGCACGGAGGGCTTCTCGTAGGCCTTGCGCTGCTTCATCTCGCGGAAGATGCCCTCGCGCTGCATCTTCTTCTTGAGGACGCGGAGCGCCTGATCGACGTTGTTATCGCGAACGAGTACCTGCAACGGAATCAACCCCTAGATTTGTCGTTTCGAACCGCACCGGCCCCGGAATCCCGGCTGAACCGGGAAAAAGCCGTCGGGCGCCCCTGTCTCCGGGCTGCATTCCGGAGGAGGCGTCGTGACGGCAGCCGAATCGGTGCGAAAGAATTGCACCTGAGCGCGCGGCATACACGAAACAGGTTCGTGTTGGAAGTGCAGGAAAGCCTCTTGCAAAGCCGCCGCGCCGTTTCTCCCTGTCCCGCCCTCGCGCGGCGAAGCCGAGGTCACCCAAGGCGTTATCCGATCCGGAAACGCCGCGCCATGGATGGCGCCGGCGTCAACCCGCAAGGCAGAGGGCAAGGGCAGAGAGACGGTTTCAGAGTGCCTGACAAAACTCCCGGTCTCTGACTGTTCTCGTTCTGGCGATGACAGCGCGGCGGGAGTTTCGTGAGAGACACTCAGGCGTGCGAGGCGATGAAGTTGCGCACGAGCGGATAGGTCTGCGCCTCCCACTTGCGGCCGGAGAACACGCCGTAGTGACCCACGCCGGTTTGGAGGTGGTGGGTCTTCATGTGCGGCGGCAGGCTCGAGCAGAGATCGTGGGCGGCCATGGTCTGGCCCACGGCGCAGATGTCGTCGCGCTCGCCTTCCACCGTCATCAGGGCGGTGCGCCGGATCGCGCCCATATCGATGGGCTCGCCGCGGTAGGTGAGCTGGTTGCGGGCCAGGGTGTAGTCCTGGAAGACGATCTTGACCGTCTCGAGGTAGAACTCGGCGGCGAGGTCGAGGACGGCGAAATACTCGTCGTAGAAGGTCTCGATCGCCTGCGCCTTGTCGGCGCTGCCGTCGACATAGTGCCAGAACAGGTCCGTATGCGCGTCCCTGTGGCGCTTGGCATTCATCGAGACGAAGGCGGAGACCTGCGTGAAGCCGGGATAGACCCGCCGCCCCGCCCCCTTGTGGCGTCCGGTCACCGTCTCGATCAGGTTCTTCTCGAACCACTCGATCGGCTTCGAGACGGCGAGCCGGTTCACCGAGGTCGGGCTGACGCGGCAATCGACCGGTCCGGCCATCAGGGTCATGCTGCGCGGCTGCGCCGGATTCTTAGTGTGCGCCATCAGCGCCGTGGCCGCGAGCGCCTGCACCGCGGGCTGGCACACGGCCATGAGGTGGGCGCCCTCGCCGATGGTCTCCAGAAAGCGCACCACGTGATCGACGTAGTCGTCGAAGCCGAACCGCCCTTCCGAGAGCGGCACGTCGCGGGCGTTGTGCCAGTCGGTGATGTAGACGTCGTGGTCGGGCAGCAGCGTGCGCACGGTGCTGCGCAGCAGCGTGGCGAAGTGGCCCGAGAGGGGGGCGAGCACCAGCACCTTGGGCTGGACGGTGTCGATGTCCTTGCGGAAGCGGAGCAGCGTGCCGAAGGGCGTGGCGAGCACCGGCTCCTCGATCACCGGCACTTCGCGGTTGCCGACCATGACGGCGTGGATGCCGTAGGCCGGCCGCGCGAAGGTGAGGCCGGCGCGCATCATCATGCGCGCGCCCGCCGACCACCATTTCGCGGCGTCGTGCCAGGGCGTCCGCATCCACGGCGCGGAGGCTTCCTGCAGCAGGCGGCCCCATTGGCGGGTCTGCCGGGCGATGTCCGATTGGACATCGAGGGCTTGGTAGAGCATCGGGCGCAAACTCCAAGCGCGCAAGGTGCCTGCACGCATCCATCTCTCGCGAACGCCCGAACGGCCCGGATTCGCCCGCTTCACGTTTCCGGTCGCCACTGCCGCCCCACGTGACGATGCCAGACGAGACAGGCTAAGCGGTTCTGGATTGGGCGCAACCGATCAAAAGTATATATTGCGCCCCTGTGGTGTGGATGCATCACCTTGCATAGGAGTTTATGGGAGAAGAATTCTATTGCCGGAAAGGCGGGCAGAGGGTCCGAGATCCGGCACAAGATTTGCCCTAGAAAAACGTCAAGTGCCGGGTTCCGGGCAGCAGGCTCGGGCAACGCGCATCCGGGGAGAGGGCCATGGCCGAGGCGACGCTCACGATCTCCAGCCGCAACTACTCGTCCTGGTCACTGCGCGGCTGGCTGCTGTGCCGGATGGCCGGGCTCGATCTCGCGGTGGAGGTGCTGTCCGGCTCGGACGCCTCGACGCGGGCCGAACTGCTCCACCTCTCGCCGTCCTTCCTCGTGCCGCGGCTGGAGCACGGCGCGATCGTGGTGTGGGACGTGCTCGCCATTGCTGAATATCTCAACGAGATCCGTCCGGAAGCCGGCCTTCTGCCCGAAGCGCCCGCCGAGCGCGCGCGCTGCCGCGCGGTTTCAGGCGAGATGCATGGCGGCTTCGTCAACCTGCGCTCGGCCCTGCCGATGAACCTGCGCAGCCTCCATCGCGGCTTCAAGATCTTCAACGGCGCCAAGGGCGACATCGAGCGGATCTGCGCGATCTTCGAGGATTGCCTGTCGCGCTCGGGCGGGCCCTACCTGTTCGGGGCGCGCCCCACCCTGGCGGACGCGATGTACGCGCCCGTCTGCACCCGCTTTCGCACCTACGACGTCACCCTCCCCTTCACGACGGCCACCTACCGCGACACGATCCTCGCCTGGGATCTGATGAGCGAGTGGGCGGCGTCGGCCGAGAGCGAGCCGGAGGAGATCGAAGAACTCGACATGGAGTTCTAGAGCGCATTTCGACGAAGGGGACACCGGTTCGTCGAAAAAAAGCGCGTCAAGGCAGAGACCGAGAGACCCCGGCCTGATGCAATAGGTTCGGACACGGCTCTCGCGGCGGCCGGCTGGCGCCGCGCCGATCAGGCCACCGCCACGCGGTTGCGGCCGAGGTTTTTCGCTTGATAGAGGGCGGCGTCGGCGGCGTTCACGAGCGTGTCCAGCGCCGTATGGCCCTTCTTCCAGTCGGCGACGCCGATCGACAGCGTCACCACGGCGTTCGGCCCGAGGCCGGGATGCGGAATCCCGACCCCTTCCACGCGCCGGCGGATGGCCTCCCCGAGCGCGGCGGCCTGCGCGGCATCCATGCCCGGCAGCAGCACGAGGAACTCTTCGCCCCCGAAGCGCACGGCCGTTCCCACCGGAGGCTTGTTCTCGTTCGCCGGGACCAGCATCTCGCGCACGAGGTCGCTGACGGTGCGGATGCAGCGGTCACCCGCCAGATGGCCCTGGGTGTCGTTGAACCGCTTGAAGTGGTCGATGTCGATCAGGAGCGCCCCGAGGGACTGCGTGTCCCTCTTGGGAAGGAGATCGGCGCCGATGGTCGCGAGATGGTGCCGGTTGAACAGGCCCGTGAGTTGGTCGGTCCGTGCCATCTCCGCGTTGCGCTCGATCATCGCCTCGACCCGGAGGCGCTGGAGGAAGCCGTAGCGCTCCGTCCGCTCCAGCACGAACGATCCCAGGAGGATGATGGCGGCCGCGATGAGGTGGAAGACCACGATGTACCAGAAGGTCGGGGCATCGACCTCGGGCCGTCTCGCGACGGTCGAGATCTGGGTCAGGACGATCAGCGCCATCCCGATCACCGCCATCCGGAACCGGACGCGCTGCACCAGCACCATGTAGAAGATGATGAGCATCGAGCCGAGCTGGTAGGTCGCGACGTAGTGCGATGCGCTGAACGAGATGATCGTGGACGGCATCAGCACCGAGAGGAAGCAGCCCCCCACGAGCAGCCCGTCGACCTGCCAGGTCCGTGTCCGGCGCGGCAGGACCCAGATCATCAGAAGGGTCAGCGGCGTGAAGACGCCCAGGCGCATCACGGCGAGCGGCCCGAGCACGTCCGGCAGGATCATCCAGTCGGCTAAGAGAAAGATGTCGTAGAGGAAAATGGCAGCGAAAAGCGTCGCCTGGGCGAGCCTGATGCGTTCGGAGAGCCCCTCGGTCTCGAACCGCGCCTCGACCGAGGGCGAGAACCGCAACGGGGTGAGGCCGGCGAACTCGCCCTCGATGGTTCCGGTTCGGGAGAGACTCATCAAAGCGAGGGCCAAGTCATTCCAGTCACCCCGACGCTAGAGCAATCGGGTTGCTGGGTTCTTACGAGGACATCTCGGGCGAGGGCATCCCGCGATTGGTCGTTCGCCCCCGCTCCTTGCCGGCTGTACTGAACGATCCTGCTATATGGCGGTCAGGCCGCGTCGGCGGCGCCTTCCATCCGAACGCCGTGCGGACGTGGTTAAGCCGCCCTGCCGGCGCCCGTCGCCCCGGACCGTCCGGCGGCGAGCGGCAACTCGATGCGGGCGCAGAAGCCGCCGCCGGGGCGGTTCTCCAAGGTCAGGCGCCCGCCATGCCCCTCGACGATGGCGAGCACGATCGAGAGGCCGAGGCCGAAGCCGCTCGCGGAATCGAGGTTGCGGGCGCGGTCACCGCGCACGAAGGGCTGGAGCATGGCGCTGCGCTCGGCATCGGGAATGCCGGGGCCGTCGTCGATCACCTCCACCGCCACGCCGGGGTGATCGCCGGAGCCCGCCGGCCCCATGACGAGGCGAGCGCCACCGCCATACTTCACGGCGTTGTCAACGAGGTTGGTGATCGCGCGCTGGAGGTCGTCGGGGCGGCCGCGCACGAGGACGTGGCGGGTTCGCTCCAGGCTGACGGCCGCGCCGATGTCGCTGAACCCGTCGCAGACGGTCTGCACCACCGAGGCGAGGTCGATCAGCGTGGTCTGGCCCTCGCCCGGCGCCCCCTGCCCGTCCCGGACATAGGAGAGCGCGGATTCCACGAGCTCGTTCATCTGGTCGAGGTCGCGCAGGGTCATCTCGCGGGCGCGCTCGTCCTCGATGAACTCGGCGCGCAGCCGCAGGCGGGTGATCGGTGTGCGCAGGTCGTGACTGATCGCGGCCAGCATCTGCGTGCGGTCGTCGAGCAGGCGCAGCAGGCGGGTGCGCATCCGGTCGAGCGCGCGGGCGAGCGCCAGCACCTCCTCCGGGCCGCGCTTGGGCAAGGGCGGCGGCTCCTCCGCCGTGCCGAAGGCCTCCGCCGCCGCGGCCAAGCCGGCAAGCGGCGCGGTGAGCGCCCGCGTCGCCCAGAACGAGAGCAGCGTGAGGCTGACCCCGAGGAAGACGAAGGTGAAGATGATCGGCGCTTGCGCCGGCGGGCGCGGAAAATCGTCGGGCAGCACCGCCCGGAGCCGGGCGCCGGCCGGCGTCGTGATGCCGATCTGAAGGAGGCCGGTCTTGCCGCGGTCGTGGCCGGGGGCGAGGTCGGTCACCGGCAGCGCCCGCCCGAAGCCGTCCCGAAGGCGCTCGATCAGGGGATGCTGGCCGATCTCGTCCTCCGTCTTCCCCTGCCCCGCCGACGGCGCGGCGCCGTCCCACGGCGCGATGCGCAGGGTCGGCAGGCCGCGCGCCGCCGCCCGGAGGATCCCGTCGCGCTCGCCCGGCTCGGCGGCATCGAGCAGCCGCGCGACGGTCGAGAGCCGGGTCGCGGCGACGCCGGGCCGTTCGTCCGGCCGCCATGGCTCGCGCAGGGCCAGCAGCATGACCGCCGCGAGCACATGCGCGGCGAGCAGGGCCGCGACCACGAGGAGCGCGATCTGCCCGGCGGCCTTTTTCGGGCGGGGCCACGGCACATGAGGCCAAGGCAGCCACGTTCGAGTTCGCGACGGGGCGGGGGCAGCGGCGGGCGGCTCCGCCGTAGTTCTCACGGGACTCATGAGCGGCCGATCTCCGGCGCGAACAGATAGCCGCCCGAGCGGATCGTGCGGATGATCTCGGGGTTGCGCGGATCGCGCTCGAGCTTCTGGCGAAGCCGGGAGACCAGGACGTCGATGCTGCGCTCGAACGGTCCCGCCGCCCGTCCCTGCGTCAGGTCGAGGAGCTGGTCGCGGGAGAGGACGCGCCCCGGCCGCAGGCACAAAGCGTGGAGCAGGTCGAACTCGGCCCCCGTGACGGCGATGCGCGCGCCCTCCGGGCTCAAGACCTGCCGGAGGCCGACATCGAGGGTCCAGCCCGAGAAATGGAAGCGGCGCGCGCCGTCGCCATCCTGCGGCTCGGCGCCCTTGCGCCGCAGGATCGCCCGGATGCGCGCCAGCAATTCGCGCGGGTTGAACGGTTTGCCGAGATAGTCGTCGGCGCCGATCTCCAGCCCGACGATCCGGTCGATCTCTTCGGATTTGGCCGTGAGCATCAGGATCGGCACCTGCGATGCGGCCCTGAGGCGCCGGCACAGGCTCAGGCCGTCCTCGCCCGGCAGCATCAGGTCGAGGACGATGAGATCGACCCGGGCATCGGCCAGCACCCGGTCCATCTCGCGTCCGTCGCCCGCGACGCTCACCCGGCACTCGTTGGCCCGCAGGTAGCGCGCGACGAGCGCGCTGATCTCACGGTCGTCCTCGACGACGAGGATATGGGGCGTCGGCAGGTTGGTGGTGGTCATGACGGCATCCGTCTTAATCCCGCGCGCCTCCTGCCCGGAAGTGTGGCCGCTGGCGAAGATTGTAACCGCGGGTTTCCACAGCCGGTCCCGATACGTGCGGCAACAATCCTGAGCAGATTTACAGCCTCCGCGCGCCGTGATGGACGAAGCGTTTCGTCGGTGCCCCTCGATTGCCCTGCTGCCCGCCGATTCTTATGTCGTTGGCACGTGCTCGACAGGTCCGGGCGCCGGAGGAGATTTCCATGCAAGGCTCGAACCGCCTTTTCGACGATGTCGCCCGCCTGTTCACCGATGCCACCGGAGCGGCCCAAGGGGTGCGCCGCGAAGCGGAAACGATGGTCAAGGGCCAGATCGAGCGCCTGATCCGCGACATGGATATCGCCACGCGCGAGGAAGTGGACGTGCTGCGCGACCTCGTCGCTGCCCTGCGCAGCCAGAACGACGCACTCGCCGCCCGGGTGAGCGCGCTGGAGACCCGGCTTGGCGCCGAGGCGGGCAGCGCCGGCAGCACGGAAGCGGTCTGATACGGTTTCCGCTTGATCAAAGTGGAAACCGTATCAGCGAGCCCGCGCGGCGCTTGAGGAGGGCACCCATCGCGCCAGCGCGTTGGGATCCCACCGAAACCCAAATCCGCCATCCCGAAGGGATCAACCGGATTTGGGATGAGCGGGCAGTCCGGACTCACCCTCGCGGGAAAGCGCGAATCCGGATTTCTTTGCACAGGAAGCATCGGTGGATAGCTGCGTTGCCCACCGCTGATGCCGGGGCGACGCTTTGAAGCCCGCGGGGGGCGCGGGCTATAAACGATTCGAAGTTGATTCGCCCCGGCGGAAAGGTGGAACCAAACCCCGGGGCGGCGAAATCTGGATTGAACCCCTCCGCAGGACGGAGATCGACGTGGGTTGCCTCGACTCCCGTCACGGCCCTGCTTTGCCCGCCGACCCGATCGAGCCTCTCGACCGGGCCGACAACTTGGATCGCCATGACCCAGCTTAGCCTCATCGAAGACAGCGACCGGCCGGAGCACCCGCTCGATGTCGTCGAGCGCCTCGCCTCGCTCCGCGACTGGATCTTCGATCGCATCGAGACCGACGAGATGTCGGTTTCCGTCTCGGGCCGCTGGGCCGAGTACCACGTCGCCTTCACCTGGATCGAGGAAGTCGAGTCGCTGCACGTGGCCGCCGCCTTCGACCTCAAGGTGCCGGAGCGGCGCCGGGCCGAGATGCTGCGCCTCGTCGCGCTGGTGAACGAGCAGCTCTGGATCGGCCATTTCGACCTGTGGTCGTCGGATAGCGTGGTGATGTTCCGCCACTCGCTGCTGCTCACCGACGGTATCGCGCCGACGCAGGGGCAATGCGCGATGATGATGAAGACCGCCGCCGACGCCTGCGAGCGCTACTATCAGGCCTTCCAGTTCGTGCTCTGGGCCGGCAAGAGCGCCCGCGAGGCCCTCGACGCGGTGCTGTTCGAGACCGAGGGCGAGGCGTAAGCTGCCGGTCCTGCGGGATCGCGCTGGCGTCCTTGAGCCCTCGCCCTTGATTCGGTGCGGCTGCGGTGGGATCGAGGGCCTATGACGCGCGCGCCCGATGATCCGACCGCCTTTCCCACGCCCCTGGTTCTGGCCGGCGCCGGCAAGATGGGAGCGGCACTGCTGCGGGGTTGGCTCGCGGGCGGCCTCGACCCCGCCGCCGTGACCGTCGTCGATCCGCAGCCCTCCGCGGAGATCGCGACACTCTGTGCCGAGCGGGCCTTGCGCCTCAATCCCGAAGCCGCCGCCCCGGCCGGAGCGCTGGTGCTCGGCATCAAGCCGCAGGTTCTCGACGCGGCGGCACCGGCGCTGGCCGGATGGATCGGCCCGGACACCCTCATCGTCTCGATCCTGGCCGGCAAGACCATCGCCGACCTCAAGCGCCGCCTGCCGACCGCCCGCGCCGTGGTGCGCGCCATGCCCAACCTGCCTGCCAGCATCGGCCGGGGCGCGACCGGCGCCGTCGGCAGCCCGGAGGTCGGGCCGCAGGCGCGGGCGGGCGCGGAGGCGTTGCTCGCCAGCTCCGGCCTCGTGGCGTGGCTCGACGATGAAGCGTTGATCGATGCGGTGACTGCGGTCTCGGGGTCCGGCCCCGCCTACGTCTTCCTGCTGGCGGAAGCGCTCACGGAAGCCGGCGTGGCGGCGGGCCTGCCGCTGGACCTGTCGGCGCAGCTCGCCCGCGCCACCGTCGCGGGGGCCGGTGCCCTGCTCGACGCCGATGCCCGCGAGGCCGGGCAATTGCGCCGCGACGTGACCTCGCCCGGCGGCACCACCGCAGCCGCCCTCGCCGTGCTGATGCGCGAGGGCGGGCTGCCCGACCTGATGCGCGAGGCGGTCGAGGCGGCGCGGCGGCGGGCGGGCGAATTGTCCGGCTGAGAGGCCCAGCGGTTTCAAGCGGGCGAAACTGACCCTACATGAGACGTGAACCGAATGCGGAGCACGGACCATGGAAACAGCCCCCGAGCCCAACACCGGCGGCAAGCCCGAGACCGGTGGGCCATCCGGTTCGTCGAACGCCGACACGGCCTCGCACAAGCCCAACCCGCGTGAGGCCGCGGTCGAGGCGCTGATGCGCCTCGCGGCGGAGCAGCCCTGGAACGACATCGAGGTCGGCGACATCGCCCGCGAGGCGGGGCTGAGTCTGGCCGAATTGCGCGACCTGTTCCCCTCGAAGGGCGCCGTGCTCGGCGGTCTGTCGCGGATCATCGATCGCAAGGTGCTGGAGGTCGACACCGCCGACCTCGCCGACGAGCCGGCCCGCGAGCGCCTGTTCGACGTGCTGATGCGCCGGCTCGACGCGATGACGCCCTACAAGCCGGCCCTGCGCCGCATCGCCTTCGCGCTGCGTGGCGACGTCCTGTCCATGCTGGCGCTCAACGGGGTCGCCCTGAACTCCCACCGCTATATGCTGGCCGCTGCCGGCATCGACACGGAGGGACCGCTCGGCCGGCTCAAGCTTCAGGGCACCGTGATCGCCTTCGCCCGCACCGTCGAGGTCTGGCTCGACGATGACGACCCGGCGCTCGCCCGCACCATGGCCAAGCTCGACCGCGAGATCCGCCGCGGCGAGACCCTCATGGAACGCGCCGACGACGCTCGCCGCCTCACCGCGCCCCTGCGCGCCCTTGGCCGTGCCGTTCTGGAGCGCCGCTCGCGCCGCGACCGGACACCGCCGCCGGCGGGTGATGGCGAGGATCGCGATCCCGCCGCGGCGATCTGAGCGCAGAGCTCCAGGTGGAAAGAGTTCGGGGTCGGAGCGCGTTTGCCGGTCCGACCCCTGAACGATGATCCAAAGCACCGACTCCCAAGTCGGTGTGCTCGAAGCCCGCCGTTGGCTGAAATCGTACTGGGAAACGGTCCGCGCTTCGGCGGCCGAGGGCAAAGACTTGTCGGCCCTGCCTCCGGCTCAATCGCGCGCTTGACAGCCGTTCTGGCCGTGAAGGTCTTGCTGCATTCCTGTGCAGATCTTCCGTCGCTGACGGTGTTGCACTCTGCAGTAGGCTAGGCCGACTTGACTAGGCACAGGGGTGCTGAGCTTCCGGCGCACGAGAGGTCGCAAACGGCCGGAGATGACACTCCGGCCTTAGGGTCTTTACCGGTCCCACCCCTTCAGGTCGCAGAGCGTCATGAAGTCGTGGATCGTGATCAGATCAGCATCAAGCAGAGCCAGGGCTTCATCACGGCTCTTGATCGCTTCGGCGTTCATGGAATGCGCCTTTCCAGTGTCGTGTTTTGAAGAACGACAAGCTAAAGCTTTCGTTCCTTTCGTCTGGAGGAGCATCTCGCGTGCCAGCGGCAACATCGTCGGCGAACCGCTTCGAGGCGCATCGCTCCGGAGGTCGGAATCCAAGCGATGCGCCGCGTTCTCGGGCCTGCCTCGGCCTCGGTCGGGTCAGCAGGTACCTAAGACGAGGGTTCGACGCGTCCTCGCGTTGAACCCGTTCGGTCTTCGGCGAGCGCGGTCTGCTCGGGCCTCCTGTTCCTGCATCGTCCCGAAAGCCGGTTGCCACCTTTCGGGACGACGCTTAGCCCTCCCGTCCGCCGCCCATCGTCGCCTGCATCCGCGAGAGCTGAGCGATGTGCCGCTGGATCAGCGGGATCGCGCCGGCCGCGATGCGGCGCAGGCCCGGATCGTCGCCGGCCTGGGCGTAGGAGCCGTGGATGTTGAGGGCCTCCTGATGGCCCTGAAGCGAGGCGTTGACGAACATCGCGTCGTATTCGGGACCGGGCTGCATCCCGGAGAGCTGCGACAGGATCTGAGCCTTCTGCTCATCCGTCGTCATGCCGCCGGGACCGCGCCCACCGGGTACACCCAGAACGCCGCCGACCGCACCGACGGTCGCCCCCGCGACGCCGCCCGCCACCGCCAGCGGCGCCTCGACCAAACCGCCGACGAGGCCGGCCGGACCGGCGGGCGCGCCTGCCATCGGCGCGCCCGCACCCAGATACGGGTCCAGCTTGCGGGCGAGGTTGACCTGCTCGGTCACCTCGGCCCGGCTGAAGGCTTTGACGCGCGGATTGCGGGTCTTGGCGTGGGCATCGCGCGCCGTGTTCTCGAGGAACAGGCCGCCCTTCGTCGCCATGGCGAGGTAGACCGGCGCCGGCATGGCACCGGCCGGCGCCGGTTGCGCCAGGGCGGTCCGGGTGACGGCCAGGGCCGCCGTTGCCGTCAGCAGGGTCGTCAGAAAATCGCGCCGATGCATGGTCTCGGGTCTCCCGGTCTGAAAACGATGCTCGGGCGCCGGTTTGCTTGTGCGGTGCCGGAGTCTGACGGGCGAAACCTTCGCGAAATCAGCAATGTTCCTGCCGTTCCAGGGGTGGCTTCAAACGAAGACGCTCGGGCGATCCCGACCGGGTTTGCTGCCGGGATTCAGGGGCCGATCGAGGGACGCAAACGGGCCATGCAATGCACGTCGGCGAAGATGCCGTTGCGAAACGAGGCCGCCTTGTGCGTCCCCTCGATGGTGAAGCCGAACTTTTCGTAGAGGGCGATGGCGCGGGTATTGTCGGTGAAGACCGTCATCTCGATGCGCACAATATTGATCCAGTTGTCGGCCGTATCGATCACCGCGGCGAGAAGCCGCGAGCCGATGCCGTGTCCGGCGAAATCCTCATGCACGGCGATCCAGAACTCCGCCGCATGTGCCCGCCGCCCGTAGAAGGGGCGCAGGGCCGCTGCCCCGACGACGCGCTCGCCCTGCTGCGCGGCGAGGTGCAGATCCCGCGGCGAGCGGGGCTCGGCCCACTTCTTCACGGCCTCGAACGATTCGTAGGGGAGCGCCAGCGTTCCGAAACGGAAGGCGGGCTGGTTGTAGATCTCGAACAGATCCGGCGCGTCGTCCTCGCGCATGGCCCGTATCGTCACATCCATACTGGTCCTCGCTCCGTGTGAAGGTCTGATCTCGTCGAGAGCCGGTTCGACCGGCCCGTTCCGGCAACGATGACGATCCTCATGCTGAGGTGCTGCGGCAGCAGCCTCGAAGCACGCCGCGACGTTGATCCCGGTCGCCGATGCCGTCGAATTGATCGTTCCGGCGTGCTTCGAGGCCGCGCTTTCGCGCGGCACCTCAGCATGAGGGGCGGAGTGCCGGCTGAAGCGACGCCGCCATGCCGTCTTGCAGCGATACGCTCGATGCGAAGCGCGTCTTGCCTGACGCGGCTCACGTCCAGTCGAAGCGCAGCGTCTCGCGGAAGGCGAAGCGCTCGATGTGGCGCACGACCACGTCGCGCAGGTCGGGCAGGCTGGCGGCGTCCTGTGCGGTCAGGTCGATCGTCAGGGTCTCGGCGCTGGCACTCAGCCGCGTCTCACCGAGCGGCAGGGCAATCCGGGCATCGGTCGGGCTGAACTCGGTCTCGAACCGGTGGGCCCAGTGTTTGCAGAGCTGCTGGAGGTAGCGGCTGGCATGCGGGGTGCCGACGACGGCACGGCTCTCGGTCATGTCGGTCTCCTGAAGTTCCGGCGCCGGCTCAGCGCGCGGCGTGGAGGGCTCCCGCCCCGCGGCGGCCGGCAGTGGCACTGCGCAGGCGGAAAAGGTCGGTGGGCAGGACCGAGAAGCTGGCCTCGCCGAACCATTCGAGCGAGCCTTCCGCCTGCGGCGGCAGCGTCTTCAGGAAAGCGGCGTAATCCAGCGCGCCCTCGAACAGGCCGGTCATGCCCTCGCGCCGTCCGGCCGCGGCATAGACGTTGGCCGGCTCGAACACCGACAGGTCGGCGCGGCTGCGCACGTTCTTGAGGTGATAGTAGTCGATATGCGGGGAGAGCCGGGCGTGGGCCGCGAGCGGGTCGTCGCCGCCTTCCCAGACGTGGAGCGTGTCGAAATTGACCCGGAGGTTCGGGTGATCGACCGCATCCAGCAGGTCGAGGAGCGAGGCGGTGGTGTCGGCGAGCGTGCCGGGATGCGTCTCCACCACGAGGCGCAGGCCCTGGTCGGCGAGTTGGCCCGCCGCCATCCGCAGGCGCTGGGCGACATGGGCGCGCTCGTCGAGCGAGGCGGCCGCACTGCCCTTGGTCCCGGCGAAGGTGCGCAGCCGCGGCGCCCCCCAGCTCCCGGCGAGCCGGGCGAGTTCGGCCGTCCGCTCGGTCAGGATTTCCAGCGGCGCGTCGAGCGGCAGGTAGTCGCTCAGCATCGGCACGCGCAGGCCGTAGGCGGCGAGCCATTCAGCGTGGTCGCCGGGGCCGAGATTGCGGGCATGCACGCCCCACAATTCGATGCCGTCGAAGCCGTGGCCGCGGGCGAAGCGGGCGAGTTCGCCGATCGACACGAGATGGTGGCGAAAGCTGATGGTGCAGAGTGCGATTCTCATGCGGAGAGCCTTTCGCGTGACGGGAGCGCCTGTCCGAGATCCGGGCTGTTCTGCCGCCACGCCGCGTAGGCCGCGGCGAGCTGCCGCTTGATCGCGAATTCCTGCGCGTCGAGCGCATCGAGCCGCGCGAGGACGGAGGCGACCTCCCCCGTCTCCCCCGTCCGGGCGAGCTTGAGGACGGCGTAGTGCAGGGCGGTGAGGCCGTTCACCAGGGCCTCGATCTCGTCGCAGATCCGCTGGAACTCCGGGTCCGGCCAGCGCAGGGCCCGCCAGAAGAAGGCGAAGCCGTGCTCGTAGGCCCATTTGCGGATGGTGATGACCGGCAGTTCGCGCAGCGCCTCGCCGACATCCGTCAGCTTCAGCCCGCCCCGCCCCTCGGCATGGGCGAGCACGATGGCGCGCGCGGCATCGATCAGCGGGTTGGCGTCGAATCGGAAGCAGGCGTCGAAGAAGGCGGCGAGATTCGTGTCCGCCGGCGGATGGGCCCGCGAGGGCTCGAAGCGGTAGCCGCCGGCGACGCTGGGCTGGCGGATGGCGTTCAGCATCCGCTCGCGCTCGATCACGCCCTCCCAGCGGAAGTCGGGGTCGCGCACTTGCCAGAAGCCGGGATCGTCGCCGAGCGAGACGAGGAGGTAGTGCGGGAAGGGGTTCTGGTTGAACTTGTTCTCGCGCTCGGGGAGGTGGAACATATCGAGCATCACCATGATGCACGTGTCCGGCTCCCGCCGCTCTAGGAGGTCGAGCAGGGTGGCGACGTTCTCGTCCTTCGAACGGGAATGGTCGTACCAGGAGACGAGCGGCACGCCGTAGAGCCGTTCGAACCAGTAGCGGAACGACTCGTGGTCCATCGCGTCCGAGTGGTAGGCGAGCCGCGAGCCGTCGGTGATGGCGAACTCGGCGTCCCAGATCAGGGCATAGAACGGGCGGTGGTCGATGCCCCGCATCTTCAGCCCGTCGCAGACGCAGCTGACGAAGCAGTGGATCTTCAGGTCGTAGGACATCGCGCCGTGGACACCCTCGGAGGGCGTCTCGGACTCGGCGACCGGTGCGGCCGGCTCCGCGCCCGGCGCCAGGAGCCGGGCGAGGTCGGCGACGGTGGAGACGTCCTGCCGGTTGATCGCTTCTTCTGGCACCGACACCCCATGCGTCAGTTCCAGCGCCAGGATGAGCTGAAGCAACTGGACGGAATCGAGGTAGAGATCCTCGTTCAGCCGTGCGTCCGGCCCGAACCCATCGAGATGGGGATGCTGCATCTCCTCGCGCAGCACCGTGCCGATGGCCGCGATCAGCGTCTCGTTGCTCACGCCACCGCCTCCAGCGCGCCGTCCCGGTACTGCGCAGCGACCGCGCGACGAGAAATCTTGCCGTTGGCCTCGCGCGGGATCGCGCCGACCTGCACCGCCTCGACCGGCACCTGATGGCCGGCGAGCCAGCGGCGGCACCAGTCCTGCAGCGCCCGGGGCGGCACGGGAGCGTCGGCGCTGAACAGCAGCGTCACCCGCTCGCCCGCAAACGGATCGGGCCGGGCGAAGGCCACGGCGTCGGTGATGCCGGGCATGGCCATCACCACGTCCTCGACCTCGCCGGGATAGACGTTGAGGCCCGAGACGTTGATCGTGTCGTCCTTGCGCGCGACGAAGATCAGCATGCCGTCGGGCGCCAGGTAGCCGAGATCGGCGGTGTGGATCGCCCCGCCCTCCCCCTCGACCACGATTTCCGCCGGGGCCTCGGCGCCGGTCCCCGCCCGGACGCGGTGGTGCGGCAGCGGCCGGCCCATGGCGTCGGCGCGGCGCAGATCCGGGTTGATCGCGATACAGCCGGCTTCCGAGCAGCCGTATTGCTGGAACAGGTGGGTGACGCGCCCGCGGATGGCGGAAAACCAGGGTGCGGGCAGGAGCGTGCCCGAGACCATCGCCGCGTGGAGGGTCTCGCCCTCGGGCATCAGCCGGGCCAGCGTGTGCAGCATGGCGGGTGCGGTGTAGAGCACCGGCCGCTCGATCTCGCGCAGGCGGCGCAGGAGGTATTTCGGGTTGGTGGTGTCCACGATCACCGGCACGCAGCCGCGGCGCAGACCCACGAACAGGCCGCAGATCAGCCCGTAGGAATGGGTGATCGGGCAGGCGATGACCGGTGTCATCCCGTCCGGCTCGGTGAAGGCGCCGACATAGCTCTCGATCTCGCGCTCGACCGCGCTCCAGGGGGCGGGCGATGCATTTCGGCTCGCCTGTGGTGCCGGAACTCATCTGGAAAAGCTCGCCCTCCCCCGGGACCGGCGGGGCGGCGCCGTCCAGGGGCTCGCCCTCCAGGCTGTCGAGGAACAGGCGGTGGCAGCCGGCGCGCTGGGCGAGCCGGCGCGCGCCCTCGTCTGGCAGGGCCGGATGGATCGGCAGCAGGCTCGCGCCGCTGCGGCGGGCGGCGAGGATGAAGGCAAGACCCTGGGCGGTGTCGCGGAAGCGCGCGGCGACGCGCTCGCCGCTGCCGCCGCGCAGGGCCGCCGTATCCGCGACGCGCCGGATGGCGGCCTCCATCGCGTCCGCTGGGATGGTGCGGCCGTCGATCTCGATCATGCAGGCTCCGGAAAGGGCGTCAGGGGAGGAAGGGAACAGGGCGTTGGGCGCCAGCAGGCTGCCGCCCGCCTCGCCGAGCCCGAGCTTGCGCGACAGCAGCGCCTCGACCCGCAGCCGGGGCGCCTCGGCAGCGAGGCGGGCGAAACGCGCCTCCAGCCCATGCTCCGCCGCGTGGTGCCGCAGACGCTGGCCGAGGCGGCGCCAGAACCCTGCCTCGTCGAGGCCGTGCCGGCGCTGGAGCAGGCGGGTGATCTCGCAGAGGTTGAAGACGAACAGGCTGTCGGTGACGAGTTCGGCGAGCGTCGCGGCCGAGCGCATGGCGTGGAAGCGGTCGTCCGCCGGCCCGGCATGGGCCGGGTCGATCGCCCCGAAATCCGGCACGCGCTCCGGGCTCGTCACGAAGTCGGGCGCGTATTCCGCGCTCTCGTGGAAGTCGCGCAGGATCACCCGATCCGGCCAGCCGTCGCGGTGGACCAGAATCATGTTCTGGCCGTGCGCCTCCAGGGCGACGCCGTGGCCCGCGAGCAGGTGCCAGACCGGCAGCACCGCGACCGTGACCAAGCGGTCGAGCCAAGCGTCGCGGCCGTAGCGTTCGAGCCAGGGCGCGATGAAGGGGCTCCCGTCCGCCTCGCACACGGCCAGCGCGTTGAAGGGCACGGCCGCTTCGCCGGGAACGAGACGCGGGCTCTCCCGCCAGATCGCGGCGAGCTGCCCGGCGAGCGGACCGTCCCGGTCGGCGAGCGCGGCAGCGTATTCGCGCAGCACCGTCACGCGGCCCTGCAGCGCGGGATCGGCGGCGACGAGGCCGGCGAGCCAGTCGGACAGGGCCGGGCCGGTCAGCACGAAATGCGGGTCGAGGATGCGCAGGCTCGAGGTCGAGACGACGGCAAGCGCCAGCTTCACGCTCGCGGCGGACGGGTCGTCGAGATTGTGCAGCGTGCGCAGGGACTGGCTCGCGACATAGCGCGGGCCGGCGGTGCCGAGCGCGACGGCGCGGCCCTCCGCCAGCCAGGGGGCGCAAAGCCTCCTCTTCGAGCCGGCGCATCTGCCAGGGATGGACCGGCAGCAGCGTGTGCGTGTCGATGGAATGGCCGGCTGCGGCGAGGCGGCTGGCGAGGACGTCCCCCTCCCCGCCGAGTTCGGCCCGCCAGAACCCATCCTCCGGGCCCGGCAGCGCGAGGGCGATGGTGTCCCGACGGACAGCCAGCCATTCGAGGCGGAACGGCGCGGCGGCTTCGGGCCCGTAGCGGTGGTGATCCTCCAGAGAGAAGCCGGTGCGCGCCTTGAAGCTCGGATGGTAGGGATGGCCCTCCCACAAAGCCGCATCGAGCGCGGCGAAGGGCAGCGCGCGGCGCTCCGGCGGCGACAGGTTTTGGCTATTCCAGCGGCAGAGTTCGACCGTCTGCCGAAGCTCGGCCCGCAGCCGCGTCCGGTGCTCCGGGGCGGCGGGAAGGGCTTCCACGAGGGTGGCGAGGTCGGCCTGCACCCAGGCGCCCTCTTCGCCTGCCATCTCGACCGAACCGGAATCGAGGCGGGGGCGGCCGAAGGGGGGCCGAGAGTACCGGCCGCGCGAAAGCGATGGGAGCCGACGCGCCATGCGATCCGACCGGAGACGTTGGGGGCCGGCTCGCGCTCGGCCAGCCCTTCGAACAGGACGGCTTCGGCCAACTGGCGCAGGACACGCGCTTCGGGCTGCTCCAAGGTTTCGGGAAGCATGGCCTCAGGACGCGAGGGCATGGCCGGCCTCGCCCCGAGCCGCCCGAAGCAGGAGCGGGTTCGGCATGTCGATGTAGTTGCCGGTGCCGTCGCCCGAGGCGAGTTCGTCGCGGTCGGACAGGCGCACCCGCAGGTTGGCCTTGGTGCAGAGCGTCGGACCGTCGAGCACCGAGCGGGCGAAGGCGCGGCCGGCGCCGGTCATGCGGCGTGCCATCGCCTCCAGGCGGCGGGCGAGGTCGTCGAGGAGCGTTTCCTCGCGCGCCACCCCGTCATGGCCCATCCGGGCGATGACGGAGAAGATCTGGTTGACCACGAGATAATA
Organism: Methylorubrum extorquens; assembly: GCA_900234795.1. Lineage (NCBI taxonomy): Bacteria > Pseudomonadati > Pseudomonadota > Alphaproteobacteria > Hyphomicrobiales > Methylobacteriaceae > Methylorubrum > Methylorubrum extorquens. The sequence goes on from LT962688.1 coordinate 1,652,274, forward strand.
GGCCAGCCGTCGGCGGATCTCGCCGTCCGGGAAATAGAGCGAGGCGATGGCGCCGGTCTCGGGCGCATCGCGCAGCAGCCGGGGGCGTGCGGATTCCGAGAGGTAGAAGCCCTGGTTGTCGCGGTAGAAGCCGCGCTCGGGCCAGCCGGAGGCGACATCGAGCAGCGCGTTCTGCTGGTGGGCCTCCAACGCGATGCCGTGCGCGTCGTAGAGGGCGACGACGGGCTCCAGCATGCAATCGAGATAGCGGGCGAACCACGTGCGGGCGGCCTGGGCGCGCGCAGCCGAACCCTCCGGGCAGACCTGCCGCAGCAGGGCCTCCAGCCGCGAGAGCCGGCCGGGCAGCGGCTCGGCGGTGAGGGCTGCCAGCGTGGCGACACCCCGCTCCGCCCCGTCGCGGAACGGATTCTCGCGCAGGACCGTCTCGAAGCCGCTCTCTTCGCGGTCGGGGCTGTGCAGGGTGAGGTAGGCGGGGTCGGCGAGGATCTGGAAGTTGAGATGGCGGGTGCCGAAACCGCTCTTGCCCAGCAGCCGGGCCATGGCGACGCCGGCCTTGAGTTCGGCGAGCCGGTTCACCCGCAGCGAGTTGGTGAGGGTGACGGGCAGCGAGAACTTCGCCATCCACGGGCTCTCGGCGGCGTAGACGGTGCGCAGCGAGGAGGTCGCGGTGAAACGGGGGCCGAAGGCGCCGAGCCGCCGCAGTCGGCCCGCCTCGACCCATGCGGCGACGTGCGGCTCCAGCATCAGCGCCTCGGCCTGGAGCGGATGCATCGGCAGGGCGATCTCGTCGGCGCGCAAGCCCAGCTTAGCAGCGTCGGGGCCGAGCAGGTCGAGGGCGAGGTCGGGCGCGGTGCGGGCCACCGCCGAATCGTGGCGGATGAGGCTCGCCTCAGCGGCGAACACCGCGAGCTGGAACGTGCCCTCCTCCTCCGGCGCGTAGGCGCGGGCCTGCCAGGTGGTGAGGCCCTGCCGGCTCTTGGGCGTCGGGTGCAGCCAGTGGCCGAAGACGAGGGCGCGCTCGGCGGCGATGAAGCCGGTTTCCGCATCCGCCGCCCGCTCCGCGAGGTCGAGCAGGCGCGCGGTCTCACGGTAGCTGTCGAGCACGCGCCCGAGGAGTTCCAGCTCCCGCTCGCGGGCGGTGTCACCCCGCCCCTCATCCGTGCGCGAATAGGCCTCGCCGAGAAGCTCCTGAAGCGCGCGCATCGGCGCCACCGGCCGCCAGCGCGGCTCGTGCAGGTGGCGGGTCCAGAGGCGGCCGAACGCCTGCGCGCCGCACAGCGAGGGCGACAGGATCTCGGCGCGGATCGCGAGGCGGCGGCTGCGCAGGTTCCACTCGATGCACGGCGCGGGCGGCCCGTCCGTCAGCGCGTGCCGGATGCGGATGCCGGGGTCGATCTCGCGCAGATATCCGTTGGCGAAGCTGCGGAAGGCGGCTGCCTCGGCCACAGCTTGAGACGAAGGTGGCATGATCTTCGAAACCTCCTGAGAGCCTTGAAGGCCCGGCCGCATCGCGGCGGGGGGCGTGCGCCCGACTGATCTGATCCGCCGGCCCGGCGCCGCGTCATCGGATCGACGCGGCGGTCCGCTCGCCGGGCCGCCCGTGCGTCATCGTCGTCATGGGCCGCGAGCGCGCGGCGAACTCACCGTTGCGGCGGGCGTGGGGGAGCGTGCGGTTTCGAGAGAAAGAAAAGGTCGTCGATGGAAGCGTAAGGATAAGAAAATGGATCTTCGTCGTACTTGCTCATCGGACTGAGGGCTCCCTCGAATCGCTTGAGGCTGAAGGCGTGTTGCGCAAACTTCAGGCATGCGTCAAGAGAAGATGAATTTATTGGAATTGTTCTTGATATAGGGTGATTGCCTAGTCGCCTTGTCGCGACAGTTGGTTGCCATCGAAAATATTATTTATTTGTCCGTCGCTTTATCCGGTGCGGACCGGTTCCGTGCCTCCGCCGGTTACGGCGTGAGCTTGCCCAGCGAGCCATCCCTGATTGTGCCCGCGATCCCGCGGCGCCGGACCGCCGTCCGTCTCCGAGCCGGGCTTCGATCCCGGCGCCGCCGGATGATCGCGACCTGTGAAGCGCGCATTTCGCCGTGATGGGAAAAATCCGTTGCTGATCCGCAACGAGGTCATGAAATGACTTGTAGTCTTTAGCTGTTATAATTCTCGTCTTGTTTCTGGGGCGGGTATTTCGACTGTCTGTGCAACGTCTTGCGACAGCATCGTCCGCTAGACTGGAAATGATACAAGCTATTGTGGGGCTTGCATAATCCACGCGTCTCCTTCTGGTCGGTCCTCAGTCATCGATCAGCGTGGGATCATCTGTGGGCGACGGGACCGACCTCATGGCGGGAGGGGCGGCGGGGGTGTCGATCGATGCCCTCTACCGTCACGAGGGGCTGAAGCTCCGGCGTTTCCTCCAGCGCCTGCTCGACAACCCGGCCGACGCCGCGGATGCGAGCCAGGAAACCTACCTGCGCATGGTCGCCGCGCTCTCGCGCACGAGCATCGAGCACCCCTCGGCCCTGCTGTTCCGCATCGCCACCAACGTCGCCCTGCGGATGCGCAACCGCGGCCGGCTGGAGCGGATTCTGTTCGCGGCGAAATGCGAGGCGGAACTCGCCGAGATCGCCGACGGCTACGCCCTCCCGGAGCGGCAGACGATCGCCCGCCAGGAGCTGAAGCGCCTCGCCGCGGCGATCGACGCCTTGCCGCCCCGCTGCCGCGAGGTGTTCCTGCTCAGCCGCCTCGACGGCCTCGCGAACGGCGAGATCGCGCAGCGCCTCGGCATCTCGCGCAACATGGTCGAGAAGCACATCATCAAGGCCCTGCTGCATTGCCGGCGCAGCCGCCTCGATCTTTTTTGAACGAGTCGCATCAGGAGGCGGCGACCTCGTTGATCTAAGGGGATAGGACACCCGCGCTGCGCCATTTCGGGCCGCGGTGGGACCCAGGGGGATTGGCGTGGCCGGCAGCGACGGGACGGAGGCCGACGAGGCCGAAGGGGCTGACAGCGATGAGGATCCGGTCGAGCGCGAGGCCGCGGCCTGGGTCGCGCGGCTCTCCTCCTCCGACGCCACGGAAGCCGACCACAGGGCCTTCGAGACCTGGCGCAAGGCCGATCCCGTCCACGCCGCGGTCTATGCCGAGATGGATGCGTTGTGGCGCCGGCTCGGGCATCTGCCCGATCCCCGCCCGCGCAAGACGTCGGACAAGACATCGAGCAAGACACCGAAATCGCTCGCCGGCCTTGCCGCCGTCGCCCTGATCGCGGGCGCCCTGGCCTACGAGACCGGTCTCCTCGACCGGCTGCGCGCAGATCTGTGGAGCGGCGTCGGCGCCATCGAGCACGCGACGCTGCCCGATGGCAGCCGCGTCGATCTCAACACGGACACGGCGATCGCGGTGCGGTTCACCGAGGGGGAGCGCGGGATCGCGCTACTGCGCGGCGAGGCCAGTTTCGATGTCGTGCCCGATCGGAGCCGGCCCTTCGTCGTGCGCGGCGGCGGCCTGAGCGTGCGTGCGGTCGGAACCCGCTTCTTCCTGCGCGCGGACGGGGCGGACCGTCCCGTGGGCGTCGCGGAGGGGCGTGTCGATGTGTCGGCCGAGAGCGGGCGCGTCGTCGTCTCGGCCGGGGAGGAAGTCAGGATCGGCGGCGACGCCCTGCAGGTGGCGGCGGCGGATGTGGAGCGCGCCACAGCCTGGCGCGACGGCCGGCTGATCTATTCCGGAAAGGCGCTGGCGGCGGTCTTGACGGAACTGAACCGCTACCGCCGCGGGCGCATCGTGCTGCTCGACCGTGGGCTCGGCGAGCGGCGCGTGACCGGCGCGTTCGATGCCCGCAACACCGACGACGCCCTCGACGTGATCGCCGCGACCATGGGCACCCGCATCCGGCGGCTCTCGCCGCTGCTGGTGCTGGTCGGATCGCCCCTGTGAGCGGGGCGATGAGGGCGCGCGAAAAAAATCGCTCTGCCCACGTCAGGAGATGGCGCCTCCGTTGATCTTAAACGTCGAGGGCGCGGAGAACGCAGAGCGTGCCGCCCCTCCCGACGGATCGATGGGGCTTTGGTATGGCGTCGCGCGCGCGCAGGTTTTCACAGGGCCGGATGGCGGGGATCGCACTGGCCGGCGTGTCGGTCGCGGTGATGGCTCAGGCGGCCGCGCAAGCCGGCGAGGCGAAGCGGCCCCGCGGCCCCACGATCCTGGCGGAGGCACCGGTGGGGGGCGCTCCCGTCCGGCTCGCCATCCCGAAGGGTTCACTGGAGGCCGGCCTCGTCGCCTTCACCGAGCAGGCCGGGGTCAAGCTGGTCTACCCGACCGAGCTGACGGCGCGGCTCGAGACACCGGGCCTCGCGGGCGAGTTCGCCCCGCTCAACGCCCTGACCACGCTCTTGGACGGCACCGGCCTCACCTATCGTCCGGCCGGCGCCTCGACCATCACCCTGGTCAACCCGCGCTACGTCCAGCTCGGCGCGGCGCCGGCCGGCGCGGTGACCCTCGATGAACTACACGTCGAGGGGCAGGCTCAGGCCCGGGGCCGTGCCACGGCCGCCGGCCTGCCGCCGCCCACCGGTACGGTCGGGCAGCCGCCCGTGCCCTATGCCGGCGGTCAGGTCGGCTCGGGCGCCCGTGTCGGCTTGCTCGGCAATCGCTCCGTCCTGAAGACGCCCTTCAGCATCACGGGTTACACGGAGAAGCTGATCGCGGACCAGCAGGCGGTGTCGCTCGCCGATGTCGTGCTGAACAATTCGTCGGTGCGCAACGACGCCCCGCCCTACAGCGAGCGCGATTCCTATTTCATCCGCGGCTTCTCGGTCACCAATCTCGACACCGCCTTCGACGGGCTGTTCTACCTCGCCAACCCGCGCCGCACCTTCACGGAGGGCCTTGAGCGCGTCGAAGTGCTGCTGGGGCCGACAGCGCTTCTGAGCGGCGGCACCGGCCGCGTCGGCGGCACGATCAACCTCATCCCCAAGCGCGCCTACGACGAGCCGTTCGCGCGCCTCACCACGACCTATATCAGCGACGCGCAGATCTGGACCCATGCCGACCTCGGCCGCCGCTTCGGCGAGTCCAAGGAATGGGGCGTGCGCTTCAACGGCGCCTACCGCACCGGTGCCACGCCGCTCGACAACAACGCGATCGAGGTGGGCGTGGCGGCGCTGGGCCTCGACTACCGCGGCGACCGGTTCCGCGCCTCGCTCGACATGACCCACTCGACGCAGAACGTCACGGCGCCGACCTCGCTGTTCAACGCGGTCGCGCCCGGTATTCAGATTCCCCGTGCCCCGAACAACCGGACCAACACCGCGAATCCGTTCGAGTACAACGACAGCCGCTACGGCATGATCACGGGCCGGGCCGAGTACGACGTCCTGCCTGACACGACGGTTTACATCGCCGGCGGCGCCAGCCGCTACAACGAAGACTTCCTCACCTCGAATTACCGCGTGACGAGCGTGACCGGGCAGGCGACCAACCTACTCGCGATCCAGCCGCAGGAAATTCAGGGGCTCACCGGCGAGGTGGGCCTGCGCACCCGCTTCAGCACCGGCTTCCTCAATCATCAGGTGAACATCGCGGCCGTCGAGGCGAACAACAAGAACTTCCGCAGCGGCTTCGTCCCGCCCGTCTTCACCCCTTACACGATCAACATCTACAATCCGGTCTACCTGCCGACCGGATCGATTCCGACGATCGGACTTCCCCGCTCCGCCGCGCAGCCGCTCTTCGCCCAGCTTTCCGCGCGCAGCGTGGCGGTGGCCGACACCCTGTCGTTCTTCGGCGACGACCGCTTCCTGCTGACGCTCGGTGGTCGCTATCAGGAGATCGACCAGCAGGGCTTCGCCACCCGTCCGGGGCCGACGCAGGGGCAGGTGACCTCGAACTATCAGGAGGGCCGCTTCAGCCCCGCCATCACCTTCGTGCTGAGCCCGTTCGAGAACCTGTCCTTCTACGGCAACTACATCGAGTCGCTCGACCCGGTGGCCGGCCCGCCCTCGACGGCGAGGAATGCCAACGAGATCTTCCCGCCCGCGGTGGGGCGGCAGAAGGAGATCGGCGTCAAGTACGATTTCGGCACCATTGCCGCCACGGCCGCTCTGTTCGAGATCGAGCTGCCGAGCGCCTTCACCGATCCCGCGACCAACATCTACTCGGTCAGCGCCCGTCAGCGGAACCGCGGCGTCGAACTCAACGTGTTCGGCGAGCTCGTCCCAGGCCTGCGGCTGCTCGGCGGCGTCACCTTCATCGACGCGGAACTGGTTCGGGCGACGAATGCGCTGGCCAACGGGAAGGCGGCTCCCGGCGTGCCCGACACGGCCTTCAACCTCTACGCCGAGTACGACCTGCCGCCGTGGCTGGCGCCGGGCCTGACCCTGACGGGACGGGCGATCTACACCAGCAGCATGTTCTACGATCAGGCCAACACCCAGTCGGTTCCGGACTGGACGCGCTTCGATGCCGGCCTGCGCTACACGACAGAGGGCGTGAACGGAAAGCCCGTCGTGTTCCGCGCCCTCGTCCAGAACCTGCTCGACGATTCGTATTGGGCCTCCGCCGCCCGCGGCTTCCTCGCCGTCGGCGCGCCGCGCACCTTCATCGTCTCCGCCTCCGTCGATTTCTGAGAAACCGACACGTCGCTTCCAGCTCCGCCCTGCCCCGACATCGCGAAGGGGTAAGGGCGGGCCGCTCGCCCCTCAGCGCTCCGGCCTTCCGGCGGCGATCACCGCCAAGCTGACCGGTCTGTGTGTTTTGTGGCTTCTGGCACGGGTCCTGCAATGTGGTTTTTGACCACTTTGATGGATGCGTGGGAACTCGGGAGCCTCAGCATGGCCGGTACAATGGACCGCAGACGGTTTCTTCAGGCGAGCGCCGCCGCTGTGGGTTTTGCCCAGATCAATCCCGACTTCCTGGTCTCCTCGGCCTTCGCCCAATCGGGCAAGCCGCTGGTCTTCCTCTCGGCCGAGAACATCACCGGCAACTGGGACCCGACCGCCCACACCACGCTCTCGCAGAAGAACATCGAGGGCTTCGTGATGGGCTTCCTGACCCGCACGCCGATGACCCTCGATGACCCCGGCAAGGTCGTCTACGAACTCGCCACCGACATCCGGTTGCTCGATCCGCACCGCCTGCAGATCAAGCTGCGCAAGGGCGTGCAGTTTCACGACGGCAAGCCGTTCGGGCCCGAGGACGTCAAGGCGACCTTCGAGTACGGCGCGGGCAAGGACCGGCCGGCGCAGTGGTATCCCGGCCCGACCGAGACGTTGACGATCACCACGCCCGACGACGAGACCGTGATCGTCGACACATCGAAGGGCGGCTACCCCGCCCACCTCTTCATCTTCCTGGCTTCGTTCCTCCCGATCCTCTCGGCCAAGGACGTGGCCGAGGGGCCGGGCGGCGCCCTCACCCGGCGCCTGAACGGCACCGGCCCGTTCCGCTTCGTCGAGCAGCGCGGCAACGACACCGTGCTCAAGGCCCATGACGGCTATTTCCGCGGCAAGCCGGGGATTCCCGGCATCAACTTCACCTTCACCGGCGATTCGACCACGCGGATGCTGTCGCTGATGAACGGCCAGGCCTCGATCGTCGAGCGGCTCGAACCCGAGCAGGTCGAGACGGTCAAGAACAACCCGAAGATCGCGATCAACGAGGTCGTCTCGGTCGAGAACAAGTATCTCTGGTTCCGCTGCTCCAAGCCGCCCTTCAACGACGTGCGGGTGCGCATGGCCGCCTGCCACTCGATCGACCGGGCGATGCTCTTGGAGATCCTCGGCGCGGCGGGCCACGCCTCGGCCAACTTCATCTCGCCGGTGAAGTTCGGCTACGTCGATCTGAAGAACTACCCGGCCTACGACCCGGCCAAGGCCCAGGCGCTGCTGGCCGAGGCGGGCTTCCCCAAGGGCAAGGGGCTGCCGCCGCTCGAATACATCACCTCGGTCGGGTTCTACCCGAAGACGAAGGAATACGGCGAGGTCATCACCGCGATGCTCAATGAGCAGGGCTTTCCGGTGAGCCTCACGGTGCTGGAGCCGGCGGCCTGGAACGAGCGGCTCTATCATCGCCCCGGCGGCGGGCCCGGCCACATGGTCGATTGCGGCTGGTCCACCGCCTCGCCCGAGCCGGATCTGGTGCTGCGCACCCACTTCCACTCCTCCTCGCACCGCATCACCGGCATCGAGGATGCGCAGATCGATGCGAGCCTCGACAAGGAGCGCGCGGCGCCGACGCTGGAGGAGCGCAAGGCCATCCTCCAGAACGAGACGATGCCGCTGCTGGCCGCCAAGATGCCGGCGCTGTCGCTGTTCACTTCGGTGATGATCCACGCGATGCAGCAGGAGCTGAAGGGCCTCTACATCTACCCGGACGGCTCGATCGACGCCTCGAAAACCGCCTGACTGAACTTGTCCGCGCCCGGCGCGTGACCCGGCCCGCCTCTGCGGGCGGCCGGGCCCCGCCCCGCCGATTCCGTCACCGGACCCGATGCCCCGATGTTCGTTCTCAGTTTCCTCGCCCGGCGCCTCGCGCAGGGTGCGGTCATCATCTTCCTCGTCTCGCTGCTGATCTTCACCCTGCTGCGGGTGATGTCGGGCAACCCCGTGCGCCAGATGGTGGGCGGGATGGCGCCCGACTCCCCTGGTGGAGCAGATCGCCACCACGATGGGCCTGCGCGATCCGATCATCGTGCAGTTCGGCCGCTACGCGGCAGGGGTGGTCCAGGGTGATCTCGGCCGCAGCTTCATGCGGCCGGCTAACGGCGCGGCGACGGGGGGCGCGAATTTCGACGACATGACCCGCGGCGAGCGGGCCGGGGGTCGGCGATCTCATCCTCGACGCCCTGCCGATGACCCTGCAGCTCGCCGCCCTTGCGCTCGCCATCGCCCTGGTCTTCTCGGCCCTGCTCGGGATCGCGGCGGGCCTGCGTCCCGGTGGGTTCTTCGACCGGCTCGCCTTCGCGGTCTCCTCAATCTTCATCTCGATCCCGAATTTCTGGCTCGGCATCGTGCTCGCCCTGCTCCTGTCGGTGAAGCTCGGATGGCTGCCGGCGATCGGCTATGGCGGCTTCTCCTACACGGTGCTGCCGGCCCTGGTGCTCGCCGTCGAACTGTCGCCGGTGCTGATCCGGACGCTGTCGAGCGCGGTGGCGGCGCAGATGGGCGAGTCTTACGTCGCCGTCGGCCATGTCCGCGGCCTGTCGCGCCCGCGCATCGTCGCCGCGCATGCCCTGCGCAACGCCTCGGTGCCGCTCCTCAACCTGCTCGGCGTGCAGTTCTCCTCACTGCTCGGGGGCGTGATCATCGTCGAATACATCTTCGACTATCCCGGCCTCGGACTGCTGACGATCAACGCCGTGCTCCAGCGCGACTTCCCGCTGATCCAGGGCATCGCGATCGTCACCAGCGCGATTTTCGTCCTCATCAACATCCTCGTCGATCTCGCGGCGACCACCATCGATCCGAGGCTCGAATATTGATGGATGCCGTGGATTCCACCCTGACGCTGGCTCCGCCCCGCGTCGATGTCACGGCGTCGCGCTCGATCGGCCGGCGCATCCTCGGGCGCGCCGCCCGCTCCGGGGGCTTTCGCGTCGGCTTCGTCGTGCTCGCCCTCCTCGTGCTCGCCGCCGCGCTCTACCCGGAACTCAGCGGAATCGACCCGGCGATGCGGGATATCCGGGCGCGCCTGCTGCCGCCGCTGTTCCTCGGCGACAAGTGGAGCTGGGCGCACCCGCTCGGCACCGACCAGATCGGCCGCGACATGCTGGTGCGCTGCCTCGTGGGCCTGCGCTACTCGCTGCTGATCGGCGTGGCCTCGGTCGCCGTGACCGTCATCATCGGCTGCGCGCTGGGCACCGTCGCCGGCTATTTCGGCGGGCGCACCGACACGGTGATCATGCGGATCACCGACGCGCAGCTCTCGATCCCGATGATCATCCTGGCGATCGCCGTGCTCGGCGCCGACCGCCCGACGATCCCGGCGATCATCCTCGTGCTCGGCCTGTCGAACTGGCCGGTCTATGCCCGCGTCATGCGCTCGGTGGTGATGGCCGAGCGCGGGCGCGAATACGTGCGGGCCGCGCAGGTCTCGGGCGCCACGCATCCGCGCATCATCCTCACGCTGCTGGTGCCGCTGTTGGTGCCGCCGCTGCTCTTCACCTCGGTGCTCGATGTCGCGCGGATGATGATCTTCGAATCGACGCTGGGCTTCCTCGGCCTCGGCGTGCAGCCGCCGACGCCGACCTTCGGCAGCATCATCGCCGACGGGCGCAAATACCTGCTCAACGCGTGGTGGATCGCCACCATGCCGGGCGTGTTCCTGTGCCTCACGCTCACCGGCATCAACCTGATCGGCGCCGCCTTCGAGCGTGCCCGCAACGCGATCCACGGGGGCGCCTGATGGACCCGGTGCTCTCCGTCCGCGACCTCTCGGTCGCCCTCACCCTCCCCGGGCGTGAGCGAATCATTCTCAATCGCATCAGCTTCGACGTCGCCCCGCGTGAGATCGTTGGCGTCGTCGGCGCCTCGGGCGCCGGCAAGACCGTGCTGTCGCGCGCCGTGGTCAACTGGATCACGGCCCCGCTCGCCATCCGCTCCGGCACCGTGTCCTTCCGCGGGCAGGATCTGCTGGCGCTGCCGCCGCGGGCGATGCGGCTCTTGCGCCGCGACATCGCCTATGTCGGCGCCGACCCGATGGGCGCCCTCGACCCGACCCTGCCGGTCGGGCGCCAGATCGTCGAGAAGCTGCGCGCCGTCATGCCCGAAGTGAGCCGAAAAGAGGCGCAGGCGCGCGTGATCGCCCTGCTCGATGCCGTGCGCATTCCCTCGGCCCCCGCGCGCTTCCACGATTACCCCTCGCAGTTCTCCGGCGGGATGATGCAGCGCGCGCTCATCGTCGACGCCATGGTCTCGAACCCGGCCCTGCTGGTCGCCGACAACGTCACCCAGCCCCTCGACGTGACGGTCGCCGCCCAGGTGATCCGCCTGATGCGCGAACTCACCGAGCGCTTCGAGACGGCGATCCTGTTCGTCTCCTCCTCGCTGCCCGTGGCACGGGAGGCAGCGAGCCGCACCCTGGTGATCGATGCCGGGCGTCTGGTCGAGGAGCAGCCGACCGAGGCACTGATCGCGGCCCCGCGCCACGCCTATACCCGCGATCTCGTCGCGCAGATCCCGGTGATTTGGGGCGAGCGCCCGCGCCTGCCCGCGATGCCGAAGGCCCCCGGCGCGCGGCCGTCTCAGCCGATCATCAGCTTGCGGGACGTGTCGCAGACCTACCGGGTGAAGCGGCGCGGGAGCTTTGCCGGCACGAGCGCCCTGCGGGCGGTCCGCAATGTCACCTTCGACATCGCCCAGGGCGACAGCTTCGCGGTGGTGGGCGAATCCGGCTGCGGCAAGTCCACCCTGATGCGGCTTCTGAGCCGCCTGGAACGCCCGAGCGGCGGCAGCGTGCTGTGCGCGGGCCGCGACATCGCCGGCTTGTCGGGGGCCGAACTCCTCGGCTTCCGCCGCAAGCTGCAACTGGTGCTCCAAGACCCGTTCAACTCGCTGCCGCCGCGCACCGGCATCGGCGCCATGCTGGAAGCGCCCCTGCGCACCCATGGCTGGCGCGACCCGAGAAAGATCCGCGAGCGGGTGCGCGCGGTGATGGACGATGTGGGCCTGCCCGTCGCACTCTACGACGACCTGCCGCTCGGGCTCTCGGCCGGGCAGCGCCAGCGCATCAACGTCGCCCGCGCCATGGTGCTCGAGCCTCAGATCCTGCTCATGGACGAGACACTTTCGGCCCTCGACCAGACCGAGCAGTTCAAGCTGCTGGCGCTGTTCGAGAAATTACAGCGCACGCACGGGCTGACCTACATCTACATCAGCCACGACCTCGCGATGGTGCGCAAAGCCTGCAACCGCATCGCGGTGATGTATCTCGGCGAGGTCGTCGAACTCGCCGACAACGAGCGCCTGTTCTTCGATCCCGGCCACCCCTACACCCGCGCCCTGCTCTCGGCGATGCCGGCTCTGGAGGCGCGGCGCTACCGGCCGGAGGATTGCCTGATGGAGGGCGAGCCGCCGAGCCCGATCGACCTGCCGCAGGGCTGCGCCTTCCGCTCGCGCTGCCCGCAGGCCTTCGACGCCTGCGCCACGCATCCCCCGCTCCTCACCGTGCGCGGCGCGCACGACTTCGCCGCCTGCCACCGCGTGCCGGGCGCCGGCGCCGCTCTGCTGGCGGGCGCTGCCTGATGCCGCCCCTTCCCGAGACAACGATGACATCCATGCCCGACATAATGGCCTTCGCCCCCGTGCGGATCGACCCCGCCCGCCTCCAGGCGACGATGGAGGCGGTCTCCGCCTTCGGCGCCGGGCCGGACGGCGCCCTGACTCGCCTGACCCTGTCGCCGGAGGACGGGCAGGCGCGCGACTGGCTCGCCGCGTGGTTTTCCGCGCACGGCTTCACCCCGCGGGTCGATGCGATCGGCAACCAGTTCGGCTGTCTGGAACTGGCCGGACCCGGCGCGCCCACGGTGATGGTCGGCTCGCATCTCGACAGCCAGCCCAATGGCGGGCGCTTCGACGGCACGCTCGGCGTGCTCGCCGCCTGCGAAGCCATTCTTTCCGTGCGCGCGGCGCTCGAAGCGGCGGGCAGGATGTCGGCCTGCAACTTCACGGTCGCCAACTGGACCAACGAGGAGGGCGCCCGCTTCCAGCCGAGCCTGCTCGGCAGCAGCGTCTTCACCGGTGCGGCCGGGCTCGACTGGGCGCTGGCCCGCAGCGACGGCGACGGCGTCACCGTCGGCGAGGCCCTGTCGCGGATCGGCTATGCCGGGAGCGACGCCGTGCCGGTGCCGGACGCCTTCATCGAACTGCATATCGAGGGCGGGCCGATCCTCGAGCGCGAGGGCCTGCGCTTCGGGGCCTTCACCCGCTACTGGGGCGCCACCAAGTACCGCCTCGCTTTCCTCGGGCGCCAGGCCCATACCGGCCCGACGCCGATGGCCGAGCGGCGCGACGCGCTTCTTGGCGCCGCCTACCTGATCGCCGACCTCAAGGCGATGACGGCCGATTACGGCCTCGACCTGCACACCTCCGTCGGCCGGCTCGAAGTGCGGCCGAACTCGCCCAACACCGTGCCGAGCGAGGCGGTTCTGTTCATCGAGCTGCGCTCCGGCTCGCCTGCGATCCTGGAGGAGGCCGAACTTCGGCTGAAGGCGGCCATTGATCTGGCCGCCGCGCGTGCGGAGGTGGGTCACGAGGTGCGCGCCATCGACCGGCGCGCCGCCGGCCCGATGGCGCCGGGCCTCGTGCGGCTCGCCGAGCGCGCGGGGGCGGCCAACGGCACGACGACGCGCCACCTCGACACGATCGGCGGCCACGACGCCGTCAGCCTCAGCGCGGTCTGCCCCTCGGTGGTGCTGGCCGTGCCCTGCCGCGGCGGCGTGATGCACCACCCGACCGAGTTCACGAGCCCGGAGGATCAGGCCTTCGGTACCCAGGTGCTGGCCGACATGCTGATGATCCTCGCCACCGAGGGCGTGGGCGCCCTCGAGACCGCGGGAGGGGACCGGTGAAGACGCTGGGCACCCCCGAGGACGCGTCGGAGCGGCTGGCCGAGGCGGCCCTGGCGCAGGCTTTCTCCGCGCGGCCCGACCTTCGGGGCAAAGCGCCGCATTACGCCGTGGCGGTGCCGGGCCTCGCCTCGCCCTCCTATCACGGGGTCGAATCCACCACGTTCCACGTTGCCGAGACCGAGGGCGCCGAACCGAGCCTGTTCCTCAAGGTCTCCGAGCCCTGCGCCGCCGCGCTGCTCGATCCCGCCGCCGCCTTCCGCGGCGCGCAGACGGTCGCTGCGCTGGGCCTCGCGCCGGAACCGCTGCATTTCGCGGCGGATCAGGGCGCGATCCTGTTCCGGTGCCTCGGCCCAGATTGGCGCCCGGCCACCCTCGACAGGCTTCAGCAGCCGGACAGCATCGCCACGGTGATCGAGGCCTTCCGCCGGATCGGCGCGGGCGAAGCCCTCGGCCGACGCTGGAGCGTGTTCGACGCGATCCGTGACCTTCGCGCCCTGCTGGGGCCGGAGGCCGATGCCCTGCCGCCGGACGCGTGGTTCCTGTTCGACTGGGCCGAGGCGATCGAGGCGGCGCTGACCGCCGCCGGCACGGACATCCGCCCGGCCCATGCCGACCTGCACGCCTCCAACCTGCTGTTCGGCCCCGGCGGCGCCCTGCAACTCGTCGATTTCGACATGGCCTGCGACACCGACCCCCATTACCAGCTCGGCGCCTTCCTCAACGAGGCCTGCACCTTCGAGGCGCCGATGAAGGCCGGCATCGAGATGGCGGAGGGGCGCTTCCGTCCGGACGTGTTCAACCGCGCCCGCGCCTATGCCGCCGCCGACGACCTGCACTGGGCCTTGCGCGCGCTGGCCATGGACCGGCTCTCGCCGCGCCGCGGGCTCGAATTTCGCAAATACGCCGCGTGGCGCTTCCTGCGCTGCCGGATGCTCGTCGGCCGGCCGGGCTTCGAGGAAACCCTGAGGGCGCTGTGATGGCCCGCTCGACGACGATTATCCCGTTGCTTCCCCCTCATCCTGAGGGGCCGCGAAGCGGCCTCGAAGGGGGCTCCCGTTCCCGCGCGAACCCCGGAGCCCCCTTCGAGGCCTCCGCTTTGCTTCGGCGCCTCAGGACGAAGTTCGGAGCAAGGGCCTGATTGCGCGCGCAAAGACCTGCGGTTTCGGCCCGCCGACCGAACGAGCTGTGAGGAGACGACCATGATCGCTCTGGGCCATGCCGCCACCGAGGCTGAGCACGCCTTCGAGGCGGCCCTGCGCACCGTCCCGCGCTGGCAGGGGCGCCCGACGCGCTACCGCCCGGTGCTCGGCGGGATCAGCAACGTCAACTGGCGCGTCGAGATCGAGGGCGAGCCGCATCCCTATTTCGTCAAGATGCCGGGCCGCGGCACCGAGATGTTCATCGACCGCGCCGCCGCCCGCGCCGCCAGCCGGCAGGCGGAGGTGATCGGGCTCGGCCCCCGCACCTTCGACGACCTCGACGCCCATGGCATCGAGATCGCCGAGTTCGTGGACGGGCGCCGGCCCTCGACCAACCGCGACTTCGCCGACGCGGCCCTGCGGGCGGAGGCGATGCGCGTCTATCGCCGCTTCCACGCGGCCCCGCTCCTGCCGCTGACCAAGACCGTGTTCGACATGATCGATGAGCACGACCGGCAGGCGGCCGAACTCGGCGCGCTCCTGCCGCCGGATCAGGCCTGGCTCACCCGCCAGACCCGGCTGGCGCGGGCGGCGCTCGAAGCCTCGGGCCTCGACCTCGTGCCGTGCTTCAACGATCCGATGCCGGGCAACTTCCTCCTCGGCGAGGACGGCTCGATCCTGCTGATCGACTTCGAGTACGCCTCCAACAACGACCGGCTCTACGACATCGCGATCTGGAGCGGGGAGATGTTCTTCCCCGAAAGCGTCGATCGCGAACTAATCGAACAATATTTCGGCCGCTACGACGAGGCGCTGTTCGCGCGCCTGATGGTGCACAAGGCGCTGGCCGACGTGAAGTGGTCGACCTGGGCGATGGTGCAGAACCGGATCTCCACCCTCGACTTCGATTTCTACAAATACGGGATCTGGAAGCACATGCGCGCCCGCTCGATCATGAACGACCCGCGCTGGCCGCTCTTCCTGAAGGCGCTCTGAGCGATGGACTTGGCCTTGCCCGCGACCGACCCTCTCGCCCCGGAATCCATCCTCGCCTTTGCCGCCGAACTGGCCGAGGCCGCGCGCCCGATCGCGCTCGCCTATTTCCGCACCCCGCTCGACATCGTGACGAAGGCCGACGAGAGCCCGGTGACGTTGGCCGATCGCGCCATCGAGGTGCGCCTGCGCGGCCTGATCGAGGCGCGGTTTCCCGATCACGGCATCTTCGGCGAGGAGATGGGAGTGAAGCCCGGAGCCACGCCCGGCAGCGGCCCGGTCTGGGTGATCGACCCGATCGACGGCACCAAGAGCTTCGTCACCGGCTTGCCGCTGTTCGGCACCCTGGTCGCCTTCCTCGACGGTGGCGTACCGCTCGTCGGGCTGATCGACATGCCGGCTTTGGGCGAGCGCTGGACCGGCGTGCCGGGGCAGGCGCGGTTCGGGGCCGAGCCCGCCCGCACCAGCACCTGCCGGAGCCTGTCCGCGGCGCGCTTCTTCACCACCTCGCCCGAGGGCTTCACCGGGGCGGACGAGGCACGCTACCGCCGTCTCAGCGCAGCGACAGCCCTGCGCCGCTTCGGCGGCGATTGCTACGCCTACGGCCTGCTGGCCTCCGGCCATTGCGACCTGATCGCCGAGACCGGCCTGCAACCTTACGATTACATGGCGCTGGTGCCGGTGATCCGCGCGGCGGGCGGGGTCATCACCGACTGGAGCGGCGAAGATCTCACCCTCGCTTCCGACGGGCGGGTGCTCGCGGCGGCGACGCCGGACCTGCACGCCGAGGCTTTGGCGATCCTGCGGGCGTAGGGAGACCTGAGACCGCCGGCTTCCCCGCGTCGCGGTTTGCCAAGGGGATGTCGCTGAGGTGGAAGCGACGGGGCCCCCGCCGAACAATAATTCCCGACAGCCAGATACGGCTCGGGAGGTCCCCATGCTCGATGTGACGCCGACCCCGCTTCAGCGCCTGCTGCGCGAGCGTCGCCCCGGCTACACTCTCGCGGCCCCGTTCTACCTCAGCCCCGAGGTGTTCGAGGCCGACATGGAGATCATCTTCGGCCGCCACTGGATCTATGTCGGCGTCGAGCCCGACGTGCCGGAGGCCGGCGACGTCATGGTCGTCGAGATCGGCAAGACCTCGGTCGCGATCGTGCGCGACGACGACAACGCGATCCGCGCCTTCCACAATGTCTGCCGCCATCGCGGCGCCCGGCTCGTCCATGACGAGAAGTCCACGGTCGGCAACCTCGTCTGCCGCTACCATTCCTGGACCTACGACCTCACCGGCAACCTGATCCATGCCGAGCATATGGGTCCGGACTTCAAGAAGAGCTGCCACGGCCTCAAGCCCGTGCACATCCGCTCGCTCGCGGGCCTGCTGTTCA
The DNA here is from genome assembly GCA_900234795.1 of Methylorubrum extorquens. Classification (NCBI taxonomy): domain Bacteria; kingdom Pseudomonadati; phylum Pseudomonadota; class Alphaproteobacteria; order Hyphomicrobiales; family Methylobacteriaceae; genus Methylorubrum; species Methylorubrum extorquens. The sequence goes on from LT962688.1 coordinate 1,669,359, forward strand.
TCTGCCTCGCCGACCAGCCCCCGGCCGATTTCGACGAGATGGCCGCAAAGCTTGGTCCCTATATCGAGCCGCACAACGTGCGCGACACCAAGGTCGCCTTCCAGAAGGACATCATCGAGCCCGGCAACTGGAAGCTCACGATGGAGAACAACCGCGAGTGCTACCATTGCGGGGCCAACCATCCCGAGCTGACCGTGCCGCTCTTCGCCTACGGCTTCGGCTTCGCGCCCGAGGAGATGGACGAGCACGACCGCGCCAACGCCGAGCGCTACGGCTGCCTGCTCAAGACCCGCCACGGCGAGTGGGAGGCGGAAGGCCTGCCGTCGAAGGAGATCGACGAGCTCGACACGATGATCACGGGCTTCCGCACCGAGCGGCTGCCGCTCGACGGCGAGGGCGAGTCCCACACCCTCGACACCAAGGCCGCCTGCAAGCGGCTGCTCGGCAACCTCACCAGCGCCAAGCTCGGCGGGCTCTCGGTCTGGACGCAGCCGAATTCCTGGCACCACTTCCTCGGCGACCACATCGTCACCTTCTCGGTGCTGCCGCTCGATGCCGAGCGCTCGCTGCTGCGCACCAAGTGGCTCGTGCACAAGGATGCGGTCGAGGGCGTCGATTACGATCTCGCCAACCTCACCGGCGTCTGGGAAGCCACGAACGATCAGGACAGCGAACTCGTCGGCATCTGCCAGCAGGGTGTGGCGAGCCCGGCCTACGAGCCCGGCCCCTACTCGCCGCATACCGAGATGCTCGTGGAGAAGTTCTGCAACTGGTATGTCGGCCGCATGGCCGCGCATCTGGGACGCTGAGCCATGGCCCCGGCCTCCTCCGAACCGGCCGCCCGGCGGCTGGCGGCCTCCGCGCCCTGGGATGCGGAGGCCGACGACGCATTGGTCTGCCTCGCGGTGCGCGACGAGACGCACGACGTGAAGACCTTCGTGCTGGCGCCGAAGGAGCCCCGGCTCTTCGCCTACGCGCCGGGCCAGTTCCTGACCTTCTCGTTCGAGATCGGCGGCGAGACCATCCACCGCTGCTACACCATCTCCTCGGCCCCGACCCGGCCGCACGCGGTCTCGTTCACGGTCAAGCGCGTGCCCGGCGGCCCGGTCTCGAACTGGCTGCACGACACTCTCAAGCCCGGCGACACCGTGCGCGCGCTCGGACCGATGGGCGAGTTCTCCTGCTTCACCCACCCGGCCCCAAAATACCTGCTCCTGTCCGGCGGCAGCGGCGTGACGCCGATGATGTCGATGGCGCGCAGCTTCCACGATCTGGGCGAAGCCCGCGACGTCGCCTTCGTCCATTCCGCCCGCTCGCCCGCCGACATCGTGTTCCGGGGTGAACTGGAGACGATGGCCCGGCTCGATCCCGCCTTCCGCTTCCACGCGGTCTGCGAGACCGATTCCCCCAACGAGACTTGGGCGGGTCCGAAGGGCCGGCTCTCGCTCGACACCTTGCGTGACGCCGTGCCCGACTTCCTCGAGCGCGAAATCTTCGTCTGCGGCCCGAAGCCCTACATGGACGCGGTGCGGGCCATGCTGAAGGATGCGGGCTTTGACATGGCCCGGCACCATCAGGAGAGCTTCGACTTCGGCGAGCTGCCGGAGGCCGAGCAGGAAGCCGCGGCGGAAGCCGAGAAGGCCCTCGACGCCGAGGCCGCGCCCGCGGGCGGCGTGCGCATCTTCCGGGTGGAGTTCGCCAAGACCCGCCGCGTGCTCGAATGCCCGGAGAACGAGACCGTGCTCGACGCCGCCCGCAAGGCCGGTATCCGCCTGCCCTCCTCCTGCGCCAAGGGCCTGTGCGGCACCTGCAAGTCGAAGCTGACCGCCGGCACCGTCGCCATGACCCATGCCGGCGGCATCCGTCAGCGCGAGATCGATGCCGGCATGGCGCTGCTGTGCTGCTCGAAGCCGACCAGCGACCTCGTCGTCGAACGCTGAACGGGCGGGCTCGGCCCCGTCCGCGACCCCACGCTTTCCCCATCGCCTTCGGGAGTCGTCCCGTGATCGCCAATGCCGACGCGCTCTTGAAGCCGCTCACCATCAAGGGCCTCACCATCCGCAACCGGGTGATGTCCACGAGCCACGCCCCCGGCTACGGCCGGGATGGCAAGCCGCAGGAGCGCTACCAGCTCTACCACGCCGAGAAGGCCAAGGGCGGCATCGGGCTGACCATGTTCGGCGGCTCCTCCTCGGTCGCGGTCGACAGCCCCGCCGCGCCCTGGAACCAGATCTCGGTCGCCGACGACTCGGTGATCCCGTTCTTCCAGCAGTTCTCGGACCGGGTGCACGCGCATGGCGGCAAGCTGATGATTCAGCTCACCCATATGGGCCGGCGCACCAAGTGGGACACCGAGCACTGGCTCCCCACCGTCTCGCCCTCGCCCCGGCGCGAGCCCGCCTCCCGCACCATCCCGAAGGAGATGGAGGCGGAGGACATCGCCCGCATCGTCAAGAGCTTCGCCCAGGCCGCGCGCCGCTGCCGCGAGGGCGGGCTCGACGGCTGCGAGGTCTCGGCCGCCCACGGCCACCTGATCGACCAGTTCTGGTCGCCGTCGGTCAACCAGCGCACCGACCGATACGGCGGCAGCCTGGAGAACCGGATGCGCTTCGGCATCGAGGTGCTGGAGGCCATGCGCGCGGAAGCGGGCGACGACTACGTCATCGGCATCCGCATGTCCGGCGACGAGATGATCGCCGACGGCCTCAGCCAGGAGGACTGCGTCACGATCGCGAGCGAGTACGCCCGGCGCGGTCTCGTGGACTTCCTCAACATCCTCGGCGGGCAGGCGCGCGACCACATCGCCCACGCGATCTCGCTGCCGAACATGTCCTTCCCGGTCGCGCCGTTCCTGTTCCTGCCGAGCGCGATCAAGCGCGAGGTCGACGTGCCGGTGTTCCACGCTCAGCGCGTCACCGATCTCGCCACCGCCGCCCGCGCGGTCGCGGAGGGCCATGTCGACATGGTGGCGATGACGCGCGCCCACATCGCCGACCCGCATCTCGTCAAGAAGCTCTCCGAGGGCCGGGCCGACGACATCCGCCAATGCGTCGGCGCGGGCTACTGCATCGACCGGATCTATGTCGGCGGCGACGCGCTCTGCATCCAGAACGCCGCCACCGGCCGCGAGGCGACGATGCCGCACGAGATCCGCAAGGCGGATCTGCGCCGCCGGGTCGTGGTGATCGGCGCCGGCCCCGGCGGCCTCGAGGCCGCCCGCGTCTGCGCCGAGCGCGGCCACGCGGTCGTGCTGTTCGAGAAGAGCGGGCAGGCCGGCGGTCAGATCGGCATCGCGGCCAAGGCCGGCTGGCGCGAGGCGATGTCGGGCATCACCCGCTGGCTCGTCGCCCAGGTGACCAAGCTCGGCGTCGATCTGCGCCTCAACACCGAGGCGACGGAAGAGGCCGTGCTCGCCGAGAAGCCGGACGTGGTCATCGTCGCCACCGGCGGCACGCCCTTCCGCGGCCACGCCAAGGGCGCCGCGCAGCACGCGGTCACCACCGCCGAGGTTCTGGCCGGCGCGGTCGAGCCGACCGGCTCGGTCCTGCTCTACGACGAGATGGGCCAGCACAATGCGGCCTCGGTGGCCGAGCAATTGGCCAAGCGCGGCTGCCTCGTGGAGATCGCCACCCACGACCGCATGGTGGCCGAGGAGGTCGGCACCACCAACCAGCCGATCCACCTGCGCGAACTCTACAAGCTCGGCGTGGTGATGAGCCCGAACCTGGAGCTGATCGAGATCTATCCCGAGGGCAACCGCTTCGTCGCGGCGTTGCGCAACACCATGACCGACGCCGAGGAGGAGCGCCTTGTCGATCGCATCATCGTCGATCACGGCACGCTGCCGGTCGATGCGCTCTACCACGGCTTGAAGGAGGCCTCGGTCAACCGGGGTCAGACCGACCCGGACGCGCTGATCCGCGGCGAGCCGCAGCCCTACGATCTGTCGAAGGGCTACGCGCTCTACCGCATCGGCGACGCGGTGGCCGGCCGCAACATCCACGCGGCGATCTACGACGCCCTGCGGCTGTGCAAGGACCTTTTGATTGGGTTCCCCCCCGCACGCGGGGAGAGGGTCGCGGGCACCCTGTCGTGCCTGCGGGAAGCGGAGGCGAAGCCGGAGCGGCGGTGAGGGGGCAGCTCAGGATGAGCCTCCTCCGGCCAGGCCCCCTCACCCTCGGCTGCCGCCTCGTCGCGCCGACGACAGGGTCGTCGCGACCCTCTCCCCGCGTGCGGGGAGAGGGGGATGCACGGTCCTCGTAAGCCCCGTCCGGAACTGTCGCCCAGCCCGTAGGCCCACCGTCATGACCAGCTTCGTGCCCCTGACCACGGTGTTTCCCGGCCTCGTCTGGCTGATGGCGGCGCTCGCCCTCGTTCAGGGCTTGCGCCGTGCCGCCCTCTGGCGCGTCGGCGCGTCGGCGCCGGTGGCGTGGCTCGACGGGCTCGCCAAGCTGCCCCGGCGCTACCTCGTCGATGTCCACCACGTCGTGGCGCGCGACGCCTACGCCTCGCGCATGCACGCGGTCGTGGCCGGCGGCCTGCTCGCGGCCTCGATCCTCACCGCGCTGGCGATCCTGCCGCCGCTGGCGGACTTCCGGCCCTACTGGTTCCTCGTGGCGCTCGCCTTCGGGGTCACGGCGATCGGCTCGCTGTTCGTTGGCGCCCGGCGCTATCCGCAGAAGCAGAAGCGCCTCTCCGCCGGGCGTTTCCAGGTCCTGCCGTTCCTGCTCGTCGCCTACGCCGTCGGCGGCACGATCACCGCCCTCGTCCTCGCGCTCGGCGGCGGTGGCCTGCTCGGTTCCGTCGCGCTCGCGCTCGCGGCGGCCGGCGGGCTCGGCCTCGCCTTCGAGGTGCGCCACGGCCCGATGCGCCACGCGGCGGCCGGCGCGCTTCACCTCGTCGCCCATCCCCGGCCCGGCCGGTTCGAGGGCCGCCCCGACACCGCGCTCCAGCCCCTCGACCTCGACGCGCCCCGCCTCGGTTCGGAGATGCCGGCCGACTTCACCTGGAACCGGCTCCTCTCCTACGACGCCTGCGTCAGTTGCGGGCGCTGCGAGACCGCCTGCCCGGCCTTCGCCGCCGGCCAGCCTCTGAATCCGAAGAAGCTGATCCAGGATCTCGTCGCCGGCCTCTCGCCGGCCGAGCCCGCCTATGCCGGCAACCCCTATCCCGGCGGCCGGGCGGCGGAGGGCGCGCGCGGGGCTTTGGCCCGGCTGATCGGGCCGGATGCGCGCATCCATCCCGACACGCTGTGGTCCTGCACCACCTGCCGCGCCTGCGTCGAGGAATGCCCGATGATGATCGAGCATGTCGATGCCGTGGTCTCCCTGCGCCGGCACGAGACGCTGGAGCGCGGAGCGCTGCCCGAGAAGGCCGTCGTCCCGGTGACGGAGCTGCGCCAGTCCGGCGATCCCGGCGGGCGTCCGCTGGCCTCGCGCACCGATTTTGCCGCCGGGCTCGACCTGCCGGGGATCGCGGACCGTGAGCCGGTCGATGTCCTGCTCTGGCTCGGCGAGGGCGCCTACGATCTGCGCTACGGCCGCTCTTTGCGGGCGCTGATCCGGCTCCTACGCGAGGCCGGGGTCGATTTCGCGGTGCTGGGTGTGGAGGAGCGCGACACCGGCGACCTCGCCCGGCGGCTCGGCGACGAGGCGACCTTCCAGGCGCTGGCGCGGGAGAACATCGCGACGCTTGGCCAATACCGCTTCAAGCGGATCGTCACCGCCGATCCGCACGCGCTGCATGCCCTGCGCAACGAGTACCCGGCCTTCGGTGGCCACTACACCGTGACTCACCACACCGCCCTCCTGCTGGAGCTGATCCGGGCCGGCAAGCTCAATCCGGGCCGTCTGCCGGACCTTTCGGTCACCTATCACGACCCATGCTACCTCGCCCGCTACAACGGGGAGACCGAGGCGCCCCCGCGCGGTGCTCGACGCGATCGGCGTCACCCGCCGCGAGATGACCCGGTCCGGGCGCCGGGCGATGTGCTGCGGCGGCGGCGGCGGCGCGCCGGTGAGCGACGTGCCGGGCGAGCGCCGCATCCCCGACATCCGCATGGCTCAGGCCGCCGAGACCGGGGCCGGGATCGTCGCCGTCGCCTGCCCCTCCTGCACGGCGATGCTGGAGGGCGTGACCGACCGCAAGGCAGAGATCCGCGACGTGGCCGAACTCCTGCTCCAGGCGGTGGAGGCGGGCCGATGAGCCGCCCGCGCCGCGATCCGCGGGCCGAGCGGGCGGCCTCCCTCGTCGCCGGCGAGGGCCCGCGCCCGCGCTACGACCGCACCCGCCGCGCGACCGCCTCCGGCCGGCCCCGCCGCGACCCGCGGGCCGAGCGCGAGGCGCAGCGCATCGGGGGCCTTGCGCGAGCGCGCTACGATCTCAGCCAGATCGGCCGCTCTGTCGGCGAGGCGGTCACCGCCGCAACTCGCGCTGCGCCCGTGGCCGAGGCGCCGAAGACGATCATCGTCGAGACGCCCGCCTTCCTCGTCGCGGTGGTGCCGGACGCCCCCGGCGGCCGCCTCTCGGGCCATGACCGGCAGGTGATCGGCGCGGCGCGCGCGCTGGCCGGGCGCGAGGGCGCCGTCGCGGTCATCGTGGAAGGGGAGTGCGAGGGGGCTGGGTGCAGCCGGCGCCGACCGGATGCTCCGGCTCGAGCGCGCGGAGGGCTACGACCCGGCGGCCCGCGCCGCCCGCATCGAGGCCGCGCTCGCAGGCGTCGGGGCGCGTCACGTCCTGTTCCCGGAATCCCTCGATGGCGGCGATCTCGCCCGTCGCGTCGCGGTGGGCCTGAACGAGGCGCTGTTCACCAATGCCGAAGTGGTGGCCGCCAAGGGGCTGGTCCGCCCGGCCCGGGGCCGCCGGGTCGAGCAGAGCCTCGCCCCGCCCCGCCTCGCCACCGTGGCGCCGGACGCGGTCGCCGACTATGCGGGCCCGCCGCGGGAGGCGCGCGCCCTGCCCTTTGAGGCGTCTGCGCTGGAAACTCCGAAAAGCATCGTCTCGGCGATACGCATCCCGGCCGATCCCGCGACCGTGCCGCTCTCGCTCGCCGAGTTCGTGGTGTCGGCCGGCAACGGCCTCTCCGATCTCGACACCTTCCGCCAGGTGGTGGCGGCACTTCACGCGACACCCGGCGCCAGCCGCGTGCTGTGCGATTCCGGGCTGATGCCGCGCCATACCCAGGTTGGCGCCTCGGGCACGGTGCTCGCGGCGACCTGCTACTTCGCGCTCGGCATCTCCGGGGCGCCGCAGCATCTCCAGGGTGTGGCCGGCTGCGAGCACGTGGTGGCAGTCAACACCGATCTCCACGCGGCGATGATCGAGCGGGCCGGCCTCGCCGTGGTTCAGGACGCTCAGGCCGTAATGCCGGCCCTGCTGCGGCTGCTGGCGGAAGAGGCAGCCGGGTCGGGGACGGCGTCATGAGAATCGCGGTGCTTCTCTCCGCCGGGCTCCATCCGGTCTCCGGGGCATCCGTGCTGCCGCGGCTCGAGGCGCAGGCGATCCGCATGGCCGCCGGGCTCGGCTCGGGGTCCGAGACCCTGGGCCTGCATGCCGGGCCGGATGCCGCCGCCATCGCCGAGGCGCTGGGCCAGGGCTTGCCCCGGATCGAGCACATCAGGATCGCGGCCGGCGACGACCCGGTGCCCGCGCTCGCCGCGCGGCTCGCCGAACTTGCCCCCGACTTGATCCTGGCCGGACGGCGCAGCCAGGGCGGCGAGGAGAGCGGCCTCGTGCCCTACGCGCTGGCTCGCGCCCTCTCGCGACCCCTCGTATCCGACGTGGTCGCGGCGGCGCTCGACGTGGAGGGCGCCCTGCGCCTCGATCAGAGCCTCGGGCGGGGCGCCCTGCGCCGGGTGGTAGTGCGGGGACCGGTCGTCGTCACCTGCCATCCGGACGCCCCCGCCCCCCTCGCCTACGCCTATGGCCGGGCCCGCCGCGGGCGCGTCGAGGCGCTGGCCGTCGCGCCGGCATCACTTCCGGCTCTCGCCTTGGCGGTAGAGGAGCGGCCCTATCGCCGCCGGCCCAAGATCGTGAAGGGCGCGCCCGCGGGCGGCTCGGCGGCGGAGCGGCTGAAGACGGCCACCGGCGAGGGTGGCTCGGCCGCGAGCGGCCGGCTCCTGGTCGAGCCCGATCCCGAGGACGCCGCCCGCGAGATCCTGGCCTATCTCCGGCAGATCGGCGTGCTCGCCCCGCCGGCGGAACCGAAGACCTGAGGAAAGCGAAACGATGCCCCTGAGCCCGGACGACCTGCTGACGCGGCTGCGCGAGCGCGGAATCGCGTACAAGCTCTACGAGCACGAATCCGTGCTCACCGTCGAGGCGATGATGGCGATCTGCGGCGACATCGCCGGCGCCCACACCAAGAACCTGTTCCTGCGCGACGGAAAGAAGACCTACTTCCTCGTCACGCTCCAGCATGACGCGCAGGTCGATCTGAAGGCGTTCCGCGCCGTGCTCGGCGCCCGCGGCGGCCTGTCCTTCGCGAGCCCCGATGCCTTGCGCGAACAACTCGGGGTCGAGAGCGGGGCCGTGTCGCCGCTGGCAGCGCTCAACGCTGCGCCGGGCAGCGTGCGGGTCTTCCTTCAGGACAGCCTGCTGGCGGAGACGCGGATCAACATCCACCCGCTCGTCAGCACGCGCACCCTCTCGCTCGTTCCGGCCGATCTCGTGGAGGTTCTGCGGGCCGAGGGGCACGAGCCCACGGCGGTCGCCCTGCCGGAGAGCGCGGCGGCCTGAAGATCCTCAGTGCCTGTTCGATGTGCGACGGCAGCACCGCAGGCCGTGTTCTCTTCCCATCCGCGCCCTCATCCTGAGGTGCCGGAGCAAAGCGGAGGCCTCGAAGGAGGGCTCCAGAGAGCACCGCGATCCCTGGAGCCCTCCTTCGAGGCTCGCTGACGCGAGCACCTCAGGATGAGGGCGCGGGTTGGATCGCGTAAAAGTGCCTCACACAATGCCCGGCGGATTGTCCCCGCTCCCGCGCTGACGGCGCGGCGGGCGTCGTGAGAGACATTCGATCGGTCACGTCAAACCGGCCCTCAGGCGCGCTGGATGGCCATCGGGAAGGCGAAGGACAGGAACAGCGTCTCGCCGGCCTTCGCCTCGACCTGGGCCGGCTCGATGCGGGAGCGCAGACCCGGCAGTGCGGCCCGGTTCAGGCCGATATCGGCCAGAGCCGCATCGCTGAGGTCCATCAGAGCCTCTTCATCCGCCCGAGCGCGGAGCCGGGCGCGAACACTTTCGAAAACCTTGCCGAACATGAGATGAGCCTCGATCGCGCCGTCGTTGATCAAGACGAGGACGGCCCGCGTCGGAACTCATATGATCCTTCCTCTGTCCTCGGAGGAGCGCGGAAGCTTGGGAGCAGACTTGCTCCGTGCGCATGCATTGAGCAGGAAGGCCCGAAATTTAGCGAATTGCTCACCTGTTTTGCATGAAGCCGCCGGTCCGCCCGAGCGTTGCCGGCGGCGAGCCGCCCTGCAGGAGAGCGGAATCGACCAAAAAACCCCTCTTCCGGAGCCGGAAGAGGGGTTGCGGGATCGGTCGGTGCCGGTGTGATCGGAAAAGGGCCGACACGGGTCCGATCGGCGCTTCGTGCAGCGGAGGGGCGCCGCGCGCCCCGCTGCAGCGTGCTGTACGGCACGCCCCAACGCTGGTCGTTCTCACCCGCGCCGGCGGGCGCGCTGCCTCAGCAGGCGGCGACGTTGACGGCCAGCCCCCCGAGCGAGGTTTCCTTGTACTTGGCCTGCATGTCGTGGCCGGTCTGGCGCATGGTCTCGATCACCTCGTCGAGGCTCACCCGGTGCTGGCCGTCGCCGCGGAGCGACAGCGAGGCCGCCACCACCGCCTTGTTGGCGCCGAAGGCGTTGCGCTCGATGCAGGGCACTTGGACGAGGCCGGCGATCGGATCGCAGGTCATGCCGAGATGGTGCTCCATGGCGATCTCTGCGGCGTTCTCGATCTGGAAGGCCGAGCCGCCGAGCGCGGCGGTGAGCCCCGCCGCCGCCATCGCCGCGGCCGAGCCGACCTCGCCCTGGCAGCCGACCTCCGCCCCCGAGATCGAGGCGCGGGCCTTGATCAGCCCGCCGATGGCGGCGGCGGTGAGCAGGAACTCGCGCCCGCGCTCGTCGCTCCAATCGGGGCAGAAATCGCGGGTGTAGCGCAGCACCGCCGGCACGATGCCGGCCGCGCCGTTGGTCGGCGCCGTCACCACCCGGCCGCCCGAGGCGTTCTCCTCGTTGACGGCCAGCGCGTAGAGGCTGATCCAGTCCATGATCTCGTGGGCCGGGCGGCTGTTGGCGAGCTTCGTCGCCTCCAGCGACTCGTAGAGCCGCTTGGCGCGCCGCCGTACCCGCAGGCCGCCGGGCAATTCGCCGTCCATGCGCAGGCCGCGCTCGATGCAGGCGAACATCGCATCGCGGATCGCGTCGAGGCCGGCATCGATCTCGTCGCGCGGGCGCAGGGTCAGCTCGTTGGCGAGCTGGATCTGCGGGATCGTCAGCCCGGTGCGCAGGGTCAGGTCGAGGAGTTCGCGCCCGCTGCCGAAGGCGAGCGGGGGTGGCACGCACTCCGCATGACCCGCCGCGGCGGCTTCCGCCTCGGCGGCGGTGACGACGAAGCCGCCGCCGACCGAATAGAAGATCTGGTCCTCGATCAGCGCATCCCCGGCATCGTAGGCGCGAAAGCGCATGCCGTTGGTGTGCAGCGGCAGGATGTCCTTGAAGTTGAAGACGAGGTCGCGCTCGGGCTCGAAATGGACGCCCGGAATGCCGAGATCGCCGGTGCGGCGCAGTTCGTCGGCGAGCGGCGCCGTCCGATCCGGGTCGATGGTGGAGGGCGCGTGGCCCATGAGCCCGAGCAGGATCGCCACGTCGGTGCCGTGGCCGCGCCCGGTCCAGGCGAGCGAGCCGTAGATCTCGGCGCTGACGCGGGCGACGCCAGCGCGGGTGAGCACGGTCTCGCGGAACCGGCGCCCGGCGATCATCGGCCCGACGGTGTGGGAGCTCGACGGACCGATCCCGATCTTGAACAGATCGAAGGTGCTGATCATCGGGTCCGTTGCTCTCTCAAAAGGCGGCTCTCCCCGACATGGATGCAAGTTCGGGGGAGATGCGCGTCATGGCAGGGTGCCGGGGCCGCGCGGGAGCCATAGGGACGAGATGGGCTCGCCGCCGGCGTGTATCAATCCTGCATCAATGCGCGGCGGACCCTTCGACCCCGAAGACGGCCTCATTGAGGAAGCCGTGGACGTAGGTCGAGAACGAGCGCCAGCACTCGACGCGGTAGAGCGGTGCGGCGGTGGCGCGGATCAGCACGATCTCGGCCTTGCCGAGCAGGGTGCGGGTGGCGCTGCCCGGCGGGAAGGCGGCCTCGGACAGGTCGAGCGGGCAGCCGGCATTGAGCACCGCCGCGGCCTGCCGGCCCGACACGTCGATGCCGACATTGCGGTGCGAGACGTCGACCAGCGAGTGGGGCAGCCCGGCGAGCGCCTCGTGGATGCGGCCCTGGAGCAGGTCGGCATCGGCCTCTGGGCCGCCGACGAGCCACTCGTCGGGCCCGAGGCGGGCGATCCAGACCTCACCGTCGGTGCCGACCGTGTTGATCGGCGCATCGAGCGCGAGCCCGGCGAGTTTCGGCGCGGTGCCGGCGGCGAGCCGCGCCCGCAGGGAGAAGCGCGCCTCGGCGCCCGCGGGCCGGACCGACACGCCCGAACCGGCGGGGGCCGAGCGGGAGAGAGCGCCGAGCGGCAGGGCGCGGGCGGCACGGTAGCGGGTCTCAAGCATTGATGCGCTCCCCCTGGACGTCGAAGAAGACCGGTTCGCAGACGGTGACGCGGGTGAACCCGTCCGGCGTGGTGACGAAGAGATGGCCGTTCATCCGCTCGCGTCCGCCCTCGACCAGGGCCAGCGCGATGGAGCGGCCGCAATTGGCGCTCCAGTAGCTCGACGTGACATGGCCGAGCATGCGCATCGGGATCGGCTGATGGGTATCGGTGACGATCTGCGCGCCCTCGTCGAGGACGAGCTTGGGATCGTCGGTCATGAGGCCGACGAGCTGCTTGCGGCCGGTGGCGACCACGTCGGGGCGCGCCAGCGAGCGCTTGCCGACGAAGTCTCCCTTGGCCTTCGGGATCATGCCGGCCATGCCGACATCGCCCGGCGTCACCGTGCCGTCGGTCTCCTGGCCGACGATGATGTAGCCCTTCTCGGCGCGCAGCACGTGCATCGTCTCGGTGCCGTAGGGCGTGATGCCGTGGGCCCGGCCCGCCTCGAACACCGCCTCCCAGACCGCGCGGGCGTGGTCGGCGGGCACGTTGATCTCGAAGCCGAGTTCACCGGTGAACGACACCCGGAACAGCCGGGTCGGCACGCCGCAGATCGTCCCTGAGCGCATCGCCATATGCGGAAAAGCGTCCGGCGACAGATCGATGCCGTCGACCAGCGGCGCGATCACGGCGCGGGCCTTCGGGCCCTGGAGCGCGATCACCGCCCATTGCTCGGTGGTCGAGGTCAGGAACACTTCAAGCTCCGGCCACTCGGTTTGGAGGTAGTCCTCCATATGGCCGAGCACCCGCGCCGCGCCGCCGGTCGTGGTGGTGACGTGGAAGCAGGTATCCGAGACGCGGGCGACGACGCCGTCGTCAAGGATGTAGCCGTCTTCCTTCAGCATTAGCCCGTAGCGGCAGCGGCCCGGCGCGAGCTTGGTCCAGGGGTTGATGTAGAGGCGGTTCATGAACTCGGCCGCATCCCGGCCGACGATCTCGATCTTGCCGAGCGTCGAGGCGTCGAAGATGCCCACACCCTCGCGCACCGCCTTGCACTCGCGGGCGACCGCGGCGTGCAGGTCCTCGCCGGCCTTCGGGAAGTACCAGGCGCGCCGCCACAGGGCGACGTTCTCGAACAGGGCGCCGTGAGCCTCGGCCCATTCATGGATCGGCGTGGTGCGGATCGGATCGAACAGGGCGTGGCGGGCGGGGCCCACCAGCGCGCCGAAGGTCACCGGGGTATAGGGCGGCCGGAAGGTCGTGGTGCCGACGGCGGGCAGCGCCTTGTCGAGCTGCCCGGCGACGATGCCGAGCGCGTTCATGTTCGAGGTCTTGCCCTGATCGGTCGCCATGCCGGTCGTGGTGTAGCGCTTGACGTGCTCGATCGACTGGAAGCCCTCGCGCACCGCGAGCTTGATGTCCTTGGCGGTGACGTCGTTCTGGTAATCGACGAAGGCGCGGACCTTGGTCGGGTTCGCGTCGGTGGGCATGATCCGCACCGGCTGGAAACCGGTCAGCGTCTCCGTCGCCCTGAAGTCCTGCCGTGCGTCGGAACCCGCCGCGGCGGCGCCGGCGGCGAAGCCCTCCGCGAGGCAGGCGGCGAGGTCGTAGGTGCCGCGGGCCGCGCCCGCCGAGCGCTCGTCTTGCGCCGAGCGGCTCGGCACGAAGGCATCGATGCCCTCATCGTAGGCGAGCTTGCCGCGGGACTGCGAGAACAGGTGGACGGCGGGCGTCCAGCCGCCGGACATGCCGACGCAGTCGCAAGCGAGAATGCGACGGCCGCCGCACCGGCCGTCGCTCCCGACAGGCGCCACGATGAGACCCGTGACGCGCTTCCGGCCCTTCGATCCGACCACGGTGTGGCCGGTCAACACTTCGACTCCGGCGCTGCGCAGGCGCGCCAGCTCCGGTCCGCAATCCGCCTCCAGGCGCAGATCGACGAGGGTGACGTCGAGGCCCGCCGCACGCGCATCGAGCGCGGCTTGGTAGGCGGAGGCGCCGCTCGTGGCGAAGACGAGCTTGCGGCCCGGCGCCACGCCGTAACGGTTGAGGAAGACCCGCACGCTCTCGGCGAGCAGGATGCCCGGCCGGTCGTTGTCGGCGAAGACGAGGGGGCGCTCATGGGAGCCGCCGGCGAGCACGACCTGCTCCGCCCGCACCTGCCATAGGCGCTCGCGGGGCGCTTGGCCCGCGGCGGAGGACAGGTGGTCGGTGACACGCTCGGTCATCGCCACGTGGTTGTGGTTGTAATAGCCGAAGGCGGTGGTGCGGGGCAGCAGGATGACGTTCTCACGAGCGTCGAGCTCGGCCAGCGTTTCGGCGAGCCAGTCCGCCGCCGGGCGTCCGTCGATCTGCGAGGTCGTGTCGTGCAGGAGCGTGCCGCCGGGCTCCGCGCCCTCGTCGGCGAGGATCACCCGCTTGCCGGTGCGCGCCGCGGCGAGCGCCGCAGCAAGCCCCGCCGGGCCGGCGCCGACGATCAGCACATCGCAATGGGCGTGGCGGTTGGCGTAGCGGTCGGGATCGGCCACCGTCGGCGCCTTGCCGAGTCCGGCGGCGGCGCGGATGAACGGCTCATAGACCCGGTCCCAGAACTTCCGGGGCCACATGAAGGTCTTGTAGTAGAAGCCCGCCACGAAGACCGGCGAGAGGAGGTCGTTGACCGCGCCGACATCGAATTCGAGCGAGGGCCAGTGGTTCTGCGAGGTCGTGCGCAGGCCCGAGCGCGCCTCGACCACGGAAGCGCGGTTGTTCGGGTCGATCCGGCCGGGCCCGCGATCGACCGAGAGCAGCGCGCTCGGCTCGTCGGGGCCATGGCTCAGGATGCCGCGGGGGCGGTGATACTTGAACGAGCGTCCGACGAGGTGGATGCCGTTGGCGAGCAGCGCCGAGGCGACGGTGTCGCCGGCGAATCCGTGGACCGGCTTGCCGTTGAACTCGAAGACGATGGGGCGGGTGCGGTCGATGCGTCCGCCGCGGGACAATCTGAACGGCTGTGCCATCTCACGCCCTCGTCTCGCTCTGGGTGGATTGGGTGGGCTTCGCCCCCATCGGATAAGTCTCGACGAAGCGGTCGCTGATCGTGTCGCGCAGGGCGTTGAACCAGCGCCCGCAGCCGTGGACGTGGCACCAGCGCTCGGCATGCACGCCCTTGGGGTTGGCGCGCACGAACAGGTGCTCGCTCCAGGCGCCGTCATCGACGGTCATCGGGTCGGTGGGCCGCGCGATATGGGCTTGGCCGCCGCACCGGAACTCGGTCTCGGGGCGTTTGCCGCAATGGGGGCAGGCGATCAGCAGCATGGGTCTGGCTCCCGACGGATCAGTGCGCGACGGCCGCGGCGGCGGCCTCGTCGATGAGGCGCCCGGTGCGGAACCGGTCGAGGGTGAAGGGCGCGTTGATCGCGTGCGGCTCAGCCGTCGCGAGCGTGTGCGCGAAGACGTGGCCCGAGCCCGGCGTCGCCTTGAAGCCGCCGGTGCCCCAGCCGCAATTGACGAACAGGTTCGGCACCGGTGTCTTGCCGATGATCGGCGAACGGTCCGGTGTCACGTCGACGATGCCGCCCCAGGAGCGCAGCATCCGCATCCGGGTGAATTGCGGGAACAGCTCGCAGATCGCGTCGAGCGTGTGGGTGGTGATGTGGAGACCGCCCTGCTGGCTGTAGGAGGTGTACTGGTCGGTGCCCGCACCGATCACCAGTTCGCCCTTGTCGGATTGCGACAGGTAGGCGTGGACCGCGTTCGACATCACCACGCAGGGGAAGCACGGCTTGACCGGCTCGGAGACCAAAGCCTGGAGCGGGTAGCTCTCCAGCGGCATCGATACGCCGGCCATCGACATCAGGGTCGAGGTGTGGCCGGCGGCGACCACGCCGATCCGGCCGGCGCCGATGAAGCCGCGGCTCGTCTCGACGCCCACCGCCGCGCCGGAGGCATCGCGGCGGATGCCGGTGACCTCACAATTCTGGATGATATCGACGCCGCGGTTGTCGGCGCCGCGGGCATAGCCCCAGGCCACCGCGTCGTGGCGGGCGGTGCCGGCCCGGCGCTGGAGCGCGCCGCCGAGGACGGGGTAGCGAAGGCTTCCGGAGATATCGAGCGGCGGGCAGAATTCCTTGCACTCTTCCTTCGAGAGCCACTCGTTGTCGATGCCATTGAGGCGGTTGGCGTAGACGTGGCGCTTGAAGCTCTGAACGTCGTGGATGTTGTGCGCGAGCATCAACACGCCGCGCTGGGAGAACATGATGTTGTAGTTCAGCTCCTGGCTGAGCCCCTCCCAGAGCTTGAGCGCGTGCTCGTACATCGCCGCGCTCTCGTCGTAGAGGTAGTTGGAGCGGATGATCGTGGTGTTGCGACCGGTATTGCCGCCGCCGATCCATCCCTTCTCCAGCACCGCCACGTTGGTGATGCCGTGCACGGTGGCAAGATAATAGGCGGTCGCGAGGCCATGGCCGCCGCCGCCGACGATGACGACGTCGTAGCGGGGCTTGGGCTCGGGGGCACGCCACTGGCGGCCCCAGCCGGTATGGCCCCGCAGGGATTCGGAGAGCAGCGACGTGAGGGAGAAGCGGCGCATCGGTCGACCTCGCGGTGTTGAGCGATCATGGTCCGCGCCCCGCGGCGGGGCTTGATCGACGGCGACCGCGAGTTTGGGATTCCCGACCTCGGTCGATTTCCCGGCCAGTCCCGCCGAAACGCCGCCGCGCGGCTTCGATCTGGTTGTTCGGCGGTCTGTTTCGCGCGGCCGTTCGACCGACAAACCGGATGGCCTGCCCGATCACGCGGCGGTGATCCGAGGGGCAAACAAGAATTATTCTGTTGCCTTCGCCGGCCGATCGGAGATTAAGTTCCGGTGTGGGCGTCGTCTCTGCGGAGGTGCTGCGTTCGATCGACCGTGCCGGGTACAGCCGGAGCGACCCCGAATCGCTCCTCCGCCGGCGCAAGGATCGCCGCGGCACGCGATTTGCCCACCAAGCCGCGGCACAGGCCGACAAACGGTGGTCGGGATGGAAATGACGATCGCGGCCGGGGCCACATGCCCGGCAGGTGTTACTGCGGCGAGCGAGGCCGTGACCGGGAGAGCCATCTCCGTCGGTTTCATGCTGGTCGATCGCTTCTCGATGATCGCCTTCTCCTCGGCGATCGAGCCCCTGCGGCTCGCCAACCGCGCGGTCGGCCGCGATCTCTACCGCTTCTCGCTGTGGTCGGAGGACGGCACCAAGTGCACTGCCTCGAACGGGATCGAGGTCAAGGTCGCGGGCCGCTTCTGCGATGCGCAGGATTTCGACATGCTGGTCGTGTGCGGCGGCATCGACATCCAGCATCCGGATCACCGCGCCCTCCATTCGGCCCTACGCCGATGCAGCGCCCGCGGGGCGGCGATCGGCGCGGTCTGCACGGGCACCTACGTGTTGGCCAAAGCCGGCCTCCTCGACGGCTACCGGGCGACGATCCACTGGGAGAACCTGCCGGGCCTCGTCTCGGAGCATGACGGGCTGGAGATCGGCTCGGACCTGTTCGAGATCGACCGCAACCGCTTTACCTGCGCCGGCGGCACCGCGGCGGCCGACATGATGCTGTCGCTGATCGTGCGCGACCACGGGCCGAGCGTGGCCTCGGAGGTCGCCGACCAGCTCATCCATCATCGCATCCGCGAATCCGGCGAACGCCAGCGGATGGACCTGCGCATGCGCCTCGGGGTCTCGCACCCGAAACTGCTGCGGGTGGTGGGACTGATGGAAACCTCCCTCGCCGAGCCGCTCGGCAGTCAGGAACTCGCCGACGCGGTGCAGCTCTCGACCCGCCAACTCGAACGGCTGTTCCTGAAATATCTCGGCCGCTCACCGGCCAAGCACTATCTGCGCATCCGCCTGGAACACGCCCGCAACCTGATCCGGCAGACGGCGATGCCGCTGCTCTCGGTGGCGTTCGAGTGTGGCTTCACCTCGGCCTCGCACTTCTCGAAGGCCTATCTCGACTGCTTCGGCCAGCCGCCGAGCGCCGAGCGGAAGCTGGTGCAGACGCAAGGCGGCGTGCGCGCCTGAGCCGTCGCGGCCAATCCACCTCACCTGATCAAAGCACAGTGGGGCGCCGGGTCATCCGGCGCCCCACTGTGCCTTCATTGCTGCGTGCCAATGCAGATTTCGGCGGGACCGGATTGTGGTAGGGCCGGCGGGGCTGAAAACGAAAACGCCGGCTCCCAGGGAAGCCGGCGCGCCGCTCGCGAAACCGCCAATTCTAAAAATAATAGCCGATGTTCATGATGAATCGCGACTTGAAGCGGTTCTCTCCGCCCTGGGCGAGGCCGTTGTTGAACTCTCCGACGCCGACATAGGGGTCGTTCCGGCCGATGGCGGCCTCGGTGTAGATGATCAGGTTCGGATCGGCGGTCAGGGTCCAGGCGCCGCCCAGCGTGAAGCGCTCGCTGGCCCGGAAGTTTGCCTTGTCCTTGTAGAAGGCACTGAAGCCGGCGAAGGGCACCACGGTGAACGGGCCGATCGGATCGGGCACCTTGTAGGTCACTTCCGCCGAGACGAAATTGCCGCGCGCCGCGAGGTTGTACGAGAAGTCGAAGCCGCCGACCGTGACGAGATCGTTGCGGAAGGGGTTTCGCGGGTCGATGTCCTGGCGGACATAGATCGCCTTGAAGCCCCAGGGACCGTAGGTGCCGAGTGCGTGCAGACCTTCGAGCTGCTTGGTGCCGATCTGGCGCGTGTCGAAATTGTAGATGTCCGAGTGCCAGATCGAGGCGCCGAAGGCGAGCGAGACGTCATCGTTCTTGAGAACGAAGTACTCCGCCCGGCCGATGAACATGTTTTGTTCGGCGTTGTTGGTTCCGAACGTGACGTAGGGGTCGGCCCGGACGATCGCGGTGGAGTAGCGCGCGCTGTCCGGGCTCAGGCCGAAGGCGTTAGGGGCGGAGCCCGGATAGAACCCGACCTGATAGTTGAAGTCCGGCTCGACATGCGAGAACTTGACGCCGAGATTGTACACTTCCTCCAGGCCCATGGTGAAGCCGAGGGTTTCAAGGAAGCTCGTCCCGAAATACGGGGTCAGGCCGAAGGGGGCCTGGTTGATGCCGGCGGTGATGCTGTCTTCCGGCGTGAACTTGTAGCCGACATAGGCCCACATCGGGTAGCTCACCTCGCCCGGATTGCCGCGATAGCCGCTGCGCGGGCCGTAGATCGAGCTGCCGCCGTAGAACCGGTACTGCGCCGAGCCGAAGATCGTATCGGAATCGTAGGTGGCCTTGAACGCGAGGGTATCGAAGTCGAAATTTTCCCGCGCCTTGCGCACGCCGCCGCGGCTGGCATCGTCGAAACGCCAATCGTAGCGGGCGCGGATGGCGCCGCCGAAGGTGAAGGTGCCCGAGTCGGTCTTGCCCTTCGGCGGCCCCAGATCGAAATTGCTGCGGGATTCGGGTGCATAGCGCGGATCGGGGACGGCAATCGGCTGCTCGCTGTTGGCTTGACTGGGCTCGGCATTGACCTCGACCGGGCCCTGCGTCTGCGCAGCGGCTGTCGATGGGCACAGCATGACCCCCGCGGCACATGCCACAAGGGCAGCCGCCAAACCGTTCGCCGTCATTTGCCTTAACCCCTTGAATGAAGACCCAGGTCGCCTTCCGAGCTGTTTCCCGTCGTTTTCTTATGTCTCGGACCGGGCCGTCACTTCAGCCAGCCATCGACCGTCGCGCGATTCTGCGCGATCCACTTCGCGGCGGTCGCCTCGGGCTTGGCGCCCTTTTCCTCGTTCTCCGCCATCACGGCTTCTTCGTCCTTGATGGTGAGCTTGAACTTCTGGAGGATCGCGTAGACCTCGGGCAGGTCGTCCTTGAGCCCCTTGCGGGCCAGCGTATTCACGCTCTCGGCCTCACCGAAGCTCTTCTTGGGGTCGGCCAAGTATTTCAGGTCGTAGCGCGCGAACATCCAGTGCGGCGTCCAGGCCGTGACGACCACGTCCTTCTTCTGCCGTACCGCATCCTTCAGCGCGCTGGTCATCGTGGCGTCGCTGCCGTCGAGCAGCTTGACCTTGAGGCCGTAGGCCTTGATGGCCGCCTCGGAACTCTTCATCACGCCGGCACCGGGATCGATGCCGATCACCTTGCCGTCGACCTCGGAGGCCTTGGTCGCCAGATCCTCGATTGAGTTGAGGGACGACGTGGCGGGCACGGCCCAGCCGATCCGCGCCCCCGTGACGTTCGGGCCGATCAGGTCGATGCGGTTCTTTAGTTTTTCGTAATAGGCGCCCTGCGTGACGGGGAGCCAGGCCGCGACGCTCGCATCCGCGTCGCCGGTCGCCACCGACTGCCACATGGCCGCCGCCGCGAGCGGAATCGTCTTCACTTGGTAGCCTTTTTCCTCAAGGACGAGCTTGAGGATGTTGGTGGCGACCACGGCGTCGGCCCATTCCACATAGGCGAGCCGAACCTGCTTGCCGGCTGCCTCGGCCGGCGTCTGGGCCAGCGCGAGGCAGGCGATCACCCCAAGTATCGGTACACGCATGGATTGAGCCTTTCAGGATGGCTTGAGGAAGGTGCCGATTTTGATCTGAGAGCTGACTTCGCCTGAAGCCTCTCTCTCGCTCGGGGAGAACGAGGCTGATCAGAGAAGATCATGGTGTATGACTTATGTTATTCGAACGGCTAGGGAACGCAAGCAGAAGTTGTTTTTCCGGCCGAACATATAGCCCTCAAGCCACACCGTGCGGACGAGCCCGGGCGGCGAGGGCCTGCGTCACGCGGTCGAGGATGACCGCCACGATCACGATGCCGATGCCCGCTTCGAAGCCGGCGCCCGCCTCGAGCCGCTGGATCGACTGCCAGACCGCGCGGCCCAATCCGCCGGCACCGATCATCGCCGCAATGACCACCATGGAGAGGGCGAGCATCATGGTCTGGTTGACGCCGGCCATGATGGTCGGCAGCGCAAGCGGCAACTGCACCTTGAACAGCTTCTGGGTCGCCGAGCTGCCGAAGGCGTCGGAGGCCTCGACGAGTTCGCTCGGCACGTTGCGGATGCCGAGCGCCGTCAGCCGGATCACCGGGGGCACTGAGAAGACAATCGTCGCAAAGCAGGCCGAGACGGCGCCGAGCCCGAAGAAGGGGGAGCGCCGGGATCAGGTAGACGAAGCTCGGCAGCGTCTGCATCATGTCGAGGATCGGCGAGAAGGTCCGCCAAGCCCGTCGGCTGAGCGCGAACCAGATCCCGACGGGAACGCCGATCACGAGTGCCGCAGCGGTGGCGATGGTGACGAGGACCAGGGTCTCGACCGTCGCCTGCCAGAGCCGCAGGTTCCACAGGAACAGCAGGCCGACGAGCGTCAGGAGCCCGATCTTGCGACCGCCAGCCCGGTACGCCGCGAAGGCCGCGACCGCGATGCAGAGCCACGGCGGGATCGCGACGAGGGCGGTGGTCAGCGTTTCGATCCAGTCGGAGACGGTGCGGCTGACGGCTCGGGTCAGCCAACTGCCATGCTCGGTGAGCCAGTCGAGGCCGTTGTCACTGAGCGTGTCGAGGGGGAATTTGGGGACGTTCCACTCCATGTCGGGGCTCCTGACGGCTTTGAGAGGATCGGGGCACCGGCATGCGGCTGCGCGTGCGTGCCGGGCCGCGCGGCGAGTGCCTGCACGACGTCGCGGCTGGTGATGGAGCCGATCAGGCGTCCGTTCCGGCCCACGACCGCAACGGATTCCTCGGCGGCGACCGTCGCGAGGATGGTGTCCAGCCGGCTGTCCGCCTCGACGACGGATTGTCCGAGATCGAGCAGGCTGGAGAGGGTCTCGGCCGGCCGGGCGGAGGCGAGCCTCTCGGCGAAGATGCGGCCGACCAGCCGTCCGTCCCCGTCGGCGACGAGCCACGCCCGGCCGCTCGTGCGGTTACCTGCCCCGCCGAGCGCAGTCCGCGCCTCGGCCACCGTCTGCGTGGGGGCGAGCACGGGGGCGGAGCGATCCGCGACCTGCTCCGCCCGCAGCACGGCGGCGAGATCGATATGCTCGACGAAGCGCTCGACATAGTCGGTCGCGGGACGGGCCACGATGTCCTCGGGCTGCCCGATCTGCACCACCTCGCCGTCCTTCATCAGGACGATGCGGCCGCCGAGTGCGATGGCCTCGTCGAGATCGTGCGAGACGAAGACGATGGTCTTCTTGAGCTTGCGTTGGAGGTCGCGCAGCTCCGCCTGCATGTCGCGGCGGATCAGCGGGTCGAGGGCGCTGAAGGCCTCGTCCATCAGTAGGATGTCGGCATCGGCGGCGAGCGCCCGCGCGAGGCCCGCCCGCTGCTGCATGCCGCCCGACAATTCATTGGGATACTTCGTCTCCCAGCCCTTGAGGCCGACGAGTTCGATGGCCTGCATCGACCGCTCGATCCGCTCCTTGGCCGGGACCCGCTTGATCTCGAGGCCGAACCCGACATTCCCGAGGATGGTCCGGTTGGGCAGCAGCGCGAAGTGCTGGAAGACCATGCCGAAGGTCTTCTGACGGAAGGCGAGCAGGTCCTTGCGGCCGAGCCGGGTCACGTCCACCCCGTCCACGACGATCCGGCCGCAGGACGGCTCGACCAGACGGTTCATGCAGCGCAGGAGCGTCGACTTCCCGGAGCCGGACAGGCCCATCAGGACGAGGATTTCGCCCTCTTCGATGTCGAACGAGATGTCGCGCAATCCGACGACCGCACCGCAGGCGGCGGCGATGTCGCCCTTGCGCTTCCCCTGGCCGATCAGATCGAGCGCCTTGGAGGGGTTCGAGCCGAATATCTTGCTGATACCTTCAAGATTGATCCGGCCCATGGGGTGACACCTTTCGATATAGATCGATATTGTTCGCGGCAGAATTTTCTGACAAGCTTATATTGGACGATGTAAGAGTATTTCCGGCCCTTCGAGGGGGCTTGTCGTATTGCGACGCTTTATTGGCAGCGACCGACGTTCCGGAATTTTAACGCCTCAGCACCGGATCTATGTTGGTCCGTGCCGTGTTTCTGAGCAAGCGTGTTCAATAAAGTTGCAAGATATGTGCGGGCCTTGTGCAGAAGGCCCGTGGTTCCCGGCCGGCCGATGCGCGTCTCCGCCGGTACCGCGCGGCATGCGGGTCGGTGCCGCCGTCCGGCACTCCGCCGAACGCCCGTGCCGGTTGCGTCCGCGGATCGGGAGCCGAACACCACTCCGCCCACTTGCGCCGAATGCGAATCCAGGCTGCAGAGCGCTTAAAACGTGGGCATGAAAGGTAAAAACTTGCGCAGCCCAAAAATGGTCTTCGCTTGACCAAGAAAATCGCCGGTCCTAAAAACATCATCGAGTTGATCGCTAGGGTTCCAGCATCTCTTTGATGTGTTCGGTCCGAGAGCGGTTGCCGCGGCGGGAGACATCCGCCCGGATGCACGGCGGGATAAAAGCCCGGGAGACCTCACTAGCCAGAGATTGGCAAGGTTAGGTCTTGTACAATCTCTTTCTCTGTTGAGAGGGAACGTATGCCCGGCATCAGCCCCCAGATCGTTTCTCTGACATCAGCTCCCGATCGTCGCCCCGGCGGATCGCACGCCTTGCGCCGCCCGAGGACGGCGCGGGCCGAGATCGCGCGCCTTCGCGGCCGCTTCGGGGGCAGCACGCGCCTCGTCCCGGTCCGGACGTAACGTCCGCGGGCCCGAGCGCCTCACCCCCTTCCAACCTCAGTGCCGGCATCCGACGGACGGGCTTCTCAGCCCGTCGATGCCGGCCTGCGCGCAAAATCCGCGGTCGACCCACGGCAAGGGTCGGCCATCCGGTTCCGGCGACGATCCCGAGGAGACGAGACATGCGCATCCCGACCCTGATCACCGGCGGCCTCACGCGCCTCCGCCGAAGCCTGTCCGCGCTGACCCTCGCTGCCGGCCTCCTCGCCGCGCCGATGGCGCAGGCCGCCGAGCCGCTGCGCATCGGCTACAGCGACTGGCCGGGCTGGGTGGCGTGGCAGGTCGCCATCGAGAAGGGCTGGCTCAAGGAGGCCGGCATCGACGCCAAGTTCGAGTGGTTCGACTACTCCGCCTCGATGGATGCGTTCTCGGCAGGCAAGCTCGACGCGGTGACCTGCACCAATGGCGACGCCCTCGTCATGAGCGGCAACGGCGCCCGGAACGTCATGATCCTGCTCACCGACTACTCGAACGGCAACGACATCATCGTCGGCAAGCCGGGGGTGAAGTCGCTGGCCGACCTCAAGGGCAAGAAGGTCGGGCTCGAAGTCGGCCTCGTCGAGCACCTGCTCCTGATCGACGGCCTGCAGAAGGCCGGGATCAAGGAGAGCGACGTGACGCTGGTCAACGCCAAGACCAACGAGACGCCGCAGATCCTCGCCTCCGGCGACGTCGCGGCCATCGGCGCGTGGCAGCCGATCGCCGGCCAGGCGATGCGCGGCGCGGCGGGTGCCCGTCCGCTCTACAGCTCCGCCGACCGGCCGGGCCTGATCTACGACGTGGTCACGGTGACGCCCGCGAGCCTCGCCGCGCGCCGTGCCGACTGGATCAAGCTCGTCGGCCTGTGGGACCGGGTCGTCGGCTACATCACGGACCCGAAGACGCAAGGCGACGCGGTCGCCATCATGGCGGCCAAGGTCGGGGTGGAGCCCGCCGTCTTCACCCGCTTCCTCAAGGGCACCAAGCTGCTGACGCTGGCCGAGGGCCGCGCGGTGATGAAGGATGCCGACGGGTTCGGCTCGCTCTACGGTTCGAGCCGGCACGCCGATGCCTTCAACGTCAAGTTCGAGGTCTACAAGACCCCGCAGGACGTAAAGGCCGCCATCGACCCCGCCCTCACCGACGGCAAGTGAGGGCTTGAGGATGCGCGCGCCGCTGCCTCAGCCCCCTCCCGAGAGGGACGCCGTTCCGGCGGTCGCGGTCGCGGTCGCCCCGCTCCCGCCGGTGGCGGACGCCGCCCCGGTCGCCGGGCGGGTGCGGCTCTCCTGGGTCGGCGCGCCGCGCCCGCTGACCCGGCGTCGGCGCGTGGCGCTCACCCTGCTCTCCTTCCTGCTGCCGCTCGGGCTGTGGGCGGCGGTCTCCTACCTGCCCTTCCTCTGGCACCCGCTGGTCGAGGTCACGAATCCCGGCGACGTCGCCTGGATGGAGCCCGGCATGCGGGTGCCGCGGGCGGCGTTTTCCGAGGAGGTCGCGGCGGCCCAGGGCGCGGGGACGGCTGTGCCCGAGGGACGCCCGGCCAACCCGGTCTACCTGCCCGCGCCGCACGAGGTCGCGGTGGCCTTCTGGACCTCGCTCACGGCGCCGCCACCGCAGCGCGACACGATCTGGCTGCCCGCGAGCCTCTGGCACTCGATCCAGATCATTTTTTGGGGCTTCACGATCTCGTCGCTCGTCGGCGTGCCGCTCGGCATCCTGTGCGGGGCGCAACCGACGATCGCCCGGCTGACCGAGCCCGTGATCGAGTTCGTGCGCTACCTGCCCGCCCCCGCCTTCGGCGCGCTGATGGTCGCGATCCTGGGGATCTACGACGGGCCGAAGATCGCCATCATCGTCATCGGCACCTTCTTCCAGCAGGTGCTCGTCATCGCCAACACCACGCGAAGGGTCGATCCGCTGCTGATCGAGGCCGCACTCACCATGGGTTCGCGCAACCTGCGCCTGATCCGGCGGGTGATCGTGCCGGCGGTGCTGCCGCAGATCTACCGCGACCAGCGCATCCTGCTCGGCTGGGCCTGGACCTACCTCATCGTCGCCGAGCTGATCGGCACCTCGTCCGGCATCACCTTCTTCATCACGCAGCAGGCCCGCTACCAGCATTTCGACAACGTCTACGCCGCGATCCTGGTGATCGGCCTCGTCGGCATCGCTACCGACATCGCCCTGGCCCTGCTCGGCCGCCGCCTGTTCCCCTATGCGAGGGCCGAGGCATGAGAGACGGCATGAGCGCGTCCGCTCCCATCCCGCTGACGGCCGAGCCGTGTGATTACCGCACCCAGTGCGAGCCCGTCCGCGCCCGCTTCGACCGGCTGAAGGCCCGCGACGTCGCCCTGCGGGTCGAGGGCCTCGGCAAGGTGTTTCGCAACGCGGACGGCGCCGAGACCGTGGCGCTCCGTGGCATCGATCTCGTCACCCACCGCCGCGAGTTCCTCTGCGTCGTCGGACCCTCGGGCTGCGGCAAGTCCACCTTCGTGCGCATCCTGGCCGGGCTCGAGACCAAGAGTTCGGGCAGCGTCAGCGTCGGCGGCGTGCCGGTCTCCGGCCCCGGCGCCGACCGGGGCATGGTGTTCCAGGGTTACACCCTGTTTCCCTGGCTCACGGTCAAGCGCAACGTCGCCTTCGGCCTGGAGGAGAACGGCGAATCCCGGCATGTGGCCGAGCGCGAGGCGCTGCAATGGCTGGCGCTCATCGGGCTGGAGCGCTTCGCCGACGCCTATCCGCACCAGCTCTCCGGCGGCATGAAGCAGCGCGTGGCCATCGCCCGCGCGCTCGCCATGCGCCCGCGTATCCTCTTGATGGACGAGCCGTTCTCGGCGCTCGACACCCAGTCGCGGGCCAGGATGCAGGCCTACCTGATCGAGATCTGGCGCAAGATCGACATCACCATCGTCTTCATCACCCACGACCTCGACGAGGCTATTTACCTCGCCGACCGCATCCTCGTCCTGAAGGCCCATCCCGGCGAGGTCGAGGAGCTGATCGAGGTGCCGGTGCCGCGGCCGCGCCATCCGAGCCAGAGCCTGACGCCGGAATTCCGCGCCACCCGCGCCCGGCTCGATGCGCTGATCCACCCCGGCGAGGCGGAGGCCGACGGCCCGGCCGATCTCGGTGGCCTCGACATGGTGACCCGGATGGCGAGCGTGGGGGACGAGGTCGAATGAGCGCCCTCCCCACCCTCCCTTTGCTTTGGTCCGACCGCACCTGGGAGGAGATCCCCGGTGACCTCGAAGCGGTCGCGGGGGCTGCGCTCCTGCCCATCGGCGCCACCGAGCAGCACGGGCCGCATCTCGGCTGCGGCATGGATTTCGTGCTGGCCGACCTCCTCTGCCGCGCGGTCTCGGCGCGCACCCGTGTGCCGATGCTGCCGGCCCTCCCCTACGGCTGCTCGCTCGGCCATTCCCGGCGCTGGCCCGGCACCATCGCCCTCGACCCTGTCGTGATGACCGAACTCGTCCGGCAGATCGGAAGCCAAGCCTACCATTCGGGCGTGCGCCGCCTGTTCCTCGTCAACGCCCACGTCACCAACGCCGCCCCCTTACGCTGCGCGCTCGAACTGCTGCGGGCGACGCATGACGACCTGATGGTTGCGCTCGTCAACACCGCGACCGTCAGCGAGCGGGTACGCACGGCCCATTTCATCGACGCCGAGGATTGGCACGCCAACCGGGCCGAGACCGCGCTGATGCAGGCGCAGGCCCCCGCCCTCGTGCGGGAAGACCGCATCGTCGACGCCGATGACCCGGACCGTACCCAAAACCTCGTCTTCGCCCACCCGGTCAACCGCACCAGCCGCAACGGCGTCACCGGCTCCCCCTCGCAGTCGAATGCGGCGGAGGGCGCCGAACTGTTCGCCTGGATGGTCGAGGACCTGACCGCCCTCGTCCGCCGCGGGCTCACCGAGACCCCGCCCCTTCCCCATTCCTACGACGGCCCCGCCGTCCCCATGCCAGGAGCCTGAAATGGGCCACGCGAACGACATCGATCCGCAGGTGCGCGCCGTGCAGGAGGATCTGCGCGCGAAGGGCGTGAAATACGTCATCGGCGCCTATGTCGACATCCACGGCGCGCAGAAGGCCAAGGTGGTGCCGATCGACCACCTGCCGCAGATGGCGGCGGGCTCCGAGCGCTATACCGGCTACGCCCTCGACGGCCTGGGCCAGGCGCCGAACGAGGACGAGCTCGCCTCGGTCCCGGATTTCTCGCAGGTCATCCAGCTCCCCTTGGAGAGCAAGCTCGCCTGGGCGCCGGCCGACCTCACCTTCCAGGGCAAGCCCTACCCGCTCTCGACCCGCGTCGCCCTCAAGAACGTCCTGGCTCAGGCCGAGGCGATGGGCTTCGGCTTCAATCTCGGCATCGAGTGCGAAATCTTCCTGCTGCGCCAAGCCGCCGACGGTTCGCTGCACACGCCGGTGGCGGACGATAAGCTGGTGAAGCCCTGCTACGACGTGCGCGGCTTCATCGACAACTTCTCCTGGCTCGACAAGGTCGCGACCACGATCAACGATCTCGGCTGGGATCTGTACTCGTTCGACCATGAGGATGCGAACGCGCAGTTCGAGTTCGACTTCCAGTACGCCGATGCGCTGACCATGTGCGATCGGCTGACCTTCTTCCGCATGATGACCAAGCATTACGCGAAGGAGGAAGGGCTCATCGCCACGATGATGCCCAAGCCCTTTGCCGACCGCACCGGCAACGGTGCCCACTTCAACATGTCGCTCTCCGACCGCGAGACCGGCCGCAACCTGTTTGCCTGCGCGCCCGGCGAGGATCCCCGCGGCCTCGGCCTCACCGAGACCGGCTACCACTTCATCGGCGGCGTGCTGCGCCACGGCCGGGCGCTCTGCGCGGCCTTCGCGCCGACCGTGAACAGCTACAAGCGCCTCGTGCGCCAGGGCGCGATGGCGGGCTTCTCCTGGGCGCCGGTGTTCAACTCCTACGGCTCGAACAACCGCACCAATTCGGTGCGCGTGCCGGCCGGCGGCGGGCGCTGCGAGAGCCGCAACGCGGACGGCGCGGTCAATCCCTACCTCGCCGCCGCCCTGGTGCTCGCGGCCGGGCTGGAGGGCGTGCGCGAGCGGATCGACCCCGGCCAGCCCAATGAGGACAACCTCTACGCGCTGAGCGACGGCGAGCGCCGGGCGCGCGGCATCGCGTTCCTGCCCCAGACCCTGCAGGAGGCGGTCGATGCCTTCGCCGCCGATCCCCTGGTCGAGGCGACGCTGGGCTCAGGCCTGCGCGAAGAGTTCATCCGGACCAAGCGCGAGGAGTGGAACGCCTACCATCTCACGGTGAGCCCGTGGGAAATCGAGCGCTACAGCCACCTGTTCTAGGCGGAGGCTCCCATGAAGACCGTCATCGCCTTCGCGAACAGCACCGCCGAGCCCTCGACCTACCGGCCGGCGCCCGAGCGCATCCTGGCCGGAGACCCGGTCCAGACCGCGACGCTTCACTTCACCAGCGCCGACGGACGGTTCTCCGCCGGCACTTGGGCGGCGGAGCGCGGGACGTGGCGGGTCGTCTTCACCGAGAGCGAGTTCTGCCACCTGCTCGAAGGGGTGATCGTCGTCACCGACGAGGCCGGGACGCAGACCACCTTCCGGGCCGGCGACGCCTTCGTCTCGCCGGCCGGCTTCACCGGCACCTGGGAGATCGTCGAGCCCGCCCGCAAGCTCTTCGCCTTCTACGAGGTGCCATCCGCGCCCGACCACCCGTGACCCTTCCATCCTCGCCCTCATCCTGAGGTGCCCGCGTCAGCGGGCCTCGAAGGAGGGCTCCAGCCAGCCGCGCGATGTCTGGAGCCCTCCTTCGAGGCCGTTTCGCGGCACCTCAGCATGAGGGCGAGCGGGGGACAGAACTTTCAAACCTCTTCTGGCCTGCCGGGACGGCCCGGCCGCGACAGGGCTTTTGGACCGGGACGACCCGGCCCCATCGGAGACATGCGCAATGTCGGACGAAGCGAGCCAGATTGCGGAAAACCGCCGCCGCTACGAGGAGCTGAAGCAGGCGGGCCAGGGCCACGCCCCGCGCGCCCTGCCCGGCCCGAGCCCGCGCGGGCCCGCGCCGCTCGACGAAGGCGCGATCCTCCACCGCGAGATCATCCCCGGCGGCTGGTACTGGACCACCGCCCTGAAGGCCGGGGAGGCGATCCGCATCGGCCTCGACCATGGCCCGTCGAGCGTCGCCCTCGTCGCCTGGTCGGCCGCCGACACCAGCGAGCGGCTGAATTACGCCGACACCGTCAAGGTGCAGTGGACGGCCGCCCTCGCCAAGGGCCGGGTGCTGTTCTCCGATATGGGCCGGGTGATGCTCTCGCTGGTCGAGGATTCCTGCGGGGCGCACGACGCGCTCGTCGGCGGCTCCAATGCGGCCTCGAACGCCGCGCGCTATGCCGGCGGGCCGCATCGCAATACCCGCGACAATCTCGTTCTGGCCGCCCTCAAGAGCGGGCTGGAGCGGCGCGACATCCCTCCTTGCGTCTCGTTCTTCGCCCCCGTCGTCGTCGGGCCTGAGGGTCGCTTTGCCTGGAATGCCGCCGGCCGGACCACGGGCGACTTCGTGGATCTGCGCGCCGAGATGGACCTGATCGTCACCCTCTCGAACTGCCCCCATCCCCTCGATCCAGCGCCCGATTACGCGCCGAACCCGGTGGCGGTGACCCGTTTCCGCGCCCCGCCCCCGGCAATGGACGACCTCTGCCGCACCGCCACGATCGAGGCCGTGCGCGGCTTCGAGAACAACGCCGCCGCCGGCTTCTGAGGGGAGCGATACCGATGACCGACACCGTGACCACGCTCTTCGACGCCATCGTGCCCGCGCAGGCGCCGTTCTCCACCCTCGTGCGGGCCGGCCAGACCATCCGCATCAAGGACAGCCAGGGCTGCCAGGCCGTCGACACCCTGTTCTACCGGGCCGACGACCTGGGCGAGCGCTACTCGTCCCAGGATACGGTGCGCGCACAGGGCGCGGCCTACGTCACCACCGGCACGCGGGTGATGTCGAACGAGGGCCGGGTGATGCTCACCGTCACCGCCGATTCCTGCGGGCGCCACGACACCTCGGCCGGGGCCTGCTCCTGCGAGAGCAACACCGTCCGCTTCGGCCACGCCACCAAGTATCTCCATGCCTGCCGCGAGAACTTTGCGCTGGAAGTCGCAAAGTACGGCCTGTCGAAGCGCGACATCGTGCCGAACATCAACTTCTTCATGAACGTGCCGATCGAGCAGGATGGCGGGCTGGCCATCGTCGACGGCGTCTCCTCGCCCGGCGACTATGTCGAGCTGCGGGCCGAGATGGACGTGATCTGCGTGATCTCGAACTGCCCGCAGATCAACAACCCCTGCAACGGCTTCAACCCCACGCCGATCCGCGTGACCGTCCGCGGCGAGGCTTGAGCGCATGTTCGCCAAGGTTCTGGTCGCCAATCGCGGCGAGATCGCCGCCCGCGTCGTGCGCACATTGCGGCGCATGGGCATCGCCTCGGTCGCCGTCTACTCCGACGCTGACCGCTTCACGCCGGGCGTACTCGCCGCCGACGAGGCCGTGCGCCTCGGCCCCGCGCCGGCCGCGCAGAGCTATCTCGACGTCGAGGCCGTCGTCGCCGCCTGTAAGGCGACCGGCGCAGAGGCCGTCCATCCCGGCTACGGCTTCCTGTCCGAGAATGTCGGCTTCGCCGAGCGGCTGGCGGCGGAAGGGATCGTTTTCATCGGTCCGCGCCCGGAGCACCTGCGCGCCTTCGGCCTCAAACACACGGCCCGCGAGCTGGCCAAAGCCAGCGGCGTCCCGCTCCTGCCCGGCACCGACCTCTTGCCCGATCTTGAGACGGCGCTGAGCGCAGCCGAGGCGATCGGCTATCCGGTGATGCTCAAGAGCACGGCGGGCGGCGGCGGCATCGGGATGCAGCTCTGCCATTCGGGCCAGGAGCTGGCCGAGCGCTTCGCTGCGGTCGAGCGCACCGCGCGGGCCAGCTTCGGCGACGCCCGCGTCTATCTCGAGCGCTTCGTGGCGCAGGCCCGCCATGTCGAGGTGCAGATCTTCGGCGACGGGCGCGGCCGCGTCGTGGCGCTCGGCGAACGCGACTGTTCGCTCCAGCGCCGGAACCAGAAGGTGATCGAGGAGACGCCCGCCCCCGGCCTCTCCGACGCCGTGCGCGCCCGGCTCCACGCCGCGGCGGTGGCTTTGGGGGAGAGCGTCGCCTACGCCTCGGCCGGCACCGTCGAGTTCATCTACGATCCCACGCGCGAGGATTTCTCGTTCCTCGAAGTGAACACCCGGCTCCAAGTGGAGCACCCGGTGACGGAGGCGGTGTTCGGCATCGACCTCGTGGAATGGATGGTGCGCCAGGCCGCGGGCGAAGACCCGATCACGGCGGCCGGGCCGCTCGTGCCGAGGGGCGCGGCGATCGAGGCCCGGCTCTACGCCGAGATCCCGCACGCGAATTTCTCGCCGAGCGCCGGCCTGCTGACCGAGGTGCGCTTCCCCGAGACCGCCCGCATCGACGGCTGGATCGCCACCGGCACCGAGGTCACCCCGTTCTACGACCCGATGCTCGCCAAGATCATCGTCACCGGCACCGACCGTCCGGCGGCTTTGGCCGAACTCCGGGCAGCGCTGGCCGACACCGCCATCTCCGGTATCGAGACCAACCTCGACTACCTCCGCACCATTGCCGCCTCCGACCTGCTGGCGAGCGGGCGCGTCGCGACCACGGCCCTGCGCGACCTCGCCTATGCTCCCAAAAGCATCGAAGTGCTGCTGCCGGGCGCCCAGTCCAGCCTTCAGGAGCTGCCCGGCCGGCTCGGCCTGTGGGAGGTCGGCGTGCCGCCGAGCGGGCCGATGGATGCCCGCTCCTTCGCCCAGGCCAACGCCCTCGTCGGCAACGGGCAGGACACCTGCGCCCTCGAACTCACCGTCTCGGGCCCGACGCTGCGCTTCCACACGGATGCGCGGGTGGCCCTCGCGGGCGCTGCGATGCGGCTCACCCTCGACGGTGAGGCGCGCCCGCACGGGCAGGCTTTCTCGGTGAAGGCGGGCCAGACGCTCGCCATCGGCGCGATCGAGGGGCCGGGCCAACGCGCCTATCTCGCCCTGCGCGGCGGCCTCGCGGCGCCCGTGGTGCTCGGCTCGCGCGCGACCTTCGCGCTGGGCGCCTTCGGTGGCCACGCCACCGGCGTCCTGAAGGCCGGCGACGTGCTCCATCTCGGCGATGCGCTGGAGGTCACCGCCGCCCCGCCCGAGCCCGCGCCGCTGACGCAGGATTGGGAGATCGGCGTCGTCTACGGCCCGCACGGCGCGCCGGACTTCTTCCAGGAGGCCGATATCGCCGATCTGTTCTCGGCGTCCTACGAGGTGCATTTCAACTCGGCCCGCACGGGCGTGCGCCTGATCGGCCCGACGCCGCGCTGGGCGCGGACCGACGGCGGCGAGGCGGGCTTGCACCCCTCGAACCTGCACGACAACGCCTACGCCCTCGGCGCCATCGACTTCACCGGCGACATGCCGATCCTGCTCGGCCCCGACGGGCCGAGTCTCGGCGGCTTTGTCTGCCCCGCGGTGATCGCCCGCGACGAGCTGTGGAAGATGGGCCAGCTCCGGCCCGGCGACACGGTGCGCTTCCGTCCCCTGGCCCGGCCGGAGGACGCGCTCGCCGCCCCGGCCCTGATCGGTGGCGCGGGCAGCCTGCCCGGCTCGCCCATCCTCGCCCGCGACGAGACCGGCCTGGTCCCCGTCGCCTATCGCCGCCAGGGCGACGACAACCTCCTCGTCGAGTACGGCCCGATGGCCCTCGATATCGGCTTGCGGCTGCGGGTCCACCTGCTCGCCGAGGCGGTGCGCGCCGCGCGGCTGCCCGGTCTGACCGACCTGACGCCCGGCATCCGCTCGCTTCAGATCCACTACGACGGGACGGCGCTGCCGCGCTCGCGCCTGCTCGGCAGCCTGCGCGAGATCGAGGCCGGATTGCCGCCGGCGGAGGCCGTCAGCGTCCCGAGTCGTACCGTTCACCTGCCGCTCTCGTGGAACGACCCGCAGGCGGAACTGGCCATGCGCAAGTACCAGGAGTTGGTGCGCCCCAACGCACCCTGGTGCCCCTCGAACATCGAGTTCATCCGCCGCATCAACGGCCTGCCCGACGAGGCGGCGGTGCGCAGCATCATCTTCGATGCGAGCTACCTCGTGATGGGGCTCGGCGATGTCTATCTCGGCGCGCCGGTCGCCACCCCGGTCGATCCGCGCCACCGCCTTGTGACCACCAAGTACAACCCGGCCCGCACCTGGACGCCGGAGAACGCGGTCGGGATCGGCGGTGCCTATCTATGCATCTACGGCATGGAGGGGCCGGGCGGGTACCAGCTGTTCGGACGCACGATCCAGGTCTGGAACACGTGGCGGACCACCCGCGAATTCGTGCCCGGCCATCCCTGGCTGCTGCGGCCCTTCGACCGCATCCGCTTCTTCCCCGTCAGCCATGACGAGCTCACCGAGGCCCGCGCCGCCTTTCCGCACGGCGCCTATCCGATCCGGATCGAGGACGGCACGTTCTCCTACGCCGAGCACCGAATGATGCTCGCGGGCAACGCCGCCGAGATCGAGCAGGCGGGGGCGCGCCAGAGGGCGGCCTTCGCGGCCGAGCGCGAGCGCTGGAAGGCGGAAGGCCTCGACAGCTTCGTCGCCGACGAGGCGGTGGCGGCGGAGGCCGCCGAGATCCCGCCGGGCTGCGAGGGCGTGCCGACCACCGTGCCTGGCAATGTCTGGAAGGTTCTGGTCGGCGAGGGCGAGACCGTAGCCGCCGGCCAGACGGTGGCGATCCTCGAATCGATGAAGATGGAGGTGGCGGTCACCGCCCCCGTCGGCGGCCGGGTCCGCGAGATCCGGGCCCAGCCCGGCCGCACCCTGCGCGGCGGCGACCTCGTCGCCATCCTCGAGACCTGAGGGCGGGACGGATCTTGCAAGGCCCGAGCGGCCGGACGGCGGAGCCCGCCCGGCGCGCTCCTCGCACAGGCACGGAGACGGCCGATGATGCAGCAGATCCACCGCACCCTCACCGCGATCCTCGGTCTGGTCGTGCTCGGCCTCCAGGCCAAGGCTGCCGGACGGCTGCCGCAGGGTGAGCGGGGCCGGGAGACGCCGCGATAGGCCTTCCGGCCGCCGGGCCATCAGGCTCGGGCCGCCGGAGCCATCCCCCCTTCGAATTTCGGGCCGCGTGCTGCCGCCCCTTCACGGACGTGAGAGATCGATGCCGGTTCCCGCCTTCCCGAGCCTCAGCGCGCTCCACGCCGCCTATGCCGAGGGGCTCTCGCTCGAGGTGGTTCTGGCCGAGATCGACCGCCGCATCGCTGTTGCCGACGATCCCGGCATCTTCCTCGCGCGGGTGCCGGCGGCGGAGATGCAGGCCGCCGCCCGCGCGCTGGGCCCCTTCGACCCCGCCAACAAACCGCTCTGGGGCGTGCCTTTCGCGGTAAAGGACAATGTCGACGTGGCGGGCCTGCCCACCACCGCCGCCTGCCCGGATTTCGCCTACACGCCGCAGGCGACCGCCCCGGCGGTCGAGCGCCTGCTCGCGGCCGGCGCGATCCTCGTCGGCAAGACCAATCTCGACCAGTTCGCCACCGGGCTGGTCGGTGTGCGCACGCCCTATCCGGTGCCGAAGAACGCCATCGATCCCACGATCGTGCCGGGCGGCTCCTCGTCCGGCTCGGCGGTGGCGGTGGCGCGCGGCCTCGTCACCTTCGCGCTCGGCACCGACACGGCGGGTTCGGGCCGGGTGCCGGCCGGCCTCAACAACATCGTCGGGCTCAAGCCCTCCCTCGGCAGCGTCTCGGGCCGCGGCGTGGTCCCGGCCTGCCGCACGCTGGACACCCTCTCCGTCTTCGCCGGCACCGTGACGGAGGCCGATGTGGTCTTTCGGATCATGGCCGGATACGATCCGCAGGATCCGTATTCGCGCGCCCTGCCCGTTCCACCCCGCCCCGGTGCCCTGCCCCCCGGCCTGAGGGTCGGCGTGCCGGATGCGGCGAGCCTGATCTTTGCCGGCGACGCGCTCTCGGCGAATGCCTTCGACGGGGCACTCGCCGACCTGGACACGGTGATCGGCGGCGCGGCGGTGACGGTCGATCTCGCGCCCTTCTTCGCGGTGGCGGGGCTTCTCTATGCCGGCCCCTGGGTGGCCGAGCGCTATCAGGCGATCCGCGGTTTCATCGAGGAGCGCCCGGAGGCCCTGCACCCGACCACGCGGGCGATCATCGGCGCGGCCACCGGTCACTCGGCGGCGGATGCCTTCGCCGGCCTCTACCGCCTCGCCGAACTGCGCCGGGCGACGGAAGTCGTCTGGCGCGGAATCGACGTGCTCGTGGTGCCGACCTATCCGCGTCCGCGCCGCGTCGCCGACCTCGCCGCCGACCCGGTCGGCCCCAACAGCGAGCTCGGCACCTACACCAACTTCGTCAACCTGCTCGATCTCTGCGCCCTCGCGGTGCCGGGGCGCTTCCGGGCCGACGGCCGCCCGTCCGGCGTCACGCTGATCGCGCCGCGCGGGGCCGACGGCCTCATCGCCGAACTCGGCGCCCGCCTCCACGCGGCGGCCGGCGGCACCCTCGGAGCGAGCGGCGTGCCGATCCCGGCGGAGGCCGCATCGCCGGGGGATCGCGCGCAAAGGGGAGATCGCGCGCAAGGGGACGAGATCGAGATCGCGGTGGTCGGCGCGCACCTGTCCGGCCTGCCGCTCAACGGCGAGCTGACCGCCCGTGGCGCCCGCTTCCTGCGCGCCGTCCGCACGACGCCGGATTACCGCCTGCACGCGCTGCCCGGCGGGCCGCCGGCCCGGCCCGGCCTGATCCGCGTCGCGCCCGGGTCGGGCCATGCGATCGAGACCGAGGTTTGGGCGCTGACACCGGACGCCTTCGGCTCCTTCGTGGCGGGGATTCCCGCGCCGCTCGCGATCGGCACGCTGTCGCTGGCCGACGGCACGGCGCCGAAGGGATTTTTGGCGGAAGCGGCCGGGCTGACGGGGGCGCGCAACATCAGCGACCACGGCGGCTGGCGCGCCTATCTCGCCTCCGTAACAGCGACGTAGAGCCGTGCCCGGCCCGATCTCATCGGTCTAGAGGCCCTTTGGAGAAACCTCTCGGGGGGATGAACCCTTTCCTTGTCGGAAGCCAAGGAGGTTCACGATGGCAGACGCGAAGACGGAGCGGGAGGCGGTCGGGACACAGCCGCCCGGTCGCCCGCTCGGTGAGCGCAGCAAGCCCGAAGCGGAGCCGGATCTCGGACCGACGGGCCCGGCCTCGGCCGAGGGCGAAAAACCCGGCCCTCAATCCGGCGGCTACGATCGGCAATCGCCGGATCGTTCGACGGACAATGCAAAGGGCGGCTACGGCGCCGGCTGAGCCGGCCTGCGGGGCAGGCGGAGCGTGTCGCCGCCTGCCCCGCAGAGCCAGGGTCAGAGGGCCGAGCAGGCCATCTCATCCCCAGGGCGCGGCCTGTTCAAAAATGGGGTGTAAGTCTCTGAGAGGCCGTGGGTCGCATTGCCCTTTTCCACCGTCTGTCCCCATATAGGAACGAAAGGCGAACAACCGTCTTATCGGAGTTGGAACGAGGGGCTTGGCGCAGATGGCACGCTACCGCTTTCACGCGACGAACGGCTACGCATGCGTGTTCGACGCGCAGGGCAAGGACATCCGGGTCCCCGCGCGCCTCGTCCGGCGTGCCGACGAGGTGGCCCAGGCGGTGATGAGCAGCCTCGATGACCAAGAGGATTGGTCGCAGTGGCATGTCAGCGTGCATGACCTCAGCGGTCGACGCGTGCTGGTGAAACCGTTCGTGTCGGGTTGATCGATCGTCCGGCAGAACGTGGTCACGGCGTTGGCCGAGGCCGCTCTACCAGCACACCCGCGGCAAGCGCCGCTTCCACCGCTCACCCAGGCGCAGCGTCTCGCTGCCTGCCCTGTCCGGGCGGCGGCGGCCGACGATGGGGGTTGCCTCCGTCACGGGCTGAGGCGGCTCCGGGACCGCCTGTTCGACGACCTCCTCGACGGCATTCGGGATCGGCACCTTCCGCGGCCTACCCCGGCGACGCGGGGCGTCCTCTGGTGCGGTGCTGGGCGGCGCAACCCGGCGAACGCGAGGAAGCACCTCGGGCTCGATCCCGGGTTCCACTTCGGGCTCCTGAACCTCCGCGACGAGGAGGCTCGGCAGGATGCGGCGATGCTCGGACGGCGCCTCGTCAGCCGACGTCGGAACGCTCGGCGCGGCGGCCTCGAGCGAGGGCCACAGGGCCGCGGCCTTGGCGTGTCCCGCCTGCTTTTGCGTCTCCCGCGGCAGCTTCGAGGGGATGGAGACGAAGCGAGCTTGGCCGTTCGACTTGGCTTCGACGGTGAACGGTCGCCGAACGCGGTTGCGCAACATACCGATCCTGATGCTGGGAGCTTGGGTTTCTGTTCGAAACACCTTGCGCCCGCACATGCCGTGCCACGAAGTGTTTGTCGAGGCCGAGGAACATCAAGCCTTCATGAGGAGGTGCCTCGGCGAGGGACCGGATGGTCTCAACGTTCCGATCGGGCAGGCTTCGATCTGGCGGAAGGGGCGAGACATTCCGAGCCCCTCATCAAAATCATATCCATCGATGATTTGATCTGGCCTGATGGCTCGGACTGGAGCGCTTCACTGTCGCGTGTGGCTTGCTGAGCGG
This sequence comes from Methylorubrum extorquens, assembly GCA_900234795.1. Lineage (NCBI taxonomy): Bacteria > Pseudomonadati > Pseudomonadota > Alphaproteobacteria > Hyphomicrobiales > Methylobacteriaceae > Methylorubrum > Methylorubrum extorquens. The sequence goes on from LT962688.1 coordinate 1,707,463, forward strand.
GAGGGCATAGTGAGCGCCCTCCCCTTCATCACATGCGCCGGTTACATCCGGTGACGCATCGACCGGTGATGGTGCCGATGCATCATCCGCTTGCGCATCATGTGCCGGTGCATCATCCGCCGCTCGTGGTGGGACATGCGAGCCTGCGTGACGCTGCTGTCGGCTTGGATGCCAGCGGGTGCAATCGGCGCCGCCGATGCGGTGCCGGCCGTAAAGCCTCCGAGCAGGATTGCCAGCGCGAGCGTGGTCTTCTTCATCACCATCTCCTTGGGAGCTTAGGGCCGTCCCAGGCAGGGTGGATAGGTGATTATCCTAGGCCAGGGTTCCCACCCGAGGGAATTTTCCTCCAACGACAGGAGCCAAGGAGCGCCCCCGCCGGGATTACGCTCGCTGGCCCCTAAAGCCGTCTCCGACCCCATTGCATCAGACCGGCGTCTCTCAGTCTTTGTTTTGATCCGCTTTCTTTCGCCGAACCGGCGTCCACTTCGTCGGAAAGCGCTCTAACGCTTCTTGCCCAGCTCCGCCGCGATGTCCTTGGTCATGCGGCCGACCTTTCGGTGGGCTGCGGTGAGCTGGTCCTGGGTGACGCCCCAGCGCTTCATCCAGAACTCGACCGCTTTGCGCTCGCTGAGGTCGAGACGGTCCTTGTCGATGAAACCGCGCTTGTCCTTGAGGCCAGCCATGAATGATCCCGTGAGGTCGTCGGAGGGCGTCGGATTGGATGAGGTGGGCAACGCCATCCGTATCTCAAGGCGCCTGCGGAGTTATACCCGAAGGCAATCCCCTTCTGCCCGCTGCGGCCGCCTGGGATTGCCTCACGCAGCTCGGGAAACGTCCAAGCGCGGCACGAGCAGGGGCCCGTTGGGCGGCGAGCGCGGCGGGTTTCGAGGCCCATCGGAGAGGGGCACCTGTCGCATAGGTGCCTGCCAACCCTCTGTCAGCTAACGCGTCTTGCCGGATCAGGTACTTGAACGCCGTCTGGCGGAAGAGGTGGGACATTCCGAGCTGCCGTTGAAACTCGTTTCTTGTCAATTACTTAGTGGTTGCGAAGGCGCGCTTCTGTAGCGTGAAACTGTAGCACCGGCTTGCGCCTGTCAGGCAGGCGGGAAGGGTGGCTTCCTGCCTCGCGAGGGTCAACCTGAGGGTAACGCCAAGCCCGACTCCGTTTGAAGGCGCCTATTCGGCATTGTTACGATAAGAGCCAGATTCCAGCATGAATTGCGAATTGTTTGCCGAACTCTGTCGACTTATACACGTCAACGCTATGAATGGTTCCGCCGCTGTGTTCCTGGGTTCTCTCAACATCCAGCAAATTGTAGGCCGCATACTCTCCTAGTAGGTTTATGACGGAGTTCCTGTGATTGTCCTTGATACCAAGTGAAACGTTGACGGCCTTCATCGCAGTCCATAATTTACAGCCCGTCGAAAATGATCTATTTATTTCATGGAAAAGCAGCAGCATGCTGACCTCATCGTCAATTTCGATGTTGTCTGGAAAAAAAGATGCTGCCATTGTTTCGGATAGAATTTTGATCCTGTGCTCAATGTCTGCCGAAAGTTTCGGTTCAGAGACCTGCTGCCGGAGATCTTCAACGGCCTTTTGAAGGTTCCTCTTCTCCTCCGAAAGCTTTGCAATTTCGTTTAATGCCGCTGGAGTTGCAGCTGTATCAGCTCTAACCCAGCCCGTCCTTGGTCGGTGGCGTGTTAATTCGACTAACGAAGATATCACTTTCGATCCAAGATCGTCGGAGTTTTTCCAAAATTTGACCAATTTTTGTGAGCAAATATCTCTAAATTTATTTAGCGTATCTTTCTTTTCAAACTCGATCTTGCTTTGGGGCCATGAAGCCCTTGCTGCCTCGTGAAGAAGAAAGGCTATGGTGGGCACGCCACGGGCAACTGCATATTCGTATTCCATTTGCGTAAAACTTTTTCCGTCTTGCTCGGCGCCGTAGCGCTCAGCAACAATGACGACGTAATAGTCGCACTCATCAATTCTCTGCTTAATGTAATTCCATTGAGAATCGTCGCTTGCCTGAAATAGTTCCATGCCGACTGGAATGTGTCCAAGGTTAAGAACTTGCTCGATGGCAACTCTGCGCTCAAGTTCAAGATCTTGAAATGTTGAACTTACAAAAATTTGGTACTTCTTTTCCATATTGATAGCTCTATTGTAAATTATATTTCTGGCAGTTCGTCTAGATGTGACCTATACATTTACCGGTGCGATGAGGAGGCCCAGGCGTAGAACCACGAGGTGCAACGACGAAGAGCTTCTTCTAGCAAGCGCATCCAACCTGAACCCTAAACAGCTACGCTCTGCATAGCAGGCAGAACGGCAAGGACCTGAAATATTTTCGGCAAAAATCTGAGGGGGCATCGATCTAGCGGCACGCGCGCAATTCCCCCCGCGCCCCCTGGGGTGCCCACCTCCGCCCGCCCAGGCACGCGCCCGCCCGCGGCATTGAGCACGCCCGCACAGGCGCGTTCAGCGGCGCGTGAGCGCGCGCGGTGACGGCACCTTCAGAAAGCGGTTCGGGAGGTAGAGGCCGCCGTCTCCAGCAGCCCCCGGTCCTCAGCTCAACGGCCTCCGCTCGACCCGGACGAAGAGCCTCCGCCCTCGCCCTTGAAGCCGGCCGCGTTGGGCGAGCCCTGCATGCGCCCGTCCTGCTTCTTCATCTCTTGGCCCGGTGCGGTGCTCGATGCGCCCGGTCCCGTCGTCCCGGTGGTATCCTTCTTGTCGAACCCGGCAGCGTTCGGTGAGCCCTGCATACGGCCTTCACCCTTTCCCGAGCTGTCGCCTGCCCACGCGGCGGTGCTCATCGCCAGCATGCCGGCTGCAATGACCAAGGCGGTGTTTCGCATAGCCATCTCCTGATGCGTTTCCTCGCCGCCATCTTCCGAGCGGCTTCGAGTAACCTCGGGCGGATGGCTGGCGTTCATCGCGGAGCCGGCGTTCCATTAGGGCAAGCTCCTGCGGAACGTTCCACGATGTCACCGGAGCGGTTCCAAAAGAATGGTATTGCATTTCGGAACGGCTGATGGTTCTATTGATCTGCCCCCACCGGGTGGTCCAGGCATAGAGTTAGTGCACGGTTGGCCTTTGCTCCACGGGTCGCTTGGCCGGCGGAGCCGGTGGGGTGAGCGCAGCCGGCCAAGCGGTGAACGCGGGTAAGAAGACCTCTGGCGCGGGCGGCCGATAGCCGAGTGCGCCATGCGGGCGGACGGTGTTGTAGTGCCGCTGCCAGCTCTCGATCAGGATCTGCGCCTCCCGCAAGCTATAGAAGATCTCTCCGTCCAGCAGTTCGTCGCGTAGCCGTGCGTTGAAGCTTTCGACGAAGCCATTTTCCCAGGGCGATCCTGGCGCGATGTAGGCCGTCTTCGCGCCCACCCCCATGATCCAAGCCTGCACGCTCTTGGCCACGAACTCAGGGCCATTGTCCGAGCGAACATGCTCGGGCACGCCGCGCAGTATGAACAGGTCGGACAAGACGTCGATCACGTCGACTGCCTTGAGCTTGCGTGCGACCCGGATCGCCAAGCACTCGCGGGTGAACTCGTCAATCACGTTGAGCATGCGCACCTTCCGGCCATCGTGGGTGCGCGCTTCGACGAAGTCGTAGGACCAGACGTGGTCGCGCCGCTCAGGCCGCAGCCGCAAGCAGGAGCCGTCGTTGTCCCAGAGGCGCCCGCGCTTGGGTTGGCGGGTCGGCACCTTCAGCCCTTCACGCCGCCAAATCCGCTCGACGCGCTTGTCGTTGACGAACCAGCCGGCGGCCTTCAGCAGCGCGCAGATCTTGCGGTAACCGTAGCGGCCATACCGCTCGGCCAACGCGACGAGGTCGGCGGTGAGCGCGGCCTCATCCTCCCGGCCCCGCGGCACCTTGCGCTGCGTCGAGCGATGCTGACCGAGCGCCCGGCAGGTGCGCCGCTCGGAGACGTTCATCGTCAGCATGATGTGCTCGACACAGGCGCGTCGGCGCGCGGGGCTCAGAAGTTTCCCCCGTGCCGCCTCCTGCAGGATGAGCTTGTCGAGCGTCAGGTCTGCAATCGCCTTCCTGAGCCGCTGGTTCTCCGTCTCCAGGTCCTTCATGCGCCGGACCTGATCGGTCTTCAGCCCGCCGAACTCACGACGCCAGCGGTAGTAGGTAACCTCGCTCACGCCGATCGCCCGGATTGCCTCCGCCACGCTCGTACCTTGACCGATCAGCACGTCGGCTTGGCGCAGCTTCGCGACAATCTCCTCAGGCTTGGGTCGCTTCCTCGACATCGATCCGTCCTCCTGGCTCGAAAGCCATACTAAAGGGCGGACCACTCCGCTGGGGGCGGATCAATGCGCCGGAGCGGCGGGCTGCGCGGCTACGACAGCGGCGGGATCGTTGGCCGCGACGCCTTCACGAGGCCAAGCGCGGCTGCGATGCGTCCGGCCAACGGCAATGGGGTGCCGAGCATCAACTTCATCGACCAGCGTCCGGCCGGATCACCTGAGATGGAGCCGGCTGTAAAGCGCCGCTCGGATGGCAGCCTTGATGTGATCGTGCGCACTGTCGAGGGACGCATGGGCCAGCGTGCTGCCGGTGGTCAGGGCCCCTTCAAGCAGGCGGCGGGCGGTGCCGGCTATCGGAACGGCTGACGCATGGCACTCCCCCTCATGGCCTGAAGGCTTGCCCGAGCTGCGCGGCATGGCCTCGTCCGGCGGCACGCGCAGCCTTCACCCGGCGGCGCAGGAAACGCAGTTCGACGACGGGCCGTCGCGCCGCCGTCGTCGGCAGCTCTTCATCACGACCCCGCTGAGCATGTCGCTGCGGCTGACGCCCGAGCAGTTCGTGATCTTCAAGGCGTTCCACCTCAACGACCTGAACACGGGCGCGCGCCGCTTCACCGCGCCCGTGTTGCTGCCGGACATGAGCATCGGCCAGCGGATCTGTTCCATCGAGGGCGAGGTCTCATGGTCGGCGCCACAGCGGTCTCGGTACGTCGTGACCTTCACCCTCGTCGTTCAGGATTGGTGACCCCATGACGGTGAGTGCAGCCCTCCGCGAGACCTACGCTTCCGGCGACGACGAATGCGTGGTGGTCGAGACGCTTGAGGTGGATCACGCCTCGCTCGACGGCCCGATCCGGCTGGTTCGGAATGTCGACAGCGAACTCGGCGAACCCGGCGAGACCCTGAACCTGCCGATCGTCACGGGTGGCCCGCGTGTGCCGCACCTGTTCTGCGCCTTCGAACTGATCGCCCCCGGTGCCGACAGCGACGGTCCAACTGAGGGCAAGATCCGCATGGACAACGTGTCGGACCTTTTCCACGAGTTGCTGAAGGGCGCCATCGGCTACGACGCGGCCATCCGGGTCACGATCCGGTTCTACCGCGTGTTGCCGGGGCGGCTCGACGAGGTGGCCGGCCCCGACGACGACAGCTTCACCGGCTTGGAGATGACGGCGGTGGAGATCTCCGCCGACAGCGCCGAGGGTACGATCGCTTGGCCCGACGGCCGGCAGCAGAACGTGCCGAGCGGCCCCGACGCCTTCTTCGATCGCAGCAGCTACCCGGCCCTGTTCACGTGAGCGCGCAAGAGCGTTGATAAGCGACAACGGCCCGATGCGCGTTCCCGCATCGAGCCGCCAAATGAAGAAACGTCTACTATTCCGCGCCCTTCTTTGCGTTGTTCTCTTTGCTTTTCTGCATATGGGCTCGCCTATTCTCTTCGAACTCATCTGCAGCAGCTTGGGACTTTCCGCTGCTGGTCGCCGCCTTCGATTTGTCAGGCTTTGCACTTTCAGCCTGGGAAATCGTCGGAATGGTCAACGCGCTGACGGAAACCGTAGCGGCAAGCAACAGCTTCATGATCTGCATCATCGTTCACTTCCTGCATTATTGGGAAAACTATAATGCAGGATTCAGAGGAGCAAGCAACGCTTATGCGCTCATTGCTTAATTCTTAAATTGAACTCAGGTCTTCCGAATGGTCCTGGCTGACAGCAACAAAAGCCACTCCTACCTCATGCATTTGCAGGAACCTATGGCTGTGACGCTCTCTGACATCGAGGTCATTAGCTGTAGCGCGCATCAACGGGTTGCCTCAGGCGCAATCCAGCGATTGATGAATGGTCGCACCGCATTCATCCGCCAGTGGCGCGGGACGCCCTACGACAAGGTCGAGCGGAACTGCTGGTGGCTCGCCTCCCTGGCGCAAGCCGAACTGTTCGGCCGCGCGCTGCCGGCAGCCGACCCGGCCCTCGTGGCGGACCTCCGCGCCCGCGCCGAGGCAATGGCGACGCACCCCGCCCGAGCGGAGTGGCGCGAGATCCCGGCACCCGAGGATGGCGCTCTCGTGCTGATGGGCAAGGTCGCTGGGGCCGAGACCCATTGCGGCGTCTACCTCGCCCAGGACGGCGGGCTGATCCTGCACACCGACGAACGGCACGGCGTCGTGCTCGACCCGCCGCTCGAACTCGCCGCCGCCCGGCGCTGGCGGCTCACGTACCTGATTCCGGCCTGAGCAGAGACGTGATGATGGTTGCATGCGCTAATCGCGTGAGCGGTAGCTCCGACGTGCGCCAATGCGATGGTAGTCAGCTGGAGCTGTGGTCGCTTCGTCCTGTTTAGATACCGCCTGCTTTGGCGCAGGGAGCTTGCCGATTTTTAATATTGTCAGCCCAACGAAGTGGCCGCGCCGCCAAGCTTGCTGAACGTTGAATATCAGATCTCGGCCGACCACCCGAATGTTAAATGTATCAGGTATAGATACATCTGAAGGCAGCACCACTTTCATGCCCGATGCAGAAACATCCTTTATCGAGCAAGGTACCTTTGCTCCGCTTGGCAAACGTATGATTGAAATCCAATTCACATCTGTCCGCTCGGAGGTGCGATTTTGAATATCTGGCATGGTCGCCACGCAATGAGGTTTTACCCAATTAAATATCGTGCCACTAATTCTGAGTTAATGCGCGCAATTCGAGATTTCTGGATCGATAGATGCAGTAAACACTCCTTTTGCATGGTTGGATACAATCATAGTTCCCATCGGGTTCGTTGGCACCTCCGATGGTGAGCGGGCCGGGTGATCCGCACAAAGGTTCCCAGCCCGCATCCTTCTCACAGCATGTCCGCAAGTTGAGAGCCTTGCAGATCAATCCTGCCCTTGCTGTTGCTCTGGGGTCATGCTTTCGAGTGTCTCGAGTGCCTCGCGAAGTGCGGCCTTCGCAGCGCCGATCCCAACCTGCCTCAGGTCAGCTTCGGTTTGGTCGCCCGGCGCTCCAATTGGCACCTGTATTCTTATTTCGGTGTGCCGCAACTTGCCCGCAACGTAATCGTCGCTCGTTTTAAAGAGCACAACTGCGGCGCTGTCCCTCAGCAAATCCAAGGTCAGCGCATCCAAAGTCATCTGTGGCATCGGCTTTTCCATCAGTAAGTTTTCTTACTCAGATGGTGAACGGGCCGCGTGATGAGCACAAGTCTCCTCGCCCCACATAAATTTCGTCATCGAGTCTCAATGACCCTCGTCGTCACTGCGAACATCGCCGGGCAGACCCGCGGCGAGCCCGTGCGGCTGCCTGATCGGCGCCGCCGCCGGCTCTCCACGATCATCGCGCGCCACAAGCCGCCGGCCGGCCGCCGCTTCATCGTTTCGGTGCACCGGAAGGGCGAAACCTTCCTGCGGCCGACGGATGGCTCTGTGCGCCTGCGCGCGAGGTGGTCCCGCACGCTGGTCGGGCCCGACGACGTGGTGCTCATGACGGAGGTTCCGCTCGGCCGCGGCATCGCCTCCATTGGCCTCGCCATCGCGTCGATTGCGCTGATCGCCGTGGCGCCTTACGCCGCGCCGGCCCTTGCCGGGGTGCTGGGCGGTGCGGTCTCGGTCGGCGCCGTGCAGGCTGGCCTCGTCATCGGTGGCGTGGCGCTTGGCTACGCCGCGCAGGCCTCGGCTGCGGCGAAGAAGAAGACCGAGCGCAGCCTGTTCAGCGTCACCGGCGGCGGCAACGTGCCGAAGCCCGGCGCGCGCAAGCCGCTGCTCTACGGCCGGTGCTGGTCCACCCCGCCGCTCAGCCAAAAGGACTTCATCACCTACGACGGCGACACGATGGTGCTCACCAAGCGCATGACGCTTGGCATCGGCCGGTTTCAGATCCACGCCGTGCATGTTGGCGAGGCGGTGTTCTGGACCGAGGGCGGTGGCATCCAGGCGCCCTTCACCTCGACCGATGGCACGTTCGGGACGCAGATCGAGTTCCTGTACGGCCAGCCCTCGGCCATCGCGCCGGGCGACGTAATCTCGTCGCCGTCCGTCGGCGGGCAGGAGATGCCGCGGCCGAACGGCAATCCCGAATGGACGCCGTGGTTCCGGCTGACCCCGCAGGGTGTCACGGCCGACGCCGCGCAGATGTCGTGGACCTATCCGGCGATCTACCGGGTGTCGTCGCAGGGCCGGCAGGCGCCGACCGTGGCCGGTGTCATCTTCCAGGCGCGCGAGATCAACCCGAACACGGGAGAGGTGATCGGGCCGGAGTTCGTGCTGCACAACTCCAGCGAGGGCGTGACCGCGCTGACCACCACGCCGCTGCGCCGCTCGGCCTACGTTCGGCTGCCGAAGAACGGCGCCTTTCAGGTGCGGGCACAGAATGCATGGCCCGAGGCGGTCGGGTTCGAGCAGAAGAACGCCGCCTCGTGGGACGAGATGGCAGCGATCAAGGACGATGTCCGGGTCCGCCCGAACACCACCGAGATCGTCATGCGGGTGCGGGCCGGGAAGGGCCTGACCGTCACCGCCTTCTCCGAGATCTGGGTCGACGCCACCCGCATCTTGTCGGTGTGGAACGGCTCGGCCTGGGTCGAGCAGGCAGAGCGCAAGGCGGTTTGGGCCTTCGCCGACCTCGTGCGGTCGCAGCACGGCCTCGCCCTGCCGAACGGCTTCGACGCGGACAAGGCCATCTACTACCACCACCTGCTCGACGCGAACGACACCTTCGATGGTGCGCTGCCCGAGGTGTCATCGTTCTGGGAAGCGGCGTCCGAGGTGCTGTTGCCGCTGCGCGCTGACCCGGTGAAGGTCGGGCCTGTCCACTCCTTCGTCCGCGACGAGAGCCGCGGCGAGCCGCGCCACATCCTCTCTCGCCGGCAGATCGTCCGCGACAGCGGGGGCGCGACCTTCAAGACGAAGGTCGAGGGCGGCGACGTCATCGTCGAGTTCGACCGCGACGGCGACCCGCGCCGGCCGGATGAGGTGCGGTTCCACTACGGCCCGGCCACCCGTACGCCGAAGCGCTACCGGGTGAACGGCATCCGCGACGGCCTGCACGCGCTGAAGCACGCGACGTGGCTAGCGGCGGTGGCCGTGTTCCGCGGCGCCGAGCGGCGCATCACCACCGAATGGGACGGGCGCCTCGTCTTCCCCGGCGATCACGTCCTGTCGGATCTCTGGTATCTGAAGGGAAAGCGGACCTTCGGTGTCGCTTCTGCGGCCGGCAACATGCTGACGCTGGACGTCACCGCCAATGTGCCGGCCGAGTGGGGCTACGGCTCCATCCGGACCCGCGAAGGTCGGGAATGGGGCATCCTGCGGATGCGCGGCGTCGGCGCCCGCGGCCTGGAACTGCGTCCCGAGGACGTGACGGCGCTCGAGGCTCGGGTCCATCAGACGCCGAACGGCCCGATCCGCCTCCGGCTGGCCGATGTGCTGGCCCGCGACACGCAGGGCCCAACCACCATCGTCATCGGCGACCTCGTCGAACTGCAGGAGACCTACGTCGCTCGCTCGGCCGTCCCGAGCGATGCCGACCACGTCCAGATCGAGATGGTGGCCGACGACGCGCGCGTCTGGCAGCTGCTCGACGAGCAGGTCATCGCGCCGGCCCCGGTCAACGCCGACGGCCTCGCTGAACCGCTGATCCCGCAGATCTCAGTACTGCACGCCCGGTGTGAGCGGATCGAGACCGGCATCGAAGTCGTGTGGGGCGTGTCCGTCACCCGCGGCGCCCGCAACTACGAGGCCGACATCTCCTACGATTCCGGAGGCACCTGGGAGCCCTTGTCGCCCTATGGCCCGGCTTCGAGCGGCCGGGCGCAGATGCGGCAGTCCGATAAGCCGGTGACGGTCCGCGCACGCGCCTTCGGGCGCACCGGCCTGCCGGGCGACTATGTGGACACCACGTTCACGACGGTTGCGCCGATCGTCCAGGGCAGCCTTGTCGACGTCTCAACGATCCCGCCCATCCCCTACGAGAAGCTTGGTCAGGACGCGCAGGAAAGGATCGTCGCAGCCCAAGCCGCGGCCGATGCGGCGCAGGAAGCCGCCGACGCCGCGAGCCAAGAAGCGGCCAGCGCCCTCGCCAGCGCCTATGGCCGTCTCGACGACCTGCGCCGTGCGCTCGCTGCGGACCCGTCCGTGCGGATCGGGTTCGTCGATGCCGTCATGGGCAACGTCCGCAAGGACATCTCGCTCCTGACCGAGGCGACCTTCCGCCTGCTCTCCGACGTGGCGACCCTGCGCGACAATCAGGCGGCGGCCGGTATCGAGATCCTGCCGGATGAAGGGCGCGTTCGCATCGCTGCTGTGGCGAAGTTGGAGGCGGAAACCGGCGAGCGCCTGACCTCTCTCGCGGTGACGGTGAACTCGCTCAAGGGGCAGATCGAGCTCTACGGATCGGTCCAGGGCAAGGACGTGTCCGGCCTCGTCACCGACATCAACGCCGTCCGTGTTCGCCTCGATGCAGTGGCCGCGACGGTCTCGACGCTGGCGACCTCGGCGCAGTTCGACGCACTCGGCGCCCGCGTCGGCACCGCCGAGCAGACCATTACCGCACAGGGCGCGGCGATCGAGCAGCGTGCCACGCTCGCGACGGTGGACGCACAGGGCGCTCTCCTCACCACGGCGATGACGCGGATTTCAGCCGCCGAGGGCAGCATCCGTAACGTCGTCACCGCCGCCGGCACGAGCGCCGTCGATCTGCCGCTGATGGTCGGAACGCTGGCGCAGATGCTCGAATACCTCGGCGAGCAAACCGGGGGGCTGTACGAGCACGTCGCTCGCGCCGAGACAGCTACCTCCGCCAACTTCGACGAGGCGGGCCGGGCCGTCGCCGAGGTGTCCACGCGCTTGCTCGCTTTCCAGGGCGACACGGCGGCACAGTTCGTCGATGTCACGCGGGCGATCGCCGGCAACGGCGAGGCTCTTGTGCAGAGCCAGACGTTGCTTTCGGCGCAGATCGGCAAGGTCGCAGCCGACGTCACGTCGGAGATCCAGGTGCGGGCCGCGGCCGACGCGGCGCAGACGACCCGCATCGCCGGGGCGGTGTCACGGATCGGGACCGCGGAGGCGCGGCTCGTTACGGAGGAGCAGACGCGCGCCAGCGAGACCAGCGCTCTTTCGAGCCGCCTGACCAGCGTCACGAGCCGGGTTGGTTCGTCCGAGGCCGCGATCACCACCCTCGGTCAAGCGATCACGGACAACTTCAGCAGCGCCGCCTCGCAGTTTCAGGGCATATCCGTGCGCTTTGATAATGTGGAGGGCAAGGTCGCCTCGTCTGAGGCGAACATCCAGACCCTGTTCACGTCGTACGCTGCAGGAGATGCCGCCAACGCGCAGGCGATCAACGTCCTGCGAGCGGACGTCAACACGCACGTTGGCAACCTGAACGCCTTCAACGTCGAGACGCGGCAGGTGATCGTCAACGGCGACAGCGCGCAGGCCACCCGCACCGACCAACTTGTCGCCCAAACCAACGGGGATCGCGCCTACTTCCTGTCGGAGAACAGCGCCCGATTCAATCAAACCGAGGGGGTTGCACGTGCGCTGAATGCCCTGGTCGTGCAGACCAACTCGGATCGCGGTTATTTCCTGAACGAGCAAACCGCACGGATCAATCAGGATGGCGTCTTCGCTGGTCAGATCCAAGACGTCTTCGCCCGCACCGATGCAGGCACGGCCGCGGGCCGGATCAAGTTCGAGGCGGTCTCGGCCCCGGCGGGCGTCGCGGTCAGGTTCTCGATCCAGCTTTCGACGGAGCGGAACGGCTTCCACCGCAACTCCGGCCTGTTCATGGACATCTTGGGCGATGGTTCGTCCCGAATCCTGTTCGATGCAAACCTGATCGCGTTCACCGCCAACGGAGGCACGACCTACCCGTTCCGCTTTACCGGTGCGGAAACCTATATCGACACACTTCGACTTGGGCCGGGCAACTTCCTGCCGAACAGTATCTCGCAGTCAAACAGCGGATACGATCCTAATGCGAGTTCCATCCAGTTCGGCATCACAACGCGCCCTGGATCAGCCGTGGTGATTTTCGCTGAGTTCTATGGCGAGCCGCAATCTGTACGCCCGCTCGGCTCCGAAGGTGTCTTGCGCATCGCTCGGGACGGCACTCCGCTGCGCGACAAGGGCGTGGCCTACTACGTTACTCCGACCGGCAGTGTCCCGTCACTGCAAACACTTGCAACTGAGTCGAAATACACCGACAGGCCCCCGCCCGGAGATCACGTCTATACAATCAGCGTGACGAATGGCCAGCGGGGCCTAGCGTATACTTACCTTGAAATCACCGGCTCCTAAGCCGCCGCGCCATCGAGCGCCTTCCACACGACTCTGCGAACAATTCCGCTTCGCTATCACCTCGCTTCTGAGGACGCTTCCCCATGCCTCTTTACGGCCCCTCAACCGCGACCGCGACGGTCGCCGCAAACACCAACTCGGTGTCGATCACCGGCATGGATCTGAACGCCGTTGTTCAGCAGGGCATGACGATCAACTTCGGCTCTCGCGAGCGGGCTATGGGAGACGCCTGGATCATCAACACGGTGGTCCCGAACGGCACGAACGGCGGCACGATCACCACCGCGGGCAGCATCCCGACCGCGTACAACAGCGTGCCCTTCCTGATCGACACGCGCGGCTTCAACGGTACCGATTCCAGCTTTGCGGCGGCGGTGAGCCTGAAGCTGTTGCAGGCGCTCAGCAACCTTATCGGCCCGGCGACGAACCTGTTTGCCGGCGCCCGCCAACTTGTCCTCGACAAGGTGGCGTCAACGGCTCTGAGCCGCCTTGGCTTCGCGACGGCCGGCCGCACGTGGGCCGATATCGTGCATCGCCCGCACATCTACACGCCGCCGGGTGGCGCGCAGGTCAGCACGGAGGTGTTGGCGGTTCGGGCGTTTCCTGACGGCGCAACGCCGATCGAGGCGGCTCTTTTCGACCTGTCGGCCGGTACGGTGGATTTCCGGCAAAATGAAATGACGCTGGCCTCGGCGGCGACCCTCGATCTCGGGCAGGTGCCGGCGGCGCGCGCTATCATCTCCGGCGCGGCAACAATCCAGTCTTTCGGGCCGGGAAAGAACCTCACGCGCCTGTTGCGGTTTACGGGCGCTTGCACGCTCGCGCACAACGGAACGACCCTGATCCTACCCACCGCCGCCAATATCGTGACGGCGGCGGGCGACACGGCGCTTGCGACCTCCGACTCTGCCGGCAACTGGACGGTGCGGCACTATCAGCGGCGGAACGGCTATCCGCTCATCACGCCGCTTGTGTTCTCCGGCAGCGCGGGCACGACCGGCATTCCCGCTGGCGTGACCCGTTATTTTACCGCCGGCAGTGTGCAGACGACCTGGAGCCTCTGCTACCAGCCGGCGGGGCGCCGAGGGCGTTTCAGTAAGCTCCGCGTGGCGACGCCCGGCCCGCCGGGTGCCGGCGAAAGCTGGACGATCACGCTGCAAAAGCTGTTTTCCGACACAGTGTTGAGCTGCACGATTACGGGCACCGGCTCAAATTCTGGGGCCGATCTCGTCAACAGCGTGCCGTTTGAGGCCGACGACCGCTGGTGCCTCAAGATCGTGTCGAGCGCCGGCGCGGCTCCGACAAACGCTGTTCTGTTCTCCATGGTCTTTGAGGCGATCGATTAGCCATGACTTTCATGCAGATACTGGACGATGGCGGCCGGAAGGTCGCTCACTACACGCTGGAAGACGGCGCGCCGAAGCCCGACCTGCCGGATGGCTGGTCCTTCGAGTTGGCCGACGACACACCCCTGTGGCAGCCGGCACCCGACGCGATCTCGGACCGACAGTTCGCGCAAGCGCTCGCGCTCGCCGGCACCATCTCCGAGGCCGAGGCGCTGGCCTGGGCCGCACGCGGCGAGTTGCCCGAGGCGATGGAAGCCGCACTGGCGAAGATCCCCGAAGCAGGTGGCCGGCGCTTTGGCGCGCGCATGATGCTGGCCGGCGCGACGACCTTCGAGCGTGGCCACCCGCTCACCGATCAGCTCGGCGGCCTGCTGACCAACCCGGCCACCGGCAAACCCTACGACGCCGCTGCGCTCGATGCGCTTTGGTCCCGCGCTGCCGCCCTGTGAGGAGCCATCCATGCTGACCCTGACCAAGACCGTCACGACGACCGAGACGAAGACCCTGGAGACGGCGGCCGACATCGCCGATCACGTCCACGCCGAGTTCCTGCGGCGCATGGAGGCCGCACCGTTCAAGTTCGGCGATCGGGTGCGGATCACCCGCCGCGACGGCATCCCGCCCGAGTTCATGACCGGCGATGTCGGCACGGTGATGCTGTGCGATCCGGAGTTCCAGCAGCTCACCACGCTGATGGGCGTGAACGCCTCAGGCATGACGATCCAGTTTCCGGTGCAGACGGCGAACCTCGAACTCGTCTGAACGACATCGACCCGCTCGCCGCGCCACCCGGCCCGAGACTGACATGACGACTAATAGGTGGACTAGGCAGAACGAGCGCGATCAGAATTTTGTCGTGCTGGCTGGAACGACGACGCAACCTGCCCGGTGCGCCCACCTTTCGTATTGTTAGAAGGCGTTACAGTCTTCTCGCGAGATGATCTGTCCAGCGCCAAAGACAGCGCCTCCGCAGCTTCTTCGCTTAATCCAGATACGATCAAGTTTGGCGCAAATACTGTGCAAACGCCATCGTATGCACGCTCGACGCGGATATCCATCGTGCTGATCCTCGCTGCGCAGGGCGATCGAAGCCGATCGCCTCAAGCGGAGATACTGCCGCGGCCCTAACCACCTAGCCCGCGCTCTCGCCATCCGAGTTGAGATGGCCCCGACATCGGAGAACACAACCATGACCGTTGCTGAAATCCAGCGCGCTCTCTTGGCGCGCGGGTATGACCTCGGGAAGAGCGGCGCAGACGGCGATGCGGGGCCGCTCACCATCGCCGCTGTGACTGCGTTTCAACGCTCGGCGGGCCTCGTGGCCGACGGCATCGCCGGTCCGAAGACGCAGGCCGCCCTGCAGAAGGCCGACATCAGCGAGCGGCGAGAGGCGCCCGACAAGCCCGGATGGCTCGTGCTGGCCGAGGCGCTGAACGGTCTGAAGGAAGCGCCGGGCGTCAAGAACAATCCGGAGGTGGTGAAGCTGTTCGCAGACGCGGGCTTCCCCGGCATCAAGACCGACAGCACCGCGTGGTGTGCAGCCTTCGTCAACGCCGTGCTGGAGCGCGCCGGGCATCCCGGCTCGCGCAGCCTCGCGGCCCGCTCGTTCGAGTCCTGGGGGGTCGGACTGCCGGCGCCCGCCCTCGGCGCCATCGCCACGAAGAAGCGCAACGGCTCAGCATGGCAGGGGCACACCGGCCTCGTCGTCGGCGCGAGCAAGGATCAGGTGTTCCTGCTCGGGGGCAACCAGAGCGACGCGGTCAACGTGGCGGCGTTCAAGCGCTCGGAGATCGTTGCCTATCGCTGGCCGGCCGACGTGCCGCTGCCGGCGCCGCATACGCTGCCGACGACGATTGCCGGCGCCCGCTCGGGTGTGAGCGAGGCGTAGAACAGCGGGCCGGCACTGAAGGAGGGGGAGGTACCGACCCGCCGGCCGTCTGCCGTGAGTATCGGGTGGCGACCACGGCGCAACGACAGCGAACCATGGAACGCGACCTCGGCACGCTCAAGCCGAGTGTGCGGCGTACCCCCACCGAGACCCGAGCCGGCCGGGCCCGCCGCGCATCCTCCTGAAATCGAGAACCACATCATGACCCGTGTGCTTCTGCTCGCGGCGCTGGCGCTCGCCTGTGTCGCGTCTCCCGCCTTCGCCGAGGTCGCCACCGTCGGCGACAAGCCCGTGCTGATCCCGTGGGGCGATTGGCTCGTCGCGCTCGCCGTGTCGCTGCGCGAGCCGATCCTGACGATCCTCCTGCCGATCATCGCGGCCTACATCATCCAGGCCATCCGCAAGGTCTATCCGTGGGCGGCCCTGTTTCTGTCGCAGCGGCGCGTGGAGATGATGCTCGAGGCGGCCGTCGGCTTCGGCCTCAACGCGGTCAACGGCGCGGCCAAGGACAAGACGCTCTCGGTCAACGTGGCGGTGCCGGTCATCGCCAAGGGCACGCAGTACGTCATCGACACCGCCCCGACCGCGGTCATCAAGGCGGCCGGCGGTGCTGATGGCATCGCGGCCCGGATCTTCCGCAAGCTCGACCTAGACGACCATGCCAGCGAGGCGGCTGTGCTCGTCCCGGCGCAGGAGCAGATCGCCGCCGGCACGGTGGATGCCGACGAGCTGCGCCGCATGGACGAGATGACCCGGCGCTGAGCAGGAGAAGCGGATGCCCGGGTCGGAACGACTGCCGGAAGAGGAACTGCGGCAGGCGCGGCGCGGGGCGGCGATCGGCGCGGGAGAGATGCTGCGCAGCAGCGTTCACCCGCCCGAACGCGGCCTCGGCGAGGATGCCGTGCGCCGGGCCATCGGCCTGGATAACGACGATGACGACCGCCGCGTCATGTCGTTCCCGCCGCACATGCGCAAGCTGTTTCGCTCGATCGACGAGGGTGAGGCCGAGAAGCTGCTCGCCCTGCTGGCGCTGCGCAAGGACACCATCGACTGGATCGCCGAGAAGAACCCGCGCGAGCTGAAGAACCTCGACGGGGTCGTCGAGTTCGTCAGCTCCTCGCGCACGGCCGCCAAGGTGCTGATGTGGGTCGGGGGCTTTGCGGTGGCCTTCGTTGGCGGCGTCACGGCGCTCGCCAAGAACGGCATCGACCTGTTCTCGATGGTGCGAGGCGGCCGATGACGGGGCTTCGTCTCTTCGGCTACGGCTGCCTCACCATCATCACCGGCGCGATCCTCGCGACCGCCGGAGTACTGGCATGGTTCATCGCCGATCGTGGCCTGCCGGTGGATGTGAAGGAGACGACCGTGCTGACGCCTGTGGTGCGTCCGGGCGGCAAGCTCGTGATCCGGCAGCGCTTGGACTACCTGCGCAACTGCAGCGCCTACGTCGACCGGGCCCTATTTGATGCGCACACGCATCGGGTGATCCTGCCGGCGGTTCGGTATGAGCGCCCACCGCAGGGGCTCGGCCCGCGCACGATCACCTTCACGGTCACGGTGCCCGAGGAGTTTGGGCCGGGCGCCGGTGAGTACCATGCCGCTCCAGAGTACCACTGCAACCCGCTCCAACGGCACTACTGGCCGATCACGCGGGCGCAGAACGTGGTGCGCTTTCAGATCGAGCGAAAGCCGTGAGGCCGGTTGGCGCCGAAGAGCGTCCCGCTTGACGGTTTGGCCCCTCATAAGCCGCCGGTACCCGCGCCGCTGCATCGCCCCGTGCGAGCGCGAAATCCACCTCGACCGCATCGGCGGCTCCGTCGTCGTCGATCGCCGGCCCGCAGTCATTCCACCGGGTTGCGTGCCGATCTGGCTGTTCGGGAAGTGAGCGTGCTTCCTTTGGACGGAGGACACTCTACTCCGTTTGGGGGATAGATAATGTCTGTCCTAGTCATTTAAGGTTCTATTTAGCGATTACAATAAAGTTGTGGTGCAACTTTGATTAGAAACTCATGTTCGCCTGTCACTTCGGCTGAGCCTGTCGATCTAACGATCATGATTGCTTCGACCTATGTACGAAACCATACGTTGGATGCGTCTGATTTGCCTGGCCTTATTCAGGGGACATACTCGGCGCTTGCTGGATTGAGGGCGAAACCGGAAGCTCATGCGGCGCCGAAGGTCCAGGGGCCAACGGCTAGACAAGTCCGGCGATCGATTTCGCCCGAGGGATTGATCTCGTTCATCGACGGCGCGCCGTACATGATGCTGAAGCGGCACCTTCGTCGGCATGGGCTAGATCCCGACAGCTACCGCGCCCGCTATGGCTTGCCGGCAGACTATCCCATGGTAGCGCCGAGCTACTCGGAGCGCCGGTCGGGAATCGCCCGCTCCTCCGGCCTGCCGCATCGGCGCCGGAAATGGCCGGCGAAGGCCGATGTGGGAACCACATCCGGAGCCTGATGCTCGCATTGCCGGAAGGACTTGGCCCCCCACTGCGCTCCACCGTCCCGTCGCCCTGTGCCGACGTCGAACTCTGGCTGAAGGATGCACACGTCTACCTGGTCATCGGGCCGAGCACGCGCATCAGCCCGGTAGTTACCTACCCCGGTAACCGACCGCACGCCCGCTCCGAGAACACGATCGGGCCGCTGACGACGTTCGCGCGGGAAGCACCGGAGGAGGTGGTGCGGGCGCCCTGCGTGGAGCGTGGAGCAAAGGAGAAGTGATCAGACAGCGATGCAGGGTCCGCTTGCGATCCCTTGCGGACATTCGCCCCCCCTTCCGCCGAAGGTCCGGATGGGCTGGAAAGCGGAGATTGGCTCGCCGCCCGCAAGCGGAGGTTCCGCCTTGCGCCCATTTCGGCCATCCATTCGACTCGGCGGTTTCGCTGAAACGGACGTTCGCTGACGATCCGTTGTGCAGCGCCCGCATTCCGATCAGCTTGGCCCACCTGATCAAGCAGTGCGTGGTGAAGCCGGAATAATGGAAGAGGTGTGCCAGTTCCGGCGGCCACGACGAGACCAAGGATAGGGCTATGTCGTATCTGGACCTTGCGAGGTTATTTATTGCTTCGGCACTTGTCCTCGGCCTCGGAAGTGGAGCCCAGTCTGCTCTACTCAGCAATTCTCGGCTTGCGATTGAAGCGACTGGCGTAGCTGACGGGCTGGTCATCCAGACCCAGACCCTTGGAATGCAGCGTCGCAATGACCGGCGGATGGACCGCCACGTGAATAGGCAGGAAAGGAGGATGGATCGGCACGACCGACGCATGGAGCGACGTTACTGATACGATCCGTCGATGCCTCAGCCTCCCTCTACATCTACCCCGATGACCGCACCTTCAAAGCCTTCCGACCATGCTGACGGCTGGACGCACCGGATTGGGCGCAGGCTCCTCACAGAGGTCAAGCGGATCCTCGGCATCTTCACCTATCTCTGGGTCGTCTTCGGGCTTCTCATCCTGCACGAGCACATCGTGCTGTCGCGCCATGGCATAGAGTATGGGTTTTACGGGCTGGCTTTCATCAATGCCTGGATCTTGGCGAAGGTCATGCTCGTGGGCGAGAGCCTGGATATGCTCCCCATCTTCCAAGGACGACCGTTGATCTTTCCGATCCTTACGCGATCCTTCGTATTTGCAGCACTCCTGGTATGTGCCTACGCCATCGAGAAGATGGCGTTTGGTCTCTGGCATGGGAAGACGTTGGCTGGGAGCGTGCCGGCCATCGGCGGTGGGGGTGCCCGTGGGGTCGCGTCGGTCGGCCTCATCATGGCCGTGGCTCTGATCCCCTATTTTGCGTTCCGGGAACTCGGCCGGGTGCTGGGGCGAGAACGCTTGCGAACCGTCCTGTTCCAGGACGGGGCAGCAATAACCCTCCCGGACCAAGAGACACCAAAGGTGCCCTGATCGGTCGGCAGGCGAAAATTATCTTTCACAGGTAACGGGTGCTGGTCGGCCTACCGCTACCACTCGCCGACCGCTAGCGCGTCGCTGGAAGTCTGTTGTCGGGGGCTCAGAAGCAGCGGCGCAAACTGAGGAACGCGGCTAACCGCTGGAGGTGCCTTACCGCAATGATGTGGGGCTTGGCTGTTTCGATGGATGCTGAGGGTTCTGGGACCGAGGCATTTAAGACGCTCGGTTCTCCAGCCGCCACGCACTCGGCGTCATGCCCGACCAGCGCCGGAAGGCATGCGTGAAAGCGGCCGGCTCGGAGAAGTTCAGGGTGGCCGAGATCTCCGTCAGGCTCATGCACGTCTCGGCCAACAGTTGCTTGGCCACCTGGAACTGTGCCTCGCTGGCAAGCTGCTTGAAGGTCGTGCCCTCGGCCCGCAAATGTCGGCTAAAGGTGCGGCGGTTGACCCGCCACATACGCGCCACGCGATCCGCCGTGCAGAGCTGCTGGGTCATTTGGATCCGGAGGTATCGACGCAGCTCCTCCGTCAAACTGGATGACCGTTGGGCCTCAAGTCGGCGGATGCGGCCCTCTACCAGCCGGCGGACAGTCGGGTCTGCACCGGCGATGTGCTGCTCAAGATGGTCGGCCGAGAACACCAAGGCAGCCGCCTCTTGATCGAACCGGACGGGCGCACGGAAGAAGCGGCCATAGGGAGCGGTGTCGCGTGGCTTGGAGCGCGGCAGCAGAACCTCCTGCAGCACCCAATCAGCCCCACCTAGCGCCCGAAGGACGTTGGTCATGGTGGCGAGCGCTCGCTCCGAGTGGATGGCCGCGCACTCGGCTTCCGGACCATAGGGGGGCGTAGCTGAAAACGGCGACGCCGCTGTGGATGCCTAGCCCGACCACCGCGCCCCAGTTCTGCGTGCCTGAGTGCGCGACGAGCGCCCGCAAGGCGTCGCCGACGCTGTCCGAGTGGCGCATGAGCGCACCGAGACGTCCCAGCGATCCCAGGGTGCCGCGCTGGCCGACGAGGAGCCCAAGATAAGGGCAGTTCGTCCGCTCAGCCCCGAGGGTGATCAGGCGGGCGAGGTCGGCATAGGGGACGCGCTTGCCGCCGTCGAAGAGTCCGGGATCGAGACCCAACTCGGCAATGAGGCTCTCCGGATCTGCACCAAGTTCGATAAGGGTGGCGTAAACCGCCGGACCAACCCCAGGACGGCTCAAGGCAGCAGGGAGCGGCCTCCCGTTCGCGCTGGGGCTGTCTTCCCACCGGCCGGACTGAGGGTCCGGGCGGTCCTGCTATGACAGAAGAGCACATGGCCACCCCTGTTCCGACGCCAATCGGCGCAAGCGGCGCAGTTAAGCCGGATCACGTCAAAAAGACTTGATTGAACGGGACACCGCCTCGACGCAGGCGGGGTAGAAGTCGCCTCATGAATTTCTATCGGCACAGGTCTGCTGTCAGCGGGGGGAGCAGCTCGTTGCGGCATCTTGAGTGAATGCCTGCTACCCACCCTCAACGGACGTCGCGGATGGGGCGAAGGTCGGATTCGAACCGCTGGCAAGCGGGAAGTCGGCCAAGGACGCCCGCGCCTACCTCTACATCGGGCCGAGCACGCGCATCAGTCCGGTGGTTACCGATCCGGGTAACCGGCCGCACGCTCGATCCGAGATCACCATTGGACCGCTGATGACGTTCGTGCGGGAGACGCCAGAGGCGGTGGTGCGAGTCCCGTGCGTGGAGCGGGACTCGTCGTAGCGTACCTCACCAGCGCACTTCACTCCTGCTGGCCTTGCTCCGATCTGGTCTGGCTCAGCGCGATCAGTGCGCCGAACGCGCCAACCGCCGATCCAAGAACGCCTGCCAGCGCGACGGCAACGGGAGGGATTGGCGCAAGCTGCTGTGGCCACAGCAGCCAAAGAGCGCCAAGGGCGAAGAGCCCACAGCATACGCCGCTCAGCAGTGCGATGACGACGCGACGTTTGACGAGAGGTTTGCTCATCCGTCGCATCTAGGGCGCGCTGCGATTTAATCGCGTTCTGACCGCCATCGTCGTCACCTGGCCGGACATCGGTCCCGCGATCTAGCGCAGGCGACCCTGCATCGGGGGCTGGTGGCGGACAGGAGCGCTTCCGTTCGGAGGGAACCCCTGGGTGATGGGGTGTGCGCCCTGCGTGGAGCGCGGGGCACACCCGCCGGACGGAACGGCGCGACCAGCCGTCTACCTCATGCCCGCCCCCCCCAGCGGGCACTTCCATCTCGATACCCGACTTGCCCCGCCCGGCTCAGCCGCGGCGGGGTTTTTCGTTTCAAACCCCGTGTGCCGCCGCGAGCATCCGCTTCCGCACCTCGGCCATCCAGGCGGCGAGCAGATTGAGCCCAGGAAATGCCTACTGATAGGTAAATTTCGCGCATTGTATGCGCTTCCACGTCTTCATATGGAAACGTCTGCACATTTGCGGGTACAGGCCGCAGGTTGATCATTGGCTTACCGTTGAATGGGCCACCGCCTGCCCGCCAACGGCATTGTCACGACTGGTTGGGGCTACTGTGAAATCGCTGACAATCACCGAAGTGCCTCGGAGTTTGGATTGGCAGGAAGCTATTCGCCGGACCGAGTGTGCCAATGTTTACGCATCCGAAAAGTGGGGAGAATACAAAAGGCGCCTCGGTTGGTTGGTGAAGCGCGTCATTATAAGCGACCAATCGGGGCGAGAGCTTGGATTGGTTCAATATCAAATACGCAAGCGCGGCCCATCTCGCTTTATTTTGGCGCAGGGCTGCCCAATTTTAACTGACAAAGGGGCTTTTCAGGCGAAAGAGGTCTTCGAAGCCTTTGTTGCGCACTTGAATCTGGGACGTCTCGATCTGCTTGGCATTAGATATCATCAATTCGAGACGGGTGAAGCAAAGCTCGCCCTCCTGGCTCATGGATTTCGCCCAGTGATCTCGGCCAAGGATCACACGCTTGAGGTCAATCTTTTACAGACCATGGAATCGATCCGGTCGGCTTTGGATGGGCGCTGGCGCAACGCACTCGTAAAAGCGGAGCGCAATAACAATATAGTGATAAATTTCTCCCAAAGTCCTTCAGATAGATCTCAGGCATTCGACGTGTTTTCCAAGATGTATACTTCTCTCAAAGAGAGAAAGGGGTTCCAGAATAGCCTCAACACCCAGATATACGGCGACCTGGCAGCGCACGACACTTGCCTCGAATTTCAAGAGGTTCGTGAAAATGGAGAGCCGATCCTTGTCCGTATAGCTCATAAGTCGCGTCACCGCTGGACTGATTTTTTTGTCGCCTCTAACGAACGTGCTCGAGAGTTGGAGGTGCCAAGGCTTGCGCTGTGGCGCGCTCTTGAGAAGGCCAAACAGGAGGGGGCTTCGATTTACGATCTTGGCGGTATCGATCCCGCGAACAACCGAGGTGTCTACGTGTTCAAGGCGGGTGTGACGCGAAGTGTTGCTCAGGCAACTCCGTTGTGGCTTTACAGCCGGTCTTCTATAGTCCGCGATGCCGCCGCCTCAATCCTTAGCCGTCGCTGACGGCGCTCTTGCATGTAGCGGTCATAGGACACGCTCGCGCGACCGAGCCACGGTGCACGCATCCGCTTCCGCACCTCGGCCATGCGTTCGTCTCGGTTGGTCTCGCATGGCGGCGTAATCCGAGCTGTGGGGATCTCCGTCCTCTCGACGTTCGCCGGGGCCGGACACTCGCTGCTCGTCTGGCTCAGGCGCCCCGATCCTGCTCCATGCGAGCGGCGCTGCGAACAAGGGCCAGAACCTCGCGACGTAGCTGGTCATCCTCAATTGTGATGAAGGCGTTCAGCAGGTCGATGGCGCCCGGGGCACGCAAAAAATCGAACACCTCTGTCTTTTCCAGCGCGGCGGTGCCGCCCCCATCGTCAAAAAAGACGGAGACCGGCGCTCCAAGTACCCCAGCGATGTCGCTCAGGCGACCGGCGCCGACGCGGTTCGTGCCGTTCTCATATTTCTGGATCTGCTGGAACGTCACGCCGATCGCGATGCCGAGCGCAGTTTGTGAGATGCCCCTGGACTTGCGCAGCGCCTGAATGCGCAGGCCGACCATAGCGTCGTGCTTGGTTGCCTGCTTCGGCGATCCACTATGGTCGTCCATGGGTTCGGGCCCTTGATGCCAGAGCGGCACAGCAGGATTGTCGACGTAGCAGTCTGCACGTGGGGCAACTCTCACGGAAGAGATTTCATTGCGACCATCAGTGATGCCTCATCCCTCGAGCCTGCCGGTCATGTTCAGCCATGGCCTATGTCAACTCGCCGCCGCGAGCATCCGCCTCCGCACCTCGGCCATGCGGGTGTCATCGCTGGCGCCTGTCACCATGGCCTCACGCCCGACGGCCTCGTAGATCTCTCGCACGGTCGCCTCGTCCAGGCCGAGGCCCTGCGCGAACCGGAGCAGGCCGCGCAGCTCGGCGGCGGTTTGGTCGTCGTTGGTCATTGCTGGTCCTGGCCTCCTGCCGCGAACCGCAGGGCCAGAAACGCAGCGCCGTCCTCTTGATCGTGATGCCGCCCCACGAGTTGGCCATCGGCATCCTCAAGAACCCAGAGGCCCGGGTGCTCGGCATCCTCGGACACGTGGCCCGCCACGTCCTCGCCAACCTTTACGATGAACTCGCCGTTGGCGCTCTCTTCGATGGTGTAGTCCAAGGGGAACATCAAGCCTTCCGCGCCCGAACGACGAACTCCCAGATCGGCATGCCAACTGGGGTGCCTGGAACGCCGCGATAGCCGATCAGGTTGCAGAATGAGATCCGGTCCGCCTCGACGCCGATCGCCTCGCATCTGCTGACCCTACCAAGCCCATCCGGTACCCGACGCGCGGGGTTTTTCGTTTTTGGGCTACCGCACCGCGATCTCGCGCTCGCCGACGACGATCTTCGCCGGCTCAGTCGGGTGACGCTCGGTGATGCGCTTGATCCCGTAGGGCCTCAGCTTGTCCCAAGCCGCATCGCTTCCCGTCATGAGCGCGCGGGCCAGAAGGTCGGCCAGATCCTTGCCACTGGTGCTGATGCCACGGCCCCGCAGATGTCGGGGTGCTCGTACTCGATTGAGGCAATCCGAAATGCGGATTTATGCAAGTCGGCGCACAGGCTATCGTTTTAGGCACGGGGGCGGTGCCCGAGTGGCAAAGGGGGCGGACCGTAAATCCGCTGGCAATGCCTACGTAGGTTCGAGTCCTACCCCCCCCACCATTCTTTGCGCTCGTCTGGTAAAAAAATGCGGGTGAAGCAGGCGCCGTTGGGTGCCCACTAGTTGGCGACGGTGCGGTCGGGCATGCTCACGCCTCATCCCCGGCGATGAACCAAGCTGCAAGGAACGTCGCTGCCTTCTCCGGCTGATACACACGGCCCATGAACCGGCGCTTCTGATCCTCTGCGATCCACAAACCAGGCCGCACAGGATCTTGGGTCACGTATCCCGCTAGGTCTCCATCGACCCTCACGACGAAGCGATCCTCTCCGTCGGGCTCCATTGTGTGGCCAGGCGACTGCATGCCGGCATGTTAGCGCGGCTGTGTGGCGGCTCCACGACTGGCGTCTTTGCGGTTCACTCCTTCTGCGCCCGCGCCAGCAGGATCGCGGTGCGCGCGGCGGAGCGCCTAGCGCCAGTCGAGCTCGTCTTGTCGCGCAGGACAGCGGTGGCGAAGGCGTTTGCCTTCACGGCGGCTGCCACGTCGAGCGTGTAGCCCTCGGCGAGTTCCTCCCGCACATTCATCCGGCCGGCGAGAACGGCATCGACCAGCGCGTTCAGATCGTCATGGGTGACGACGTTGGCCTTGAAGAGTTCGCGGACGGTGGGGTTGGCGTCCGCCATCTTGGGCCTGCGATTTTGCGCTGGTGGGGTAGATGGTGGGGTGGAGGGTTTGCTTCGCCAGATTTATTAGCAAAAACAACGATATTTGGCGGAAGGGGTGGGATTCGAACCCACGGTGGAGTTGCCCCCACGGCGGTTTTCAAGACCGCTGCCTTAAACCACTCGGCCACCCTTCCCCGTCCGCGAAGGCGCGCGATCCAAGCGCGCCGTGGCGTCACAGGCTTGTCTATGGCCCCCTGGGGATCAGCGTCAATGTGCCATGCGCGGGATCGGGGCGGCGCGCGAGGCGCGGGGGCGCAGGGCGGTGACCGGGCTCAGGCTGGCCGCAGGCGGGTGAGCTGGTCGAGGAGGGCGCGGTCGTGGAGGAGGGCGAAGCGCTCCTTCGGGGTGAGCCACGCCTGCGCCTCGGCCAGGGTTTCGGCCTCCACGATCTTGGCGCGGGCGAGCGTGTGGTCGGCGTCGATGGTCCCGCGCGGCCGGGGCGTGCCTTCGGGCAGCATCGCTGCGTGGGCGCGGGCGAGGGTCGGGTCGGCGTGGAGCGCGGCGAGCGCGTCGGTGTCGTCGAAGCCGCAGGCCTCGTTGCGGCGGGCGAGTTCGCCGGCGCGGCGGGCGATGGACGGCTGGACCTGCTCCTCCGGCGTCACCAGCAGGCCGCGGTGCTTCAGCGCGAGCCCGAGTGCCAGTTGCCCGCTCGCCCAGGAGAGCGGGATCGCCAGCACGAGGCCGAGGATCGTCGGCGACATCCACAGGAACAGGGAGGTGGCGATGGCAAAGGCCGCGACGCCGGTGACGAGGCCGAGGCCGGTATGCCAGCGGTGGCGGCGCACGATGTCCGAGAGGGGAATCGAGCCGTCGTCGCGGCGCTGCGGGTTCCAGCCGGTGTCGCGCCCGGCCAGGATCTGGAACACCGAGCCCGACTGGACCAGCATCGCGATCGGCGCGATCAGCGCCGAGAGCAGGATCTCGATCAGGAAGGACAGGGTCAGCCGTCCCGCGCCGCCGCTGGCCCGCCGGGTCTCGGCGTCCAGAAGCGCCAGGATCAGGCCCAGAAACTTCGGGGCGAGCAGGATGCCCATGGTCAGGGCGAAGAGCTGGAGCGCGCGCACCGGGTCGAAGCGCGGCCAGACCGGATAGAGGCCGAACTCGGCGGAGAAGTATTCCGGGCGCACCCAGGCGGTCTGCAGCACGATGATGATGCCGATCACCAGCTGGGCGAGCCAGAGCGGCGAGGCGACGTAGCCGGCGATGCCCGTGGCGAAATGCTGGCGCGAGGCCGGCGCGAGGCCCGCCGCGCCGATGACGCGGGCATGCTGAAGGTTGCCCTGCGCCCAGCGCCGGTCGCGCACGGAGAGATCGATCAGTGAGGGCGGGCTCTCCTCGTAGGAGCCCTCCAGCCGCGGCAGCATGGTGACGCCCCAGCCGGCGCGGCGGATCAGCGCCGCCTCGACGAAATCGTGGCTGAGGATGTGGCCGCCGAAGGGCGGGCGGCCCTTAAGGTCCGGCAGGCCGGCGGCCTCGGCGAAGGCCTGCATCCGGATGATCGCGTTGTGGCCCCAGTAATTGCCGTCGCGGCCCGACCAGACCGAGAGGCCGGTGGCGATGACGGGGCCGTAGATGCGCGCGGCGAATTGCTGGAGCCGGGCGAACAGGGTGTTGCGGTTGATGATGAGCGGCAGGCTCTGGATGATGCCGGCCTGAGGGTCGGCCTCCATCGCGGCGGCGAGCCGCACGATGCAGTCGCCGGTGAGCAGGCTGTCGGCGTCGAGCACCAGCATGTGGTCGTAGGCGCCACCCCAGCCAGTGACGAAATCGCCGATATTGCCGGCCTTGCGGTGATGGTTCTTTGCCCGGTGGCGGTAGTAGAGCCGGGCCTCGGGACCGAGTTCCGCGCGCAGATCGAGGAGCGCGCGCTCCTCGGCGACCCAGGCGTCGGCCTGGGTCGAATCGGAGAGCACGAACCAGTCGAAATGGCGCCCGAGGCCGGTGGCCTCGACCTCCTCGTGCATCGCCTGGAGCCCGGCGAAGACCCGGGCGCTGCCCTCGTTGTAGACCGGCATGACGATGGCAGTGCGGGTGGAAAGGCTCGCCGGACGCGGCGCCGCCTTGTCCCGCAGCAGCAGCGTCGCGAAGCCGAGGAGCGCGCCGGTGAAGGCCAGCGCGATCCACGAGAAGTTCAGGACGAACAGCACCAGCAGCACGTACTGAAGCCAGGTCGCGCCGCCGGAGACCGAGATCACCTCGTACATCTGCCACGCGCCGTAGGCGGTGAGGGCCGCAGCCCCGCCGAACACGAACAGGCGTGCCGCCAGCGGCCCGCCGCCGCCGTCGCGGCGCGTCGCGGGCCGGGTGCGCAGATCCTGCACCGGCATCGCCAGGGGGGCGCGCGGCGGCATGGAGGCCGGCTTGGAGGCCGGCTCGGTCCGCGCCTCGGCCTGGTGCGCCACGGGGCGGTCCATCACGGTCGAGGCGCTATCGGCGGTGTCGGGCATCGTCGCTCCGGCAAGGGGTCGGCAACGGGCTGCGAAGGCGCCCGCAAGGGATTACGGCGTCCAGCGGTACAGCCACGTTTCCGTGATCTGTCGCCCTTCCGTCTTGAGGGCAAGGCGCAACTCGCAGGCCCGCTCGCTGCCCGGATCGAGCTCGAAGGCGACGCGGACGGTGCGGGTCTCCGGATGGGCGATCCAGCGGGTCGCGCCCTCGACGATCCGGCCGGGGCCGGCGATCAGCACGGTCTCGACGGGCACGAGGGCGCCCTCGGCGGTGAACAGCCCGTCGCCGGTGAAGTCGACGAGGAACAGGCGCCGGGGATTGGCCGTGCCGCGGCCGCTGCGGGTGCTCGTGACCCGCGCGAGCGGGCTGCCCTGCGGCGATGCCGAGGCTGGCTCGCGGCCCCAGTTCTGCCGGTAGGCGATGCGGACCTCCTGGCCCGCGGGCAGGGCCGCCTTCGGCCGCCAATAGGCGATGACGTTCTCGTTGACTTCCGAATCGCTCGGGATTTCGAGGAGCGTCACGGCGCCCTCCCCCCATAGGCCCTCGGCGCCTGCCTCGGCGGCGCCGGCGGGCTCGCCCGGCTCGACCCAGAGCGAGGGGCAGCGCTCCCAGTGGCGGCTGTCATCCTCGAAGGTCGTGAACGAACGGTCCCGTTGCGTCAGGCCGAAGCCCTGCGGGCGGTTGTCGAGGAAGCCCGAGATCTGGAGCGTCTCCGGGTTGCGCACCGGGCGCCAGATCGCCTCCCCGCCGCCATTGCGGATCTGCAGGCCGCCCGCGGCATAGACCGCGGCCCGGGCATCGTCCGCGCCGCGCCGGTCGTGTGGGCCGAACAGGAACGGTGCCTGCATGCCGCTGAGCCCGAGGTGATCGACGGCCTTGCGGGTGACCAGGGTGGCGGTGATCGCCGCGGTCGAGGTCTCGCCGGGGCGCAGTTCCAGGCGCAGGGCGGCGGCGAGCGAATCGGAATCGAGCAGGGCGTGGATCACCAGCGGGCCTTCGGGCGTCTTCGGGCGCTCCACGAACAGGGCGCGCCAGCGGGGGAATTCCTCGCCGCGCGGGTCGGCCGGGCGCAGCATCAGCGCGCGGCCATCGACGCCGAATTCCTGGCCCTGCCCCACCAGCCGGTAGAAGCAGGCGCCCTGGAACACCGCGAAATCCTGGTGCCGCTCGCCGAAGCGCGCGCGGATGCGCAGGCCGGAAAAGCCCGGTTCGCGCCCGGATTCCGGCAGGGCCGCCGCACCCGCCTCCGTGCCCGCGTCGTAATGCGTGCGGTCGTAGACGACGGGGCGGACCACGCCGTCCTCGACGAGGAACAGGGCGACCCGGTCGGTGAAGTAGAAGCCGCGCGGCAGCGGCTCGACCGCGAAACCGTGCGGCTCGCCGCCCCAGATCAGCGCCTCGGGCCGGATGCGGATCGCCTCGTACCCCTCTCGCGGCAGGTTCTTGAGCGCGTCGGGGACGTCGTTCGCGGTCTGGGCCACGAAGGGCCGGTTGCCGAGCGCCCGGGCGAGGTCGGGCACGGTGGCATCCGAGAAGGGCGAGCCCGCCGCGGGCAGGGCCGGCGGCGCGGCCTGCGCCTCCACCCGGCCGGGCAGCAGGGCCAGGGCGGCGCCGGCCGCGACCCCGCCGAGGAGCCGGCGGCGGTCGATCGGCGCCGGACCCGCATCGCGGGTCGAAAGGTCGGTCGGATGCGTCATTCCCTCGTCGGCTCTCACGGTCATCGTCTCAAAGTCATCGCGTCTTTCACGAAACGCCCGCTGCGCCGTCGGGCCCGGAGGGGAGACGATCGCAGACCGGGCGTTCGGTGAGGCACTGTTCGTCTCAGAGCGTTCTCGGGGTGAAGAACGGTCGCAGATAGGATCTCAACGCCTGAACCGGGCGTTAAGGTTGCCGGCTTTGCCCGAGTCTTCGCTGCACGTCTGCCGCCATTTCCGTTTCCGGGCGATGCGCCGCGGACAAGACGGCACCGAGCCCGGACTCGACGAAGGCCCGTGGACCTTCCGGGGCCGGCCGGCGTAAGAGGCTTGCGATCTCGCACGCCGCGTCAGCGGCGCCCGCCGTCTCGCGTCCCGCGAGCCTCC
Source organism: Methylorubrum extorquens (assembly GCA_900234795.1). Lineage (NCBI taxonomy): Bacteria > Pseudomonadati > Pseudomonadota > Alphaproteobacteria > Hyphomicrobiales > Methylobacteriaceae > Methylorubrum > Methylorubrum extorquens. The sequence continues at coordinate 1,737,572 of LT962688.1, forward strand.
TGTCCAGCCTTGAGACGATGATTCTGCCGATGATTGTCACGCAGATCACCCACCACGACCTCGACGGCTACGGCGCCTCGACGGTGGCCGCCGCCTTCGCGGACGTGGCGCGGGTGGTGCATGTCGCCCGCTATTCCGATGTCGGCCCGGTGGTGGAGGACGAGCTGAAGCGCCTGCGCGGCGCGACGGCCTCCGAGACGCTGCTGATGACCGATCTCGGGCTGGAGGAGCCGACCATCGCCTTCCTGCGCCGCTTCGCCGCGATGAACCGCGGCCGGGCGGAGGGCACGCATCACCGCCTCGTCGTGCTCGACCACCACGCCTCCTCGATCGATCAGCTCAAGCGCCAGAACCTGGAGACCGCGCCCGATCCGGAGCGCGCCGGGCTGCTGCGGGCGGATCTCGGCGACGCAGAGGTGTTCGTGCTCATCGACGAGGCGCATTGCGCCACGCGGATGGCCTACGACCAGCGCGCCCTCTACGCGCCCGAGGCGAAGGTGCCCGGAGAGACGGCGGCGGCCGACCTCGCGGCGCTGATCGAGTCGGTCGAGGCGCTCGACCTGTGGAAGAAGGGCGAACCCGCCTTCGCCGGCGGTCTCGCCCTCGACGAGATGTTCTGGGACAGCGTCTCGACCTTGGTGCCGGCGAGCCACCCCTGGCACGACCGCTTCGTCTCCGATCTGCTGATGGCGGCGGCCGGCCTGCTGCGGGCGGGCTCCACCCCGGCGGAGCTGGAGCGCCGCTCGGGCGAATTGCGCGCCCGGCTCGTCGATGGCCTCCTTGCCGGTGAGGCCGGCGACGATCCGACCTTGACCGCGCGCCAGCGCCTCGCCCGGGCGCTCGCCCGCTCGGACGCGCTGTTCCACCGCCTGTCGGACGGCACGCTGCTCTCCTTCGGCCTCGATTCCGGCACCTTCCAGCGGGTCTCCGATCAGGTGATGGAGGCGGGCCGGGCCAAGCGGGTCGTCAACGTGCAGCGGGCGGGTACGCTCTCATTCCGCTCCATCGACGGCACGGCGCTCGACGGCGCCCGCGCCTTCCGTGGCGGCGGCCACCGCGACGCGGCCGGTGGCAAGCTGCCCCAGGGCAGCGCGCATTCCCGCGAGGACGCGGTCGCCCAGGTCGAGCCGGTGCTCAACCCCCCGGCCCCGGACCTGTCCGGCAGCCCGTTCGCCGCGCTCAAGAATTGGAAGGGGTGATCGCTTCACCTCTCCGGATACGAGGGTTCGAACCCCATCAGCCTGACTGCATGAAAGGATGCTGAGGGTGGGGAGCCGACGTCGCCGCTCGACTGCTAGGTGCCAGCGCATCCGGGACGCCTCGGTACCAGAGCGGTGCATGGGCGTTGCGTCGGGTCAGGCCTCGCGCCGGTAGTGCATCGCAACCGCGCCATTCCGGAGCGGCGTCGCCGAGACCAATGCGAGCCGCCGCGTGCTGGGAAGCCCGCCCTGGTAAAGGGTCGGGCCGTGGCCAGCGATCCGGGGATGGACGAGAAGCTTGTACTCATCGATCAGGTCCAGCCGGTCCAACTCGGTCGCGAGTTTTCCGCTACCGAGGAGCACGCCTGTCGGCGTCGCGTCCTTGAGCCTCTGCACGCCTGCCCGCAGGTCGTCGACGATGTGGTGGCTGTTGCACCACGGGAAGTCCTTTCGCGTCGATGACACCACGTATTTCGGCTTTGCCTCCAGCTTGACCGCCCACTCGCGGATCGCCGGCGGTGCGTCCACGTCGCCACGAGCGACCGCCGGCCAATAGCACTCCATCATCTCGTAAATGACGCGGCCCCACAGCATCGCCCCGCCGTCGTCCATGAGGCGAGTGAAGTAGGCGTGCGTCTCATCGTCAGCGATGCCCTCCTGGTGGTCGACGCAGCCGTCCAGGGTAGCGTTGATGCTGAAGGTCAAAAGTCCCATGCGGCCATCCTAAGCCATACCCTTGAAGAGGCGCAGGGGTTTTCTCGCGGTCGAGGTTCTACGTCCGCTAGGGGTCGCAAGCTGTCCTTCGAAAGGTCAAGCTGATTGGGTCTTGATCCTCACCTCCCCTCCTCGCCCTCATCCTCGGGCGCTTGGGCACAAGCGGTTTGGATCGGATCGAGATCGGCGGCCTCTCGTGAAAACGATGGTGATGTCGGATCGTCCGGTCGAATAGGCTCAGATCCCGAGGTTGAATGGCAGGTCGAACAGCGTCGAGTGATCGACGTAGCTGACCCGCAGGGTGTGCTCGCGGGCGCCGTCGGGCAGGGTCTCGCCCTCGCGCAACGTGCGGATCATGTCGCGGGCGGCGCGGAAGGCCATGCCGCAATCCGGGCAGTCGCGCGTCTCCGTCCGGCCGACCGTCTGGCCGTTCCGGCATAGCTCGAAATGAAAGAGAGAGGCATCCGGTGCCGGTCTCCGAGCAGCGTTCGGAGCGTACTCGTGCAAGCCTTGAGCCGTGATGCGGATGACAACGCAATGTGGTGGAAATTTCGCTTGCCTGCCAGCCGACTGGGCAGGCGTCACGTTCAGGCACGAAAAAACCCGCCGGCTTTCGCCGACGGGCTTTTGCAGGGGCCACGCTCTCTCGCGCGATGGGAGCTGCCGCCTCGCCCTCGGACTGGCGGGGGAACTCGACCTGTCGCAGCGTTTAGGGAGCCACTATCCCTGCCGATCTTGGTTGGGTGGCGTGTCCTGATCCGCGTCGGCGGTGCGCGTGGGGGAGCCGTTGATGCCGTGAAGTTTCATGGCCAACCTCCTTGTCTCAGGGCGGCGCCGCAGCGCCGATGAATAGAGGCTAGGACGGTTCGCGGGCTGCGCGCAAGCCCCTTTCTTTCCCTTATCCGCCCTCTCGGTCCGCCCTCTTGCCAGCCTCCGGCAGCGGCGCCTTGCGCGGTTCCGTTCCTTGCGCCGGGGCGTCCTGCACACGATCTGTCCGCTTCGAGGGGAAACAGTTTTTTCCGCCCCACGGGCGCGAAGCGAAGGTGCGCGGCTTGCTGATGTCCTCCTCTCTGCCTCCCCCTCTCCGTCCTCGATCTCGCCTTCATCCCGGAGGGCGCCACGCCGCGGCAGGCGCTCGCCAACAGCGTCAGCCTCGCCCGGCACGCGGAGGAGCTCGGCTACCGCCGCTTCTGGCTCGCCGAGCACCACAACATGGTCGGCATCGCCAGCGCCGCCACGGCGGTGGTGATCGGCCATGTGGCGGCAGGTACGGATCGCATCCGGGTCGGCGCGGGCGGGATCATGCTGCCCAACCACGCGCCGCTGGTGATCGCCGAGCAGTTCGGCACGCTGGAATCGCTGTATCCGGGCCGGATCGATCTCGGGCTCGGCCGGGCGCCGGGCACGGATGGACTGACGCTGCGGGCGCTGCGCCGCGACTACGAGTCGGCGGAGCGCTTTCCCCAGGACGTGCTCGAATTGCAGGCCCTGTTCGGCCCGGTGCGGGAGGGGCAGTCGGTTCAGGCAGTGCCCGGAACGGGGCTGAAGGTGCCGCTGTGGATCCTCGGCTCCAGCCTGTTCGGGGCGGAACTCGCCGGCATGCTCGGCCTGCCCTACGCCTTCGCCTCGCATTTCGCGCCCGATGCGCTGCTGCCGGCGCTCGCGGCCTACCGCGCCCGCTTCCAGCCGTCCGAGCAGTTGCAGCGGCCCTACGCCATGGTCGGCGTCAACGTCGTCGCGGCGGAGACCGATGCGGAGGCGAAGCGCCTGTTCACCACGGTGCAGCAGCAATTCACCCGGCTGGTGCGCGGCACCCGCGGCCTCCTGCCCCCGCCGATCGACGACATCGAGGCGTATTGGCGCCCGGCGGAGAAGGCGCAGGCCTCGCGGATGCTGGCGCGTGCGCTGGTGGGCTCGCGCGAGACCGTCCGCGCCGGGCTGGAGGCGCTGGTGGCCGAGACCGGCGCCGACGAGGTGATGGTGGCCTCGGCCATCTACGACCACGAGGCGCGGCTCGCCTCCTACGCGATCCTCGCCGAGGCGCATGGCGCTCTGGCGGCGCAGGCCCTGCCCGCGCGCTCAGCGGCCTGAACGGGCCGCGGGCTTCCCGGCGGCGGGCGGCGGCGGAAGCTGCGAGATGTGGCGCAGGGCCGGCGGCGTCGCCGTCGTCCCGGCCGCGGGGGCGCCTGCCTGTTCCGTCACCCGCGCGATGACGCTGCCCAGGGCGAAACCGCTGAGGCTCAGAAGGATCGCGATGCCGGTGTGCTTGATCATGGCCGGTATCCAGGGCCGGGGCCGGCGGGCGTGGATGGTGCCGAACGTGGCGGAGATTCATTGACGGACCGTGGACGGATCGTGCCGCCGGCCGCGCGGATACCGCCCTGCTCTTGAGAAACGCCGTCCGGCGCGCGCAAAGATCAGTGCGCGCCGCCGCTCTCGACGAATTTAAACAGGAATACGGCCGCGATCACCCACACCACCGGCTTCACCTCGCGGGCGCGCCCGGTCAGGCCTTTGAGGACAGCGTAGGTGATGAAGCCGAAGGCGACGCCGTTGGCGATGGAGTAGGTGAAGGGCATCAGCAGCGCGGTGACGCAGGCCGGGATCACCTCGGTGAGGTCGTCCCAATCGAGCGCGGTGAGGTCGCGCAGCATCAGGCAGGCGACGTAGAACAGGGCCGGCGCCGTGGCGTAGGCCGGCACCGAGCCGGCGAGCGGCGCGAAGAACAGGCAGGCCAGGAACAGCACGGCCACGGTCGCGGCGGTGAGCCCGGTGCGCCCGCCCTCCTCCACCCCGGCGGCGCTCTCGAGATAGGCGGTGGTGCTCGACGTGCCGAGCAGCGAGCCGGCGAAGATCGCCGCGGAATCGGCCATCAGCGCCCGGTCGAGCGCGGCCGAGCGCCCCGTCTCCGGCAGGAGCCCCGCGCGGTTGGCCACCGCCATCAGCGTGCCGGTGGCATCGAACAGCTCGACCAAGAACAGCACGAGGATGACGTTGACGAGGCCCCCGGTCAGCGCGCCGGGGATATCGAGGGCGAATAGCGTCGGGCTCAGCGAGGGCGGCGCCGAGACGATGCCCTGGAAGGCGTTGCCGGCAAAGACGAAGCTCAGGCCCGTCACCGTCAGGATGGTGAGGAGCAGCGCCGCCTTGATCCGCCGCGCCGAGAGCACCGCCACCATCAGGAAGCCGAGCACGGCGAGCACCGTGCTGGGCTGGCGCAGATCACCCAGCGTCACGAAGGTGGCGGGGTTGGCCGCCACCACGCCCGCGTTCTTGAGCGCGATGATCGCCAGGAACAGGCCGATGCCGACGGTGAGCGCGATGCGCATGGAGCGCGGGATGCCCGCGACGATGATCCCGCGCAGGCCGGTCAGCGTCACGGCGAGGAAGCAGAGGCCGGAGATGAACACCGCCCCGAGCGCCGCCTGCCAGGTATAGCCCATGCCCTGCACGACGACGTAGGCGAAGTAGGCGTTGAGCCCCATTCCTGGCGCCAGCGCCACCGGCCAGTTGGCGACGAACGCCATCACGGCTGAGCCGAGCGCGGCGATGAGACAGGTCGCGACGAAGACCGAGCCCTTCGGCATGCCGGCATCGGCGAGGATGCTCGGATTGACGAAGACGATGTAGGCCATGGTGAGGAAGGTGGTCAGCCCCGCCAGCAGCTCGGTGCGGATTGTGGTGCCGTGTGCGCGGAGCTTGAACAGGCGCTCCAACAGGTTCGGCGGCGCGGCGACCGTGTCCTGCTTGGTGTCCATCGCCTCACAGCCCCTTCCCGGATGAGCGGTTCGGCACCGTCATCGCAAGGGTCGGTGACGCAATCCAGTCACCGGCCGCGCGTCAGCGCGCCCCTGTCTGTCTGAGCGCTCAGCGAATGGCCGTCATCCCGCCGCGGGCGGCCGGGCCGGAGAGGGGCAGGCCGAAGCGGCCGACGCTGGGGCTGAGCCCGTTCGTGGTCCAGCGCGGATCGTGCGGGCGCGGACGCTCGGAGGGCGGAAGCTGCTGGATGAGCTGCCGGTACCGCACCGACGCCTCGTCGCTCGGGAAAGCCTGCGCCGTCGCGGTGCCGGCAAGAGAGAGGCCGCCGAGGACGAGCGCGCTGAGGATCGGAAAACGGGTCATGGGTGAGGACTTCGTTCTGACCCGGATCGGCCTGGGGGATGGGTCGAGGGGACGTCTCCATTCGAGGTGGGCACCCGGATCACGATCTGCAATCCGGGTGCCGCCTGTGTCTCGGTAAGCCAAAAGATCAGGTCCGGCGCTGGGCCGCGCCCTCCCGCTCGTTCCAACCGTCGAGCACCTTGTCGAGCGTCAGCGGGTAGTCGCGGATGCGCAGGCCCGTGGCGTTGTAGACGGCATTGGCGAGCGCCGCCCCGGCGCCGCAGATGCTGACCTCGCCGAGCCCCTTGCTCTTCAGCGGGTTCGCCTTGTCGTCGAGTTCGGGCAGGAACATCGCATCGATGGCCGGCACGTCGGCATGGGCCGGCACATGGTACTCGGCGAGATCGTGGTTCACGAAGTAGCCGTAGCGGGTGTCGGTTTCGGCTGCCTCCATCAGCGCGGCGCCGATGCCGAAGATCATGCCCCCGAGCGCCTGGGAGCGAGCGGTCTTCTGGTTGAGGATGCGCCCACCGGTGAACACGCCGAGCATCCGCCGCAGGCGGATCTCACCGGTGTCAGCATCGACGCCGACTTCCGCGAAATGCGCCCCGAAGGAGTGCTGCGAATACTTCTCCTTCATCGCGCCGGGCTTGATCTCACCCTTGGCCTCGACGCCCTGCGCTCCGGCCAGATCCATCAGCGCCTCCGAGCGGTTGCCGGAAGTCACGCGCCCTTCCGAGAACACGGCGCCCTCGGGCGTCATGCCGGCCGATTGCAGCAGCGACTGCCGGAGGTTGTCGCAGGCGACGTACAGCGCCGAGCCGGCCGAGCCCGCGCCGAACGAACCGCCGGAGCCGGCCGCCTTCGGATAGGCGGTGTCGCCGATCTCGACGTGGATGCGCTCGATCGGCAGGCCCATCATCTCGCCCGCGATCTGGGCCAGGATGGTGTAGGTGCCGGTGCCGATATCGGTCATCGCCATCCTCACGGTGAGCGTGCCGTCGGGGTTGAGCCGCACGCCGGCCTGCGAGGGCATCAGAGGGTTGAGCCGCGAGGCCGCCGCCATGCCCATGCCGACGAGCCACTGCCCGTCCCGCGTCGCGCCGGTCGCACCGCGCTTGTCCCAGCCGAAGCGCTGGGCGCCCTCGCGCATGCAGGCGACGAGCTGGCGGGTGGAGAAGGGCACCTTCTTTTCCGGGTCCTGCTCCGGCTCGTTGCGGATGCGCAGCTCGATCGGGTCGATCTTCAGCTGCTCGGCCAACTCATCCATGGCGCACTCAAAAGCGAGCTGGCCGACCGCTTCACCGGGCGCCCGCATGGCCGAGGCGATCGGCACATTGAGGTTGGCGAGCCGGTGCCGGGTCAGGCGGTTCTGCGCCGCGTAGAGCGAGCGGGTGACGACGGCGGAGGTCTCGTAGAAGACGTCGCCCGGCGCGGTCGCCGACCACGATTCGTGGGCGATCGCGGTGAGCCGCCCGTTCTCGTCGGCGCCCAGGCGAATGCGCTGGATCGTGTCGGTGCGGTGGGTCGCGACGTGGAATTCCTGCTGGCGAGTCAGCGCGACCTTCACCGGGCGCTTGAGGCTCTTCGAGGCCAGCGCGGACAGGATCGCCTCGGGCTGCGGCTGGAGCTTCGAGCCGAAGCCGCCGCCGATATAGTGCGAGACGAGCCGCACGTTCTCGGGCTTCAGCTTCAGGACCGAAGCGAGCGAGGTCTGGCCGCGGTTGAGCATCTGGTTGGCGGTGTAGAGCGTCACCCGCTCGCCGTCCGGCCCTGCTTCCCAGGAGGCGATGGTGGCGTGCGGCTCCATCTGCGCGTGGATCTGCACCGGCGTGGTGTATTCCACGTCGAGCTTCACCGGGGCGCTGGCGAAGGCGCCGTCGAAATCGCCGATCTTGGAATCGGGCGGCGTCTGCGCCGGCTTCGGCTCGACGGCAGTGGGCCGGGCCGCCTTCAGCGAGGCCTCGGGCGTCTGTACATCGTACTCGGCCCGCACGAGGGCGGCCGCCGCGCGGGCCTGCTCGAAGCTCTGCGCGACGACGAAGGCGATGGGCTGGCCGTGGAAGCGGATCTCGGTGCCCTGCAATTGCGGGTAGACCTGCTCCTTCTTCTCGCCCTGCTCCGACACGTTCTCGTGGGTCATCACGAGGAGCACGCCCGGCGCGCGCTTGGCCGCGGAGACGTCGAGGCTGCGGATGCGGCCCTTGGCGATGCCGGCCTCGACGATGAAGCCGTAGGCCGGGTTCTTGAGGTCGCGGGTCTCGTAGGCGTAGGGCGCTCGGCCCGTCACCTTGAGGCGCCCGTCGATGCGGTCGATGGGGCGGCCGACGAGCCCGTCCGGCTTGCCGTCGAGGGGCGTCGCGCCGATCGGCTGGTTCATGTCCATGGCGGATTTCCTCAGGCGCGCAGGGCTTCGGCGACGGTGGCGCGCAGCGTCCGGCGGGTGAGCGGGATCTTGAAGTCGTTGGTGCCCTGGCCGCGGGCGCCGTCCAGCACCCGGTCGGCGGCGGCGTCGGCCGAGCCGGTCTCGACCAAAGCGGCCTCCGCCGCCTCGACCCGCCAGGGCTTGTGAGCCAGCCCACCGAAGGCGAGCTTGGCCAGCTTCGGCTTGTCGCCCTCGCCCTTCGCGATGATCGCGGCGACCGAGACCGTGGCGAAGGCATAGGACGCCCGGTCGCGGACCTTGCGGTAGAGGTGCACGCCCTCAATGGGCTTGGGGAGCGTCACGGCGGTGATGAGCTCGCCGGCCTTCAAGTCGGTCTCGATCTGCGGCGTGTCGCCGGGCAGGCGGTGGAAGTCCGCCAGGGCGATGCTGCGCCGCGCGCCCTGCGGATCGATCGTCTCGACGGTGGCGTCGAGGACGCGCATCGCCACGTTCATGTCGGAGGGGGTTGGTGGCGATGCAGGAATCGCTCGCCCCCCAGCACCGCCATGATCCGGTTGAACCCGCCGATGGCCGCGCAGCCCGAGCCCGGCTCGCGCTTGTTGCAGGGTTTGGTCGTGTCGTAGAAGTAGTAGCAGCGCGTCCGCTGCAGCAGGTTACCGGCGGTCGTCGCCTTGTTGCGCAACTGGCCCGAGGCGCCCGCGAGCAGGGCTTTGCCCAGCACCGCGTAATCCTTCCGCACCCGCGGATGCGCGGCGAGATCGGAATTGCGCACCAGCGCGCCGATGCGCAGGCCGCCGTCTTCCGTGTCGGTGACCTCGGCCAGCGGCAGGCGGTTGACGTCGATCAGGGTGGCGGGCGTCTCGATCTGAAGCTTCATCAGGTCGAGCAGGTTGGTGCCGCCGGCAATGAAGCGGGCGCCGGGCCGCTCGGCAGCAAGGCGCGCGGCGTCCTGAACCGTGGCGGGGCGCTCATAGGCGAAAGCCTTCATGGGGTTCGCCTCCTCAGATCTTGGTGCTGGCGTCGCGGATCGCCGCGACGATGTTGGGATAGGCCGAGCAGCGGCAGATGTTGCCGCTCATCCGCTCGCGGATTTCTTGGTCGGTGAGCGAGGCCTTCTGCGTGATGTCGTCCGTCACATGGCTAGGCCATCCGGCCTCAAGTTCCGAAAACATGCCGGCGGCCGAGCAAATCTGGCCCGGCGTGCAGTAGCCGCACTGATAGCCGTCATGGTGCAGGAAGGCGGCCTGGAGCGGGTGGAGATTGTCCCCATCCGCCAGCCCCTCGATGGTGGTGACGGAATCGCCCTCGTGCATCACCGCGAGGCTCAGGCAGGAATTGATGCGCCGGCCGTTCACCAGCACCGTGCAGGCGCCGCACTGGCCGTGGTCGCAGCCCTTCTTCGAACCGTTGAGGTCGAGATGCTCGCGCAAGGCGTCGAGCAGGGTGGTGCGGGTGTCGAGGGTAAGGTCGTGCCGCCGCCCGTTGATCTCGAGCGAGACCGGCATGGTCTGCGGCTGCGGATCGACCGCCGCCGGGGCGGCCTCCGCCCGGCCGCGCAGGGAGGCGCCGAGCGTCGCCAGGGCGGCGCAGCTGCCCATCACCGTGCGGCGCGATGGATCGAAGCGCCGGTCTCTCGTCGAATGGTCGCTCATCAGGCCTGCCGTCCCGCGCATCCGGACCGACCGCGGGTGGCGGCCAGTCTGGAATGGATCGAAATCTGACAGGCGAACGCGACAGGGGCCAAGTTGATCCGGCCGGGCGCCGCGCCCCTATGGCGCAGCTTTGCGGTGTGCTCGGCGGAGCGGAAGCCTCAACTCCAGGCGTGGAGCGGCGGGTTCACCCCATTGAGCGCGTGGTTGCCGATGATCGCGTATTTCCACCGCACGGGATCGTGAAGCGTGTGGGTGCGGGCGTTGCGCCAGTGGCGGTCGAGGTTGTGCTCGGCCAGCGTCGAGCGGGTGCCGGAGAGTTCGAACAGGGTGTTGGCGGCCGCGAGCGCGGTCTCGGTGGTCAGCACCTTGGCCTCGGCGACCGCGATCTGGGCCGCAGCCACGCTCTCGGCCGTCGGGTTCGCCAGCGCGGCGTCGATGGCCAGTCCCGCCCGGTCGAGCAGGGCTTCCGCCGCGTGCTGGCGGATCGTCAGGTCGCCGATGGTGCGGATGGTGTAGGGGTCGTCGGAGGCCCGCTCCCCGCCGCTGTCGATCCAGGGCCGCGCCTTCTCACGCACGAAGGCGATCGTGTCGTCGAGCGCCTCGCGGCCGATCCCGGCATCGACGGCGGCCTGGATGATCTGGAAGATGGCGCCATCCGCCCGCGGCGCCTCGTAGGCGCGGTAGCCCGGCACGAGGTGGCTCTTCTCCACCCGCACATCCTCGATGAGGACGGTGCCGCTGGCCGTGCCCCGCTGGCCGAAGGCCGACCAGTCATCGATCACGGTGAGCCCCGGCGCATCGCGCTCGGCGATGGCGTACCAAGCGCGGCCCTCCGCATCGAGCGCGACGATCGGCACGAGATGGGCGAGCAGCGCGCCCGAGGAATAGAACTTCTGGCCGCGCACGATGACGTGGTCGCCGTGATCGGTAAACCGGGTCTCGAACTCGGCGGCGCGCTTGGTGCCGCGCTCCGAGAAGGCGTTGCCGAAGCGGGTGCCCTTCAGGACTTGCCCGAAGAGAAGCGCCTGCTGCTCGGGGTCCGACACCGTGCGGATCGCCGCGACGATGCCGAGATGGTTCTGCGCGATCTGCGCGATGGACGGGTCGGCGGCGGCGATGATCGCGATCACCTGCGCCAGCGTCTTGTAGGAGACCTCCGGCCCGCCATAGGCCCGCGGCACGTTGATCGACCACAGGCCGCTTTGCGAGAAGGCATCGAGTTCGGCGAGCGGGCGGGCGTTGGTGCGGTCGCGCTCGGACGCGCCCTCGCGGAATTCTTTCGCCAGTTCGTGGGCGATGCGGATCGCCTCGGCGTCGTCGCGGATGATGTGGGCCGGGGTCACGGGGCGCGCAGGCCCCGGCACGCTCTGCGGCCGGCTGCCGGCCTCGGCCGTGGTGGGATTGACGGCGATGGTCATGGAGCGGTCTCCGAAGCGAGAGGGGATCGGAAGGGATCGATCCCACCCTCCCCCCTCATCCTGAGGTGGCGGCGCGAAGCGGCGCCCTCGAAGGATCCTCCAGGGATCGCGCGGGATCTGGAGGATCCTTCGAGGCTGCTGCGCAGCACCTCAGGATGAGGATGGGGGTGGGACGAGCGTAAGGGTCAGGCGGCCTCGGCGCGGCGCTCGCGGGCGGCTTCCAGCGCGCGGACCCGCGGGATCACGTGCTCGCCGAAATACTGAACTTCCTCCTGGAAGTGCAGGAAGGCGAGCAGCGCGAGATCCACGCCGGCATCCTTGAGGGCAAGGATGCGCTCGGCGATCTGGTCGGGCGTGCCGATCAGGTCGGTCTTGAAGCCGTCGTTGTACTGGACGAGATCCTCGAAGGTCGATTTCGCCCAGTTGCCCTCGCCCTCGGGCGAGGCCGCGCCGGCGTTCTTCACCTCGTGGCCGAAGGCCTTCACCGCGTCCGGATCGGCGTTCTCGATGATCTCCTGAAGGACGGCGCGGGCCTCCTCCTCCGTCTCGCGGGCGATGACGAAGGCGTTGACGCCGACCTTCACGGAATGGCCGTTCGCCTGCGCCTTGGCGCGCAGATCCTCGACCTGGGCCCGCACGCCTTCGGGCGTGTTGCCATTCGTAAAATACCAGTCGGAGACGCGGGCGGCCATGTCGCGGGCGGCGCGCGAGGAGCCGCCCTGGAAGATCTCCGGCAGGTTCGGCCCCGGCTTCGGCTTCAGGGTGTAGTTCGTGTAGCGGTAGAAATCGCCGCGGAAGCTGAAGGCGTCCTGCGTCCAGATCCCGCGCAAGGACCGGATGAACTCCTCCGAGCGGCGGTAGCGCTCGTCGTGGTCGAGCCAGGGCTCGCCGATCGCCCGGAACTCGCCGGAGAACCAGCCCGAGACGATGTTGACCGCGATCCGCCCCTCCGTGAGCTGGGAGATCGTGGCGATCTGCTTGGCCGCCAGCGTCGGGTTCCAGGGGCCAGGCAGGATCGCGGCGATCACCGTCAGCCGGGTCGTGGCGGCGGCCAGCGCGTGGCTGAAGGCGACCGATTCGTGCTGGTACTCGGCGCCGTAGCCGGCGGTGAAGCGGATCTGGGTCAGGGCGTAGTCGAAGCCCGCCGCCTCCGCGATCTGCGCGAGCTTGCGATTATAGTCCGCGTCCCAGCTCGTGCGCTGCACGATCTTGCTGATGACGAGGCCGCCCGAGACATTGGGCACCCAGTAGGCGAAGCGGATCGGCTCGGACGCGGAGGACGGGTTCGGAACGGACATGGTGGCGCGGCGCTCGCTCTGAGAAGCGTTGTTCTGAAACATTTCGAGATGATGATGGTTTTATCTGAGTCATCATCGCGTTGACTCCAATCATCGTCTCGGAACAACCTGTCGTCAAAGGAATGATCGAGCGTTTTTTCAGCTCACCGCGAAAGCTCGTTCTTCGTCGTACGGCATCCGGGCGAAGAACGTTTTCGTTGAATACGATCGGCCATCGAGGCCACTCTGAAACGAAAAGAGCCGCCCCGGTCGGGGCGGCTCTCGGTCGATCGCGGATCGTGGCGGCGGGTCTTCAGTAGACGCCGCCGGCCTGGGCGGCGGCGCCCGCATCGGGCGGCACCGCGGCGGGGGCGGACGGGGCGACATAGGAGTCCGGCGGGGCGGTGCCGGGCTTGAACGCCTCCAGGATGGTGCCGCCGCCCTCGCCCGAGCCGGCGCGGGTGCCGGACGACGCGTTGACGCGGATCAGCTTGATCCCCGCCGGGACGCGGAACGGGGTCGGCGGCTTGTCCTTTGAGCGCCACCTTCAGGAAGTCGAGGACGATGGGGGCGGCGAGCCCGCCGCCGGTCGCCCGGTCGCCGAGCGAGCGTGGCTTGTCGAAGCCGAGATAGACGCCGACCGCGAGATCGGGGGGAGAAGCCCACGAACCACGCATCCTTGGCGTCGTTCGTCGTGCCGGTCTTGCCCGCGAGCGGCTTGCCGATCTGCTTGAGCAGGGTCGCGGTGCCGCGCTGGACCACGCCCTCCATGATCGAGACCATCTGGTAGGCGGTGAGCGGGTCGAGCACCTGCTCGGACTGGTCTACGAGCTTGGGCTCGTCCTGGCCCGACCACTTCTCCGCGTCGCAGCCGACGCATTTGCGGTTGTCGTGGCGGTAGATCGTCTCGCCGGTGCGGTCCTGGATGCGGTCGATCAGCGTCGGGCGGATGCGGCGCCCGCCGTTGGCGAGCATCGAGTAGGCGGTGACCATGCGCATCACCGTGGTCTCGCCGGCGCCGAGCGACATCGGCAGCACGGGCAGCAGGTCGTCGTAGACGCCGAAGCGGCGGGAATACTCGGCGATCAGCGGCATGCCGATATCCTTGGCCAGCCGCACCGTCATCAGGTTCTTCGAGTGCTCGATGCCGTAGCGCAGGGTGTGCGGACCGCCGGACTTGCCGTCGTAGTTCGAGGGCGACCACGCCTCCTGGCCGGGGCCGGCCTCGATGGTGATCGGCGCATCCTGCACCACCGAGGACGGGGTGTAGCCGTTGTCGAGCGCCGCCGAGTAGACGATCGGCTTGAACGAGGAGCCGGGCTGGCGCATCGCCTGCGTCGCGCGGTTGAACTCGGATTCCTCGTACGAGAAGCCGCCGACCATGGCGTGGACGCGCCCCGTATAGGGGTCCATCGCGACGATGGCGCCCGACACCTCGGGCTTCTGGCGCAGGCGGTAGGTGCCCTTGGCCGGATCGATCGCCTCGACATAGACCACGTCGCCGGGCTTGACCGCGGCGGCGACGGCGCGGCCGGTCCACTTCACGCCCTCGGCGGTGATCGCGCCGGTCTCGCGCTCCTTCGAAAGGGAGCCGCCGGCCTCGCGCTTGGGCTGGAGCCCGATCTGCGCCACGCCGCCATTGGTGTTCAGCACCACGGCGAGCCGCCAGGGGGCGATGTCGCCGAGCGCGGGCATCTCGGCCACCGCCAGGCCCCAGTCGCGGCCGGTGAGATCGACCTTATGCTCGGCCCCGCGCCAGCCGCGGCCCTGATCGTAGCGCACGAGGCCGTCGATGAACGCCTTGCGCGCCCAGGCCTGCATCTTCGGGTCGAGGGTGGCGCGCACCGAGAGGCCGCCCTCGTAGAGCTTGCTCTGGCCGTAGCGCTCGGAGATTTCGCGGCGGACCTCCTCGGTGAAGTAGTTGGCGTTGGCCGCGTTCGGGAAGGCGACGCGCGGGTTGACGCCGAGCGGCTGCTTCTTGGCCTCGGTGCCCTCCTCGGCGGTGATGTAGCCGTTCTGGGCCATCAGGCCGATGATCTCGTTGCGCCGCGCCAGCGCCTGCTGCGTGCGCCGGTAGGGGTGGTAGTTGTTCGGCCCCTTCGGCAAGGCGGCGAGATAGGCCGCCTCGTTGATCGTCAGCTCGTGGACGGACTTGCCGAAGTAATCCAGGGCCGCCGCCGCGACGCCGTGCAGGTTGCGGCCGGGGACGATGGTGCCGAGGAAAATCTCGTTGAGGTAGAGTTCGAGGATCTTGTCCTTCGAATAGGCCGACTCGATCCGCAGCGCGATCAGCGCTTCCTTGATCTTGCGGTCATAGGTCTGCTCGGCCGAGAGCAGGAAGTTCTTGGCCACCTGCTGGGTGATGGTCGAGGCGCCCTGCTTCTTGCCGGACTGGGCGTTGGTGAGGATCGCGCGGACGATGCCCTCGGGGTCGATGCCGCCGTGCTTGTAGAAGTTCTTGTCCTCCGCCGAGAGGAAGGCGGCGACGACGATCTTCGGCATCGCCTGGATCGGCAGGTAGAGGCGGCGCTCGTGGGCGTATTCGGCCAGAAGCGAGCCGTCCGCCGCGTGGACGCGGGTCATCACCGGCGGCTCGTAATTGGCGAGCGCGGCGTGATCGGGCAGGTCCTGGCTGTACTTCCAGTAGAAGAACGCGCCGACCGCGGCGGCGAGGCAGAACACCACCGCACCGGCCGAGAACAGGAAGGCGAAGAATCGCAGGATGAAACGCATCCGGGGTCCGTTCCGTCGCTCGTCCGCTGCGCGCCGATGAAGGCCAAGCGCGAGGGCCTGCCGCGGGCTCTGGTGAGGCCCCACGCAGCCGCGCCTCTTGTCAGGCGGACGGGGGGCTCGTCGAGCCCCGTATCGACACCGGCTCTATGGTGAAACTGGGGCGATGCAAGGGGACCGCTCGAAAGCGCTCCCCTTAAGCTTTCGTCGGCCTCAGTCGCCGGCGCCCGCCTCCGCGGGTCAAGCTTTCGCTCCGCTCGACGCCTCGGCAAAGGCCGAGGCACGCTCCGCGCGGCGCTCTTCGCGCCGTGGAGCCGTGTCCGGCTCCTCAGGGGCGGAACGCGATCGCGCTTTTCCCGTTCTCGGCGGAGCGCGCTCCGATCGCCACCGGACGCGAGAGGGTGGCCCGGCCGGAGAAGAACAGGTCCACGGCCTTGGCCATCGAGCCCGTCACCCGCATGCGCCACTCTTCCGATTGCAGCTTCTCGAGGTCGCTCTTGCTCGACAGGTAGCCGAGTTCGATCAGCACGGAGGGCACGTCGGGCGAGCGCAAAACCCTGAAGCCGGCCTCGCGGTGGGGCTTCGTGCTCATCTCCATCACCGGGGAGAGCTGGCCCATCAGCCGGCCGGCAAAGCCCGAGGAGAAGCCGCGGGTCTCGCGCAGGGTCAGTTCCTGGAGAATGTCCGCGACCTCCGCCGGGGCTTCGCCGGATTCGGTGCCGGCGGCGGCGTCGGCCCGGTTCTCGCGCTCGGCGAGCCGGGCGGATTCGCCGTCGGTCGCCCGCTCCGAGCCGGTATAGATCGTGGCGCCCTTCACCTGGGGCGCGGCTGAGATCGAATCGGCATGGATCGAGACGAACAGGTCGGCCTTGGCGTCGCGGGCGATGCGCACCCGCTCGGCCAGTGGCACGAACACGTCGCGGTCGCGGGTCATCAGCAGGCGGTAGCGGCCGGAGGCTTCCAGGCGCTCGGCAAAGGATTGGGCGAAGCCGAACACGATGTCCTTCTCGAACACCCCCGTGGCGGCGATGGCGCCGGGATCGGTGCCGCCGTGGCCGGCATCGATGACGATGAGCGGGCGCGTATCGGCGGTCTCGCGCACGGGCGCGGCCTTGCCGGCGGCGGCCGGGCTCGGATCGCCCGCCACCGCCGCCTTGCGGAAGGTGTCGCGGTCGACCTTGCGGAAGGGAATCGAGACCAGCACCGCGCCCTCGCGGGTCTTGACCGTCTCGATCGCCTCGACCACGGCGGGCCCGGTGAGATCGACCACGATGCGCGAGCGGCCCGGGGCGAACAGGCCGTAGCGGAACGAGGCGATGGCGCCGTCGCGCTTGCGGCCGCTCATCTTGGCCGGCTCCTTGCCCGGCTCCTGGTCGAGCTGGAAGTTGACCTCGGGCAGATCGATCACCGCCCGGTCCGGTCGCTCCATCACGAAGGCGCGGGCCTCGATCGCCTTCGACAGGGTGAGGGTGAGCCGGGTCGTGCCGTCCCGCGTCGCGGTCTCGGCGGCGATCGCCACCGCCGCGCCGCCGGGCTGCGGGCTGCCGGGGCCGTCTTGAGCCGGCACGGGGCCGGCGGCCAGCACCAAGCCGCCCGCGAGCGCGAGGACGGCGATGGGGCGGACAAGTCCGGTGCGGGGCAGGCGGGTGCTGTGCGGCATCGGGCGGCCAAGGGTCCGGGGAAGCCTCCGATACGAGATACGGCCGAGATGGTTAACCGTTCCTCACTTCGCCCCCGCCGATCCCGGCGCCGCTGTTGTGCGAGGGCGACACCACCTGCGGCGTCCCCTTGTCTTGTCCCACCCTCCCCCCTCTGGATGAGGGCGGTGGATGGGATGCCTTTGGCCGGTGGGTCAGGCGCGGCTGTCGGGGGCTTCTCGCTCGGCCGCCTCGCCGTCGGGCATCTCCCAGGCCCGCTGCCAGACGGCGTGGGCGTCCGAGCCCTCCGGGTGCGGGTTGGCGGTGGCCGGGTCGCCCCGGTATCGGGCCTCACGCCCCTCCTTCGCCACCGCGGCGAGCGATTGATCCGGAAGCGACACCGCGAAGCCCTCCCCTGCTATCCCGACGGGATTTCTGCCATTCCAACGGGTTCGCCGGGTTCAAGCCCGCGGGGCGGCCTCCGGTTCACGGGAACGTGCGGACGATGGCGCGCTTGCCTGACGAAGTGCCGGGGGCCGTCATACGGAACCCTTGCAATTCTCCCGCGACACTCTGTAATGATATCGACCCCATTCCCGGGTTGGCGCTTCGGCGGCCCCCGGGCGCGCCCGGGGCATGTCGGCGCCCACCTCGCTCGAATCAGCAGCGTCAGTCGGCGCCTCCCGGCATCCGGGCGGGTGTCACGGCATTCGCGGCCTCCCGATCATTCCGGGTCGGTCGTGCCCATGAAATCTGTACGGGCCGCTTGCCGGCCCACCATCTTCGCGAGGCCGGATCAGGATGGGAGGACGCACAGCATCGGTTGCCGCTGCTCGTGCCGAAGGCGCGCGGTTTTCGCGTCGCCTCGCCCCTTCCGTCGCCCCGGCCCTGTTCAACCCCCACCGCGCCGATGCCCGGCGCGTCAAGGCGGTTGACGGCAATCCCCTTCCCGCATCCACCGCGACCTCGGCGACGAGGCCGGCACGCGCCCATCTCCTTCCGGCCCGCAGGCCGGGGGCGGCGCCGCCGGGACCAAGCGGCGCGAGCGTGAGGAGAACGACGTCGGCCGCCATGTCGAAAGCACGTCATGGCCAACAACAAGATGCTCATCGATGCGATGCATCCGGAGGAGACCCGGGTCGTCACAGTCCAAGGCTCGCGGGTCGAGGAATTTGATTTCGAGGCGGCCAACCGCCGGCCTCTGAGGGGCAACATCTATCTCGCCAAGGTCACCCGCGTGGAGCCCTCGCTCCAGGCGGCCTTCGTCGAGTACGGCGGCAACCGCCACGGCTTCCTCGCCTTCAACGAGATCCACCCCGACTACTACCAGATCCCGATGGCCGACCGCCTCGCGCTGATCGAGGCCGAGGCGCGCGAGGAAGAGGAGCACCGCGAGCGCGAGGAGCGCCGTCCGCCGCGGGGCCGCCGCTCGCGCGGGCGCCGGGCCGAGGCCCGCGGTTCGCGCCCCGACGACACGGTGAAGTCGCAAGAGGCAGCGTCCGACGCAGGCTCCGAGGACGCTGCGATCCCCGGTGAGGGCCAGGCCGCCGACGCGCCCGCGCCGGAGGCGATCGAGGCGGTGCGGTCCGCTCTCGTCGAAGGACGGATCGAAGAAGGGAACGACGAGCGGAGCGAGAGCGACGCGGCGTCCGCACCGGTCGAGGCCGGCGGCGATGCCTCCGCGAGCCTGCCCGAAGCGGCGCTGGAGCCCGGCACCTCCGCCAGTGAGGCGCCGGCTGACGAAGCCGCCGCGGTCGAGCCCTCCGACATCGCCGCGATCTCCGAGGCGCCGAACCCGCCCGTCGAGGCCGCGGAATCGTTCGAGGCTGCTCCCGCCGAGGCAGAGACGGTCGAGCCGCAGCCCGTCGCCGCCAGCGCGCCCGTCTCCCAGGCCGAGATCGAGGAGGCCGACGCGGATTCCGACGAGGACGCCGAGACCGACGATTCGGACGACGACGACTCGGAGAATGACGAGTCCGACGACGAGGATGAGGACGACGACGAGGACGACGATTCGGACGACGAGGACGACGACGAGGAATCCGAGGACGGCGAGCCGCGCGTCGCGCAGGTCGGCGGCTCGGGCGATGCGCTCGCCGAGCTCCCCGAGCGTCCGCGCGCCTATCGCCGCCACTACAAGATCCAAGAGGTGATCAAGCGCCGCCAGATCATCCTCGTCCAGGTCGTCAAGGAAGAGCGCGGCACCAAGGGCGCGGCGCTCACCACCTACCTGTCGCTCGCCGGCCGCTACTCGGTGCTGATGCCCAACACCGGACGGGGCGGCGGCATCTCGCGCAAGATCACCTCGGCCGCCGACCGCAAGCGCCTCAAGGAAGTGGTCGCCGACCTCGACGTGCCGGACGGGATGGGGATCATCCTGCGCACGGCCGGCGCCTCGCGCACCAAGCCCGAGATCAAGCGCGACTTCGAGTACCTGATGCGCCTGTGGGAGAGCGTGCGCGAGCTGACGCTGTCCTCGACCGCCCCGGCGCTCGTCTACGAGGAGGGCTCGCTGATCAAGCGGGCGATCCGCGACCTCTACAACAAGGATCTCGACGAGGTTCTGGTCTCCGGCGAGGACGCCTACCGCGAGGCCAAGGACTTCATGCGGATGCTGATGCCCGGCCAGTCCAAGGTCGTGAAGCCCTACCGCGATCCGACGCCGATCTTCGCCCGCTACGGCGTCGAGCAACAGCTCGACGCGATGTTCTCGACTCACGTCGCGCTGCGCTCCGGCGGCTACCTCGTCATCAACCCGACCGAGGCGCTGGTCTCGATCGACGTGAACTCGGGCCGCGCCACCCGCGAGCACGACATCGAGGACACGGCGCTCAAGACGAACCTTGAGGCGGCCGAAGAGGTCGCCCGGCAGGTGCGCCTGCGCGATCTCGCCGGCCTCGTCGTGATCGACTTCATCGACATGGAGGAGAAGCGCAACAACCGGGCGGTCGAGAAGCGCCTGAACGAGGCGCTCAAGAACGACCGGGCGCGCATCCAGGTCGGGCGGATCTCGCCCTTCGGCCTGCTTGAGATGAGCCGCCAGCGCATCCGCACCGGCGTGCTCGAATCCTCCTCGATCCCCTGCGCCCATTGCGGCGGCTCGGGCTTCGTGCGGGCGACCTCCTCGGTGGCGCTGCACATCCTGCGCTCGATCGAGGAGGTGCTGCTCAAGTCGGCGAGCCACAACGTCGTGCTGCGCACGCGCACCGAGACGGCGCTCTACATCCTCAACCAGAAGCGGGCGCATCTCTTCGATCTCGAGCAGCGCTTCTCGGTCACGATCACCATTTCCGCCGACGACCGGCTTGTGGCGACCTCCGCCTTCCAGCTCGAACGCGGTGAGCCGGCGGTGAAGCACGAGGGCCCGGTGACGGGCGTGCGCGCCGTGGCGATCTCGCCGGTCTACGAGGCCGAGGAGTTCGAGGACGAGGCGGTCGAGAGCCAGGAGACCGAAGAGGTCGAGACCGAAGTCGAAGCGGAGGCCGAGGGCGCGTCCGAGGAGCGCCCCGCCGCCGACGCGTCCGAGGAGGGCGGTGGCCGTCGCCGCCGTCGCCGTCGCCGTCGCGGTGGCCGCGCCTCCGGCGAGGGCGAGGCCCGCGCGCGGGACGAGGACGGGACCGACAGCGAGGACGGGGCCGAGGACGGCGCGGAGGACGGCGACGATGCGCCCGATTCCGAGCCGGAGGCCGTCGAGGCGGCTCTCGGCGCCGCGGCCGAGCCGGACGAGACCGCATCGGACGCCGACGCCAACGGCGAGGACGCCAACGGACGCCGCCGTCGCCGCGGACGCCGGGGCGGTCGCGGCCGCGGCCGGACCGAGCGCAATGGCCGTTCGGATTCCGAGCAGGATTCTGATGCCGACGAGGTGCGGGCCACGGAGGAGTCCGAGGCGCATCCCGAGGAGACCGCCTCCGATACCCTGCCGGTGGGCCCCGAGGAGCCGTTCAACGATGCCGATGTGAGCACCGTCTCGCTCGCCGCCGAGAACGGCGCCGCGGCCGAGCCGCCGCCGGTCGTCCCCGCGCCGGAGCTCGAGCCGATCCAGGTCGAGTCCTTCGCCGAGGCCGCGACCGAAGCGGCAGCGCCCAGCCCGGCCAACGCCGAGCCCGCGCCGGAGCCCGTCGCGGTGGTGCTGACCCCGCCGGACCCGAACCGTCCCAAGCGGGCCGGCTGGTGGTCGCGCACCAAGGCGGCGCTGTCGGGGGAGTGAGGCGCGGCGCGGGATCGCGGATCCCGCGCACGGCTCCTGATGCGTCCTGATACTTGCGAAGCGGGGTCCGGCTCAGCCGGGCCCCGCTTTGCGTATTGCGGTTTGCCGGAACTCGGAGGACGAGCCTGTGCCCGGCTTCGAGAAGGGCCGGATGCGGCGCTGACGGATGCCGAGGAACTGACAGGCCAGGCGGCTATCATCCAGCATGTGTCGGTTTACAGGTTCCCCCGAAACGACGGGGAGCCACAGCGCGAATGAGACGCGCAGGCAGGTGCCGCGGCCGGCACGACGATGGCGATGACCGCGAGGCCAACTCGCCGACCCTTTCGGTGTGCATCCGCCGACGCGTAGGCCGGTCACTGTCGAAGATGGGCCTTGCTGAGGGCAGCGCGAGAGGCAGGTGCCGCTTGGGAGCGGCCGAGTGGCCGGCCGGCGAACGGTTGACCGATCCAACCCGCTAAGGTTGTAAACTCTCGGGGTTCTCCCGATTGGGGTGCGGGCGGTGGCACGGTTTTGCTCTTGGCTGGCCTTCTCGGCCCTCCTGCTGGCCGTCGTCTACCAGGGCGGCCGAACGACGATCCTGGCACAAGGCATCGCGGCGCTCTCCATCGTCGTGCTGTTCCTGCATGCGGTGCTGACCCTCGGCGTGATCAGAGCGGGCGCCTTCCTCGCGATCTGCCTCACGGTGACCTTCGCGATCGAGAATCTCGGCGTCGCCACCGGATTTCCCTTCGGGGCCTACGAATTCCTTGTCGCGCCCGATCTCCCGCATGTGGGCGCGATCCCGGTCATCGTCGGGCCACTCTATTTTGGGATCGGCTATCCCGCTTGGATCATCGCTTGCCTGCTTCTGGGAACCGATGTCGGCGGTCCGGCGAACCGCCGGGAACTCGCGTTCACGCCCGTCGTCGCGGCCTTCACCCTGACGCAGTGGGACGTGGTCATGGACCCGGCCAGCGCCACGATCGGACGGGCTTGGGCCTGGTTCGAGAGCGGCGGCTATTTCGGCGTCCCGCTCTCGAACTTTTTCGGTTGGTTCCTGACGACGTGGCTGTTCTTCCAGGGCTTCGCCCTGTTTGCCTATCGAGATCGAGGCCGGCGTCAGAGCATCCGGCGGAGCCCGGCCTTCCTGGCGGTGCCGGTGTTGCTCTACGCCGCCTCCGCGCTCTGCCACCTGCTGCCGCTTCTCGACCCTGACACGGCCGTCGTGGATGCCGGCGGACGCTTCTGGTCTTCCGCCGACATCCGCGAGACGGCGGCGATCATGGCCCTGTTCACCATGCTCCCGGTCGCCGTTGTCGCCTTGATGAAGCTGGCAGGGATGGCGGACCCGCTGGGCGCGGAAACGGTTCGTGCGGATCGACCCACGCATTTTCCGGCCTCCTGAAGGGGGCGAGCCGCGAACCGCTCCGCCAACGGCTCAGCCCAGCCAACCCTTCAGCCGCGTCACCGCCTCGGCGCATTCGGCGTTCGAGCCGGCGAAGGAGAAGCGGATGTGGTGGCCGCCCTCCTCCGGGTCGAAGTCGAGGCCCGGGGTTGCGGCGACGCCCGCCTCCTCCAGCATCCGCCGGCAGAAGGCGCTGGCGTCGTCGGTGTGCCGGGCGATGTCGGCATAGAGATAGAAGGCCCCGTCCACCGGGTGGATGTCGCTGAAGCCGAGCGACGGCAGTGCGTCGAGGAGCAGGGCGCGGTTGGCCGCGTACCCCTCGCGGATCGCGACGATCTCGTCGAGGGTGTCGAAGGCGGCGAGCGCCGCGACCTGCGAGAGATAGGGCGCGGAGATGTAGAGGTTCTGCGCCAGCCGCTCGATTCCGCGGACCAGCGCCTCGGGCACCACCATCCAGCCGACCCGCCAGCCGGTCATGCAGTAGAATTTCGAGAAGGAGTTGATGACCAGCGCGTTCGCATCGAATTGCAGCGCGGTCGCCGTCGGCACGCCGTAGCTGAGGCCGTGATAGATCTCGTCGGAGATGAAGGGCAGCGAGAGCGCCCGCGCCGTGGCGCAGAGTTCGGCAAGCCGGGTCGGCTCGATCACCGTGCCCGAGGGGTTGGCCGGGCTCATCACCAGCAGGCCGGAGAGCGGCTGCGCCGCATGGACCGCGCGCACCAGCGCGGGGGTCGGGGCGTAGCGGTCTTCCGCGCGCAGGGTCAGCGGCTGCGGGATCAGGTCGAGGGCGCGCAGGATGCCGTCATAGGCCGGGTAGCCGGGGCGCGGCACGCCGATCCGGGCGCCCGCATCGAACAGGGCGAGGAAGGCCAGCACGAAACCCGCCGAGGAGCCTGTCGTCACCACCACCCGCTCCGGCGAGAGGCTGACACCGTAGGTCTCGGCGTAGTGCCGGGCGATGCGCTCGCGCAGGCGCGGAAGCCCGAGCGCTTCGGTGTAGGGGATGCGCCCGTCGGCGAGCGCTCCTTGCGCCGCCGCGATCACCGCGCGGGGTGCGGGCGCCGAGGGCTGGCCGACCTCCATGTGCACGACGCCCTCCCCGCGCCGCTCGCGGGCGCCGGCGGCGGCCATCACGTCCATCGCCAGGAAGGGCGCCACGGCCTGGGCGCGGCGCGAGAGGACGGGATCGGGGCTCAAAGGCGAGGCTCCTCACGGGAGAGGCGGGACCCCGGTCAGGTAGACCCTGCCGGCGCCCCGCTCAACCGTCAGGGGCGCCTACCAGGTGAGCTGCGCCCGGCCGATGAAGAGGTCGGCGTCGACGGTGCGGCGGCCGAAGTTCAGCGATTCCGCCGACGGTTCGGCATGCGAGCGGATGTAGTCGAAGACGAAGCGGATGTTGGGCTCGGGATACCAGTTCGCGCCCGCGGTGAAGTCGTGCTCGACGCCGCCGCGCACCTCACGGGATTCGAGGTCGATGGCGCTGTAACGGACCCCGAGTTCGAACAGGCCCGTGCCGCCGCGGCTGACCCGCTGGCGTTCCTCGACGGTGACGCCGGTGAAGACGCCGTACTCGCTGCCATAGGTCGGCACGACCCGGTAGGGCCGGCCCTTGTCGTTGAGCACCACCGAGGCCTGGATGTAGCCGCCCTGGAACAGCAGCGGCGGGCGTCCGTCGCGGCGCTCGATATCGGTGAGGATGTACTCGCCCTGGAGCCGGAACGGACCCTGCTGCCATGCCGCCTCGACCCCGACCCGGCCGATCGCCGTGGCGTCGCGGATTGTCCGGGTGTTGACGAGCGGGCGGGCGAACAGGAACGCCTCCGAGCGGCTCGACAGACTGAGGCTGCTGTCGTCGTCGCCGAGCGTCCGATAGCTGCCGGCGAGGCCGAGATGCAGCACGTCGTTCTTGTTCTCAGAGAGCCACGGCGTGTAGGTCAAGCGGGTGGTCGAGGCGATCCCATTGTTCTGCAGGCCGGTGTTGATGTTGCCGCCGAACACGCCCGTCACCGCGGTCCAGTTGGCGCCGTGGGTGCCGATGGCGGAGCCGAAGTTCCGCGCCGGGGCGAAGGCGTCGGCCTGGGAGCGCTCGGTGAACTGGCTGACATTGTCGCTGATGAGCTGATCGAGGCTGAACGGCTCCTTGAAGTTGCCCTGGGTGATGATGACGTCCTGAAAGCCCTTGTAGGCGACGATGGCGTCGCTCACCGGCACGCGTCGCTCGTTGAAGTCGTACTGGAAGGCGAATTCGAAGTCCTTGAGGCTGTAATAGGTCTCGATCCAGGCCCGGCGGATCGCCGCCGGCTCCTCGAACACCGTGCCGAAGCCGCGCTGCTGCACATGCCCCGTGCCGAAATCCCCCCTGGAGCCGGCCGCCGATGCGGAATGTGCTGCCGTCGTCGAGCCGGACCGTGATGCCCTTCTCGTCGAGGGTCACGGGCGGCTTGGCCTCGGCCTTCTTGCGGGACGTCTCGTCGGCCGCGGCGGGGCCGGCGGAGCAGGTCAGGACCGAGGCAAGAATCGAGACCGCGGCCAGGGCGAGGCTTGGGGCGGCGGCGGAAGCAAGGCAGCGGAGGGCGCGGCGAGGCGGCATCGGAACATCCAAGGCGGGGCAGGTCATGCTTAACCTTTGATGGTTTTGATGACCCGTGTACGACGCCTGGGATGAAAAGGCGGCCCTCGACCGCCGATATCGCGCGCTCGTTGCCGGAGGCCGCTTCAGGGCACCGTCTGCACCGCCCGGCCGAAGGCCTGCACCAGCCCACCCTCGAGCTTGCCCTGCATGCTCGACAGGATCGAGAGCGCATCGCGGCTCGACATCGGCACCTTGTAGGGGCGCCGCTCGATCAGGGCGGCATAGATGTCGCAGATCGTCAGCAGCCGCACGGGATCGCCGATCGCGTCGGCGCAGAGCTTGTCCGGGTAGCCCGAGCCGTCGAGCATCTCGTGATGGTGGCGCGTCACCGCCAGCGTGATCGGGTCGCAGCCGCCGGACGCCATCAGAATCTCGTGGCCGATCGGTGCGTGGGTCTGCATCACCGCCCGCTCGTCGTCGTCGAGCCGGCCGGGCTTGTTGAGCACGGCGAGCGGGATGCGCGACTTGCCCACGTCGTGCACCAGCGCGGCGCGGGTCATGAGCTGCTTGTCCGTGGCGGAGAGGCCGAGGTTCTGGGCGAAGGCGGCGACGACGCCGGAGACCAGCAGGCAGTGCTGGAAGGTCACGTCGTCGTGTGCCCACACCTCGTCGAGCCAGCGCGACAGCCCGCCCTCGTGGATGGCGTCGAGCACCGGGGCGATGCCCCGCTCCACGCTCGGCAGGTCGATCGGGCCGGTCTGCGCCGATTCGAACAGGCGCGTCATCAGCGTACCCGCCCGCTCGGCCTCGCGGGTCACCACGAGGTCGGCCACCGACTTCTCGGGCCAGACCTCGCGCACCAGCGAGCCCACCACCATCCGCGGCTCGGCCAGCGCCGACAGGCACAGGGTGGCACCGAGGTTGCGCGCCTCGGTGAAGGCGGATTGCT
The DNA here is from genome assembly GCA_900234795.1 of Methylorubrum extorquens. NCBI lineage: Bacteria > Pseudomonadati > Pseudomonadota > Alphaproteobacteria > Hyphomicrobiales > Methylobacteriaceae > Methylorubrum > Methylorubrum extorquens. Next base: position 1,763,804 of record LT962688.1, read on the forward strand.
CGTTGCCGCGGGTGAGGCAGATCAGGGGCGCGCGCGTGCGTGCGGGGCGGCTTGCCAGCAAGCGCAGGCAGCGCTTGGCTTCGGGGCGGCTCAGGGTGATGTCGGCGATCACGCCGCGGAAGGGGCCGATCCGGGCCCAGGTTTCGTCGGTGCCGACGACCCGGCACTCGGCGACCGCGCGCACGGCATCCACCAGGGACTGGCTTCGATCCGGGCGGTCGCTCAGCACGACGATCACGCTGCCCTCCCCCGCTCCGGCCGAATCGTTGCTTGCCTGGAAGTTGCTTGCCTGGAACTTGAGGTGCATCATTTAGCAAATCGCTAAAATCGAACGACTTTCGGTTGCGCGGCCGGACGGAGCGGTCGCCGCGAAATCGCCGCAGCCCGGGAGCAGGAACGGCGCGAGGCCCTTCAGGGGGCTCCCGTCCGGATCAGATTCGGGTCGGCGCGGCGGATGCGCCGTGCCATAGTTTCGTCGGCGGGGCCGGTGGGAACGCCGTGTCGCTGGTCCCGGCCGGGATGTCGTCCCCGACATGCATTTCGAGGTATCGATGAAGCTCTTCCGCTCCGTTTCCGTCTTCGCCCTCGCCGGCGGCCTTGCGCTCGGTGCGGCCGTCGGCGCCCGCGCGGAGGATGCCGCCCCCTTCACCGACGCCCAGCGCAAGGCGATCGAGGGGATCGTCAAGGACTACCTCGTCAAGAACCCGGACGTGCTGCAGGAGGCGATCGCCGAGGGCGAGCGCCGCGCCCAAGAGACGCAGAAGCTCGCCCAGGCCGCCGCGCTGAAGGAGTCGCGCGAGGCGTTGACGAACTCGCCCCACGGCATCGTCGCCGGCAACCCGAACGGCGACGTCACCGTGGTCGAGTTCTTCGACTACAATTGCGGCTATTGCCGCAAGGCGTTCACCGACGTGCAGACCCTGATCAAGTCCGATCCGAAGCTGCGCGTGGTGCTCAAGGACTTCCCCGTGCTCGGCGCCGAGTCGCTGGAGGCGAGCCGGATCGCGCTTGCGGCCAAGCTCCAGCTCAAGCCGGAGAAGATGTTCGACTTCCACGCCAAGCTGCTCGAGACCAAGGGCCGCATCAACGGCGAGCGGGCGATCGCGGTGGCCAAGGAATTCGGTGCCGACGTGGAGCGCCTGAAGAAGGACGCGCAGGGGCCGGAGGTGAAGGCCGCACTCACCGAGAATGTGGGCCTCGGCGACAAGCTCAGCCTCTCGGGCACCCCCGCCTTCGTCATCGGCGACGAGATCCTGCCGGGCGCGGTCGGCGTCGAGCCGATGCGCAAGACCATCAGCGACATCCGCCAGTGCGGCCACGCGAGCTGCTGAGCCGCTGCTCTCGACGGAAAGAAACAAGGGTCCGGTGCGGATCGACCGCACCGGGCCCTTGTTCGTTCAGGCCGCCGCAGCGCGGGGATCGCTTTGGAGCGGGCGCTCGCCGCGGATGCCGGTCTCGTTGCCGGCCTCCGGCCGTGCCTGGCCGCCGGGATAGGGCGGATCGGGGTTCACCCATTCCGCCCGCTGGCGCGGCAGGGCGCTGGGATGCTCCTTCTGCAGGAAGCCGATCATCTTCTCGCGCACCTCGCAGCGCAGATCCCAGGTCTGCGGCGCGTTGCGGGCGCTCACCAGCATCCGCAGCTCGATCACGCCCTCCCGCGCGTCCGAGACCTGCAGGTTGACCACGTTGCCGTCCCACAGCCGGGACGCCCCGGCGATCCGCCGCAATTCCTTGCGCATCGCCTCGATTGGCGCCCGGTGATCGACGTAGAGGAACACCGAGCCGATCAGGGAGGCGCCCTCGCGGGTCCAGTTCTGGAACGGCTTCTGGATGAAGTAGGTCAGCGGCAGGACGAGGCGGCGCCAGTCCCATAGCCGCACGACGACGTAGGTCGCGTTGATCTCCTCGACCCAGCCCCACTCGTTCTCGACGATGACCGCGTCCTCGATCCGGATCGGCTGGGTGATGGCGATCTGGATGCCCGCCACGAGGTTGGAGAGCACCGGCTGCATCGCCAGACCGAGGATCAGCCCGGCCGCGCCCGCCGAGGCGAGCAGGCTCACCCCGTATTGCCGCACCGGCTCGAAGGTCATCAGCGCGATGGCGATGGTGACGATGGCCACCAGCGTCAGCGCCGCCCGTTCGAGGATGCGCATCTGCGTGAAGTGCTTGCGGGCGAGCAAGTTGTCTTCCGCATCGAGCTTGAACCGTCGCAGGTAGATCACGGTGGCGATGTGGATCGCGGTGGCGCAGGTCCAGCCCGCGAGGGTCACGAAGGCGACGAGCAGCACCTGATTGAGGACGAGCCGGATCTGCCATGTGAGCGGCGCGGTGGAGACCGCGAGCGTCAGGCTCATGACCAGCAGCGCGAGCCGGCTCGGACCGCGGGTGCGTGACACCAGTGAGCGCCAGAACAGGCTCTTCCCGCTCACCGCCCTCTGCGCGAAGCGATAGGTCACCCCGTGCAGGGGCAGCACCAGCGCGCAGCAGCCGGCCACCAGGATCGGGCTCGCCACCCACCAGGGCCATTGGACGATCCACCCGATCGACTGATCGAAGAATGCGTGGGCTTGCGCCATCGATATCCTCTCGCGGCCGATCCTGCCGGCGAAGGATGCGAGCCGGGCAAGGCCCCCGCGTCGCCGAGGTCCCTCCGCCCGAGATCCTTTCGCCGGAAGGACCACACCGGGGCAATGATCGCTGGCGGAGGCGGTTCCGCACTGCACAATAGTCCGGAAATCCGCTCCGGCCGGGCGCAGTTTTCTGCCTGAGGCAGCCTCCGTGAAGCCTGCCAGTGCCCTCGCATCGAGGGTGACTGCGCGAGGTTTCACGAGCCGTTGCAACAGGCCGATCGACGCTTCCGGAGCCTTGTGCGAGGCCGCGCCGGCACGGCCTGCGGCCGCCGATGATCGGCGACCCGGACGCCCGTGCCGCGATCGCGAAGGTCTGGGACGTGCGGCGCTGCCTCGCCCTCATCGGGGGCCCGATTCCCGGCGCGGACGACCGCCCGCTGTTGCCGGTCGATCGGATCGTCGGCGCATGCGGCCGGGGCTGAGCCTTCAGCCCGCCGCCGGCCCGCTGTCCCGCAGGGCCCGGCGCAGCACCTTGCCGACATTGGTCTTCGGCAGGCTGTCCTGGATCACGATCCGGCGGGGCACCTTGTAGCCGGTGAGGCTCGCCCGGGCGTGCGCCCTGAGCGCGTCCGGCTCCACGGACGGATCGCGCAGGACCACGTGGGCGACGACCATCTCGCCGCTCTCGCCGCAGGGCGCGCCGACCACGGCGCATTCGACCACCGCCGGGTGGGTGGCGAGCACGTCCTCGACCTCGTTCGGGTAGACGTTGAAGCCGGAGACGAGAATCATGTCCTTCATCCGGTCGACGATGCGGATCTGCCCGTCCGGCGTCATCACCGCCACGTCGCCGGTGCGGAAGAAGCCGTCGGCGGTCATCGCCGCCCGCGTCTCCTCCGGGCGGTTCCAGTAGCCGGCCATCACCTGGGGCCCGCGCACGCAGAGTTCGCCGGGCACGCCAAAGGGCAGCACCGTGCCGTCCTCGGCGCGGATCGTCACCTCGGTCGAGGGCAAGGGATAGCCGATCGTCCCGGTCCAGTTGGCGAGCCCGAGCGGGTTGACGCTCACCACCGGTGAGGTCTCCGACAGGCCGTAGCCTTCGAGGATGGTCTGGCCGGTGATCGCCTTCCAGCGGGCGGCCACCGCCGACTGCACCGCCATGCCGCCGCCGACCACGTACTCCACGTTCGAGAAATCGACCGTGCCGATCTTCGGGTGGTTGTTCAGCGCGTTGAACAGCGTGTTCACCCCGGCGAAGTTGGTGAAGCGGGTGCGGCTGAGCGTCTTCACGAAGCCGTCGAGATCGCGCGGGTTCGGGATCAGCAGGCAGCAACCGCCGAGCCGGAAGAAGAACAGGAAGCAGGCCGTCAGCGCGAAGATGTGGTAGAGCGGCAGCGCCGTCACCGCCACGTGTCCGTCCCCCTTCCCCGCCGGGCCGCGGAACCACGCCCGGCTCTGCTCGACATTGGCCATGATGTTGTGGTGGGTCAGCATCGCCGCCTTGGCGATGCCGGTGGTGCCGCCGGTATATTGCAGGAAGGCGACGTCGCCGGGCTCGATGGCGACCGAGGGGCGCTTGAGGCCGCGGCCCGCCCGCACCACCGCTTCGAACCGCAGGGTCCGCCCGGCCGGTAGGGTGTAGGGCGGCACCGCCCGCTTCACCCGCCGCGAGACGAGATCGACGATCCGTCCCTTCAGTCCAAGCAGATCGCCGGGGCCTGCCACGACGATCCGCTCCAGGCTCGGCATCTCCGGCAGCGCCTGCGCGACCGTGTGGCAGAAGTTCTCCAGCACGAAGAGGACGCGGGCGCCGGAATCGTTGATCTGCGCGGCGAGTTCGCGCGGGGGTGTAGAGCGGGTTGACGTTGACGACGGTGCAGCCCGCCACCAGCACGCCGAGCAGCGAGACGGGACAGGCCGGGACGTTGGGCATCATCACCGCGATGCGGTCGCCGATGCCGTCCACACCCGTCTCACTCCCCTTGCCGGCCTTGCCGTAGCCGTTGGCGGCGAGCCACGCCGCCACCGCCTGTGCCGCGGCGCCGACCTCGCGGTAGCGCAGGCTCGCGCCGAAGCAGGTGATCGCCGGGCGCTCGGCGAAGCGCAGCACGCTGCGGTCGAACAGATCGACCACCGTGCCGACGGAATCGACGTCGATATCGGCGGGAATGCCGGGGGGATAGGCGGCCAGCCAAGGACGCTCCGCGCTCCGGTCCTGCGCCATCCTCGTCCCTCCTGCCCTGTGGCACGCGGCTTATGAGGGCCGGGCTCAGCCCGGCTCCACCGCTTCCCGTCGTGGCTTAAGCGTTTCCGGCGCGTTCGATCAAGCCACGCCCACCCGCGCGGCTTGAGGGGTTGCCCGAGTCGTCCGCTGCGGCCGCAGGCGGGCGGCCACGAGCAGTCCGTGCGGCAGGGCGGCGAGCGTCAGCACTAGGGCGGCCACGACGAGGTCGCGGGCGTCGAGCGGGCGGCGCGGCCACGGGCCGAACCCGGCATCGCGGGCGAGCCCGATCACGGCGGCGGCGAACCACAGCGCCAGGAAGCCCGCGACCCATCCCAGTAGCGCCCGCCCGGCCCCACGCCAGCGGCTCCCCGCTGCGCGCCGGACCCGGCCGGCCGGCCAGACGCGCGCCGAGCCCCATGGCCAGCCCGAACAGGCCCGCGGCGGCGCCCGCCCCCATCGCATAGGCGATCACCATCGGCGTGCCGTTGAGGAAGGCGCCGCTGCCGGTGGCGAAGCCGGCCCGCAGCACGAGGCCGCCGAAGGTCGGGTGCAGGCTCGCCGCCAGGAACAGCGCGAGGCCGATCCCCCCGCCGACGACCCGCCGGACCAGCAAGGCGGAGCCCGGCGCCAGCATGACGGCCAGGATGCGGGTGAGCCCGTAGACCAGCGCGAAGACGAAGAGCGGGTAGCGGTCGAGGAAGAAGCCGTAGAACCGCGCCGCCACGTCCGGCGGCATCGCGCTGCGTTGATCGAAGCCGGTGAGGAAGACGACGAACAGGGCGGCCAGCGCCGCCAGCAGCGGCGCCGCGGCGATGGCCAGACTGCCCCGTTCCGAGCGCGAGGCGCGCGCCTCCGCCGGGCCGGCCTCCGGGCCGGCGGAGAGCGCTCCGGTGCGGCTCACCGCTCGTAGTGTTCGCGCACGAGCCGGTCGAGCAGGCGCACGCCCCAGCCCGCGCCCCAGCTCCGGTTGATCTCGGAGGGGGTGGAGGACATGCCGACGCCGGCGATGTCGAGATGGGCCCACGGCACGTCGTTGACGTAGCGCTTGAGGAAGGCGGCCGCCGTGGCCGCGCCGCCGTGGCGCCCGCCGGTGTTCTTCATGTCGGCGAACTTCGAGTCGATCGCCTTGTCGAAGGCCGGGATCAGCGGCATCCGCCACACCTTCTCGCCCGCCGCCTCGCCGGCCGCGGTGATCTGGCCTGAGAGCGCGTCGTCGTTGGAGAACAGGCCGGCGATGTCCTGGCCGAGCGCGACGATGATCGCGCCGGTGAGCGTGGCCAGATCGATCATCGCCTTGGGCTTGTAGGTCGCCTGGACGTGCCAGAGCACGTCGGCGAGCACGAGGCGGCCTTCCGCGTCGGTGTTGATGACCTCGATGGTTTGCCCTGAGAGCGAGGTGACGATGTCGGAGGGGCGGTAGGCCGCACCGTCGGGCATGTTCTCGACGATGCCGATGGCGCCGATCACGTTCGCCTTGGCCTTGCGCGAGGCCAGGGCGTGCAGGGTGCCGACGACCGCGGCCGAGCCGCCCATGTCGCCCTTCATGTCCTCCATGCCGCCGGCCGACTTGATCGAGACGCCGCCGGAATCGAACACCACGCCCTTGCCGATCAGGGCCAGAGGCGGCTCCGCGGCGTCGTCCGCCCCGTTCCAGCGCATGATCACCACCCGCGGCTCGCGGGCCGAGCCCTGCGCCACCGCGAGCAGGGCACCCATGCCGATCTCCTTCATCCGCGCCACGTCGAGGATCTCGACCTCGACGCCGAGCTGCGTCAGCTCGGAGACGCGCCGGGCATATTCCTCGGGGTAGAGGACGTTCGGCGGCTCGTTGACGAGGTTGCGGGCGAGGATCACGCCCTCGGCCACCGCCTCGGCGCTCCGCGCGGCAGCCTCGACCGCGGACGGGTCGACGACCCGCAGGGTCAGCGCGGCACCCGCCTCGTCCTCGTCCTTCTTCTTGGTCTTGTACTGGTCGAAGCGGTAGCTGCGCAGGCGTGCGCCGAGGGTGAAGTCGGCGACATCGCGGGCGCTGGCGGCAAAACCGGGCCCGTCGATCACGACGCGGGCGCTGCGGGCCCCGACCTTGCCGGCGGTGAAGCCGCCCAGCACGGTCCAGTCGATCTTGGCCCGGTCCTTCTCCGATCCCAGCCCGATCACCACGAGCCGGTCGGCCTCCACCCCCGCCGGGGCCGGGAGGACCAGCGCGCTCTGCGCCTTGCCCTTGAAGCGCTCGCTCGCGGCGGCGCGGGCGACCAGCTCGGTGCCGGGCTGGCCGAGCGCCTCGGAGGCGGCACCGGTCAGGGCGAGGTCGTCGCCCACGAACACCACGAGGTCGCCCCCCGTGCCGCGCGACGACAGCGGCTCAAAGGTGATTTCGATCCCACCGGCCATGATGCTCTTCGCTCTCAACCCGTCTTCCGCCGGCTCCTCCGCGTGCCCCGCGAAAACCGGCGAACCTGTGTACCCGCTGAAACGCAGAACGCAACGCGGGGACGGGGCGCAGGACCCGTGCCCGCTGGCCGCGTGCCTCGAGGGAGGTTGAACTCGCCGTTCTCCTTCCGGTCCTCCCCGCCGCGAAACGGCCTCATTCCAAGCGCCCGAAGCCGGCAGTATCGGCGCCTTGTCCCTTGCATGGGGTGCCGCTCGCGGTGAGTGAATGAAGGACCGGTTCGGGCGGCGCGGATGACGCAGATCGAGCGCTACATATTCAGGATCGCGCTCGGGGCCTTCCTCACCTGCCTGATCGGCCTCACCGGCACGATCTGGGTGACGCAGGCCCTGCGCGAACTCGACCTCGTCACGGCCAAGGGGCAGACGCTCCTCGTCTTCCTGTTCATCACCGCCCTGTCGCTGCCGACGCTGATCACGGTGATCGCCCCGGTCGCCCTGTTCATCGCCTGCGTCTACGCGCTGAACAAGCTCAACGGCGATTCCGAGCTGATCGTGATGTCGGCCGCCGGCATGCCGCCGCGCCAGTTGCTGCGCCCCTTCGCGACCCTGGCCTTCGCGATCAGCGTCGTGGTCGCCTTCCTGACGATCCAGGTGATGCCCTCCTCCTTCCAGGAGCTGCGCGACGTGCTGACCCGGGTGCGGGGGGATTTCGTCGCCAACGTCGTCAAGGAGGGCCAGTTCACGGCGCTCGACAACGGCATCACCTTCCATTTCCGCGAGCGCGGCGCCGACGGCTCGCTCCAGGGCCTGTTCATCCAGGACAAGCGCGAGGCCGGCAAGGCGGTGGTCTACCTCGCCGAGCGCGGGCGCGTCAGCGAGGTCGATGGGCAGACCTACCTCGTGCTGGAAAAGGGCAGCATCCATCGTCAGCAGAAGGACAGCCGCGATTCCTCGATCGTGAGTTACGAGCGCTACGCCGTCGATCTCGCCGCCTTCACGCCGCCGGATTCCGAGACGGTCTACAAGCCGCGCGAGCGCTCGACCATGGCGCTGCTCTTCCCCGATACGGGCGAGGGCTATTACCGCCTGCAGAAGGGCCGCTTCCGGGCCGAACTCCACGACCGGCTCTCCGCCTGGCTCTACCCGCTGGCGCTCGCCTTCATCGCCTTCGCCGCTCTGGGCGATCCGCGCACCACGCGCCAGGGCCGGGGCTTGGCCGTGGCCGGTGCGGTCGTGGGCGTGATCGCATTGCGCATCGCCGGCTTTGCCGCGAGCAGTGCGGCCGTGCGCAGCCCCGGCGCGGTGGTGGCGATCTACGCCGCGCCGCTCGGGGCGATCGCCCTCTCCTGCCTGCTGATCTTCGGCGGCGCCCGCACTCGCGCGATGAACGAGTGGTTCGGCCGGCTCGGTCGGAGGCTCGCTGGCAGCCTGCGGCGGCGCCCGCTCGCCGGACGGGCCTGAGGGTGCCGGCATGCTGATCGGAGCGACCCTCGGCCGCTACTTCGCGTGGCGCTTCGTGCGCACCATTCTCGGCGTGTTCCTCACCGTCTTCGCCCTGGTCTACACCCTCGACTTCGTCGAGCTGCTGCGTCGGGCGGGCGACGCGGAGGGCGCCTCGCCGGGACTGATGGCGCAGCTCGCGCTCTACCGCACGCCCGCTGTGGCCGAGAGCGTGCTGCCCTTCGCGGTGCTGTTCGGCTCCATGGCCGCCCTGCTCCAGCTCTCGCGCAAGCTCGAACTCGTGGTGGCGCGGGCCGCCGGCATCTCGGCGTGGCAGTTCCTCCAGCCCGGCGCCTTCGTGGCGCTGGCGATCGGTGCGCTCGCCATCGGCGCCTACAATCCCCTGTCCTCGGCGCTCAAGCAGCGCTCCAGCGAGATCGAGGCGAAGATCTTCGCCAAATCCACCAAGGCCGGCACCGGCAAGGACCTGTGGCTGCGCCAGCGCAGCATCGATGGGCAGGCGATCATTCGCGCCGAGACGGCGGTCGAGGGCACGACCACGCTGGCCGGGGTCACCGTCTTCCAGTTCGACGAGGCCGGCGCGTTCGCTGCACAGCTCGAGGCGGCGCGGGCGACCCTGCACGACGGCTGGTGGGAGTTGCGCGATGTGCGCGTTCTCACACGCGATGAACCGCCCGAGAGCCACGAGGTCTACCTCGTCGCCTCGACGCTCGATCCGAGCCAGATCCGCCAGCGCTTCACCCCTCCGGAATCTGTGCCCTTCTGGCAACTTCCGGAGACCATCGCACGCCACGAGCGGGCCGGGCTGGATGCCACGCGCTACCGGCTCCAGTACGATGTGCTGCTGGCAACGCCCCTGCTCTACCTCGCGATGGTCCTTGTGGCGGCAACGGTTTCCTTAAGGTTCTTCCGCTTTGGTGGTGTCGGAAAACTGGTGCTCGGCGGGGTGAGCGCGGGCTTCGTGCTCTACGTCGCGCGGCAGGTCATGGAGGGCCTCGGCGCGTCGGGGATGGTCGCGCCGACAGTGGCGGCATGGTTCCCGGCCGTGGTAGGAAGCTTGCTCGGTACGCTCACGCTTCTCTACCAGGAGGACGGCTGATGCACGGTTGTCCGGGTCGGGACGGGTTCGGTCGTGCAAGGGACTATCGTGATCGGCGTGCAGGGGGCTGCACAGGGTTCGAGGGACGCGTTGCGTAAGGTCGCCGACATCGCGATCACGGTCTCCATGGCCGCACTGCTGACGGCAGCCTACGGGCTCGCCGCGCCGCGCGCCCATGCCCAGGCCGGACTGGAGAAGCTCGCCGGCTCCAAGCCCGGCGAGAAGGGCCAGCGCCTGCTCGTCGAGGCCGACGAGCTGATCTACGACAACGACCGCAACACCGTGACCGCGCGCGGCAATGCCGAGCTGCATTACGGCGCGCGCACGCTCCAGGCCGACCGGGTGCGCTACGACCGCGGCACGAGCCGCGTCTTCGCCGAGGGCAATGTCCGCCTCACCGACGAGACCGGGGCCCTGGTCACCGGCGAGCGGATGGAGCTGACCGACGACTTCAAGAACGGCTTCGTCGAGGCCCTGCGCATCCAGCAGACCGTCGTGATGAAGGGCGAGACGGTGCGCACCCGCATCTCCGCCCCGCGTGCGGAGCGAATCGCCGGCGAGCAATCGAGCTTCGACTACGCGACCTACACCGCCTGCGAGCCGTGCAAGGACCATCCGGAGACGCCGCCGCTCTGGCAGATCAAGGCGGCCAAGATCATCCACAACAATGAGACCCACACGATCAGTTACGAGGATTCGAGCCTCGAAATCGGTGGGATCCCGGTTGCTTACCTGCCCTATTTCGAGTCCGCCGACCCGACCGTGAAGCGCAAGACCGGCTTCCTGACCCCGCGCTTCATCACCTCGACCCCGCTCGGCAGCGGCGTCGCGACCCCGTACTTCATCAACCTCGATCCGAGCTACGACCTGACGATCACGCCGGCCTTCGTCTCGCGCCAGGGCGTGCTGGGCCAAGCCGAGTTCCGCCAGCGCCTCGACAACGGCAGCTACAATCTGCGCCTGTCGGGCATCTTCCAATCGACGCCCTCGGCCTTCCTGCCGGGGCCGCTGGGAGCCGCCGACCGCGAGTTCCGCGGCTCGGTCGAGACGCGCGGGCGCTTCTTCATCAACGAGCACTGGCGCACGGGTTGGGACCTCGTCGGCGTGACCGACAAGTGGTTCCTCGACAACTACCGCATCCGCAACCAGAGCATCACCACCGACTATTTCCGCGAGGCGGTGTCGAGCGCCTACCTGATCGGCCAGGGCGACCGCTCGTGGTTCGAGGCGCGCGGCTACTACTTCAAGGCCCTGTCGAGCTTCGACTGGCAGAAGGAGCAGCCCGTCGTCCTGCCGGTGATCGACTACGACAAGCGCATCAATGGGCCGGGCAAGCTCGGCGGCGAGGTGCGGTTCGAGGCCAACGTCACGAGTCTCAGCCGCGAGGCGACCGACTTCCAGGGCATCCCGCGCACGGGCAGCTACCTGTTCGCCCCGAGCGTCAACGGGATCAGCTATCCGCTCTACGAGACCTGCACCACCTTCGTGCGCGACCGCTGCATCGTGCGCGGTTTGGGCGGCGTCGACACGCGGCTCTCGGCCCAGGTCTCCTGGCGCCGCAGCTTCATCGACGATTTCGGCCAGGTCTTCACGCCGTTCACCTATCTGCGCACCGACGCCTTCTTCGTGAACCCGAGCCGCTCGGGCTTCCAGAACGCGCTGGTGAACAACATCACCACCGTCGATGACGGCTTCTCCGGCCGCGTCATGCCGGCGATCGGCCTCGACTACCGCTATCCCTTCGTCGCCGATTTCGGCGGGCTCGGCGTCCATACCCTGGAGCCGATCGCCCAGGTGATCGCCCGGCCCTCCGAGACCCGGATCGGCCGGCTGCCCAACGAGGACGCGCAGAGCCTCGTCTTCGACGACACCTCGCTGTTCGAATGGGACAAGTTCTCCGGCTACGACCGGGTCGAGGGTGGCGTGCGGGCCAATCTTGGCGCGCAGTATTCCGTCGTGACCCCGTCGGGCTGGTACGCCAACCTGATGTTCGGCGAGTCGATCCAGATCGCGGGCGTGAACTCGTTCCGCCGCGGGGATCTGGCCAATGTCGGCCTCGATTCCGGCCTGGAGAACCGCCGCTCGGATTTCGTGGGCCGCTTCCAGCTCTCGCCCAACCAGAACATCAGCTTCATCAGCCGCGCCCGCTTCGACCAGCGCGACTTCGCCGTGAACCGGTTCGAGACCGGCGTAACCGCGCGGTTCTCGCCGTTCCTGCCGCTCGAAACCTCGCTGTTCTACTCGTTCTACGAGGCGCAGCCGGCGCTCGGCTTCGCCCATCGCCGCGAGGGCGTGACGGCCTCGGCCACCTACCGCATCACCCCGAACTGGTTCGTCACCGGCTCGGCGCTCGTCGACTTCACCCGCTACCTCGACACCCGCGACACCTTCGCCGACCTCTACACCGCCTATCTCACCAACCCGGTCGGCCTCGCCCCGGTCTACAGCAGCCCCGGCCTGACCTACCTCTCCGGTCTGAGCCTCGGCGGCGGCTATCAGGACGAGTGCACCACGGTCTCGCTGAACTACATCGTCTCGCCCATCGCCACCGCGATCGGCGTGCGCGAGCGAAACCAGACCGTGCTGCTGCGCCTGGAATTGAAGACTTTGGGCGAGGCGGACCTGCGCCAGAACGTCAGCAGCTCGACCACCGCCGACGGTATCGCCTCGGTGCGCTGAGATGGTCGTCTGCGCCGGGATACAAAGATGCTGAAGGGGGCGGCCGATTCGCTGATCCGCGCCTACGGCGCCCTGGCCACGCTCCCGTTCAGGTTCCGCCGGGACCGCATCGCGCCGCCGAAGGACCTGGCGCACGGCGCCTGGATCGACACCCTGTCGGAGCGCTTCGACAAGCCGGGCCTGCGCGTGCTGGAGGTGGGTTCGCGCAACGTCACCGGCGCCAACTTCCGCCACCGCTTCGCCCAGGCGGAGTATGTCGGCTTCGATCTCTACGCGGGCGAGAACGTCGATGTGGTCGGCGACGCCCACCGGCTTTCCCACTATTTCGGGGACGATGAGCGCTTCGACCTGATCTTCTCCTCGGCGGTGTTCGAGCATCTCGCCATGCCCTGGGTGGCGGCGGTCGAGATCGCCAAACTCCTGAAGGTCGGCGGCCACGTCTTCGTCGAGACGCACTTCTCGTTTCGCTCGCACGAGCGGCCGTGGAATTTCTTCCAGTTCTCGGACATGGGCCTGCGCGCCCTGTTCAACGACGCCCTCGGCTTCGAGCTGATCGACAAGGGCATGAGCAGCCCGATCGTCGGCTACTTCACCGACCGGGCCCGGCCGGGCCTGCGCTTCGCGCCGATCACCGAGATGTACGGTCACAGCGAAATCCTGTGCCGCAAGCGCGCCGAGCCGGCGGGCTTCGACTGGGCTCGCATCCCCCTCGACGCCATCGTGGACGGTACGCGCTACCCGGCCCCGAGCCGGTAAGGCGGAAACGCCATCGGGTTGGGGGGACCGGCGGCATCGTCCCACGGATTGTCCGCAAGGGCATCGGGAGCACAGCGACGAGCGCGATGCGCTCGCTTGCCATCCCCGTTCGCTTGCCATCCCACGCCGCGGCCGCACCCTGTGCAGCCGCACCACGGCGAGGCCGGAAATCCTGTGATGGGCGGGCTTCGGCGCGCTCCGTGCTTGACCCCGTCCCGCCCGGCACCGACGGTGGCGCGCAAAATCGGACGGGAACGGACATGGCCCTCCTTCAGCGGCTTCTCTCCTACGCCTCCTCGGCCTTCGGCCTGCCGGCCCCGGCCGAGACGGTGCCCGATGGCAGCGAGGAGCATCTCGCGGCGACCGCGCTGCTCGTCCACGTCGCCCGCGCCGACGGCGTGCTCGACCCGGCCGAGGGCGAGCGGCTGGTGCGCCTCGTGCGCCGCCGCTACGCCGCCAGCGACGCGGAAGCCGAGAGCCTGATCGAGCGCGCCGCCACCTTCGAGGCGCAGACCCGCGACATGACGAGTTTGGTCGAGCTGATCGGCAGCGACGGCAGCAACTCGGAAGAGCGGGGGCGGCTGCTTGCCATGGCGTGGTCGGTGGCCGGCGCTGACGGCGATCTGCACGAGTTCGAGGAGGCCCTGGTCTGGCGCCTCGGCAAGCTGCTCGGCTTCGACGAGCCGGCGATCACGGCGGCCCGCGACCGCAGCTTCCGCGAGCCCGCCGGCGCGTGATGATGAATCCGGATTTCGAAAAGGCGAGCCTTTTCGCGGGTCCAGGGCAGAGCCTTGGGACAAGATCGCGGCGCCGCCCCGTGACCCCGCCAAAGGGATGATCCCCTTGGGATCCCGGACGTTTCGATGATCGTCAGCCTGACCCTGATCCTGCTCGCCCAGCTTGTGGGCGAAGTCGCCGCCCGCGCCGCCGGCCTGCCGGTGCCGGGGCCGGTGATCGGCATGGCACTGCTCCTCATCTACCTGGTGCTGCGCGACCGGACGCAGCCGGCCTCGAACCGCTGGCTGCCGCCGCCGCTGGTCGATGGCGGGCTGGAGGGCACCGCCAAGGGGATGCTCGCGCATCTCTCGATCCTGTTCGTGCCGGCCGGCGTCGGCATCGTCGGCAAGCTCGACGTGCTGGCGAGCCACGGGGTGGCGCTCGCCGTCGTGCTCACCCTCTCCGTGACCCTGACCCTGGCGGCGACGGTGCTCACCTTCGTCGCGGTCTCCAAGCTTCTGGACCGCCGATGACCGGCGAGTTCGCGCTCTGGGTCTATCTCAGCCACACGCCGCTGCTGTGGCTCACCGTGACGCTGCTGGCCTACGCGGTGGCCGACCGGCTGTTTCAGGCGGCCGGGCGCCACCCGATCGCCAACCCGGTGATCCACGCGATCTGGATGATCGGCCTCGTGCTGACGCTGACCGGCACGCCCTACCGCGCTTATTTCGAGGGCGCGCAGTTCGTGCACTTCCTCCTCGGCCCGGCCACGGTGGCGCTCGCCGTGCCGCTCTACGAACGGCGGGCGACGGTGATGCGCGCGCTCCTGCCGATGCTCGCCGCCCTTCTGGTGGGCTGCGTCACGGCGATGACCTCGGCGCTGGTCTTCGCCAAGCTCGTCGGCATCCCCTACGACGTGCGCCTCGCCATGGCCCCGAAATCGGTGACCACGGGCGTGGCCATGGGCATCGTCGAGGCGCTCGGCGGCGACCCGACGCTGGCCGCCGTGCTGGTGATGCTGACCGGCATGGCCGGCGCGGTGATCGTCACGCCGCTGATGCGGACCCTGCGCATCGAGGACATGCGCGCCCGCGGCTTCGCGGCGGGGCTCGCCGCCCACGGGCTCGGCACCGCCCGCGCCTTCCAAGTCAGCGAAGTCGCCGGCACCTTCGCTGGCATCGCCATGGGGCTCAACGCGTTCCTGACGGCGGTTCTGGTGCCGGTGGCGGTGAGTTTCCTGCGCTGAACCTCCCGCATTGCGCTGCGGCGCAGCACGCCGTAAAGCTCGCCGCAATCGCTCGGACCCGGTGCAAGCCCGGGTGGCTCTTCCGGCCGCCGATCCGCCGGACCACGCATTCGCGACGCTCACCTCCCTCCCCGCATTAGCCGGCGGAGCCTAGCGTCCCTCTGCGGAATCTTTTGCAATGTCATCGACGGTTTCAACCGCCCGCGGGCGGTTCGGCTCGACTTGGTTCGCCAACTCGTTCGCCAATCCTTGGGCCGACATCCTCTCCGGCATCGTCGTCGCGCTGGCCCTGATCCCGGAGGCGATCGGCTTCTCGGTGATCGCCGGGGTCGATCCGAAGGTCGGGCTCTACGCCTCGGTCGTGATCGCCTGCGTCATCGCCTTTGCCGGCGGGCGCCCGGCCATGATCTCGGCCGCCACCGCCGCCACGGCCGTGGTGATGGTCGATCTCGTGCGCGACCACGGCGTCCAGTATCTGTTCGCCGCCACCATCCTGATGGGCGTGTTCCAGATCCTGGCGGGGCTCGCCCGGCTCGGGCGGCTGATGCGCTTCGTCTCGCGCTCGGTGATGACCGGCTTCGTCAACGCGCTGGCGATCCTGATCTTTTTAGCGCAGCTGCCCGAACTCACCGGCGTGACCCCGGCCACCTACGGGCTGATCGCGCTGGGGCTCGCCATCATCTACGGCTTCCCCAAGCTCACCCGCGTGGTGCCCTCGCCGCTCGTCGCCATCGCCGTGCTCACCGCGCTGACCGCGTATCTCGGGCTCGACGTGCGCACCGTCGCCCATCTCGGCGCGCTGCCGACGGCCCTGCCGAGCTTTGCCCTACCGGACGTGCCGCTGACCTTCGAGACCCTGCGCATCATCCTGCCCTACTCCGCGACGCTCGCCGCGGTCGGCCTGTTGGAGAGCCTGCTCACGGCGCAGATCGTCGACGACATGACCGATACTGGCAGCTCCAAGAACCGCGAATGCATGGGCCAGGGGCTCGCCAACATGAGTTCGGCCGTGTTCGGCGGCATGGGTGGCTGCGCGATGATCGGGCAATCGGTCATCAACGTGTCGTCCGGCGCCCGCGGCCGGCTTTCGACCCTGGTGGCCGGGAGCTTCCTCCTCGCGCTGCTGGTCCTGTTGCAGGATCTCCTGGCCATCGTCCCGGTCGCGGCGCTGACGGCGGTGATGATCATGGTCTCGCTCAACACCTTCTCCTGGCGCTCGCTCCTGGCGCTTCGCAGCAACCCGCTGCCCTCCTCCCTGGTGATGCTCGCCACCGTCGCGGTGGTGGTCGCTACCCGCGATCTGGCCATCGGCGTGCTCGTCGGCGTTCTGCTCTCGGGCGTGTTCTTCGCCGGGAAGGTCGCGCGGATGAGCCGGATCACCGCCGAGCTGTCGCCGGACGGGCGCACCCGCACCTATCGGGTGGCGGGCCAGGTGTTCTTCGCCTCCGCCGGCAGCTTCGCCGAGGCGATCGATGTCCGCGAGCCGGTGGAGCGGCTCGTCATCGACGTGCACGCAGCGCATTTCTGGGACATCTCGGCGGTGGGCGCCCTCGACCGCGTGGTGATGAAGGCCCGCGCCGCCGGCCGAACCGTCGAGGTCGCGGGCCTCAACGAGGCCAGCGCCACCCTGGTCGAGCGCTTCGGCCAGCACGACAAGGTGGAGGCGTCGCTGCCCGCCCATTGAGGGGCCGGTCGCCGCCTCCCCGCTCCAGCCCTGGTTGTGCGCCGCGGTCAAACCTCGCTAGTGTCGGCGCGCGACCCTCCGGAGCGTCGCGATGCGGTGTCGCCCTGACGATGCTCAGGACGGCCCAATCTGAGGCCGAGCCGGCCCGTTGCCCTGCGAGGCGCCGTGTTTCCCTTTGACCCCTCCCGTCAGAGCCGGCGCCGCGCGAGCCGCAGCCTCACCCGCACGACGCGGCAAATGACAGGGCAACTCACGCGCTCCCTCGAGAGCGCCGCCAAATCTGTCACCAAGTCTGCCGCCAAATCTGTCACGAAGGCCGTGACCCGCTCGACCGAGCAGGCGATCCGGGAGACGCGCAAGGCGACGGTCCGATCGGTGAAGCGGACGGTCCGCGACACCGAAAAGGCGGTCGCGGCCGCCTTCACCGCGCAAGGGGCCGAGCAACGGGTCGAGGTCGCCCGCAAGCCGCCCGGCCAGTTCGTCACGGTCGATGGAATGCCGGTGCACGTCATCGTGCGCGGACGCGGCCAGCCGGTTGTGCTCGTCCACGGCAACGGCACCATGGCCGAGGATTTTGCGATCTGCGGCCTGATCGACCGGCTGGCGGCGCGCTACCGGGTCATCGCGATCGACCGGCCCGGCTTCGGCTACACGGGCCGCCCCCGCCACCGCCTCTGGACCGCTCAGGCTCAGGCCGTGCTCCTGCACCGGGTGCTGGAACAGCTCGGCGTCGAGCGCCCGCTCCTCGTCGGGCATTCCTGGGGCACGATCGTCGCCCTCGCCCTCGCCCTCGCGCTCGCGGCCGACGGGCGGCGCCCGTTGCGCGGACTCGTGCTGCTGTCGGGCTCCTACTTTCCGGGGCATCGCACCGACGCGGCCCTGATCGCCCCCTTGGCCGTGCCGGGCCTCGGGGACGCGATGCGGGCCATGGTGCCGGCGAAGGTGAGCGCCTCGCTCACCGGGCAATCGTTCCGGCAGGTGTTCTGGCCTCAACCCGTGCCGGCCCGCTTCACGGCGCGTTTCCCGATCGAGATCGCGGCGGCGGCAACGCAGTTGCGCGCGGTCTCGGAGGACGCCGCCTCAATGAACGCCGCCGTCACGGGGCTTCAGCGCCGTTACGCCGGCCTGACGCTGCCCGTCTCCATCCTGGCCGGGGACGCGGACGCGATCGTCAAGGCCAGCGAGCACTCGGTGCGGCTGCACACGACGATCCCCGGCAGCACGCTCCGGCTCCTGCCCGGCCTCGGCCACATGATCCATTACGGCGCGCGGCTGAAGGTCGAGCGCGCGATCGACGATCTGATGAAGCTCAGATAAAGAAGGCGCAACATCTCTCGAAGCCCTTCAGCAGCTGAAGGTGAATTTGGCTGAGCTTTACCTCGTAAAAGAGAGCATTCCGATCTCCGAGGTTGCTTGGCTGCTAAGCGTCGAGGAAGCGCGTTCGTTCGCCCACGCCTGCAAGCGCTGGCCGGCATAACGCCACGCGAGCTGAGGTCTGTCGACGTAGAGTGTACTCAGGTGCCATGAGAGCAGGGTTGAGCTTGGAATGGTGCTGAGCCTGCAGACTGGGCCATGGTCGTGATCGATCACGGACTTACAAAAGTTGACCCACTCTCAGGACTCGAAGGCCCGGCAAGGTATGCTGCTCAGCTGCTGTCGCCAGAAGGTACGGTGAAGTTTCTGTAAGGCCCTATTGCTGAGCTTGCGCCGCCGACCGCCCACCCATATTCGCTTATCTAGAGTTTTTACCCCATACTGCCGGAGGGCACGATTCTCTGAATAACTAAGCCGATGCGAATAACGCGAGCGACGACCAAACATTTGAGGTGATCGATGTTCGCGATGCTGTATGTGATCGTTGATACGAATTGGCTTTTGCTTGCTTTTTCCGCTCTTATGTTCGATCTGCCCCGCTACACATTTTCGCTCCTTTCCTGGTCATTGGTCGGCATATTCAGGAATTCGCGACCCGGCGATAGGCGGGTCGAGGCGGCCGTGAGCGTGATCATCCCGACCTTCAATGGTGGTTCGGGGCTTGCTCCGACGATCGCCTCACTCCGCCAGCAAACCTTGTCACCACTTGAGATTATCATCGTCGACGATGGCTCCACGGACGATACGCGTGCGGTCGCAAACCGAGCGCGCCAAGACGGCTTGGTGGACATGGTCATTTGCCACGGGACGCGCTGCGGCCGCAGTGCCGCGATCAACGCAGCAGCGAGGTTCGCGAGCGGCGATCTCCTTTTCACAATCGATGCCGATACAGTTCTTGAGCGCGACGCGATCGCACGGCTTGCTCATGCGTTCAACGATCCGCGCGTGGCCGGCGCCTGCGGCAACATCGCGATTCGCAACGAGAGCGCGTCGCTATGGACCGGGCTGCAGAGCGTCGAATATATGATGTCGATCAGCGCCGGAAAATCTATTCTCGATGTTGTCGGCGCGATTGCCTGCCTGTCCGGCGCCTGTTCGATGTACCGGCGCGATGTCTTCGCGCGGCAAGGCGGCCTTGATGTCGGCCCCGGCGAGGATCTCGAGTTCAGCCTGCGGTTACGGCGCCTCGGTTATCGGGTCCGCTTTGTGCCAGATGCCTGGGCTGAAACGGACGGTCCGGTGGCAGCCGTCGGTCTTCTGCGCCAGCGCGCGCGCTGGGATCGCGACGCGTTGCGCATCCGCTCCATGATGTATGGAGAGCTTAGCTTCTTCCATCCACTGGAGCGACTTCCGGACACCCTCCAGCGCCTGGACTTCATCGTCTTCGATTTGATCCCGACGATGAGCCTCCCGTTTTATTCCATGTACATTGTGATTTTGTGGACCGGCTCACGCCATCCTCTTTATTTGCGCAATATATTTTCTTTTGCTTTGGATTTCGCTTTTCAATATGGCGCTGGCGTTCGTTCTATTCAGCAGATCTCCCAGTTTTTTCAGCCTTGGAGCTGCATTTATATTCCCATTCTACCATGGAATTTACATGAAATGCGCCAGCTTATTTTCCTATTCCTCGGAAATCCTCTTCGCCACCTCGCGGTGTGATGACTACGTGCCGCCGCGCGTCCGCCGTGCGCTCTTCGCAGACGAGGTTGGAAAGGTGGTCTCATGAACGTTCGTATCAACCGCCTGGACCCGAATGTGCCGGATCCCGTCGAGAGCCGCCGGCGCGCCGCCGGGCGGGTCGTGCGCATTGCCTACGCCGTGGGCATCTTCGGCGTCCTTGGTTTCTTCGTCGTCTATTTCGGCGCACCCTTCGTCTTCCTCAGCGGTCCCGGAATCGTTTCCTCCCCGCGCCACGTGCTGTCGCTTCCCTTCACCGTGCAGGTCAGCCGCATGAACGTGAAGCCCGGCTCCACCGTGAAGGCCGGCGATGAAATCGGACAGGTGTACTCGCCCGAGCAGGAGACCATCGTCGCGGCCTACATGCGCGCGCTGTCGGATATCGCCGGCCGCAGCGCCGAACTGCGCGTCAAGGCGCGCGTAGCCGCGGAATCGCTCGAAGCGGCGCGGGCGTATCAGCGCGAAACCGAGACGGCTCTGGAACGCATCGCTGCGATGGCCAGCACGACGACGACATTTCGCGTCCAAATTCTCCGTGAGCGCGCGCTCGCGAACAAGGACGTCATCTCGCAGCAGGCCGAGGCCGAGGAGGCCACGAAACAGCTTGTCTCTCTCGATGTGTTCAGCAAACAGATCCGCGAGCAGCTGGACGAGGTGAAGCAAAACTTCAGATCCGGTCGGGTATTCGCTCCCGTCGGTGGCATCATCTCGACAGGACTGGCCCAGACCGGCCAGTCACTCGTCGCCGGCGCGCCGATCGCTGACATCCTCAACCCAAACGATGTCTATGTTGACTGGTATATCCCCAACGAACGATTGATCGATCCTCGGATTGGAAATGATGTATTTGTGCTTTTCGGACACCGCCGCATTCCCGGAAAGATCACAGAGATTCTGCCCGTTTCTGCCGTATTCGGAAGCTCACAGCAGCTCACCTTGCGGGATCGTCCGGCGACTCAAATTGCTCGCATACGTTTCACCTCTGATTCGGTAACGCCAGCCCTTAACTCTACAGTATGCGTTCATATGCATTACAGCAAAATTTCAACAGATATCTCCCGCTCACTGATAAAGACTTGTGGCATAGATTGAATTATCTATTATATTCTCACCGAGATGTCCCAATGAATATCGCGGCAGGACAATCATCGTGCCCGCTCTGTGGAGCAGAAAATTTAGAAATCACTCCAGTTCTACATCATATGATTTGCGCTTATATTGGACCGCAGTACGATTTTGCTGAATCGCCTGCCGGATACACATGCCCAAAATGCAGACGCAGTATCGTGTCGGACGACATGGCTTGCGAAATTGTTGGCGTCAGCGCGCGTTGCACGGCATGCGGCAAGGAGATGATCGTTTCGCCGTTATGAGAGCACGTCCCCTATTCCGGCGAACCTACGCCGAGGCGGACCAGCCTCTCTCGGCCAGGAGCTGCCAAAGCCAACCCACCGTACGGCCTGGAAGCGGACCTTCCGGCCTTCTGCAATGGCTCGAAAGTTAGCATTTCCCGGTCGCGCTGAAGGCGCGATCAACGGTCAGGCATCACATTTATGGTTTTGCACCCACGGGGGCTTGGCTTCACAAGGACCGGCCCATGAGCGGGCCCTGCTGAAAGGCGAGCCCATAGGCGGTCGCGTCCATGCCAGAGGATGGCCGCCAACTCTGTCGCAAGACATCGCCCGGCCCGGAAGCTCGGTTACAGGGCGCTTTCACGCGATTGCCCCGCCTCCAGCGCCCGCGCCAGCGCCACGAACCCGGCGACCGGGATCTCCTCCGCCCGCGCCGTCTCCGGTAGACCAGCGGCAG
Source organism: Methylorubrum extorquens (assembly GCA_900234795.1). NCBI lineage: Bacteria > Pseudomonadati > Pseudomonadota > Alphaproteobacteria > Hyphomicrobiales > Methylobacteriaceae > Methylorubrum > Methylorubrum extorquens. The sequence goes on from LT962688.1 coordinate 1,785,497, forward strand.
TGAGCAGGCGGATGGGGTCGGGGGTGGCGGCCTTCAGGCTCTGGCGCAGCATCTTGCGGCGCTGGCCGAAGGCGGCGCGGGTCACCCGTTCGAGGTCGGCGATCCGGCAGGGCAGCGGCTCGGGCCGTGGGCGCAGGTGGACGACGCTGGAGGTGACCTTCGGCGGCGGCACGAAGGCGGAGGGGGCCACGTCAAACAGGATGGTCGCCTGCGTGCGCCAGCCGCACAGCACGCCGAGCCGGCCGTAATTGGCCCGGTCCGACTCGTCGGCGACGATGCGCTCGGCGACCTCGCGCTGGAACATCAGCGTCGCCGACTCCCACCACGGCGGCCAAGCCTCGTCGCGCCTGTCCGCGCCGAGCCAGCCGGTGAGCAGTACGGTGGCGACGTTGTAGGGCAGGTTCGCCACGATCCGCACCGGCCCGTCGCCGACCAGCGGGCGCGGATCGAAGCCGACCGCGTCGGCATCGATCACGTCGAGCCGGCCGGGATAGTGTGCGGCGATCTCGGCCAGAGCCGGCAGCGCGCGGGGATCGCGCTCGATCGCCACCACGCGCTTGGCACCCGCCGCCAGCAGCGCCCGCGTCAGCCCGCCGGGGCCGGGGCCGACCTCGACCACCGTCACGCCCTCGAGCGCCCCCGCCGAGCGGGCGATGCGGCCGGTCAGGTTGAGGTCAAACAGGAAATTCTGGCCGAGCGCCTTCTTCGGCTCCAGCCCGTGCCGCCGCACGACCTCGCACAGGGGCGGCAGGCCGTCGGTGCTCAACGCTTCGGTGCTCATCGATCGCTTCAGGCGCGGACGGGGAAAGGCAGGACGGTGTCCGCCGGGCGGTGCGCGAGGCGATGCGCCAGCCGCAGGGCGGCGATCAGGCTGTCTGGCTTGGCGAGGCCTTGGCCGGCGATGTCGAAGGCGGTGCCGTGGTCGGGCGAGGTGCGCACGAAGGGCAGCCCCAGCGTCACGTTCACGCCCTCGTCGAAGGCCAACGTCTTGACCGGGATCAGCGCCTGATCGTGGGTGGGGGTGAGCGCCACGTCGTAGGTCGCCCGCGCCCGCTCGTGGAACAGGGTGTCGGCCGGCAGCGGCCCGCGGATGTCGATGCCCTCGCTGCGCAAAACCGCCACGGCGGGCGCCAGCACGTCGCGATCCTCGGTGCCCATGGTGCCGGATTCGCCCGCATGCGGGTTGAGGCCCGACAGGACGAGGCGGGGATGTTCGAGGCCGAAGCGGGCACGCAGGTCGGAATGGACGATGCGCGCGGTGCGCTCGACCAAGTCTTGCGTCAGCAACTCGGGCACGCGGCGCAGGGCGACGTGGATCGTCACCGGCACCACCGCGAGGGTGTCGCTCCAGATCATCATCACCGGCAGCGGCGGCTCGCGCCCCTCTCGTGCGGCGAGTGCGGCCAGAAACTCGGTATGGCCCGGATGGGCGAAGCCGACCCGCGTCAGCACGAACTTCGCGATGGGGTTGGTCACCACGGCCGAGGCCGCGCCGGAGCGCACCAGATCGACGGCGGCGGTGATCGACTCGACGATGGCGCCGGCATTGGCCGAATCCGGCGCGCCGGGCGTGGCGATCACCTTGGCCCCGCTTGGCAGCGGCAGCACCGGCAGGGCGCGGGGAAACACCTCGCAGGCGTCGTCGGGCTCGACCTCGGCCACCGGCACCGACAGCCCGAGCCGGTAGGCGGTGGCTTCCAGGAATTCGGGGTCGCCGATGAGCTGGAACGGCGGCACCCCCCGCTCACCCCGCAGCTGCCACGCGGCGAGCGCGATCTCCGGCCCGATCCCGGAGGGATCGCCGAGGGTGAGGGCGAGCGGTCTGTCGTCGGAGGCCATGGGGGGACCTATACAAGGTTTCGCCTACAATGCCTGCGCCCAGGCATGTCCGGGATGCAAGCGGTCGAGACCCTCTCGCAGCCAGCGCCGTTCTGCGTGGGTGAGATGCGGCAGGGCCCGCTCGAAATCGGCCGCGTCCTTGTCGCGCCGATGCTTCGCCTTGAACAGCAGGACGGCGGCCGGCCTGAGATAGGGGATGCCATCGGGCGTCGACGCCACCATCTCCGCGCGAGGATGCCGGATGGCCGGGCAGCGCCGGCAGATCCAGACATCCCGCTCACCCGGCTCGATCATCAGATCGACCCGCCAGCGGGCGGCGCGGGCATCGAAGCACCAGATCTGGAGAATGGGAGGCGGCGGCTCTGCGCCTTCAGGCAGGATCTCGAAGCGACCGTCGGCCACCGTGTAGAGCGTCATGTCCGATAGGGCTTGGCGGAAGACCCCGACATCGTCGCGCAGCACCGTGAATTCGAGATCCTCGTGGTCGCGGGTCTGGTGCCCGTGCCACAGGTCGAGGGCCCAGCCGCCGACCACGCACCAGGGCCGCGCCACCCTTTCCAGCCGCCGCGCCAGTTCGCCCGGATGCCAGGGCGACCAGTCGTCCTCCGGCGGTGCGCTGGGGTTGCGTCTATCGGCGGTTCCGCTTGCGGCCACCAGGCCATCGCTGCCGTCTCGGGAGGGCCCCGAGCCGACATGGGCTGAACCCGGCGCGCCGGGCGGGGCGGTCACTTTGGCCCGCTCGGCAGCGGCAGACCGAGCCGGTCGGCGGCGGCTTCCGGGAATTCGGGCAGGAATTCGGGATCGCCGAGGGCGAGCGGTCGGTCGTCGGAAGCCATGGCGGGCTTATAGCGCGGTTTCACTGATCGCCGAGGTGCTTTGGGGGGGAGCGGCTGGGAGGTCGGCGTCGCTGTGCGATCCACCCATGGCGGCAGGGAACCGGGCGAAGAGACGATCGTCGCAAAAATTGTCGTTGCCGCCGCTTCGCGCATTCTTAGAAAGTCGGAAGGGATGGTGAAGGGGGGCTGAGGATGAATACGCGCCAACAACGCTCGCTTCGCGAGCCGCGCGCCCGTCACGAGGCCTGGATCAATCGGCGCTCTCCCGCAACAGCCAAGGCTATTTTGTCGGCGCGAGAAAAGTCGGCGCAGCGCAATACAGAAGCCCACCTTCCGGCTTTGAACGACAACCAGACGAAAACGGTCGAGTGACCCTCCGCATCGTCGTCGGTGCTCCGCTCAGCTTGGACGCGACGGGTTGCCCGGTTCCGATGGGCTGACCCGCGCCCCGGCGCTCCCCTCAAATCTCGATCCGCCCGCCCCCCGGCGCCTCGCCCGCATCGAGCGCCACGCTCTTCACGATGGCGAAGACCGGGCTCCCGACCGTGAGACCCAGGTCGCGGGCGGAGGCGCGGGTGAGGCGGGCGGCGAGCGTCGCCCCGCCGCAGGTGACCTCGACGAGGCAGGCCGTCCCCTCCTCCCGAAGGGCGGCGACACGGCCCGGCAGGACGTTGCGGGCGCTCAACGCTTCGGGCCGGGCGAGCGCCAGCAGCACGTCGCGGGCGGGCACCCGCAGGTTGAGGCGGCGGCCTTGCGGAGCGTCGATCAGCGGCAGGTCGAGCGGGCCGGCCGGGCCGGTCAGGCGTGTCAGGCCGGCCTCCGGATCGTGGCGCTCGACCCGCATGGCAAGCACGCTGCCGGCCTCCGCGCCGTAGGGGATCAGGTCGGGCCGGCGCAGCACGGCATCGACCGGGCCGCTCGCCGCCACGCGGCCGGCCTCCAGCACCACCACGGTCGAGGCGAGGCGCGCCACCTCCGCCACGGAATGGCTGACATAGACGATGGGCAGGCCGGCCTCGTCGCGCAGGCGCTCGATATAGGGCAGGATCTCGCGCTTGCGGGCCTCGTCGAGGGCCGAGAGCGGCTCGTCCATCAGCAGCAGCCGCGGGCGCGCCAGCAGCGCCCGGCCGATCGCCACCCGCTGCCGCTCGCCCCCCGACAGGCCGGCCGGGCGCCGGTCCAGCAGCGGGCCGATGCCGAGTAGGTCCGCCACCGCGTCGAGGCTCGGGCCCCTTGCCCCGCGGGAGAAGAGGCGGCCGAAGCGCAGGTTCTGCCGCACGCTGAGATGCGGCATCAGCCGCGCCTCCTGGAACACGCAGCCGATCCGCCGCCGATGCACCGGCACGCGGATGCCGCGGGCGGTGTCGAGCAGCACCGTGCCGTCGATGGCGATGCGCCCGCGCTGCGGCTGGGCCAGCCCAGCGATCAGGTCGATCACCGTGGTCTTGCCCGAGCCCGAGCGCCCGAACAGGGCGGTGAGGCCGGCGCCCGCGCTGAAGGCGACATCGAGCGCGAAGCCGTCGCGGCGGAGCGAAACGTCGATGGCAATGGTCATGGCGCGATGGTCATGGGGCCTCGGCTCGCACGATGCTCTCGCCTTTTGTTTTGCATCATCTTTTTCCGAAAGCCGGTGCCCACCTTTCGGGACGATGCTTGAGCTTCCCAGAAAAACCGATGCGGCGACAAGGGGCCCGATGCGCGCGCTGCCGCGTTGTCGGCGCAGGATCGAAAAAGGCAGGCGATGATCACCGTCCACCATCTGGAGAACAGCCGCTCGCAGCGGGTGCTGTGGCTGCTCGAAGAGCTGGGGCTCGACTACACCGTGAAGCGCTATGAGCGCGACCCCGCGACGATGCAGGCGCCGCGCGAACTCCGCGCCGTGCATCCGCTCGGCAAGTCGCCGGTGATCGCGGCGGACGGGCATGTGGTGGCGGAGACCGGCGCCATCGTCGAATTCCTGACCGCCCGCGCCAATGGCGCCCTGGTGCCGCCGGCCGGCACGCCGGAGCGCGCGCGCTACACCTACTTCTTGCACTACGCGGAAGGCTCGGCGATGCCGCCGCTGCTGTTGAAGCTGATTTTTTCCCGGCTCGCGCCCGGCAGCCCGGCCCTGCTGCGCCCGCTGGTTCGGGCGATCGCGGGGAAGGTCACCGGCGGGTTCGTCGATCCGGAGCTGCGCCGCCATGCCGCCTACTGGGAAGCGGAGCTGGCCGAGCGCGCGTATTTCTGCGGCGCGGACTTCACCGCCGCCGACATCATGATGAGTTTTCCCCTCGAAGCCTTTGCCGCCCGCGGGACCGGGGCGGGCCCGCGTCTGACGGACTGGCTCGCCCGCATCCACGCGCGGCCGGCCTATCGGCGGGCGCTGGAGCGGGGGTGGGCCTTACGCCTACGCGTGAGGCGGGCGACCCATCCGCTCGACGGCGCGAAGACAAACCTCACGGGATCAGCCGACGACACGAGACGAGCACTCAGAGCGGGTGGCCCAGGCGAAATCGTATGGGAAACATCAAGCTGATAAAATTGGGCTTGTAACAGGCCGGCAGCGGTGGAAGCTGCAGGCCGGCCGGGAACATACTGAGTAACTTTGCGTCAAACTGGGGTGATCCCGAGGATTTCGCAATTTCTGATGACATCACGACACCATCTTTTCTGATCGACAGCGAGACGATGTTGATCCTCTCAATGGAGGCGTTGCTCCGCACCGATCTGACGCGTGCGGAGATCATCGGCTGAAGCTTGTCCTTGTATTCCCGAAACGCGTTGCGTCCGCCTTCGCCGCAACCGGATTGCGCCTTGGCTTGAAAGGCAATCGTGGCCAGAAGGCAGGCCGCCGCCAGCTTCAGCTTCATCGTTGGGTGGCTTTCGTCTCGCCCTTCGCATCCCGATCGATTCGGGCCGGCAGGCCATGAGTGTTGTTGCGGATAAGCCCGGCCCTTGGCCAGGCGGCGACCCGGCTGCCCGTCCGGTTGTGCGAAGTCAATCTTCTACTTCGGCTTGTCTCTGGGACGAGGGCAGGACCGTTCGGCCTGGGCTGCGCGAGGGGGGTAGCCGTGTCGCAGCGGGTGCCGAGCCCTACCGCCCCGCCCCGATCCGCCGGCTCATCCGCCGCGCCAGCCCCTCGGAGGCGACGAGCGCCAGCATCGAGACCGCGACCGAGATCAGGGTGAGGCGCAAAGCCCCCGCCTCCCCGCCCGGCACCTGGGTCAGTGTGTAGATCGCCGAGGGCAGGGTCTGGGTCTCGCCGGGGATGTTGGAGACGAAGGTGATGGTCGCGCCGAACTCGCCCATCGCCTTGGCGAAGGCGAGCACCGCGCCCGCGAGGATGCCGGGCAGGCTGAGCGGCAGGGTCACGCTCAGGAACACCAGCGGCGGCGCGGCGCCGAGCGTCGCCGCCGCCTGTTCCAACTTGCGGTCCACCGCTTCGATCGACAGGCGCATCGCCCGCACCATCAGCGGCAGGCCCATCACCGCGCAGGCGAGCGCCGCACCGGTCCAACGGAACGAGAACACGATGCCGATCTCGGCGAGCCACGCGCCGAACACGCCGCGCCGGCCGAAGGCGAGCAGCAGCAGATAACCCGTCACCACCGGCGGCAGGATCAGCGGCAGGTGGACGAGCCCGTCGAGCAGGGCATGGCCGGGGGAAGCGCCGCCGCGCCAGCAGCCACGCCAGCAACAGGCCCAGCGGTAGGCTCGCCAGCGTCGCGACAAGGGCGACGCGCAGGGAGAGGAGGAGCGCCGTCGTCTCGTCGGGGCTGAGGCCAAGCCACGCCGAGGGCCAATCCGCCAGCCCGCTCACGGCGCCGATCCCCGCGCGGCGGAGAAGCCGGGCGCGGTCATCCGCCGAGGCTCGCCCTCACGACCCTGTCCTCAAAGACTTGTCCTCAAAGACCTGCGGCGGCCTTGAGGGCGGCGTTGATGCGGTCCTGCCAGCCAGGGCCGTCCTTCTGGTAGTGCTCCAGCACGGCCCGGTCGATGCGCAGGGACACCGTCTCGCGCGTGCCGGGAATCAGCGGCGCCCTGGGCGGTGCCGGCGCGGCCTCATCGGGGGCTTTGCGCGTCGTCACCGCGCGGAAGGCGGCTTCGGCGGCTTGGCGCGGGTCGCTCGGGCGGCGGGTACGGTCGATGGCCATGGGGGTCAGGCCGTCGCTTTCTTGCGGCCGCGCTTGGGCGCGGGCGGGTTGGCGGCGCGCTCCGCAGCCTCCTCCGCCTCCTTGGCGAGCCGCAGGGCCCGCAGGCGCACGGTGCGCTCGTCCACTGCTTTGACCGCGGCCAGATGCTCAGCCATGGCCTGCTGCCCTTCGCGGGCCATACGCTCGGCCCGTTCCGCGCGCTCGGCGGCGCGGGTCTTGGCGTCGATATCGTCGCTCATAAAAGATCTTTCGACGAGAACTCGCGCCGCGTGAAGTCCCGGCGGCGGCGCGCGGCGTCCCGACGCGGGAAAGGTCGGGCGCGGGACGGCAAAGAACCCCGAGCAGGACCATCGAGGATTTCTGCTCGAGACTTAGCACGAAAGCACACGCAATGACCAATTCAGCCAGGGCAGGGCTGGTTTTCCCCCGCTCATCGCAACGTTTGTGAGAAACAGGCCGGCCGGCTCGATCCGGCTCCGATCAATCCCGATCCGCGCGCCGCAGGGACCAGTGCAGGACGCCCTGCGCATCGACGAGCCACAGGGCGTTCGCCCGCTCGTCCTTGGTCGAGAGATCGTGCGCGTTGGCGAGCCGGACCGCTTCGCTCGGGCTGGCCGCCGTGATCGTCTCCTCGAACAGCAGCGGTCCGATCTGGCCGTCGGGGGCCCGGCAGGCGCCTCTGAGAACGAAAACCGGCATGCATCCTCCTGATCCACGCGGTTTATCCCCGAACGGGCGGCCGGTCACCCGTGCCGGCCCTCAGGGGATGGCCGGTTCGGCGCTCTGCGGCGCGCGCAGCCGGGCGAGAGCCACCGTGGCTTGGTGGGCCAGCGCTTCGAGGCGGGACACCGTCGTCGTGTCGAGCCAGACCATGGCGCACCAATAGGCGCCGAGTGCGGCCACCGGCTCGGGCGCACCGATCGGGACCATCACGAGGCTTCGGATCGCCTTGTAGGCATAGGCGGCGGCCGGGATGCGGGGGTCGCTGCCGACATCTAGTATAACGGCCGTCTCCCGGTTCTGCATCGCCCAGCCGGAAACGCAGATGTCGAGCGGGAAGCGGCACCCCTTCCACAGGGGCTCGATCGCATCCTCGGCGACATAGGCGCAGACGTCCTCCTCCCGCAGCACGACGGCGATACCGTCGGAGCCGGCGATCCGACGGGCCGTCTGCGCCAGGACGTCGACGACGTCCTCCAGGGACTGAGCCGCGGCCATGAGCTCGGCGGTCCGCATCAGATGCGGGTTGGCCTGGGAGCGCTCATCTAACATCGGCATAAGGTAGGGCGCTTGGGCCGATTCGTACAGGCGGCCCGTCCGTGGAGCGACCCGCGGGAGGCAAAACCGGTCGCCAAAGCGATGGTTGTGGCCACCCCCGCGCCGAAAAATCCGCCGTTCAACACCAGGATTCGCGAGAAGATCCGCGAGCGGATCGCGCTGGCCGGCATTCCGGATCTGAGCGGTCGGATGAAGCGTGCGGATCGCTAAGATTTGCTTCGAGGCGGGCTCTTCGCTGTTATTCAAGGCCCGGCTGTGAATGCTTTTTGCAATAGAGCCGGTCGGCCGGGTGATCTAAGATCGTCTCCGCACATCTGGCGGATCGTTCGGCTGCAGGCGGCCTGGTCCGATGTCGTGCGGAGGGCGCATGCCGAACCTGTTGGGCGGCTGTCTGTGTGGGGCTTTGCGTTACGAGGTCCGCTCGCCGCCGCTGCGGGTCACGCTCTGCCATTGCCGCTTCTGCCAGCGCACGACCGGATCGAGCCACCTCGTCGAGCCCTTGTTCGACCGCGCCGACCTGCACGTTACCGCGGGCGTGCCGACCGTGTATCGCCACCGGTCCGAGGGCAGTGGCCGGCATCTCGACCTGCATTTCTGCCCCGTCTGCGGGACGACGCTCTTCATGACGTTCGAGCGCTTTCCCGGCCTGTGCGGTGTCTATGCCGGAACCCTGGACGATCCGGCCGCGATCGAGGTGCGGCCCGACAACGCCAAGCAGGTCTTCGTCGCCTCGGCCCGGCCCGAGGCGGTGCTGCTGCCGGGCCTCGCGACTTTCGCCGGGCCGGCCATGGACGCGGCGGGTGTCCCGCACGCGCCGCGGGTGCACGACGCGCCCCAGATCGTCGGCCGCCGGGGCTGTGAACCGCTCCCCGGCGACGATGCGCAGCCCCACTGAGACGGGCCGGCGCCCGCCTCAGCCGCGGATGAAGGCGAGGATGTCGGCGTTGAGTTGGTCCGCGTTGACCGTGAGCATGCCGTGCGGAAGGCCCGGATAGGTCTTCAGCGTGCCGTTGCGCAGGAGCGTGATCGATTTACGCGCCGCCGCGACGATCGGCACGATCTGGTCGTCCTCGCCGTGGAGCACCAGCGTCGGCACCGAGATCGCCCGCAGATCCTCGGTCTGGTCGGTTTCCGAGAACGCCTTGATGCCCTCGTAATGCGCCTTGGCCGAGCCCATCATGCCCTGCCGCCACCAGTTCCGGATCACGCCGTCTCGAACCGCCGCACCGTCGCGGTTGAAGCCGTAGAACGGGCCGGCGGCGACATCGAGGAAGAACTGGGCGCGGTTGTCGGCCAGCGCCTTGCGGAACCCGTCGAAGACCTCGATCGGCAGGCCCTCCGGGTTGGCCTCGGTCTTCAGCATCAGCGGCGGCACGGCGCTCACCAGCACCGCCTTGGCCACGCGGCCCTGCGGCTCGCCGTGCCGGGCGACGTAGCGCGCGGCCTCGCCGCCGCCGGTGGAATGGCCGATATGGACGGCGTTCCTGAGATCGAGATGCTGGGCGACCGCCGCGGCGTCGGCGGCGTAATGGTCCATGTCGTGGCCCTCGGAGACCTGCGCCGAGCGGCCATGGCCGCGCCGGTCATGCGCCACGACGCGAAAGCCTTGGTGCGCAAAGAACAGCATCTGCGCGTCCCAGTCGTCGGACGAGAGCGGCCAGCCGTGATGGAACATGATCGGCTGCGCGTCTTTCGGGCCCCAATCCTTGTAGAAGATTTCGGTGCCGTCCCCGGTGGTGATCGTCGCCATGCTCGCCTCTCCTTACGGTGCGGTGGTCCGGAGCGGCCTTCGGCTCCGGGTGTGGCTTGACGGTAAGAGGATGGTCCCGGGGCGCGGTTTTGAAAATGGGAAACGACGGAAACCCATCGTTTCCGGAGGTGGTTTTTTGCGCGGGATCGCGATGTCCGCCGGTCGAGCCCGTGAGATCGGGACCAACGAAAAAGCCCCGGCCCAGAGGGGCCGAGGCTTCGCGCGTCAACGGATCTCAGCGGAGGATCAGGGCTGAAGCACGCCGTTGATGACGTGGATCACGCCGTTCGACTGCATCACGTTGGCGATGGTGACGGTGGCGGTGTTGCCCTTGGCGTCCGTCACGAACACCTTCTTGCCCCGGGCCTGCACCGTGAGCGGCTCGCCCTGGGCGGTCTTCAGGCTGGCTTCCCCGCCGCCCCGCTTGGCCAGAGCCATCAGATCCTTGGCCGTGTAGGTGCCCGGCACGACGTGGTAGGTCAGGATCCCCGTGAGCGTCGCCTTGTTCTGCGGCTGCACCAGGGTGTCGACCGTGCCCGGCGGCAGCTTGGCGAAGGCGGCGTCGGTCGGCGCGAAGACAGTGAAGGGGCCGGGGCCGGAGAGCGTGTCGACGAGGCCCGCCGCCTTCACCGCCGCCACCAGCGTGGTGTGGTCCTTCGAGTTCACCGCGTTCTCGACGATGGTCTTCGAGGCGTACATCGGCGCGCCGCCGACCATCGGGTTCTTGGCGAGCGCCGCCGTCGGCGCGGCGGCGAGGCTGAGGGCGAGCGCAGCGCCCAGGGTCAGCGATTTGGTAACCGAACTGCGGATACGGAACATGGTTTCCTCCTGTGCCCGTGCCCCGTCTTGTTCGGGGATCACGCCGCCCATTACGGAGCCCGCGCGCGATCGGTTTCGCGCGACCGGTCTTTTTTCGACTCGAAGCGTGAGGAGCGCCGCTCGATGGCGAGACATCCCTGGACCGCCGCCGACATCCCCTCGCAGGCCGGTCGCCGCGCCGTGGTGACGGGGGCGAGCGCCGGGCTCGGGTTCGAGACGGCGCGGGCGCTGGCCGGGGCGGGGGCCGCGGTGGTTCTGGCGGTGCGCGATCTCGAGAAGGGGGAGCGCGCCGCGGCGGCGATCCGGCGGGAGCATCCCGCCGCCGCGCTGTCGCTGCGCCGGATCGACACCGCCTCGCTCGCCTCCGTGCGCGCCTTCGCGGCGGAGTGGCCGGCGGAATGGGCGATCGACCGGCTCGTGCTCAATGCCGGCATCGCCGCGGTGCCCCGGCGCGAGGAGAGCGTGGACGGGTTCGAGCGGCAACTCGCCACGAACTATCTCGGGCATTTCGCGCTGACCGGGCTGCTGCGGCCGGCCCTGAGCCCCTCGGCGCGGGTGGTGTCGGTGTCGAGCGTCGCCCATCGCAGCGGACGAATCCGGTTCGACGACCTGCACTGGCGCGAGATCTACGGGGCGCAACGCGCCTACCGGCAGAGCAAGCTCGCGCTGCTGATGTTCGCCCTCGAACTCGACCAGCGGCTGAAGGCGGCGGGATCGGGCATCGCCTCGCTCGCAGCGCATCCGGGGCTCGCCCGCACCGAGGTGTTCCGCCGGGGCGACCGGGCCGGCGCGTTCCAGCAGGGAGCGGGACGGGCGATCTTCTCGCTGATCGGCCAGCCTGCGGCGCAAGGCGCCCTGCCGATCCTCTACGCGGCCACCGCGCCGGAGGCGGAGCGCGGCGGCTATTACGGACCGGACGGCGTCTGGGAAGCCCGCGGCTACCCGAAGCCCGCCGCGATCGCGCCCCAAGCCCTCGACCGCGCGGCGGCCGGGCGGCTCTGGGCGGTCTCGGAGACCCTCACCGGCGTGCGGTTCGCGCTGTGAGAGACGCTTCGGTGTACCCCGAAGCCGACAAGCCGGTCCCGCAACCGATCGCTCTTCATTTCGGGATGTTCGCAGAACCGCACTGACGGAAACGGCTCCGCTTCGAGACTATGCGGCGCGATGCTCGGCGTACCAGTCGCAATGCTTCGTCAGCGGGCAGTGTGCGCATTTCGGAGTTCGGGCGACACAGATCTTCATCCCATGCTGGATGAGCCATTCATGCGCATGGCGCTTATGGCGCGCGGGGGTTTGCGCATTGATGAGATCGGCCGCTTGCTTGGCCGAAGTCGTGTCCACGACACCGAGACGGTTCAGGACGCGAAGGACATGCGTATCGACCGCGATGCTGTCCTGCGAGAGGGTGAAGTTCATCAGGATATCGACGCATTTGCGGCCGACCCCTTGCAGCTTTATCAGGTCATCCCGGTTGTCGGGTATGCTTCCGCCGTAGTCTTCGATGATCTGGCGGGCCATTTCCTTCAGGTTTTTGGTCTTGCGGTTGTAATGCGCGACCGGCTTGATGTGTGCGTCGTCAGATGATTTGAGACGGTTTGCGGTGCTCAGGAACGGAGGCTCTGGTCCATCTGGGTGAGGGTTAGGCGGCCTGCGCGTGATGGCGCAAGCGGCGGTGCATGAGAGTCTGGCGCTTGATCTGCGCTCGATCGCGCAGGATGGCCTCGCCACGGCCGAAGTAGACGTCGGACGGGGTGAGGTTGCCCAGGCTCTCATGAGCCCGGACATGGTTGTAGTGCTCGACGAAGGCGGCGACCCGCGCCTCCAGCTCGCCGGGCAGGTAGGCGTGTTCGAGCAGGATGCGGTTCTTGAGCGTCAAGTGCCAGCGCTCGATCTTGCCCTGTGTCTGCGGATGGCGGGGCGCCCCCCGGATGTGGGTCATGCCCCGGCTGCCGAGCCACGTGGCCAAGTCAGCCGCGACGTAGCTCGATCCGTTGTCGGTGAGCAGCCGTGGCCGGTGTGCCACCTGCACGGGGTCGAGGCCGGCAGCCGTAAGCGCCAAGTCGAGTGTGGCGGTGACGTCGCTGGCCTGCATCGTCGTGCACAGCTTCCAAGCTACGATGTAGCGCGAGAAGTCATCCAGCACCGTCGAGAGATAGTACCAGCCCCAGCCGACGACCTTCAGGTAGGTGAAGTCCGTCTGCCACAGCTGGTTGGGCGCGGTGGTCTTGTCGCGGAACTCATCGGCGGCGTTGGCGACGATATAGGCCGGGCTGGTGACCAGATCCTGAGCTTTGAGCAGGCGGTAGACGGTGGCTTCGGAGACGAAGTACCGCCGCTCGTCGGTGAAGCGTACCGCCAGCTCGCGCGGGCTGAGTTCCGGCTCTTCCAGCGCGAGCGCGACAATCTGCTCGCGAACCTCCATGGGCAGGCGGTTCCACACCCGGCTTGGTCGCGAGGGGCGATCGACCAGAGCCTCGGGGCCGCCGCGTTGGTAGGTGTCGTACCAACGGTAGAACGTGGCTCGGGCGACGCCGAGCTTGTCCAGGGTGGCGCGCACCGGCAGGTGGGACTGCTCGACCAGCCGGATGACCTCCAGCTTCTCGGGGGCCGGGTACCTCATGCCTCGTCGCCCCCAGCCCCGCTCATGCTTTTTTTGAGCAGGCGGTTCTCCAGGACGAGGTCGGCCACGACCTCCTTCAGCGCGCCCGCCTCGCGGCGCAGGTCCTTGACCTCATCGGCGGTGGCGGCACGGGCCGTGTCGCCGGCCAGCCGCTTCTTCCCGGCTTCCAGGAACTCCTTGGACCAGCCGTAGTACATCGAGCTGGCGATGCCTTCGCGCCGGCACAGCTCGGCGATGCTGTCCTCGCCGCGCAGGCCTTCCAGCACGATGCGGATCTTCTCTTCGGCCGAGAACTGCCGACGCGTAGCGCGGCGGATGTCCTTGATCACGGCCTCCGCCGGCTTCCGTACCGGCCCGGATGACTGTTTCATCTTCGCTCCTGGGGGCTACGATGAACCAGCCATCCTCCGTTCGTGAAGACCCTCAATCTGTCTCAGGAGTGCTGACGGCGGACAACGGCGGCGTTCGTGGTCGCGGGTACGATGACGATGACGATGATGATGATCGGCCACGTGAACGCGGCCGCAGCTACGATAATGGCTACGGTAACGAGCGGCGTCGCCGATACGATGAAGATCAGGATCGCCAGCCCGGTCGCGGGTACGACACTGATGACCGGGAACGGAAGCGTCATCGCGGGTCCCAGGAGGAGCCTGAGGCTAAGTTCGACGAAGACGAGTACCTGCGTTGCAACCCGGATGTCGCCCGAGCCGTGGAACAAGGGCAAATGCGGTCTGGGAATACCCATTACAGGACATTCGGGCGCCGTGAGGGGCGCCGCCTCAGCTGCCCAATGAAGCTTTAAGTCCCCGTCGCACGCGCCGACTTGCTGAAGCGCTGTCTCTTCTAAAGGTCCAAGTGGGTCCATTTCGCATTTGCGCGAACGGCTCCATTTCATCTTAACCGCGCTACGACCCAGATGCTGCGTTTTTGAATTCCAAGTAGCCTTTCCCGGCGAGTTTGAACGTCAGGTAAACCTTGGTTTTTTGGACATTTATGTTTGCACTGCGAGAGGCCCGCTTGGGGTCGAAAGCGGCGGCCGGCCGGCCGGAGTCCGAGAAGAGTTCGCCCGGAGCCGGTTCGAGGCAGGTATCCGGTGAGTCCTCTGCGCCCGATCCGAATGTGCGAGCACAAGCTCAGCCTCCAAGCCACCTGAGCGGTCGGTCCGACGGCACCGTTCGGCCGGGAGAGACGCGCCAATCGGCGCCGCGCCTCTGCGGGAACGCTCGTTCCTGGCCACCGGCGAGAAGCGCGCGAAGGAACGCCATCGCGCCGCCGTGGTTTCTTTCGCCACCACCTGGGAGGAACAGCATGCGAATTCTTGCGACGGCGTTGGCGCTGACGGTCATGACGGGGCTCGGCGCCGGGACCGCGGAAGCCAAGGGATGCATCAAGGGCGCGATCATCGGCGGTGTCGCCGGACATTATCTGGCCGAGCGCGGCGTGGTCGGGGCCGTGGCCGGCTGTCTGGCCGGACGGGCCCTGGCGAACCGGCGCGCGCGGCGGGAGGTCGATTACGGCTCCCAGGTCCAGCCCCGCGGGGCCGGCTATGGCGGCGGGCAGGCCTATCCGGGCCGGAATTACCGGTATTGATGCAAGAAGGGGCGCCGTTCGGCGCCCCTTCTCGTTTCTGCAATTTCCGACACGGTCCGGGCCGCGCGAAATGTCCGGCGGCCGCTTCCTCGGAATGCGCCCTAGGCAGCGCGAATGGTCGCGAGGAAGCGATTGACCTCGGCGGACAGGTGCTCGGACTGACGCGACAGCTCTGAAGCGGACATCAGCACCTGGCTCGCGGCAGCTCCCGTTTCCTCCGAGGCCTCGGCCACTCCGCCGATGTTGGTCGTGACCTCGCTGGTTCCCACCGAAGCCTCGGCGACGTTGCGCACGATCTCCTGCGTCGCCGCGCCCTGCTGCTCGACCGCCGCCGCGATCGTCGCGGTCACCGTGTTGATCTCCCGGATCCGCGTGGTGATCGAGCCGATCGCACCCACCGCCTGTCCGGTCGCCCCCTGGATCTGGCCGATCTGGCCGGAAATTTCCTCGGTGGCGCGGGCGGTCTGGTTTGCCAGCTCCTTCACCTCGGCGGCGACGACGGCGAAGCCGCGACCGGCTTCGCCGGCCCGTGCGGCCTCGATGGTGGCGTTGAGGGCGAGCAGGTTGGTTTGGCTCGCGATGTTGGCAATGAGGTTCACCACGTCGCCGATCCGGGTCACGGCCCTGCTCAACTCGGTGACGTGGGAACCGGTCTCGTCCGCCTCGGCCACCGCCTGCTGGGCGAGGTTGGCCGAACCGGAGACCTGCCGGCCGATTTCCTGCACCGATGCACCGAGTTCCTCGGCGGCGGAGGCGACCGTGTTGACGTTCGCGGCCGCCTCCTCCGCGGCCGAGGCGACGGTGGTCGATCGGGTGGCGGTCCTCTGAGCCGTCGATGTCATCTGCTGGGCGGTGGCCTGCAGCTCGGTCGCCGAGGAGGAGACCATGCCGACGATGCCGCCGACCGCCCCCTCGAAGCCGTCGGCGAGCTCCATCATCGTGCGCTTGCGCTCGGCCGCCGCGGCGGTCTCGGCGATCTGCCGTCGCTCGGCGTCCTCGGCCGCCTTCCGGGCCACCATCGTCTTGATGCCCTCGACCGCCCGTCCCACGGCGCCGATCTCATCGCCGCGCGCGGCTTGGCGAATCGTGGAGTCGATCTCGCCCTGAGCCATCCGATTCAGAACGGAGACGAGCTGCGAGAGCGGCCGGGTAATGCCGAACACGACGATCGCACCGGAGAGCACGGCGGCCAGAAGCAGGCCGACCGCCGCCATCACGATCAGCTGGGTGACGGCCGTTCCGACATCCCGCTCGAGTTGGCTTGCGCCGGCCTGCATCTCCTCGATGATCTTCTGCGTGCGCGCTTCCACCAGCTCGGTGAGCTTGGCCCGCGCGGGCTGCCCTTCCTCCTGCACGATCGTCATCGCGGCATCGGTCTCGTTCCTGCTGCCGAGAACGATGGTCCGGTCGATGACGGCGAAATAGGCTTCGGCGAGTTTGCGAACATCGTTGCCGAATTTGACGCGTGCCGGCGTGTCCGCCAGGGCGATCAGCCGATCGATGTTTTTGTAAACGCCGCTGACGGTGGCGTCGTATCGTGCCTTGTATCGGTCGATCTTTTCCTTTCTGGGGTCGATGATGAGGTTGCGGCTGAGCAGGGTCGCCTCCGCAACACCGGCCTGGGCCTTGAGATAAGACTCCTGCCGCACCGTCAGGACGTCGGCGACATAGCGGGATTGGACGGCGATTCCTTCGAACGTCGCCCGCTCGTGCAGAATAAGTGCGATAGCCATGGCAGCGATCAGGACGAGCGGCGCGCATAGCTTCAACAAGACGCTCGCATTGTTGATATATCTCATTTGAGGTCAGTCCGCCCGCTCGGTGCCTAATGGATCTATTGGAAAAGCGGGGCGAGTATTAAATAACGGGTTAAGATCCCTCGATCGATTATAATCCCTTGGGATGCTGCCGCCTTTGCAAAAAGAGGGCAGTGTAGAGGCGGGACATCAGACGCTTGGGTCGGCCGAAACCCCGTGCCGGTCAGGCACGCGGCGGGCGCAGAGGTCGCGCCGGACACGCCCTTCAAGGGCCGGCTTCCCGCTCGCGGATCGCTGAAATCTGCCCGGCGAAGATCAGCCCGGCCTCGCGAGCACGCTTTCAAAGGCCCTCCGAGGGGGAGGAGCGCTCGCACTTCGAATGGGCGGGACGGCGCCGATACGGCCTGTCGGAAGGCGGGCGGGAGACGTCCGGAGCGAAAAAAGGGGCGCCCTTTGAGGGCGCCCCTTTCCTGATCTGGCTTGCCTGCCTGCGATGCGCGGCCCGTCTTGCGGCAGGATCATCGGTCCTGCCGCAAGACGCCTGAGATCAGGCGCTCTTGCGCCCGCCCTTGCCCTTCGCCGCGCCCGCCTCGACCTCCTCGGAGCCCTCGGTGTTGATGCGCTCGGCGATCTGCGAGAGCAGCGCGTCGGTCTTCTTCTCTTCCTGAAGGGTCTCGTCGAGCAGCTTGGCGGCGTCCGCGTAGCCGAGCTGGGTCGCCCAGGTCTTGAGCGTACCGTAGCGGGCGATCTCGTAATGCTCGACCGCCTGGGCGCAGGCCGCCAGCACCGCGTCGGCGGCCGGGCTGTCCTCGAAATCCTCCAGATCCTCCTCCATCTCGGAGGTCAGGCCCTGCATCGCCTCGCAGGTCTTGGCGCGGGCCGGCTTGCCGATGATCTCGAACACCTGCTGCAGGCGCTCGACCTGGTTGGCGCTCTCCTCGGCATGGGTCTCGAACGCTTGGCGGAGTTCGTCATGTTCGGCCGCCTTGGCCGACTTCTTCAGTGCACGCACCGATTGCTTTTCCGCGTAATAGACGTCCTTCAACGTCTCATAGAACGCATCGTGCAAGGTCTTCTGCTTGGTGGCCATGGGAGTTCGTCTCCTGATTGCTGAACGAGGGGGCCGGGGGAGTGATCTCACCGTCGGCCGACACCTTAAGAACGTGAGTTCAGGCGACAGGGTCCGAAAATTCTCTTGGGGGGAGGCCGTAAAATTCCGGGAACCTCGGCCGGTGGCGCCGGGGTTTCTGGGATCGGCCCGGAGGCAGGGCCACCTCCCCGGCCCAGGGCGCGGCGCGGGCTACAGCCACTTCTTCCAGCGGAAGAACACGTAGGGCAGCACGGCGGCCACCACCATCATGCCGACGGCGGCGGGGTAGCCGAAATGCCAGTCGAGCTCCGGCATGGTCTTGAAGTTCATGCCGTAGATCGAGGCGATCAGGGTGGGCGGCATGAACACCACCGCCATGACCGAGAACAGCTTGATGATGTTGTTCTGCTCCAGGTTCACGAGGCCGAGCGTCGCGTCGAGCAGGAACTGGATCTTGGCCGAGATGAAGGTCGCGTGCTCTTCCAGCGATTGCAGGTCGCGTAAGGTGGAGCGCACGTCCTCGCGCAGCTCGCGCGGGGCCTTGGCCGTGCGGTAGGTGGCCGAGAGCGAGAGTAGGATGCGCTCCATCGAGACGAGGCTCTCGCGCTGCTTCGAGATCAGGTCGCCGTAGCGCCCGAGCGAGCGCAATGTGTCCTGCAGCGCGTTGTTGCGCGAGGACGGGTCGCCCTTGTCCTCGAAGATCTTGCGCGAGAGGCGGTCGATGCGTTCGCCCTGGAGCTGGAGCACGTCGGCGGCGCGGTCGATCACCGCCTCGATCAGCCCGGCCAGGATCGACTCGCCCGAGACCGAGCGCGACGGCCCGTTGCCCGTCGCGCGGCCGGCGCGCTGTGTGTACATCCGGAACGCCTGCGGCTCCTCGTAGCGCACGGTGATGAGCCGGTTGTCGCGCAGGATGAAGGTGATGCCGGCCAGGCCCGGCTCCTCGGAATCGCTGACGCGGGACAGCACGCGGCCCGTCATGTAGCGGGCGCCGGCCTCGACGTAGAGCAGCTCGGAAGGCTCGATGTCCTTCATCTCCTCGCGCGTCGGCACGGTGATGCCGAGGAAGGATTCGACTTTCACCTCCTCCTCCCGCGTCGGGCGCACGAGGTCGAGCCAGACCGTGTCCTCGGAGATCGGCTCCTGCAATTCGAGGTAGCGGCGTTCCAGCACCGTCTGGGAGCCGCCCGCGACGGGCTTGTGGGTGAAGATCAACGGATGTGACCTGTCGGATGGGGCTTCAGTCGAGTGCCCCGGGCGGGGCGACGCTTGTGTCCGGCACGAAGAAGTCCGGCGCAAGCGGAACGCCTGCTGTGACGCGGTATTTTGAAAAGTCCGTGACGCCTTCCTCACTCAGAACCGTGTCGTCGATGAGGAAATGCCCGGTGAAGTTCTTGGCCTCCCGCAGGAACACGGCGTGCGCGGCATCCGCCATGATCTCCGGCGTGCGGCTGGCCTGCATCAGCGCGTCGCCGCCGAGCAGGTTCTGAACGGCCGCCGTGGCGATGGTGGTGCGCGGCCACAGGGCGTTGACGGCGATGCCTCGGCCCCGAAGCTCCCCGGCGAGCCCGAGCACGCAGAGCGACATGCCGAACTTGGCCATCGAGTAGGCCAGATGCGGCGCGAACCATTTCTCCGCCATGTCGAGCGGCGGCGAGAGCATCAGGATATGCGGGTTCTCCGCCCGCTCCAGATGCGGAATCGCGTATTTGCTGACCATGTAGGTGCCGCGCGTGTTGATCTGATGCATCAGGTCGAAGCGCTTCATCTCGGTCTTGGGCGTGTTCGACAGCGAGATCGCGCTCGCGTTGTTGACCACGATGTCGATCCCGCCGAATTGTTTTGCGGTTTCATCCAGCGCCGTCTTCACCGCCTCTTCGTCGCGGACATCGACGGTGAGCGGCAGCGCCCGGCCCCCTGCCCGCTCGATGGCTTCGGCGGCGGTGAAGATCGTGCCCTCTAGCTTCGGATGCGCCTGCGCGGTCTTGGCCGCGATCGCCACGTTGGCGCCGTCGCGGGCGGCGCGCAGGCCGATGGCGAGCCCGATGCCGCGCGAGGCGCCGGTGATGAACAGCGTCTTCCCCTTCAGGCTCATGCGTCATCCTCTCCGATCCGGAAGCGCTCCGGCTGGCGGCCGTCGGCGTCGGTGAAGCCGTAGGCGCGGGCGAGATCCCCGACATGGACCGTCCGCCCCGCCCGGTCCAGCACGGCGGGGTCGGCGGACAACGCCGCGAGCGCCCGGCCGGCATAGAGCGGGCTCTCGGTGGCGAGCGCCTCCTGGCCGAGATCGCGCACCCGCTCGGTGGCGACGAAGCCCGGCGAGAGGCTGAGCGCGCAGACGCCGTGGGGGCTCAGTTCGGCGGCGCAGGCGAAGGCGAGCCGGTTCGTCGTCGCCTTGGCGAGGTCGTAGTAGAAATCGCCCAGAAACCCCTCCTCGGTGCCGAAGGAGACGAAGGCGATCAGGCCGGAGCGCGCGGCGACCATGGCCGGCGCCACGGCGCGGGCCAGCAGCAATCCCGGATAGGGCCCCGTCCCCAGAAACTGCGAGAACGGCTCGGCCGAGCGGCGCCAGAACGGCGTGCCCCAGGCGGCGCCGTCGGGGTAGCGTTCGCCGTCATAGCCCTCGTTGCCGCCCCACACGCTGGAGGCCGCGACATCGATCCGCCCGAACCGGCGCAGCGCCCAGTGCACGAGTTCGTCCACCGCCCGCTCGCTTGTGTGGTCGCACAGGTAATGGTGCCCCTCGCCGCCGGCCGCATCGACCTCGCGGGCGGTGTCCTCGATCGCTTCCGCGCGCGTCTCGGTGCGCCGCCCGGTCTCGGAGGAGCGCGCGGTGACGATCACCGTCGCCCCCGCCTCCCCCAACCCGCGGGCGAGCCCGCGCCCGACCCCGCGCGAGGCCCCGGCCACGAGGCAGACTTTTCCCCGCAGCGAGGGTGTGACGGAGGCGCTCACGCCTTGCCGGCGAGGAAGCGGGCGAGCCGCGCTTGCGTCTCGGGATCGCGCAGGCCCGCCTCGAAGGCCTGCGCCTCGGCCTCGATCGCCGCCTCGACCAGCGCCTGCTCGCCGCGCATCAGCGCGCGGGTCGCCTGCACCGCCCGGCGCGGCAGGGCGGCCAGCCGCGCGGCTTGCGCCAGCGCGTGCACCTCCAGCGCCTCGGAGGGCAGTTCGGCGTTGGCGAGCCCGAGCGCCACGGCGGCCGCGCCGTCGAACGGCTCGCCGAGCAGCAGCAGCGCCGAGGCGCGTGCGAGCCCGATCCGGCGCGGCAGCAGGTGGCTGGCGGCGGCCTCAGGCACCACGCCGAGTTCCACGAACGGCATGCGGAAGCGCGCCTGCGGCCCGACATAGACGAGGTCGCAATGCAGCGTCAGCGTCGTGCCGACGCCGATGGCGAGCCCGTCCACCGCCGCGACCATCGGGGTGCGGGTGCGGGCGAGCTGCCGGATGAAGCGCAGGGCCGGCATCTCGGAAAACGCGTCGCGCGGCGCCGTACCGGCGGCAAAGAAGTCGGCCAGATCGTTGCCGGCGGTGAAGGCGCCGGGCAGCCCGGCAAACACCACCGCCCCGATTTTTTGGGAGTTCGCGTCGGCGTCTTCCAGCGCCGCCGTGGCGGCGTCGTACATCGCCCCGGTCAGCGCGTTCTTCTTGGCCGGGCGGTTCCAGCGGATCAGGCGCACGCCGCCCGAAACATCCTCGATGGTGATGGCTTCGCTCATCCGCCCTCGCCCCACGCGCCGACCCCGAGCGCCGTCGCCGCCCTGACGGCATCGGCCCCTCGCCTCACCCTTCTTCCCGCGGCGACGCTTTGTCGAGGGGCCATCGGCGCGGTTCGGGCGCGCGCCCGCAAGCGGGTTCACGGCCCCGCGCCCCCTCCCCGTCCGGCCGGGGCCGCGCAACCCAGCCGCGCGGCGCCGACCCGCGCGGCATCACCGGCGGCGCCCGGGTTCGCGGGCCGGCGCCCCGGACGGAGGCGGCGGCAACGGGCGGCCCGAGCCGCCCTGCGCGAGGCCGGCCGGGTCGATCCGCCCGCAGGGCCCGAACCCAAGCCCCGTCGGCCGGCCGCGCCGGCCCCGACGCCTCGGCTTGCGGGGCGGTCCCGGTGTCGCACCCGCGAAACTTGGCGGTCCGCGTCTCGGATGACGGGCTATGTGGTCACTCTACGCTCTCACGGTTCTCGCCGGTCTCGCCAACGCGATCCAGCCGGGACAGAACGCGACTCTGTCGAAGTCGCTCGGCCTGCCGGTGACGGCGGCCCTCCTGACCCTGCTGGTCAGCACCGCCGCCCTGCTCGTGGGCGGCCTCGCCCTGGGCAAACTCGAACTCCCCACCGGCCAACAGCTCGGGCAGGTGCCCTGGTGGGCGTGGCTCGGCGGCTTTTTGAGTATTCTGCTGATCCTGGCCCAGCTCTACGCCTCCCCCGCCATCGGCGCGGCGACGTTTTTGGGCATCATCGTCACCGTGGGCGTGCTCGCCTCGCTCGTGCTCGACCACTTCGGCTGGATCGGATTTCAGGTGCACCCGGCCAGCGTTTGGCGGGTTGCCGGGGCGGTGTTGATGGTGATTGGGGTGGGGCTGGTGGCGGTGTTTTGATGGATAAGCATACGATCAATTGAATTATTCAGAAAATCATGCCCAGTCTGGACTAATCAGCGGGACAACTATTGTTCGAAAATCGTAGATACTGAAAAATTAATCTATATTCGTAAGAGCGCGGTGTCCCGCCCTAGGTGCGGTATCGGGTGCAAAATGTTTCTGAAATTGCCTTGTCGGAAGGTTTGTTTATGCTAGGTTGCGCCGAACCCTGGGCGTGATATTAGCCGTTGGAGCGAGAATTGAGATCGGGGTTGCCAGAAAATCACGGACTGCCAGAAGTAATACTAGACAGTAATTTAATACATAGAGATGAATTAGGCGAAATTCAGCTAACTGATATTCAGTTCGAAGCTTTGGAAGCAGGTGTTGCACGAGGGAATAACATCCTTGCCGTAGCGCCGACATCGAGCGGAAAAACTGACGTCGGTTTGTATGCTGCCGGTGCTTGGCTTGTAAGTGGGCTCGACGATGGAGCGAAAGTAGTTTTTCTTACATCCCATCGGGCGTTGGCTCGACAAAAATTCTATGAATTGATAGAAAATTTTGCTCCATTATTGATGCTGGGCTCTGACGAACTTGTTCTTGCGACTGGGGATGATGTACTTGATTCAAATGGTGATCCGGTACCTGATGCTCTTGCAGTACCTGTTATCGTTGCTACCTATGAAAAGTACCTCAATATGCTTTCAGGTGCCGGCTTCGAGGCCGGTAGATCTAAGGTTTGCTGCATTTGTGATGAAATTCAGCTAATCGGAGATCAAAACAGAGGGACTTCGGCTGAGATATTGCTTACTCTGTTGAAGGGTAGAGTTGGGCAAATTGTCGGTCTGTCAGCCGTGCTTGAAAGCGGTTACGCAGGACTATTGTCAAGCTGGTTGGGTACGAATCTTATAAGAACTGTAGACCGAGAAATACCATTGAAATATGAGCTAAGAACAGCTCGCGCAACGATGATTACAGACACATCAAGCCAAAAGCAGCCAGAAATACTGAAGCCAAGATCAATTAATACGATCGACACACTGCGAGATATTCTAACTGATGGGTCAGATAGTGAGCCCATAGCTGTATTTTGCATGACAAAAAAACAAGTATTCGATTTGGCTGAAGATTGGTCTGCCGAGGCTGCTAGGCTGGGAGCTCGTGTTGATGAAACATTGCCGCTCTTCAGCGAACTCACTTCCTCAGCCGAAGAGCTTGTTCGATATCTTCCTCATCGGTTTGCCTACCATACTGCAGATCTGAATGAAGATGAAAGAGTTGCGGTTGAAACAAAGCTGGACGACAATAACTTAAGAGTAGTTTTTGCTACGACCACCCTTGCATCTGGTCTAAACTACTCATTTAAGACCGTGATAATTCATAGTTGGATGCGGTACAATCAATTAGATAAGATATGGGCTCCTATCCCTTCTGCAGAATTCCATAATATGGCAGGCCGCGCGGGACGTCTTTCAAGGGTAGATAAAGCGGGAAGAGTAATATATTTCGCTGGCGACTCCAAAGAGCTTCGAGCGGCGCCGCGATATCTTTCATGGTGGGAATTGGAAGTACCACCACCGCGGATCCAACCAACCTCATTTTCGCAGCTCGGACTGCAATTGCTGGCCTCTGGCGTTGCGACGTCAGAGGTCACTTTGTTTGAATTTCTGCAGAGTACGTTTAGCGCGCAGAGAGAAATGGAACGCAATGCCCAGCAGCCTGAACTTTGGGGTGACGCTATCAGGCAGGCCATTTCTGATCTAAAAAAGTGGAGGTTTATTTCTCAATGATGGTTACTCCTGGCGGTAGAGCAGTGGCCCGCTCTGGATTGCTGCCGATAAGTGCCGACGAACTTCTAGGGTATATATCAGATAACTCTGTAAGATTTATCGACCTTATCCAAAATTGCTCTGAAAATGAAGGTATAGAATGCGAAGACTTTTGCTTTTTAATGATACATGCGGCTTACAGTTGCTCTGAATTTGGCGGTCAAGCCGTTGGCGGTCGCCGCTTCTTGCCATACCAATTGCTTAAGCCGCCTCTTAGAGGAGCGCAGCAGAGACTAGCCCCGATAATGTTCAAGTCTGGGCAATATGATACAATTAATGCCACAATCCTGGCCATGCGATGGATTTCTGGAGATCCCATACGGGATATCGAGCGAGTATTTTCAGTAAGAAGTGGCGTATTGAACAATATGTTCAGTGATGCAGCAAATATTTTGCGTGGAATATCAGACATATTGTACGCTGTAACTGGTCGTCAGGGCGAATCTATGCTCCCAGCGGCGACGCCGCTTTCGAAAAGGGAGGAGCTCATATACATTCT
Source organism: Methylorubrum extorquens (assembly GCA_900234795.1). Lineage (NCBI taxonomy): Bacteria > Pseudomonadati > Pseudomonadota > Alphaproteobacteria > Hyphomicrobiales > Methylobacteriaceae > Methylorubrum > Methylorubrum extorquens. Next base: position 1,810,118 of record LT962688.1, read on the forward strand.
GAGGGCAATTCGTCAAGTCTCAGCTAGATTGGATGTGGGTCTTCACGAGGACTCAATCTGGCTGACGACTGTGCATTACCCTTTATCAAACACGTCGAGAAGTATTCCTCCTATTTTGAGCCGCAAACACATCGTTTCTTTGAGGGGCGCCGGTTTTGTTTCGCCCGACAGTATTTTGGATCCAGGACGGTTTTCTAGTTTGATGGCCGCATTGGGTTCGGATCCCGCTTCAGCACGTCTACTCGCACAGAGCCTTCAAGATGGAGTTCGTTCTTGGCGCACTGTCGAGAGACAGCGTTTGATGGATAGTCAGGCTCGTAGACTTCCGGAATGTAAGTCGCTAATATTAAAGTTTTATAGGTCGACCGGTGTAGAATTCGAGACGAATTTGGAATTGGCTCTAGAATGTGTTGGGATAAAAATTTTAGAAAAGGACCAGGCTGGAAAGACATCATTCCCTGATTTTGTGACAGAGTCAATTGCGAGTAGATCAACTGCAATCGAGTGCAAATCGAAGACCGTTGGAGACTCGGTAAATTTCAATGATGCAACTGACGTAATCCGCAAGGCAAATGTTAATGGCCTAAGTCAATCATTCAAAATCACTGTTTGCCAGCCGTATATAAGCCCAGATGTGCCTCGAAAGCTCACCAACTGCACTGAGCTTTGTGTGGTGAATGCGGAAGATCTTGCTGAGGCCCTAGTTCGAGTCAAGTTGGGAAAAATTTCTATGGAAACCTTCGCTGATTGGATACAGCGGCCCGGTCAAGCGTTGCGTGAAATGTTGCCCAGTGATGGGTCTAGTGTTATTGGAATATCTTGATTATTTTATCTTACTAAACAATTCAATATAAGCGAGTTTGATTATATTTGAAGCTATCTGACTTCCGCAATATTGTTTATAATGTTGCGGTGATGCTATTGCTATGATTCTATACTTCCTACTTTTCAATGCGGCGTTCGCGGGCAAATCAATTGACATTTTAGGCTTTTGGTCCTACATTCACGCCACTCGCCTCCCGGTCCAACCGGGGGAGCTTTTCCGGTGACCGGCCGGCGAGGCTCGTTGGGAGGTGGGGCGGTTCCCGCGTCGGTGGCCCGGTCGCCATCGCCTCGGGCGCTGTGCGCGACACAACGCCAACGCGGGATGGGGCCATAGGCCGGTCTCGGGTCGGCGCCCAGGACCAACCGGAGCCGGGCCCAATACGAGGTCCGGTGCGGACGAGTCCGCCCATAGCCGTCTGCCGAGGTTCCCTCTCCCCTCGCGGGGAGGCGGGCCGAGGGTCCCACAGCGCCTAGATCCGGGGTCGATGCCGGTGGAGAGACCGTGACGCCAAAACGGAGGGACGGCTTCCCGTGATAAGGAAGCGGCCCCTCCGCGGGACGCCGGGAAACCGGCAAAGTCTCACATACCCATCCGGAGGTTTCGCGGCGTCCCGCGTCCCCCTCGGGGTTTGTGTCCGATGCGTACCCAGCCGGCCGATCGGCCAGCCGTCCTCCGGGCCCGGATCTCAGGGCCGCGGGGGGAAACGTGTTTTTGCAAGAATGCGGTTCGACCGGTCGGGGCGACGAGCGCGGTTCCAGCCCTCCGTCTCATCCTGAGGTGCGGCGCGAAGCGGCGCCTCGAAGGATCTTCCCGATCCCGCGCGATCCCCGGAGCCCCCTTCGCGGGCGCTTGCGCGCCACCTCAGGATGCGGGCGTGGCGGGGCGGATGTGCGCGGCGCCGAGAGCCGTATCCGACCTGATGGCATCAGGCCGGCGTCTCTCGGTCCTTGTTGTGACGCGCATTCTTTCGACGAACCGGTCACCACTTCGTCGGAATGCGCTCGAGAGCATCATCCCGAAAGGTGGTGACCGGCTTTCGGAAAAAGATGATGCAATAACAAAAGGCTAGAGCATCGTGCTGGATCCGATATCCGGCACGATGCTCTAGGCCACGCCGGTGCGCAGCAGGTCGTGGTAGTGCACGAGGCCGACGGGGCGGCCCTGGTCCACCACCACGAGCGCGGTGATCTTCATCGCCTCCTGGATCTGCAGCGCCTTGGCGAGCAGGGTCTCGGGCGTGATCGTGCGGGGGTTGGCGGTCATCACCGCCTCGACCGGCAGGCGGTCCAGCCCCTCGCGGGAGAAGACGGCGCGGCGCACGTCGCCGTCGGTGAGGATGCCGGCGAGCGCGCCCTTTCCATCGACCACGAGGACCGAGCCGAAACCCTTGGCGTCGATCTCGGCCACGGCGGCCCGCATCGCGGTGCCGATGGCCACCACGGGCAGATGCGCCCCGCCATGCATGACCTCGCGTACCTGCCGCAGCGAGGCGCCGAGCCGGCCACCGGGATGGAACACGGAGAAGTCGCGGGCCGAGAAGCCGCGGGCCTCCAGCAGCGCCACGGCGAGCGCGTCGCCGAGCGCGAGCTGCATCGCCGTCGAGGTGGTGGGGGCGAGCCCGTTCGGGCAGGCCTCCTTAGCTTTCGGCAAAGCGAGGCAGGTATCGGCCTCGCGGCCGAGCGTCGAGGCGGCGTTCGAGGTGATCGCCACGAGGCCGACGCGGTAGCGCCGGGTGTAGCCGATGATGTCGGCCAGTTCCGTGGTCTCGCCCGACCAGGACAGCGCCAGCACCACGTCGTCGGGCTGGATCATGCCGAGATCGCCGTGGCTCGCCTCGGCCGGGTGGACGTAGAGCGCGGGCGTGCCGGTGGAGGCGAAGGTCGCCGCGATCTTGCGGGCGACGTGGCCGGACTTGCCCATGCCGGTGCAGATCACCCGGCCGCGCGCCGCGCCGATCCGCTCGACGGCCTGCGCGAACGGCTCGCCGAGGCCGTTGTCGATCGCGGCCATCAGGCAGGCCAGGCCCTCGCGCTCGGTCTCGATGGTGCGCAGGGCCGAGGCGATGGCGGGCGCCCGCGCCGCGCCGTCCGTCCGGTTCCGGTCCTCGATCCGCTGTGCCAGGGCCATGAAGCTGTCGTTTCCGTCTCAAAGCCCGGCGCCGGGCCCTCGCGATTCCTTAACCGCCCTCTTCACCCGCGACTGTGGCCGCATGGGGGCTACGCAACGGCTGCCCACGGCGGGACAGGGCGAGCGGGCGCCCCGCAACGGCGCGTTAACCATGCCCGGTGTAGCCCCGTTAACCATGGAGCGCCGGCCGGACACGGAACGCCGCCCCGTCCACGGGCCGCCGGCCGTATCCAGGGAAAGAGCGCTGCCGGTGTCACGCGAGCGGCCGAACGGGGACAAGCGAGGGGGGCGCCGCGGGGCGTTCGCTCTGGCGCTGCTCCCCGCCCTGCTCGGGGGCCCCGCGCTGGCGCAGGAGACGCCCGACCCGTCGCAGACCGAGCCCGCCCCGAGCACGGCGTCGAACCCGCTCGCGCGCAGCCCCTCCGAACCGGCGACCGCGGGCCGCCCACGCCGCTCCGCCTTCGACGCGCCGACGGCTTTGCGCGGCTCCGGCGCCTTCTCCGCCCCCGCCCCGCTCGGCAGCGGCACGCCCGCGAATCCGGCCCCCGCCTCCGAGGAGAGCGAGGAGCCGAGTGTGGCCCGCCTGCCGCGCTTCCGCAGCGCGACGAGCCTGCCCGGCTCCGCCGCGACGCGGGGCACCCCGGCCCGGCCCTCGATCTTGCGCCTGCGCGCGGCACCCCCGCGCCGGCTCGGCACGGCGACCCGCCAGATCACGCAGACGCGCACGCAGCAGACGATCACGGATCTGCGCCTCACCCCGGTGATCCAGACGCCCGTCTCCGGCGTGCCGCTGCCGGCGCCGATCCTCGGGCTCGGCCTGCCGAACGCCGCCGGGCTGCTGCTCGGCACGGCTTTGCGCCGGCCGATCCCCGCCGACACCGCCTACGCGCCGCTCGGCATCCGGCTCGGCACCTTCACGCTGCTGCCGGCCTTCACCCAGAGCGTCGGCTACGATTCGAACCCGGACCAGATCGGCGGCACCCGCTTGCGGCCCTCCCTGGCGCTGCGCAGCGAGGCGGAGCTGGCGCTGCGCAGCGAATGGTCGGCGAGCGAACTCACCGCCGAGATGCGCGGCAGCTACCTCGAATATCCGCAGAACCCCGAGGCGAGCCGCCCCAACGCGGTGGGCACCGCGCGGATGCGCGTCGACGTCGACCGCGACACCCGGATCGATCTGGAGACCCGCTTCCTGCTCGACAGCCAGCGCATCGGCAGCCCGGATCTCGGCGCGGGCGGGGGGGCGACGACCCGGCCGCTCTTCGCCACCTACGGCGCGACCGCGGGGGTGCAGGAAAACTTCAACCGGCTGCAGCTCTCGCTGCGCGGCTCGATCGACCGCTCCGTCTTCGAGGACGCGCAGCTCGGCAACGGCACCACGATCATCCAGAGCGACCGCGACGCCAACCAGTACGGCCTGCGCCTGCGCGCCGGATACGAGATCTCGCCCGCGATCACGCCCTTCGTCGAGACCTTCCTCGACACCCGGGTCTACGACACGCCGGTGGACCAGTTCGGCCTGCGCCGCGATTCCGACGGCGTCGCCTTCACCGCAGGCGCGGCGGTGGCGCTCAACAGCACGCTGACGGCGGAAATCTCGGGCGGCCTGCAGCACCGCTCCTACATCGATCGCACACTGCAGGACATCAACGCGCCGGTCATCAACGCGGCGCTCGTCTGGTCGGTCTCGCCGCTGACCACGGTGCGGTTCAACCAGCAGACCGGCGTGATCGAGACCGCGGTGCCGGGCTCCAGCGGCGCCTTCACCGACGCCGCCACGCTCGAAGTGCAGCACGACCTCCTGCGCAACCTCTCGATCACGCTGGGCGGCGCTTACCTCTCCACCAACTACGACGGCGTGCGCATCCGCGAGCGGGGCTATTCCGCCACCGCCCGGCTCGACTACCGCTTCAACCGCTGGCTCGCTCTCCGCGGCAGCTACATCTATTCGACGCTGAACAGCACCGTCCCGCTCTCGACCTACGAGGCGCACACGGTGCTGCTCGGGGTGCGGGTGAACCCCTGAGGGGAGCGCGCCTTAGAGCCGTCTCCGACCTGATGGCATCAGGCCGGCGTCTCTCGGTCTTTGTTTCGACGCGCTTTCTTTCGCCGAACCGGCGTCCACTTCGTCGGAAAGCGCTTTAGCGCGCCATCGAGAGCTGCGCGCCGGATTTCGAGAGCGCGCCCTCGAGTCCGCCGCCGGCCTGCCGCAGGCGCGCCGTGACGGTGCCGCCCGGCTGGTAGAGGTAGACCTCGCCATCGCGGAAATCCCAGGCCGAGACCTTGGCGAGATCCTTGTTGCCGCAACCCGCGGCCGAGGCCTTGTAGAGATCGAGCGAGGGCGTGCTCGACAGCGACACCTTGCAGCTTCCCGCGGCATCGGTGGCGTTCCACGAGCCCACCACCGAGGAGCGGCCGGTCGCGACCACCGGCGGCGGAGCGGGCGGGGGGCGGCGGCTCGATCGCCTGCGAGGGGGCCGCGGCGACGCTCGGGGGCGGCGGCTCGCCCGGCGCGGCGGAGGCGCCCGGCGGGGGCGCGAGCGGCTCGCTCGTCACCGTGCCGGCGGGCAGAGCGGGCGTGGCGGGTTCAAGCGCCGCCTGGGGGCGCGGACGCTCGCGGGGCCCCTCGAAGCGGTTGGAGGCGCAGGCGCCGACGCTCGCGGCCAGCGCGAGACAGGCGGCTTTCGACAGGAACCCACGCGTCATCAAAGACCCCCTCACCCCAAACACGCAACGGTCGCGCTTGCCCTCAGGGCCAAATGCGCTTGCGGCAAGGCAGGCTGCACGCCGGGCCGGGGAAAAGCCGTACACGTCCAGGTTTTCGCGGCAGTGTGGCGGCCCTGCCTCAGTCGAGGAGCACGGCCTGTGGGGTGCCGGAACGCGGAGAGCCGCGCCCGGATTGGGCGCGGCTCTCGGACGTCGTCTCGTAGGTCCTGCGGCGAAGCGATCAGACTTCGCGTTCGACCATCATCTTCTTGATCTCGGCGATCGCCTTGGCCGGATTGAGGTTCTTCGGGCAGGTGTTGGCGCAGTTCATGATCGTGTGGCAGCGGTAGAGCCGGAACGGGTCGTGCAGCCCGTCAAGGCGCTCACCGGTGTTCTCGTCGCGGCTGTCGATCAGCCAGCGATAGGCCTGAAGCAGAGCTGCCGGGCCGAGGAACTTGTCGCCGTTCCACCAGTAGCTCGGGCAGCTCGTGGTGCAGCAGGCGCACAGGATGCACTCGTAGAGGCCGTCGAGCCGGGCGCGGTCCTCGGGCGTCTGCTTCCACTCCTTCTCGGGCGCGGGCGTCTCGGTCTGGAGCCAGGGCTCGATCGACGCGTGCTGCGCGTAGAAGTTGGTCAGATCCGGCACGAGGTCCTTCAGGACCGGCATGTGCGGCAGCGGGTAGATCCGCACCGCCCCGTCCTTGTCCTTGCGGGTGAGAAACGGCAGGGCGTTGTCGGGGGTCTTGCACTCGTCGATGCCCATGGTGCAGGCGAGCGCGTTCTGGCCCTCGATGTTCATGGCGCAGGAGCCGCAGATGCCCTCGCGGCAGGAGCGGCGGAAGACCAGCGTCGGATCGACCTTGTTCTTGATCCACAGCAGGGCGTCGAGGACCATCGGGCCGCAATCGTCGCGATCGACCCTATAGGTGTCGATGCGTGGATTCTTCCCGTCATCCGGGTTCCAGCGATAGATCCGGAACGTCTGGAGGTTCTTGGCGCCGTCCGGCGCCGGCCAGGTCCGGCCTTCGGTGACCTGGGAGTTCTTGGGAAGATTGAACTGGGCCATGTCGGGTGCCTTTTGAGGTGCGGCGGCCTTACGGCGCGCTCCGAGTTTCGAAGATCCTATTGCCGGTCGAGCCAGCCGGTCATGAGCCGCTCGGCCTCCGCCTTCGGAGGCTGCTTCGCGGCCAGGCCGGACAGGCGGAACTTCACGAATTGACCGCGCAGACCGGTGAGGCAGAGCAGGCTCTCGGTGGCGCCGAGGGCCGGGTGATCAATGGTGAAGGCGCGGCAGGTGAGCCGGGCGCCCGCCTCCCCCGGCAGGCGCTCCGCGCCGCGATCCTCGCTGCCGCGGTAGATGCCCTGCGCCACCGCCGTTCTGACGTCGCCGGCTGCCTGCGCGAGCTGTCCGGTGACCACCGGTGAGGAGGCTCCGTCGGGGATGTTCGTCACACCGGCATCGTAGATGTAGATGTCCGCCTTCCAGCGCCCGTTCGTGTAGACGACGGAGTAGCCGAGCCCCGGTGCCCAGGCCTCGTAATCCGTGCGGGGGCCGCGCGCGAAGCCCGCGACTTCGGCCGGGAAGTCGAAATCCGCTGCCCGCGCCGCTGCCGACACGATCAGCAGCAACCCCGCCGCGGCGGATAGGACGGCACGCACGAGGCGACGCGAGGCTGGGATCATCGTCCCCGCCCCTCCCCGTTCGACCGACTGCGCCGCGGGCTGCATCAGTACACCCGTGCCTTCGGCTCGATGTACTGGATGTCGTTCGACATCGTGTAGGTGTGGACCGGACGGTAATCGATCTCGACGCCGTGCTTGGATTGGTCGAGCCACGCGAGCGTGTGCTTCATCCACTCCTTGTCGTCGCGGTCGGGGAAGTCCTCGCGGGCATGCGCGCCGCGGCTTTCCTTGCGGTTGACCGCCGATTCCATGGTCACGACTGCCTGACCGATCAGGTTGTCGAATTCCAGGGTTTCGAGCAGGTCGGTGTTCCACACCAGCGAACGGTCGGTGATCGCGATGTCGGAGACGCCGCGCCAGACCTCGTGGATCAGGCCCTTGCCCTCCTCCAACACCTCGCCGGTGCGGAAGACGGCGCAGTTGTTCTGCATCGTCCGCTGCATCCGGTCGCGCAGCTGCGCGGTCGGGGTGCCGCCGTCGGCGTAGCGGAAGCGGTCGAGGCGCGCGAGCGCCTTGTCGGCCGAGCCCTTCGGCAGTTCCGGCTGGCGGGCGTCGGGCTCGACGATGTCGGCGCAGCGCAGGCCCGCGGCGCGGCCGAACACCACGAGGTCGATCAGCGAGTTCGAGCCGAGGCGGTTGGCGCCGTGCACCGAGACGCAGGCCGCCTCGCCGAGCGCCATCAGGCCCGGCACCACCGTGTCCGGGTTGCCGTTCTTCAGGGTCAGCACCTCGCCGTGGAAGTTCGTCGGGATGCCGCCCATGTTGTAGTGGACCGTCGGCAGAACCGGGATCGGCTCCTTGGTCACGTCGACGCCCGCAAAGATCTTTGCTGATTCCGAGATGCCCGGCAGGCGCTCGTGCAGGATCTTCGGGTCGAGATGGTCGAGGTGCAGGAAGATGTGGTCGCCTTCCTTGCCCACGCCGCGGCCGTCGCGGATCTCCATGGTCATCGAGCGGGAGACCACGTCGCGGGAGGCGAGGTCCTTGGCCGAGGGGGCGTAGCGCTCCATGAAGCGCTCGCCCTCGGAGTTGGTGAGGTAGCCGCCCTCGCCGCGCGCGCCCTCCGTGATGAGGCAGCCGGCGCCGTAGATGCCGGTGGGGTGGAACTGCACGAACTCCATGTCCTGCAGCGGCAGGCCGGCGCGCAGCACCATGGCATTGCCGTCACCGGTGCAGGTATGGGCCGAGGTCGCCGAGAAGTAGGCGCGGCCGTAGCCGCCGGTGGCGAGGATGGTCTGCTGGGCGCGGAAGCGGTGGATTTCGCCGGTGGCCTGATCGATCGCCATCACGCCACGGCAGCGGCCGTCCTCGTCCATGATCAGGTCGAGGGCGAAGTACTCGATGAAGAACTGGGTCTTGTTCTTCACCGCCTGCCCGTAGAGCGTATGGAGCATGGCGTGGCCGGTGCGGTCGGCCGCGGCGCAGGTGCGCTGCGCGGTGCCCTTGCCGTAATCGGTGGTCATGCCGCCGAAGGGGCGCTGGTAGATCTTACCCTCGTCCGTGCGGGAGAACGGCACGCCCCAGTGCTCGAGTTCGTAGACGGCGGCGGGGGCGTTGCGCACGAGGTACTCGATCGCGTCCTGGTCGCCGAGCCAGTCCGAGCCCTTCACGGTGTCGTACATGTGCCAGCGCCAATCGTCCGGCCCCATATTGCCGAGCGAGGCGGAGATGCCGCCCTGCGCCGCCACGGTGTGCGAGCGGGTCGGGAAGACTTTCGTGATGCAGGCGGTGCGCAGCCCGGCCTGGGAGCAGCCGACCGTGGCGCGCAGACCCGCGCCGCCGGCGCCGACGATCACCACGTCGAAGGTGTGGTCGATGATGGCGTAGGCGGGCGCGCCGCCGTTCGTTCCGTTGGAGGCCATGGCGTGAGTCCTTGGTTCCGTGACGACGATCAGGCGAGGCCGCCCAGGCTCACGCGGAGGATCGCGTAGAGGCAGGCGGCGGCCACCGCGACCGCGTAGAAGGTGTTGGCGATGAGCGCCGCGAACTTGAGGCCGTGGCTGTGCACGTAGTCCTCGATGACCGTCTGCATCCCCAGACGCATGTGGATCGTCACCGACACCACGGCCAGGATCAGGATGATCGCAACCAGCGGGTGCGACACCAGCGCGACCGCCTGCGGGTAGGTCCGCCCGGCCATCAGCGCGATGATCACGACGAAGGCGAGCATCAGGAGCGCGTTCGAGGCGCCGGTCAGGCGCTGCAGCCAGAAATGGCCGGCGCCGTGGCCCGAGGCGCCGAGGCCCTTCACCCGGGCGCGGGGCGTGCGCATCGAGAGCGCGGTGTTCTGGCGGTTGTCGACCTGGGACATGGCGAGCCTCAGCGCACGAGCAGGGCGATCGCCCAGATCACGATGGTCAGGGTGACGGAGCCGATCAGCGTGGCGCGGGCGAGCCCGAGGCGCCGGTCGCGGTCGAAGCCGTAGCCCGCATCCCAGATGAAGTGGCGCAGGCCGCCAAGCATGTGGTGCAGCAGCACCCAGGTATAGGCGAACAGGATGGCGCGCCCGGCCCACGAACCGAAGAACCACGCCACCGTGTCGTAGGCGCGCGGACCGGAGGCGAGCGCCACCAGCCACACCGCGACGAGGAAGGTGCCGCCATAGAGCGCCGTGCCGGTGATGCGGTGGAACACCGACATCGCCATGGTCCAGGTCCAGCGGTAGATCTGGAGATGGGGCGAGAGCGGCTGGGCGACCGTAGGTCTGACGGTAGGGTTCATCGCGGCTCACGATCCTCGCGTCGAAGACTGGATAAATTCCAGGGAAGGGTTAGGGCGCTCGGCTCCGACCGGCAATGCCGGTGCTGCGGTGCAGCATTGGTCAAGCTGACGATCGCGCGGATCTGTCTCATGCCAGTCTCCCGGTCAGCCTGAACCAGAAATAGGCAAGCGGGGTCGCCACCAGCAGCGACGCGACGCCCGTGGCCAGCGTGAGTTTGGTCGCGTCGGCCAGGGACAGGCGGCCGAGATCCATCGTCATGATGATGGGCGGCGCCTGATAAGGCAGGAACAGCGTCGAATAGCCGACCACCTGCACCATCAGTACGCTCATCAGGTCGAAGCCGCTGGCCCGCGAGAACTCTTCCGCCAGCGCCGTGTAGAGGGCGGGCGCGCCGTTGGCGGTGGCGGTGAACAGGAAACCGATCGACAGGCCGGTCAGGGTCGCGAAGTTCTTGGCGGGTGCGCCCTGCTCCAGCGGGGCGACCGAGAGGAGCGCGTGGCCGAGATCGGCGCCGAGCCCGGTTTCGTTGACCACCGCCGTCAGACCGAACAGGGCGGCGACGTAGAAGCAGGTCCGCAACGGAATCTCACCGAAACTCGCCGACGACAGGACGCCGACGCCCGGCAGCAGGCAGATCACCGCGGCCGCGAGCCCGATCCAGGCCGGCGGGATGCCGTGCCAGCCGTCGCTGAGCCACAGCGCCAGCATCACCGCGAGGATCACCGAGAGGCGCCGCTCTTCGGCCGATAACGGGGGCAGCGGCGGCAGTTCGGGCCGCTTTCCGTCGAGGCGATCGGGAAAGATCAGGATCGTGCAGGCGACGAGCAGCGCGCCCTTAACGAGGCCGAGAACCGGAGCGTGCAGAAAGAGATACGGCAGATAGCTGAGATGGATATCGAACAGCGTCTCGGCGGTGCCGGCCATGACGAGGTTCGGCACGTTGGCCGGCAGGATCGCCGCCGAGAGCATCGGCGTGGCGATGCCGAAGGCGAGCAGCGCGCCCGTCCGGCCGGGGCGCCCGGCCTCCAGCCCGAAGGCGTCGCACAGCGCGATGACCACCGGCACCATCAGGGCGATGCGGCCGAGATTGGACGGCATCACGAAGGCCAGCGCGAAGGAGAAGGCGACGAGGCCGGCGATGAACCCCGGATAGGAGGCGGGCAGCCGCGCGGCCAGTCGGCGCGCGAGCCGGTCGCCCAGTCCGGTGCGATTCATGGCGAGCCCGACCACCATGCCGCTCGTCACCAGCCAGAAGGCGGAGGAGGCAAAGCCGGAAAACACCGTCTGCGCCGGGGCGAGCTTGAGCAGCATCGCGAGCGCGAAGAACATCAGCGCCGTGACGATCTCGGCCACCAGCCCGCTCGCCCACAGCCCCATGCACAGCACGAGCAGGCCCCCGGCCGCGACGACCGTGCCCTGTCCTCCGAAGATGCTGGCGGCTGCAGCGCTCATGGGCGCGCTTCAAACGCGAATTGGAACCGTTCGCAATTCGGCTTTCGTGGTGGGTGCCTTCGTTATTGGCGAAGGCTGGTGCCTCGCTCACGCTCTCGTGATAGGCGTGATGACCAATCCTTGCTCCATCTCACGCGAATGCGGGGGCTGAGAGCGCCTTGTCGAATTCACCTGTGATGCGCTTCGATCTCGTCGATCTGAACCTGTTCCGCCACGTCGTCGAGGCCGGTTCGATCACCCATGGGGCCGAGCGGGCGAACCTCGCGCTCGCCGCCGCCTCGGCGCGGGTGCGGGCGATGGAGGCGTCGCTCGGCGCGGCACTCCTCGTGCGCGGGCGCCAGGGCGTGACGGTGACGCCCGCCGGCCGCACCCTGCTGGCGCATGCCCGCGAGATCATGGGCCAGATCGAGCGGCTGCAAGGCGATCTTTCCGTGTTCGCGGGCGGCGCGGTCGGCCAGATCCGGGTTCTGTCGAACACCAACGCGCTCACCGAATTCCTGCCCGAGGCGCTCTCCGCCTACCTCGCCCTGCATACCGGCGTCAGCGTCGATATCGAGGAGCGGACATCCGACGAGATCGTCGGCATGGTGGCCGACGGGGCCGCCGATCTCGGCATCGTCGCGGGCACCGTCGATACCGGCACGCTCCAGACCTTCCCCTTCCGCCACGACCGCTTCGTGGTGGTGGTCGCGGCCGGCCATCCGCTCGCCGACCGCGACAGCCTCGGCTTCGCGGAGGTGCTGGAGCACGATCTCGTCGGCCTCGACCGGCCGAGCGCCCTGACCCGCTTCCTCGCGGCCAAGGCCTCCCGCATCGGCCGGCCGATGCGGCTGCGGGTGCAGTTGCGCAGCTTCGACGCGGTCTGCCGCCTCGTGGAATGCGGCGTCGGCCTCGGCATCGTGCCGGAGACCACGGCGCGGCGGGCCAAGCGCACGATGAGCATCGCGCCCGTCCCGCTGGAGGATCCCTGGGCGGCGCGCGACCTCAAGCTCTGCCTGCGGGATCTGGCGGGTCTGCCGCCCTTCGCGCAGGATTTCGTGGCGCATCTGCGTGCGGCCGACGCATGAGGCGCCGTCGGGTCAGGTGCCGGCGAGCGTGTCGACCAGCAGCTTCACGTTCAGCACGACGATGATGCCGGCGATGACCCAGGACAGCCCCTTCAGCCAGCCGGGGATCACGAGCGGGCCCATCAGACGCCGGTCGGAGACGAAGCGCACCAGCGGGATCACCGCGAAGGGCAGTTGCATCGAGAGCACGACCTGGCTCAGCACGAGGAGCCGGGCCGTGCCCTGCTCGCCGTAGAGGGCGGTGACGATCACCACGGGGACGATGGCGATGCCCCGCGTCACCAGCCGCCGGGCGAAGGGCGGCAGGCGCAGCCGCAGGAAGCCCTCCATCACGATCTGGCCCGCGAGCGTCGCGGTCACCGTCGAGTTGAGGCCGGACGCCAGGAGCGCCACGGCGAACAGCGTCGAGGCGATGCCGACGCCGAGCAAGGGCGAGAGCAGCTCGTAGGCCTGCTCGATCTCCTCGACATCGGTGCGCCCGCCCGCGTGGAACACGGACGCGGCCATGATCAGGATCGCGGCGTTGACGAACAGCGCCAGCATCAGCGCCACCGTCGAGTCGGTGACGGCGAAGCGCAGCGCCTCGCGCCGGCCCTGATCGGTGCGGGGATAGGCGCGCGTCTGCACGATCGAGGAGTGGAGGTAGAGGTTGTGCGGCATCACGGTCGCGCCGATGATGCCGATGGCGATGTAGAGCGCGGCCGGGTTGGTCACGATTTCCCGCGAGGGCACGAAGCCGCCGAGCACGGCCTGGATCGGCGGTGCCGCCATCGCGATCTGCAGGCCGAAGCAGACGAAGATGATCGTCAGGAGGCCGATCACGAAGGCCTCTAGCGCCCGGAAGCCCCGTCGCAGCAGCAGCAGCACCACGAACACGTCGAGCGCCGTGAGGATCGCGCCCAGCGTCAGCGGGATGCCGAACAGGAGCTTGAGGGCGATGGCGGTGCCGATCACCTCGGCGAGGTCGCAGGCGATGATCGCCGCCTCGCAGATCAGCCAGAGCGCGATGCTCACGGGCCGCGAGGTCCGCTCGCGGCAGGCTTGGGCGAGGTCGAGGCCGGTGGCGATGCCGAGCCGCGCCGCCAGCGCCTGCAGCACGATCGCCATCAGGTTCGAGAGCAGGATGACGGAGAGCAGCGTGTAGCCGAACTGGGCGCCGCCGGCGATGTCGGTGGCCCAGTTGCCCGGGTCCATGTAGCCGACCGAGATCATGTATCCCGGCCCGATGAAGGCGAAGAGCCGCCAGAGCCAGGACCCGCCCGCCCGCACCGGCACGCTGCCATTGAGCGCGCCGAGGCTCGGTTCCGCTGGGGCTTGCCCGGGCGGTGCCGGCCGAACCTGATCCATCACCACTTCCATTCGCATCAAGGTGCCGATTGCCCCTGCCCGTCGCTCCCGATGGAGCAGACCGGCGCAGGAGAGCGGGCGCTCCATTCGCACCCGCACACAGCAAGGCCTTATAGCATTAGCTATAAAGCTGCGCCGAAGCTGAGATCAAGGGGCTTCCAGCCGGGTTCCCGGCCGTGGGGGGCTTAGGTTAAACATGCCGGCAGGGTACCTTCGAAACACCGGGCGGATCGATCGCTCTCGCCGTCGCATTTGCCCCGCCGCACTTGCCATCGCTCGTGCCGAAGCGCGGTCCGTGCGCCGGGTGTTTCGTGAAGACGTTTGACGACCCTATGAGGCGTGGGCCAATCAGGCCGTGCCCGAAATGGAGGAGCCCGCCGCCTCATGCAGGATGCGTCGCGAGATATGGGGCGAGAGATGGGTCAGAAGCCGGCACCCGAGGTGCACCCGGCGGGCGCGGATGCGCCGCTCGTCGATGCGGAGGTCCATGTCGAGAGCTTCCGTCAAGCCCGCGAGGCGCGCCGTCTCGAACTGGTGGAGGATTACGTCGAGTTGATCGCCGACCTGATCGGCGATGGCGGCGAGGCGCGGCAGGTCGATATCGCCGCCCGCCTCGGCGTGGCCCAGCCGACGGTCGCCAAGATGCTCAAGCGGCTCGCCGAGGACGGCCTCGTGCAGCAGCGGCCCTATCGCGGTGTGTTCCTCACCCCGGCGGGGCAGGCGTTGGCCGAGCAGTCGCGGGAACGCCACCGCATCGTCGAGCGCTTCCTGCGCGCTGTGGGCGTCAGTGCCGAGACGGCCCGACGCGACGCGGAGGGGATCGAGCACCATGTCAGCGCCGAGACGCTGGAAGCGTTCCGCCGCTTCGCCGACGCGAAGCTGTAGGCTCCGATCCTGACCGCCCGGCGCGCTTCCCGCCCGACCTCTCGACGTGCTTTTGAGGACCCGACCCGATGGACCAGACCCAGCAACTGACGGCGCTCGCCGCCGTCAGCGCCCGGCACGACGCGGCGGTAACGAACCTCGCCGAAGGGCTCGCCGAACTCGGCGCCAAGCAGGTGGCCCACCAGATGGCAGTGGGCTTCCTGGCCAGCGTGCTGCGCTCGATCGATTCCGATCACTACGACGAGCGCCTCGAAGGATACCTCGCCATGCTGCGCGACGTGCTGTTCCGCGACGATCCGGATGCGGTGCTCGCCACGACCGTTCTGGAGACGATCGAGCGCTCCTTACGTCCCGCGCAGGATCAGGACGAGAGTTGAGGGCACCCGTCCGGTGCAGGGATTCGCGCGCTTACAAATGTGAACGCCGCGCGGTGTCGCCGCGCCTTGGTCGCTGCCGCGGGGCATGGCACCATGCCCGCATGGCTGACCGGAACCACCATCCCTACTCCATCGATGTGAGACCCTGCTGGCGGCGCCCGGGCCGCTTCGTCTGCTCCATCGTCGAGAAGGGGGAGCCACGGCGCTACGGCGCGCAGAGCTACGCGACCTTCGACGAGGCCCGCCGCGCCGCCCAAACGCGGCTTCGCCAACTCGTCTTCGAATGGCAGCTCGTCGGATCCTGATCGGCCCCCTCGGACGGCAGGCCGCGGGGATTGCCGCCGTCCGCTTCGGTTCTACTCGGCGTCGGCGGTCTGCGCGTACTGAACCAAGGCGGCCATCTGCGCCGGCGCCCGGAACACCCGTCCGTCGCTGGTCTCCACGTAGACCTCCGAAGCGCCCATGCTCGCAAAGGTCATGGCCCGCTCGGCGGCCCTCGCCCCGAGGTCGTGCGGTTCCTTGGAAGGGCCCGAGGGTGAGGTCCAGTGAACGGTGTAGCGCATGACGTTCTCCTCTTCAGCGACCGTGATGTCGGGGCGCATCACCGCTGCCCGGCGAGCGGTATACCCGGTCCGGCCGATCAAATCTGCATCATAGTGCCGAATGGGCGGCTCCTTGGGGCTTGCTGCGCGTTCTACGGCCTGAAGCGCTCAGCGCTGCGAACCGGGAGACCATCATGAGGAAGCCGGAGAAGCCGGGTGCGGATGCCGGCAAGACGCACAAAGGCGGTGCGCTCGGGAACATCGACGAGCAGACGGGGCATCCCGGCAAAGGCACGCCCGGCGCGACGCTCAAGCCCGAGGACAACCCCGACCCCTCGAAGGACTTCAAGCCGGAGACGCCGGAGGACCGCAAGCCGAAAGGTTGAGTGCGGAACACGCGCCTTCGGGTCCGGCGCGGTTTCCGGTGGGCGTGGTCGAGGCTGAATGCGGGCCGAGCAGAGCGCCGTTCCGAGACGGCCAAGCGAGGCTGGGGTCGAAACGAAAGAGGGCCGGCATCACGCCGACCCCCCAATCTTATCTCGCTGCGGATCGGTCAGCGCCCGCCGGCCGCGCCGCCGGCACCGCTGGTGCCTGCACCGGTGCCGGTGCCCATGCTGCCGCCGGACGTACCGCCAGCAGCACCCGGTGCCGCCGGGGCCATGCCGGTCCCGGTCGTGCTGCCGGTCGCTGAACCCGCTGCGCGCTCCATGCTCTTCTCGGAATTGCTCTTCACGCTGGCCGGGTTGTTCATGTTGCCCTCGGCGCTTCCGCCGCCGGCAGGCGTTTGAGCCAGAGCGGCCCCCGAAAGGGCCAGTGTCAGCGCGGCGGCAAGGGCGATTGTCTTGGTCTGCATGGTCGTTTCCATCCCTGTTTGTCGTTGAGCAGGATCAACGCCGGGGTTGCCCGGTTCGTTCAGGCCCCCGAAACGCCCCGGCGCGAATGCGACAGGGACGCATATGGATGGATCACGCTGCGCATCTGCGTGAGGACGCAGATCCCTCACAATCAGCGGAGGGTGGGAGACTCGTCGGGCTTGAGTGCCCGCTCTTCACCCTCGGAACCACCGGTCGAGACGTGAGAGTTCAGCCGATCCAGGTGTTCAAAGACGTGCTCGAAAGCCCGTGTCACAGCCTTTTCGAAGGACCCGTCCTGCGTGCCCTGAGCCGCTTTGACAGCGCTGAGGAGTTCGTGATGCTGTTGCGTGTCGCTCGACATGGCATTCCTCGCTTGCGGGTAAGATGCGATACCGAGCCAAACCTCAGCGGCAGGCTCGGTTCCGAGGCTCCTCGATCGCCTCTGCGCCTCAGCCGGCCGGCGGAACGAGAATGTACTTGCCGACGAAGGGGTCGCTCTGGCTGTTCACACCCGTGCACCCGTAGGGATGCTCGCCCGCCGCCATCGTCCTGAACTTGAGCGTGGCTTTGCCGTTCAGCTTGATGGTGTAGCCCTTCTCGCTGGCGGAGTGGCCCTGGTCACCATCCACGTGCTGCACGAGGCCGTTCTCGAACTGACCGTCCATGGTCAGGGTCACGGGCTGGTCGGCCTTGTTGATCACCCGTAGCTCGGCATTCGTATTCGCCGGCAAACGAAGCTCGGCGGGCGAGCAGACGATCTTGCTGTCCTTTTTCTCGATCGTCAGCTCCATGACGGGCTGTCCGTCGGAGGCTGGCGGGGGCAGCGGCTTCCCTTCCGCATGGGCGAGGTTGGCGGACAGCATGAGGCACAGGGTGCCCAGCGTGCTTACGGCGTATCGTGTCACATCGATCTCCCTGGGAGTTGAAGGGGCAAGGCAAACGCCGGCCGCCTGTTCCTGGACGTGACGCCGCAGGCCGACCCGCGGCGGGGCAGGCTCAGGGGGGAAACGACGGGCAGGGCACGAAGTCAGGCGGGCACTCAGTCCCAAGCACCCCAGCGAGAAGACGGCGCGAGCAAGGGCGTCACCGGTGAGGTCGTGAGACGGGCAACGTCTGACGGACCCCGACACCGTGGGAATGCAGAAGGACAGCAGGATCTCGTTCCGACCCCCGCCACTGAGTGCGCCGGAGCCTCGGGTAGCCTCAGCCGTGCAAATCGGCTTCAGCCTGAAGGTGCACTTCGGCCTTGCGGACGACACTGCAAGGATCGTGACCTTTCACCTCCGCCAACAGCAGGAGGTCGGTGACGAGGTCGATGATATCGCTCTCTCCGATATCGTCCGATCTGGCCGGATAGCACCAGCGTCGGATACCGGAGTGTTCGTGAAGGTAAGCGTCGAGGGCCTTTTGGGCGAGATCGGCGCGCTTTGCTTTGTCCGGCATGAGGATCTTGCCTCCCACCGCATGACGCCGCGCCAGACATCATCTGATTCGGCTGGTATTCCGTAAACGATAGGCTGCGGCACCTGTTCAACAGGCCGATGGAGAATTTTGCCCGGACAGCTTCGAGGGTGGATTAGATGAGGATGTTATTCTCTACCCCTTCCGGGGTACCCCGGCGGATTCAGGTCTATACAGGTGGCCAGGGTCCCGGTTGTCTTTAGCGCCAGTGTCGAACAACAGGTGCCGCGGCGGGTTGCACCGTTTCGGCCATCGCGCGATGGCACATGATCCGCAAAGTTGTCAGATCACTCCCTTGCCTTCCAAGATTATCCAGCGCTGGTGAGCCGGAGTCCGGAATAGGTCAGCGTTCCCGTGTAGACGATGGCCCCGCTCTCATCGCGGACAAAAACGCTGAAGGAGCGGTGATCGCCGTCTTTCGGGATCTCCCAGCGCGCCACCTCAGGCAAGAAGATCATCGCCTCCTTGCGTGCCGCCTCAAAATCCGCCTGCTCGGACCCCTCATCGTCACGATGAAACTCACCGTCGTGCGTGTCGAAGAAGTAGCGCGGCACTCCCGCCTCCGAATTGGCTCTGACTGCCTCAGCCAACCGCGATGGCCGGTGCCGGGTTTCTGCCTGATCTCACACTGAAGGTGCTGCCGAGCTTGGTGCGTGGCCGAGTCCGTTTACCGCCCTCGGCGGACCCCTCAGCCGACCGGCGCACGTAGGCTCATCCACTTGAGACCGAGGAACGTCAGAATCGCTGTGGCGGTGACGAACGGCATGGCCACGATCACCGCCGCCAGCGCGTCATTGCCGATCAGCGCAGCCAATGCGTCCCGCAGGGCGAGCAGAGACAGAACCAGCGAGGCGAGGACCAGCAGGAGCGCCCCGCCGAACAGGAGCACGAGCAAGGCAAGCATACGGAGATTGCCGCGGACTTCCGTTCGCGCCAGCCGGAGCAGCTTGCCGAGGTGAGCGCTGGCCTCGCGGATCGCGACGAGGATCAGGACGGCGGTGGTGCGAGGATCGTCGCCCGGCTGACCTTTTTGAATGGTCTGTTCGTTCAATGGTGTTTCCTCACCGCTCTCCGAGCCTCTCGTCCCTGGCAGGCATGAGAGTCCGCGCCGCCATCAAAGCGGCCCGCGACCTACAGCTAGCGCGAAGCTTCTGCATGGCGACATCCGGATCGACAGCGCTCGCAACGTGAAGGTTCGCCACCGAGGCATCCCGTGACAGCCCGCCAGCATCAAGCCGAGCGAATCATCCGCTCGGCTGCCGTTTGCGGTTCGGAGCGAAGCAGCCGGTATCGTCGCAGGGCCATCGATCGGCCGCGAGCGCCGCACTTGCCAGACGAGCCAAGTCGCCGCACTCTCAGCTTAGCCTTACGATGGTCGGATTGATGCCGATGCATGTCCCCATCGGATTGCAGGATATGGAAAGCCCTGAAAGCATGACGATGGATGGTGGGCACGCCGACGCCGGCGGTTCGGACGAGACCGGTCTGCTCGGATGCCGGTCACGGCGTCTTGGCCGCCGCTCGTTTCTGGCGGGCTCGGCGGCCACCCTCGGCGCATTCGGACTCGGTGGTTGCGTGACCTCCGACGGTACGATGCTCGCCGACGCGGCAAAGGTCTACGGGCCTATGCCGGACGAGAAGTTCCCGATCCCGGCGGTCGATATCAGCAAGGTCAATCCGAAATACTACCGCCGGACGGTTCGGTATGAGACCAAGGAGGCGGCCGGAACGATCATCGTCGATCCGCGCAACTACTACGTCTACCGCGTCGAGGGCGACGGTTCCGCCACCCGCTACGGCGCCAATGTCGGACGCGACGGGTTCTTGTGGAGCGGTGACGCGTATGTCGGCCGCAAGTCCGAATGGGCGACTTGGACGCCGCCCAAGGAGATGATCCGGCGTCAGCCCGAGGCCGCTCAATATGCGCGCGGGATGCCGGGCGGCCTCGACAACCCGCTCGGTGCCCGCACCCTGCACCTCTACCAGGGCGGCGCCTACACGCTCTACACGATCTACGCCAGCAGCGACCCCGAATCGATCGGGAGTGGCATCACGAGCGGCTGCGTCGGCTTGCTCAGTCAGGATATGATCCACCTCTACGCGCGAACCCCGGTCAAGACGAAGGTGGTGGTCCTGCCGGCATAGCGGCCTGCCTCGGCCCTGATTCCAGGGCCCTGTGGTTTTGACGCGATCGCAACCGAGGGGCGGCTGCCGGATCGCGCCACGCGGCGCCGGCTATGTCGCGGCGCTGTGAGTCGCGCGCGGCGGACCGGCTCGGCTATCATCCGGCGATGTGCAATCTCTACGCCCTTACCAAGAGCCAGGACGAGATCCGGCGCCTGTTCAAGGTGGAAACCGATCGGACCGGTAACCTGCCGCCCCTGCCTGGGATCTTTCCCAACAATGCCGCGCCGATTGTTCACGTCGCGGAGGGGCAACGCACCCTCTCGATGTATCGCTGGGGCATGCCCTCGCCGGCCTTCGCCCTGAAGGGCAAGAAGACCGATCCGGGCGTCACGAATGTGCGCAACACCGCCTCGCCGCACTGCCGGCGCTGGCTCGGGCCGGAGCATCGCTGCCTCGTGCCGCTGACGAGCTTCTCCGAGAACGAGGCCTTGCCCGACGGCTCCCACCCACCCGTGTGGTTCGCGCTCGCCGAAGAACGTCCGCTCGCCTGTTTCGCCGGCATCAAGACCGAGGGCTGGACCTCGGTGCGCAAGGTGAAGGACGGCGAGACGACGGACGACCTCTACGCCTTCCTGACCACGGAGCCGAATGTCGAGGTCGCCGCGGTCCACCCGAAGGCGATGCCGGTGATCCTGACGACGGATGAGGAGCGGGATCTCTGGCTGCGCGCGCCGTGGGCCGAAGCGTCGGTGCTGCAGCGCCCTCTCCCGGATCGGGCGCTGATCGTTGTGGCGCGCGGTGAGCGATCCGACGCATGAGACGGACCGAAGGCCCGCGGCGCGAGAGCGCATGATCGCAGGCACTCACGTCACCCGACCGCCCCCGAAGGAGCCGGCGCCAGACTGTGCGTCGAAATCGAGCAGAGACTCGATGGGGCTGGGCTCCGATTGATTGGAATAGAGTTGGCCTACTTGTCGATCGCCCTGGAACTTGTCGCACTTCTGCTGATCGTCGCGACGTTGCTACCCCTGATTCCGACGAACCTTGGCGTCATCCGCAGCCTGGATTTTCCCCGGCTGCAGATCGCGGTCGCGCTCGCTGCGAACTGTGTCGGGCTTCTCGCGATCTCCCGGGACGGCACGGCGCTGGCTCTGGCGGTCGCCATGGTCGCGGCTCTTGCCCTGCAAGCCAGCTATATCCTGCCGTTCACGCGATTGACGGCGCCTCAGGCAAAGGGAGCAGGCTCGTGTCGTCCGGACGACCGCATCAGCCTCCTCGTCCTCAACGTGCTCCAGTCGAACCGTCATTACGGTGCGGCGCTCGATCTCATCGCCGCCAAGGCGCCCGATCTGGTGTTGCTGCTCGAAACCGATGCGGGATGGCACGCCGCGATGGCTCCGCTGCGGGCGCATTATCCGCATCGCGTCGAACATCCGCAGGACAACACCTATGGCCTGCTGTTCTACTCCCGCCTTCCCCTGCGCGATCCGACGATCCGCTTTCTGCTGCAGGAGGACGTTCCGTCGTTACGCACCACGGTGGTCCTGCCCAGCGGCGAACCGGTCACCTTCTACGGGCTTCATCCACGGCCACCCCATCCGGGCCATAGCAGCGCACCGCGCGATGCCGAGCTTGTCGTGGTCGCCCGAGAGGTCGCGCAAACGAAGGATTCGACCATCGTCGCCGGTGACCTCAACGACGTGGCCTGGTCCCACACGAATCGATTGTTCCAGAACATCAGCGGCCTTCTCGATCCCCGTCAGGGACGCGGCCTGTTCTCGACCTTCCATGCGCAATATCCGTTTGCACGCTGGCCCCTCGACCACATTTTCTTCAGCGAGCATTTTCTCTTGAGCGACATGCAGCGCCTGAACGATGTCGGGTCCGATCATTTCCCGATCTGGGTCGATTTATGCCGGGCGCCGCACGCCCCGGCACAACAGGTTGCACCCGAAGCCTCCGAGCAGGACCATCGGGATGCCGAGAAGGCCATCGAGGCGGTGCGGTGAGGTCGGGAGCGATAGCCGGCGCAAGCCCATCCACGGCGGTCCTTTCGAGGAAGCCGCGGGGCCGACAAGGCGCTCCCGTTGCCCCCGCGGCGCCTCAGGCAGTGGCCGGCCCGCTGCCTTGCTCGACAACCTCCAGCGCGCGCAGAACCGCCATGGCGGCCATATCGGCATCGACGCGTCCTTCGTCCGTGGCCGGCATTACGGCGACGGCCTCGAACACGTTTCCGCCGACGGCGCCGATGACGACCTTGAGGCATCGCCCTTCGGGCCCGCTCGCGTCCTCCAGCAGGGCCACGAGATAGCCCGCTGCGGTCCCGTAGACGTGGAGCGGCTCGTACGCCTCGAGCGCCTCGGCCGCGATGGCTGGCTCAGCTTCGCGGTCGCGGCCACCGAAGTTGGGGCGGATGATGTTCGTCATAGCCATCGCTCGTCGATGTCGGTCGCGTTGTAGTCCGCCAAGGGCTGGTGCTCGTCGCCGTCGGCGAAGATCGCCACATCGTCCGGGCCTATGTCGTGCTTGGCAATGCGGTCCCAGCGCCGATGGATCATCGTGGGGCCGCCCCAGATCCGGAAGGCGTTCCAGTAGCGGTCGTCCTTGAAGCCGATGTAGTGGACGCAGCGGGCAGCGGGCATGCCGCAACTTACGTTCGGGGATCAGGCGACGCGAGAGGTTCTTGCCACCGCCACCCCGACTGCGACGACGAGGACGCCCCGCGGGCCGTGTTGCCGCCTCAACCTCGCTCCAGACGCACCTCGCCCAAGCCGGGCCGAGGGGAAAAGCATGTTCGGGACCGAGGTTTTTGTCGTGCTCGCAGGCGTCGTCGGCGCAATCGCATTCATGGTGGCCGGACGACCGGCTTCCGACCGCTTCCTGCCCTGGTGAGGCGGCGGCGCGCCCCGACGGATCAGCTTTAACGGATGGCTAACTACATCCGAACAGGGCGCGGAAACCATCGCAGACAAAGGCGTTAGCCGGACACGTCGATCCAGCCACGTTCACGAGCACCCGCGATGACCATCACCGTCTTCGATCCGATCAGCGGCCAGATGGTCACGATTCGCGTGCCGGCCCCGCAGCCGCGCTGATCCCGTCATTCTCGTCCCCGCCGAGCCACGACGATGATCGGTCTTCCTCTCTCTACCGCCTGCTCGTTGCCCTCGTCCTCGTGCTGTCGAGTGCGGCGGCGACGACCCGCCTCGGTCACGCCGAGCCGAAGACGGCCTGCGAAAGCGGGGCGCAGGCCGGTGCCTGTGCCCCTACGGCCGAGCCCCGGTAGCGCTTTCGAAGCATTGCCCCCTCGGAGCCGCACGGATCCTCCGGATCGGCCACGCGGTAGCCGCCGCCGCTCCATGGAGGTGGAGCGGCGGTTGCTCGTCGGCGGGCGGCGCTCATCAACGGTCGCGATGTCACGCCCGACTGAGTGCGTCCGGCGCGTCGTCAGTCATTTCCCGCCGCGACGGGCCGCGAATTCCCAAATCGGCAGGCCGGTCGGTACGCCGGGCGTGTTCCGGTAGCCGCTCACATTGCCGAACAGGATCCGGTTCGGCTCGATGCCGATCGCCTTCTGCCCTCCTGTGATCATCACTCCGCACCAATCCACGCGCAATGTCCCGTGCTCGGGATGGACGCCGAAGATCTGCGGCGCGGTCCAGCCCAAGCGCACGGCCTCGGCGCCGAAGCGCTCGATGAAGTCGGTGCAGGCCTCGTGGATGTTCGCCCAGGCCGTGGTGCCGAGATACCGGCAGGGCGGTGAAGTCGGACGGAGGGCGCCGAGGGCTTTGCGCCATTCAGCGGCTTCGGGCGGGAGCGAGTCGGGCGCGAGTTCGGGAAGGAGCATCCTGGCTGCCGGCTGATGGTGGGGCCGACGGCAATAGGGGCGCCCGGTTGCTCCAGGCTTACCGGCTGACCGGATTCACAGGCTTAGCGCCCCCGCGCGTTGGCCTCGTAGGTTCGCCGATGGTGGGGCTCGGATCAGGCCGGTTCGACCGAACCGCGGTTCGGTCTCGGTGGCCAGCGGTCGTGCATGGAGGGCTTGCCCGAAGCCCCCTGCCCGGCTACTCAAACGCAGCGTTTCTGTCGTCGTTTCTGTTGCCCAACCTGTCGTCGAAAGCCAGTGCTGCGCATCAGTAATCGGCAGTATAAAGCGCGGGCCTGTAGCTCAATGGTTAGAGCCGACCGCTCATAACGGTCTGGTTGCAGGTTCGAGTCCTGCCAGGCCCACCACCTTTTCCCTAGGGAAACGCCTCCCAGGCGCGCCCGCCCCGAAACCAGGGGTACAGTTATGGGTACAGATTGACGTGGAGAGACCCCGCTCGGAGGGGCTCCGGCAGGGTGGTCGGCGACGCGCCGGGACCGATTCGTTTCGGCCCCGCGGGGTGGTCACGGGGCTAGACTGCCACCGCCCCCGTGGCCCGTGCGAGGGTACGCCCGACCGGCGCGCCCCCGCTTGTTTCGGCCTCACGCGGCCTCGGCCTGGTCATCGCCCCACAGCTCGCAGGCAGCCACTGCCTCCAGGGCGTTGTGATACCGGAACGCGGCCTGCCCGATGCCGGCCGGCTGCCCGGCGGCGACGAGGCGTTCGAGGAGCGGACGCCCCTTCAGCAACCCGATCCGGACGCCATTCCGCGCCTTCCGGTCCGGCCACACGCCCCAGACGAGGTCGGCCTCGGCGAACAGCGCCGCCATCTCGTGGGCGTAGTTGCGCCCGGTCGCGATGATCCCGTCCGTCATCTTGTTCGCCAGGTCGACGATCTTGCGGATATCCTCGTCACCCAGGTTTCGACTGGTCCTCATGCGCGCTCTCCTCTGCTGTGCGGCACTGGAGTCACCATGACAGACGCGGGTTTCGAACCCTTCCCCTCGACCCCCTCGTTTCCGCCTGGGGAAAGTGACCACCCGTTAGGGCCAGCCGCAGCGCGGCGTTGACTTGCCGCCCGGGCTCGTTCCTCCTACCTATACTGGCGACCGCTGCATAAGCGGCTCATCCGCGCCTCGGCGCGCGGGCACAGGGCCTCCGGCATCCCCGGGGGCCCTTCGCGTTAACCGGACGCGTCAACCCGGCGGAAACCCGGCCGTGCCACCGTGCCGGCATGAGACCGCGCAACGACACCGCCACCCGCCTGAGGGGACTCGACGACATCGCAGGCCGCGCCGCGCTGCTGCCGGACGTGCCCGAGGATCGCCTCGCCCGCCTGCATGAGATCCGGCTGTGGTCGCGCTCGCATGACCGGAGCATGTCCGGCCGCCTGATGCCCCGCCAGGGGACGCCCGAGGCGGCCGCCATTGAGCGCGAGATCGTCGCCCTGCACCAGTACATCGAGGAGGACCGCCGGGCCTACGTCATCGTCGGCAAGCACTGGCAGAGCACCACCTTGTCCGGAGCGATCACTGAATCAGCCCGTCAAAGCCCTGTGAACCTCTCCGAGCCGAATCAGCCCAAACCGAAAACGCTCTAAGGAAGCGCCAGCGGTTCGACGAGGCGTATCTGGAGCTCATATCGTTCGTGGTCCGCGCTGGGGCCAAGCCAGTGCCACCTTCAGAAACAGCGGGCTACTGAACAAAAACGTGCAACAATTCTGCCCGCTTCTGCATCATGAGCGGACACCTTGCTGCGCAAGGCTGAATGTCCGGTAATGGCGCATAGCTGAACAAGTGGCATGCGAGCACCTGACCCCTTCCGAACCTAGAGTCTTACTCCTTTGAACGTCCGCTATGAGGCTTGAAGCAGAAGTGCCAGGGTCAGACCATACTGAAGGATGTCGAGAACTCGTCGCCGCGGCTCTCTTCAGTGATTCCCGCAAGGATGTTACGGGTGCCAGCGAGAGAGGGTGGCGACAGGAGTGATATGGGCGGGCTCCGTGTGAATCCATTACCCTATCTCTCTCCGCCTTAAGGGCGCCCGTTGATCCAGCGCAAGGCAACTCAACCGGAACACGCCCACCCCGGAGGCGCATAACAGCGAAGCGGCTTCGACGATGACGACGGCGGCCGTGGGCTCAACCGAGACGGTGCGGCTGGCATCCGTGGGATGGATGCCTCGGCTCCGGGGATGGCTGGCGGTCCTGCCGCTGGTTGGCCTCTGCACGGGCCTGTCGGCACAGGCGCTCAGTCATCCCGACGTCGCCGCCTGGGCATGGGCGCTCGCGACCGTGGCGGTCCTCGCCGTCCTCGCCTCCCAAGTCGTAACCGGCCTGGTGCGCGGCAACGTTGGACTCGACCTGGTCGCCCTGCTCTCCATGGGGGGTGCGCTTGCGCTGTGGCAGCCGTTGGCCGGCGCTGTCGTCGCCTTGATGTACGCTGGCGGCCAATCGCTGGAAGCCTATGCCGCCGGCCGGGCCGGACGGGCGATGACGGCGCTGATCGCGCGCCAGCCGCGCACCGCCCTGCGCGAGGAGGGCGGTGCGTTGCGGGAGGTGCCCCTCGCGGCGCTGGTCCCGGGAGACCGAATCCTGGTGCGCGTCGGCGACGTCCTGCCGGTGGACGGCCGGGTCGCCGCGGGCCGCGCCGTGCTCGACCGGTCGAGCCTCACCGGCGAGGCCCTGCCGGTCACCTTCGGTGCGAACGACCCCGTGTTGAGTGGCACGGTGAACGCGGGCACGCCGTTCACCTTGCTGGCGGAGCGGGCCGCGGCCGAAAGCACGTATGCTGGCATCGTCCGGCTCGTCGAGGCGGCGCGGTCCCAAAAGGCGCCGATGGCGCGCCTGGCTGACCGCTACGGCCTCGCATTCCTCGCCCTCACGCTCCTGCTGGCTGGCGGCGCCTGGCTCGCCACCGGCGACCCCCTTCGGTCGCTGGCCGTGTTGGTCGTCGCAACGCCCTGCCCGCTGATCCTGGCGGTGCCCGTCGCCCTCGTCTCCGGCCTCTCGCGCGCGGCCGGCATCGGCGTGCTCATCAAGGGCGGCGGGGCCCTTGAGATGCTGGCCAAGATCCGCGTCCTGGTGGTCGACAAGACCGGCACCCTGACCCACGGCACCGCCCGGCTCATTTCCGCGCGAACCCTCGCCGCATGCGACGAGGCCGAGGTTCTGCGGCTCGCGGCGTCCCTCGACCAGGCCTCGGGTCACCCAGTGGCGCGAGCTCTGGTCGATGAGGCCCTAGGGCGAGGCCTGACACTCTCGCAGCCCACGATGGTCACGGAGTCCCCCGGCCAGGGCGTGACCGGCAAAGTGGAGGGCCGGCCCGTCCTCGTCGGGGGACCGCGCCTAATGCGGATGCACGACGTCTGCTTCCCGCCGGCAGATGGTCCTCGACACGCCGCGGCAGCGGCGACGGTGCTGGTCGCCATCGACGGCGCGCCCGCCGCCATCCTTGAATTCGCCGACCCACTGCGGGCGGACGGCGGCAACGCACTCGCGGCGCTGCGCGCGTGCGGCATCGAGCGGGTGGTGCTCGCGACCGGGGACCGACGCGGCGTCGCGGAGGCGCTCGTCGCCGGTCTGCCCATCGACGCCGTCGCCGCCGACCTCGACCCGACGGCCAAGACGGATACCGTGGCCGCCGAGCGCCGGAACGGTCCCGTGATGATGGTGGGCGACGGGGTCAACGACGCGCCCGCGCTGGCGGCCGCCGACCTCGGCGTGGCACTCGGCGCCCGAGGCGCGGCGGCGGCGGCCGAGGCGGCGGACGTCGTCCTGCTGGTCGACAGCCTCGCGCCGCTGCCCCGCGCCATCCGCATCGCCCGGCGGGCCCGCGCTATCGCGCTCCAGAGCGTATGGGTCGGCCTTGGGCTTTCGCTCGTCGGCATGGTCGCGGCGGCTCTAGGATACCTCTCGCCCCTCCAGGGGGCGTTGCTGCAAGAAGCCATCGATGTCGCCGTGATCCTCAACGCCATGCGCGCGCTCGGCGGTCCACAGGATGGGCGCGAGCCGACGACGCAGGGAGGCCCGTGCTGCCCATAAGGCCGGCGCCATCGAGCTTGCGGTGGATCAAGGTGAGTCGGCCCACGCGAGGCGAGGATCCTCACATCTGTATTGACGCCAGACTGAGGTGGTCATGGACTACGCAAATATCCTTGTTTCCGCCGACCTCGGCGACGCGTCCCCTGATCGAGTACGCCTCGCCGCCGGGCTCGCCCGGCGCTTCGACGCCACCCTCACCGGCGCGGCCGCTCACAAGGTACCGGCGCCCATCCTGGTGCGCGACGTCTACGACGCGAACGAGCAGGAGGAGCGCAACAAGGCCAAGGTTCGCGAGATCCTGGAAGAGGCGCGCGCCCTGTTCGAGCGCAGCGCCGGTGAAAGGATCCGCACGGAGTGGCTAGCTGCCCTCGCCGGGCCCGCCACGCATCTCGTCGAGCAGGCGCGCGCCGCCGACCTCGTCGTGGTTAGCCGGCGCGGGCCGGAGGACGAGGACACGGGGCAACTCGGCGTGCGCCCCGGCCCCGTATTGATGGAGGCGGGCCGGCCTGTCCTCATCGCGCCGCCGCAGCTAGTCCAGCTGAAGGGGACCCGCATCGTCGTCGCTTGGAAGGACAGGCCAGAGGCGCGGCGTGCAGTGACGGCGGCGCTGCCCTTCCTGCGCGACGCGGACCAGGTCTTCGTCGCGACGGTCGGAGACGACGCGGGGCATGAAGGGGCGGAGGCCGTGACCGGCCACCTCGTGCGGCACGGCGCCCACGCCACCACCCACCTCATGCGCGCGGTCCGGCAGGAGAGCGACGATATCCTGGAATTCGCCCAGCACCAGGATGCCGACCTCGTCGTGATGGGCGCCTACGGCCACTCCCGGCTGCGGGAGTGGATTTTCGGGGGGGTCACCCGCGATGCCCTCGAACGCTCCCCCGTCTGCTGCCTGATGAGCCACTGATGCGCAGGCATGCCCTACCCGTTCTCACCGCCGTCGCCTTGAGCTTGCTCGTCGCCTTGCCCGTCGGGGCCCGGGACGCTTCGGCGGTGCGGGGCGAGGCGTTTGCCCGCGAGCACTGCGCCCGGTGCCATGCGCTCGGGCCACGGGGAACAAGCCCGATGCGCGAGGCCCCGCCCTTCCGCACGCTAGCCGGGCGCTTCCCGGTCGACGACCTTGCCGACGTCTTGGCCGAGGGGGTGGACCGCCGGCACCCGGCCATGCCCGACTTCCGGCTCGACCCCGCCGACGCCGCCGACCTGGCGGCCTACCTCAAGGCTTTTCGCCGCTGAACCGGACCGACGACGGCCGGGCTGCCCCGTCGACAATCGTGGTGACCTGGCCCGTTCGGTAGGGCTTGGATGCCGGCTTCGGCGCCTTACTCGACGAAGCGCCAGCCGGTCTCTAAGGCGCGGAGTTCCTCCTCGTTCAGCGGGGCCGGCCATTCCGGCTGGTTCGATGTCCGCACCTGGGCCGGCGCCTCGTCGCGCTTTGGATTCTTCGGCGCGGATTCGGTTTGCCGACACGCAGCGTTGCGCGTCTGCGCGGTCCGGCTGGTCGCGCCGCATCGTGACGATCTTCGCTTGAGCATGGTCGACCTCCCGGTCTCAGTGGGCGAGGAACAGCGGAGTCGGGCTGCCCCGCAGGAGCGACCGCGTCACGCCGCCGAAGAAGAATTCGCGGATGGGGGAGTGCCGGTAGGCGCCCATCACGATCATGTCGGCCCGGAACAGCCCGGCCTGGGTGCGAAGGGTGGCGGCGACGCTCTCTCCTTTCGGAAGGTCGTTGACGCTGATCCGCACGCCATGCCGAGCGAGGTGGGGCGCGAACTCCGCGCCCGGCACCGCTTCGTCGCTCTCCGCCTCGTCGCCGACCGAAACGATCTCGACCGCCTCGGCCGCGCGGAGGAACGGTAGCGCATCGTTGGCGGCTCGCGCCGCCTGCGCGCTCCCGTCCCAGGCAACGATGATCCGTCGCGCGGCGAAGGCGTCGTGTCCCGACGGGACTGCGATGACCGGCCGGCCACCGTATAACAAAGCCTTCTCGATCATCTCGCGGTCGAGGTCGTAGGTCCCTGGTCCCGTATCGAGGATTGTCAGGTCGTGCAGCCGGGCCCCCGCGGCC
This sequence comes from Methylorubrum extorquens, assembly GCA_900234795.1. Lineage (NCBI taxonomy): Bacteria > Pseudomonadati > Pseudomonadota > Alphaproteobacteria > Hyphomicrobiales > Methylobacteriaceae > Methylorubrum > Methylorubrum extorquens. The sequence continues at coordinate 1,840,266 of LT962688.1, forward strand.
AACCGACTCACGATGTCCGGGTAGGGCAGGCTCGGCGCTTCCGTCGTGCAGACCAATCCGGCCTGCGCCGCGTCCCCGGCCGAGCGCTCCGCGATGGAGTGGGCCAGCGCGTCGAGCCGTCGGTCGATAACCGCGACTTCCTCGTAATCGAAGTCTCCGAGCCAGGCGTCGTCGCCCGAGAGGCGCCAAGAGGCTGACTGGACCGTCAAATGGGCACCGGCGGCCTTGGCCAGCGTCAGGCCGTAGCCGATGGCAGAGGGGACGTCCTCGCGCTCGCCTTCCAAAGCGGTGCCAACGAAAACGTCGCGGATGGCCGCGAGGGGGGATGGGAGGTTTTTGGACATGGGGCCGTCTCCGGTGTGGACCGGCCCGATTGTTCAACCTCTCACGACGGGGCAGCCTTGATCCACCTCAAGCGGCGCGCACGATGCAGCGCAGGAGTCGTATCAAACCAAAAGTCGATCAATGACGGCCGCAAGCTGTGCTTGGCGGCTGTTCCAGCCTGCGAAAACGCAGTAGCTTCGCGGCTGCAAAGCCGTAGGGTGGTTCACGGCACGGTAGCGACGGCTCCGTGACTTGGCCTCGGCCATGCCAACGGAAGGTGTGATCCGCGAGCGCCGATGAACTCCGCTGTCTTGGGTCGAGGCACTTCCTCGGATGTGAACGATGACGTCATCCATTGCCTCGCCGAGCACGGATCAAGGCAGCAACGGCACGCGGGCCCTCGAAGAGCTTCGGCAGACCCTCGACGAGGCCGGCGTCTGCATCTGGTCGCTGGACATCCCGACCGGCCAGGTCACGGTCTCTCCGACCTGCGCCCACCTCTTCGGCGTCACGCCCGAGCAACTGACCACTTTCGCCGCAACACAGGCCTTGGTGCACCCTGAGGACCGCCCGGCCCGGGCGGAAGCCATCCAGCGAGCGCTGCGGGAGGGTGGGAGTTACGAGGTCGACTACCGGGCCCTGCGGCCGGACGGGCATGCCTGCTGGCTGCGCTCGCGCGGACGCGTGATTCTCGACGCGGACGGCCGACCGGCACGTCATCGTGGCGTCGTCCTCAGCATCCACGAGCAGAAGCAGGCCGAGGCGGACCTGTGCGCCCGTGAGGCACATCTCCGTTCGATCCTCGACACCGTGCCCGAGGCCATGGTCGTCATCGACGAGGTCGGCACCATCAACTCCTTCAGCACAGCGGCCGAGCGCCTCTTCGGTTACACGGCCGCAGAAGTCATCGGGCAAAACGTCAGGTTGCTGATGCCCGAACCGATGCGTGGCGAGCACGACGGCTACCTCGATCACTACCGGCGGACACGGGAGCGGCGCATCATCGGGACCAACCGGGTCGTGACAGGCCAGCGGGCCGACGGCACGACCTTCCCGATGGAGCTCGCCATCGGCGAGATGCGCTCAGGCGAACAGGTGTTCTTTACCGGCTTCATCAACGACCTTACCGAGCAACAGAGGACGCAGCAGCGGCTCCAGGAACTCCAGTCCGAACTCGTCCACGTCTCGCGCCTGAGCGCGATGGGTGAGATGGCCTCCACCCTGGCGCACGAGTTGAACCAGCCGCTCGGTGCCATAGCCAACTACACCAAGGGTTGCCGCCGCCTGCTCGCAAATCCCGGTCCGGAGGCCATCGCCAAGTCGATGGAGGTTCTTGACAAGACCGCCGAGCAGGCGCTGCGGGCCGGCCAGATCATCCGGCAGCTCCGGGAGTTCGTTATGCGCGGCGAGACGGAGCGGCGACCAGAGCCAGTCTGGCGGCTGATCGAGGAGGCGAGCGCCTTGGCCTTGGTCGGCGCTCGGGACCAGGGCGTCGTCGCCCGCTTGCGGGTGGCCCCCGGCCTGAAGGCCGTGCTGGCTGACCGGGTCCAGGTCCAGCAGGTCCTGGTCAATCTCATGCGGAACGCGCGCGAGGCGATGCAGCAGAGTGAACGGCGCGAGATGGCCGTCGACGCCCATGCGCTCTCTTCCGAGGTGGTCGAGGTCTCGGTGTCCGATACCGGCCCTGGCATCGCGGACGAGGTCGCCGACCGGCTATTCCAGCCGTTCGTCACCACCAAGGCGAGCGGAATGGGCGTCGGCCTCTCAATATGCCGCACCATCATCGAGGCGCATGGCGGTCGCCTCACCGTCGAGCGGAACGTGGCCGGTGGGGCCACCTTCCGCCTGACGCTGGCGACCGCCACCGAGGGAGACACGGCGAATGGCACATAGCCTCGTGCACGTCGTCGACGACGATCCGGCGATGCGGGATTCGGTCGGCTTCCTGCTCGACACCGCAGGCTTCGAGGTCGCGCTCTACCGGGGAGGGACAAATCTCCTTGCCACACTGCCGAGGCCGGCCCGGGGCGCCGTCCTAACTGACATCCGCATGCCCGGCATCGACGGTCTGGAACTGCTGCGCCGCCTGCGAGCGGGCGGCCACACGCTTCCCGTGGTGGTGATGACAGGACACGGTGACGTGCCGCTCGCGGTCGAGGCGATGAAGCTCGGGGCCTGCGACTTTATCGAGAAGCCCTTCAACGACGAGGCGTTGCTGCAGGCGCTACGTTCCGCCCTGGATCGAGCCGGACCGGCCGAGGCAGCCGACCCCAGCCTACAGGAATTCATCCGGCGGGTGGGGACCTTAAGCCACCGCGAGCGGCAGGTCCTCGACCAACTGGTCGCGGGAGGCACCAGCAAGGAGATCGGACGCGCACTCGACCTCAGTCCGCGCACCGTCGAGATCTACCGGGCAAAGCTCATGGCGAAGACGCAGGCGACCGGCTTGCAGGAACTGGTGCGCTGGGCAGTGCTGGCCGGCCTGGCCTGAGGTTGAGGCAGGTCAAGGAAGGGAAAACGTCGTCGTCCTACGTTGTCCGCTTGAAAGGCGCCTGTCACCTGGGCATCGCAGCGAGCATCATGTCGACACCTCTCCCTTCGCCCATCTACGTCGTAGACGACGACCCAGCGGTCCTGCAATCGCTCTGCTTCCTGCTCGAGGGCGAGGGGCATCGTGTCGAGGCCTTCGGCAGCGGGGCGTGTGTGCTGGCCGCATTCCCAGGACCGGAGCCGCACTACATCGTCGTCGACTATGTCATGCCGGCGATGGACGGGATCGAGGTATTCAGTCGTCTGCGCGCCCTCGACGTCCGCGCGCCCGTCGTCCTGATGACTGGCGACCCCGGTGTCTCGGTGCGTCGGCGCGCCCGCGAGATTGGATTGCCGCTGATCGAGAAACCGCTCGCCTACGAGCCCCTGCTCGCCATGCTCGCCACAGGCGTCGTCCTGTCCCCCAATGCCTCGCCCTGATATCAGGGTCTCGCGACGTTCGGCCCGCCGCGAGTTTTTGCGGGCGCGGCGGCTTTCGCGGATCGGCCCAAGGCGCAGCGTGAAGGGAGAGATGTGCGCGTTCCCCGATCCGGCTGACGTCAAGACTGACCGGCCCGGCATCATGCGCCTTGATCTGGCGCAACCCGGCCCCGGCGCCCCGTGGTCAGGCGCCGGCGCGGGTCGGTGTCGCCCGCAAACGCACGCGAGTCCTGCGCATGCGCTGCCCAGGTCCGAGAGTACCTCGGCGACAGGGTCTCGCAAGGATGGTGGAATAGATAACAGCCGAACGCGGCAGTAGCCTCGCGAGCGGGATGGGGCTGGAAGCCGAACGGCAGGCTTCGATCCTCGCTCACCTCAGTTCCGAAGCTCCATGCGTGAGCGTGGACGAAGTAGGGGGTCAACAGCCCCTCACGCACGGCGCAGCACAGCCCCGGAGCGAACCGATGCTGAAAGACGCGATATCTCGCGGAGCGAAGTGGCCTGGCCGGCATCGGAACCCGTCCTGCTGACATTGTTCGCCCTCGGTAGGGAAGTATCCGTCTGCGTCGGGTCCGGTCAGGCGACTTTCGCGTCAGGCCACCTTTGCGAAGGCGGTGGCCCTGACGTCGTGCAACTGCGTTGCCGCCTCTTTCCGGTAGTCGTCCAAGCTTTTGGTCACGAAAGTCGTCTGGAGCTCGACGGCCTCGTTGAGCGAGCCGCACCGGGCCAGCGACGCAAGATGCTTCGCTTGTTCTTCGAGGCGCCGTCCAGTGAAACGCATCGTTTCCGCCGCGAGGCGCAACGGGAGGTCGATGGCGAGGGTGCGCCATGTGGTCAGGGCGGCGCTGCGCGCCTCGGCCGGGTTCCCGGTACCCTGGGTGTGCGGATGCGGCGCGCGTTCGGAATGCATCAGGATCTCCCCGTCCAATGATGCGGACAGGATGCGCGGGGCAGGGAAAGAAGCCTTGATCCAGGTCAAGGGGGCTCAATACTACTCGCGCAGCCGCCAGCCGTCCCCGTTGACCTCGATCAATGCCTCGCCGCTGCCGCGCGGCATGCTCCGCCTAATGGAGCCGGTGAGCGGAGCGAAGTCATGCCATTCGACCCCTTCGCTCTCATTGCCGCGGCGGCATTCATCTCCTGCCGCGCATCGGTTCGCGGGTTGCGCCACCATGCCGACGCCGTCACGTTCGTCCTAGCCCTGCTTGTTTACGCGCTCGTCACTGCCATCGAGTCACTGTTCTCGGCCCGTTTCGCCCTGATCATGGTTCCGGACCGTGCAAGTGGGTGGACGTACGGGACGGTCGGAGGGGGCTGATCCCCGACTGAAGGCATACGTAGTTGCCCTTACGCAAACCCTCTTAAGAGATCACCCGGAATTCCACTCACGCCCTGGCCCGGCCAAACTCTCCTTCATCCAATGCGGACGAGGAGCGAAGCGATGGCCCCCGAGATCACCTTACTTCCCGCCTCCCACGTGGCTGCGAGCGTTGCGCTCGGCTGTAACGACAGCACCGTCCTCTTCGCGGGCTGCCCCGAACTCATTGGGACGCCCTTCTCCTACGGCCGAGAGGAGGAGGTCTACGGCGAGGGCGAAGACGCCGAGTACGTCTACAAGGTGATCGAAGGCGCGGTACGCACGCACAAAGTGCTGAACGACGGCCGGCGCCAGATCACGGGCTTCCACCTGCCGGGCGACCTGTTCGGCTTCGAGCAGGGCGAGGCCCACCGGCACACGGCCGAAGCACTCACCGACACCAAGGTGCTGATCTTCAGGCGGCGTGGGGTTGAACGCGCCGCGGCCCGCAGCGCCGAGGTCGCCTGCCAGCTTTGGGGTATGGCGACGAACAACTTGCGCCTCGCCCAGGATCTCACGCTGCTTCTCGGGCGCCGCACGGCGACGGAGCGCGTCGCCGCTTTCCTGATGGAGGTTGATGAGCGCCTGGGCGGCAGCGGGACCTTCGCCCTACCGATGACCCGGCGCGACATCGCCGACTACCTCGGCCTGACCATCGAGACGGTGTCGCGCACCCTCTCGCAGCTCGAAGAGGACGGCGCGCTGCAGCGACCTGGCGGACGCCGGGTCAGCCTCCGCCGAGCCCGCCTCCGGCGCGTTGTCGAGGACTGAGAAGCGGCGGCAAGTGCCGGTCCAAGAACAAGGGCGGAATGTCGTATGAAGGAGCAGGCCAATGCCCCATATCGTTGCAGCCTTGCTGGTGCTGTGCACCTCCGCCTGGGCGGCCCCAGCGCACCGGCAGCCCACGCCCGATTCCGTCCGATCGGGGGCGGAGTCCAGGCCCGCAGGACCTGAGGAGGCCGCACCCGATCCAAGCAAGCCGAGCAAGGACGCCAGCGAAGCAGATGCACGGAGTAAGGCCTGGGACCGGAAGGTGAAGAAATCGCTTGGTGGCGTCTGCAGAGGCTGCTGAGGGGACGCCGCTGTGCCGTGACGTCCCTCCGCCTCCATTGTCAATGCGCGAGGAACAGCGGCACCGGACTGCGCGCGAGCAGCGACTGGGTCGCTCCCCCGAGGAACCACTCCTGTAGGCGGGAATGCCGGTAGGCGCCCATCACCAACAGGTCCGCTCGAAACAGGCCGACCTGTGTGCGGAGGGTCTCGGCGACGTAGCCGGCAACCGGCAGGACGTTCACCGACACGTTCACGCCGTGGCGAGCAAGGTGCGGCGCGAGCTCGGCTCCGGCGACCGAGGCCGACAGGTCCTTCTCGCCCACCACCGATACGATCTCGACCGCCTCGGCCGCGCGCAGGAACGGCAGCGCGTCGTTCGCGGCCCGCGCCGCCTGGGCGCTGCCGTCCCAAGCGATGACGACCCGGCGCGCCCGGAAGCTGTTCCAGCCCGACGGCACCACGATGACGGGACGCCCGCTCCTGAAGAGGACTCCATCGATCAGGTCGCGGTCGAGATCGGCCTCTCGCGCTTCCGCGTCTAGGATGGTCAGGTCAGCGAGCCGTGCGCGTGCCGTGAGCCGCGCGATCAGGTCAGGGTAGGCCAGCATCGGTGCCTCGGCCGTGCACGTCACGCCGGCGCTGGCTGCGTCCGACACGGAGCGTTCGGCAAGCGCCTGCGCGAGGTTGCGAAGGCGCCGGTTCTCATCCGCAACGAGGTCCTGGACGATTCCCCAGGCCCGCCCGGCGACGACTGTCAGGCGTCGGGCTGCGGACTGAACGGTGAGGTGGGCGCCGGCCATGCCGGCAAGCGAGAGGGCGTAGGCGAGCGCGTCTGCGGCTTCGTCGCCGCGGCCCTCCTCGGTGAGGCACACGAGAATGTCGCGGGTCGCGGCAAGTTGAGACGAGGAGTGGAGGGTCATGTGGTGCTCCGAATGGCTCCGCTGTTCCCAGTCTCGCGTCGTGGAAGCGTTCCGCGTTGATCCAGAGCAAGGCCCGGTACGTGCCGGCGGGGGGCATCTCCTGGCGGTCAGGCTTGGCCGTCGTGCTTCCGCATGCCTGCGACCATCGTCCCGAGTTGGACGAGCAGGAGCGGCGTGAGGCTGGCTGTGAGGATCAACACCCACATGCCCAGGTCGGGTGAGACCAGGCCCAGCACGGCACCGACTGATGGCGCGTAAGCCGGTCCGACGAGCAGCACCGTGCACAGGAGCAGTGCCGCCCAGACCCACGGGTTGCGCGTAACCTCGTTGCGGAAGGGCTGCGAGCCGGAGGCCCGCATGTTGAACACCTGCCAGAGCTGGGCGAAGGCGAGGGTCAGAAAGGTGACCGTCACGACGGATGCGCGGTCGAGGGTGAGCCAGAACTCGCCAACGAGTAGGGCCGCGAAGGTCGCCGCTGTCATGGCGGCTGCGTGCAGGGCGATCCGGACCCATTGCGGGCGACCGAGGATAGGCTCCCTCGGGTCGCGCGGCGGCCGTTGCAGGATGTCGTCCCGTCCTTCCCCCATCGCCAGCGCGAAGGCCGGGAACACGTCGGTGACGAGGTTGAGGTAAAGGATCTGCAACGGCAGGATAGGCAGCGGTAGCGCCGACAAGACCGCGAGTCCCACAACCATTACCTCACTCAGGTTGCAGGCCAGAAGGTAGGCAGCGAAGCGGCGGATGTTGTCGAAGATGACCCGCCCCTCGCGGATCGCCCCTACGATGGTCGGGAAGGCGTCGTCGAGGAGAACCATTGCGGCTGCCTCGCGCGCCACATCGGTGCCTCGTCGGCCCATCGCGACGCCGATATCCGCCTGCTTCAGGGCCGGGGCGTCGTTGACGCCGTCGCCGGTCATGGCAACGACGTCGCCTCTCTCCTGATACGCCCGGACCAGCGACAGCTTCTCGGCCGGGCTCACCCGCGCGAAAACCGCAACCCCTTGAAGGCCGTCCGCAGCTTCGTCGACAGTTCCGCCCTCCATGACCCGGTCGTCGGGGCGGGCGATCCCGACCGCGTGGGCAATGCTGCGGGCCGTGACGGCGTGGTCGCCGGTGACCATGACGACGCGGATACCCGCGTCCCGGCAGGCCGCCACCGCCTCCGGCACGTCCTCCCGGGCGGGGTCCTCCAGTCCAATCAGACCGAGGAACGTGAGCTCCTCGAAGGGATGGATTCCGGCCTTGTCTACCCTTCTGTCGGCGCAGGCGATGACCCGCAAGCCCAGCGTGCCCAGCTCCTCGACGCGGCGTCGCCAAAGGTCGCGGCCGACCTCGTCGAGCGGCCGGTCGCGCTCACCGTCGTCCACGTGCCACGAGGCCGCGAGCACCGCCTCAGGGGCACCCTTGACCGCGATGAGATAGCCCCGCCCGGACGCGTGGACCGTGGCCATCATGCGGGTACCCGCGTCGAAGGCATGCTTCCGCACGAGAGGCTGGTCGCGCAGAAGTGACGCGCGCTCCAACCCGGCCGTCCTGCCTGCCCGTAGCAGCGCCTGCTCCATTGGATCGCCGCTCCCCTGTCCGGGACCCTGCCCGAGGAAGGCGTCGTTACAGAGCACCGCGACGCGGAGCAGCCGTTCGGACCCGGAAGCGGTGTCCGAAAATCCCTCGGCCAGAGCCTGTTCACCGGACGGCATCGACAATCGTCTCACCGTCATCCGGTTCTCGGTGAGCGTGCCCGTCTTGTCCGTCAGGATGACCGTGGTTGCACCGAGCGTCTCGACGGCGGAGAGGCGCTCGATCAGTGCGTTCCTGCGCGCCATCCGCCACATCCCGCGAGCGAGCGTCAGGGTCGCAACGATGGGCAAGCCTTCCGGAATGGCCGCGACCGCCAAAGCGATGCTGGCCTCCGTCATGAGGCGGAGGTCCTTGCCAGTCGCCACGCCGAGGCCCGCGAGCAAGACGGTCATCGTCAGGACGACCCAGACCATCTGGCCGGACAGGCGTTCCAGACGGCGCTCCAAGGGCGATCTTTCAGGCTCCGCCTGCTCAACGAGATGCGAGATGCCACCGAGCTCGGTTCCCGAGCCGGTCGCGACGACGACGCCCGTGCCGCTGCCGCGGGTGACCAGCGTACCCCGGAACAGCATCGACGAACGCTCGGCGAGGTGAGCGTCCGCAGCGACCGGGTCCGCAGACTTCTCCGCCGGTACGGACTCGCCCGTAAGGGCGGACTCGCCCGCGCCCAGGTTGGACGCCTCGACCAGCCGGATATCGGCTGGGACGGCATCGCCGCCCTCGATCAGCACGACGTCGCCCGGGACGAGCTCCTCGGCGGCAAGCACCCGGACGTGCCCGTCGCGACGTACGCGGGCCGAGCGCGTCCCGAGCGCCCGCAATCCCTCGACGGACCTGACCGCCCGCAGCTCAGTGAAGAAGCCCAACCCGGTGTTGACGACCAGGACGGCGACGACCGCGGTCGCCTCTTGCCAATCGCCGAAGTAGAGCGACAGCGCACCGGCCGCTGCCAGCAGATAGACGATGGGGCTCGCAAGCTGGTGCACGAGCAGGACGTGCGCGCGGGCTCGCTCCTTCGTGGCGATCAGGTTCGGGCCGAAGCGCGCGAGCCGTCCCCGGGCCTCCGCGTCCGGCAGGCCCCCGTGGAGGGAGGTTCCGAGACGCCTCAGTACGGTCCCGGCGGCCAGTGCATGGGAATCCTCAGTCCAGGCCAGGGTGTTGCCGAACACCGTGTGCGAGTCGAGCCCTGCCGGTTCGATCCCCTGCGAACCGTCGAGCGCCGCGGTTCGCTCGCGTACTGGCTGCTGAACCTGATGAACTTGATCGCTCGCCATCCGATTACCCAGTTCGACGCGCTCCCAACGAAACCAGACGGCGGCGAAGCGGGTCAGGGGATGAGTGCAGGTTCATCCTGCCTGCTGCCGACCTCGTTGCCTTGATCCATCACAAAGTGGACGAGGCGTCAGTCGAGGTGTGGACGACGGCTCGCAACCTCGGCCGCCGCGACAAGGTCGATGGACCTGTCCGTGCGTGACGCGATGCTTGCACCGAGCAGGTGCACCAAGCCGGTCAGCATCAGGATCAGGACGACGGCGACGTCGTCCGCACGTTCGCGGCGGCTATGGATCACCATGCAGCCTGCCGTGAAACCAGCCGCCAGGACGAGGCTCAGCGCGCCCGGGTACATCATTGACCGCGCAGCCGGTCGATGCCAGCCGCGTTCGGGCAGAACTCCGGGTAGGCGGCGGTCCCGGCCCAGAGCTCTCTGGCGCAGCGGCTGCGCTCCGTGCAGCGCAGGCAGGCAGTTTCAAGCTCGCGCATGGTTTCCGGGTCGCGCCGTCGGATGGCCTCCGGGTCGAGGTTCAGGCTTCGCATCAGGTTCACGAGGCTGCGGAGCTTTACGCCGGCTTCCGGGCTGAGGGATGCGGGACCGGTCGCGTTTGCCTCCAGCATCGTCTCCATCATCTCCTCGTCGACGTCCTTGAGCTCGCGCGCCGCCTTCACCAGGCAGCACCATTCGTTCATCGAGGCGGCGATGCCGAAGGGGTCGAAGGTGTCGGGTTTGTCTGCATGTGCGGCCATGGCGACCTCCGATGGAGCCCAGTGACCTCGGCGGGATCGGACATCGCGAGCGCCGGGCTGCCGGGCATGTCGGAAGGGTGTCACCGTCGTCAGGTAGGGCCATGATCTGGATCAAGTCCCGAGCTTCGCGGCTCGGTAGTGCGCGAGGATCTGCGCCATGGCGCAGGACGCCACCCCGGACCGTTCGCCATCGGACCGGCTGGTCAGGACGATGGGTACGCGCGCACCGAGGATCAGGCTGGCGGCCTAGGCGCCGGCGAGGTGCACCAATTGCTTCGCGAGCATGTTCCCGGACACGAGGTCCGGGACGACCAGCACGTCGGCGTCGCCCGGGACCGACGAAACGATGCACGTGGTCACCGCCGCCAGCCCGGTCCGGATCGACTCTCGGGCTTGGTCCTGGACCTGCGCGGAAATCCGGGCGGCTAGGTGGTCGCCGTGGCCGGCGCACTCTTCGGCCGCGGCGAGATCGTGCGCCTCGTCGGCCGCGGCCCCGACAACGTCGAGCGGTTCGCGCCGGACCGGGCGGGCGCCGGCGTGGTCGACGGCGTTCCCATGGTCGTGCTCGTCAACGGCGACACGGCCTCCGCGGCCGAGATCGTGGCTAGCGCACTCCAGGACCACGACGCGCAACCGTCATCGGCTCCCGCACCTACGGCAAGGGAGCGACACGGCCAGCGCGATGAGCCAGTCGCCCCAGGGCAGGATCACAGACTTGTCGCCGACGGTGGCAAGAATGCCCGATGCGACGCGGGCCAGGCCCGCGACAGCCTCGAAGTGGAGCCCTGCCATGACCACGTTCGACGAACGCAAACAGGCCTTCGAGCACCGTTTCGTCCACGAGGAGGAGCAGCGCTTCCGCGTGCGTACCCGGCGCAACCTGTTGCTGGCGACCTGGGCTTGCGAGCGCATGCGGCTCCATGGGGACGCGGCCCAACGATTCGTCGAGGACTTCACCGACCGGGGCGTCCTGACGGCCGACGAGCGTCTCCTCGCCGAGCTCCATGCGGACCTTGTGTCGGCGGGTGTCGAGGAGACGCTGCCTGCGTTGCGCAGGGAGATGGAGCGATGCGCCGCGCTCGCTCGGGCCGAGCAACGCGTCGGGCTTGCGCTGGATCAAGGCTCCTCCGCCTGAGGCGCGCACATTCGGCACTGCCTGGACCAAGGCAGGAACCCGGAGGGACGCCATGACTGACAAGGATCTGCGCCGCGACGTGCTCGACGAGCTCGACTTCGACCCCAGCCTCGACGCGGCCGAGATCGGTGTCGCCGTCTCGGACGGGGTCGTCACCCTAACCGGCCACGTCGGCAGCTACGCCGAGAAGGTCGAGGCCGAGAACGCCGTCCGCCGCGTGAAGGGCGTGCGCGCCATCGCTCAGGACATCCAGGTGCGCTACCCCGAAGCCAAGAAGATCGAGGACGATCAGATTGCCGCGCGGGCGCTGGCCATCATCGACTGGTCGGTGCACCTCCCGAAAGAGGCCATCCAGGTCAAGGTCGCGAATGGCTGGATCACGCTCACCGGCGTGGTGCCCTGGCAGTATCAGGCGATAATGGCCGAGGCGGCCGTGAGGAAGCTGTCCGGCGTCGTCGGCGTGTCGAACGTGATCGAGATCCGGCCCGAGGTTCGGCCGACCCAGGTCAAGGACAAGATCCTGGAGGCGTTCAAGCGCAGCGCGATGTTCGAGGCGGACGGGATCAAGGTCAGCGTGGAGGGCGATCGGGTCACGCTCGAAGGCGCCGTGACGGCCTGGACCGAGCGTGAAGCCGCCGAGCGTGCGGCTTGGTCGGTGCCGGGCGTGCGCACCGTCGTGGATCACATCGTCGCCCTGAGCTGAGGAGGCTTGCCATGTCCCATGGAACGCACGGGATCGATGAAGTCGCTCCCGGTCTCACGCGGCGTCCCAGGAAACCCGGCGCCCTGTCCGGGCTGCACCGTGTGACCCTGACGCTGGCGCGCTGTCCCGAGCATCCGCAGGGAAGTGCCGGGCGGGGCTACGACATCGTGGCGCCGCTCAGGCCCGACGGCCACCTCGACGCGGCGCTCTGGCACGAGACGCGTGACCGTTGCCGCGTGCGGCGCTTCTGGACCGGTGAGCCTGACCGCCGTGGTAGGCTCGTGCACCGCGCCGGCGGCGAGGGCGGCGCCACTTGGCTTATCGACTACGAGGACTGGACGAACGAGGACGACGAGGCCGGCTACCGCCTCGGTACGCACACCTTCGTCGAGGGCGAGTACGTCTCCATCCGCGAGGCGGGGGACGAGGAGTACCGCACGTTTCGGGTCGCCCGTGTCGGCGCGACGAATGCGGGTGGCCGAGGGGGAGTCTTTGCATGACCTGCCGGTCCTTCTCGCCGCCGGTCGGGCCACCTCGCTCGGACCTGCCACTGCCCGATGCGGCTTGGCTCGACCTTTGGCGCGCGTTTTGGCTCGACCTGCCGCAAGCCTGGGCCGACGAGATCGTCCGCTCCTTTAACAGATGCCTGCCGCCTGTCGGCGAAGGGCCGTAGGCGGCAGGCACCTGACCGCCGGCTTGCACGGCCGGCGCCGCGCAGGACGTTAGCCTGATACGGCAGCCTGCTTCTCGACCACGGTCGTCTCGACGATGTCCGCGGGCTCGTACAGCCACCGGGCAAGGGCACCCGCGCCCATCGCGCCCGCGATGGGCGCCAACCAGAACAACCAGAGCTGCGCCATGTACTCGCCGCCCGCGATCAGGGCCGGACCCGTGCTGCGGGCCGGGTTGACCGAGGTGTTGGTCACCGGGATCGAGATGAGGTGGATCAGGACCAGCGCGAAGCCGATGGGGATGCCAGCGAAGCCCACCGCGGCGCCCTTCGAGGTCGTCCCGATGATGATGAACAGGAAGAAGAACGTCGTCAGGAACTCGGTGACCAGGCAGGCGGCCAGGCCGTACTTGCCGGGGCTGAGGTCGCCATAGCCGTTCGAGGCGAAGCCGTTCGGGATCCAGCCCACCTTCCCCGAGGCGATGCCGTAGAGGGCGCCCGCCGCGAGAACGGCGCCGAACACCTGGGCCATGATGTAGGGGAGGACGTGCCGGGTGGCGCAGCGATGGCTCGACCACAGCCCCAGGGTGACGGCCGGGTTGAAGTGGCCGCCCGAGATGTGGCCGACAGCGTAGGCCATCGTGAGCACGGTGAGCCCGAAGGCGAACGCTACGCCCAGGAAGCCGATCCCGAGTTCGGGGAATGCGGCGGATAGGACGGCGGCACCGCAGCCGCCGAAGGTCAGCCAGAAGGTGCCGAAGAACTCGGCGGTCGCCCGGCGCATCGTATCGTGATCCATGGTGGTACCTCCGTTTGCTTGAGTGATTGCGGCTGCATCCCTTCAGGCTGCCTCGTTGTGTTGGGTCCGTACCGTCTCGGTGAAGGGGTCGAGCAGGCGCTCGAACGTGCCGTCTCTGACCTGGCGCTGCGCGATGGACAGGGTTGGGATGCCGTCTCGCCCGCCGAGCTGCTCCATCCCGCGGAAGAACCGTGCCTGCGAGCCGCCGGAGCCGGACACGGCCACACCGCAGAGGAGCGGGACCTTGCCCGCCTGTCCCAGGTAGGTCCGCGCGGGCCCGGCGAGCTTGCCGGCCCAAACGGGGGAGCACAGGACGACGGCGCGGAACCGCCGCGGGTCGAGGCGCTGCCGGATCGGAGGGGTGGCGTTCCGGATCGAGTGCCAGATCCCCTTCATGAAGCCTAAGGGCCCGGCATAGGTGGTCAGGGCCTCGATGCTGTCGATCTCGGCCCCGAGCCGGGCTGCCAAAGCGTGGGCGACCGTCTCGGTGGTCCCCGTGCGCGAGTAGTAGACGACCAGGACATCCGTCATCGCGTCCTCCTTGGGATGTTGTCTGGGCCGGTCTCGACTGTGGCCGCGGGCTGCATCCGCAACCTTGAGGCAGATCAAGACCGTCCTGGCGGCTCAGCGCTCGCCGAGCAGGCCGGCCACGGACAGCGCGATCTCGCGCTCCTCGTTCGCCTGGACGATGCGGATGGCGACCGTTGACGACGGGTCGTCGATGCACGCTTTGCCCTAGCCGGTGACGGTCGCGTCGAGGACAAAGCCGGCGAAGGCGAGCCCTCGGCAGATGCTGGCACGGACGTTTGCGGCGTGCTCGCCGACGCCGCCGGTGAAGACGAGGGTGTCGAGGCCGCCGAGCGCCGCGATGAGCGAGCCCGCCTCCCGGACGACGCGGTAGCTGAACAGGTCCAGGGCCTCGCGTGCCTGGGGAGCCCCGGTGCCCTCCAAGTCCCGCACGTCGTCGCTGATGCCCGAGACGCCAAGCAGCCCCGAGCGCTCGTTCCGGAGTTCGGCCACCGCGTCGGGGGTGAGGCCGCGGTCTCGGATCAGGTGCAGCACCAAGCCCGGGTCTACCGCGCCGCTGCGGGTGTCCATCATCAGTCCATCGAGCGTGGTCAAACCCATCGTAGTGGCGACGCTGCGCCCGTCTCGGATCGCGCAGAGGCTGGCCCCGTGCCCAAGATGGGCCGCGAGCACCCGGCCGTGCGGGTAGGTCCGGGCGACATGAGCGTAGGACAGGCCGTGGAAGCCGAACCGCACGAGGCCCTCGTCGATGAGGGCGCGCGGCAGCGGGTAAAGCTGGGCGAGCCTGCCCTGCGTCCGATGGAAGGCCGTGTCTAAGCAGGCGACCTGTGGCAGGTGCGGCCACGTCTCCGCGACTGCGCGGATGCAGGCGAGAGCCTGCGGCTGGTACGCCGGGGCTAGCGGCACGAGTTCCTCCAGCGCCTCCATGACGTCCGCGTCTAAATGGACGGGCGCCGCGTGGCGCAAGCCGCCGTGGACGATGCGGTGCCCGACCGCCTCCGGCGCCGAGGGCACCGGCGCGAACAACCAGCGGGCGACCGCAGCGTGGTCGCATACCGGGGAGCCCGCCATCCGATGCGACGCCGTTGACCGTGACCCGCGGCTGCCGCCTGATGCCGGCGACGTGGGCACGCCAGACCGGCTCGCCTGCGCCCGGCGGGAACAGGCCGCAGCGCAGGCTGGAGGAGCCAGCGTTCAAGACATGGATCATCGCCGGCCTCAGGCGTTGCACGCCCGATCGTCGGCGGTCCTGGCCGGTCGCGGCTCCTCGGCACCGGCTGTGTCGCACTGCATGATGTCGGCCTCGATGCGGCGGCGGTCCGGATGTTCGTCGCCATGCCGATCCGGCCAGGACCAGTCCTTGACCTCCGGTAGATCATCCCCGGCCCGGCAGACGTGCACGCGGTGGGCGGCCAGCGCATCGCGGAGCGCCTCCTCGGCGTGCTCGCCCCGGGCTCCCAGCCCCGGGACGGCCCGCAGGGCGGCCTGAGCCAGGTGGTAGCGGTCGAGGCGGTTCAGCACGCACATGTCGAACGGCGTGGTCGTTGTGCCCTCCTCGATGAAGCCGTGCACGTGGAAGTTGCCGTGGTTCGTCCGCTTGTAGGTCATCCGATGGATGAGCCAGGGATAGCCGTGATAGGCGAACATCACCGGCCGGTCGCGTGTGAACAGGCTGTCGAATGTCGGGTCATCGAGCCCGTGCGGGTGCGTCTCGCGCGCCGGCAGGGTCATCAGGTCGACGACGTTGACGACCCGAACCTTGAGCTCCGGGACGTACCGGCGCAGCCAATCCACGGCCGCGAGCGTCTCCTGGGTGGGCACGTCGCCCGCGCAGGCCATCACCACGTCCGGCTCCGCCTCGCCCTCGTTCGAGGCCCAGTCCCAGATCCCGACACCGGCCGCGCAATGCCGGGCCGCCGCGTCCATGTCGAGCCATTGCAGCGCGGGCTGCTTGCCGGCCACCACGACGTTGATGCGGTCGTAGGTGCGTAGGCAGTGATCCATGACGCAGAGCAGGCAGTTCGCGTCCGGCGGCAGGTAGATCCGCGCCGTGTCGCCGCGCTTGTTCGCCACGAAGTCGATGAAGCCCGGATCCTGGTGGCTGAAGCCGTTGTGGTCCTGGCGCCAGACATGGGACGAGAGCAGGATGTTGAGCGAGGGCACCGGCCGGCGCCAGGGCAGGTCGCGCGCGGACTTCAGCCACTTGGCGTGCTGGTTCACCATCGAGTCGATCACATGCGCAAAGGCCTCGTAGGTCGCGAACAGGCCGTGCCGTCCGGTCAGCACGTAGCCCTCCAGCCAGCCCTCGCAGAGGTGCTCGCTCAGCACCTCCATGACGCGACCGTCGCGCCCGAGATGGTCGTCCTCGGGCAGGATCTCTTCCTGCCAGGCGCGGCTCGTCACCTCGAAGACGGCGTCGAGGCGGTTCGAGGCGGTCTCGTCGGGACCCATGATGCGGAAGTTTCGAGCCTCCGCGTTCAGGGTCAGGACGTCCCGCAGGTAGACCCCGAGCGCGCGCGTGGCCTCGGCCTTGGTACGACCGCGCTCCGGCACGGTGACGGCGAGACGCCGGAGCTCCGGGAGCCGCAAGGGTGCGCCCCTGTGCGCGTTGGCGTGCGGGTTGGCTGACAGGCGCCGCGGCCCCCGCGGCGGCAGCGCGGCGAGGTCGGGGACGAGCGAGCCGTCCGGCGTAAACAACTCCTCCGGCCGGTAGGAGCGCATCCAGCGCTCCAGGATCGCACGGTGCTCCGGGTTCTCGCGCACGGCGGCGACCGGCACCTGGTGCGAGCGCCAGGTGCCCTCGACCGGCTTGCCATCGACGCTCCCCGGCCCAGTCCAGCCCTTCGGGCTGCGCAGCACGACCAAAGGCCAACGCGGTCGCCCAGCTTCGCCGCGTCTCGCCCGTATCCGGATCTCTGTGATGGCGTCGAAGGCTGCGTCAAGCGCCGCCGCCATGGCTTGGTGCATGATGGCCGGCTCGTCGCCTTCCACGAAGGTCGGCTCGTAGCCGTAGCCGACGAGCAGGCTGCGCAACTCCTCGCGGGGTATGCGGGCGAGGACGGTCGGGTTTGCGATCTTGTAACCGTTGAGATGCAGGATCGGCAGGACCGTCCCGTCGGACCGCGGGTCGAGGAACTTGTTTCCGTGCCAGGCGGCCGCCAGCGGGCCGGTTTCGGCCTCGCCGTCGCCGACCACGCAGGCGACCGTCAGACCGGGATTGTCGAGGGCTGCGCCGAAGGCATGCGCCAGGGAATAGCCGAGCTCTCCGCCCTCGTGGATCGAGCCGGGCAACTCGGGCGAGGCATGGCTCGGGATGCCGCCGGGGAACGAGAACTGCCGGAACAGCCGGGCCATCCCGTCGAGGTCGTGCGCCACGTCCGGGTAGGTCTCGGCGTAGGTGCCCTCCAGGTAGGCGTTGGCCACGAGCCCCGGCGCCCCGTGGCCGGGCCCCCAGACCGCGATCATGTCGAGGTCGCGCTCGCGGATGACGCGATTGAGGTGCGCGTAGATGAAGTTCAGGCCCGGTGTCGTACCCCAGTGCCCGAGCAGCCGCGGCTTCACATGCTCGGGCTTGAGCGGCTCGCGCAGGAGCGGGTTGGCCATCAAGTAGATCTGGCCGACCGACAGGTAGTTCGCGGCGCGCCAGTAGGCGTCGATCTGCCGGAGGCCGTCAGGCCCGATCGGCCCGGGTACGAACGCCAAGCCGTCGCCGTCGTCTCGACATTCGCCGTCGTGGTGCTCCCTCGAACCGTGTGTTGCGTCCATGTCGGCCTCCCGGCGGATATCCGGGATCACCGTGCCGGCGGCCGGGACCGGCGGCGTTGAGGTGGATCAAGGCGCCCCCGGTGCATGCCGGCAGGATAGTCCTCGTCAGGCAAGACGGGAGCGAACGATGGCCCTGGTTCTTCGATCTACCTTCGTCACCACGGTCCGCCGCGCGCGGGTGCCGATGATGCGAGCACCGTCGGACGACGCCGGTACCCGGCTCGTCATGGATGCCGCGCGTTACCGGAGCATCGGTAGCCTGCAGGCTCTGGCACTGGCCGTCGCGGCGTCGGCGGTGACGCCGGCGCTGCTCTGGCTGGCCCTCTAAGTTCCTCCAACGAACCAAGGAGACGGGCGATGGACGACATCACCGTGCACCGGCACGTGCTCGACGAGCTGGACTACGCCCCGGTGATCGACGCGGCGCAGATCGGCGTCACCGTCGAGAACGGCATCGTCACCCTGACCGGCCACGTCCGGAACTACGCCGAGAAGAGTATCGCCGAGCGAGTCGCGCTTCGGGTCCGCGGGGTGCGGGGCGTGGTCGAGCGGATCGAGGTC
Source organism: Methylorubrum extorquens (assembly GCA_900234795.1). Lineage (NCBI taxonomy): Bacteria > Pseudomonadati > Pseudomonadota > Alphaproteobacteria > Hyphomicrobiales > Methylobacteriaceae > Methylorubrum > Methylorubrum extorquens. Next base: position 1,858,651 of record LT962688.1, read on the forward strand.
CGGTACCCAGACAACCCAAGCGTCGGCGACGAGGCCCTGGCCGAGCGCTGCGCCCGGGTCCTCGAATGGGACGTGCGGATCCCGGAGGGCTCAGTCACGCTTAAGGTTGAGCGCGGCTGCGTCACACTCCAGGGGTGCGTGCCCTACTACCACCAGAAGGCGGCCGTCGATAAGGCGCTGCGGCGCCTAGCCGGCGTCACCGACATCGTCAACATCATCGCCGTGAAGCCGCCCGCGCAGGCCGTTGAGGTGAAGTCCCGCATCCTCGCGGCCCTGAGGCGGAGCGCCCGGGACCCGGACACGATCCAGGTGCACGTGGACGGAGGCAAGGTCATCCTCGATGGGTGCGTCGACGTCTGGCGCGACCGTGAGCTCGCCGAGCGGGCGGCGTGGTCGGCCCCTGGCGTGCGGGCTGTCGAGGACCGCCTGACGCTCGCCAGCTGAGGTTCGCCGATGCTGGCGATGGTCCTGCGCGAGGTCGGCGCTCCCCTCGTCCCGGAGGAGCGTCCGGACCCGGTTCCTGGGCCGGGCGAGGTCCGCATCCGGGTTGAGGCCTGCGCCGTCTGCCGTACCGACCTCCACCTCATAGACGGCGAGCTTCCGCAGGCGGTCTACCCCATCGTGCCGGGCCACGAAGTCGTCGGGTGCGTCGAGGCCCTCGGTTTAGGCGTGACCGAGCCTCGACCGGGTACCCGCGTGGGCGTGCCCTGGCTCGGGCATGCCTGCGGGCATTGCCGCTACTGCGGGAGCGGCCGCGAGAACCTCTGCGACGCGCCCGGCTTCACCGGCTGCACGCGCGATGGCGGCTTCGCGAGCCACCTCGTGGCCGAGGCCGCCTTCACCATCCCGCTCGACCCGGCCCTCGACGCGGTCGCGACGGCGCCGCTCCTTTGCGCTGGTCTGATCGGCTGGCGCACGTTGCGAATGGCCGGGGAGGCTGGGACCGTTGGACTCTATGGCTTCGGGGCGGCTGCCCACATCATCGCGCAGGTCTGCCGCTGGCAGGGGCGGCGCGTGTTCGCCTTCACTCGGCCAGGCGACCGGGAGGCGCAGGCCTTCGCCCGCACGCTGGGAGCGGAGTGGGCTGGGGACTCCGACGGCCAGCCGCCCGAACCGTTGGACGCCGCGCTCATCTTCGCCCCAGACGGGAGCCTCGTGCCCGCCGCTCTTGCAGCGGTTCGCAAGGGCGGCCGCGTGGTCTGCGGCGGCATCCACATGAGCGACATCCCGGCCTTCCCCTACGACCTGCTCTGGGGCGAGCGCGCGGTGTTATCGGTGGCGAACCTGACCCGCGAGGACGCGCGGACCTTCTTCGAGATCCTGCCGCAGGCCGGCATCGTCACCCGTACACGCGCCTTCCCCCTCACTCAGGCCAACGCGGCCATCGCAGCCCACCGCTGCGGGGCTCTTCAAGGTGCAGCCGTCCTCGTCCCCTGAGTCGGTTCGTCCGGCGTCGGCGGACGGCGCCCCTCTACTCTTGAGGTGGATCAAGGTCCGAGCCGCCGACGCGCGCAGGATGCCTTCATCTGGCCGGCGAGCCCGGCGGAGGGAGGCGGGCATGAGGATCTCCAACATCATGGTTTCGGTCGATCTCGGGTCCGCGGCCGCGGACCGCGTCCAGATGGCGGCGGGTCTCGCCGAGCGGTTCGAGGCCAGGCTGACCGGCGTCGCCGCGCGCCCGATCCTCGGTCCCATGCCGGTCGGCGACATGCTGGAGGTCGAGCGCGCCTGGGCCGCCGAGGAGCGCTTGGCGGACGAGCAACTGGCGGAGGCCAAGGCTCTGTTCGAGCGCGAGGCTGGGCAGGCACCCCGGACGGAGTGGCGCTCCGCCCGCGCCGATCCGCTGGCCTATCTCGACAACCAGGCGCGCGCCGCCGACGTTGTGGTCGTCGGTCGGCAAGGCCCAGCGGACGGCGACCCGGGCCTGATGGGCGTTCCGACCGGAGCCCTGTTGATGGAGGTGGGGCGTCCCGTGCTCGTGGTTCCGCCCGGCATCGAGCGCCTCTTGGCGGGGCGCATCGTGGTGGCCTGGAAGGACACGCGCGAGGCACGCCGGGCGGTCCATGACGCGCTGCCGTTCCTGACCCGGGCCGACGAGGTTCACGTCGCCGTCGTCGGCCCCGACGCCAACCGCGAGGGCACTGAGGACTTGGCCGCCTACCTGTCCGGGCACGGCATCAAGGCCAGCACCCACCTACTGCCGAGCCCGGCCATCGGCCCCGCCGACGAATTGCTTCGGTTCGCCCAGTGCGAGGAGGCGGACCTCGTTGTGATGGGCGCCTACGGCCATTCCCGCCTCCGCGAGTGGATGTTCGGCGGTGTCACCCGCGACGTCCTACAGACGACGCCCGTCTGCTGCCTGATGAGCCACTGATGCGCCCGGCAGCCATCCTCGCGACCGGCGCTCTGGCGCTGCTTCCCGGCCTCCTCTCCCTCCCGGCGAATGCCTGGGACCGGCAGGTGAAACAGGGCGAGACCCTCGCCCGGAACAACTGCGCCCGCTGCCACGCCGTCGGGCGCGCCGGGGCGAGCCCGCTGCGCGCGGCGCCACCCTTTCGCGAACTGCACACGCGCTACCCCGTCGAGGACCTCGGCGAGGCGCTCGCCGAGGGCATCCGAACGGGCCATCCCGGCATGCCCGAGTTCCGGTTCGACCCGGACCAGGCCGAGGCCCTGATCGCCTATCTCAAGTCCCTGGAACGCTGAGCGAGGAGACCCCTGATGTTCCTGCGCTGCCTCCTCGTTCCTACCGCCCCTGGTGTCGATGCTACGCGCCGGCTTGATGCAGCCCTGCGCCTGGGCCGGCGTTTGCATGCCCACATCGCCGTCAGCTTTATGGCGCCCGGCCCGGAGCACGTCATGGCCAGCATGGCGAGCCTGGTTCCCCTGGACTGCGCGACCATCGACGCCATCGGAGCGGGGCGTGCGCGAGGCCGCGGCCGAGGGCAAGGCGGCCGTCCAGGCCTGGTGTCAGCGCGAGGGGGTGCCGTTCATGTCGTCCGGCGGGCGGCTCGACGCCACCTTCGCGACCTGGGCCGAACTCTCGGGCGAAATCGAGCCGCTCCTGACCCTTGCCGGCCGGATCAACGATCTCGTCATCGTCGACCGGCCGGATCCAGGCGTGCCGTTCACGGGACGCGCACTCGACACCGCCCTGTTCTCGGTCGGACGCCCGACGCTGATGGTCGGCCATGCCGTTCCCTACGACCTGCTCGACCACGTCATGATCGCCTGGAACGGCAGCCAGGAGGCGACGCGCCTGATCGGGCAATCCATCACGCTGCTGCACGAGGCCACCCGGGTCACCGTCCTCCAGGCGCGAACGGAGCGATTCGAGGAGGCGCCAACGGCCGACCTGTGCGCCTACCTGCGCTGGCATGGAATCGTGGCGGAGGCCGCCACCCTGGATATCGAGGGCGGGACCTCGGTCGGGGAGGCCATCCTCGCCGAGGCCGAGCGACGGCACGCCTCCATGCTGGCCATGGGAGCCTACACCCACAGCCGCGTGCGGGAGTTCCTGCTCGGCGGTGTCACCCGCCACGTCATCGAGCACGCTCGCATCCCGGTGCTCCTGGCCCACTGAGGCATCGGGCCTGCAAGGAACGAAGAGTAAAGGCTATCCAAGGACGGGCCGGGGCAACTTCCCGCTTACCGCCGCGGGTTGTGACAATGCATGTGCGGAGGCGCCGTGCCGCAGTCCAGGCTACAGGTCTGCCCAGGCTTGCAGAACCATTGCAGGGTGCCGCTCTTCAGGCAGGCGCCTGAGCAGTGGAGGTGCGGCGCGTTCTCGGGCTCGACGAAGGTGCCCTTCGCATCCGGGGAACGAGCCGGTCCCTGCGCTTGGACGGTCGATGCCTGCGACGTGCACGCAACGAGGACCAAGAAGGCCGTGCATGCCTTCGCCGTATGCGCGGTGACGGGCATTCAGTGGCTCATCAGGCAGCAGACTGGGCAGCCGGCGAGAAGGTCCCGGGTGACGCCTCCGAACGCCCACTCGCGCAAGCGGCCGTGGCCGTAGCCACCCAAGACGATGAGGTCGGCAGCCTGCTCGGAGGCCGCCTCGATCAACGCATCCGCGGTCACGGCGCCATAGGCGTCCCTGTGGACCGCGGTGGCGTCGACGTCGTGCGCCTGCAGGAGGCCGATGACGTCCCGCGTGTCGTCCGACCCCTTCCCTTCGTCGACGGAGATCACCACGACCTGGGAGGCGCGCTTCAGGAAAGGCAGCGCATCCCGGACGGCGCGGCGCGCCTCGCGGGTGTCCTTCCAGGCGACCGCGACGCGCTTGGCGTCGAGGTGGCCAACCTTGGGCGGGACGACCAGCATCGGCAGGCCGAGCCGCATCAGGGCATCCCCGGGATCGACCGACATGAGTCGGCTGCCATCGTCGCCACGGCCCACGACCAACAGATCGGCGGCCGCCGATTGGCGCGCTAAAAATGCTGCGGGGAAGTCGAGGTTCGAACGCCACTCGACACGGCTACGTCCGCCGCCGGCCTCCTCGAAAGCCTCGTGGGCCAGCCTGAGGTCGTTCAGGACGGCTTCCTGGACGGAGCCGATGCAGTACGCGCTTCCGAGCGTCGGACCGACCGGTACGGCCTCGTAGGCCGGCATCTCCGCGGCGACGCCGATCAGGCGGGCATTGAAGTCGTCCGCCAAATGACCGGCGAGCCTGACGCGCTCGCGCGCATGCTCGCCGAGGTCGACCGCCACCATGATGCTTGCGTACGACATAGGGGGCTCCGCCATGTGAGTGGTAACGGGGCGCAGGGATGCTGCCCGGACGGGCGAAGCTCACGGCCTCGCCAGGCCGGCCGGGTCAGCCCAGCGTCAGGTGGTCCTCGACGGCGCGCACGCCCGGAGCCGACCAAGCCGCGTTCTCGGCAAGGCGGCGCTCGTACCAGGCGTTCACCTTGCCCTCCAGGACGACCTTGGCGTCCTTGACCGTCACCTTGATCGCATCCGCCTCAAGCTCGGCGTTACGCTTGAGCGCCGCCATGATCTTCGCGCGCACGTCGGGCACGCTCGCCCTGGGCGCCACCTCGATGGCGTTCATGATGCCGGCTACGCCCGCGAGCCGCCGGATCGCCCGGTAGGCCTCCTCCTTCTGGTACTGCCAATCGACCTTACCGCTGAGCGTCACCCAGCCGTCCTGGACCTTCACCTGCACGGCGCCCTTAGGCACCGTCGCCGACCAGTCCAGCATCTGCACGGCGCGTTGGGCGATGTCCTCGTCGCGCGGCGGCGTTTCGCCGTCGAAGCGCACCTGGATCTCCTCGACCACCCCGCGCACGCCGCGCACCTTCTGGGCCGCCTTCTCGGCGGCCACGCGCTCCGTGTAGCTACCGACGTGACCGGTGAGCGTGACGATGCCGTTCTCCACGGCGACGCCGATGTTGGCAGCGTCGATGCTGGGATCGAAATCGAGCTCGTCGATGACGTTCTGGCGGATCAGCTTGTCGCCCATCGTTCGTCTCCTCGATGAGGTCCAGGTCGCGCCTGGCCGAAGCCGATGCTTACGCCCGGCAGGCGGTCGGACATTGATCCAGCGCAACGGCCTCGCCGACCGCGATCCGATCCAGCATCGGACAGGCGCAGGGGCAGCCCGGGACCGCGCAACGGGCGCTTACGGCGGAGACCATGTCCCGGGCATCGAACAGCCGGTCGAACCTCGGCACGTCCGAGAAGGCGTCCGGGACGCGTGCGTTTCCAGAGATCAGCGCGAAGGGGACGCCCCGGCGGCGCAGGGCGCAGGCGAGCGGGAAGCAGGGCCCCTGGTTCAGGTCGACGCTGACGACCGCGAAGTCTGGCGGCTTCTCTTCCAGGCTCTCCGCCGCATCCTGGCAAGTGGCGTAGGGCCCGCTGACGGCACAGCCGGCGTCGGCGAGCACGTCCTCCAGCCACATGCCCGGCAACGCCTGAGGCTCCGCGACCAGTACGACCGGTCGTCCCTCTCTTCCGCCATCCATCGCCCGATTCCTAATTCAGGTTGCGGCAGTGCGAGGATGGACCGGTTGGCCCGGGGCGCGTTGCGCTAGATCAAGGGAAGCGCCGCCGTCATCAGCATGGCGAGAACCGCGAGCAGCATGCAGGCTGTGGCGACCCAGCCGAGCAGCTTGAGGGGACCTCGCACCGCGAAGGCGCCCATGATGTCGGTGCGCGCCGCCGCCATCATCATCACCGCCATGACCGGCACCGCGATGACGCCGTTGACGACTGCGCTCCAGTAGAGCGCCCGGATCGGGTCGACCGCGCCCAGGCTGATGACCATGCCCACCAGCGTGGCGAGCGCCACCGTCCCGTAGAAGGCGCGCGCCTCCAGCAGGCGCCGGCCGAAGCCAACGGGCCAGCGCCGCGCCTCGCCGACCGCGTAGGCCGCCGAGCCCGCCAGCACTGGAACTGCCAGAAGTCCGGTCCCGACGATGCCAAGGGCGAAGACAGTAGCGGAAAACGGGCCAGCCAGCGGACGCAGGGCCTCCGCCGCTTGGGCCGAGGTCTGGATGTCGGTGATACCACGCGGGTGCAGCACCGCGGCGGCGGTAACCATAATGGCGAGCGCCACGAGATTCGAGAAGGCCATGCCGACCAGCGTGTCGATCTCGATGCGGTGGAGCGCCGCGCCACCCTGTTCGGGCGCGTGCAGGAGGTCGCGCCGGCGCGGATAGGCGTGCAGGTCCTCGGCCTCCTCGGCGGCCTGCCAGAAGAACAGGTAGGGGCTGATCGTGGTGCCGAAGAGGGCCACCAGCGTGGTCAGGGCGCCGCCACTGAGGTTGACCTTCGGGATGGCGAGCGCCGCGCCAAGGTCCCACCAAGAGACGCGGGCAAAGATCACCACGCCGAGATAGGCGAACAGACTCAGCGTCAGCCACTTCAGGACGGCGACGTAGCGCGTGTACTGAAGGACGAGCTGCATGAAGGCGCAGATGCCGGCGAAGAGGACCACATAGAGCCAGCGCGGGCCCGGCAACAGCAGGTTCAGCGCGTCCGCCATGGCGCCGAGGTCGGCCCCGAGGTTCAGGATGTTCGCGGCCAGCAGGAGCACCACCACGGCCTGGAGCAGGCTGTTCGGATAGTGCTCGCGCAGCACCCGGGCGATGCCGTGGCCGGTGGTGCGCCCAATCCGGGCGGAAACCATCTGAACCGCCGCCATCAGCGGCAGGGTGTAGAGCATGGTCCAGCACAGGCCGTAGCCGAACTGGGCTCCCGCCTGGCCGTAAGTGGCGATGCCGCTGGGGTCGTCGTCCGAGGCACCGGTGATCAGGCCGGGGCCGAGGACGCGCAGCAGGCGCGGCTTCGAAGGGCCGACGGCAGGGCTCGGCACCTCCGGGTCGTCGGCCTCCTCGGCCGCGACGGACGGGACGCTCATGCCATCGACTTCGACGCCGAGGCCTTCGCTTCGGCACGGACCGTGCGTGCGACCCGAAGGGCCGCCGCGAGGTCGTCGCCGTCGGTCCCGTAGCGGCGGCGGAGATCATCGAGCCAACCAGGTCGGCCGTCCTCGGCGTCCGGGATGTCGGCGAACGGCACGTGGTACATGCCGTCGAGCGCCTCGATCCCGTAGCCGGTGACGGCCCACTGCCGGCCCTGCCAGTGCACGGGTTCGGTGAGTTCGTAGCTCATGCCGGCCTCCTCAGGCTGCTTGCCGGGTGAGTTCGGCGACCTCGCAGGTATCGGCCCGCATCCGCCAGTCGACGACGCCGCAAGCCTCGCACAGCATCGCCTTGGCGGCGAACGCGGCGGCGATGTCCGAGCGGGCGGTGACGACCGCCTGCTGCTGCAGGACGCGATGGTCGTGCCCGGTGTCGTCCGGGACGGTCTTATGGAAGGTGACGAGGTACTCGCGCATGGCTCGACTCCGTTTGCCGGTGAGGGCGAAATCTGCGGCCGGCTGGTCCGGCCGGCCTTGATCCAGCGCAAGGGCACCGGCGCTCAGGTGCCGGTCGTCGGCGGAAAGAGGCGTTCGCGGCCAGGCTCCCCGTCTGCCGGACTGCGGGCTTTCGCGGCACGGTGGGCGCGCGCCTTTCCGTGGAGCGGCCAGTAGCGTTCCATGGCGAGGTAGGTGAAGGAAGCCGACCAGCCGATCAGGAGCAGGCCGTTGAGCGCCTCGACGCCGGTGAGAAGGCGGGCGTGGCCGACGGGCGCGTGGTCGCCGTAGCCAAGCGAGGAATAGGCGACCACCGAGACGAACAGGCAGTCTTCGAACGTCGTCACCGGCACGCCCGAGAAGCTGCCGAGGCCGAGCCTCAGGACGAGCAGCCAGTAGGCGATGGCGTAGATCCAGACCGCGACCGTATGCCCGGCGAAGGCGGCGAGCACCACGGCGACGATGCGCCAGCGCGGCGGCACCGGCAGTTCGGCGAGGTGCTCCGAGGTCAGGCGCAGCGTCTCGTAGAGCACCAGGATGGTGACCATGACGAGGACGATGCTGGCGGCGAGGACGACAAGCATGATGATGGTTCGAAGGAGGGGCCTGAAAGAAGCCTGCCTAACCTGCCGTCGGCCGCCTTGACCTGCCTCAAGCCTGCCGTCCCAGCTACCGGGGCCGTGCCGGACTCGCCGTGATCCAGATCAACGCGGCCCCCGCTCCATTGGCGTCTCCTGCCTCAATGTGCCCATTCCCGGGCGTCCGGCAGGAGGCGATCATGGCAGACATCCACGTAGCTGAGGGTCTCTGGTCCACGGGCATGCTGCCCGAAGGCGTCCTGGAGCGGTGGCTCGTCCCGGACGGGGCGAGCGTGCGGGCCGGCGAGGCTGTGGCCGCCGTGCGCATCGGCGAGGCCCTGCACGACATCGCTTCCCCCGCCGAGGGTCGCCTGATGATCCTCGCGCCGGTCAACGAGGTGGTCGACCCCGGCTGCATCATCGCCGAGGTCCATGGGTGACGGAACCGCTCGACGCCCCCGCACTCGAAGGGGCGTCGCGACAACAGGCAGATCGAGGAGACATGTCATGTCCCAGGCAGGTAGGCAGGTCACGCCCCCGCCGTCGGGTGGGAGAGCGGACGAGATCCAGATCGACATCTTACAGCACGCTGCCGGCATGGCGCTGGTACTGGCTGCATGGGTGCTGGTGTTCGCTGACCAGGGCCGGGCGGCCTTCTTCGCGCTCATGCCGGGCCTGCTGATCCTCGCGCTCACCGGATGCAACCGGATTCGCTTCCGTCCCGCCCTTGAGAAGGCGGTCGTACTCGCTGGGGCGTGGACGGTTCTCACGCCTTTCCTATTCGGCTTCGCGGCCAACGATGCCGCTACCTGGGCGCACGTCGTGGCCGGAGCCGTGACTGTGGCGGTCGCCACGAGGCGGCTCAGGATCGCGAGGGCGTCATGATGGCCGCGTCGCCCCGATCCGCTCGCGTTCTTGCGCTGGGCGGCCTGCTCGCGAGCGTCGCTGGCGCGCCGGCCATAGCCGGTCCAACTGAGGACCATCGCGTCCGGGGCTGGACCATTGCCACGCAGCTCTGCAGCCAATGCCACGTGATCGGCCGTGCGGCACAGCCGGGCGAGTTCGTCGGTCCGGCCTTCGTCCGAGTTGCGGAGATGCCTTCCACGACAGGGCCGGCGCTGGCCGTCTTCCTGCAGAGCCACCACGAGCAAATGCCGAGCCTGCGGCTCGACCGCGACGAGATGGAGGCGGTCATCGACTATATCCTCAGCCTCAAGACCGAGAGGACGGCTCCTGCGGGCGCGAACCAGGAGGATTGAGGATGCCGCCGCCCTATCCGGTTCTTCTCGCGGACATCGGCGGCACCTATGCCCGCTTCGCCGTCCTCACGTCGACGGGGGGCTCGGCCGGCTCCGATCTGGAAGGTGCCGACGGCCAGCTTCCGCACCCCCCTCGATGCCCTGCAGGTCTATCTCGACGAACCGAGAACACCACGGCCGCGCTCCACCTGCCTCGCCGTCGCCGGGCGCGTCGCCGGCGGCGTCACGCGACTGACCAACGCGCCCTGGCGGTTCGACCTCGACGGGATCGGCGTCGCGCTCGGACTGGAAGCGGTGCGGCTGGTCAACGATCGCTCGCCGGGGTCCTCGGCATCCTCGAAGAGGACGACCCAGCCGACTTGGTACGGATAGGAGCGGCGGTCGCGGGCACCGGCCCGCGGCTCGTTCTCGGCCCGGGCACGGGCCTCGGCGCAGCGGCCCTGATCCCCGCTGGCGACCACCTCCTGATACAGAACACAGAGGCCGGGCATGTCGGCTTCGGCCGCTGCGAGCGGGACGACGGTCTGCCGTGGTCCGAACTGATGCCGGCAGGGGGTAGGCTCGCGGCCGAGACCTTGCTGTCCGGTCCCGGCCTCGTAAGGCTCGCTCGGGCCGTCGCGGCGGCGCGGCATGACGGTCGCCTGGAATGCGCCGCCGGAGGTGCTCGAAGCGGCCGAGGACGATCCGGTCGCAAGCGAAGCGGTCCATCGGTTCGCGCGCCTGGTCGGCCGGTTCGTGGGCGACCTGGCGCTGGTGTTCTCGGCGACCGGCGGCACCTACCTCGCCGGCGAGACCGCCCCCGCATCGTCGAGGTCCCGCGAGACGGGGGCGCTCGGCGCCGCATTCGAGGAAGAGGACCCGTTCCGGGAGGCGATGCGGGCCGTTCCGCGCTTCGTGATCACCCGCCCGGAGCCGGCCATCGACGGCTTGGCGGTGCTCCTGCGCGACGAGAACCGGTTCCTGTACTCCGGCCAGGACTGGCGGGCTTGAGGCAGGTCAACGCCATCCCGCCCGGGCGGCCGCACCGTGATGCCCGCCCTCTACGGGCCGAGGGAGGCTCCCATGTCCATTGTCAGCATCATGGTCGCGGTCGACGACGGGCGCCACGCATCGGCGCGGGTCCGGCTCGCCGCGGGACTCGCGCACCGCCTCGGCGCCCGCCTCATCGGTGCAGCCGCCTACATGCCCGACTACCCGCAGGGCTACGGGGAAACCGCCGTGCCGATGGGCATTGTCATTGAGGAGATCCGCCAAGCCGCCCTCGCCAGGCTCGCGGGCACCGAGCGGTCGTTCCGGAACGCCTCGTGGCTAAACGACCGCATCGAATGGCGCTCCGACCTGACCGCCCCAGTCCGGTTTCTTAAGGACCAGTCCCGAGCGGCGGACCTCGTCGTGGTCGGGCTCTGCGCGGACGACGAAGGGGTGGCGGATGGCATGGCGGTCGACGTCGGCGACGCGTTGATGGGGCTGGGCCGGCCCGTCCTCGTCGTCCCGCCTGGCGTCGAGCACCTGGAGGCCGGACGCGTCATCATCGGCTGGAAGAACACCCTGCAGACCCGCCGGGCTGTAACTGACGCCATGCCGATCCTGCGTTGCGCCGAGGCCGTCTGGGTGTTCCGGATTTCCGATGGCAAGGACCGCGCCGAGGTCGAGGATGTGGTTCGCTACTTGTCGCTGCACGATGTAAACGCGACGGCGCATCCGGCAAAGCCTTCGGGCTGGACCGTCGCCGACGAAATGCAGAAGGCGGTGCGTGACTTCGACGCCGACCTGATTGTGGCCGGCGCCTACGGCTACAGCCGCCTGCGGGAGTGGTTCTTCGGCGGGGTCACACGCGACCTGCTGGCGAAGCCTTCCGTCTGTTGCCTGATGTCGCACTGAACAGAGCGAGCGGTCATCTCCATCCTCATTGGCCTTGGCACGGCCAGGCATCGTTGGCCGACCCGGGACGTGCTCCCGGGCCCACGACACCGGCTGAAGTTCGGATCCGTGCCAGACCGGTCCCGCATGACAAGGAAATTTCGGAGCCCGGCTCAGTCGCGGCTCGCCCTGCCAGGTGTAGGTAGCCCGCATCGAAATCGGCGTAGGCGGCGAGCCGGCTGGGCTTGGGCACCTTCACCACCCCTCTTTCCAGCCTGATCAGGCCGGCGTCCTGAAGAGCGTGCAGCACCCGGTTCACGTGGACCAAGCAGACCGCGGCGAGATCGGCGATGACGCCTTGGCGTATCCCTCCCGAGAAGGCGTCGACGGCGGCCATGCCGGTGGCCTCGGACCGGGCCAGGATTTCGCAGACGAAATGCGCGATCCGCCGCTCAGCTTCCAGACCGCCGTTCGCCAGCCACTGCTGCGCGATGCCGAGCTCGACGAGGGCCAGCCACCACAGGGCCCGCCCGATGCCGGGATGGTCCCCGATCAGGGCTTCCAGGGTACGGAACGGGACGTCGGCGACGAGGGACGGCGAGAGCGCCCCGAGTGAGCCATGGTGCTTGGCCGGCGAAGCCGAGTGGCCGCCGCAAAGGTCGCCCGGGAAGAACAGGCCGACGATGCTGCGGGTGCCGTCGGACAGCATGTGGTAGCGGCAGGCCACCCCGCGCAGCACGAGGTGCGCGGCTTGTGGGTCCTGCTTCAAGCCGATGTCGGCACGGGCCGGCACCAGCCGTGGTCGGAGGCGCAGGGAGAGGATGGCTTGCCGCTCGCGCTCGCCCAGCGTGCCGGCCTCCTCCAGCCGCCGGACGAGCCTCGCGAGCGGTTCCCGCGTTGGCATCAGGGCGCCTTGATCTCAATGCGCTTGGTCTCACGAGCGGCGAGGACGGTCTTGGGCAATCTCACCGTGAGGACGCCCTTGTCCATGCTGGCCTCGATGTCCTCGGGCCTGATACCAGCCGGCAGTTCCAGCGTGCGCATGAAGGAGCCGTAGGCCCGCTCTGTGATCTTCCGGGATCCTTCGGTTTCGTCCCTGTCCTGCCGCTTCTCGCCGCTGATGACGAGCATGTCGTCGGCGAGCTCGATCCAAATGTCCTCGCGAACGAGGCCCGGCAACTCGGCGGTGACTTCGAAGTGTCCGTCCTTCTCGACGACATCCATGCGTGGCACGGCAGCACCCTGCAGGAGCGGCGGCAGACCGAAACGGAGATCGCCGAACATCTGGTTGGCCAGTCGCTGCAGAAGCAACATCATCGCTTGATGGTCGGACATCGGCGCCCCGACACGGTCACCGAGGGTGAGGAGCGATCTGAGGTTCATGGTCTAGTTCCGGTCAGGCGGCCCTGATCGCGCCGCCGGTGGGAGGCTGGCGCCGCCTCGACCGTTCGGCCTTGAGGTGGATCAATCAATGAGCGCTGCGGCGGCGTACACGCACCAAAGGGGCCCGGACCCTGAGCGCTCCGGGACGTGGGCGGCGTTCGTTCAAACCACAAGTCAAAAATTGCAAATGGTCGCCATCGATTATTTCAATGGGCAGCAATGTCTAAAATGAATCTTCTCATGGCCAACTATTGCAAATAAATGCCACTTGAAAATCGCGCGCGCCAATCGATCTCATGGTGCGAGGTCGCAGATCCGCGTCCTTGCTGCCGGCTCACGGCGCCTCGATGCTCTTCCGAATGAGACAGAGCCATGTCACGAATGCTGGACCGCTCGCGGACCATCCGCACGCGAAGGGGCCGAGCCCTGGTTTTCGCCGCCGTGCTCCTCGCCGGTACCGGCCCCGCGACCACAGCCTTTGCGGGCGATGCCGCCGCAGCGCCGGAGGTCGGGATCGTGACCGTCGAACCGAGGCCCGTGACCCTGATCAAAGAACTGCCCGGTCGGGTCACGCCCATGCGCATCGCCGAGGTGCGTCCGCGCGTCTCCGGCATCATTGTCGAGCGCGCTTTCCAGCAGGGCAGCGTAGTCAAGAAGGGCGAAGTGCTCTACCGCATCGACCCGCTGCCCTTCGAGGTCGAGCTTGAGAGCGCCAAGGCTCTGACTCCATCGCGCCGCCCGGGCCCGCCTCCGCGACCTGGCGACCGACTATGCCCGGGAGAGCGACTGATGCGACCCGGTCCGCCCTCAGCCTGCTGGCCGCTTTCGTGACCGCAGCTTCACTGTGCAACCGCACACTCCGCGATCTCCGCCGGCAGGCTCCTTCTCTCCCCCGTACCCGGTCCACCGGGATCTCAGTCCCGAGGAGACCGTCCTCCTTGCCGAGAGCGCGCCTTCACCAAGGTCGTCATCGTCGCCGTCTGGCCCCGGACGTCCCAGGAGGACGTCGCCCGCCTCGCCATGGCCTGGGCCGCCTACACTCCCTGGCTTCCACCCGAGTTCTCCTGGTACTCATGTCGGCTCAACTCACTGCTGCGTTCAGTGTAGATGGACGGCATTGCGTGGAGCTCGCGTCAAATAACGGCCGGACTCTGACCTGAAGTTCGCGGATTGCACGCCGCCGTATAAGCTTTCGGCGTGCTCCCGATTACGTCCTGGATGCGGCAGCTCGCTGGTTCGAGCAGGGCTGTGACGTGGGCCTCCACCGAGCGCGCCAGCCCCACCAAGTCGTAGCCGCCTTCCAGCAGCGAGACGATGCGCCCGTCGCACTCCCGATCGGCAATGTCTGCGAGCCGTTCTGTGGCCCACCGGTAGTCCGCTTCAGTGAGCGCGAGGTCGGACATTGGGTCGCGCCAGTGCGCGTCGAAGCCGGCGGAGATCAGGATGAGATCAGGCCGGAACGCCGCGATGCGAGGGAGTACCATCGTGCGGAGCGCCTCACCGAACATGGCTCCGTCCGCCCCGGCCGGAAGCGGCACGTTCACGATCGTGCCGTGCTCGCCACACTCTGACGCCGCGCCCGTGCCGGGGTAGAATGGCCATTGATGGGTCGAGCAGAAGAGCACGGTCGGGTCGCTCCAGAAGATCTCTTGGGTGCCGTCTCCGTGGTGAGCGTCCCAATCCAGGATTGCGACGCGGCCTGCACCATGCGCCGCCTGGGCGTGACGCGCGGCGACGGCGATGTTGTTGAAGAAGCAGAAGCCGGCGGTCCGCGCCCGGCCTGCATGGTGCCCGGGCGGCCGCATGGCCGAGAAGGCATTGCGAACGGTGCCCGTCATGACTTCGTCTACGGCCTGCACCGCAGCACCGGCACTGCGCAGCACAGCCTCCAGCGTGCCAGCCGAGACGTGTGTGTCTTCGTCTACAGGCGCGATAATGCCGTTCTGCAGACCAGCAATCGTAGCCTCGACGTAGGTCTCCTCATGCACGCGGGTCAGCGCAGCCTCAGAGACGACCGAAGCTTGCTCGCGTACGAGACCAGCGAAGCGCTCCTGTTCCAGGCAGCGCTCGACGACCCGGATGCGGTCGGCACGCTCGGGGTGCCATGCAGGTCCTAGGTGGGCAAGCGCCGATCCGTGTGTGAGGTGCAGGGTCGTCACCTATAACCTCCCGCTTAAATCACGTTGTTCTTTCCGTACGATGGCTTTCGCTCCTCAACGCAGATTTGGAAAGGGCGTTGGGATCAGTGGCAGCATTCATTGGCCCGTCCACAGACGCGGAAGGCATTAAACAGGTGGCAAATTGAGAGTTCCACCCAAAGGTTTGAAGCTAGCGCTCTCAAGAGCTTTCCAGCACACAGCGCGAAATGAAGCCCGCTTCATTGGCGCCAGCTTTTCAGATCCTGCGCCAGATTAAGAGGCGGGTATCCGCCGCGTCGTTGATGTGGATCAAGACTGGCATTGGCGAAAGGGCCGGCGCGTGCGAGCAGGAGTGGGCTTCCCAAAGCTCGTACTCGTGAGGCGTAGAACAAGCATGCCAAAGTTACAGGCACACCGCTACGGACAGGAGAGGAGTCCAGCCTATACTTGAGCTTGGTCTGATTGTAACCACAGCGTGCTCGGATGGTTCGTTCTGATGCCTTCCGCCGACACCTCAGCGAGTTCCGTCATCAAGTAGCGCGTGTGAAAGGCGCGGAAGCGTGACGCTACAGGGGAAGGACGCTCGCCCGACCGCGTGGCCGCGGGCGTTCGGCCAGTTTCTGACCTTCTACCCAGCCTGTGGACGCATTCCCGGGGAAGCTCTTGCGCTGAATCAATGCGGCCGCGGTGCTCAGAAGCCCTGGTGAAAGGACTCCTCCCGCCCAACCTCGCAACCCGAAGACGAAGTCATGCCCAACGGCGCTGCCACCGCGCACCTCTACAAGCCCAAGCTCGTCACTGTTCTGGCAGAGGGCTACGGAGTGGCAGTGCTCCGCCGCGACGTCATGGCCGGGCTGACTGTAGCCATTGTTGCCTTGCCGCTCTCCATGGCCATCGCTGTCGCGTCTGGAGTCTCGCCGGACCGGGGGGCTCTACGCCGCCATCGTAGGCGGCTTCGTCGTCTCCGCTCTCGGCGGCAGCCGCTTCCAGATCGGCGGGCCGGCGGGAGCCTTCATCGTCCTCGTCTCGGCCACTGTTGCCCGTTTCGGCGTCGACGGCACCCTCCTCGCCGTGCTGCTCTCCGGTCTGCTGCTGACTCTCGTCGGCGCGTTTCGGCTGGGCTCGCTAATCCGGCATATCCCGCACGCGGTCACCGTCGGCTTCACGGCGGGCATCGCCTGTACGATCCTGGCCAGTCAGTTGAAGGAATTAGGCGGCCTCAAACTGGACGGCGCTGAGCCTGGACCGGTCATCCCGAAGCTCGTGGCCATCGTCCGCGCCTTGCCCACTCTCAATCCGACAGCGCTTGCCCTGGGCTGCGGCGTCGTGTTGGCGGTCTTCGCGCTGCGGCAGTGGAAGCCTTCCTTTCCTGGCATGCTCGTGTCCGTTGCCGCTGCCTCAGCCCTGGCTTGGCTAGGCGGCCTCGACGTCGCCACCGTCGGAAACAGCTTCGGCAGCCTACCGCACGGCCTGCCTATGCCCCAGTTACCGCCGATGACCCCTCAGTTACTGCGCGACGTCTTCCCGACTGCCCTAGCCTTCACGCTTCTCGGTGGTATCGAGAGCCTGCTGTCGGCCAAGGTTGCCGACAGCATGACAGACCGCGTTCATCGCTCGAACATGGAACTGATTGCCCAAGGCATCGCGAACGTCGCTTCGGCTCTGTTTGGCGGCATCAGCGTGACTGGCACAATAGCCAGAACTGCGACTAACGTGCGCGCTGGTGCGGCAAGCCCCATCGCAGGCATCCTGCACTCGGCCTTCCTCCTTCTCTTCATGCTGGTCGCAACTCCGCTCGCCGGCTTCGTACCGCTGGCGGCTCTGGCGGCTGTGCTACTGGTCGTCTCCTGGAACATGGTGGAGAAGAGCGAGTTCGTACGGCTCCTGAAGAACCGGTGCACGGCCGCGGTTCTACTCGCCACCTTTGGTCTGACTCTGCTTGAGGATCTGACCGCCGGCATCATCGCTGGCTGCGTGCTCGCCGCCGTGCTTGCGGTGATGCACCGGGGTGTGCCGGAGGAAGGCGCCTGAAGTTGCGCTTGCCCTGCCATGCATCAAGCCAGCACAACGTCGTCCCACCCAAGGCAGCTCTGGTTGAGTTCATAAAAACTTCGACCGGATCTATATCTACTTAGAGTTAGGAACAAAACCTTTTGGCCTGTGCACGGCAGATGAGGGCGCAGGCGAGTGTGGTGAAGGCGAGATAGAGGTCGGCGCGGCGCTCGTAGCGGATGGCACGCCGTCGGAAGCAGGCCAGCCACGCCAGGGTCCGCTCCACATGCGCTGATCGTAACCCGGACCGGGACTGAGTCAGAAGGCTGCCAAGCGGTGCGCGATGCGGTCTGATGGCCGTGTCCTGACCGGCTGGCTTTGGACCGGGCTGATTGAGAGGATCAGCCTGGATCAGAAGAGTTGGGAATGAAGCGAGGACAGAGGCCGAGCGCGGAGCAGGTCGTGCTGATGCTGCGCCAGATCGAGGTACAGACGGCGTGAGGGTCCCCCGGATCTTGGTCCGGCCGAAAGGTGAGCCTCCGGGTCTCATTCGGCGGGCTGCAGGGCCGCCGCCAGGGCGAATTCCTGGGGCGTTCGCCACCCCAGGGCGGTGTGAGGACGGCTCTCGTTGTAGTGCCGCCGCCACGTCTCGATCTTGCTCCTCGCGTCGGCCAACGACAAGAACCAGTTCGCGTTCAGGCACTCGTCGCGCAGGCGGCCGTTGAACGACTCGACCAGTGCGTTGTCGGTCGGCTTGCCAGGGCGCGAGAAGTCCAACGTGACACCGTTCTCGTAGGCCCAGCGGTCGAGGGCTTTCGAGACGAACTCAGGCCCGTTATCGACCTGGATCGCGCACGGTGCTTCGCGCAGCAGCGCCAAGCGGCCGACGACAGCCACGACCTGTTCGCCTTTGATGCCCTGGTCGACCTCGATCGCCAGAGCCTCGCGCGTGAACGCATCGACGACCGTCAAGGCCCGCAGCCGGCGGCCGTCGAACAGCGCGTCGGAGACGAAGTCCATCGACCAGCGTTCGTTCGGCTGGAGCGCAGTAGGCTGACGCTCACGGTGTGCCGCGCTGACGTGCCGGCGCGGTCGCTTGAGCCGCAGGCTGAGGCCCTCATCCCTGTAGAGACGGTGGACCCTCTTGTGGTTGACCCGCCAACCCTCCCGGCGCAGCAGGATGTAGATTCGGAAGTAGCCGTAGCGCACCCGGCTCTTGGCCAGATCACAGATGCGCATCCGCAGCGGTGCCTGATCGGGCTTGGTCGAGCGGTAGCGGATGCTCGACCGGCCGACGCCGAGCGCGGCGCAGCCGCGCCGCTCGCTCACCCCGTGCGCCTCCTGAACCTGGTGCACGAGCTCGCGTCGCCGAGCAGGCGTCAGAGCTTTTTTGCGAGCACGTCCTGCAGGATGTGCTTGTCGAGGCTCAGATCGGCAACGAGCTGCTTAAGCTTGCGGTTCTCGTCCTCAAGCTGCTTCAGCCGCCGCAGCTCGCCCGTGCCCAAGCCGCCGTAGAGCTTCTTCCAGCGGTAAAACGTCTGTTCGGAGATGCCCATCCGGCGCAGCACCTCCGCGACCGGTGTCCCCGTCTCGGCCTGCTTCAGCGCGAAGGCGATCTGCTCCTCGGTGAACCTGCTCTTCTTCACGGCTCTGCTCCTCCCATCAGGGGCTCACACAACCGGAAAACTCGCACTCACGCCGGACCAAAGCGATGGGGGGACGTCACGGCTCGCCTGGGGCGGCGCGGAGGCCCAGGCCGAGATGGTGTCGATGGTGGGCGAGAAGGTCGTGGCCGCGATGGAGGCGGCTAACACGCTGATGACGGGCGGCTCGCACGACCAGGTCATCGCCCGCTACCGGGAGCTGGTCGCGGACAACACGCGCCGCCTGACGGCTTAAGGCTGCGGCGGGCGGAGGCAGGGCATGGCCGGGTCGGTCAGGTGCCGCATCGTCGACATGCCAGACGGGCGCTTCGCCGTCATGGCGCTGCTCGCCTCCGGCAAAGTTTTCCGCCGCAAGGCGCTTGCGACCCTGGCAGAGGCCGAGGAGGCCGTGGAATGCCTGCGCGACGTCATGGCTGCGTGCGGGGCGCCGGTCATCGTGGAGGTTTCAGCCTGGTGCGGTGCACGGAGCGGGTTCCGGATCGGCCAAGCTGCCGGGGCGAACGGGGACTGGATGTTTCTAAGGCCTGCCTAGGATCTCGTGGAACGGGATCTCGAACAAGACCCGTTCTGCCTCGTTCGTGACCACGAAACTGTAGCCCACGGCTTGGTCTCCGGCGCGCAGCAGCTCGGCCGTCAGACCTGGTATGGCGGCGTAAGCCTCAAGGTAGGCAGCCTCGGCACTGGCGAGTTCGAGCCCGGTCTCGTCGGTCTCCAGGCGCCCGCGGGCGCACACGTCGAAGAAGAACACCGGCATGGGTCACCCGCCTTCGCGCCCCCTCGGGAGGCAACCTGCGCCGGGGCGTAAAGTCCCCTTGCGGCGGGGATTTTTGCTCGGGGCGGAGTCTCCTGCCTTTCAGGCCGGGTTGGGTATCCAACCAAGAGGGGTGCCTCAGGCGGCTGCATGAGCGCCGTGTCGGGGCAGGAAGTCGAGCTTGGAACTCAGCTTTGAAGCCTCTTAATTTGCGATCTCCGCCAATCGGCCCGGCTCGACGACGGTGATCCGCTCCCGGCCGAGCCGCACGATGCCTCGCTTCTGCCAAGCGCTCAGGACCCGGCTCACGGTGAAGTACGTCAGGCCGGTCATCTCGGCGAGGTCGTGCCTGGTGACCGGGGAAGCGACCTCCACGCCCACCGAACAGGTCCGCCCGACTTGGGCGGCCAGGCGCAGGAGGACGCTTGCGATCCGCGCCTCCACCGACATGGCGCTCAGTTCGGTCACCCGCTCGACCATTTCGCGGGCGCGGTCCCCGGCGGTCTTCAGGGCGTTCGCCGAGACCGCCGGGTAGCGGCGGATAAGGTCGAGGACCTGCGCCGCCCCCCAGCACAGGACGGAGGTCGGCTTGCTGGCGGTCGCCGTCGCGGGGAAGGGGAACTGCTGGAAGACGGCGACGCAGCCGACGAGCTCGCCGGGCCCCATGAACCGGAGCGTCGTCTGCTCGCCGTGCGGGTCGACCCGCGACAGCTTCACCAAACCGGTCACGACCTGGAAGAGGCGGCTGGGCGCATCACCCTGGTGGAAGAGGGCCGACCCCTCCGCGATCTGACGATGCGTGGCGATTTCCAGCAAGGCGTCGGCAGCCTCCTGGTCAAGGCCACTCAGCAGTCCTCCCGCGGCCGCCCTGATCCTTTGCGGTGCCTGGTCCATCGCCCCCTACCGTCCCCGTTCCCGGAACTCCTCGACACCGCCCCTGTCGCACCGTGACGCGCAGGAACGAACGCCGTCCGCGGCGCGCCGCTGCGAGGCTTGGCGTCGACGCCAGATCCGCCGGTCCCGGCTCGTGTGGCGCGCGGCCATCGGACGCGTCGAGCCGCCACGGAAGGCGGGCGGAGCGGCCGCCATGCCGGGTTCGACCGAGGCGCAGGCGGTAATCGGCAAGACCGTACGGCTTGTTTGCGCGAACGCAAAGAGCACGGCGCGCTATCGGCTACGGTGCGCGAGAGGGGCCCACCGCGGTGCGGGCATCCGCGCCACCATCAAACGCGGCGTGGGTCCGCGCCCGTAGGCTATGGTAGCCGGAGAGCGGTCTTGCACCTGGTCCGTGGCGTTGCTGTCGCGACTGCGCTGATGATCTTGGCTTCGCAGCCGGCGCAGGCGGAACCCCTCGCATCTCCCCCGGACACCATGGCCGAGCGCGTGCTGCCCTGCGCCCCTTGCCACGGCGCGCAGGGCGAAGGGACGCGCGACCCCTATTTTCCTCGCCTCGCAGGCAAGCCGGCGGGCTACCTGTTCAACCAGCTCGTGGCGTTCCGGAACGGCCGGCGACACTACCCGCCGATGAACTACCTCCTGGCCTACCTGCCGGAGGCCTACCTCAAGGACATGGCCGAGTACCTGGCCAGCTTGAACCCGCCCCTCCCGGCCCCGGCCGTCCCAACCGTGGGGAAGGAGGTCGTGGCGACCGGAGAGAGGCTGGTCACTCAGGGCGACGCCTCGCGCAGCATCCCTGATCCGCCCCCAGCGGAGTGGTCCGCCCTTTAGTATGGCTTTCGAGCCAGGAGGACGGATCGATGTCGAGGAAGCGACCCAAGCCTGAGGAGATTGTCGCGAAGCTGCGCCAAGCCGACGTGCTGATCGGTCAAGGTACGAGCGTGGCGGAGGCAATCCGGGCGATCGGCGTGAGCGAGGTTACCTACTACCGCTGGCGTCGTGAGTTCGGCGGGCTGAAGACCGATCAGGTCCGGCGCATGAAGGACCTGGAGACGGAGAACCAGCGGCTCAGGAAGGCGATTGCAGACCTGACGCTCGACAAGCTCATCCTGCAGGAGGCGGCACGGGGAAACTTCTGAGCCCCGCGCGCCGACGCGCCTGTGTCGAGCACATCATGCTGACGATGAACGTCTCCGAGCGGCGCACCTGCCGGGCGCTCGGTCAGCATCGCTCGACGCAGCGCAAGGTGCCGCGGGGCCGGGAGGATGAGGCCGCGCTCACCGCCGACCTCGTCGCGTTGGCCGAGCGGTATGGCCGCTACGGTTACCGCAAGATCTGCGCGCTGCTGAAGGCCGCCGGCTGGTTCGTCAACGACAAGCGCGTCGAGCGGATTTGGCGGCGTGAAGGGCTGA
The DNA here is from genome assembly GCA_900234795.1 of Methylorubrum extorquens. Taxonomy (NCBI): domain Bacteria; kingdom Pseudomonadati; phylum Pseudomonadota; class Alphaproteobacteria; order Hyphomicrobiales; family Methylobacteriaceae; genus Methylorubrum; species Methylorubrum extorquens. Next base: position 1,880,449 of record LT962688.1, read on the forward strand.
AGGTGCCGACCCGCCAACCCAAGCGCGGGCGCCTCTGGGACAACGACGGCTCCTGCTTGCGGCTGCGGCCTGAGCGGCGCGACCACGTCTGGTCCTACGACTTCGTCGAAGCGCGCACCCACGATGGCCGGAAGGTGCGCATGCTCAACGTGATTGACGAGTTCACCCGCGAGTGCTTGGCGATCCGGGTCGCACGCAAGCTCAAGGCAGTCGACGTGATCGACGTCTTGTCCGACCTGTTCATACTGCGCGGCGTGCCCGAGCATGTTCGCTCGGACAATGGCCCTGAGTTCGTGGCCAAGAGCGTGCAGGCTTGGATCATGGGGGTGGGCGCGAAGACGGCCTACATCGCGCCAGGATCGCCCTGGGAAAATGGCTTCGTCGAAAGCTTCAACGCACGGCTACGCGACGAACTGCTGGACGGAGAGATCTTCTATAGCTTGCGGGAGGCGCAGATCCTGATCGAGAGCTGGCGGCGGCACTACAACACCGTCCGCCCGCATGGCGCACTCGGCTATCGGCCGCCCGCGCCAGAGGTCTTCTTACCCGCGTTCACCGCTTGGCCGGCTGCGCTCACCCCACCGGCTCCGCCGGCCAAGCGACCCGTGGAGCAAAGGCCAACCGTGCACTAACTCTATGCCTGGACCACCCGGTGGGGGCAGATCAAATGTTGCCCGCTTCTCGCGGATGATCCGCCAGGATGGAGGAGTGGCCGCGAAGTCGCTGCGATAGGGACGCGAGACGGCGCCGATTTCGGTCCAGACACGTTGAGCCAGATCGCAGGAGGCTGTGCCAACCAAATCGGTACCGCTGATCGTCACCGAGATGCGATCGGAATAGGTGAAGATCCAATCCGACAATCCGTTCACGACACCCATCATGCGTGGCATTTCGGCCGGACCACGCGCACGAAAGTGCACATTGACGATTCCTCGATCATCCGACGGGACCTTCAATTCGGGCATGATACTGGACGCGGCCTTCGGAGCGACCGCAAGGATCACCCGATCACCTGATTTCAGCTGTGTCGTATCTTGCTCGAACACAAGACCGGCAACGTGGCTATCGTCGGAGACGAAGCGGCGGAGGCGATTGTTGTAGCGGAATACCGCACCTCTCTCCTTCAGGTACTTCAACGCCGGATCGATGAAGGCCGTCGAAAGCCCCTTGGTGGCGATGAGAGGTTTGCACGCCCGTCCGCCCGCGCCGACGGTTTCCCGCAGCACCTTCGCTGCGATGCCGGCGTCCGCATCCCGCGGATCGATGTTGAGTGCGGCCAGAAGGACAGGGCGCCATAACCGCTCGTAGAGCAGCCCCTCGCAGGCGAGGACATCCGACACCTTCGTGCCAGGTTCAGCCGAAAGGAGACGGAGGATCGACGCGTAGTCGGCGACGTGGCTTCCCGGAACGCGTCGGCGCGAATCCAGCACCCACCACGGAACACGGCTGCGGTTGAGACGCAGCGTCCACCGTAGTCCGGCTGCGAGATCGACGAACGGAAATTCGGCCTTTTCATGTTCGACGACGGCATTGCTGCCGCCGATCCGGCTCAGGAAGGCAACCGTCGCGCGGTTACCGGAAAGGCCGAGATGATTGCCGTTGTCGATCGTCATCCCGAGCTGCAGGTCGTGATAGGATCTGCAGCGGCCACCGGCATGGCCGGCAGCCTCGTGGATGATCACCGGATATCCGGCATCGACGAGCTCGACGGCCGCGCAGAGCCCGGACAGGCCGGCGCCCACGATGTGAACGACGTTCGACAATGCGTCGCTACCGAACGAGCACGTTGCGGAACTGCCAGGGGTCGCTCGGGTCGATGTCCTCCGGGAACAGGCCGGGGCGGTCGGTGAGCGGGGTCCAGTCGGTGTACACGCCCACGACCGGGCCGAGATACGGCGTCTGCACTTCCAGGCAGCGGCGGAAGTCGATCTCGTCGGCCTCGACGATGCCGGCCTCCGGGTTCTCCAGGGCCCAGACCATGCCGGCGAGCACGGCGCTCGTCACCTGAAGGCCGGTCGCGTTCTGGTAGGGGGCGATCCGCCGGGTCTCCTCGATGGAGAGCTGCGAACCGTACCAGTAGGCGTTCTTCTTGTGGCCGTAGAGGAGGACGCCGAGCTCGTCGATGCCGTCGACGATCTCGTTCTCGTCGAGGATGTGCTGGTGCTCCTGCACCTTGCCGGCATTGCCCCACATCTCGTGCAGCGAGAGCACGGCGTCGTTGGCCGGGTGGTAGGCGTAGTGGCAGGTCGGACGGTAGACCGCCTCGTTACCCTCGCGGACCGTGTAGTAATCCGCGATCGAGATCGCCTCGTTGTGGGTCACGAGGAAGCCGAACTGTGCCTGCGCGGTCGGCGTCCAGGAGCGCACGCGGGTGTCGGCGCCGGGCTGGAGCAGGAAGATCGCGCAGCGCGAGCCCTTGGTCTGCTCCTGGGCATTGGCGGGCTTCCAGGTCTCGTGCGTGCCCCAGCCGAGCTCGGCCGGCTGGTTGCCCTCGGAGACGAAACCCTCGACCGACCAGGTGTTGACGAACACGCCCTGGGGCTTGGGGTTCTTGGCGCGCTGGGTGTCGCGTTCGGCGATGTGGATGCCCTTGACGCCGAGTTCGCGCATGAGCGCGGCCCATTCCTCGCGGGTCTTCGGCTCAGGGGTCGAGGAGCCGGTGTCCTTGGCGACGTTGAGCAGCGCCTGCTTGACGAACCACGAGACCATGCCGGGGTTTGCACCGCAGCACGACACCGCGGTCGTGCCGCCGGGGCTCGCGGCGCGCGCATCCAGAATGCGGTTTCGTAAAGCGTAGTTCGTCCTCTCCGCCTGGCTGGCTCCGGCGTCGAAGTAGAAGCCCGGCCAGGGCTCGGCCACCGTGTCGATGTAGAGCGCACCGAGTTCACGGCAGAGTTCGAGGATGTCGCGCGAGGAGGTGTCGACGGAGAGGTTCACGCAGAAGCCCTGGCCGCCGCCCTCGGTGAGGAGCGGGGTGAGGATGTCGCGGTAGTTCTCCTTGGTGAGCGCGACCTTCTCGAAGCGCAGGCCGTGCTTGTCGGCGAGATCCTTGTGGGTGTCGACCGGATCGATGACCGTGAAGCGGCTCTTGTCGTATTCGAAATGCCGCTCGATCAGCGGCAGGGTTCCCCGCCCGATCGAACCGAAGCCGATCATCACGATCGGGCCGGCGATGCGGCCATGCACGGGCCAACGGCTCTCAGTCATTACTCAAAGTCCTGCGGAGGTAAGGTGTTTGCAAAGTTGCGGCCGCGATCATGCGGCCGACGTTAGAGCTGATCGGCGGCCGGCACGGGCTGTGAAGATCAGCGGAGTAAACGATCGAATGGCCTGGGCGGCACGGCGTCATCCGTGCACCGTGGCGGTCCGACATCTGCGATTTCGACGACGTGCTCGCGTCCCGTGGCATTGTCGCGAAACGGCATGCGGTCCCCTCTCCTGAGACCGAGCATCGCAACTCCGAGCGGACTCGCCGCAGAGATTTCCTCTTCCGAGGCGAACACGCGGCTTGGATACACAAGACGCCGCGCATGGGCCGTCGGCTCATCGTCGAGCCGATAGCTCACTCGACAAGTGATGGCCACGACCCCTCCCAGCGGCGGGGGAGCAGCGAAAGTCACCGCACGGTCGAGTTTTGGAAGAAGAAACTCAGCATCAGGATCGCCGCGCTGATACGCAGCAAGACCAAAAGCGACGAGACGATCGAAGTCGTAGGTTGGAAGCGTAATCGGAGGAAGTTTCCGAACAGCGCCCATTCTGACACCTCACAGCATGACCGCTCCGCACGGCCAAGCCGCGCAGAGTGGCTGACGGCGCAGCCCGTTCGGGACCTGCGCGTCGGAAAGGACGAAGTGCTGGAGATCTATCCCTGGAACGGGCCGCGCCTTGTCAGGCCGGCCAAGCGCCAGGGCTTAAGAGCCTGCTTGCAGGCTGCCCGCACGCCCTAGAAGGCGAATGCTTTGGAGACGGTTCGGCATAATCTAACGGAGCATAGGCTAAGCCATGCGGCTGTCAAGTGGGCCAAGAGAGATGTTTCTGCGGTGCAGGATCACCTCAATTGCCTTGTGCCAGCGAATTGACAAGATCATCAACTTCGCTGATGCTTCGAAAATAATGTGCAACCCTATCACCCTCAATCGTGTCCTGCTTCGGGCAGGTAGCCTGATCGCAGGCGAGTAGCCCCGGGCCGGCGGCGCATCGGCGCACGCAGAGCTTGGGGATTGTGCGAGGGTTTTGCCGAGCCACTGTCGGCGGCTGCGGCAAGAGCGCATGGCGACCGCCACACCAAATTTTTCGTTCGACATGTGAAGCGAACGCGTCCTTCGCGTCGACAAACATGCGCTGGCTGCCGGATAGGCAGCTCTGATGCAGTAGCGGAGCGGGATCTATGGATGCCCCTGAGCGCGATCCGGAACCTCATCCTACGGGCGACGTAGGTGAGACGGCGAGGAAACGAGAACAGCCCATCTCCGTGCCCGACGTGGCACCGCCTTCACGCACCGTGCTTCCGTTTTCGCGCAGAAATTATCCGTATTCGCCGGGCTCAGCAAAAAGCGAAAATGATCTCCTGCTTCCTCCAGAAGTCGAGGGCGATCCGGGCCCGAGTGCAGCGTAGTACGACAGCGACCCAAATAGGATCGAAGAAGTTGACAAAAGTTTCCCTCGCTGCGGCGAAGCCGCGCATCAAGATGACGGCCGACGACCACGAACGTTTGTCGCGACTGGCGGCAAGCGCCATGGATCGCGCGCCGGAAGTCGTTTCATTTCTTTCGGACGAACTTGACCGGGTTCAGATCGTCCGGGGCGGGGCCGCTCAAGGCGATTTCGCACGCATGGGCAGCCGGGTGGACTTCCGCGACAATTCGACGGGCAGGATGCAATCCGTGACGCTAGTCTACCCTGGAGAGGCTGACATCGAGCAGGGCAAGGTTTCCATCCTGACCCCGATTGGCGCAGCCCTGATCGGCTTGAGCAAGGGGCAGTCCATCGATTGGGCCACTCGGACGGGCGAGACCCGACGCCTGACCGTGCTCGCGGTTCGCGAGGCTGCTTTCGCCTGAAACGGCATGCGGATCGGCTCTATCGACGAACGATCCTGCGTGTCCTGTTCCAGCCCGACGAGGTAGCCCTCGGTGGCGAGTGCGTCTGCGTCCGCGATCGGCATGCGAACGCATAGCCCCGCGTGATGGGCTCGGCGGTACGTCAAGACGCGACAGGACTGCGTGAAGTTCTGGGCATCCGCTTCGACCGAGCGGCGGCGCCTGGAACTCCAGGCATTTCACTGACCGGGACACCGATGCTCAGCTTCGAGCAGTGTTCGACTCGGCTACACTTGGGCCCGCTTCGATGGAGCGAGCGGACCTTCGCTCATCCGCGTGCGAAGGTCCCCTAATGGCGCACAGCAGAACAAGCTGCGTGCGAACTCCTGACCCCTTGCAGACTGCCGCCTCGTCCCTTCCCTCGTCAGCTTTAGGCTCAGGAGCGGGCCTGACGTTGACGCGCTTCACTGGTTCGGTGACCGATGCGCTGAATAGTCAGCCAAGCCGTCGAAACGGTGAGCATGTTGCGTCGCGTACCGTGTTGTTGGCCGACAATCCTGCAGGCGTAACGTCCCGAAAGACCAGTCGGACAGCGCGAGAGAAGATGTCTCCGGCCGGGCCCCAACTGATTTTATGCCTAAAAGGCCCAGCGAGTCGTTGACACCCCCTTAGGCTTTACTCGTCAGAACAGGCACGATCAGGAACTGCGCTCGTTCGGGTGCCTTGAGGTTGGAGGCCGGGTAGCGCTTGTGCGTCGTCAGATGATTTGAGACGGTTTGCGGTGCTCAGGAACGGAGGCTCTGGTCCATCTGGGTGAGGGTTAGGCGGCCTGCGCGTGATGGCGCAAGCGGCGGTGCATGAGAGTCTGGCGCTTGATCTGCGCTCGATCGCGCAGGATGGCCTCGCCACGGCCGAAGTAGACGTCGGACGGGGTGAGGTTGCCCAGGCTCTCATGAGCCCGGACATGGTTGTAGTGCTCGACGAAGGCGGCGACCCGCGCCTCCAGCTTGCCGGGCAGGTAGGCGTGTTCGAGCAGGATGCGGTTCTTGAGCGTCAAGTGCCAGCGCTCGATCTTGCCCTGTGTCTGCGGATGGCGGGGCGCCCCCCGGATGTGGGTCATGCCCCGGCTGCCGAGCCACGTGGCCAAGTCAGCCGCGACGTAGCTCGATCCGTTGTCGGTGAGCAGCCGTGGCCGGTGTGCCACCTGCACGGGGTCGAGGCCGGCAGCCGTAAGCGCCAAGTCGAGTGTGGCGGTGACGTCGCTGGCCTGCATCGTCGTGCACAGCTTCCAAGCTACGATGTAGCGCGAGAAGTCATCCAGCACCGTCGAGAGATAGTACCAGCCCCAGCCGACGACCTTCAGGTAGGTGAAGTCCGTCTGCCACAGCTGGTTGGGCGCGGTGGTCTTGTCGCGGAACTCATCGGCGGCGTTGGCGACGATATAGGCCGGGCTGGTGACCAGATCCTGAGCTTTGAGCAGGCGGTAGACGGTGGCTTCGGAGACGAAGTACCGCCGCTCGTCGGTGAAGCGTACCGCCAGCTCGCGCGGGCTGAGTTCCGGCTCTTCCAGCGCGAGCGCGACAATCTGCTCGCGAACCTCCATGGGCAGGCGGTTCCACACCCGGCTTGGTCGCGAGGGGCGATCGACCAGAGCCTCGGGGCCGCCGCGTTGGTAGGTGTCGTACCAACGGTAGAACGTGGCTCGGGCGACGCCGAGCTTGTCCAGGGTGGCGCGCACCGGCAGGTGGGACTGCTCGACCAGCCGGATGACCTCCAGCTTCTCGGGGGCCGGGTACCTCATGCCTCGTCGCCCCCAGCCCCGCTCATGCTTTTTTTGAGCAGGCGGTTCTCCAGGACGAGGTCGGCCACGACCTCCTTCAGCGCGCCCGCCTCGCGGCGCAGGTCCTTGACCTCATCGGCGGTGGCGGCACGGGCCGTGTCGCCGGCCAGCCGCTTCTTCCCGGCTTCCAGGAACTCCTTGGACCAGCCGTAGTACATCGAGCTGGCGATGCCTTCGCGCCGGCACAGCTCGGCGATGCTGTCCTCGCCGCGCAGGCCTTCCAGCACGATGCGGATCTTCTCTTCGGCCGAGAACTGCCGACGCGTAGCGCGGCGGATGTCCTTGATCACGGCCTCCGCCGGCTTCCGTACCGGCCCGGATGACTGTTTCATCTTCGCTCCTGGGGGCTACGATGAACCAGCCATCCTCCGTTCGTGAAGACCCTCAATCTGTCTCAGGAGTGCTGACGGCGGACAGGTAGCGCTGAAGTTTTGGTCCGGGTGAGAGGCTGATCTGCCCCCACCGGGTGGTCCAGGCATAGAGTTAGTGCACGGTTGGCCTTTGCTCCACGGGTCGCTTGGCCGGCGGAGCCGGTGGGGTGAGCGCAGCCGGCCAAGCGGTGAACGCGGGTAAGAAGACCTCTGGCGCGGGCGGCCGATAGCCGAGTGCGCCATGCGGGCGGACGGTGTTGTAGTGCCGCCGCCAGCTCTCGATCAGGATCTGCGCCTCCCGCAAGCTATAGAAGATCTCTCCGTCCAGCAGTTCGTCGCGTAGCCGTGCGTTGAAGCTTTCGACGAAGCCATTTTCCCAGGGCGATCCTGGCGCGATGTAGGCCGTCTTCGCGCCCACCCCCATGATCCAAGCCTGCACGCTCTTGGCCACGAACTCAGGGCCATTGTCCGAGCGAACATGCTCGGGCACGCCGCGCAGTATGAACAGGTCGGACAAGACGTCGATCACGTCGACTGCCTTGAGCTTGCGTGCGACCCGGATCGCCAAGCACTCGCGGGTGAACTCGTCAATCACGTTGAGCATGCGCACCTTCCGGCCATCGTGGGTGCGCGCTTCGACGAAGTCGTAGGACCAGACGTGGTCGCGCCGCTCAGGCCGCAGCCGCAAGCAGGAGCCGTCGTTGTCCCAGAGGCGCCCGCGCTTGGGTTGGCGGGTCGGCACCTTCAGCCCTTCACGCCGCCAAATCCGCTCGACGCGCTTGTCGTTGACGAACCAGCCGGCGGCCTTCAGCAGCGCGCAGATCTTGCGGTAACCGTAGCGGCCATACCGCTCGGCCAACGCGACGAGGTCGGCGGTGAGCGCGGCCTCATCCTCCCGGCCCCGCGGCACCTTGCGCTGCGTCGAGCGATGCTGACCGAGCGCCCGGCAGGTGCGCCGCTCGGAGACGTTCATCGTCAGCATGATGTGCTCGACACAGGCGCGTCGGCGCGCGGGGCTCAGAAGTTTCCCCGTGCCGCCTCCTGCAGGATGAGCTTGTCGAGCGTCAGGTCTGCAATCGCCTTCCTGAGCCGCTGGTTCTCCGTCTCCAGGTCCTTCATGCGCCGGACCTGATCGGTCTTCAGCCCGCCGAACTCACGACGCCAGCGGTAGTAGGTAACCTCGCTCACGCCGATCGCCCGGATTGCCTCCGCCACGCTCGTACCTTGACCGATCAGCACGTCGGCTTGGCGCAGCTTCGCGACAATCTCCTCAGGCTTGGGTCGCTTCCTCGACATCGATCCGTCCTCCTGGCTCGAAAGCCATACTAAAGGGCGGACCACTCCGCTGGGGGCGGATCACGCGCAAGCGAGAAACATCGCAAGAAGTCATCATTTGAAGGAGTGAGTGTCGTAATTCTAACATACGATTTGGTGTCTGTCGGATAAGATACCTTCAATGAAGCAAGCACTGATCCGGAAGCTTGAGGGCTACGAGGAACTTTCCGATCAAGATCGTTGGGCGCTGAACGGGTTAGTCACCAAGGTCCGTCAGGTAGGCGCGCGCGTCGATCTGATTCAAGAGGGAGATCCTCCGGAGAACGTCCACCTCATCCTCAACGGTTTCGCCTGCCGCTACAAAGTGCTGCCCAATGGCCAGCGCCAGATCATGGCCTTCTTGGTACCCGGTGATTTCTGCGACCTGAACGTCTTCATCCTGGATCACATGGACCATTCCATCGGGACGATCTCGGCGTGTCAGGTGGTCGATATTCCGCGCCAAGCCATCGAGGAGATCACCGCGAACCACCCGCGCATCACGCGTGCGCTCTGGTGGTGCAACTTGGTGGACGAGGCGGTGCTGCGCGAGTGGCTGGTCAACCTGGGCGGCAGGCCAGCCAACGAGCGCATCGCCCATCTTCTCTGCGAGTTGCTGGTGCGCTTGAGCGCAGTCGGCTGCACCAAGGACAACAGCTACGAGTTTCCCTTCACGCAGACCGACATCGCCGACACGATGGGCCTGTCCGCCGTGCATGTAAGCCGGACCTATCGGGAGCTCAGAGAGACGGGTCGGATCACACTCAAGCATCGCAGCCTGACGATCCACGATGTTGAGCAGCTGAAGAGTTACTGCGGCTTCAACCCGAACTACCTCCATCTCTCGAACACACGCTGGAAAGACCGGCGCAATCCTACTTGGCTAAACCAAGCCCGGAGTAGCTAGCCGTGATAGGGCGGCACAAAATCGAGACGCTGATCATCCTTCAGCCGGTCACGCTCGACACAGGCAGCAGCGATCAGGACGGGCGCCTCGTTCTAGCGAACGGGCGGGTGGTGGCAATCCTGGTTCGCCTCGACGCTTCCCGGCATGATGGCATGGAGGGATGGTTTCTGGAGGTCGGGCTCGGTCATCTGCGAGATCTGCGCCCTGCGCCCTTCGACAGCCTAGAAGCCGCAACACGCTGGCTGCGGCAGCACCTGAGAGGCGCAACAGTCTCGACCGAAGGAAAAACCTCATGATCAGCTTCCTGGTTATTTACATGGATGCTTTAGGTCCGAAGCAGCCGTCGAGGTTTTGGGTGTCTAGTTTCAGGAGAGACTACGGTTCAAATTATACGGTATAATATATCAATGTTACAATTTTATTGCAGGTATGAGGAAAACCTAATCCTGTAATATTTGAATAAAAATAGTGACAGCGAAAAAGGCCAGGTCATGACCCTGCTTTCAGCCCTTTATGAAGATATGTTGCAGAACCCGTGTCCCTCTTGTAAGACTGTGCATATGCAGAAAGGCAGATGGTTCGCGACAGTTACAAAGTACCAATGTCTACATTGCGACCTGACGGTGCTTCTGACCTATCAGCGAAAAGTCGAAATTTTTACCCTACACCAAGCTCGCAAAGACAAAATTGGAACATAGATTTATGCTAAAAACGGTCATACTAATTGCAGATTGAGTTTATAATTTATATATATACAATTTGAAGCGATTGATAGCTAGTAAAACGCACTCGAAAGTCCATCATCTTGCAGAACTAGACTCGCGGCCGCTCTTTCTACAAGCATGGGCCCGGCGATCGAGCGCACGCGACCCTACATCGGGGACTGGTCGCGGACGGGGGCGCTTCCGTTCGGCGGGCCAGCGCAGAGCTGACCGGGACTATCCGTCCCCCCTCGGCCTTCTACCTCATGCCCCGTCCCCCGAGTGGGCGTTTCCATCTCGATATTTACTTCTCCCCGCCCGGTCCGCAGCGCGGGGATTTTCGTGCCCCGTATAGGCTTCAGGCCGCCAGCCTGTGACACTTGGGCTACGATTTTAGACGCACGGTTGATCAAATGACGGCACAACTCCGCGCCGATGTCGTCACTGTCTAGGTCTGCTATCCCGACACGTGAGCGGCGGACTTTATGAGCCTGGATCAAAGAAATCGAGGGCGGGTGCTGCGACGCCGTCACGAAGCCTGGATTGATAGGCGATCGTTGCGCACAGCCAAGGCGATCCGGCGATCGAAACGCGTGGAATGTCGAGCGCAGATTGACATCCAAGACCTAGCCTTAAACGACAACGTGGTTCGGCCCTGAGTCTGCAACCGGATGGAATGAGCAGACTACCCCGCCCAACTCAACCGCGGCAGGTTTTTCGTTTGGCGGTTATATCGTTCGCGCATACGGAGCGTTCAGCTTTCGAAAGCAACAAACGCCCGACGATTTTTCGTCAACGCTGACAGCCAAATCTCATCATACGATAGAATGCGCATCTCCGATGCATGGCATCATAAGCGCACCCACGCCTTCAAATTTCGGCTTAGCGTGGATGAGGGCGTCGCGCCCCCGCCGTTGCCGGCGGGGGGGCTACATGCCGCGCTACCACTTCAATGTCTATGATGGCGTCAACTTCCTCGATAAAAAGGGTGTCGAGTTACCAGACTTTATGTTCGCGCGCCGAGAAGCTATTCGGTATGCCGGCGTGCTTCTTGAGGAAGGCGCACGACTAGAAAGCCTCGGCTCCGAATGGCGGATGGAAGTTACGGACGGCGCAGAACTGATACTTTTCAGGCTCGACTTCTTTGTGACACCATCTTCGGCAATTGGTTCGCTAAAAAGTCGGAGTAAGTAAGTAAATTACTTCCACGCTTTTGGCTTTGCAGTCCGTTTAATTGCTTCGCCGAAGTCGTCATCGTCCCCGCTCACCTCGGCTCCGCGGCAAGCCTTAAGAACCGGCGCTTCCGCTCCTCGGGAGGCAGCTTCTCGGTGCCGACCTTAGCTGGCATCTCGCCGGCATCAGGACGGCCTTCTAATCGTTCTTGATCTAAGTGTCTCACGGAGAGCATAGCAAAATTGCTGCTGGACATTTCCTCCGCAACCGAAGCTACCCCGCCGCGAGCGTCTGCTTCCGCACCTGGACCATGCGGTCGTCATCACCGAAGCCGGCCGCCGCAGCCTCCCGCCCGACGGCCTCGGCTCGACGGCCTGCGACGGCTCTCCTTCCCCCGTCGCCACGTTCACAATGAACTTGGCGAATTGATTGGGATCGCGGGGCGCTCGGGAGTGGTCATCTCCCGGCCTCCCATGAGGCAATCAGCACATTCAGCGCCGCCTTCATATCAAGGCGTGCCGCTTCGAAGCTGCTGTAAGGCGCGCTTGAATGGTCCATCACGGCGCCACGCCGCTTTATGGACCAGGTAAATGCATGGCCTCCGAGGTGAAGCCGTCTCACGTCAACGACGAACGGGTGTGTGGGTGCAGACATTCTCAACCATGCCATACCGGATCGCACGCTCAAAGGCCGGTTTAGCCTCCATAAATTTCAAACTGACCCACTGCCGGCCGTATCTCGGGGATTGGTGACGGGCGTAGCGGCGATCATGAAGGAGGGATCGGTCTGGGCCTGCCGAGCCGGACTATCCGCCGGACGCGGCCCGTCCGCTTCATGCGCGCCCTCCAGCGAAATCTTCCACCTCGATACCCACTTTGCCCCGCTCGGCTCAGCCGTGGCGGAGCTTCTTCTTGCTGCCTCACGTCACAAATCAGACCCCGAACACCGCTACCGTCCGATTTCGGACTGAGCTGTCGGCCAACGAGGCTCCTCCGCCGCACGAACTGGAGCACTCCCGCTCCTTAGTCGCTATGGCCGCAGAGGAGGCGACGACTCGATCGTTCTCCCATCTCCGAGCAGAGGTGCGCGACGAAGCCGGAAAGCGGATCATGACGGCTCAGGTCTCCGTCTCCGTTAGGTGGACCGCTGAGGCGAATGCCGCCGAAGAGGCTATGGTGTAGCTCCCGGCGTTTTGCTCAGGCCGCGAGAGCTATCGCATCCACTAGCTGGCACTGTCGGTAGGGCTTCTCTACGAACTGCCCGTCATCGGGGAGTTCTTCGTTGGTAAGTCCTTGTCGACCCGAGGTGACCACGAGGCGGATGTGTGGCCAGTGCTCCGCAACGTGAGCGGCCAAGGTCAAGCCGTCCATCTTTCCCGGCATATTCACGTCTGTGAACAGCACGCCGATGTCGCTGCGGCTCTCCAAGATCGGCAGGGCCTCCTCTGCCGTGGCGGCCTCCAGCACGGTGAAGCCCTCATCCTGTAGGAAGTCTGCGGCGAGCATGCGTAGGAGAGCTTCATCCTCGACGATGAGTACGACGGGTGAAGGCGGAGATGGATGTCGGCTCATGCCCAACCAACCCCGCTCACTACGGCGCAGTTTCGGTCGCAATAGGACCTTCCCGGCTCAGCCGCGGCGGGGTTTTTCGTTTCAGCCCCCGCGCGCCGCCGCGAGCATCCGCTTCCGCACCTCGGCCATGCGGTCATCATCGCTGGAGCTTGTCACCATGGCCTCACGCCCCCCGGCCTCGTAGATCTCCCGCACGGTCGCCTCGTCCAGGCTGAGCTCTCGCATGGCACTCAATCAGGCGTCCTGCGCCTGCTTGAGGCGAGCCACCCCACGTACAATCGCAAGAACCTCGCGGCGCAGTTGATCATCCTCGATCTCGCTGAAGGCGCGCAGGAGATCGATGGCACCATGAGTGCGTAGAAAACCAAACACCTCGGCTCGGTCCTCACCCTCGCCCTCGTCTCCATCGTAGAAGGACGAGACTCGCACTTCGAGCACGCGAGCGATGTCACTCAGACGGCTAGCGCCGACGCGGTTCATGCCGTTCTCGTACTTCTGGACCTGCTGGAACGTCACGCCGATGGCCTGACCGAGCGCGGTCTGCGTAAGACCCTTAGACTTGCGCAGCACCTGGATGCGCTCTCCAACAAGACGGTCCAAATCGGTCGCACGCTTTGGTCGTGCGTTTGGGGTATCCATGCCTCAGGCCCTGTATCGGAGAGCGGCCGGGCAGGCTTGTGGCCGAGCCAGCCGGGGGCCTTAGCAACTCTCACGTCGGGATTTCCGTTGCGGCAATCAGATGCGCGTCAGTACGGGCGCCCGCTTTTGTACGGCTTCCGCCGGTCATGCTCGGCGACGTCTCGTATCAAGCAACCGCCAGGAGCATCCGCTTCCGGATTTCAGCCATGCGCTCGTCATCGCTGGCGCCTGTCACCATGGCCTCACGCCCGACAGCCTCGTAGATGTCCCGCACAGTCGCCTCGTCCAGGCCGATACCGCGGGCGAAGCCGAGAAGGCCACTTCTACCGGAAGTCCCTAGGGAAGGAGGCTGCAAACCAAGCGACGGCCTGCCAGCAGCCGTAAACCAGCAGGCAAAGGAGCAAGCCTCCGATTGCAACCCTCACCCCGACGGCGTCGTCTCGCTGCTCGGGCTTCTCCTCCATCGCGTCTTCCCTGAGAGATTTACCTACTTGCACGCACGTCCACGAACGCACGCACCAGCACCCGCTGGCCACGGGCATCGTGGACATCGACCAGCCAGTCCGTCCAGTCCGTACCGGGCGCACCATTCATGAGTGCCTGCGCAACCCGGTCAGCTTGCGGTCCAAGCGCACGCGGTCGCGGCACCCATCGGCCGGTCAGATCGAAGACGGCATCACCGCCCCTGCCAACGCAGTGGAAGTGGTAACGCTGGACGGTCACTGCCTTTTTCGCTCCGCGTCCACAGCGCTCCCCATGCCTTTTTGGCGCTCTGCCGATCTGCGTTGAACCCAGCCTGCCCGTCTGGTTTGTTCCTGTTGTGTTCTAGTGGATTTGGAGCTGAGATGCACGCTGTCGTCGGGCGTCGGACGATGTTGCGCGATGATCTGCCGACTGCGGCAGATGCGCGACGTGCTGAGGCTGAGGAGATCGCGGAGGCTTACAGGAGCGCGCATCGCGGCGATGACCGGGCTGCGCTGGTGACAGCCATCTCCGATGCCTTGGCCGATCTCGCAGCCGCGGAGGAGAGAACGGAGGCGGTGCGGCGTCAGGTTTCCCGTGGCTACGTACGCGCTGGAGCGCCGGCGCCTAGCGAGCTCGCCTGATGGCCAACCCAATTCCGTGCCTCGCGCTCTATCCCTATGTCGTCGTGCGCGTCGAATGCGGCATCTGCCCGGCGCGCCGAGGCGCGTATCGGCTGGCCCGGCTTGCGGCCAAGTACGGGCCGGAGACGTCGCTTGATGAGGTGCTCGCCCGTATCTCGGCAGATTGCCCTTATCAGCGCGGCCCTGCGCGTCCTGGCGACAAGGTGCCCGGCCAGTACGTGCCGCGGTGCCATGCCTTCCTGCCGGACATCGCCCGGCCGGTGCCACACCCGCCTGATCTGCCGCCGGCTCTGATGCGGCCGCGGCTCATCAGCGGCGGCAAGGGCTAAGCGCATCTGCTACGGTCGCACCATGTGCAATCTCTACGCCCTCACCAAGAGCCAAGACGAGATTCGGCGCCTGTTCGAGGTGGCGGTCGATCACACCGGCAACCTACCGTCGTTGCCCGGCATCTTCCCGAACACGGCAGCGCCGGTCGTCCATGTCGTGGAGGGGCGGCGCACTCTCTCGATGTACCGTTGGGGCATGCCTTCGCCGGCCTTCGCTCTGAAGGGCAAAAAGACCGATCTGGGTGTCACCAACGTGCGCAACACGGGCTCACCGCACTGGCGGCGCTGGCTTGGGCCAGAGCAGCGCTGCCTGGTTCCGCTCTCGTCCTTCAGCGAGTTCAACAAGGCTGCTGGCGGCGACATCTGGTTCGCGCTTGCCGAGGATCGTCCGCTCGCCTGCTTCGCAGGCATCAAGGCCGAGGGCTGGAGCTCGGTGCGCAAGGTGAAGGACGGCGAGACGTCCGACGACCTCTACGCCTTCCTGACCACCGAACCGAACGCCGAAGTGGGAGCGGTGCATCCGAAGGCTATGCCGGTGATCCTGACGACGGACGAGGAGCGGGACACGTGGCTACGGGCACTGTGGTCCGAAGCATCGGCCTTGCAACGGCCTTTGCCGGATCAGGGGCTGATGGTCCTGGCACGCGGTGAGCGGCATGACAGAAGCTGAGGCGCCCTCGTATCAATCCCAGCGACTGTCGACGTTCTGCCTGGCTCAACGGAGGTCGATATGCGGGATATCGGATCGGTCGCAGCTATCGTGCCGTTGTAGCCGCAGAACAATTTGGATCTTCGTAATCCGCCCAAGAACGGAAGGGCTGATTTTCATTATAACGCTTCTAAAATGATCATCTTGCTGACGAGTGTGCTTTCCAAGCCATAGAAAATACATCGGAAGCCGATCATTGGAGGATCTTGCGAGGTCGCCGCAGCGTTGCGGTGCATCGGAACTTCTCAATGGCCGCGGCTTCCGAACCGCAGGACGAGCCCAATTTCCATCTCGGCCTGCTCTATCGTCTGTACCGGACCGCGTTGCTGCGCTTTCTCACGCGGCGGGTCGGCCGGGATGATGCGCCGGATCTTCTCCAGGAAGCCTTTATCCGGATGGCCCGAGCCAAGGCCGATCCACCAACGGTCCGCAACGACAAGGCATTCCTGTTCCAAGTGGCGAGCAACCTCGCGGCCGATCATGGTCGCGAAGCGCGCCGCCGCTCACGCCTTCTAACAGGCGACGAGATCGCCACTATCCTAGTCATCCCCGATGACACCGCGCGTCCCGCCGACGCTGCGTTGGCGCGAATCGAAGGCCAGCGCCTCGCTCGCGCCCTGGCTGAGATGCCGCCGCGGCGCGCGGAAGCGTTTCGGCTCAGTCGTCTGGAAGGCCTGAGCCATGGTGCCATCGCCGTCCGCCTCGGCGTATCGGTGCGCACCGTCGAGGCCGAGATCCGGATGGCGCTGGATCACTGTGCCGAGCGGCTCGGCCGAACCCAGCCCGACCGTTGATTGCGGAGGCTTGCCCCTTGAGACGTCGAACGATCAGGGCGACGAGCATACGAGGCGGGCGTAGCAACGCCGCCATTCGCGTATGGCAGAGACGAATGCGGCAGGCATGACGGGAGCCGAGAACGAGAACCGATCGGGCGAGCTGGCGAACGCCAGCCTCGATGCGCAGGCACGCGCCTGGATTGTTCGGCTCACTTCGGGTTCGGCGACGCAGGCCGATGCGGACGCCTGCGCCGCATGGCGCGCGAACCCGGATCACGAGGCTGCCTTCCGCGTTGCTGCACGACTGTGGCAGCAGACCGGACCGGCTCTGAGGACCAGTGTCTCCGCCCCTGACATGCAGACCCTGCCGCGGCCGACACGCCGACAGGTCCTGCGCCGGGCGGCCTGGGGCGCCGGTGCCGCCTCCCTTGCGGCGGGCGGAGGAGCGATCGCGCTGCGTTGGCCGGAACTGAGTGCCACCTATCGCACCGGAACGGGCGAGGTTCGATCGGTGAGGCTTCCGGACGGAACGCGTCTCGACCTCGACGCGCAGACGGCTCTCGATCTGGAGACAATCGGACAACGACATGTCGTCAGCCTTCACGCTGGCGCCCTCGTCGTGACGGCACCGGAGTCTGTCTCGGTCACCATCTGGGCCGGTGACACCCGAACGAGCACACGTCCCGCCCAGACAGCCGAACTCGCTGTGACATGTCGCCCGGCAGACGACGTTGCCGGCTGGTTCGGTCACGCGGATGTCGGTATCGCCTGCCTGTCCGGCGAAGCGGATTTCCAGAGCCGCGCTAGCGTGACGCCGATGCGCCTGCGGGCGGGATACGGAGTCGAAACCGGACACGGCGCGGGCACGGTTCACGGGATCGACACCGCCACGGCCGCCGCGTGGCGCCGCGGCCTGCTGGTCTTCCGGGACACCCCGCTCGCGGCGGTCGTGAGTGACCTCAACCGTTACCGGTCCGGGCGGATCATGCTGGCAAGCGCCGCCGCCACCTCGCGCCGCGTCACCGGCGTGTTCCATCTCGACCGACCGGACGAGGCGTTGGCCAGCATCGGCACCGCTCTCGGCCTCATTGAGTACCGGTTGGGCGCCGGTCTCGTCGTCCTGCGCTGAAGCCGCGCGAAACTTTCTTTGCGGGTTTTGGGCGCCCGCACGTCTCAGCACTCAGGCAGGCACGGATCGACCTGCCGGAGAGCGGCGCCAAGCCGCGCTGGAGACGGTGGGCTGATGAACGGGCGGCAGACGGGGAATGCAGAGCGGAACGGACGGCGGATGGCGGCAGGATTGAGCGGATTCGCGGTGCTCGCCGCCGCTATGCCGAATCCGGTGGCGGCGGCCATCGATGCCGGGCACGGCCGGATGGCCGCGTCGACGATCCGGCCGATCGTGCGCGTGTCGGCAGTCACGCAATCCGACGAAACGATCATCTTCGCGATCCCGGCTGGGCCGCTCGACGAAGCGCTGGCCGCCTATGCCGGGGCGAGTGGCGTACAATTGATCTACGACGCCCGCACCTCGGGCCGGGTTCGCTCGCCCGGTCTGTCGGGGGACTTCAACCGCGAAGAGGGCTTACGGCAGTTGCTCTCCGGCACCGGTCTCGTGCCGCAATTCGCCGGAGAGCGGATGGCGACTCTCGTCCGGGTGGTGGCCGAAGCCGTACTGACCCCCGCACCGGACGCGGCCGTCACCCTCGACATGCTGGAGGTGATGGGTGACGGCACGGTCGGCCCCGTCAACGGCTACGTCGCGCGCCGCAGCGCGACCGCCACCAAAACCGGCACGCCGATCCTGGAGACGCCGCAGGCGATCAACGTGGTCGGCCGCAAGGAAATAGAGGATAGGCAAGCGCAGAGCGTGAGTCAGGCGCTGCTCTATACACCGGGGGTTCTCACGCAGTACGGCACGGACCTGCGCTACGACTGGCTCTATGTCCGTGGCTTCGTACCCGGACGCTACCTCGACGGATTGCGCCTGCCGTTCGGTGCGCGCGGATACTCGCAGCCGCGCATCGAGTCGTACGGCTTGGAGCGGATCGAATTGCTGAAGGGCCCGTCGTCAGGGCTTTACGGGCAGAACTCGCCAGGTGGCCTGCTCAACCTCGTCAGCAAGCGGCCGAGTGCGGTTCCCCTACGCGAGATCCAACTTCAGACCGGCAGCTTCGGGCGCGCGCAGGCCGCCTTCGACCTGTCTGGTCCCGTCGATCCAGATGGCAGGATCCTGTATCGGCTGACCGGGCTCGCCCGCACGACCGGCACCCAGGTGGACTATCTGGAGGAAGACCGGGTCTTCATCGCGCCGAGCGTGACGTTCCGGCCGGATGCCGACACGTCCCTCACCATCCTGTCGCAGTACTTGCACATCGACTCGCCCGGAGGCGGAGCGCCACAGGGCTTGCCGGCGCTCGGCACGCTGTACAGCAATCCCAACGGACGCATTCCCACCCGCCGCTTCATCGGCGAACCGAATTATGACCGCTTCAAGCTCGACCAAGGCTTCATCGGCTATGCTTTCGAGCATCGATTCAACGATGTCTGGACCGTACGCCAGAATTTGCGGTTCTCCCACGTCGAAGCCGACACTCAGCGCGTGCAGGCAATCGGGCTCGCGGCCAACGGTCGGACGCTATCCCGTTACGCCTGGGCGTTCCCGGAGCGCTCGAACCTCTTCAACGTCGACAATCAGGCTGAGGCGCGCTTCCTCACGGGCCCCTTCGCGCACACGCTCCTATTCGGGGCTGACTATCTGCGCGAGGATGCGCGCTACGACGAGTCCGAACTGCGGGTCGTCCCGTCCGTCGACATCTTCGCTCCGGCTTATGCCGGGACGGTCACGCGGCCCCCGCTCGGGACCCGGATCACGCAGGGGCGCAACCAGACCGGCCTCTATGCCCAGGACGAGATCCGCTTCGGCGGCTTCACGCTCACGCTGAGCGGGCGGCAGGATTGGGCGGACGCCGTGACCCGCACTCGTACGGCGACGAGCGGTGCGTTGACCCAGGTCCGCCAAAACGATGCCGCCTTCACCGGGCGAGTCGGTTTAAGCTACCTCTTCGACGGTGGCCTCTCACCATATGTCAGCTACGCCACGTCGTTCCAGCCGACCTCGGGCACGGACCGTCTTGGCTCACCGTTCGCGCCGACAACGGGCGAACAGATCGAGGCCGGCATTAAGGTGCAGCCGCCCGGCACCAACCTCTTGCTGACGGGCGCAGTGTTCGACCTGACGCAGCAGAACGTGCTGACGCCGGATAGCGCGGACTTCCGCTTCAATACACAGGCGGGCGAGGCTCGGGTCCGCGGTGTGGAACTTGAGGTCAAGGCAAGCCTGACTGACAGCCTCGACCTGATCGCTTCCTACGCGGGGATGAGCAGCGAGTTTACGAAGGCGAACGCCAACGCCTCCGGCGTCAGCATCGTCGGAAACGCGTTGCCGTTCGTGCCGCGGCATCAGGCTGCCGCTTGGCTCGATTACACGGTTCGGACCGGGACTTTTGCAGGTTTAGGGTTAGGAGCCGGCGTGCGCTACATTGGCACCTCAGTTGGCGACAACGCCAACCTTTATCGGACTCCTGTTGTCACTTTGGTTGACGCCGCGATCCGTTACGACTTCGGATACCGGTATCCGGCGCTCAAGGGCGTCGATATGGCGGTGAATGCGATGAACCTGTTCGACAAAACACACGTGACGACCTGCATCGCGGCGACCGGCTGCTTCTACGGCAATCGCCAGACGATCCTGGCGACGCTGCGCTATCGCTGGTGAAGCAACGAGCAAGCCGGGCTGCTTATCTCATGTGGCCCGGCATACTGCTGCGATGTGATATTAGACGTGTTGGTCCACTCACTCGCTCAACCACGCCCCTCTCGCTTCGCGGCAAAGTCTTAAATTGGAATAGCGACCGGTGTACCGGGCGTGTTCCGGTAGCCGCTCACATTGCCGAACAGGATCCGGTTCGGCTCGATGCCGATCGCCTTATTCCCTCCGGTGATCATCACCCCGCACCAATCGATGCGCAATGTGCCGTGCTGGGGATGAACGCCGAAGAGCTGCGGCGCCGTCCAGCCCAGGCGCACGGCCTCGGCGCCGAAGCGCTAGATGAGGTCGGTTAGGCCTCGTGGACGTTCGCCCAAGCGGTGGCGCCGAGATAGCAGCACGGCGACGAGTTCGGACGCAGGGCGCCGAAGGCTTTCCGCCACTCAGCGGCCTCGGGCGGGAGCAGATCGGGCGCAAGTTCGGGAAGGAGCATCACGGCTGCCGGCTGATGGCGGGGCCGACGGCATAGGGTGGCCGGGTTGCTCCAGGCTTACCGGGCCGACGCGACGGTGGCCTCGCCCTCGGTGATCCAGTCGGCGACGGTGCGGTCGGGCCGACTCACGCGTCATCCCCCGAGACGAAACAAGCCGCCAGAAACTCTGCCCCCTTCTCCGGATCGTAAACCCGCCCCATGAGCCGCCGGTCCTGATCCTCCGTGACCCACAAGCCAGGGCTATCGGCATCCGGGGTCACGTAGCCGGCCACCTCTCTGCCGACTTTCACGACGAAGCCTTCCTCGCCGTTGGGCTCCATGGTGTGGTCTGGTGGGCTGTCGGGCATCGGGGCAGGTTAGCCTGGGCTCAGCGGTACGGCGAGAGTGCAACCAACGTTTCGCCAACGAAACCGGGTCGCCTGAGGCTCGAAAACGCCCACGAACAAGGCCCGAAGCCCCTGAAAACCTCTCACTTTCCTATGGAAGCAGCGCGCTCATAACGGTCTGGTTGCAGGTTCGAGTCCTGCCGGGCCCACCATCTCCTGTTTGCACCGAACGTCTTTGCCAACACGCGCAGCAGCGCCCGAATCCGACAGCGCGCGGCCGAGGATCCGCACCGGGTCGATCCGGCACCCTGCATCGACTGCCGGAGGCCGGCAGACGGGCGAAGGAATTGCCGGCGCGCACAATCAACCGTGGCGCGAAGACGATCGAACAACTTTCCGTCGTCTCGCGAGTTGAGGTTTGGGGGGCCCTGAATGGAGACAGGGCATGAACGGTCAGGCCGAAACCCGTATCACCGAGCGCAACCGAGCCCGCGCGGCGCGCATGAAGGCGGCGATCTTCGTCGAGCCGGGGCGCATCGTGCTGGATGAGAAGCCGGTCCCCGAGATCGGGCCGCTCGATGCCCTCATCCGCATCACCACCACCACGATCTGCGGCACCGACATCCACATCCTCAAGGGCGAGTATCCAGTCGCGCGCGGCCTGACGATCGGCCACGAGCCGGTCGGGCTCATCGAGCGGCTCGGCAGCGCGGTCCAGGGGTTCCAGGAGGGTCAGCGGGTGGTGGCCGGCGCGATCACGCCGTCCGGGCACAGCGCCGCCTGCCTCTGCGGCTGCCTCTCGCAGGACGGCCCGGACACGAAGTACGGCTTCAAGCCCATGGGCGGCTGGCGCTTCGGCAACACCATCGACGGCTCCCAGGCCGAATACCTCCTCGTGCCCGACGCCATGACGAACCTCGCCCCCGTTCCGCACGATCTGAGCGACGAGCAGGTTCTCATGTGTCCCGACATCATGTCGACGGGCTTCTCCGGGGCGGAGAGCGGCAGCGTGCGGATCGGCGACACGGTCGCGGTCTTCGCCCAGGGGCCGATCGGCCTCTGCGCCACGGCCGGAGCGCGGCTGATGGGGGCCACGCGGATCATCGCCGTGGAATGCGTGCCTAAGCGCCAGCAGGTCGCCCGCAGCATGGGCGCGGACGAAATCGTGGATTTCTCCAAGGAAGATCCGGTCGATGCGATCCTGCGGATCACCGACGGCCGGGGCGTCGATGTGGCGATCGAGGCGCTGGGGCGGCAATCGACCTTCGAGGCCGCCCTGCGCGTGCTGCGCCCGGGCGGAACGCTCGCCTCCCTCGGCGTCTATTCGGAGGATCTGCGCATCCCGCTCGGCCCCTTCGTGGCGGGGCTCGGCAACCACACCATCGTCACCACGCTCTGCCCCGGCGGGAAGGAGCGCATGCGCCGCCTGATGTCGGTCGTCGCCTCCGGCCGCATCGATGCCCGCGCACTCGTCACGCACCGCTTCAGGCTGGAGGCGATCGAGGAGGCCTACGACCTCTTCGCGCACCAGCGCGACGGCGTCTTGAAGGTCGCGATCACGCCCTGATCCGCCGCTCCGGGCGGAGTGAGGATGCGCAACTGCGAGACCGCGCGCCCTCACGCGGCTGACAGGCTCCTCAAGCCGTTTGACGGGCATTCTGGCGGTGGGCTGGTTCCGCCTTGACCCGCTCCGGTAACGCCTCAAGCGGAATGACCTCTTGGCGTGTCTGACGTCGCAGTGGTTTGCGCAATCCTCCTGCCCGTATTCACGGAGCGTAAACGCGTCCCGTCCCATCATTGTCGGACGAGCGTAACCTCTGCCCAGAAGTTTCACGACGGTGTCGGGGCTGTACAGAGGCGGCTTCAGCGAAGACGAAGTGATTGAAACCCTCCCGGCCTGCCCCGCACAATCGAACCCACCAAGCGCCGGACACATTGAGGTCGCGGTTCATCGGCGACGTGGGTGGGATCGCTGCGGTCGAGCTCTCGCTCGTGATCTTGCCGCTCTTCGTCCTGATGATGGTGATCGCGGAGGCTTCGCTCTTCGTGTTCGCCCAGCAGCAATTCGATCTCTCGGTTCAGCGGGCGGCACGCCTCCTCCGCACGGGGACGTTCCAAGAAGAGGCGACCGGCGCCGACCCGGCGCAGTCCCTGCGTGGTTTGCTCTGCGGCACCGGCATCCGGCTCTACCAATGCGATGAGATGCGGGTCGATCTCGTGCGCACCGCCACCTTCGCCATCAAGCAGATCGCGCCGGCCTACGATGTCGCCCGCGGCGACTGGGCCGCCGGGTTCGGTACGCAGTTCACCTGTCCGTCGGGCGGCGGCATCCATGTCCTGCGTGCCGCCGTGCCGATCTTGCGGCCCTTCAGCTTTCTCGACTTCACCGGCCAGCGCATGCCCGGCGGCAAGCAACTCCTCACGGCGACAGCTGTCTTCCGCACGGAGGATTATGCGGACAAGCCGTGTGCATGAGGCCGCGGAGGCACCTCCGGACAGGACGGCGCGCGGCGGCGGCCACGCATGCGTTCGGTCGAGCCGAAGGCGGTGTGAGCGCCATCGAATTTGCCTTCATCGCACCGGTCCTCGTGATCCTGTTCATTGCAGCGATCGAGATTCCACGGGCGATCGCAACCAATAACCGTCTGGCCCAGGCCACGATCGCGATGGCCGATCTTGCCTCCAAGAACGATTACGCTGACATCAACGACGTGTTCGCGGCCGCTCAGGTCGTGGCCGCCCCCTACAGCTTGACCGGAACCGGCATCGTGCTGACCGCGGGCGGGGTCTATCAGGTGGGCAACGACTTCGTGGCCAGGGTCTGCTCCAGCGTCCAATGGGGGGACAAGGCGCGTATCGTCGGTTCGGATATCGGGCCGCCGCCGGCGGGGACGGCCTCGAAAGGCGACCGCTTCGTCATGGCCGAAACGCGGCTGTCCTACCGACCGCTGTTTTCCTTCTTTCCGGTTCTCAACACGTTGACCTTCACGGGCAAGGCCGCCTGGCCGGTGCGCGAGGGGATCGCCACCAACGGACAGGCTGAAGTTGTCTTGCCGAGTGGAAAGCCATGTCCGCCTTGATCCGGACCGCATCATTCGATCGCGTTGCTCGGCCGATCGGCCCATCCCTCCGTCCGTGACGCTGAAGGAGAGGCTTCTCGTCGTGAAGGGTGCGTAAACCGTACGCACACTGCTCGGTCCTTGCGCAATAGACCCTATTAACGCGGGAGAATTATCCCTTCGGACAGGGACGCAGCCAGCAACAGGTCAACAGTCACGATGGTGGCGCGGGACGTAAACGGAGGGTCGACGCGCACGATTCGGTGGAGGCAGCCCTTCGCGCGCCTGTGCCGGCAGAATGACGGCTCGGTCGCGGTGATCTTCGCGCTGGCGGGCTCCACCCTGATCGGCCTGGTCGGAGGGGCGATCGACTACGCACGGTTTGCCTCTGCGCGCACCAATCTGCAAAGCGCGGTCGATGCCGGCGTGCTGGCCGGCGGCAACGCCCTCAAGCTGGTCGTGTCGAGCAGCGAGTCCATCGTCGGCCTGACGACCCAGACGATCCAGGCCGAGGCGAAAGCCGGCGCCGACGCCCCGGTCTCCATCCAAGTCACCGTCGCCTCCGACAAGACGAGCGTCGAGGCGCGCGCCGAACAGGTCATCAAGCTCACGTTCGGGGCCTTCGTCGGCATGGCCTCGATCCCGATTTCGGCGCGCGCCCGGGCGAGCGTCGTGGGGCGGATGCGCCTGTGCATGCTGGCGCTCGATCCCGCGGCGGCGGGTGCATTCAACCTGGAGCGCAACGCGCAGGTCACGGCCTACGATTGCGCCCTCTACTCGAACTCCGTCAGCCGCTCGGGGATGGTCGGTCGCGACGGTGCGCTCGCCCGGGCGCAGACGATCTGCTCCGCGGGGGGCTTCAAGGACGACCGGGCGAACTTCACGCCCAGCCCGCAGACGAGCTGTCCCGTCATCGAGGACCCGCTCCGCAACCGGCCGGCCCCGCCGGTCGGGAGCTGCGTGAACCTGCCCGAGATCCTCCGCCTTGCCGATCTGCTGACCGGCAAGAGCAAGGGCAACAACGTCATCGCGACGCCGTTCACCCTCGATCCCGGCACCTATTGCGGCGGCTTGCACATCACGAAGAATGCCGTCGTCACGCTGCGGCCGGGCATCTACGTCATGAAGGACGGCCCGCTCATCGTCGACAAGAGGGCGACGATGACGGGCAAGGATGTCGGCTTCTACTTCGTCGGAAACAACAGCGGCCTTCTCTTCGACAAGAGGACGACCGTGGACCTGACAGCGCCGACGACGGGGGCGATGGCGGGCCTGCTGATGGCGGAGGACCCGTCCGTCGCCCTGCCGACCGATCCGGTGCTGGCCGTCGATACGCTTCTTGGCGACATCGTCACGCCGACGCCCCTGCCGCTCAACGCAAGCAAGCCGATGCGGACCTACCGCATCATCAGCGACAACACCCGCACCATGCTCGGGACCATCTACCTGCCGGCCGGTCGCCTCGTGATCGATTCACAGCGGCCCGTGGCGGATCTCTCCGCCTATACGGTCGTCGTGGCCCAGCAGATCAATCTCTACGAGGGCCCGAACCTCTACCTCAACGCGGATTACAACCGTTCGAGCGTTCCGCTCCCGAAGGGGGTCGGCCCGATCTCGGGGCGGCTCGTCATCAGCCAATAGAGCATCGTTCCGAAAGGTGATCACCGGCCTTTGGGAAAAACGATGCAAGAACATGATCTTAGAGCGTCGTCCTGGATCGATTATTCAGGACGAGGCTCTCGCCATCGCGATCCGTGCCGGAGCACCGATCCGCCCCGTCGCGAGACCTTTGCCGCGAGACAGAACCCGTGCGTGCGCCCCTCTCGAACCCGATCCGCTCGCTCTCCGGGCGGCTGGCCCTGGCGGTGGCCAGCGCCGTCGCCATCGCCCTGCTCCTCCTGACCGGTCTGTCGACCTGGCGCGAGGTCGAGCGCTACGCCGCGGCCAAGCGGGATCTCCTTCGGATGACGGCGCAGATCCTGGCCGCGAGCGCCGCGCAGGCGACCGCCCAGGGCGACGAGGCGGCGGCGCAGAGCACCCTGCGGGCGATCGCCCACGGGGAGGCCCTGGTCTACGCGTCGGTCGAGCGGGCCGACGGGGACATCCTCGCCGAGCAGGGCATCGGATTGCGCCTCTCGAACGACATCGATCTCGATCAGGGCGCCGTCTCGCCGCTCGATCTCATGACGACGCGGACGCTGCGCGTCTCGGTTCCGATCCTGGAGAACGCCCGCCCCATCGGCCGCGTCGTCCTGGTCTCGGATAACCGCGATTTGGCCGAGCGGGTCGCGGAAGTCGGCCTGACGGCGGGGTTTGCCGGACTGCTCGCCCTGGCGCTCGGGCTTGCCGTCTCGATGGGCCTGCAGCGCAGCGTCACCCGGCCCCTGGCGGCGCTCGCCCGGACCATGGATGGGGTGCGCCTCGGCCATGACTATTCCCGGCGCGCGGAGGCCGGCAGCGGCGAAGTCGGCGCGCTGGCCGAGAGCTTCAACGACCTCTTGCGGGCCGTGAACGAGCGCGACCGAGCGATCGCGCGCTACAATGCGGGCCTGGAAGAAGAGATCCGACTGCGGACCCACGACCTGATCGAGGCCAAGCAATCCGCCGACGAGGCCAACGCGGCCAAGTCCGTGTTCCTCGCCACCATGAGCCACGAGATCCGCACGCCGATGAACGGCATGCTGGTGATGGCGGAACTCCTGGCCTCGGCCGACCTGCCGCCGCGCCAGCAGCGCTACGCGCAGGTCATCGCCCGCTCCGGCCAATCCCTGCTCGCCATCATCAACGACATCCTCGATTTCGCGAAGGTGGAAGCCGGCCGCCTGGAGGTGGAGCGGATCCCGCTGAGCCCGCGCGACGTCGCCGACACCGTCGTCACCCTGTTCGCCGAACGCGCCCGGTCGGCGGGGCTCGACCTCGCGGCGCAGATCGATGGCGACGTGCCGCGCTCCCTCCTCGGCGATCCCGTGCGCCTCGGGCAGGTGCTCGGCAACTTCGTCTCGAACGCGCTCAAGTTCACCGCCACCGGCCATGTCCTGGTGCGGATGGAAATGGAGCACGAGTCGTCCGGTCCGGTCCTGCGCATCGCCGTGTCCGACACCGGCATCGGCATCCCGCAGGACCGTCTGTCGGGGATCTTCACCGCCTTCACCCAGGCCGACCAGTCGATCGCGCGCCGGTTCGGCGGCACCGGGCTCGGGCTGTCGATCGCCGAGCGCCTGATCGTCGCCATGGGCGGCCGCGTCGGCGTCGAGAGCCGCCTCGGCGAGGGCTCGACCTTCTGGGCGCGCATCCCTGTCGAGGGTGCGGAGGGCGCCGAGCCCTCGATCCGCCGCGCACCCGCTTTGCCCGCCGCTGTCCGCCTCGGTGCGCTGGGCGGTGCGACGCGCGCCGCGCTCACGGCGGATCTTCAGGCTGCGGGCTTCCATCCCGTCGAATCCGGGGAGGGTCACTGGATCGTCGAGGCGGCGGAGCTTCTGGCGAGCGGTCGCCGCCCGGAGGGTGCGGGCCGGGTCATCGCCCTAGTGCCGATCGGCGACACCTCCGGGCCCGAACTCCTGCGAGCGGGCCTCGCCGACGCCGTGCTGCGCCGTCCCCTCGCCCAGGCTGAGTGGCGCCCGCTGCTGGCCGCCCTCGCCGAAGGCACGGCCCTCGCCGTCGAGGCTCCGGCAGCCGAGGAGAGCGCCGCGGCCGCCCTGCCCTCCTTTGCCGGCGCGCGGGTGCTGCTCGCCGACGACAGCGCCGTCAACCGCGAGGTTGCGGCCGAAGCGCTCGGCCGCTTCGGCGTCCACGACATCGTCTGCGTCGAGGATGGTGCGGCCGCGGTGGAGGCGGCCGCCGCGCACCAGTTCGATCTCGTTCTGATGGATGGCAGCATGCCGGTGCTGGACGGGTTCAGCGCGGCCATCGCCATCCGCGCCCGGGAGGCGCGGGACGGGGCGATCCGCGTGCCGATCGTGGCCCTGACCGCGCATGTCGTCGGCGACGGCGCCGAATCCTGGCAGGCGGCGGGGATGGACGGCATGCTCGCCAAGCCGTTCACGCTGGCGCAGCTCGGCAACCTGCTGGCCCAGCATCTGCGGGCCGCGCCGCTGCGCGATCCGGCTGACATCGGGACGTCGGAGGCGCCGCGGATTTCGGACGATGTGCTGCTCGACGAACCGACGATCGCCAATCTGGAAGAGCTCGGCGACCGCGACTTCCTCGCGCGCATCCTCCGGCTCTACATCGCCCAGGCGCCTCAGGCGCTCCTGGAACTCGAAGCCGCCCTCGCCCGCGGCGACGCCCCGGCCGTGTCCCGCGCCGCCCACGGCCTCAAGTCGATGAGCGCCAATATCGGTGCGGCGCAGGTGAAGGATCGCGCAGGCGCCATCGAACGCGCGGCGCGCGACGGCGACCTGACCCGCCTCGCCGAGGCGGCGTCCGGCCTGGACGGCCTGCTCACCCGCACCGTCAGCGCGCTCCACCTCCGTCTCGACGTGCCCACCGGGAGCGCCGAGGGCGAACAGACCGAGATGGCTCACGCGATCGGCGGGCAGCGCGAAGCTGGCTGAGGGGCGGACGAGCCTGTGACGGATGATGCTCGAGGCGACACGCTGATGCCGTGTCCGGTCCCTGTCGGGCCGGGCTGACTCGCTGACCCGCTCTAACGCTCTGCTCGCGCGAAAAGCCGGATCAGGCGGCCGCGGAAGCGGTGTCGCGGCCGAGATCGAGGAAGGCCTGGACGTCGGCCCAGCGGCTCAGGAACGCCGCGACGATGGCCGGGTCGAAATGGGAGCCGGCGTTCTCCTGCAGAAAGACCCGCGCATGCTCCGGTGACCAAGCCGGCTTGTAGGGACGCTGGGTCGTCAGCGCGTCGAAGACGTCGGCCACCGCGACGATGCGGCCGGATAGGGGGATGGCCTCGCCCTTCAGGCGATAGGGGTAGCCGGTCCCGTCCCAGCGCTCGTGGTGGCTTCCCGCGATCTCGGCGGCGAGCCGCATGACGGGCGAGTCGCTGCCGCCCAGGATGCGCCGTCCCCGGTCGGCGTGCTGCTCCATCTCCCGGCGCTCCTCAGGGGTGAGAGCGCCCGGCTTGAGCAGGATCGCGTCCGGCACGGCGATCTTGCCGACGTCGTGCATGGTCGCGGCCAGACAGAGCTGCCGGGCGTCGGATGCGGGCATCCGCATCGCCTCGGCGATCAGCCCGACATAGGCGGAGACGCGTGCGATGTGATCGCCGGTGTCGGAATCGCGGTGCTCTGCGGCGCGCATGAGGGTCGAGACGATCTCGCGCTCGCGCTCCTCGACCAGGACCACCGCCGCCGCGACCTCGCGGGCGAGCTGCGCGGCGTGGTCGCGCTGCGCCCGGTGGGCCGCGGAGAGGGCGAGCAGGTTCGTGACGCGGGCACGGATCTCGACCGCGTCG
Organism: Methylorubrum extorquens; assembly: GCA_900234795.1. Lineage (NCBI taxonomy): Bacteria > Pseudomonadati > Pseudomonadota > Alphaproteobacteria > Hyphomicrobiales > Methylobacteriaceae > Methylorubrum > Methylorubrum extorquens. The sequence continues at coordinate 1,909,978 of LT962688.1, forward strand.
GCGGGCTTGGTGAGGAAGTCGGTCGCTCCCGCCTCCAGCGCCTCGCGGCGCAGGCTCCGCTGGTCGTGGCTCGTCACCATGACCGTGGGAACGTTGGTGAGGCCGGGAATGCGCCGCACCGCCCGGATGAACGCGACGCCGTTCATGTCCGGCATCTCGTAATCGGTGATGACGACCCCGATCTCGGACGCCCGCGCCTCCGCGAAGGCGAGCGCTTCGGCCGGCACGGTGAAGGCCTGCGGCGTGCAGCCGGCGAGCGGCCGCAACGAGGCGACCATCACCAGGTTGTTCATCTCGGCATCGTCGAGGACGAGAGCGAGCATCGAGTTTTGTCCCAGGCCTGACGGCACCCCTCGCCCAGCTGGCTGCTCGACGGCAACCTTATGGTGGACGGGCCCACTAACACCCCCGTCCATTGCTGAAACGTGAAACCGGCTCCGGTTCTCCGCCGACGTGGTCGCCGCCGCGTGCGTGAGCGTTAGCGAAAGCTTGGCGGAATGCTCGAAACCGGCGCCGGGTGGGGCCCGTGCGAAGGGCCCTTCAGCGGGACAGGAACAGCGGAACGGGGCAGCTTCGCAGCAGCGAGCGCGTGACGCCGCCGAAGAAGAACTGGCGCGCGCGGGAATGGCGATAGGCGCCCATCACGATCAGGTCGGCCCGGAACAGGCCGGCTTGGCTCCGCAGGGTGTCGCCGACGGAGCCGGAGACGGGCAGGTTGTTGACGGTGACGTTCACTCCGTGCCGCGCGAGGTGGGGCGCGAATTCGGCCCCCGGCACCGAATCGCGGATCTCCGCCGCGTCGCCGATCGAGACGATCTCGACCGCCTCGGCCGCTCGCAGGAACGGCAGCGCATCGTTGGCGGCCCGTGCCGCCTGGGCGCTTCCGTCCCAAGAGACGATGATCCGGCGGCCGGCAAAGCCCGTGTGCCCCGGCGGCACCGCGATGACCGGGCGACCGCTCTTGAACAGGGTCGTCTCGATCGCCTCGCGGTCGAGGTCGCAGGTCCAGATCAATGCATCCAGAATCGCCAGATCGTGCAGCCGCGCCTGTTCCGCCAGCCGGTGGATGATGGCCGGATAGTGCAGGCTCGGCGTCTCGGTCGTGCACACGACGCCCGCCTGCGCCGCATCGCCCGCGGTGCGCTCCGCGATGGCACGGGCCAGCCGATCGAGGCGCCGGTCGATGTCCGCGACGGTCCCGTCGTCGAAACCGCTGATCCAGCGATTGTCGCCGTAGAGCCGCCAGGACGCCGATTGAAGCGTCAGGTGGGCGCCTGCGGCCCGGGCCAGCGACAGGCCGTAGCCGACGGCCGGCGAATCCCTGTCGCTCTCGTTCTCGACGGCGATCCCGACGAGGACGTCGCGGATGCCAGTGAGCGCGGATGAGACGGGTTGGGACATGACAGGACTCCGGTCTGAACCGCTCCATCGTTGGAGCGGCGGGCGCCCGCCGGCCTTGATACAGCGCAAATGATTTTTCCGCGCCGGATCAAACGGGGGAGACCACCGGCGGTAGCGCCATTTCAAAGGCGAGAGGTTGTGTCAGGCCGTCTCGGCGTTGAGGAACCAGCGAATTCATTTCTCGTTGTGCCTATTAATGCAGGCACAAATTGCGGTACGCATGAGAAATAGATCGAGATCTTCCGTTACGAGTTGAGTGATTGGCTTTTTATTTATCAAATGACATAATTTATGTAGAATTTATTCAAAAATTATCACCTCATCCTACGCAGAGACTTCCGGGATGGAATCGATGACGCTTTCCATGGCCGCGGCTGAGGCGATTCAGGGGGGCGGCGAAGCGCTCACGGCCGAGGACTTCCGGCAGACCCTCCACGAGGTCGGTGTCTGCATCTGGTCGCTGGACATTTCCACCGGCCGTGTCAGCGCTTCGCAGACCTGCGGCTGCCTCTTCGGTATTCCAACCGAACGTCTGACGAGCTTTGCCGCGACCCAGGATCTGGTCCACCCGGACGACCGCCAAGCCCGCGCTCACGCCATCGAGAGCGTGCTGCGGGACGGCGGCAGTTACGAGATCGAATACCGTGTCGTGCTGCCGAATGGGCGGGGTGGCTGGCTGCGCTCGCGGGGGCAGGTGCAGCTCGACGCCGAAGGCCGGCCCCACCGGCACCGCGGGGTCGTCTTCAGCATCGAAGAGCAGAAGCAGGTGGAGGCGGAGCTGCGCGCCCGCGAGGCCCATCTCCGCTCGATCCTCGACACGATGCCGGAGGCGATGGTGGTCATCGACGAGGCGGGGCTGATCCACTCGTTCAACCCGGCGGCCGAACGCCTCTTCGGCTACGCGGCCGGCGAGGCGATCGGGCAGGACGTCCGCATCCTGATGCCGGAGGCGATGCAGGATGGACATGCCGGCGACCTCGAGCGCTATCGGCAGACGCGCCAGCGCCACATCATCGGCACCACGCGGTGCGTGACGGGCCGACGGCATGACGGCTCGACCTTTCCGATGGAGCTGGCCATCGGCGAGATGCATTCGGGCGAGCGGACCTTCTTCACCGGCTTCATCAACGACCTCACCGCGCAGCGGCGGACCGAGGCGCGGCTTCAGGAACTCCAGTCCGAACTGGGGCATGTCTCGCGCTTGAGCGCCATGGGCGAGATGGCGACGACGCTGGCCCACGAGCTGAATCAGCCGCTCGGCGCCATCACCAACTACACCAACGGCTGCCGCCGCCTCCTCGCCCATCCCGATCCCGAAACCATCGCCAGGGCACAGGAGGTTCTCGACAAGGCGGCCGAGCAGGCGCTGCGGGCCCGGCAGATCATCGCCCGCCTGCGGGAGTTCGTCGCCCGTGGCGAGACGGAGAAACGGGTCGAGCCGGTCGCGACGATGATCGAGGAGGCCGGCGCCCTGACCCTGGCGGCGGCCGGCGAGCAGGGCATCACGGCCCATGTCGTGCCGGATCCGCGGGTCGGATCGGTCTTGGTCGACCGGGTTCAGGTGCAGCAGGTTCTGGTCAACCTGATGCGCAATGCCTGCGAGGCGATGCAGCGCAGCAGTCGGCGCGAGCTGACCGTCGCGACGCGGCGGGTTTCGCCGGATCTGGCCGAGGTCGCGGTGTCGGATACCGGCCCCGGTATCGCCGAGGAGGTGGCCGACCGGCTGTTCCAGCCCTTCGTCACCACCAAGGAGGCCGGGATGGGCGTTGGCCTCTCGATCAGCCGCACCATCATCGAAGCGCATGGCGGCCGCCTCTGGGTCGAGCCCAACGCCGCGGGCGGGGCGACCTTCCGGCTGACCCTGCCGACTGCACCCGAGAGAGATCGGTAACCCATGGCCCCTGCCCTCGTGCATGTCATCGACGACGACCCCGCCATGCGCGACTCGGTCGCCTTCCTTCTCGATACGGCCGGCTTCGACGTGCGGCTCTACGAGGCGGGAACGGCCCTGCTGGCACGGCTCACGCGGCCGCTCCGGGGGTGCATCCTGACCGATATCCGCATGCCCGACCTCGACGGGTTGGCCCTGTTTCGCTCCCTTCGCTCGGCCGGTCACACGCTTCCCATCGTGATGATGACGGGGCATGGCGACGTGCCGCTCGCGGTGGAGGCGATGAAGCTCGGGGCCTGCGACTTCATCGAGAAGCCGTTCGATGGCGAGGCGCTCCTCCGGGCGCTGCAAGCCGCTCTGGAGCAGGGTGGGCCTAACGGCCCGGTCGACCCGATCCTGCAGGACTTCATGCGGCGGCTGGCGACCCTGAGCGAGCGCGAGCGCCAGGTTCTCGATCATCTGGTGACCGGGGGCACCAGCAAGGAGATCGGGCGAAGGCTTCGGATCAGCCCGCGGACCGTCGAGATCTACCGGGCCAAGGTCATGGCCAAGACGCGGGCGGGAAGCCTGCAGGAACTGGTGCGCTGGGCCGTGCTCGCCGGCTTCGTGTGAGGCCGGCTCGCGGTCGATCACGGGATGGCCGCGTTCCTGCCCTCGTGACCCCCCAGAGCCGGCCATCCGAATGCGGAGCCCCGTCGCCGGGATGACGGGAGCGGCCCGCCGTCCTGCATCCAGGGGCGAGAGGGACAGCCCGCCGCGGGATTTTGCGGGCGCGGCGGCTTGCGCGGATCGGCCCAGAGCGCAACGTGAGGGGACACGGCGTGCGCCTTCCCTACTCCGGCTGATTGCAGAGGCTACAGCCCGAGCGCGTTAGGGCGTTGATCTTGCGCAATCGATCTTCGATGATACATGCGATCACCGTCCGTCCCTGATTCATGGGACCTCATGGGACGTTCGCCGCGGGCGGACGGGATCGCGCGCTCGAGGCCCGACCCGTGCCCCTGCACGCAACCGCTAGCGAAGCGGCGAGACAGGCCGCACCCCTACGTAGTTTTCCCTAAGCAGGACTACTTAAGAGAGTATCCGGAATTTCGTCGGTGCCGTGGCGCGACCACTCTCGTCTCATCGAGACGGATGAGGAGCGAACCGATGGGCACGAAGCCGACGCCGAGATCCATTCCGGTCGCTCCGGGCTCGCGCACGCCGCGCCGGAGCATCCACGAATGCGGCCTCTTCGCCGATTGCCCCGATCTCGTCGGAACACCGTTCTCCTACGCCCGCGAGGAGGAGGTCTACGGCGAGGGCGAGGACGCCGAGTTCGTCTACCGGGTCGTCGAGGGGGCGGTGCGCTCTCACAAGATTCTGAGCGACGGCCGGCGCCAGATCACCGGCTTCCACTTGGCGGGCAACCTGTTCGGGTTCGAGCAGGGCGACACCCATTGGCACACGGCGGAGGCGCTCTCGGACACCCGGGTGCTGATCTTCCAGCGGCGGCAGATCGAGCGGGCCGCCACCCGCAGCGCCGAGGTCGCCTGCCAGCTCTGGGGCATGGCGACGACCAGCCTGCGCGACGCTCAGGATCTCATGCTCCTGCTCGGCCGCCGTTCCGCCCAGGAGCGCGTCGCCGCCTTTCTCATCGAGGTCGATGGCCGCTTCGGCGGCACCGGGGCGTTCGCCCTGCCGATGACCCGACGCGATATCGCCGACTATCTCGGCCTCACCATCGAGACTGTCTCACGCACCTTCTCGCAGCTCGAGGAGAACGGGGCGCTGCGGCGCTCCGGGAGCCGGCAGATCACGCTTCACCGCGGCCGCCTCCGCCACGTGGTCGAGAACTGATACGGCCTCACATTCGGTTTTCGTGTCCGGCCGCCGCGTGCAGGGATGCGCCGTCCGCCACCGCCGCGACGGCGCGCTCGCGCGTCATCGCCACGGCCGCGAATACCGGTTCGGCGATCAATGGGCGAGGAACAGCGGCACCGGAGAGCGTGTCAGGAGCGCGTGCGTGACACCGCCGAGGAACCATTCCTTCAGGCGTGAATGCCGGTAGGCGCCGATCACCAGCATCTCCGCCCCGAGAAGGCTGGCCTGCCGTCTCAGCGTCTCGGCGACGTCGCCGTCGACCGGGACGTTCGTCACCGAGACGTTCACACCGTGGCGCGCGAGGTGCGGGGCGAATTCGGCGCCCGCGACCGAGGTCGAGAGATCCTTCTCGCCGACCACCGAGACGATCTCGACCGCCTCGGCCGCGCGCAGGAACGGCAGCGCGTCGTTGGCGGCCCGCGCCGCTTGGGCGCTGCCGTCCCAGGCGATGACGATCCGCCGTGCCGAGAACGTGTCGCCGCCCGGCGGCACCACGAGGAGCGGCCGCCCGCTGCCGAACAGGACCCCGTCGATCACGTCGCGATCGAGATCGACCTCCCGCGCTTCGGCGTCCAGGATGGTGAGGTCCGCGAGCCGGGCGCGGGCGGTCAGGCGGCCGACGAGTTCGGGATAGGCGAGCGCGGAGGCTTCGATCGAGCAGCTCACACCCTCCAGCGTGGCATCCGTCGCGGCGCGCTCGGCGATGGCCCGTGCGCGGGCGCTCAAACGCCGGTTCTCCTGCGCGACGAGATCGTTGACGAAGCCCCAACCCGATCCGCCGACCATGGTCAGGCGGCGGGCCGCCGATTGGACGGTGAGATGGGCGCCGGCCATCCCCGCGAGCGACAGGCCGATGCCGAGTGCGCTCGCGGTCTCGTCCCCGCGGCCCTCCTCGGTCAGGCCGACGAGGATGTCGCGGATGCCCGTGAGGGCGACGGGCGGCGGCTTCGGCATGGTCTGCTCCGGTGGCGAACACCGCCCGGAGAGTGACGGACCGACCCGCATCCGCTTTGATCCAGCGCAAGAACCCCGGTTTGATCTCGTCGGGAGGGACCCGATTCCGGCGCTCCGGGCGACGAGCACGCCTTGCCGGCGCCCGCCCAGCTCTCCCGCGAGGCGATGATGACGGGGCCGGCCGCGATCGCCTTGAGGTGAATCAAGGCGTCGTGCCGCCGGCGCGGCAGGATGGCGACCGTCGGACGAAGACGGGAGCGAGCGATGAGTGTGGTGCTTCGATCCATCGAAATCGAGACGGTGCGCTACGTGCGGGCGCCGGCCGGGCCGGTGTCGCGCGCCGAAGCGGCCGGAGCCGGCCTGCCGGCGAGCGCAGGTGTCGTCACGGACATCGCCCGCTACCGGACGATCGGCAGCCTGCAGGCGCTGGGCTTGGCCGCCACCGCCTCGGTGGTGACGATCGGGCTGCTCTGGCTGGCCGTCTGAACGCCTGAAACCTTGAAGCGAGGAGGCGGGAGATGGACGACATCACCGTGCGCCGACACGTGCTGGCGGCGCTGGGACTCGCACCCATGATCGATGCGGCGCAGATCGGCGTCACCGTCGAGAGCGGTGTCGTGACGCTCCGCGGGCATGTGCGCAACTGCGCCGAGAAGGGGATCGCCGAGCGGGTCGCGCTGCGGGTTCGCGGCGTCCGCGCCGTGGTCGAGCAGATCGAGGTCCGCTACCCGGACAAGTCCCGCAATGGCGACGCGACGCCGCCCGATCACCGCAGCTGGTGCGAGCGGGCGGCGTGGTCGGCTCCCGGTCTGTCCGCCGTCGAAGATCGGCTGACATTCGCCTGATCGGACCCTGCCGCCTGATCCCCTGCGATCGAAGGGCCGGCCGCGTCACCCATCGGTGAGACGGCGCCCGATCTCCTCGATCGAGAGCTTGGTCAGATCCTTGTCGATCTCGGCGATGACGAAGCGCTTGAGGCGCTCGGACAGCGCCTGCCGCAGCGATGCGAGCGTGCGCGGCGGGGCGACGACGATCAGGGCGGGGATCGCGTCGGCGATGCGGTCCAGCGCAGCCGCGACCTCGTCCGCGAAGCGCTCCTCGGCGATCGCGTGCCAATCCGTCTGCTCGATGGCGCTGCGGTGCTCCCCCTGCCGGACGCGGGGCGGCCGGTCCGTGCCCTGCTCGCGCGTCGGCGGGTTGGGGGGCGCCTCGAAGGCGTGCTGCACGCGAAGGGCGAGGTGCAGCGCGTGGCCCTCGTTGCGCAGCACCAGGGCCCGGCGGCCGTCGCCGACGACGACGTATCCCCCGTGGGGAATCTTGAGGTTGGGTGTCTCGGTCATCGGGCGGCTCCGGTCTAGAGCCGTATCCGACCTGATGGTACCAGGCCGGCGTCTCTAGGTTTTTGTTTCAACACGCTTTCTTTCGCCGAACCGGCGTCCGCTTTGTCGGAAATCGCTCCAGCGATTCCGGGCCGGATGCGGCGTTCAGTGGCTCATCAGGCAGCAGACGGGTGCGCCGGCCAGGAGGTCGCGGGTGACGCCGCCGAAGACCCATTCGCGCAGGCGGCCATGGCCGTAGGCGCCCGTGACGATCAGGTCCGCGGCCTGCTCGGCTGCCGCATCCACCAGGGCCAGAGAGGTCGCGCTGCCGCCCGTCTCCTTGCGGATCGCGGTGGCCTCGATGTCATGGGCCTGCAGGAACCCGACGACGTCGGCCGTGTCGTCCGCGCTCTCTCCGTCGTCGATCGAGACGACGACGACGCGGGAGGCCCGCGTCAGGAACGGCAGCGCGTCCCTGACCGCGCGGCGGGCTTCGCGGGTGTTCTTCCACCCGACTGCAACCCGCCGGACGTCGAGGTGGTCGAGGCCGGGCGGCACCACCAGGACCGGGCGGCCGAGATGCATCACGAGATCGCCCGGATCGACCGAGCACAGAAGCGGGCCGGATGCCGGCTTGCGGCCGACCACGACGAGATCGGCGGCCGCGGCCTGCCCGATCAGGAACGGCAGCGGGAAGTCGAGATTCGAGCGCCACTCGACGCGGCTGCGGGTGCCCACCGCCTCTTCGAAGACGGCATGGGCCCGTTTGAGATCGTTCAGGATGAGTTCGCTGTTGGCGGCCAGCGCGTAGGCGCTCGCCGGCACCGGGCCGATGGGCGGGACGGCATAAGAGGCCTCTTCCGCCGCCACGCCGATCAGCCGGGCGCGAAAGTCGTCGGCGAGATGGCCGGCGAGGCGCACGCGGTCGCGCGCCTCCGCCCCGAGATCGACGGCCACCATGATGCTGGCATAGGTCATGAGAGAGTTCCTGCCGGACGAGGGTGACGGGCGGGAGCGCGGCGTCGTGCCGAGAGTGAATCCCGTGCGGATTCGGAGCAAGGGGGGGGCAGGTTCGCGACGCGTATCCGAGATCCCTGTTCGATCCGGCCCAGGGAACCGGGTCGCGTCGTATCCCCGCGCTCGGCTCCGGCTTGGCCCGCGCGGCGTGATCGGGGAGGTGCAGGTAGCCGGGGTCGAAGCCTGCGAAGGCGATGAGGGGGGCGGGCTGAGGAACGGCCGCCGCGCCTCGGTTCAGGGTGATCAGCCGCGCAGCCTGGAGGGCATGCAGCACCCGGCTGACATGCACCGTGGAGAGCGCCGCGATGTCGGCGATCACCACCTGCCGGACGCCGCTGGCGAAGCACTCCTCCATATCCCTGCCGGGGGCCTGCGACCGTGCCCGCACCTCGCAGATGAGGTGGGCGATCCGCCGCTCCGCCTCCCAGCCGGCATTGATCAGCCATTGCTGCCCGATGCCGAGTTCGACGAGCGTCAGCCACCACAGCGCCCGCTCGATGCCGGGATGGCTCCGGATCAGGCTGTCGATCGTGCCGGACGGGATGTCGGCAACGGTGCAAGGGGACAGCGCTTCGATGGTGCCCGGCAACGGGTCCGCCGCGCCGCGGCCCGTGCTGCAGAGGTCGCCGGGAAAGTACAGGGCGAGGATCCGGCGCGTGCCGTCGGGCAGCATCGCGGCGCGGCAGGCGACGCCGTCCACGATCAGGTGCGCGCCGCCCGCCTTCTGCCCGTCGCGGATGTCGGTTCGGGCCGGCACCAGCCGTTCCTGCGGCGCGAGGGCGAGGAGGGCCCGACGCTCCGCCACGCCGAGCAGGGCGGCCTCGTCCAGCCGCCGGACGAGCCATGCCAATGGGGTCATCGACTGCATCCGAGCCGTCCTCAAGGCGACTTGATGTCGATGCGCTTGGCTTCCGGCGGCGTCACGGCCGCCTTGGGCAGCGTCACCGTCAGGATCCCCTTATCCATGCTCGCCTGGATGTCCTCGGCCTTGATGCCGGCGGGCAGTTCCAGGGCACGCACGAAGGCGCCGTAGGCGCGCTCCGTGACCTTGCGGGCGCCTTCGGTCTGCTCCCGCTCCTGCCGCTTCTCGCCGCTGATGACGAGGGTGTCGTCGGCCAGTTCGATCCGCACGTCGTCCCGCGCGAGACCCGGCAATTCGGCGGTGATTTCGACCCGCCCGTCCTTCTCGACGACATCCATGCGCGGCGCCGCGCCGCCCTGGAAGAACGGAAGGCCGAAGCGCAGATCGCCGAACATCTGCTCCGCCACGCGCTGCAGGGGCGGCGCCGCGGCGCTCGCGTCGGTCGAGGGCGCGTGGGTGTGGCGGCCGAGGGTGAGGAGGGATTTGAGATTCATGGATCATCTCCCGTCATGCGGCTGGTCGGCCGTTCGGGAGAGACTGCCGTCCGGGCGCAGGCTCGGCGTTGAGATGGATCAAGCGGGCGGCGGCCATGTTGGTGGCCGGCTCACCCCTGTCATCGAAAGCATCGCCCCGAGCGCCGGCCCATGTCGGAAGCAGGCGATGACGCCGAACACCTCGATTGACACCCGGCGCCGGGCCAGATGGAAAGCCGGGTCGGGCGCCACGGCGAGACCGTATCCGGGCTCCGGATAGAGTTCCTGCAACACGTCGTAATAGGACGACAGCACCGCCCGGTCCCAGGCCAGGAGTCGATCCGTCGGGCGCAGCCGCCGCAGCCTTCCGTCGGCGGCGGGGCGCTCCAGGGCGACGTAATCGGTCTCGACGAGGCGGGCGAAGAGATCGTCGATCTTCGCAACGGGTTAATGGGAGCGTGCCGGTTTTTGCAGCGTCCTGGTGATGGCGCCGTGCGTTCTCGCGGGGGACGAGGCCGGCGGTCGAGCGCCACCCCCTGCCAGAGGCTCCGTCAAACGCTCAGCCGCGGGCCTCCTGCACCTGCCCGGTCTTCCACTGGAACGGCGGCTCGGTGCCGTTGACCGCGTAATCGCCGACGACGCGGTCCTTGAAGATGCGCGGATTGTGCGAGGCGATCGTGCGGGCGTTGCGCCAGTGGCGATCCAGGGCGTGGCGGCGGCTGGTCGCCGAGGCGCCGAGCGCGTCGAACAGGATCGTGCCGGCATCCAGCACGAGGCCGGTCAGCACGCTCTGCGCCTGGGCCAGCTCGATCTCCGCCGCCACGTTGATCGCGTGGCTTTCCGCTTCGGACAGGCCCGCGACCCGCGCCTCGTAGGCCCGCTGCACGGCCTGCGCCGCTTGAAGGGTGATCGCACCCGCCGCGTAGGCGAGGCTGTGAACCCGGCCCACGACTTGGAGCACCTGCGGGTCGGCGCTGGGGCGCGCTCCTGCGGCGTGGGAATAGGTGCGGTTACGCTCGCGCACCGCCTGGGCGACCTCGCCCGCCGCCGCCCGGGCGATGCCGGTGAGGGTGGCCAGATGCACCGCCTGGAAGAAGGCAGGGCCATAGGGGAAACGCTCCGCCGTCGGCAGCGGCTCGCCGATGGCGGGGGCGTCCTCGAACAGGGCGGTGCCGCTGGCGGTGAGCCGCTGGCCGAACCCGTCCCAATCGTCGATGATCTCGACGCCCGCGGCTTTGGCCGGCACCACCACCGAGGTTTCCTCCCCCGCCTCGCCGGTGCCGACGACGTCGATCCAGTCGGCGAAGAGCGAGCCCGTGGTGTAGTACTTTTTGCCCGTCAGCCCCCAGCGCGCGCCGCTGCGGTGGATGCAGGTCTCGAAGGTGCCGACGGCGGCGGTCCCGGTCTCGGACCACGCGCCGCCGAACAGGTCGCCGGCCGCGAGGCGTTCGATCCACTGCGTTCGGCGCTCCCCCGCCGGACTGCCGACCGTGTCCTCGGCGAAACCGAAATGGTTGCGCAGGGCCTGCGGCAGGTTGGAATCGGCTTGTCCCAGTTCGGCCAGCAACGCGAACAGGTCGGGCAGGCTCGCGCCGAAGCCGCCCTCGTCCTCCGCCACCCGCAGGGCGCCGAAGCGAGCTTCCTTCAGCCATCCGATCGCCGCATGGGGCAGATCGCGGTCCTGCTCGCGCGCGACCGCCCCCTCGCGGATGCGGGCGAAGACGGGCCGGAAGCGCGCGGCGAGGGCCTCGTAGCGCGGGCTCGGGGGCGTGCCCCAAGCGGTCCAAGGGGCGGTCGACCGGGCGGCGTCGGGTTCACTCATCGACTGTCTCGTTCGGTGAAGGACAAAGGTTTCAGTGTCGGGTCCCGGCCTCGGCGCCGCCGAGGTAGAGCGCGCCGAGCCGTCCGCTCGCGGCGAGGTCCGCGCTGGAGCCGGAGGCCACCACGCGCCCGCTCTCGAGCACGACGGCGCGGTGGGCGACCTCGAGCACGAGGTTGGCGTTCTGCTCGGCGACGAGGACGCTCATCCCCTCCTCGCGGTTGAGCCGGGCGACGATCGCGAAGATCTCGGCGACGATGATCGGCGCGAGCCCCATGGAGGGCTCGTCGAGCAGGAGCAGGGTCGGGCGGGTCATCAGGGCGCGCCCGATCGCCACCATCTGCTGCTCGCCGCCGGAGGTCAGGCCGGCTTTCGCCCCGCGCCGCTGCTTCAGGCGGGGAAACCACGCGTAGATCCGCTCCAGATCATCCGCGAGTTGTCGCCGGCTCGGGCGGCGGAGATAGCCGCCCGTCAGCAGGTTTTCCTCCACCGTGAGCTGGCCGAAGACGTGGCGGCCCTCCAGTACCTGGACGATGCCGCGGGCGACGAGGTCGGCGGGGTCGAGTCGCCCGGTCGCCTCGCCCTGCCAGCGGATGGCGCCACGCCGCAGGCTGCCGCGCTGCGCACCGAGCAGGTTCGAGATCGCCCGCAGGGTCGTGGTCTTGCCGGCGCCGTTGGGGCCGATCAGGGCGACGATCTCGCCCTTGGCCACGCTGAGCGAGACGTCGCGCAGGCCCAGGATCGAGGCGCCGTAGACCGCCTCGATGGATTCGACGTCGAGGAAGGACGCGCTCATTTCGCGCCCGCCTCCGCTCTGTCCTCGGAGCGGGGCGTGATGCCCTTCTCGCGGGCATAGGCCGCTGCGCGCTCGTAGATCACCGGCAGGAGCAGCTCACGGTCGGACTTGACCCAGCCGTTGCTGACGATGTTCCACTTCGCGCCGTCCCATTGCAGCACCTTGCCGGCGCCGCCGCCCTCGTGGTCCTTGATCGAGAGGCGCAGCGGCTGGACGAGGCCGTCCGCGCCGAGTTCCTTCAGGCGGGCTTCGTCGAGCACGAGATGTTCGAGGCCCCACTGCGTCTCCTCGCCGTTGAGGGGGCGCTTGCCGAAGCGGGCTTGCGCCGTGCGGATCGCCTCGACGGCGATGATCGTCTCGATCACACCGGAGTTGTAGTAGACCGAACCGAAGCTCTTGAGATCCTTCAGGTCGCTCTTGCCCTGATCGATGATCGCCGCCTTGATCTTCTTGAGGATGCCGAACTCGACCCCCGCCGGGAACGGGGTGATGGCGAGATAGCCCTTGCCGACGCTGCCGGCCGGGCGCACGTCCTCCTCCGACCCCGACCAGATGCCGCCGATGATGTGATCGACGGGAAAGCCCGTCTTGGCCGCGGTCTTGATCGCCACCGGGGTCATCACGCCCCAGCCGCGCAGAAACACCCAGTCCGGCTTGATCTGGCGGATGCGCGCCCATTGCGCCGACTGGTCGTTGCCGGGATGCGGCACCGCGATCTGGATGTTCTCGAAGCCGTAGGTCTTGGCCAGCAGGTCGAGCGGGACTTGCGTCTCCTTGCCGTAAGGCGAGTCGTGGTAGACGGTCGCGATCTTGAGGCCCTTGAGCTTGTCCTTCCCGCCGACCTGCTCGGCGATGTAGTTCACCGCCGAGGACGCCTCGCTCCAGAAGCTGAACAGCGCGGTGAAGCTGTAGGGGAAGACGCGCCCGTCGATCGCCTCGGTGCGGCCGTAGCCGGTGGTGAGCAGCGGGATCTTGTCGGCGGCGGATTTCTCGGTGAGCGCCTTCGTGATCGGGTCACCGTGGGGCAGGAACAGCGGCACCGGCGAGCCGTCACGGCCGCCCTTCAGCCGCTCGTAGCACTCGACGCCCTTCTCGACCGCCCACTCGGTCTCGCACTCCTCCCAGGTCAGCTTGACGCCGTTGATGCCGCCCTCGACCTCGTTGAGGTAGCGGAGATAATCGATGGTCCCGCCCCAGACCGGCGTGCCGGACGAGGCGTAGGCGCCGACCCGGTAGGTCGCGAGGGGAATGTATTGCTTGGCCGCTTGAGCACCGGCTTCTTGCGCGAAGGCGGTGGGCGCGAGGCCTGGAGCGGCGGTCAGGCTTGCGGCGAGGGCGACGGCGCGCAGGGCGCGGGACAGGCGTGGCATCGTTCGGTTCTCCGGGACGGTTCTGGGAAAAGGATCAGCGGGCGGGGCGGCGCAGGCGGCCGAGCAGCGCGGCCAGCCCGTTCGGCTCCTTGATCAGGAAGCCGATGATGAGCGCGCCGAAGAGGATGCGCTGGAGGTTCGAGAGCTGGCCGCCGTCGAGGCTGCCGCCGAGGAACGCGTTCGACAGGTGGGTGAGCAGGATCGGCGTCAGCACGATGAAGGCGGCGCCGATGAAGCTGCCGGACAGGCCGCTCAAGCCGCCGATGATGATGATGAACATCGCCTGGAATGAGCGGTCGAGATCGAAGCTGCGGGCATCGACCGTGCCGAGATAGGCAAACGCCCACAATGCGCCGGCCACACCGCTCACCGCGGCCCCGACGAAGAAGGCCGAGAGCTTGGCCCGCGCCACCGGCACGCCGATGACGGCGGCGGCGGTCTCGCCGTCGCGCACCGCCCGCCAGTTGCGGCCGGTCTGGCTTCCGACGAGGCGCCACGCCAGCACCGTGACGACGGTGACGCTGGTTAGTGTCAGTGCGTAGCGTCCGGCCGGGCTCGACAGGTCGTAGCCGAGGAACACGAGCCGCGGGGCCGAGATCGCGCTGGACGAGGCGTAGTTCGAGAACCAGCCGACCTGATTGAAGACCCACTCGATCAGGAACTGTGCCGCCAGCGTCGGCGCGATCAGGTAGAAGCCCTTGATGCGAAGGCTCGGCAGGCCGACAACGAGCCCGACCGCCCCGGCGATGAGGCCCCCGCCCGCGAGGCTGACCGGCAGCGGCAGTTCGGGCAGGCGCAGCAGCAGGTTGTAGGTGGCGTAGGCCCCCACCGCCATGAAGGCGCCGGTGCCGAGCGAGGCCTGGCCCGCATAGCCCATGGTCAGGTTCAGGCCGAGCCCGGCCAGAGCCATGATCAGGAACGGGATCAGGATCGCGTTGTACCAGTAATCGGTGGCGGTGAGCGGGATCGCCACGAAGGCGACCGCGAGCAGAAGGGCGAGGCCGGCGGCGCGCACGGGAAGAGCGGGCAGCGCGGGGCGCCGGACGGGCGCGAGGGCGGCAGCGAGGGCAGGAGGCATCGGGTCAGACTCTCTCGATGGCGCGTTCGCCGAACAGTCCGGCCGGGCGCACCAGCAGGAAGGCGACGGCGAGCCCGTAGGCGAACCAGGTGGAGACGGAGCCGCCGAGCAGCGGCCCGAGATAGATCTCGGCGAGCGCGTCGGCCGCGCCGACGATGAGGCCGCCGACGACGGCGCCGGTGATCGAGGTGAAGCCGCCGATGATGAGCACCGGGAGCGCCTTCAGCACCACGAAGGTGAGGGAGAACTGCACCCCCTGGCGCGCGCCCCAGAGCAGGCCCGCCACCAGCGCCACGAAGCCCGCCACCGCCCAGACCGTGGCCCAGAGCACGGGGAGCCGGATGCCGATGGAGAGCGCCGCCTGCGGATCGTCGGCCACCGCGCGCAGCGAGACGCCGACGCGGGTGCGCTCGAAGAACAGCCACAGGGCAATCACCAGGGCGCCGGCGCTCGCCGCCGCCACGAGATCGAAGGAGCTGAGCTGGATCGGGCCGATCGCCACCGGCAGGTCGCTGATGCCGAGGTCGAGTTCGTGGACGCTGGCGCCCATCACGAACTGCGAGCCGCCCTCGATGATGTAGGACAGGCCCAGCGTCGCCATGAACAGCGTGATCTGCGAGCGGTTCACGAGGGGCCGCAGCACGATCCGCTCGACGGCGACCGCCAGCGTCACCATGATCGCCAGCGTGATCAGGCCGGCGAGCCAGAACGGCACGTCGCGTTCGGTCAGCGTCACGAAGGTGAGCGCGGCGCACAGCACCATCGCCCCTTGCGCGAAGTTGAACACGCCCGACGCCTTGTAGATCAGCACGAAGCCGATCGCGACGAGGGCATACATCACGCCGGCGAGCAGACCGCTCGCGAGCGTTTCCAGAAAGAAGCTCATGGATCGGCCCTCAATGCGGCTTGCCGAGATAGGCCGCGATCACGGCCGGGTCGTTGCGGATCGCCTCGGGTGGGCCGTCGCCGACCTTGCGGCCGTAATCGAGCACCACGACGTGGTCGGACAGGCTCATGACGACGCCGATATCGTGCTCGATCAGCACGATGGTGGTGCCGAACTCATCGCGCGCCGCCGCGATGAAGCGGGCCATGGCGCGCTTCTCGTCGCCGTTCATGCCGGCCATCGGCTCGTCGAGCAGCAGCAACGTGGGCCGCGCCACCAGGGCGCGGGCGAGATCGACCCGCTTCTGGATGCCGTAGGGGAGCGTCGCGACGATGCGGTCGCGGTAGGGGGTGAGTTCGAGGAAACTCAGCGTCTCCTCCGCGGCGGCTCGGAAGCGGCGCGTCTCGGCGGCGTCGCGGGGAAGCCCCAGCGCGTGCTCGATCAGGGTGGTGCGGCTGTGGCGGGCGAGCCCGGCCAGCACGTTGTCGAGGACGCTGAGGCCCGCGAACAGGGCCGCGTGCTGGAAGGTGCGCCCGATGCCGCGCCGCGCCGCAGCCCCCGGCCGGATCGAGCGCAGGCGCTTCCCCTCGAAGGCGACGTGGCCGGCATCGGCCCGGTAGACGCCGTTGAGGATGTTGAGCGCCGAGGACTTGCCGGCCCCGTTCGGGCCGATGAGGGCGCAGATCTCGCCGCGCTCGACCGAGAAGCTCAACGCATTGATCGCCTTGAGGCCCTTGAACGAGAGCGAGACGTTGGAGAGTTCGAGGATCGGGTCGGCCATCGCCCTCACTCCGCCGCTTCGAGGCGGTTGGCCTCGCGGGCCTTCACCGCCTCGATGTCGCGGTAGCCATGGGCCGGGTGGGTCTCCGGCAGGAGCGGGCCGCGCCCGAACAGCTTTTCGCGCAAGGTGCCGGGGCGGTAGCTCTTGGGGTAGACGCCGCGGCGCTGAAGTTCGGGCACCAGCAGGTTGACCGTGTCCTCGAAGGTCTCCGGCGTCACCGCGTAGGCGAGGTTGAAGCCGTCGACATCGGTCTCCTCGACCCATTCCTGGAGGATGTCGGCCACCGTCGCGGCCGAGCCGACGAAGACCGGCCCGATCCCGCCGATGCCGCCCCAGCGGGCGAGTTCGGCGATCGACCACGGCTTCTCGGACGAGGAGAAGCTCTCGACCATCGAGACGATGGCGTTGGTCTCGACCTTCTTCACCAGGTCGGTCGGTGCGTATTGGCCGAAATCGATCCCGCTCCAGCCCGACATGAAGACCAGCGCGCCGTCATACGACGCATAGGATTGGTATTCCTCGAACTTCTTCTGCGCGGCCTCGTCGGTCTCGGCGACGATGACGGTGGTGAGGTTGTAGATCAGCACGTCGCGGGCCGAGCGGCCGGCGGCGACGGCCTTGGCCCGCACGTCGGCGACATAGGCCTTGAGCATGGATTTCAGCGGCGCGCCGACGAAGACGCACTCGGCATGTCCCGCGGCGAATGCCTTGCCGGGGCCGGAGGCGCCGGCCTGATAGAGCACCGGCGTGCGCTGGGGCGAGGGCTCGCAGAGATGATAGCCCGGAACGGTGAAGTGCCGGCCGCGATGGTCGATCTCGTGCACCTTGGACGGATCGGTGAAGATCCGCCGCTCGCGGTCGCGCAGGACCGCGCCGGGTTCCCAGCTGCCCTCGAACAGCTTGTAGAGCACCTCGACATATTCGGCGGCGACCTCGTAGCGGTTGTCGTGGCGCGCGAGCCCCGACTGGCCGACGTTCTTGGCCCCGCTCTCCAGATACGAGGTGACGATGTTCCAGCCGACACGGCCCTTGGTGTGGTGATCGGCGGTCGAGAGGCGGCGGGCGAAGGTGTAGGGGTGCTCGAACGAGGTCGAGGCGGTGATGCCGATGCCGAGATGCTCGGTGGCGAGCGCGATGGGCGCGGCGAGCTGGAGCGGATCGTTGACCGGGATCTGCGCCGCCTGCTGCAGGGCGTGCCAATTCGAGCCCTTGTAGACATCGTAGTAGCCGACGACATCGGCAATGAAGATCCCGTCGAAGATGCCCCGCTCCAGGGTGCGGGCGAGATCCTGCCAGTATTCGAGATCCTTGTACTGCCACGAGCGGTCGCGCGGATGGGCCCACAGGCCCGGCGACTGGTGGCCGACGCAGTTCATGTCGAAGGCGTTGAAGCGGATTTGGCGCGTCATGAGGCTTCGTCCGTTGAGGGGGCTTCGGGCGGCGCGGCGGGAATGCTCGGGGGCTCAGCCCGGGGCGAGGCCGAGCAACTGGCCGAGCGGCACGATCAGCGTGGCGCCGACGTAGAAGCCGTCCTTGGTGCGGTTGGGCGTGAAGGGGTTCCAGAAGGAATTGCCGTTGACGAGGTACTGGACCACCGGCTCGAAGAAGATGTTCTTGCCGAGCGCGAGATGCGCGTTGGCCTCGAAGACCAGCTTGTCGCGTGAATAGATTTCGCCGCTGCCGCCGGAGATGAAGTTCGCGTCGCCGAGGAACTGGGCGTAGTCGGCGGAGATGCGCTGCCAGTTGACCTTGACGCCGTAGCGGTCGTGCGGCCGGCTCTGGTCGGGCGCCTGGAGGGTGAGGCCGGCGAACGCGTTCCAGCGGATCGGCACCGTCGGGTCGGGGGCGTAGGCGAGGCTGGTATAGGCCTGGAGCGAGGTCGGGTTGAGGTTGCCCACCTCCGCCCCGCCATCGGCGCGCCAGAACACTTGGCTTCCGGTGAGGATCACGCCGGAGGTGCCGGAGCGCAGCCGCACCGGATCGCCGGGATTGAGCCCCTTCGAGGTGCCGAAGACCGTCTTGAAGTTATCCTCGTGGTCGGCGGTGTTGTAGAAGCCGGTCAGCGCCACGCGGCTCGGATAGGGATCGGTGACGAAGGTCGTGGCGTGGCCGATCTCGGCCAGCGTCACGACGCCGTTGAGCGGTTCGTGGCCGAAGTCCCAGCCCGAGGTGAAGTTCGCGCGGCCCGTGACTGCGAAGGCACCGGCCTGGATGTAGTCGTCGGGGGACGTCTTGTAGGCGACGTTGGCGCCCCAGACGCCGTAGAGCGGCGAGGACAGGCCCGCATTGATCTGCAGGATGTCTTGGAAGCAGCTCACGCTCGATTGGCACGGCGGCAGCGCGTAGTAGCGGTTCGGATGGGTACGCCCGACTTCGATGGCGAGGCGGTCGTCGAGCAGGCGCTGCTCGTAGGTGAGGATCGAGAGGCGGGCGAAATCGCGGTTGAAGGTCGGCTGGTAGCCGATCGTGGTGTCGCCGATATCGGCGCCCATGTTGCGGTTGTTCCAGCGCAGGCCGAAGAAGGTCTGGGTGATGTGGAACCAGCCGCCGGGGACACCCGCCAGTTTGTCCAGATCCGCATCGAGGCTCAGCAGGTAATAGGCCGAGTTCGAGAGTTGCCCGGGCCGCAGGCCCGCGCTCGGGTTCGAGAAGAAGAAGTCGTAGACGTTGACGTCGAAGCTGAGGCCCGCGAGCGCCAGCGAGGCGGCGTACGGCGCGAGCGGCCCGTGCCACTTCACCTTGCCGTCCGGCGCGACGCCGATCGCTTCGGGGTTGGTGCGGGGGCCGGCCTCCCCGGTGAAGCTCTCGACCGCGCTCGGCGATTGCGCCAGGGCCGGGGTGTCAAGGAGCGGCAGGGCACAGGCGAGGCCGGCGCCGAGCAGCAGGAGGCGGGCCGGCGGGGACAGGACGTTGGGCATCGGGCTCGTCTTCAGGCAGTCGCGCACGGGTCATCGGACCGGCGCGGACGCAGGCACGTGAGGCGGATCGGGGGGATGCGTCGGCTCGCTCGATGCGAGACCTCGGCGGGGTGGCCGGTCTGGGAGGATGTCGGTCCGCCCGCTTTGCCGGCGCGTCATCGAGGGCCCGACGAAGATCTTCTTGTCTTCGTTTGATGCTCTTCGATTGCGGTCTGATATTCCGCAATAGAAACTGGCGCGTCAATGAAAGCGATTGCCCTTTTTCAACGCGATGCTGGGACAAGATTTCCCCTTTTGCGCCGGAAAAGGGAGGCCGGCGTATCGGTGCCGTTGAAGGCACGTGTGGATCGCTGATCGGCGAAGCAAAACGCTTCCACGTTGCAGCGGAGCGCCGAAGGGGACGGGCTCCGGACGATGTCAGCCCTGACAAACCTCGCGGGCCAAGGCTCAATGCCGACGCGCCTTAGGATCGAGCGAAGCACGGACGGCTGACGGGCAAGAATAATCCTCTCGCAACAAGCGGTTTCTGGAGATCGATCATGCAAATTCGTGCCAATATTTGAATATTACATTCATTGATCCTGAGAGGGCTGGTCGGTCATCTTGGCCGCGTGCCGCTCTACGACACGGTCGACCTTCCGGGGCGGTCCTGTCCGATTTGTTCAGGTTCGATGTCGCGTTCCGTTCCCCGCCTCGCCCTCGCGGCCGTCGCCTATCGCTACGGCCCGAGCCCGGTGCTCGACCGAGTCGATCTCGAAGTCGCGGCGGGTGAGCGCATCGGCATCCTCGGGCGCTCCGGCGTCGGGAAATCGACCCTCTTGCAGATCATGGCCGGGCTCGTCGCGCCCTCCGCCGGCAGCGTGCGGCTCGACGGAACGCCCTCCCGCGGGCCGGTGCCGGGCTGCACGGTGATGTTCCAGCGCCCTGCCCTGCTGCCTTGGGCGAGCGTGCTCGACAACGTGCTGCTGCCCGCCCGTCTCTCGGGGCGTCTCGGTCGCGACCGCGCGGCCCGCGAGGCGGAGGCGCGCCGCCTCCTCGACGATCTCGGCCTTCGCGAGCGCGTGAGCGCCAAGCCGCACCAGCTCTCCGGCGGTCAGCAGCAGCGGGTGGCGCTCGCCCGGGCGCTGGCGAGCGAGCCCTCGATCCTGCTCCTCGACGAGCCGTTCTCGGCGCTCGACCCGGAGATGCGGGCGAGCCTGCGCGCCGACGTGCTGCGGCTCGTCCAGGCCCGCGACCTGACGCTGATCGTCGTCACCCACGACCTTGCCGACGCCGCTGCCCTGGCGGCCCGCGCCGTGGTGCTCGACGGGCGCCCGGCCCGCATCGCCGCCGACTTTTTCCTCGGCGAAGACGCGGAGACGGAGCTGCGCCGCCGTCTCGGTTCCGTGGCCCGCGACTCCGTTGCCCGCGACGCGTCCGGCATCACCGGCCGCGCCGCCTGATCCTTCCTCTCCGAGACCGCAGATGACCGCCCCCGACGACCTCTCCGCCCTCTGGACGCACGAATGGGCCCGCGCCGACTGGACGCGCCGCAACACCCTCGACGCGCTGGCCCGCGGCGGCCTCGCCGCCCTGCTCGGCGGCGGCGGGCTCGCCCTGTCGGGCCGCGCGGTCCATGCCGCCGAGGACGACACTGTGCGCATCGGCTACCTGCCGATCACCGATGCGACCGCGCTGCTGGTGGCCCATGCCAAGGGCTATTTCGAGGAGGCGGGCTTGAAGGTTGCCGAGCCGACGCCCGTGCGTTCGTGGTCGGCGCTGGTCGAGGGGTTCGCCGCGGGCAAGTTCAACCTCGCCCACCTGCTCAAGCCCATCCCGGTCTGGATGCGCTACAACAACAAGTTCCCGGTCAAGATTCTGGCCTGGGCCCACACCAACGGCTCGGGCATCGTCGTCGGCGGCAAAAGCGGGATCGAGGACTTCAAGGGGCTGGCGGGCAAGCGCGTCGCGGTGCCGTACTGGTACTCGATGCACAACGTCGTGCTGCAATACGCGCTGCGCGAATCCGGCGTCACGCCGGTGATCCGGGGGGATGCCGGGCCGAACGAGTGCGCGCTTCAGATCCTGGCGCCGCCCGAGATGCCGGCAGCGCTCGCTGCGGGCAAGATCGACGGCTACATCGTCGCCGAGCCGTTCAATGCGCTCGGCGAGATCAAGGCCGGCGCACGGATGCTGCGCTTCACCGGCGACATCTGGAAGAACCATCCCTGCTGCGTCGTGGTCGCGCATGAGAGCCAGATCGCGGCCAAGCCCGAATGGGCTGGCAAGGCGGTCGATGCCATCGTGCGGGCGCAGGCCTATTGTGTGAAGAACCGCGAGGAGGTTGCCCGGCTGATCTCGAAGGAAGGGCGCGGCTACCTGCCGATGCCCGCCGACGTCGTGATCAAGGCCACCACCGATTACGGCCCGGCCTATGAGGCCAGCGGCGCGATCCGCCACCGCGACTGGGCAGCGCAACGCATCGACTTCCAGCCCTGGCCCTACCCCTCCGCCACGAAGCTGATCGTCGAGGCGATGGGCAACACCGTCGTCGAGGGCGATGCCGGCTTCCTCAAAGGGCTCGACCCGGATTTCGTCGCGCGCGACCTCGTGGACGATCGCTTCGTGCGGGCCTCGCTCAAGCGCTATCCCGAATGGCCGGGCGCAGCGGATGACGCCGCACTCACCCGCCAGGAGACCTTGAGCCTGTGAGCGGGGGCGTGATCGAGGCGGCGCTTGCCGTCGAGCGGGAGGTCGCGGCCCGGGTGCCGCGCCGGGCCGGAATCGGTGCACGGTTTGGCGCCTCTGCCCTCGACCGGTTGGCCCCGCTCCTCGGCCTTGCGGGGCTGCTCGCCCTGTGGTTCGCGGGCGGGCTGGTTCTGGAGAGCGTGCCGGCCTACGCCGCCTTTGCCGGTTTCGCGCCGGCGCCTGCGCTGGCCTCGTTCGTCGAACTCCTGACCTCCGGCGAGGCGTGGCGGGCCGCGGCGCCGAGTCTCGCCCGGATCGGACAGGGCCTCGCCGTCGCCTTCGGGCTCGGCGCGCCGCTCGGCCTGCTGATCGGCTCGGTCCCGCTCGCCGAGCGCATCCTGCAGCCGCCGTTCCAGCTCCTGCGGATGATCTCGCCGCTGGCCTGGATGCCGGTGGCGGTGCTCGCCTTTCCGAGTTGGGACGGGGCCATCGTCTTCCTGATCGCCGCCGCCGCGATCTGGCCGATCCTGTTCGCCACCGCCGCCGGGGTGAAGCGGGTCGATCCGGTCTGGCTCGCCATGGCGCGCAATCTCGGCGCGGGCCGGCTCGCGGCTCTACGCGCCGTCATCGTCCCGGCGGTGCTGCAGGACATCCTCACCGGCCTGCGCCTCGCGCTGGGTGTTGCCTGGATTGTGCTGGTGCCGGCCGAATATCTCGGGGTCACGAGCGGGCTCGGCTACGCCATTAACGACGCCCGCGACACCCTCTCCTACGACCGGCTCGCCGCCCTCGTCCTGCTGATCGGAGGGATCGGCTACGCCCTCGACACCAGTCTCGGGCGGCTGGCCGCCCGCGCCCGCTGGATTCCCGCAACGTGAGGAAACAACAATGACCGCGACCGCCGCCAAGGAAATCGTCCAGACCTTCGAGAAGGTGTTCGAGCCGATCGATCGTGAGCGCCTGCACGCCCTCTCCGAGAAGGGCCGGGCCGACCCGAGCGTGGTCAAGACCGTGCGCGCCCGCACCGTCGCCGAGGGCCGCCGCTTCCGCCATCTCAACTACATCCGCGGCCTCGACCCCCACATCGTCGACGAGCCACCGGCCCTGCTCGGCGACGACACCGCGCCGAACCCGACCGAGGCCCTGCTCGCCGCGCTCGGCACCTGCGTCGCGGTCGGCCTCCAGGCCAACGCGATCGCCCGCGGCTGGACCGTCAGGGGCATCGAGGTCGAGTCGGAGGGCGACATCAACATTACCTCGGTCTGGGGCACTGGCGACCTGTCGGAGAAGCCGGTCGGGCTTACCGCCGTGCGGCTCAAGGTGCATCTCGACGTCGAGGGCGCGAGTGCGGCCGAACTCGACGAACTCGTGGCCCATGCCGGGCAGTGGTCGCCGGTGCTCAACACCGTCAAGAACCCCGTCTCCGTCACCCTGGCGCGGGCCTGACGCCGATGGCCGCCAGCGCCCGCATCGCGGAGCCCCCTTCGCTCGACGTCGCCGGGATCGTGCGTGAAGCCTTGCGCCCGCGTCTCGGCGCGATCGATGCCGGGGAATATCCCGCCGACATCCTGCGGGCGCTGGGGGCGGCCGGCGCCTATGGGCACCACGCCGACGGCACGGCGGCAGGGCTGCTGGCCGCCATCGACGCGATGACGGAGACGGGGCAGGCCTGCCTCTCGACCGCCTTCTGCATGTGGTGCCAGGACGCGCTGGTCTGGTACCTCGCCCAGGGCGACGAGGCCGGCCCACGCCGCCATCTCGCCGCGATCGCGTCGGGCGCGGCGCTCGGCGGCACCGGGCTGTCGAACCCGATGAAGGCGTTCTCCGGCATCGAGCCGCTGGCGCTCCAGGGCGAGCGCGCGGGCGACGGCTACCGGGTGCGCGGGCGCCTGCCCTGGGTGTCGAACCTCGGCCCGGGCCAGCGTTTCGCCGGCATCCTCTCGCTGCCCGACGGGCGGCGGGTGATGGGGCTGTTCGAGGCCGGCGCCGATTCTGTCTCGATCGCGGCCAATGCCCGTTTCATCGCGCTCGAAGGCACCGGCACCTACACGGTGATGATCCGCGACGCGCTCCTGTCCGACAAAGACGTGATCACGCACGATGCCGCCGCCTTCGTGCCACGCATCCGCAACGGCTTCGTTCTGCTCCAGACCGGGATGGGGCTCGGGCTCGCCCGCGGGGTCGCGGCGCTGATGCGCGCGGATGCCCGTGGGCGCGCCAACGCGGCATTCCTGCCGCTCGGGCCGGACGCGATCGAGGCGCGGGCGGATGCCCTGCGCGCGCGCGTCGCCGCCGCGGCACAAGCACATGCCGAGATCGACCGCGCGACCTTCCTCGAGATCCTGCGCCTGCGCCTCGACGTGTCGTGGCTGGCCCTGGAGGCGGCGCAAGCCGCCATGCTCCAGGCGGGCGCGCGCGGCTATTTGGAGGGCGCGGAGACGTTCCGGCGCCTGCGTGAGGCGCAGTTCGTGGCGATCGTCACGCCGTCGGTGAAGCACATCACGACGGAGCTCGCGCAGGGCGCCTGAAAAGGCTTCATGAAACGTCCGCCGTTAAGGCCGCTCATCCTGCGGAGTGCGACGGCCAAGCGGATGTTTCATGAGCGACGAGACGGGAAGCCCGCCAAGCCTATTCCGGGAGCAGATCCGCGTCAGCCGGGCTCTCGATCTCGACGGCTTCGGGAGCGGCAACGGCGGGAGCGCGCAGGCGGGATGCTGGGGCGGAGGGCATCATCGCCGCGCCGGAGGCGACCAGCCCGGCCATCATCCGGAGGTCCGGCGGCTGGCGCGGATCGTCGGCCAGGCGCTCGGCATCCACTTGGAGCCGGAGGTTGCAGGCCTTCGGGGCCAGCGCCCCGTCCGGCGTGCAGGCGTCGTGGCGGGCGCAGGCCGCGTCCAGTGCATCGACGGGCGCCGCCGGCCCATTGTTGCCGGGCCCACAGTAATTGCCGTGCAGCAGCATCGGCGAGCCCTCGACCGCGGAAGCGGTCTGGCTGAACGCGGGCACCGTCAGGGCGGTGACCAGAAGGAGGGGGAGAATCGAACGGTTCATCGGGAGCCGTATCTCCTGTCGTGGATCGAAATCAGGCGCGGGAGCGGTCCCGGCGCCGTTCGGCCGTCATGCGCGCATGACGGCCAGGCCGAAGTGCGAGAGCGGGTGATCGACCGGCGCTCCCCGATCCTCAGCGGAGGCTCGCCGAGCGCCGGCCGGCCGAGGAAGCGGTCCCTTCATCGAAGGCGGCTCGGCATCCGGGGCTCAGGCTCGCCCGCTGCGCCTTCATGCAACTGACGATGCGGCCGCGATCGGGGATCGATGTCAGGCACAGCCGCATGACATCGTCGCGGCACAGCGCAGCCTGCTCCTCCTCGCCGGCCCGCGCGCTGGCAGTGCCGGCGGCCGAGAAGGCGATCAGAGCCAGCATCGTGCGGGTTCCGATCTTCACCATCGAACGTCTCCTGTCTCATGCGGCCGGGCATCCATGCTCGGCTAAGGTCCGACGGTGAACGTCATAAGCGACGGCTCGTTCCGTGGGCTGGCAAGCCGGCCGGCTCGATGACCGCTCGGCGCCATCTCGCGACGGAGACGACCGAATGGGTTTCCGAGGTCCCACGCGCTGCGGTGCTCTGCCCTGATGATGTATGGCAAAGCGCGGCGTCGATCTGGAGTATGTAAGAATAATATAATATTAAAATAACACAGTGAAATACTTCGGAACAACATGCTCTGTGGACGTTTACGATGACATCTCTAATGGGAGGTCATACATGCCGAAACGTCACATCGCTTGCTTCGCGTCGCTTCTGCTGATCGTTGGCCTCGGGGCCGCGTCCGCGCAGGACACGTCCGGCCAGGGCGCATCCAAGCCGTCGACGCCCGCCGGCACCTCCCGAGCCGGGACGGTGGGGGAGATGCAGAAGGGCGACGCGATGAAGGCGGGGGAGATGGGCGGCGGCTCGGGCAATACGGGCGTGCCGGGGGCGTCCCCTGCGGCCGAGGGCAACAAGAACCAGGATTCCCGGACCACGAAGACACGCGACCGCTGACCATCCTCCGTTCCGGCCAAGCCGAGAACCGCTCGCGAGTGTGTTGCAGCCGGGAGCGGTTCTCGGTCTCTATCCGACCCTTGAGCGCATTCCGACGAAGCGGTCACCGGTTCGTCGAAAGAATGCGCGTCACAACAAGAGACCAGAGACGCCGACCTGATGCAATCAGGTCGAATGCGGCCCTAGGCGGCGGTTTGTGCTTCCCAATTCAGGTAATTCGACCGGAACTCGGCCAGTTCGACGAGGCGAGGCAGGTCGCAGAGCGTCACGCGCTTGCCCTTGCGCTCGATCAGCCCTGCACGCTTGAGTTCGCCCAACGAGCGGTTCACGTGCACGCTGGTCATGCCGGTGGTGTCGGCGAGGTCGATTTGCGTGATCGGCAGGTCGAAGCTGTTGCCGCTCGCCAGCCCCACCGCCCGCAGGCGTACGAGCAATTCGCACAACAGGTGCGCGAGGCGCTCCACGGCCGAGCGGCGGCCGATATTCATCATCCACTCGCGGAGGGTCGCCTCATCGACGAGGGCCACCGTGCGCAGGCCGCGGGCGAGAGCGGGACGTTGACGCAATTCCCGCCCGGCCTCGGGCCCGATCCGCGCGACGCGGCAGGTGGAGAGCGTGCCGATGGTATGATCGATCCGGTTCAGGATCGAGGTCTCGAAGTCGCAGATATCCCCCGGGATGAGGTAGGCCGTGATCTGACGCGCACCGTTCGCCCGCAGCTTGTAGCGGCAGGCGAAGCCTTCCGTGATCGCGATCATGCCCTCGGGCCGGTCACCCTCGGAGATCAGGTCCGTGCCGGCCGGAATCAGCCGTGTCCCCGCTTCGATGATCGCCAGGGCGGCCGCGTCCGCTTCCTCCAGCTTGCTGAAGCCCTGCAGCTTGCGCAGCAAGGGGCCGCTTACCGCCGTTCCACTGCCCGCTAAGACCTTCATACTGCTTGTCCCGCCCGCGCAGCGCAGACGAGGAACGACGCGCCGCGTCGGTGCAGGGGCCGCAGCCTTCGCGAGCAATCATGGTCCGGCGTGACGAGATCGAGCGCTGCTCGAGCGGGATTCCGATTCATGCTCGTTCTCGAAAAGTGGAGCGCTCGGCGGCCGTAGGGATCATTGGAATTGTTATACTAGTGGGCAGCCGATCGACATGTAAGCCGGGGGGCGCCTTCGGTGCGGTTCCCGACAATGCGGTGTCCGTCGCGAGGCTGTTTCGTAAATGTAAATAAATTTTACTTACGGTAATTTACATCTCACCGTTGGATGCTGGCGAAATCTACCTTCCGACGACAGGACGGAGGTCATTGACTTGACTGTAGAACGCCCCGTTGCCGGTCAAAGATCCGCGGCGGCGCGGTAGCCGGGGGTGCGGCTCGCGCGCCGTCTCGCTGCGGCGACGAGGGCGTCGAGTGCTGGGCTGGCGAGGGAGCGGCTGGCGGCGAGATAATAGGTCTCCCAGCCGACCGAGAGGAAATCGAGGCCGAGCCGGTCGGCCGCCGCCCGTACACCGAGTCCCGCATCCGCCGCGCCGCAGGCGATGACCGCCGCGACCGCCTGATGGGTGAACTCCTCGACCGTGTAGCCCTGGATCGCGGCAGCCGGCAGGCCGGCCTGCGCCAGCATGCGGTCGAACCAGTCCCGCGTGCCCGATCCCTTCTGGCGGTTGACGTAGCGCAGGCCGGGCGCGGTCAGGTCGGCCAGCGTGCGGATGCCGCGCGGGTTGCCGGGGGCCAGCAGCAGGCCCTGCTCGCGCTCGAACAGGGGGTGCAGCACGAGGCCGGCACCGGCATTGATCGCCGAGAACGGAGCGCCCGCCGCTTCCGGCGCGAGAGCCCCGCAATGGAAGCCCGCCGCATCAGCTCCACCCTCGAGGAGGCGCTGCACCGCCGCACTGCTGCCCGTCACGGAGAGTTCGACACCCGTCTCTGCACCCGGTTCGCCGCTCATGACCTCGGTCAGGACCTCGACCAGCAACGGATCGTGGCTCGCGGCCAGTGTCAGTGCTCCGGCCCCGCCGCTCATGAGATGACGCAGGCGATGCTCGACGGCGCGGGTCTCGCGGTCGAGGCTCGCCCCCAAGGCTGCCGAGGCGGCGGTGAAGGCGTCCGCCAAGGCGGCCCCGAACTCCGTCAGGGCGGTGCCGTGCCCACGTGTCTTGCGCACCAGGGGCCGGCCGAGCGCCGTCTCGTAGGCCTGGAGGCGCGCCCAGGCCGCGCGATAGGACAGGCCGAGGGCGTCGGCGAAGCCCTGCACCGAGCCGGTCCGCGTGATCGCGTCGAACATCACCGTCAGGTCGGACACCGTGAGCGCGCTCGCGCCGATCCGAATCGTGCCGCCCAAACCGAGCACGACGGAGATGGCCGCCTCTTCGGAAGCCTTGTTCATATTGATGGCATCATAACTGTCGTCCACAACCGGTTTCCCTTATCGGGGCTTGTTTCGGAACGGCGCCGCCACCGGGGCGAACCCGCGGGGCGTTGCACCGGCTCCGTGCTCGCTCCAAGACGCGCGACCGGCCGACCGCAGATGTCTTCAGACCGCTTTGTTTCCTACCTCCGTCCCGCCCTGTTGGGACAGGGGGCGCCGGAGACCGCCCTGGCATCGCAGCGGGCCGCGATCGACCGCCACCTCCCAGGGCGAGGCCGGCTCGCAGCCGAGTGCATCGAGCGGGGGCCCGACGATTCTGGTGTGGAGCGGCCGGCTTTGCGCGAGGCGCTGGCCCTGTGCCGCCGCCGCGGCGCGACGCTTCTCATGGCGGAACTCGGGGCTTCCGGTCAGGATCCGGGCTTCCTGCGCACTCTGAGCCGTGATCTGCGCCGCCTGGACCTGCACTTCGCCGTCGCCGACAGCCCGGAGATCAGCGAGGCGACCCTCGGCATCATGGCCGCGGTGGCGGAGGCCGAGGACAGGCTCGGGATGCGCCGCACCCCTGAGACGCTGGCCCGCCGCCAAGCGTTCTACGCGCGCTTCACCGCCGAGCGCCGCGCGCGGGCGCCGGTCGACAGGGCTGGCCGATCCCTCGCCGACCCACGCCCTCTGGCGGAGAATCTGGGGCGGAGCGAGACCCTGCCGCGGAGCCGGGAGCGGGCGGAGGAGGTGGCGCCGATCCTCAGCGAGATCCGCGCCGCGGGCGCGCTCACGCTGGAGCAGGTCGCCAACGCCCTCAACGCCTTGGGCATTCCCTCAGCGCGGGGAAGCCGCTGGTACCCGATGCAGGTGACGCGGATCGAGAAGCGCCTCGCCGGCGTGGGCTGATCGGTGCCGATCACTGTGTTGAAGCGAACCGAGACGCAGCGGGTCCGGCCGGCGTCGCTTGCGCGCGCCTCCTTACCCCTGCGGATCACCGAGGCCGGATAGACTCCGGACTCGACGGAGGTGCCGCCGAGTGATCGCGACCGTAGCAGGCGTGGTCATGGCAGGGCGATCCGCCGGACGATCCGGGCCACGATGGCGGGATCGAGGTCAGGATAGATCGGCAGGCACAGCACCCGGTCGGCCGCTAGGGCTGCCACGGGCAGATCCTCCCGCCGGGCGCTCGGCAGCGTCCGGTACATCGGGTGGTCGGAGATCAGGGGATGGAAGTAGCGCCGCGGATGGATGCCGTCGCGCTTGAGCGCGTCGTAGAGCGCGTCGCGGCCGATCGGGTAATCGGGGCCGACCAGGATCGGGAAATAGGCGTAGTTGGCCGCGCCCTCCCCGGCGAAGTCCAGGCAGCGAATGCCGGGAATGCCCTGCAATCCCTGCCGGTAGGCCGCGTCGATCGCCTGCCGCCGCGCCAGCACCGTGCCGATGTGCCGAAGCTGGACGAGGCCGAGCGCGGCATTCAGCTCGCTCATCTTCCCGTTCAGGCCCGTTTCGATCACCGACGTCTCGTCTTCGAAGCCGAAGTTTTTGAGCTTATCGATCCGGTCCTTCATCGCCGGATCGGCGCAGACGATGGCGCCGCCCTCGAAGGTGTTGAACACCTTGGTGGCGTGGAAGCTCAGGACCGACAGGTTGCCGTGGTTCAGCACGCTTTGTCCGCGGTGGCGCACGCCGAAGGCGTGGGCGGCGTCGTAGATCACCTTGAGCCCGTGCCGGGCGGCGATGCCCGCGATCGCCTCGACGTCGCAGGGCTGACCGTAGCAATGGACCGGCAGGATCGCGCTGGTCCGCGGGGTGATCGCGGCTTCGATCCGGGCGGGATCGAGGTTGAGGGTCACCGGGTCGATGTCGACGAAGACGGGGGTGAGCCCGCTCCAGAGCAGGGCGTGCGAGGTCGCGACGAAGGAATAGGGTGTCGTGATCACCTCGCCCGTGAGGTCGAGCGCCCGCAGGGCCATGATCAGCGCGGTCGTCGCGTTGTTGAACAGGGCGACCTGCGGCACGCCGAGATGGTCGCTCAGGCGTGCTTCCAGCTCCTGGTGGAATGGACCGCCATTGGTCAGGACCCGCGTCTGCCAGATCTGCCGCAGCAGCGGCTCGAATTCCTCAAGCGGCGGCAGGAACGGTCGGGTGACGTAGATCGGATCGGCCGCGCCCTCTGTCTCCGAGGCCGCCTGAGGAATGATCTCTGGGGTGGTGTCGAGGGTCCGTGCAAATTCCTGCTCCAGCCGGCGCAGGGTCGCCTGCACAGGAAGCTCACCCCGAGCAGCGGGCGACGGGAGGCTGTCTGCCTCGGGTGTCGGATCAAGCGGCGCAGCTCGCATCGATCCAGCGCCTCCCCACCGCGCGGAAGGCGTCAGCGACCTCTCCGGTCAAGCGGCCGGAAGCCCGGTGGGTCGCGGCCTTGGCGAGGGAACGCTCGACCGCGCGCGTTCTACGATGTTCGAGCATGCCCGGCCTTCCTGCGCCAGCCGGATGTTAGGAAATGTTTGGCTAACAGATCGTTAACGCTGCGGCTGCGGCTGCGTCATACGACAGGCCTGAAACGACGAAAGCCGCCTTGCGGCGGCTTTTCGTAGGTCGGTCAGTTTTTTGAAGAAACTGGAGCGGGCGAAGGGATTCGAACCCTCGACCCCAACCTTGGCAAGGCTTTGCCCCCTGCCCGATCGCCCCTCTGCGCCGGGCCTCGCCCCATGCATCCCCGTTGAAACCCGTTGGATTTCGTCGCCGCCCGTCGTCGCCCAACCGGGCCCGTTCGTCGAGTTACGGGACCGTTCCGGGGCCGGCCTCGAAACGCCCGCACGGCCGGGTCGTCGGTCGGGCGACGAGGAGCTCGCGTCGGTAGGCGAGGCACAGGTCCGCGACCGCGACCTGTCCGGTGTGCCGGGTCGCGGGGCCCGGGCCCTCGACGCGGGCGTGGTGGCGGCAGGTCGGGCAGCGGCCTGCGGGATCCTCGCGTCGGAAGCCGCGGACGTCATCGGGGACGGCGACGGGGCGTGTCCCCGAGAGGGAGGTGAGGCCGAGGTAGGCGTTGCCGGGCATGGCGATCTCCTGTTGATCACCATCATTCGCGCGACCGACCCGGATCTCGACATCACGCCGCGGCGGCGGCCCGCTGGTACTCGCTGCTCGTGTGGCCGTAGCGCTTGAGCACCATGGCGAGGCTCATGCCCAGGTACTCGCCGACCTCGACCGGCGGCACGCCGGCGCGGAGCATCAGCGTCGCCCGCGTGTGCCGGAGGATGTGCGGGGTCGGCCAGCCGAGCTCATCCGCCTCGCCGCCCTCCTCCTCGTCCGGCAGGTAGCCCTCGTCCTCCTCCGGGAGCTCGGTCTCCAGGCCGGCGGCGAGATCGGCGACGCGGTACGTCCCGTCGATGTCCCGGCGGTCGAGCCCCGCCCGGATCGCGGCGAGGCGGAAGCCCTTCGACACCCGCTTCGCCGCCGCGCCGTTCCGGTGCACCACCCGCGAGATCCCCGCCTTCAGGTCGGCGTCGCGCCACGCCTGGAGATGGGGCAGCAGCCGGTCGTGGATCCGGCACGGCGGCTGACGCTTGCGGCTCTCCTCGGCTTCGGGCCCCTCGCGGAACAGCGTCGTCGTCGTGAAGTCGATGAACCCCGCGGTGCGGTGCCGGCGCCAACGCAGGTTCAGCACCGCGGCCGAGCGGGTGCCCGAGTAGAACCCGACGAGCAGGAACCGGGGGAGCAGCTCGTTCGGCTCCGTGCGCAGGCCCTCGATCCGCTCCCAGATCGGCTCGCGCGTGGCCAGGTCGGAGGCGATCCAGCGGTAGCCCTCGGCCGCCTTCAGCAGGCGCTCGAACTCGCGCTCGGTCAGCCAGTCCGGGTGCCCCTTGGCCTCGGCGGGCTTCACCACCTTCGGCACCGAGGCCAGGTTGAATTCCGCGTGCCAGGCGTTGATCGCGGCCGACAGCGTGACGAGCTCGCGCCGGATCGTCGACGGGACAGGGAGCTTCTCCCGCTTCCAGCCGGGCCGGCTGTAGGGCTCGGCGAGCCGGTCCTTGGCGTAGGCCCGGCAGACGTCGCCCCGGACCTGGGCGAGCGTCAGCCCCTTCATGTGCCGCAGGAGGTGGGCCATGTGCTGCCCGGTGTTCTGGGCGTTGCGGGTCCCGGCCATGCGAGCGCCGTAGAACGTCAGCACGGCGGCGACGGTGACGAGGCGCGGGTTCGAGTTCGCTGGGTCGTCGTGGCTCGGGGCGGCCGCGAGGCGCTCCCGCTCTAGCCTGCCTTGCTCGGCGATGTGGAGGGCGAGCTCCTCTTGAGCCGCGCCGCGAGCCTCACGGCCGTGTCGTGTTCGGCGCTTGTACCGCCTGCCGTCGATGAAGTCCGCGATGGCCCAGACGCCTCGGACGTCGTCCCAGACGAGGCGGGCAGGTTGCTTGGGTCGAGCCACGAGTTTCTCCAATCGCGCAGGTATTGACGTGTCGTGTAGATCGCGTGTCCGGGCTGCATCGATTTCAATCGGTGCGGCGGGCGGCACGCGTCGCGGCACGCAGCTGAGCGACGGAGAACGTGGGGAAGCCGAGGGGGTCCTGGACCTCGGGAGCCCACGCGGCGACTTCGAGCGTCAGGAGGGTGTCCTCCTTGGCGCTCTTGAGCAGGGACCACGCCCCTTCGGACGGATCCCACTTCGCGGCGATGAGCTGATATTCTGGCATGACGGGATTCTCTCCTCTGCGACGGATTACTGCAAGCGCAAAGCAGACCTGAGGGTAAACGGAAGATCGCCAGATCCGCCTGGGCGCAACCCCCAAGTCCAGGGAAATCTCAATGCTGATCGCGAGATGGCCTTGGGCCGGAAATCTTCGTGGTGCAGGATGGCCCCATGACGCACGCCCCCTCGAAACGCGCCCCCCGCTTGGCCTGAGCCAGCCACCCCGTCCGGAAAGCCGGACGGCCCGCGCGTTCCGTTCGAGGGGCCCTGCCCGTGACCACCTACCTGACCAGCGACACCCATTTCGGGCATCTCGGGATGATGTCCGACCGCATGGCTCAGCCGCGGCCCTTCGCCTCCCGCGAGGAGCACGACGAGACCCTCGTCGGCCTCTGGAATAATCGTGTACGTCGAGACGACACGGTGATCCATCTGGGCGATTTTGCCTACGGATGCAGTCTATCCCATGCCCGAGCCGTGTTCTCGCGCCTGAACGGAAAGAAGTTCCTGATCCGTGGCAATCACGAGCAGAGGGGCGAGCGGCTGGACTGGGCCGGGCCTATCCGGGACGTGGCTCGGGTGTCCGTGCAGGACAGCGGGATGCGGCGCCCGGTCGACCTGTGGCTCAGCCATTTCGCGCACCTATCATGGCCAGACGCCCACCGGGGGCGCATCCATCTCTACGGGCACAGCCACGGCTCGATCCCGCCGACGGCCCGGTCCTGCGACGTCGGCGTCGACGCGTGGGCCTTCCGACCGGTGACCGTGCCGGAGATCCTGGAGCTGCTCGCGGACGTCGCCCGGCGCGAGGGCGGCCCGGCCGCGGCGGCCGCCCTCGCTGAGGCGGCCTGACGCCCAGGATCTAGCCCGGGGCCAGGGCGGCGAGAGCGTCGATATCCCCGGCCTCGACCGGGCGCCGGCGGGGCCGCCGCCTCCGATACGTCCCGACGAGGAGGTCGCCGACGTGCCCGAACGCCGAGTCCTCGTATGCGCCTCGCACGCCGACGACGAGCTCGGGTGTCACGACGAGCATGCGGTCGGTGTACTCCATGGCAACCCGCTCGGGCCTCGCGGAGACGAGCGCGCCGTGCAGGAAATGATCGTCAAGGCGCAGCACGAGGGCGCAGTGCTCGACCATGCCGGGCATCCGGACGCGCCACCCCCGGAGCAGTGCGGGGCCGCAGACGCCGCCGGCGGGGCGGAGGACGGCAGCCCGCCCCGCTTTCGTGAGGGGAGCCGATTGCCAGACGGGGTCGGTGGCGAGGTCGCGGGCGTCGGCGATCCGGCTTGTTTCGACGACGATGGTCAGGTCACGCGCCGGCCAGTGCGGCGTGATTGTGCGTCTGGTCCAGGGCATCGTCTACTCCCCCCTCCTGATGCGCTCGGCGAGGTGACGAGCGTCCGACGCCTGGAACGACAGCTCGTCGGCACGCTCGGCGAGGAGATGCGCGACGACCGGCCAGACCCAGTCCGGGATCGGGCGGGCTTGCCGGTTGGGCCAGCCGTTCTCCGTCAGCGGCTCGGCGAACCACCTGAAGGGCAGGCGCGGGTCCAGCGTCTTGCGGGGCCCGTCCGGGTGATGGGGCCCGAGAAGCTTGGCCAGCGGCCGCTTGAACTCGGGGCCGAGGAGGAGGCGCGCGGCCTCCTCCAGGGCGTGGCGGTCGCGGGCCATCAGAACACGGCCTCGGCCGCGCCGAGGAGCACGCGCAGGTCGGCCTGCAGCGAGGCGCGCCCGTCGCTGCGCCCCTGCGCGAAGCCGGCGTCGAAGGCGCGCACGAGCTCCTGCACGGACTCGACCGACAGGCCCCGCGGGATCGTCAGCAGGGGGTCGAGGACGCCGTCCTGCCGCAGGTCCAGGCCGCCCTTGCCCGAGACGAGATAGCGCCCCCAGCCGACGTCGCCGACTGCCTCGATCGCGAGCTCGTCGGCGTGCTCCTGGTGGGCATCCTGCATCCGGTCGCGCAGGTCCGCGAGCCGGACGTAGGGGATCGAGCCGGGGCTGCGGCGCTCGTCCTCGTAGGCGATGACCCAGCGCGTGGTCGCATCGTACGCCCGGTAGCTGGCCGACACCGCGGCCGGCACCTTCGGGACGGCCGCGGGCACGTGCGCTTCGATGATGACCTGCACGAGGTCACGGACCTCCGCGTCGGTGAGACCGTCGTGCGGGACGACCGGGATGGGCCGGAGCGTCACCGGGGTGTGCGCGTTCATGGGGCGGTCTTTCGGCAGGGGCGGCCTCGGCACGCCCGGGATTGCTGAATGGGGGTGAAGGGGCCGGGGGTCGGACCCAGCCGGGCGGCGCGTCAGTCGGCGGCGGGGACGTAGCCGAGGCCGCGGCTCTCTTCGGCGAGATCGAGGGCCTCGGCGTAGCTCGCGCAGTCCCGGCTCGTCCGGCCGTCCGTCACGATCCAGAGCGACGCCTCGCCGCCGTCCGGGGTGCAATCGAAGCCGAGGCGCCCGAGGGCTGTGATCCTGATCGTCACGGCGCCGCTGCGGGCGGCGCATGCCTGCTGCTGCTGGACCGGCTGCAGGACCATCTCGGCCCGGTCGTGCTCGGCGAGCTGCTCGCGGAGGGTTGCGGCGCTCGTGCGGACCCCGGCGAGCAGCCAGGCATCCAGCGCAGGAGACCCGCCGTTGACGGCTCTCCTGCGCTCGATCTCGGCGACGACCTCGCGGCCCTCCTGGGCGTTGATCCTGATGCGAGAGAGGAGCTCGTCGCGGGTGACGGCGGAGCGGTCGATCGATTTCATGTTCGCGGTGTCCCAGCGAGTGAGGGAGCTGCTCTGAAGAACTGCTCAACGTCCATCAATGTATGGACTACCCCTACCGAAAGCAAGTGATCCGCCCCCAGCGGAGTGGTCCGCCCTTTAGTATGGCTTTCGAGCCAGGAGGACGGATCGATGTCGAGGAAGCGACCCAAGCCTGAGGAGATTGTCGCGAAGCTGCGCCAAGCCGACGTGCTGATCGGTCAAGGTACGAGCGTGGCGGAGGCAATCCGGGCGATCGGCGTGAGCGAGGTTACCTACTACCGCTGGCGTCGTGAGTTCGGCGGGCTGAAGACCGATCAGGTCCGGCGCATGAAGGACCTGGAGACGGAGAACCAGCGGCTCAGGAAGGCGATTGCAGACCTGACGCTCGACAAGCTCATCCTGCAGGAGGCGGCACGGGGAAACTTCTGAGCCCCGCGCGCCGACGCGCCTGTGTCGAGCACATCATGCTGACGATGAACGTCTCCGAGCGGCGCACCTGCCGGGCGCTCGGTCAGCATCGCTCGACGCAGCGCAAGGTGCCGCGGGGCCGGGAGGATGAGGCCGCGCTCACCGCCGACCTCGTCGCGTTGGCCGAGCGGTATGGCCGCTACGGTTACCGCAAGATCTGCGCGCTGCTGAAGGCCGCCGGCTGGTTCGTCAACGACAAGCGCGTCGAGCGGATTTGGCGGCGTGAAGGGCTGAAGGTGCCGACCCGCCAACCCAAGCGCGGGCGCCTCTGGGACAACGACGGCTCCTGCTTGCGGCTGCGGCCTGAGCGGCGCGACCACGTCTGGTCCTACGACTTCGTCGAAGCGCGCACCCACGATGGCCGGAAGGTGCGCATGCTCAACGTGATTGACGAGTTCACCCGCGAGTGCTTGGCGATCCGGGTCGCACGCAAGCTCAAGGCAGTCGACGTGATCGACGTCTTGTCCGACCTGTTCATACTGCGCGGCGTGCCCGAGCATGTTCGCTCGGACAATGGCCCTGAGTTCGTGGCCAAGAGCGTGCAGGCTTGGATCATGGGGGTGGGCGCGAAGACGGCCTACATCGCGCCAGGATCGCCCTGGGAAAATGGCTTCGTCGAAAGCTTCAACGCACGGCTACGCGACGAACTGCTGGACGGAGAGATCTTCTATAGCTTGCGGGAGGCGCAGATCCTGATCGAGAGCTGGCGGCGGCACTACAACACCGTCCGCCCGCATGGCGCACTCGGCTATCGGCCGCCCGCGCCAGAGGTCTTCTTACCCGCGTTCACCGCTTGGCCGGCTGCGCTCACCCCACCGGCTCCGCCGGCCAAGCGACCCGTGGAGCAAAGGCCAACCGTGCACTAACTCTATGCCTGGACCACCCGGTGGGGGCAGATCAGCAAGATCCTCTGCCGTGATCATGAGCTTCATGAATTCGGCTACTTCAGCGTCACATACGAGCAGGCCCAGGTTGCGCGAAAATATGGCTGGGGCTGTCGGGCTGGCGTCGTCCTCGACGGAGAGCACGACAACGAATGGAGCTGGGCCTACGCTGAGGAGGAGCGACGGGACGCGCTTCAGAATGGTGAGAAGCCGCCCCTAGTCCCGATCTACCGAGAGGCGCCAGTTTGCCCGCTCGATACGTCTCCTTCCTGCCCGATCGCTGCAGGTAGGCAGGCTTCTCCCTGA
Source organism: Methylorubrum extorquens (assembly GCA_900234795.1). Taxonomy (NCBI): domain Bacteria; kingdom Pseudomonadati; phylum Pseudomonadota; class Alphaproteobacteria; order Hyphomicrobiales; family Methylobacteriaceae; genus Methylorubrum; species Methylorubrum extorquens. Next base: position 1,947,547 of record LT962688.1, read on the forward strand.
TTGCGGTAGGACTACAATCTATCAGCTCGCCTGCATCGAGTTCACGTCAGTGTTGCTGTTGGCCGCCGATTGACAGCAGCTCTCTGCACCTCGGCTCGGAGCGCAGAGAGCAATCGTCTGAGGCCCAGTCAGGCGGTCTTCACAGGCTGAGTGGCACTGACGAGTTCCTTGGACTGACTCTGCAGGCCAGCGAATTGCGTGCGGACGTAGTCTGACTGGAGCTGCAGGGCGTCCTGCAGGCTGTTGGCTCGCACCAGCTTCTGCGTGAGGTCGAATGTGGCGGTAAGGTTCTGCTCAAGGAGCTCAAGACTGCGCATGTAAGCGACGCTGGCAGGCAGCTCGGCGGTCCTTGTCTGCGCCTGCACGCTCTCTGTGGCCTTGCGGGTGTTCTGAGAGACAGCGACGAACGCGGCGCGCGCATGCTCGACGCTCTTTTCTGCGAAATCGCGCAACTCGGCCGGGACTGCGAAGCTTGGCTAGGTGATGTTCATGTTGCCTCTCAAAACACAACACCGCCCAATCAATTTGTGCGGAGCCAAAGCTGCATGGTGCGTCACGACGTAACCGTCAAGCTAAATGCGACGGCGACTCATGTTGTTGCAGCAGTTCGTTCTTCATGCCTGCGATCTCAAGGCGCCAGCCTGCGATTTCGTATACGATATTTCAGATGTTTCTCATTGTGCGCAATCATGATGCACCGACTCTAATTGCATCAACTGCGAAGGGCGGATCTTGATGATTGTTGCTTACACAAGGAGCACCAAGGGCAAGCTTGTAAATTGTACCTTGGTGTGAAATGAAAGCTGAAAGCCTAGCGAGATGAAGAACTCGCGGGCGGGGGCATCAAATGTTTGTCGACGAGTGCGATCTCTCGCCGCCTGAGCACGGCTGGAACTACGAGCCTGCACGTGCTGAGCTGCTCCAAAAGATATCCGCTCCTCTGTACACAACCGATGCCGAGGGTTGGGTGACGTACTACAACGATGCCGCCGCCGAGCTGTGGGGGCGTCACCCTGTCCTCGGTAAGGAGCGCTGGTGCGGCTCCTGGCGCATCTACGATACGGATGGCGAACTGCTGTCACGCGAACAGTGGCCATTGGCGGTTGCTTTCCAGCAGAGCAGTGCTGTGCACGGTCTGCAAGCAATTCTCGAACAGCCTGATGGTACTCGCGTGCCCGTGATGCCGCATCCGACCCTTCTGCGCGACAGATCGGGGATGGTAACTGCTGGCGCAAACATACTCCCAAAAAATGACGAAACCGTCCGCACAGCACGGCCAATTCAGTGTCGCGGAGCTAGCGGGATACCCCGTGCCTGAGCGGTCTCTCGCTTCAAGCTGAGATCAAGCCGAGATTACAAGTGTTTCTGAGGGAGGCTGAGGTGCAGGTGTTGAACGTAACCCGGACAGCTGTGGCGCAGGAGCTCGTTGAGATCATCATACATCGCGCCCAGCGTGGCGGAACCTGCCCTGCACAGATGCTGCGCGAGCACGGCCGGCGTTTGGCTCTGCTTACCAAACTAGCGGCGGACATGCAGCTCCAAGCAGTTCTTGCTGAGCTGGATCGTCAGGCAACGAGGCTGGAGCTGAGCGCGGGGGTAAAGATAAGCGAAACAGTCTGCGCGTGAACTATACCATCCGCAGATGTCGTGGGGCGGCATTGTTTTCCTAATGCGCCTAGCGAGCAGCTCGCCCTGCTACCCTGACGGAATCGCTAGCAGATTTCATAGGGACAGCTCGAAAGCATGCGCACGTTCGGCGACTCGGTCTCAGGTAGCTTCAGCAGCAAGGCAGTTTTCGCTTCAGCGAACCTACTTCTTCAGTGCTCGGGCCCCCTAACCGATGTGCCGCACAGCTATAAATCCTTACATAAAGTAGAATAAATGGCCTGCTGCGTCCGGTTAGAACATCAGGCGACAGTCAGGCGAACAGCGCTTATGTGCGCAGCATGAGGTCAGCGGGTTGGTAAATCGATTGTCCGTTGGGCCTCACCCAACCTCCAGGCTCAATAAGTGCGAGCGTCTCCAGCTGCTGGCACACGTCAGCCGGGATAAGCAGGCAATTACGCAACCGCCTGCGGGACCATTTAGCAAGAAATCGGTACAAAACTGCCCGAGCCTCGCATTCATAGCCTTCCTCTCTGATCACGCCTCTGTGATCGTATGCCTCGGCCTTGGGGGGAAGAACCTATGAAGTTTAGCGAGCACCGCTTTCTACGAGCGATGTGCATGCGCCATGAGACTTGGATCAACCGGCGCTCTCCTCATGTGGCCGCTGTCATTCGCGGGGCCAAGCTCAAGAAGGCATCTTGTGCTAAGTCAAAGACCCAATCTTTGCCTCACAACGACAATGTGATTGAATTAGTTTTGTCTGACAAAACGGGATGATCGCCCTCCGGCAGCGAGCCTTGCTTCTCAACCGCCGACCCGCAGTCTGGATCTCAAGGCGTGCGTGAAGCAAGAGGCCCAAGCATGGCCGTTGCTGGTCGATCACCCTGCCGAAAGGCAGAGCGTGCGAAGGTCCGAGCCGGGTTGCAAACGGGCCCTTGCGAGCGGGTGCAAGGCGTCAGATTCCAACCTCTGGAGGGCCGGAAGAAGATGATCACTGACTTGATCGCTGCGGCCCAGCGCCGCCTCCATCAACGGAATGCGTCTGCAGGTATGCAATGACATCGGTCCGGTCGAGGGGATCGTGAAGTCCGCTAAAAGCCATGCTTGTACCCGGCGCGAACTTCGCAGGGGCGGCAAGCCAAGCGTCCAACCTTTCCGGCGTCCAGACGCCGCCCGCCGACCGGAGAGCCCCCGTGTAGCCGAAGCGTCGGCTGTTGCTCGCGACCAGCTTGCCAACCACGTCGTAGAGACCGGGGCCGTTTCGGTCGCCGGCTCCCATCTTAACCGTGTGACAGGCGGCGCACTGGCCGAACAAGCGACCGCCCCGTCCCGCGTCGGCCACCCGCATGAAGTCGCCGAAGCCCGGGGTGTCGCCCAGGGAACGGCGGCGCTCCTGGCTATCATCCGAGCAGGCCGTGACGAGGAAGGCCAGCGCGAGTAGCATGGCAAGCTGGCTGAGTGAGGGACGACGGAGGAGGCGCGTCACCCGTTCAATCATGTGAACCAACGTCTATCGTAGACATCCGCGCATAGTCAGAGAGGTCGGACAGGTAAGAGCTTGCCGCGCACCAGCTGGCCCAGCGTCCTCAGCGCGATCCAACCGATGATCAGGTTGGCCGCGACGAATAGCGGAACTGCGAGGGACGCGCTCGGTCCTGCCAGCCCACGCTCCGTCAGGCGCAACGCGGCGAGCGGAAGGGCCGAGACGCCGAACGTGTAGGCCCAGGCCGCCGGCGAGAACGACTGCTGGCGCAGCCAGGGCACCAGCCGCACCATGACCATGGCATGAAGTAGGGCGTAGCCGAAGAGGATTTGAGCCAGCCGGTCTGGCGGCCCATCCGTAACCGCCAGGTAGGCGACGCAGGCTACCGCGGGTGGTGCTAGGTGCAGTCCGAGCGAGGCGCGCAGCGGCACCGGCAGGGTCTGCAGGATCAGCCTATGAATGACGACCGATTCGAGCGTTAGCCACGACAGAAGACCGGCGCCGAAGTAGAGCAGGCCCAGTTCCTTCATGCCGAAGGCGGCGCATGTGATGGCCGCTACGAAGCCTCCGCCGACAGTGGGCATGTAGAGGATCGGCGTCGTCGCCTCGAAGGCACGGTCGCCCATCCAGAGGCCGCCCACGCCCCAGACGGCGAAGAGGGTCGCCCCGGCAAGCCCTGCCAAAGCCATCACCCAGGCGACGTCCGGCCAGTGCGGCGCAAGGCCAACGCTGGCGATCATCGTGGCGACGGGCGCCAAAGAGGCGAAGAACGAGGACGTCGGGTCTCGCGCCTCGATCAGCACCGTGTCCCGGTCGTTCAGCCACCGGGCGGCGTAGAAGACCAGCCACGCCGCCCAGACCACCACGCCGAAGAGCGAGAGCGCCTCGCCTACCCAGGCCGGCGCCAACCCGAGGCGCGCGGCGGCGCGCCAGCCGTTGCCCAGACCGCAGAGCCCCAGAACCATCCCGAAGAAGGTAGCCGGTACCCTGGTCCGTCGAAACCACGCGAAGTCACGCCGAAGTTTGATGGAGTCTTCTCGCTCCCCGGCCGGGCTAGCCACATCAGACACGTCAGACGACCGTGGAAATCGCGCCGGGCGGATGCGTCAGCAACGTCGCGAGCAGGCTCAACCCATACCGCAGCGTCTCGGCATCCGGTGCAGCGCCCAGAGAGACACGAATGGCCTCGGGAGCGGATCCGACAGCGAAGGCGTCGCTCAGGATGACCGATAGCCCGAGCTGCCTGGCATGAGCCCCGAACTCGCCGCGACGCCACGGCTCGGGAAGCCCAAGCCAGAGGTGGTGCCCGCAGGAATGCGCGCGGACATCAAGATTACACAAGGTCTCGCGCGCGATCGCCTGCCGGAGGCCGTTCTCCTGGCGGATGGCCGCGACGACCGCGTCGAGCTCGCCTTCGGCAATCCACTGCGAGGCGAGCGCGGCCGTGAGCGGCGAGGCCATCATGTTGATGGCCCGCAGCTCGGCGGAGAGCCGCACCGCCTCGTTCGTCCCGGGTACCGCGACGTAGGCAATGCGCAGGCCCGGGCTGACGCACTTAGACAGCGTCGCGATGTGCCACGTGATGTCCCCGGCCAGGGCGGCGATGGGGGCCGGAGCGTCGGGCGGCAGCACGCCGTAGGCGTCGTCCTCGATGACCGCAACGCCGTGCGCGCGCGCGACCTCGGCGATCCGCTCGCGGCGCGCCGTCGGCAGCGTCGCGGTGGTCGGGTTGTCCAGTGTCGGCACAAGGTACAGGGCACGCGGTCGCTCAGCTTTGCAACTCTCCAGGAACGCGTCCGGGTCGAGCCCGTCCGCATCGCAGGCGACCGGAACGAGGCGTGCGCCGCGGCGCTCGGCGGCCATGCGCAGACCCGGGTAGGTCAGGGCCGGAACGCAGAGCGCGTCGCCCGGTTTGAGGATGGCGGCAAGCACGGCGGCGAGCACGACCTGGGCGCCGCCTCCCACGAGGACGCGCTGCACCGGAAGCCGCCCGAACCGCTGGCCGAGCCACTGCGCCGCAGCAACGCGGTCGGCCAGGTTCCCGGCGCTGTCCTGGTACTGCATGCGATCGAGGAAGCCCGGCGAGCCGGCAAGTCGCGACAGGCCTGTCTGCATACGCTCGGCCAGACGCGCCGCGATCGGCTGGGGCGGCATGTTCATGCTGAAGTCGACGCTTCCGGACGGGTCCGGCCGACGCATCTCAGCAGACGGCGGCGTGGGTCCGCGAACGAAGCTGCCCCTACCGGCGGTGGCATCGATCAAGCCCGTCCGGCGCGCCTCGTTGAAGGCACGCGTGACCGTGGTGAGGTCGACGTTGAGGTGCTTGGCCAGGGCGCGCTGCGGCGGCAGGCGCACGCCCGGCGGCAGCCGGCCGGCACGGATGTCATCGGCCAGTGCCTTTACAATGGCCAGGTACTTCGGGCCTGCGTCGCCAGCGATTGTCGGGTTCCAGGATTCCATCATTGACCCCTGCTCTCTCGCGCTGGTGTATGCATACATCCGTCATACAGGCAAGGCGAGACATAGCCTTGTCTGGGATCGCGCCTTAGAAGCAGCCAGCTTCCTCCACGAATGTATGGATATCTAAGCCATACATTCGGAGCGCGCAAGGCGCCCCTCCATGCCGCCGGACGGCAGGCGGTTCAGGAACGTGGACGATGCAAAGGACCACCGATCAATTGATGCTTTCCGTTGGGCTGCGCTGCCGCTGCCCGCGCTGCGGCGAGGGGCGCCTGTTTAACGGCTTCATCACCTTGAAGCCACGCTGCGAGGCGTGCGGCCTTGATTATAGCTTCGCTGACCCAGCCGATGGACCCGCCTTCTTCATCATGATGACGATGGCCTTCCCGGTGACAGCCTTCGGCATTTGGTTCGAGCTCGCATACGAACCGCCGGTCTGGGTTCATGCGGTCGTGACGCTCCCGCTTCTCTTGCTGGCCTGCGTGCCGGTCATCCGGCCGCTGAAGGGGGCTCTTCATCGCCAGCCAGTACATCAACAAGGCGGGAGAAGGCCGCCTGGCGACTTCGGCAGCACCCAACACGAGTCCTACGACCGGAGACTGACCCTGCCGCTCCACCGCGCGGTCCCGGGCAGACGCGCACCGGCGGCATCGCCCGACGCTGGGCTTGCCATGACTTCATCCGACCTGACGAGGACCGGGACGATGCTCCCCTATTCCGACGTGTTCGAGGCTTCCGTCCGGAAGCTTCGCGAGGACGGCTGTTACCGGACGTTCATCGAGCTTGAGCGTAATGTCGGCACATCCCCGGCTGCCATCTGGAGGCATCCAGACGGCAGCCGCCGGCCGGTCACGGTCTGGTGCAGCAACGATTACCTTGGGATGGGACACAGCCCCCAGGTCATTAACGCCATGCATGCGGCCCTGGACCGCTACGGTGCCGGCGCGGGCGGCACACGCAACATCTCCGGCACCGCCCACGAGCACGTGCTGCTGGATCACGACCTGGCCGACCTGCATGGGAAGGAGGCCGCGCTCCTGTTCACCTCGGGCTACGTCTCGAACCTCGCGGCTCTGAGCGTGCTCGGCCAAGTGCTGCCGGACAGCGTTATCCTCTCGGACGCCGGCAACCACAACTCGATGATCGAGGGCATCCGCCGCTCGGGAGGCGCGAAGGCGATCTTCCCGCACAACGACGTCGCCGCGCTCGACAGGCTGCTCGCGCAGTTCGATCCTGAACGGCCCAAGATCGTCGCGTTCGAGAGCGTCTACAGCATGGACGGCGACGTGGCGCCCATCGCCGAGATCTGCGACGTCGCGGAGCGCCACGGGGCGCTCACCTACCTCGACGAGGTGCACGCGGTCGGGATGTACGGCCCGCACGGCGCAGGCATTGCGGAGCGCGAGGGCGTCGCCCATCGCGTCACCCTGATCGAGGCGACGCTCGGCAAGGCCTTCGGCGTCATGGGCGGCTACGTCGCTGGGCCCTCCACGGTCGTCGACGTCATCCGCAGCCATGCGGCGGGCTTCATCTTCACGACCTCGCTGTGCCCGCACCTGGCCGCTGGCGCACGGGCGGCGGTGCGGCACCTCAGGGACAGCCAAGCGGAACGGGCAACGCAGCAACGGGCTGCGGCGATCTTGATGGCCATGCTGCGCAAGGCAGGCCTGCCGGTCCTGCCGAGTCAGAGCCACATCTTGCCGGTGATGGTCGGCGACGCCCACCTCTGCCGGAGGATCAGCGAGGAGTTGCTGGAGCGCCACGGCATCTACGTCCAGCCGATCAACTATCCAACCGTGCCGCGCGGCGGCGAGCGGTTGAGGATCACCCCGACTCCGCTCCACACCGAGGAGCACATGCGGGCGCTCGTGGGGGCGCTCGTCGAGGTTCGTTCACGCCTGGGCTGGGGCGAGGTCTCGCTGGCCGCCTGACCACGGCTCTCCTCACCTCATCGAGATACGCAATAGGTGACCAACATGCTGGCGAACGTTGACGCCCTGCTGCTTGCACGGTGGCAGTTCGGGTTCACGGTGGCCTTCCACATCGTATTCCCGGCTTTCTCTATAGGCCTCGCCAGCTACCTGGCGGTGCTGGAGGGTCTCTGGTTGGCTACCGGACGGCAGGTGTTCATCGACCTGTTCCGGTACTGGATCAAGATCTTCGCCATCGCCTTCGCCATGGGCGTCGTGTCCGGCCTGGTCATGTCCTACCAGTTCGGCACGAACTGGTCCGTCTATGCCGATAAAACGGGGCCCGTTCTCGGTCCGCTGATGGCCTACGAGGTGCTCTCGGCCTTCTTCTTGGAGGCCGGCTTCCTCGGCGTCATGCTCTTCGGCATGAGCAGGGTTGGCCCGCGCCTACACTTTGTCGCCACCCTGATGGTGGCCATCGGGACCTTCTTCTCGGCGTTCTGGATCCTGTCCGTGAACTCCTGGATGCAGACGCCGCAGGGTCACACGGTCAACGCGGCCGGCCAGTTCGTGCCGGCAGATTGGTGGGCCATCGTCTTCAATCCCTCCTTCCCCTATCGCCTCGTCCACATGGTCCTGGCCGCCTACTTGACCACCGCGCTCGTAGTCGGCGCGGTCGGCGCTTGGCATCTGCTCCGCGACCGCGCGAACGAGGGCGCGCGGACGATGTTCTCGATGGCGATGTGGATGCTCGCTGTCGTGACTCCGATTCAGATCCTGGCCGGCGACGCCCACGGCCTGAACACGCTGGAGCACCAGCCGACCAAGGTCATGGCCATGGAAGGCCACTTCCAAAGCCATCCGGACGGCGCCCCGCTCATCCTGTTCGGCCTGCCCGACCAGGAGGCCGGCACGGTCCGCTACGCGGTCGAGGTGCCGAAGCTGTCCTCGCTGATCCTGAAGCACGGCCTGAACGAGCCGCTGAAGGGTCTCGACAGCGTGCCGCGGGAGAACTGGCCGCCCGTCCCCGTGGTGTTCTGGTCCTTCCGGGTGATGGTCAGCCTCGGCATGCTGATGCTGCTGCTCGGCGTGGCAAGCTTGCTCGCCCGCTACAAGGGCAGGCTCTACGAATGGGCAACGTTGCACCGCTTCGCCCTCGGCATGGGACCGGCCGGCTTCGTCGCCGTCGTCGCAGGCTGGATCACCACCGAGGTCGGGCGCCAGCCCTTCACCGTCTACGGCCTTCTGCGCACGGCGGAGTCGGCCTCGCCGCTTCACGCACCCGCCGTCGCCGCATCGCTCATCGCCTTCGTGCTGGTCTACTTCGCAGTGTTCGGGATGGGCATCCTCTACATCCTGCACCTGATGGCGAAGTCGCCGCACCGTGGCGAACCCGGGATTGAGCCCGGCGCGCCGATCCGCACCGCCGGCATCACGCCCGCGCCGTCGGTCGACCTCGACCGCACCCTCCACCCGGCCGAGTAAGGAGCCCATCATGCTCGCCAACATCGACCTGACGGTTGTCTGGGCGCTCATCATCGCCTTCGCGGTCTTCGCCTACATCGTGATGGACGGCTTCGACCTCGGCATCGGCATCCTGTTCCCGGCCCTCCTACCGGGGCACGAGCGCGACACGGCGATGAACTCCATCGCTCCGGTCTGGGACGGCAACGAGACTTGGCTGGTGCTCGGCGGCGGCGGCCTGTTCGCGGTCTTCCCGCTGGCTTACGCGGTCATCATGCCGGCGCTCTACGCGCCGATCATCGCGATGCTGCTCGGGCTGATCTTCCGCGGCGTCGCCTTCGAGTTCCGCTGGCGCGACCCGCGCCACCGGGCGCTCTGGGACGTCGCCTTTGCCGGGGGCTCCGTCGTCGCAGCGCTTGCCCAAGGCATCACCCTCGGCGCCCTCCTGCATGGCATCAAGGTGGAGGGCCGCGCCTATGCGGGCGGCTGGTGGGACTGGCTGACCCCGTTCAGCCTCCTCGTCGGTTTTGGCATCGTCTGCGGCTACGCCCTGCTCGGCGCCACCTGGCTGGTGATGCGGACAGGGGGGAGCCTGCAGGAGCGGTCGCGCACCTTCTCGCTCTGGCTCGGCGCGGCCACGGTCGCGGTCATCGCCGCCGTCAGCGCCGCGACGCCCTTCCTGGAGGGCAAGTATTGGGAGCGCTGGTTCTCGATGCCGAGCGTGCTGCTCACCGCCCAGGTGCCGCTCCTCGTCGCGGTGGCGTCATTCCTGTTCTTCCGCTCGCTGCGCGGTGGATCGGAGAGAACGCCGTTCCTGCTGGCGCTCGGCCTGTTCCTGCTGTCCTTCGTCGGTCTGGGGATCAGCATCTTCCCCGACGTCGTGCCGGGCCGCATCACGATCTGGGAGGCGGCGGCACCGCATTCGAGTCAGGTCTTCCTGCTCGTAGGCGCGTCCGTCCTGATCCCGACCATCCTGGCCTACACGGCCTACTCATACTGGGTCTTCCGCGGGAAGGTCGACGCAACGGGGTACCATTGATGGACGACGCATCCGCCCCCGACCTGACGGCCCCGCTATGGCACCGCCTCTTATGGTTCGCCTCGCTGTGGGCCGGCAGCGTCCTCTCGCTCGGGCTCGTCGCCGGCATCCTGAGAACTTGGCTGAAGGCGAGCTGACACACCGTCCTTCGATCCCGGCCGCTCCTCATCCAGAGTTGGACTTCTCATGTCGTCGAAACCTGTTGTCACGGCCGCCATTGTTCCGGCCGGGTCGATCCTGTTCGACACTGCGCGGACGTTGGACAAGCTCGCGGATCTCGCGAGTGACGCCGCGGCCCACGGGGCCGACTTGGCGGTGTTCCCAGAGGCGTTCGTCGGCGGCTACCCGAAGGGGCTCGACTTCGGTGCGACCGTCGGCTCCCGCACGCCGGTGGGCCGGGACGACTTCCTCCGCTACCACGCGGGTGCCATCGACGTGCCGGGGCCCGCGACCGAGGCCATCGCCGCAGTCGCCCGCGCCGGCAAGCTGCACATCGTCGTCGGCGTGATCGAACGGGCCGGCCGCCCGGCTGATCGACCTCAAGGGTCAGGAAAGCGCGAAGGGTTGGGCGGAGCGCGTGAACACCGACCGCGCCGTCACGCAGGCGTCCAACTGAACTGCTCCTGTCCCACGCCTTCGCCTCAACGCGCAGCCAGATGCCGACCTTCGTAGGGTCCGCAGAGGGCCGCGGCAGCCTGGACGACGTGTGCCAGGCCTCGGGTTCCGGCCGCCTGGCGCCCGGAGCCTCAACGAAGTTGCCTGCCAGGGTGAGACGGACAATTGTCAGCTAAGCCTGCCCGTGACCTCCTGAACCGCCTGCCGAGCCGCCTCGACGGCGCCTGCCATGAAGCCGGGCTCGATGGGGCTGGCCTCGCTGCCGGCCAGCGATAGGCATTCGGACCAGCGACCGGTGACCCAAGCCACGGATGTGGCTGAGGGATGCGCACTGCCGCTGCGGTCTTCGGCGGTCGCCGTGAGGGCGTCCGCGGCCCAGTCCTTGATGAGCGTCTTGCGGGGTCGACCTGCCTCCGGGCCGAACAGGCGCACGAGCTGCGCGGTGCAGGCCGCGCTCAGCGCCCTGACCTGACTGGCTGGCTTTGGACCGGGCTGATTGAGAGGATCAGCCAGGACCGAAGGAGTCGGACATGCGGCGAGGACAGAAGACGAGCGCGGAGCAGGTCGTTTTGAAGCTGCGCCAGATCGAGGTGCAGACAGCTCAGGGCAAGAGTTTGGCGTTGGCGTGCAAGGAGGCGGAGATCTCCGAGCAGAGCTATTACCGCTGGCGCAAGGAGTACGGCGGCCTGCAGGTCGATCAAGCCAGGAAGATGAAGGATCTGGAGCGCGAGAACGCTCGCTTGCGGCGGCTTGTGGCTGCAGGAAGGCTGCCCGGTCGAGGCGCTGGTCGCCTTGCGCGAGGCGCTCCTTGACCCCGCGGTGTTCCCGGACATCGGCCCAGCCAAGGAGCTCGTCCTCGACGACGACCGCGTGGCCGGCTTCCGCTTCAGCCGCGCGGAGGGCGAGTTCGTGGCGATCCGTCAGGAGAAGCTGAGCGCGGTGTTGGGCAAGACGACGGCGCCGGCGGTGCTGATCACTGCGCTTGAGGAGGCGGGCGTGATCGAGGGTGGGCACGGGGCACGCCGGGGTAAGCAACTCCACGTCCGCCTCATCAGCCGCGCCAACGGCTGCATCGTGACAAAGCCGCGGTGCCTGGTGATGAAAGCGGACGCGCTTGCCGCCTTCGTCGAGGCGGCGGGCCGGGGTCGTCGCAGCGACGAGGACGCCATCGTGTTGGCCTGACGATCAGGAGCTATGACCGTATCCCCCACGGGCTTCGCGTCCGTGGGGGATACCAGCACCTGCCTTCTTGCTCCCAGTCTGAACGGCGCTCTGCACGCCAAGAAGCCAGGGGACGCCGACCTGCACCCGCTTGACCTCAGTGGCCCCGGACGCGAACAAACACTGAACATACGAGCGTGAGGCGCCTGAGGGCGTGCGCGCCGGTTCATTTCCGGATCGACGCCGATGCGCAAGATCATCCACATCGACATGGACGCGTTCTACGCCTCCGTCGAGCAGCGCGACGACCCGAGCCTCCGCCATCGCCCGCTGGCCGTCGGCGGGTCGCGCGAGCGCGGCGTCGTGATGGCGGCAAGCTACGAGGCGAGGGCCTTCGGCGTGCGCTCTGCCATGCCGTCGGCCACCGCGCGCCGGCTCTGCCCCGATCTCGTGTTCGTGCGCCCGCGCTTCGAGGCCTATAAGGCCGTCTCATCGGAGATCCGCGCCGTGTTCGAAGAGCACACGCCCATCATCGAGCCGGTTGCGCTCGATGAGGCCTACCTCGACGTCACGGAGAACCTGAAGGGCCTGCCGACCGCGACCGACGTCGCGCGGGACATTCGCGCCACGATCCTTGCCCGAACCGGGCTCACGGCTTCAGCAGGCGTGTCCTACAACAAATTTTTGGCCAAAGTCGCCTCGGACCATCGCAAGCCCGACGCGCTGTTCGTCATCACGCCGGCCATGGGCCCCGGCTTCGTGGAAGCCTTGCCTATCGGCCAGTTTCGCGGCGTCGGACCAGCGACCGAGGCGAAGATGAAGCGGCTGGGCATCCGTACTGGCGCCGATCTGAAAGCACGCTCACTCGACGAGTTGCGGGCGGCCTTCGGCAGTACAGGCGATTACTACTACCGAGTAGCACGGGGCATCGATGAGCGGCCGGTGCGGGCGAACCGCGAGCGCAAGTCCATCGGCGCGGAGACGACATTCTCCGACGACACGAGCGAGTACGCGGTGCTAGCCGAGCGCCTTCAGCCTCTCCTCGATAAGGTCTGGGCGGTCGCAACGGCGAAGGCGGTGGTGGCACGCACCGTGACGCTGAAGTTGAAGTTTTCTGACTTCGCTCAGATCACGCGGGCGCGCTCCCTCACGCAACCGCTCGCGGATCGTGCGATGCTGGAGCAGGTCAGTCTCGGGTTGTTGCGCGACGCGTTCCCCCTGCGCCGGAGCGTGCGGCTGATCGGGACGGCGCTCTCGTCGCTGCAAGCGCAATCTGGCGAAGGAGGACCGCAGCAACTTGATTTCGCCATGTGATGAGGCGGCCAGCCATTGTCGCAAACCCTGAGGCACCCCTTCGTCCACCGCGAGCCACCTCCTGCATCGATCCGTCTGACAAGGGGACCTCGCCGCAGCCCTTCCCCACATGATGGGTGCGAGGTGCGACTCAGACCGATCTGCTGGCCTGACGCGATGGCCGTCATTCGAGGGCGAGCCGCTTCTTCGAACCCTGATGGCAGAGCCAGACCTAGTTTCCGTCAGTTCGTGCGAGGCCGAACTTTGGCTCGGAGCGTGATACGCGTCAGCTCGGACGGAGGACCTAATCGGAGGGCGAAGCCTGGCCACAGCGCCGTGCTGTTGTTGACGTAGAGCGTCATCCCACCGAAAGCGGACGCGCCCGAGACGAAGCCGCCGTTCCCCCGCAACCGCGCCCAGGCCGTCGGAGCGGCGTGGGTCGCTCAGCGGCAGCGCCGCCGCGGCTTCCGAACCCCCCTTCCCTTTCTTCTCAAAGGGTTGCCATGACCGACATCATCGATGTGGGGCGCGTCGCTGCGCTCAAGATGATGAAGGGAATCATACCGACCACTGCGCTGAACGACCCAGCGCGGCCGGGGTACTTCGTGCCATTGAAGGGCATCGCGGCGATACGGCGGATGGACCCACAGGGTACGGTTCGCACGCAACGGTCCGGGGTATCCCGGACGCTACACCAACTCAGCCAGAGGCAGCGGCGAGCCCTGACGGGGCTGCCGGAGAACGCGTTGCGCGCGGGCGCGACGAACTTCCATGAGCTGTTCGACGACCGCTACTATGAATGGTCGCAGCAAGACCAGAACCGGCGTCGGACCGAGGAGCTGCTGAAGACACTGGTGATCTGAGAGTGGGTTCAGGCCCGGATGAAGAAACGGAGCGACCGACCCTGGAAACAGAAGGGCCGGCTGCTTTTGTGAGTTGAGGCAACGAATTACAGGAAGCGTCGTGAGCCGGCCACTGTCCGCAGCGATTCTTGGCGTGAACCTGCAATTGTACGGGAGGTTATGTCCCTTATAGTCTATAACCAAACGATCCTGGATGCGGAGCGAAGTGCCTTCGGTGCCTCAATCCGCATGCTGAATCGCTAACCGAAATGTTACTTCAAAGCCTCCACGTTCATCCAATGATCCCGGCGCCGAAGCTGGAGTCGTTCTGTGGTAAGCGGCCCTCATAGAGACCGTACTGCAGGTAGTGGAGCATCGGATTGAGGCCAGCGGCCTGAACGTCCTGGTTGGCCGCCAGATACGCCGTCGTGTCGAAGTCAATCGACGGATCGCGGCCCTCACGGGCGCCGTACTGGATGTAGTGCGTCAGCGGATTGATGCCGGCCGTCTGAACATCGGCGTAGGCGTCGAGATAGCCGTCGGTGTCGAACACCGCATTCGGGTCACGGCCCTCGGCAATCCCGTACCTGCTGTAGTGGTTGAGCGCGAAAGCGAAGCTGTCGCCGCCGGCCGCGATCGCCGCCTCAGCCACGTCCAGATTGCCGAGCAGGTAGAATTCCGCGTCGAAGCCCTGCGCGGCGCTGAGATCCGCCACACGGCCGACCGCTTCGTCGGCGCTGCGGCCCTCGCCTTGACCGTACTCCAAGTAGTGACGCAGCGGGTTGAGGCCGGCCGCTTTCACATCCGGATTGGCGGCATAGTAGGCTTCGTTGTCGAAATTCACGCCGGGATCGCGGCCCTCGCGGAAGCCGTACTGTTCGTAGTGGGACAGGGGGTTGAGGCCGGCGGCCTGCACGTCCGGGTTTGCCGCGAGATAGCCCTTCGTCGAGAAGAAGGCGTTGGGATCGCGCCCCTCGCGGAAGCCGTACTCGGCATAGTGCGTGTCGGCATCAATGCCCGCCGCGGCCACGTCGCCGTAGCGGCTGAAGTAAAACAGGTCGTCCACCAGCGGTGAGCCATCGGCGGTGTCGATGGTGCGGTCGCTGAATTGATACACTTCGATGCCGCGGAAGGTGTCGCTCCCGTCGGGTCCGGTGATCACCGTGGCGCCGTCGGCCGCAACGCTGACGAGGGCCGCACCGAAGGCGAAGTTGAGGATCGCCCGATCCGTTCCGCCGCCACCGTTGAAGCTGTCATTTCTGGCGGTGCCCGTGAACGTGTTGTTCTCAACGCCGCCAACGAAGATCGCGCCGACCGGGCTCGGTTGGCTGGTTCCGGGCCCGTCCGTCCCCGGCGGGTTCATCGGGGGCTGACCGGTAACGGGGTCGTGCGGGCCGTCGTCCGGCCTATAATCGTCCTCGTCGTCATGATCGCCGTGATGATCGTCTTCGTAATCCGCTTCGATAAGGTCGTCGTCATCGTCGTGCTTCCGGCCGGATCCGAAATGCGGCAGGCCGCCCGGACTGGTGAAGCAGATGCTGTCATCCCCCCTGGTCATCATGGTGACGCCGTTCGTCGCATCGGTCCTGATCTCGTACTCGGCCGATGTCGCACCGTCCGGCAGTTCGATAATGTCCTGCGGGCGCAGGTTGCCGACGAGCGTGTCGTTGCCGCCGTTCGACCGGAAGACGACGCGGTGGGCCGACGAGAGCGCGGTGATATCGACCGTGTCGTCGCCCTCGGAGCCTTCCAGCGTGATCGTGCTGGTCAGGAGGCTGGTGCCGGTGAAATCACCGATCGGCACGAAGAGGTCGCCGCCGCCGCGGCCGTTGATCACGATCTCCTCGATGTTGTCGAGTTCGGCCACGACCGAGGCACTAGTGGTGCCGTTGCGAGTGATGACGATTTCGGTGTTGGCGTTGAGATCGGCGATCCCGACCTCCAGCGCGGCGGCCCGCGTGTAGATCCGGAACGTCTCGGCCGTGGTGTCGCCGATGACCTTCATCGTGTCGACGCTGCCTGCGATGTTCGTGGCGGTGGTGTCGCCATTGACCAGATCGCGGCCGTCACCCGCCGTCCAGTAGATCGTGTCGCCGCCAGCATCGCCCCTGATGGTGTCGTTGCCCTGGCCACCGACGAGATGGTCGCTGGCCGCGCCTCCGTTGAGCGCGTCGTTCCCGGCAAAGCCGAACACCGCCTGCGATCCGGCCGCGCCGCTGGCCCCGTTCAGGCCGGTATTGTTGCCGGTGGTGCCCGCCACCACCGTGTAGTTGGCGCCTGCGAAACGCAGCGTCTCGATCGTGCTGAGGGTATCCGTCCCCTCGGCTCCGGTCAGGTCCGTCACGACCAGATTGGTGCCGCTGGAGCCGAGGGCGAAGTTGGCCACGGGACCGGCGAAGACCGCCACGTCGGTGCCCGTGCCGCCGTCCAGGCGATCGTCACCAGCGCCACCGTTCAAGGTGTCGTTGCCCCCGGCCCCATTGAGGATGTCGTTGCCGGCATTGCCGTTCAGCGTGTCGTTGGCGCCCAGGCCGAAGAACCCGCTCGTCCCGTCGGCGATGTCGTCGCCCTGCGTCCCGTTGAAGGTGTTGGCCACGAACGGGATGGCATCCCAGTTGTCGCCGACGATGCCGGTCGGCGCGGAGAAGAGCACCTCCTGATGCCCGGCCCCGTCCGTGAAGCCGACACGGACCCTGAGGATCTCGCCGACTTGGCTGCCGACACCGAGGACGCCGTCGTTGGGCGTGAAGGCGTTCCCGGTCGCGCTGACCTGAAGGTCGCGCCAAGTCGTGCCGCCGTTGGCCGAAGCCTGCCACTGGTAGCTGAACGCGCCCAGCCCGTTCACGTCCTGGATTGCGCTCGTATCGACCGTCAGCGGAAGGCCTTCCGTCGGCGAAACCCGGCCATTGGTCGGCGTCGCATCGACGATGACGGGCACGCCCGTGGCTGGGAAAGGCAGCTGGTTGAGGAAGTACTCGACCGTGCCGCCGTTGCCGTCGGAGAAGCGCAGCTTCTCGATGTTGGACAGCCGGTCGATGCCGTCGGAGTTGGCGTCGGGCTCGGCTTCACCCTCCGGCGTTTCGCCGGCCGGGTCGTCCTCCGGAGTCGGATCGACAGTCGCGGCCACCCGGTGCGCGACGGTGATGCTGCCGTCGGCGTTTTGGGTGAAGTCGTAATTCGCCAGCACGTCGCGATAGACGGCGATATCGACGGCACTGTTCGACGCGTCGCCGTCCACGATTTCGCGAACGATGGCGAGCTGCCCGGGATTGATCGTGCGATTGAACATCAGGTCAGTGAGCGGCCGGCCGCCGAACTGGGGCACCGCATTCGGCGCCGGAGCGCCGTTCACGTACTCGGCTTCAAGATAGACCTGACCGGCCATCTCATCGACCGTGTATGCGATCCCCTCCTCGACGAAGCGGATGCGCACGTTGAGCCAGCGGTCGCCGTCGATGATATCGTTGCCGGCCAGGCCCGTGATGACGTCACTGCCGCCGCCGCCCAGGAGGATGTCCGAGGCATCGGCCGTGGAGAAGACCACGCGCTCCTGCACGCCGTTCTCGTCCAGGATTGGCACCGTCTGGCCGTTGACGACCCGCGTCACCGGGACGCCGGCGCCGAGATGAGCGACCAGCGGGGCGAGACCGCTGATGAGGGCGACGTTCTTGGCCAGCAGGTCGTTGGAGTAGGAGTCGAGCGGCGCGTTCGGGCCGGGGATGGCCGCCGTGCCCTCGAGCTCGGCACGGGTGTTCACGGCAGTGATGCGCCCGGTGAGGACGTCGTCCTGCTTCCAGCCCGAGAGGCCCTCGACCAGATCGAAGCGGTCGCGCAGGATGAAGGCTTCCTGCGTCGCGAAGATTGGGATGCCGAGATTCGAGTTGGCGGCTTGGCTGTCGCCCTTGTGGACGGCCCAGTCGAAGCCGGCCATGCCGTTGCTGCGCTGAATGCCCTCGCTGTTCTGGAACATGATGTCGTCGCCCGACTCACCGTCGTAGTCGGTGTCGCCGCTGCCGCCGTTCAGGACATCGTGGCCGATGATCGTCGAGTTGAAGAACAGCTCGGAATTCTCTCCCGATAGGCTGTCGAAGCGTTGGCCGCCCTCGAGCCAGTCGTCGCCCTCGTTGCCCAGAAGCACGTCGCCGCCGCTTCCGCCGAGGACGAAGTCGTCGCCGGTCCCGGCGAAGGCTTCCTTGCCGTCGGGGCCCGTCACGATGAAATCGTTGCCCTGGTTGCCGAAGAGCAGCGACAGGCCCGAGCCGCCGTGGATGACGTCGTTGCCTTCGTTGCCGTGCAGGAAGTCCGCCTCGCCGATATCCGTGCCGGCATTGGTGATGATGTCGTCGCCTGCCCCGCCGAAAACCTTGTCGACGCCGTAGCCGGCCTCGATCCGGTCATCGCCCGCCTTGCCCCAGATCGCATCGTCGCCGCCGCCGGACACGATGATGTCGTTGCCCTCCGTGCCGCCGATCGTGAAATGCTCGTTGCTGTTCACGCGGATCGACTCGGCGATCCCGTCGCCGTTGGCATCGACGCGCTCGATCAGCTTGGAGAAGCCGCCCAGGAACGGATCGTCCGAAACCGGATCGGCGCCCAGTTGCTTGCTGATGTCCAGTTCCAGGGTCGGCATCTGGAAGGCCGAGAACAGGTTGCCAGGCAGCGCCGTCGAATGCGCGTCGCCGAGATCGGTGTTGCGCATTACGAGTTCGGCGAACGTGTTGTTCTCCAGCTCGTTGAGCAGATTCAGCCCTTGCGTGCGCGACAGGTAGTAGAACCGGTCGGCATCCTGCAGGTTCTCCATCGTCATCTGGAAGACGAAGCTGAACGTCGAGCCCAGCATGCCGCCGAACGCCATCTTCTTCTCGGCAAGCCCCCCCATCCAGAAATCGACCGTGTTCAGACCGCCGAGGCTGCCGTCGCCGCCATAGGCACCAGTATGATTGAGGAAGTCGAGCCGGTCGGCGTCGAAGGCGGCTTTGGCATCGTCCGTCAGGGTGGAGTCGCCGAGCACGAGCTTGGTTGCGGCTGCGCGCAAGTCGGCGACCGTGCGCGGAGCATCGGCCGTGTTCAGCACCGAGGCGTGGTTCCCGTAGGCCGCGATGAAGTTGATGATCGAGGCCGGATTCTTGAGGTTGAGCGCGAAATCGGCCCAGCTCTCATAGGGCTTGAGCAGCGTATCGCCGGTCTCCTCGAAGAACCGCTCGCGGGCCACGTTCAGCGTCGGGGTGCCAACATCGCGACCGCGCGCGAGATTGATGGTGGCCAGATCCAGCGGGATTCCGAGGAGCTGATTGCGCAGGACGTCGGTGACAAACTCGTCGATCTCGCTGCCGGTCTGGCGGCTCATGCCCCGGATGATCGCCCCCGAGGCGGCTTCGGCATCGCCGAGCGAGTCGTACATGATCGGGTTGAGGAAGCCGTCGAACAGGCTGATGTCGTTCTGAACCGGCTTGCCGTCCGCATCTATTCCGATGACGGCAATGTCCTGCCGCAGCATTGAGTGACCGAAGCGGTAGACGACGTGCGCAAACTCCGCCGCGATGCTCGGATTGATGTCGGCCGAGGGCTCGAACACGAAGGCGTCGATGTCGGGCTGCATCATGCGGCCGAACTCTTCGAACACGAGATGTTGGTACTCCATCTCGTTGGTGAAGCGCCCGGCCTGGAACAGGCGCTCACCGTCCCACACCAGCGCCGCCCGTTCGGCCTCGGTGGTCGGCATGGCCTCGACATCGACCAGCAGCCACTGGTTGAGGAAGGCGAGATCGCCGGAATCGAGCGCGATCTGCTTCGTCATTTCGACGACGCGATTGTGCTCGGAATGGAACACTTGGTGGACGGCGGTCAGCGCGATGTTTTCGTTGGCGCGGCCATCGCCGGCGACGAAATGCCGATCGAGCAGTTCGTTGTCGTAGGCGGTGGCGCCCCGCGGGCCCTGAGGACCGGGCGTTCCGTCGGCATTGGCATAGCCGAGCGCCGCATCGCCGTCCGCCTGAAGCACGCCGCCGGCAATGACAGGCACGGCCGCATGGGCGATGTCGTCGAGGAAGGCGTGTCCGGTCAGGACCACGCCCTGTGCGCTGACCGGTGCCGTGGGATTGCCCTCGCGCAGCACGTCGTCGGCCGTGCCGAGCAGACCGTCGGGGCCCATGCCCACGACGAGTTGCGGATATCCGTTAGGGCCCGGGATGAAGTTGCCGTAGGGATCTGCCGCGACCAGCGGGATATTGCCGACGTTGAGGTCGGTCAACTCGATGCCGAGGACGGTCTTCGCCTGCGCCTTGATGTCGGCCCATGTGGCGAGCCCACCGTTGCTGCCCTCCAGCAGGTGTCCGGAGGCGATCGGTTTGCCGTCGGGTCCGGCAATATACTCCCGCATGAAGACCTGCTTCGATGCGGTCGAGGCATAGGTCTGGTTCTGATCGACCCAGGGCGTGGTCAGATTCTTGGGGCCGGCGCCGTCGTCCGCCGTTCCGAGAATCCCGTCCGCGCCGGCCTCGACGGTGACGCGGGTCAGCGGAATGTAGTTCTGCCCGCCGGGCACATAGAGCGGGTCGTCGGGGGACAGCGGCACGTAGACGGTGCCGTTTCCACCCTTGGCGACGAGGTCGAGGCCGTGATCGAAGAACTGGCCGAAGATCGTCATCCAGCCGTTGAACGGTGACGACAATCCTTCGTCGGGCGAGACATTCGGCAGATAGACGGTGTTTCCATCCATCCCCACGCCGTACTGAGCCAACTTGGCATCGA
This sequence comes from Methylorubrum extorquens, assembly GCA_900234795.1. Lineage (NCBI taxonomy): Bacteria > Pseudomonadati > Pseudomonadota > Alphaproteobacteria > Hyphomicrobiales > Methylobacteriaceae > Methylorubrum > Methylorubrum extorquens. The sequence goes on from LT962688.1 coordinate 1,968,172, forward strand.
GGGCTGCTGTGGCAGCCGGATCAGTCGGTGCCGACTTCGCTGCATTGTGCGCGCCGACGATCTCACTCAGCGCCGTCATCAGCGGCTGACCTGCCAGACCGGCATGGGTCAGCGCCGCCGCGATCGCGGCCGGATTGTCCAGGGTCTGATCCACGATCAGGTTCGAGATGATCCGCGGATCAGCGTCGATGACCGTGCCGCTGCCGGGACCGGGCTGAGATCCGGACCGGACGCCGGCATTGGCGTAGTCGTTGTTGGAGTACCACGTCTCGACGTTGGGCAGCGGATTGAAGTCGTAGCGGTCGCCATCCGCGTCGTTGATGTAGGAGGGGGTGAAGAGGCCGGGAAAGCTCTGATCCGAGGCGCCCCAATTCTCGCGTCCCGGAAGCAGATTGTTGTAGCTGCCATCGACGGTGCGGAGGCCATAGGGGAGCAGATGCGCCTGGGTCAGCCCATCATTACCGTTGTATCCGGCGACCAATTCGGCCAGAACGCCACCTTGAGCGTGCGCTTCCGCGATTTCAATCTGTCTAAGAATGAACTCGAGATCGTGCTTGACGAGCGCAACCATTATAGCCCCCATGATAACGAGCGTCCGCATCGCGAAAAGCGAACGCCGATTGTCAAAAGACCAAAGACGCCGCTTCATCAAAGCTTGAGCGCCAGATCCTATAGTCAGAGCGACTATGGCTATCGAGTAGTTTCTGCCCAAATTCTAGTCAATATTGGCGAGGAAATATCCAGGAAACTAGTACGGAAGGTCATGATTCCTACGAACTTGGGTGACTGCGTCGACTATTGCGCGTCGGTGCTCTACTCCGAAAGGCGCAGTTCAGGACATTAATCCGCCTTGCATGCTCGCAGCCTTCGCGGCAGCGCCTGATAGCAGCGAACCGGAGCCACGGATGGTCTTGAGGTCGGGTGCGAGGCGGTCGATCAGCCACATCAGTTCGACGTTGGGGCCGGCCTCACGCTCCAAGCAGCGGCTGGAGATGGCTTGGTTGAGGTAGCTGTGCTTGCGGATGCCGCTGACCTTGTGGGTCGGCAGGTTGTCCATGACGACCGTGTCGCCAGACTGACACCGAAGCGTTCGGCTGCTTGGTGTCGCGACGCGCCGATCTCGACCGCATGAACCACCCGCTGACGCAGATGGATGGACACCCAAGCGGTCTTCTGCGCCGCGGCTGGCAGAGGTCCGAATGGGGGGAAAGCAGTAGTTCGGCGGGCGGATGCCGCGTGACCGGAAGCGCCAACAGCCGACATAAGCTCAATGTTCGAAAGAGGACGCTCGCCGGTCACCCTCGCATCGCGAGCGATTCAGCCCGATAGTGTGGCGTACTCCGCCAGCGAGGAGACTACGCCGTAGCGCATGCAATAATAGACGAGGTCAATGTCGGAAGACACACCGAGCTTTGTCTTCACGGCGTAATGGTAATTCGCAACGGTCTTGGGTGTCACGTTGAGCGCGCTCGCGATCTCCTCGGTCGATTGAGCGTCGAGCAGCATCCTCAGCACCTCGAATTCGCGCGGTGATAGGCGCTCGAGGGCAGAAGCCTCCTCCTCAAGCCGCGTCAACGCAAGCGCGGACGCGATTTCCGGGCACATCGCCGTCTTGTTCTTCGCGACGTTCCTGACGGCCCCCGCCAGTAGCTCCGGCGCGCTGCTTTTCGTCATGTAACCTTTGGCGCCGGCGCGGAAGGCCTGGAGCGCGTAGCTCGCATTGGCGTGCATGCTGAAGACAAGGATGCGCGCGTGCGAGTCCCACTGGCGTATCTGCCGGATCACGTCGATCCCGCCGCGGCCGGGCATGCTGATGTCCATGATGACGACGTCGGGAGCGGCCTCCTTGTAGAGCCGATAGGCCCCGATTCCATCGCCGGCCTCCGCGATCACCGCGATGTCGCCTTCCTTGTCGAGAAGCCGCCGATAGCCTTCGCGCACGATGGCGTGGTCGTCGACCAGCATCACCCGGATCACGGCATCCATCAGATTTGCTCCCGCGGTTCGAGGGGGACCGAAAAGCTCACCCTCAGCTTGACGCCCCCTTCGGGGCGCTGAGCGAGGCTGAACGCGCCGCCGAGCGCAACAACCCGCTCGCGCATGCCGACCAATCCGACGCCGCTCGACGGACCGGGGGATGCTGCAGGCGGCAGGCCGACACCATCGTCCGTCACGCTGAGCGCGATCAGACGCGACCGCTCTCCCGTCCGCGACGCCGATACCGGTCCTCCGCGAAGGAGGACTTCGACGTTTGCGGCTGCCGCGTGGCGCGCAGCATTGTTCAAGGCCTCCTGCACGATCCGGTAGATATGGCCGGCTGCCTCCGCCGGAACGTCATCGAAGCAACCTTGCCACCGGAATACGAAAGCCGCGCTCCCCTGCCTGGCATGACAGGCTGTCAAGGCTTGAAGGCTGGCGATGAGCCCGAGGTCGTCAAGTTCTGGTGGCCTCAGATGGGCAAGCGTTTCACGAAGCGCCCTCATCGTGCCTGACGCGAGAGCGACTAACTCCTGGCCTTCTTGGGCAGCCTCAGGCGCGGTCGCACGGACCGTTTTGCTGATGGAGGTCGCCAAACAACTGAGCGCCGTCAATCGCTGCGCGATGTCGTCATGGAGTTCGAGCGCGATCATGCGCCGCTCGCGTTCTTGAGCGTCCACCAGCCTACGGGCAAATTCGGCACGCTCAGAGGTCGTCGCCTGAAGCGATTGCGCAAGATCGTTGAACACGTCTGCAATGCGCTGCAGCTCGCGCAGTCGGAAGGAAGGCAGGCGGCTTGAGAGGTCGCCGTCAGATAGACGATTGACGCCTGCGAGGACCTCGGCCGCCGGCCGAAGCGCGTGATCGACCACAACATAGACGAGCACGCACAACGCGCCGATCGTCATCACCAACAGGCCAAGCGTTCGCGTCAGCTCCATCCAAGCTGTGCGTGCGATCGTTGTCGGATCCAGCGTGGCGCGGATCGTCCCCCAGCTCTCGCCGCGATAAACAAGACGTCGTTCCGTCTGCGAGCGACCGACGAATAGCGCGTGGGAGGCGGCCACGAACCAGGCCGGCGGGCTGGAGACGCGCTCGTCGCTGCCGACGCAGCTCGCGTTGCGGACCTCGGTGACCGGGCCGAGGAGCTGGATGCATTGTCCGGCGCCAAGTGAAAATTTTAGGACCGAATCCCAGTCGGGAAAGCGGTCGGCGTGATCGAGGCCTCGAGTGATCCGGATGATCTGAACCATCAGCTGTCGTTCGACGGCTTCCACCACATCCTCGTTCCGGCGATCGGCTTCCGCGGCGACATGACGGACGGTCAGCGCCGCGCCGCCTACGAGGCAGAGCATGGCCATCAGGACGATGCGTCCGACCAAGTTCCATTTGAGGTCGAGCCCGCTTCGGCGGCGCGTTTCCCCGAGCGTATCGATCGCCGCGGAAACCGATGTCTTCGTGGCGGCGGCCTTGCCCGCCGAACCCGGCCGGAGCTCGCCGAGGAAAAATGCCCAAGGGTTCATGTGCTGATCGCCATTCCAGTCGGGCCTGAAAAGCTCATCATGCCGCCGTCGCACGATGCCTCCAAACGGCTTCGGAAGAAACAATCCGATTGATGAGAAATCACCGTTTCGCGCAGATAAATTCAGTCTGGGCCAATGCACTCAAATAAATGTCGACTTGCTCGCCGATAATGCAGGGAGCCAAGATGAGGAACAGTTTTACCTATGCCGCCGTGCTGGCTGCAGGCCTGACATCGACCGCTGCGGTCGCAGATCCTTCGGGCCACACGCAGATGATCACCATTTCGGATGCTGCTGCTGTGAAGTGGAAGCCTGCCCCTGCCGCTCTGCCCAAAGGCATTGAGATCAGCGTCATCATGGGCGATCCGGGGAAATCCGGTCCGTTCGCGCTGAGGCTCAAGATACCACCCGCGACGACCATCGCTCCGCATACCCACGCAACCGACGAAACCGTAACACTGCTCAACGGCGCTCTCGTCCACGACATGGGCGAGAAGATCGTCGAAAGCCGCGGTGAGCCGTTCCGCGAAGGCGGATTCCTCTACCTGCCGGCCCACATGCCCCATTCCCTCTGGACCAAGGATCAGCCGGCGGTCATCCAAGTCAATGGCACGGGCCCCTTTGGACTGAACTACATCAACCCGGCCGACGATCCTTCGAAGGCACGCTGATAGGGCCCGCCCGTCATCCTCGAAAATCACAAGCGGCTCGAAGTGAAGGGCTCCGACCTGGGACTGATGCCCCGTGCACTCTCGCTCGCCGGCGGCGCACGGCTCGCGTTGGCGGCGGATCCGGCCTACGCTAAGCCCATCCGAAACCTGGTCATCGTCCACGGCATGCTCGAGGATGGGGCCGGCCGGTGCAAGATTCACGATTGTCTCAACGCTGAGAGCGAAGGCGTGCCGGAGATGCAGCCACCGCTAACATCGTTCAAGAATGACGCGGCTTGGTCTCGGCGCTCATCCTGGCATGCACCGGAGAGTCAATCAGGCCCGGCGACATCGGGTCGACGCGTACGGACGCCAATCCCAGCGTGAGGCCGCGGGCGACGACGGTGGCACCCATCACGCCCAGGCCTGCCTTGTCGGCGCCAGCGGGCGCGGGGCGTATTTTCTGCAGCCATGCCGATTTGAAGGTCCGGTCAAGGATTGGACACCGATTTAGAGTGCCTCGCAAGCCGCCCGCTGCGCTGCCGACTTCCCTTCGGTACCGGCAGCGCAGCAGGAGGTTTGTGGAAGACACTGAGATATCCGGCGTTGGGAACGTAGGCGCACGTAGGTAGTAGTGATCAAGCGTGTAGGGCGGTGGCACGCCTGTCGGTGGTGCGGATCGTCGCGCCCGAACCAGAAGCTATACGCAATAAATTCATCGCCAGTGCCACCTTAGCGATATGCTGTATTGCTCGCATCGCCGAGGTTTCGGCGAAATATCGAACGTGCGCCGTCGCTTCGATAACGCGGCTTTGACCTAATTCTGATCTAGGCCTCTGATTTGAGCAGCAGCACGGCGTCGACGGCTGCATCGAGATAGGTGCGAGCGAAGCGAACACCGAACAGGTGGTCCAGCTCGTTCCCGCGAGCGATCTCCGCGACTGGTCCGTCGCCCATTATGCGCCCTCGCCCCAGCAGCACGAGCCGATCGCAATCGCGCACGGCCTGCTCGATGTCATGTAAGACGAGGACGACGATCCGGTCGCGGGCATAGGCGTGAAGTCGCCGCATCAAGTCGATGCGGTGGCCGATGTCGAGGCTCGCTCCTGGTTCATCGGCAAGCAGCACCTCCGGTTCGGCGATCATGGTTGCGGCGAGCAGCGCCCGCGCCCGTTCGCCGCCGGAGATGCGCGACCAGGGGCGCTCGGCAAGATCGACGAGATCATGGGTGCATAGGATCTCGTCGAGACGGCGCTCGGCACCCGGCATCCGGCTCGCGCCGAGTTCGACGATCGTGCGCACGCTGTAGTCCCAGGCCGGCTGGAACGACTGCGGCAAATACCCGATGCGGCGGGCGCGCTCCCAGGGCGGCAGGTCCACGACGGGTCGGCCATCGAGCATCGCGACGCCGGCTTGCGGACGTGAAAGGCCGGCCAGCGTGCGCAAAAGGGTCGATTTGCCCGCCCCATTTGGGCCGATCAATCCGATGAGGGCGCCGGGCTCGATGTCGAGATCGACCGCATCGAGCAGACGGTGAGCGCCTGCCGTCACACTGACGCCCTTGGCGATGAGGCGGGTCATGCGCGAAGCCTGCGGCGCAGCAGGACGAGGAAGAATGGTCCGCCCGCCGCGGCGGTGACGAGGCCGAGCGGCAACTCGGCTGGCGGCAGAACGGCGCGGGCCAGCCCGTCGCAGACGATAACCAAGGCCGCACCCGTCGCGGCCGAAATTGGTAGCAGCGCGCGGTGGCGCGGGCCGACCCACCAGCGGGCGATGTGGGGGGCGACAAGGCCGACGAAGGCGACAAGACCACCATAGGCGACAGCGAGCGCCACAACGGCGGCGCCGACCAGTACGGCGCGGGCAGTGAAACGGTCGGCAGCAAGTCCGAAAGCACGAGCCTGATCCTCACCCAGACCGAGGAGGTCGAGGCCGCGGGACAAAGGAAGGCTCATACACAAGGCGAAAGCCGATAGGCTGGCGAGCCCTGCGAGGCCAGTCCAGTCCGGGGTCTGGATGCCACCGAGCGTCCAGCTCAGAACGACCTGTAGGCTGACGCTTTCATCCGAAAGAGCAAGCATCAGGAACGAGCGAGCCGCGCCCAGCATCGCCGCCACCGCGACACCTGCCAGCAGCAGGCCAGCGGCATCCGCCGCACCCGAGCCGCGCGCCACGGCGAGCACCAGCACGGTTGCGGCCCAGGCCCCCAAGAAGGCGAGGACGCCAAGAGCGAGGCTGGAAGGAAGGCCGAGCGGCACGAGCAGGGCGACGGTCGCTCCGATCGCCGCACCGCCGGAGGCGCCGAGCAGGTAGGGCTCGGCGAGGGGATTGCGGAACACCCCTTGGAAGATCGCGCCGCCCAGGCCGAGCATGGCCCCGACGAGACCGGCAGCGAGCACGCGTGGCAGGCGCCAGTCACGGAGCAGGCGCGCCCGCAGGTCATCGGCTCCGCCGAGGACGTGGACGATCTCTAGCGGCCCGGCCCAGTCGTGCCCGGCCGCGAGGCCAAACAACAGGGCGAGAGCGAGGATGGCGGCAAACGGTAGGATGAGCCTCACGGCGCGGTCTGATGTGGATGGAGAAGGGCAGCCAGGCGCTCGATCCCGTCGACCGTGCGCGGGCCGGGGATCAGGAACTCGGCGCGCGGCAGGGTGTGAGCGCGACCGGCCTGTACGGCGCGCATCTCACGAAAGCCCAGCCGAGCCGTGAGCTCTGCCAGCTCCCACTCCTGTCCTGCGAGAAGAAGCACATCTGGATCAGCGGCAAGGACCGCCTCCGGCGAGACCTGGGCGATTCCGCGATTGGCGAGCGCCGGACAAGCGCCGGCGCGGACGAGGGCATCACCGGTGTAGGAATCCTGACGCGCAACCAGCAGCAGCCCATTGCCGAGGCGTCCGGTCACGAGGATCGTGCGGGGGCAAACCGTGCCTGCGAGCCTGCGGGCTACTGCTGCAAGCCGCGCCTCCAGCCCCGCCGCAACCGTCTCTCCACGCTCCGCCTCTCCGAGTGCCCGTCCAACGAGGCGGATGTTGCTGAGCACCTCACCGAGGCTGCGGCTCGTCAGCACGATCACCGGCAGGCCGAGCCGCTCCATCGGCACGAGGAGCTGGTGCGCTGCCTGCCGGGCCGGCGTGACGAGCACGAGGTCCGGGTTTTGTGCCACCACGGCATCGACCGAGAAGCCGAGGCGACCGCCAACCACGGGTTTGGTTGCAGCCTCGGGCGGGTAGCGGGTGAAGGCGTCGATGCCGACAATGCGGTCCGTGAGACCGAGGGCGGCTACTAGCTCCGTGTTCGAGGAGAAGATCGTCACGACCCGCCGCGGGGCTGCCCGCAGCTCTACCGTCCGACCGAGGGCATCGGTCAGGCGGATCGGCCCGGCCATAGCCGAACCGGCCACAGTCAGTCCGGCGAGCGCACCGATGATCGCAGCGTGCATTCAGAACCGTGCCTGCAGGCCGAGTTGCACGTCCCGACCGGGTGCGGAGGTGCCGCCGCCGCCGTTGTACAAGCGCAGGTCGGCCAGGGTCGGCTGCTGCCCGGCGATGGCGATGAAGAGCGGGTGGTAGTTCACGTCGAACAGGTTGCGTACCTGCGCGAACAGCTTCACCCCCGGCATCAGGTCCACCTCGCCGCGTATGTTGACGAGGAAGAAGGGATCCTTGCGCCAAATATACTCGCGGTAGGGCTCGGCCGCGGGCACGAGCAGGTTCTCCTCCGTGTTGTACCAGACTGGTCCGTTGAGCACCCCCTGAACCTGGATCGTCCAGGGATAGGGGACGTCGGCCTGACCGAAGCGAGTGCCGAGGGCGAGCTGGTACTCGTAGACGCGCTCGACCCGGCGCGTGTTGGCGCTGGCGACGCTGACGGCGCCCTCGTCCTTCATGTCGAAGTTGTAGTTGCCGTTGGCGTAAGCCCGCCAGCGCCAGCTGCCGGGCTCCCAGCCGAGGGTGCGGATCATGTCCGTCTCGTACTGAACCTCGATGCCACGGATGAGCACATCGCCCGCGTTGTTCACGTAGTCCGAGGTGTTGCTGTTGGGCCCACGCGAACGGGTGATGATGCGGTCCGAGATGATGTTCTGGAACAATGCCACGTCGAGGCGCGAGACCCCGTTCGTCAGGGTTGTGCCGATCTCGATCTGCTCGCTCGTCTCGGGCCGAATGTTTGCGTTGCCGAAGATGCGTCCGCCGCCGAGCGTGTTGTAGTCCGCCGCGATTTCTGTTGCGGTCGGCGCTCGGAAGCCCGACGAGGCGCCGACGCGGAAGGCGGCCCAGTCAGTTGCCCGGTAGGTCGCGCCGACGGAGTAGGTTGTGGCTTCGTAGGGGCGCGAGCCGGTAATCTGCCCGGCGAGGAACGGAGTCGGATCGAAGCTCGTGGTGCCGTAGGTCTGGCGGATGCCAGCCCGCAGCGTCACCCGATCGTCGAACAGGCGCTGGGTGTCCTCGACGTAGAGGGCGTGGAACTGGTCGGTCTGGTTGTTGTCCTGCGGTGAGACCTGAGCCAACGGGTTGCCGGGCACGCCGGCGCGGAAGCGATCGGAGCGCAGCCGGCTCGTCTCCCAATCCCAACCGAGAAGCAGGTCGTTGCCCGCAAATAGGCTCACGCGTGGCTGGAAGCGGGTGCCGAGGATGTCGAGGTTGCGCGTGTTGAAGTCCGCCTGCGTGCCTGGCACCGGGAGCCCGGTGCCGCCGCGCTGGATCGGCGAGGCCCATTTGAAATGGTCCTCGTCAGTGACGCTGTAAAACTGCGCAAACAGGCTTGCGCGCCCGTCATCGGTGCGCCCGGTATAGCTCGCATCAAACGATCCGTTGATACGGTTGTCCCGGCTGTAGAGGTTACCACCGGAACCGCGGAAGCCGACCCCGTAGATGCCGTCCGTGCGAAGCGTAAAGTCGAGCCGCTGGTTCGGGTCGATCTGGAAGCCGAGCGCGCCGGTGATGCCCATCCGGTTCCACTGAGTATTGGCCATCCGGTCGCCCGAACCGGCATAGTAGTCGTCGCGCTTGGCCCCCGAGAGGCCGAGATAGTAGTCGAACGGACCGACGACCCCACCGGTCTGCGCACGTCCCTGCGCCAGCCCCCAGACGCCGCCGATGCCCTCGACAAGGGTACCGGGCGCAGTGCGGCCGGTCTTCAGGATGACGTTGATGACGCCGCCGATGTTCTGGCTGCCGTAGATGACCGAGGAAGGACCGCGCACGATCTCGATCCGCTCGACATCGGCGATGGAGAGCTTGGATAGGTTCGCCGTACCAGCCCGGCGGCCGTTCATGAGGACGAGGACTTGGCTGCGGAAGTCCTTGCCTTGGCCGTCGGTGGCACCGCCGCGGATGTTGATCGAGGTCTGACCCGGCGTCCATTCCGAGAAAAAGCCGACGGCGTTCTCGGCCAGCAGGTCGGTCACCGATTTGGCGGTCGAGTTCTCGATCATCGTACGATCGATAACCTGGACGGTGCCGGCGATCTCGGAGCGCGGCTCGGGCCGGCCGGTAGCGGTCACCACGAGCTCATCGAGGCTCACCGCGGCGCTGCCGGCGACGGTGGTGCCTTCCTGTGCCATCGCGGCGACTGAGTGCGTGCTGCCGGCAAGGAGAAGCACGAGAGGGAAAAAGGCGCGAGGCATCACGAGGCGGTCCTCCACACGAGGAGGGCGGAGGCTCGGGGAACGGACAGGCGGTGTCCGCCCGGCACGGACACGGCTTGGGCGGCAAGATGTTCGTAGAGCTCGCGTCGGCGGCCGTCATCGAGGGCCCAACCGAGGCGGTCGGCAAGGGAGCCGGAAGTCCGTTCCACGTCTCGAACGACTGCGCTGAAGGTCCACTCTGTTCGCGCCGCGATAGACGGCTGATCGCATGGCGGCAGGTTGCTTAGGACGACGTCGATGCCCGGCGTCTCGTCTTCGCCGTGCCAAGCAGGGGGCAGACAGCCAGCGAGGCAAAGGCCTCGCGGGCCGCGCTGGGCCGGAACCAGCCAGATGACGTTGTTGCGGGTCCAAGCGCGGCACTGACGTAAAAAGACGCCCGCATCCGAGAGCGGGGCAGCGATGTTGGCGGCTAGCACGGTGTCTGCGGATCCTGCCGACAGATCGGCTTGTTGCCACCCTACCGGCAGAAGGTGAGGCGGCGGCACGAGCGCGCGCAGGCGCTGCTGCATCCCCATGTTCGGCTCTATGGCGATCCAGGCTGCAAGCGGATCGCGCACAGCCTGGCCGAGTTGCCCGCCCCCGGCGCCGACATCAAGCAGGTCGCCAATGCGCGGCACTGCCGCTCGAAGAAGCGGGGCGACATGCGCGACGTAGTCGGATGTGTCGATGCCGGCCGCGTAGAGTTCGAGAGGATCGACTCCGATCTCGCTCGCCTCAGGCGGCGCAACGCTGAAGGGTCGTATGGTTGTGCAATTTTGTTTCATCGGTCCTTCCCCGAACCATGACGGGGGACCGTGGGCGCAAGCCGACGTCGCGGCTGCCGCAACGTGCGATCATGCGGCCCGTTGGGACACCCCGCCCACGAGACATTTCACGGTCATGGCAGGTCTCCTGGCTCACGGGTCGCCGCCACCCGTCTGGCCTTCCCGGTGATCTCTCACCAGTGACGCAGATCGACGGATGACTCGCCGCTTACAGTTGCGGGGGCAGCTCCGGTTTGGGCGCAAGCGCCGCACCGGATTCCCTCTTAGCTCGCCATGTCGGATGGCGAGAACCTTAACCGCAGCTCATAGACCAAGCGGCGTTGAGGTTGTCAACTGCCAAAAGCTATCTCATGGTGACTTAATTCACCGACCAAATTTGCTTGATATCGTTTGCGAAAGCTCCACTAACGAGCAGATGTGACCAGCAACACAGAAAAAGCGGAGCTCACCTTCTGAGCGCCAGGCTGGCAATCTTTGTGCATGGAGGCGCTTCAAGCGGACGGGGCAGCATCTGCACTCTTGATGAGGGCAATCGCACCCCTGGATACTTCGCACACAGGTGTCGAGCCGGCTTGCACATCGCCGCGGCACGGGTCTCTCGATCGAATGAGGGATAGCGCGCTCGGGCTCGGTTCATGTGTATGTAACATTATAACATATCGTTCTTGTCAAGCTCCGAATCTGATGCTCAGCGGCCGCTCGCATATGGACAGCGCCACTGCTGTGGAACGTATGGATCGGGAGCACGAGCTGAGCGTTCAGTAGCGCATTTAGTCGATCGGCTTCGACGGATCCCCGCAGGGCTAGGCGCAAACACCACACCTCTTGGCTTTCGGAAGCGGGGTCGCCGGTAAATCCCTCCTCGGTGGATTGACCAGCACTTCCGGCGAACCTTAAGTGCAGCCATGCGCGGGTGCTTGCCTCGGACGGTCCAAGGCCGCGCGATCATCGCCGTGATCGCGCTTTACGCGCTATTTCTGCAGTCCTTCCTTGGCGGCCTCGTCCCGTTGCCCTCCATCCCAGTCGGCGGTGTGATCTGCGCCGAGCACGACGGTTCGACCGTGCCGAGCGATCACGGGCCGGCCTGCCAACACCACACCTGTTGCACGGCGGTGCAAGCCGCGCAGTTGCTCCACCCGCTCCTGTCGGCGTTTGCGACAGTGGCATGGGCCCCGACACGGGTGGCTTCCGCCTCGTGGCGCCACGCCGGTACAGTCCGAGCACGCGCACCTCCCGACCAGTCCGTTAGTCCACGAGGTCCGCCCGCCGTCTGACCGATCCGCTTCCTAGATCGCTCAGACCCGGACCTTTCCCATGTCACAGTCTCTCCAGGGCGGCGCGACGGCGTTTTCCGCCGTCGTCGTCGCGCGCCCGGCGCAGGACGCCGTCTACCGCGCCGTCTGGCGCTGGCACTTCTACGCCGGCTTGCTCTGCCTGCCCTTTCTGATCCTGCTCTCCGTCACCGGCTCGCTCTACCTCTTCAAGGACGAGATCAATGGCAGCCTGTTCGCCAACCGGACGACGGTGGCGCCAAAGGCCAGCCAGCCTCTCAGCCCGGACGTCCTGCTCTTCAACGCCTCAGAGGCCGTGCCCACGGGCGTGCCGGTCTCGCTTGCCGACCCAGCCGACCCGACCGCTGCAGCCGTGGCGACGATGGCTGAGGGCCCTCGCAGGACACTCGTCTACCTGAACCCCTACAACGGTGACGTGCTCGACCGGACCGACCGCGACGGCGAGTTCATGATGGTCGTGCGGCGCCTGCACAGCCTCGCCTACTTCGGCACGCTCGCGAACGCCGTCATCGAGGTCGTGGCCGGCTTCGCCATCATCCTCGTGGTCACCGGCACCTACCTCTGGTGGCCACGCCGGCAGGACGGTGGCGTCGTCAGTGTTCGTGGAACGCCGCGCAAGCGCGTCTGGTGGCGCGACCTCCACGCCGTCACGGGCTCGGTAGCCGGCGCCGGCCTGTTCTTCCTCGCCGCGACGGGCCTGCCGTGGTCGGTCTGGTGGGGCCAGCAGTTACGCACCCTGTCCAACGAGGGCGGCGTCGGCCAGCCGCGGGCTCTGTGGGCCAACAAGCCTGTTTCGAACGTGCCGATGCAGGAGATGCTCACCACGACGGGGTGGGCGATGGAGGACGCGCCGGTCCCGGTCTCGCAGCCGAGCTTGGCGAGGCCCATCGGCCTTGCGCGCGCCGTCGAGATCCTGCGCGGTCTCGGGATGCCGCGCGGCTTCGAGATTTCCCTGCCGGTGGGTGAGACCGGCGTCTATGCCGCGGCAGCCTACCCAAAGGACGTGGCCGGGCAGCGGATGATCTCGCTCGACCAGTACACGGGAAAGCCGCTCGTCGATGTGCGCTTCGACGACCTCGGCGGGGTCGCCCGGGCCATCCAGTACGGCATCGGCATCCACAAGGGCGAGCACTGGGGCCGGGCCAACAAACTCGCGATGCTGGCCTTCTGCCTCGCCACCATCCTGCTGTCGGTGACGGCTGCGGTGATGTGGTGGAAGCGCCGGCCCGCCGGCCGCCTCGGCGTTCCGCCTTGGCCGCGCGACCGGCGCGTCGCCACGACCGTGACCATGATCGTGCTCGGCCTCGGCGCGCTGTTCCCGCTGACCGGTCTGGCAATCCTCGGCATGATCCTCGTCGACCTCACCGTCCAGGCCCTGCGCCCGCACCTGGCGCGCTGACCGCGCGGCCGGGGCCGAAGGCGCCCCGCCCCCCCCTGCACCCTTCGCTTCTCCTTTCCCGGTCGCAGCGGTCGCATCCGCCTGCCGCCATCCGACGAGCATCCGTCATGTCCCACCGCCGTTCCGGCCATCGTGCCCGCGCGCTCAGCCTGATCCTGGCCGCTAGCCCGCTAGCTATCACCGCCGCGCAGGCCCAAGGTGGCCAGGCTGTCGCCCTGGAAGAGATCTCCGTCACCTCGGAGGGCAACGGCGGCTCCGGTAGTGCGCCGACCGCGGCGGCCGGTGTCGCCAGGCCCGGCCTGCCGCTGGTCTCCGCTCCAACACCCTTGGACAGACCGGTGGGTGAGGTCGTCACCAGCGTCGGGCGCGAGGGCGTCATCGACAATCGCGCCGCCACGAGCGTCGCGGACATCCTGCGGAACAGCCCCGGCGTGACGGTGCGGCAGGGCAATGGTCCCCGCGACGTCGTTGTCTCGATCCGCGGCAACAACGCCCGCGCCACCGGCGTGTCGCGCAACATGGTTGTGCTGGAGGACGGCTTCCCCGTTACCCAAGCGGACGGCTCCTCGCGCTTCGACCTCGTCGACCCGCGTGCCTACTCGCGCATCGATGTCTTCCGCGGCCCCCAATCTCCCTTTTTCGGCAACTTCGCCACAGGTGGCGCGCTGAACTTCGTCACCCGCCGCGGCTCCGAGATCAACGGCGTCGAGTACGGGGTGGACGCCGGCAGCTTCGGCTACCTCAACAACTACGCCACCTTCGGCGGGGTCAGCGGCCCGTTCGAGTACAGCCTGTTCACCAGCGACACGCGCGGCAACGGCTTCCTCAGCCACAACTCGTTCGATACCCAGACCATCAACTTCCTGGGCACCTACGCGCCGACGCCGGACGACCGCTTCACCCTGAAAATCATCAACAACGAGGTCTCCACCGACCTGCCCGGTCGCGGCTCACTCAACCAGTTCCGGCTCAACCCCTTCCAGCGCGGCTGCGCCTCGGCCGCCGCGGCCGCACCCGGTTGCGTGACCTACAACCTGTTCCTCAACGGCCGGAACGGCGCCACCGTGCCGGTCACCGCCGACGAGGGTGCATTTTTCCGCGGCGACCGGCGCACCATCGTCGGCGGTCGCTGGGAGCACGACTTCGACGCCTTCACGACCTGGCGCACCCAGCTCGTGTTCGACGACCGCCAGATCAACCAGCCTTTCTACACGAGCTCAGGTCGCGGCGACTTCCCCGGCTTCAACTTCCTCACCGACGTGACCCGGCGCGGCGACCTGTTCGGCCTGCCGGCGACCGGCTACGTGGCGCTCGCCTACAACACTCTGGACAGCCACAGCCTGACCTACAATCGCGCGCCCTACGGCGGGGCGCGGCTCGGCGCCCTGACCGCCGACCTTGAGGCCACCCAGGCTAACCTCGGCGGGCGCGCCCGCGTCGAGCTACAGCTCTCCGAGCAGTGGATTGCGGTGGCCGGTATCAGCGCCGAGAACACAACGATCCAGGGGCGCAACATCACCTACGGCTTCCCGGCCGCAGGCGGCGTCACCACCACGCTGGCCAACATCGACCGCAGCTTCCTGAACGTGGCTCCCGAGCTCTCGCTGCTCTACCGGCCCGACACCGACTGGCAGTTCCGGGGTCGGGTGGCGACCGGGTACGCCACGCCCTCGACCTCGAACCTCACCGTCACGTCCGCTGGCGTGCCGGGCAACAACGGGCAGCTCCAGACTCAGGAAAACCTCGGTTTCGATGTTGGGGCCGACTGGACGCCGCTACCCGGCGTCCGGTTCAGCGTGACCGGCTTCTACGAATTCTTCCACAACGAGCTCGTCACGCAATCGCCCGGCGCCGGCCTCCTGAGCTACACCTTCAACGCACCGGCCTCCGAGCATCGCGGTATTGAGGTCGGGGCGGACTGGGCCTTTGCGCCCGGCTGGCGGGCGACCGCCGCTTATACCTTCGACGACCAGATCTACACGAGGTACGTCGAGCAGCTCAGCGCCGGCAGCCTGACTAGGCGCTTCGACCGGGCGGGCAACCACATCCCCGGCGTGCCCGCTCACCAGCTCCTGGCGCGCGTGGGCTACGAGCAGGCCACTGGCCCCCTGGCGGGCCTGGGCGGCTACGTGGAAACGGTGTTCCAGGACGACTTCTTCATCGACAACCCCAACCTGCTGAAGGCGCCCGGCTACGCCATCGTGAACCTCAACGTTCACTACACGACGGAACTTGTCGGCTACGCCAAGCGCCTGAACCTGTTCTTCGAGGTGCGGAACGTCTTCGACAAGACTTACATCGCCTCCGCCCAAAACCTTGCCAACTCGATCAGTGCCACCTCTGGCCTGCAGAACGGCGCGAGCGTCCTGGCCAACACCACCGGCTCGGCGTTCGCGGGCGCCCCGCGCAACTTCGTCGGCGGCATGCGGCTGGCGTTCTGATGCCCTGAACCAGCGCAGCGCCGGTGGCTTGGCAGGCCTCTATGGTGCGTGCCTGGCGTGCGGCCATCGCGGTGGCCGCACTGTGGCGGCCCGCGTTCTACACACGGCGCACGCACCACTTCCTCCGGCGTCTTGCGGGCGAACGTCGTCAGCGGTCCGATGGTGATCTCGGAGCGAGCGTGAGGACGATCGCCCGGCGCAGTCATGACCGGGCTGATGCGCGTGCTCGTTCCGACGCACAGGCAGGCGCCGGCGTCCTTGGCCGACTTCCCGCCTGCATAAACAGGTGCTTACGCAACGGCGGGTCGGACCATTCGTCTTCTTCACACTGCGCCCCCCCCCCCGACCCGCCGCCACCCCGGAAGCAGGCTAAGACAAGTAGGATGACGGCGCGGCTTAACGCAGGGCTCCACGCGCGGAAAGTTGCCCGAGCACGGTACTTCCCTCGACATCGGGGAAAACACCATGGCCGCCGCCTCGTTCGAAATTGTCATGCCCTTTGTGTCCGAGCTCGCAGAACATGATTGACGAGCGCACTCTAGGGCTTAATCTTCGCCGTGAAGAGTAATCCACCCCGGCGCGCCCCCCATGCCTGAGACCTTGATAGATAGGTGGCATCGGGACAACACAGCAGCGCAGAGGTCGCCGTCGATCCTGCGGCAGTGTGTAAATGGAGCAATTAGAGGTGCCCTTCTAGGAATTGCTCTGCTTGCTCTGCTCTGGCTGATCTATTGGGCTGGGCTGCTCTGAGGCAGTGACTTTGGTGAACACGATCTGACATATAGCAATCGGAAATTGATGCCGTGATCCAGCGTGGCGGAAGCGCCTGGATGCATCCTGGAGTGCGGTCTTCGAGGTCGTGGATCTCGCCGGACACTACGCCGTCTTTTCGGAATTCGGCGCGGTAAGCCATACCGGGGACATGGCTGGCTTGAAGGTAGAAACCAAGGGTGACCGGCCGCACGCACGGTCCGAGATCACCATCGGGCCGCTGACGGCGTTCGCGCAAGAGGCGCCAGAAGAGGTGGTGCGAGCGCCGTGCGTGGAGCGAGGACCGTCATAGTCGCGCCTTTTCCGTCTCCGTCCCATCGGCCCACTCAATACGCGGGCACGGGATCTTTATTCGGAACTTAAGCAGAAATTGGCTCAGCGACGATAGTCTGTAGCTTGCAGCCGGTTCGAGCGGCTATGCCACCATAATCGGAGTGCAACTGATAACCGTCATGCGCTCGATTGCTGCGCGCAATGACAGAAGATCTACACTTGTCGCGCCGTGGCTAAGTGTTTTCGATTGGCATACCAGCAAGTAGATTTGTTAGATGCGCTAGCGTCCTGCGCATGCTTGCAATCTCGCCGCGACGATCTGTAATTGTTTTCTCCAATATTTCATTGCAGCGTTTGCCGCTCATAGGCTTCAATAACTCAGCGCATTGTGTTGCCTCCGCCACAATCGCTTCATGTGCTGCAATTTGACGTGCTAATAGCATCATCAGCTCCACAATTTCAGATCGCAGCTGCATAATATATAACTTAAAGCGGTTTTTCGATATAATATAAGGCAGCCCCATCTCAAGCAACATACATTAAAAATACGTGACTTCAGTCAGCCTGCCGGATGTCGGCCCGGCGATTGAGCAAACCCGACCCTACGTCGGCGATTGGTGGCGGACGGAGGGGATCTGGAGCGGCGGGCCAGCGCCAGGGTGAAGCTATTCCCCGCCGTTGACGATCTTAATTCAGCCCCGCCAGTCCCTGCCGCGCGGAGCTTTTTGCTGGCGATCATATACCCCGCAAATCAACTCTCATAAGTAGTTCCTTCAATTTGGTTGCGCGTAGCGGTTCGGCGCGTATGCTGAGGCTATCGCTGGCTACGAATCACGGGCACCAGCGGCTGAGAGAGAAGAGTGCTCCCGCCTGGATGGACATGGAGCATTCCGATGCTCGAAGTGCATCTGCCGCTCAACCCTGACGAGCCGACCGCCTATCGCACCCTTACACTGAGTGAGAACGGGCTCGTTCCAGCGCGCGCCACTCGAAGCGCGTGATGACGACGAAGCGCTCTCGCGCGCCATGGCAATGGTTCGCAGAGCAGGCGTTGAACTTTGGGACGGCTTCCGCTTCATGGCTCATTTCGGACCAGAGCCGCTGCCGGCCACGGGTAGCTAAGGGGGCGCTTGCGCCGCTGCGCTTGCTGCAGCTGTAGCCCCACATCACCCCCCGCCCGGTCCGCCGCCGGGCTTTTCGTATCCCTACCAGCGACAGTCAGCGGATTTGGGACGCTTGGGCAGCGATTTGGGACGCTCAGTCAATTGCGTTCTGGTTTCAGTCTCGGAACCGAATTGGCTTCTCCGTCATTTCATTGCCCCCAAAGCCGACGGGAGCATTCATGATGCTGAGCAGCAGGGAACCAGCGCACGTGATGCCTGTGCGTCATGAGGCATGGATCGACAGGCGTTCACCGCGCACGGCGGAGTTGATCCGAGACGCGAAGGGAAGATGAAGTCGGCCGCCAGCGGTCTTCGATCCTCCAGCAACAAGCGACAACGTGAAGGTTCATGACGATCTCGCCCGGGCGAATTAGCCGCCCATCGCCATCCGCCTACCTCACAGCTACCCTGTTGCGGGCGTGCCTTTAGACCCGCCCGGCTCAGCCGGCGCGGGGTTTTTGTGCCCGAGAATGGTCCGGTATCGAACCAAGCCTGAACAATCTACGGAACACCTCGTTACACCCATGACGACTCTCCGTCGTTACCTTCGACGAACCCCGCCCGGTTGGCCCCCGACCGCGGCGGGGTTTTTCGTGCGCGTACATCGCCGGAGGAGGTGGTGCGAGCCCAATGCGTAGAGCGTGCGGCAAAGGAGATGTGATCAGACAGCGATGCAGGGTCCGATCTCGACCCACTGCGGACCTTTACGGGCGGCACTGGTAGAAGCCCATGGAAGCATTGCGCCTCCGGCCAGAAAGTCTCAGTGTTGGATCCACGCCTCAGCCTTATCACCCTCGGTGTCGCCGACCTCGACCGAGCAACCTCATTCTACGAGGGGCTGGGATGGCCTCGGCGCGTGCGGTCTGCGCACGGTGTCACCTTCTTTCAAATCGGCGGGTTAGGACTATCGCTGTATCCGCGCGCTGAACTAGGTCCTGTTGTCACTTGATCCAATCGAGCGTTGCGGCAAGGCAGAGAACGCCGGTGAAGCTGAGGGCGGTCTTCTCGTATCGGGTTGCCACGGCCCGCCACTCCTTGAGGCGCGCCCAGAGCCGCTCGACGATGTTGCGGTTGTTGTAGACCCAACTCGGGCAGGCGACCGGGGCCTCGTTGCGTTTGGTCGGGATCGCGGGCCGGGCGCCTGCCTTCCAGATGTGGTCGCGGAAGCCGTGGCTGGAGTAGCCGCGGTCGCCCACCACCCACTTCGGCACACCGGGCAATTGGTCGAGCAACGGGATGGCATGGGGCAGTTCGTGCGCCTGCCCCGGGGCGATGCGGAAGGCGACGGCGCGGCCCGCTCCGTCGGCGATCACGCAGGCTTTGGTGCCATAGCCGCCACGTGAGCGGCCAAGCGCTTCACGATGGTCTCGCTCGGCCGCAGATCCCCCCTTTTTGCAGCGCCCGCCGCCTTCTGATGAGCCCGCACGTTGCTGCCGTCGAGGAAGACCATGCCCAGTGCGAGACCGCGCTCCTGCACGCGGTCGAGCAACCGCTCCCACACCCCGGCGCGCGCCCACCGGATGAAGATCTGAGCAGCGCGCCACCAAGGGCCCAATTCCTCGGGGATGGCCCGCCACTTGGCCCCGTTCTGATGCCGCCAGAGGATGGCCGAGATCGTGCGCCGAAGCTCCTGAGGCGGCGTCTTGGCCTTTGGGCGACAGGCCTCGATCAACGGCTCCAACTCATCCCACTGCGCGTCCGACAGCATCACGCCTCCTCACTTGAAAACGAGAAAACGCCAGAGTTGGCAATCCGTTCAAGCGACAACAGGCCCTAGCCAAGGACGCTGGCGTTCCCCCTGGCGAACAGTCCCTCACAAGGCTTTACGCTAGCCTACAACACGCGCAGCCGCGACGAGGTGAGCAAGGTGCTCGCGCAGGCGGAAGCGCTCGGCGCGCAGATCACGCAGCATGCACAAGATGCTGTCTGGGGTGGCCATCATGGGCACTTCTGCGATCTGGACGGTTTCCTGTGGGAGGTCGCTTGGAACTCGAGTTTCGTTCTTGAGGACGATGGGAGCCTTATCTTGCCCGCGTAGTCTTGCTTCCGCCCGCAGCGGTGTCAGGGTTCCACCCTCTGTAGACATCGGCCCGGCGATCGAGCGCGCGGCCCGACATCGGCGACTGATGGCGGACAGGGGGCTTCCGTTCGGAGGAGGCGCGCCGGGCTGAGGCGGACTATCCGCTGGCCGCTAGCCGTCTACCTCATGCCCACCCTCCAGCGGGCGTTTCACATCGATCCATACTTGCCCCGCCCGGCTCAGCCGCGGCGAAGCTTTTCGTTTTAAGGAGGTGCGATCATCGAAGGAGGCGGAAAAGCTACCCAGGGCATCAGCGTCGCCTACGATTGGACTGGATGCTCGCGGACATCAGCATGGTCAGCCCGGCGCTTGAGACCAGGGAGAGCGCCGCGAGGATACCTGCCTCAGTATCCATGCCGGCTGGTAGAGACCGGCCTGTGACGATCGGCCATGCGTGCAGGCATGCCGCGGCAGCAGGAGCGGCGAAGGCCACGACGCAGATAATTCCGAAGATCATGCGGGGCATCAATCCTACCCCCGCCGCCGTGACCCAAGCGCCATAAAGGCCAGTGAGCCGCCGGCAATCAATCCGAGCACGAACCCGGCACCAAAATCGCTATCATGTCGGTGGGTGCCCAACCAGAGGCTACCTACGACCAGGGACAGAATTAGCGTGAGAACGGCGGGATCGACAAGCCGACGGAAGCGGGACATGCCAAGACCGTAGCATGGGCGACGCCATCCTCGAAGCGAGCCCTCCGTCGATGCATGTTCGGCAAACGCCATAGGAGGTGGTGCGGGCGCCGTGCGTGGAGCGAGGGGCGCCATGAGGGCGAAGAGTACGGTTCCATACTAAGGAAATCAGGCATGAACACCGCCTGCATGACCCGGTTACCCTAGTGAACCTGTTGGTTCCTCCCCAGACTTGCCCCGCCCGCCTCAGCCGCGGCGGGGTTTTTCGTTTCAGGATCGACGCCGCCTCAGAACACCAGCGCTTCCAGCTTCGCGATCTGCCGCCTCAGCCTTTCGATCTCGGCAACGCGCATGTCCTCGGCGCGGGCAAGCGCGGCCTCGCGAGTGACGTACCGCTCGCCTCTGCCTACGCCCTCCTGTCCTCTGCTCGACCCTTCCCATTTGATCTGGATGATGTTGTCCCAGCCCGGATCCGGGACGACCTCGCACTCCTAGATGCCCGCGCTCAGCGCGTATTTCGACACCCATACAGTTTTCGGGGCTTCGGGCATCATGGTCTCCATGGGTAGCATTCAGCCGCGCGCATCCGCTTCCGCACCTCGGCCATGCGGTCTTTATCAATGGGCCTGATTGCTCGATAAGGCCGGAAGTACGCGCCGGATGCACCGCGGCCCGCGCCGAAGCGTTCCAAACTGCTGTCGACAGCTCATCGAGGCGCACTGCAAGTGGAAAAGACTGCGTCGTCCTGCTTGCCGAAACATCCAGCCTGCCGCATGGTGCCGTGCTTGAGTTGGTGCGAGGTCGGCCGTGGTCAGGGATTGGATACGATCTGCGTTTGACCAATTATGCGTTCTCATAAATCGGCGTGCGCGTAGGGTGACGGCCAATCAGCCAACCCTTCGCGAGTTGTACGAGCGTGCCGTCGATATAGCGGAAGCTGAAGCAGCAGCGGAGTGGCGCCGCTGCTTCGATACAACTGCTGAAATGCGCAGGCGCTGCGTGGTACTCGGGACGAATTCACAGTCCCTCATGGCCGAATCGCTACAACTCATAGAGCCATCTTCGGAAGTTCACGGGAGAGAGTCGCACGACTGGTCAGCGCCGGTTGTGCGAGAAATTCCCACCGCTAAACGCAACAGCATCCCAGCCGGCGGCCTCGAAGGTTTCACGCAGATCAGCCTCGCGTAGGCTGAGAACCACGGCCGAAGCCGAATAGGCCGCGCATCTCGGCGGCTGATTGTGCGGAGGCGTCAGTCATAACCGTTCTTGATCCTGGACGACGAACCAAGTCGCGAGGAACATCGCCGCTTCCTCCCGTGACGCTCTGCGGCCCAAAAGCTGGCCGCCCTGATCCCACGCTTTCCAGAGGCCGGGATACTCACTGTCGTCAGCAACGGTCCCCGCCACGCTCCCGTCCACTCTGACGAGGAAGCCGCCGTCGGGCCTCGGCTCGATGATGTGTTCTGGCGCGCTCACGTCAGGGGTCAACCATTACGGAGCTTGCAGGCAGTGCCGGCAATCGTGGACACGGCCATCTGTCCGTCAGGGCAACCCTTATTCGGAGAGAGCACCCGCATCAGGAGTAGCACGGCAACAATGGCGATGGCCGCCATGACTAGCTTCGCTCTTATGCCCAACTGCTCCTCTCCGCCTCAGTCCCCGAGATCGAATCGACCGGGCGCCTAGCTAGGGCGTGCGGCTAGGAATGTGGACCTGAACTTTCGTCGCAGCAGGTCCGGATTAGGAGCGTGATGGCGTGGTGGGCACTCGTACCCTTCCCGTGCGCCCAGTAAGGAGAAGTTCAGCCCCGCCGGCACCCGCCGCGCGGGGCCTTTTCGTTTCAGGCTTCCCACGCCGCCGCGAGCATCCGCTTCCGCACCTGGGCCATGCGATCGTTGTTGCTGGCGTATCGGTCTGGAACTCGCCTAGCCATGCTCAGCGTCAAGGCGACAGGTCAGTGAACGATGCCGGCACCGCCAGAAACGTCCTCTTCCGCTTCGTCTCTCGCGACCCGTCGTTCGAGAATGCACGCGTTGTCGTCAAACTCGTCAGCCATGTCGCGGAGCTTCAATGCGACCTGGTCGTGCTGAGAGCCCAGCGCTTCTGCCAATACGCGGCAAAGCTCAGCCTTCTGGCGGAAATAGGAAGCTGCGGCACGCATGCCGTCTAAATGACGAAGTTCGCGTAAAACGCGAGTCACAACCGCGTGTCGCCTCGTCCAAGCCGAGGCCTTGCGCGAACCGGAGCAGGCCGCGCACCTCGGCGGTGGATCGTTCGGTGGTCTCGGTCATCGGCCTACCGGACCGCGATCTCAGCAGGAGCGGCTGGAGTGAGCTGCTGACCCCAAGCGGACATTCGTGGCGCTGTCGCTGCAGGTCCGGATGGGGTGGGTAGCGGACATTCGCCGGATGCTCGACGAACGTCCGGGGTTCCTACAAAGCAGACGAGTTCGCTGCTCAGTTCGAGACCTTTCCTCCCTCGTGATCGGCCCCCACGCGGTGGTCCAAGTTCTAAGTTAGTGCAGGGTCGGCCTTTGCTCCACGGGTCGCTTGGCCGGCGGAGCCGACCGGGTGAGCGCAGCCGGCCAAGCGGTGAAGGCCGGCACGAACACCTCCGGGGCCGGTGGTCGGTAGCCGAGCGAGGCGTGCGGGCGCACGCTGTTGTAGTGTAGACGCCAACTCTCGATCACGATCTGCGCCTCCTTGAGCGTGTAGAAGATCTCACCGTTCAAAAGCTCGTCCCGTAGTCGTGCGTTGAAGCTCTCGACGTAACCGTTCTCCCATGGCGAGCCGGGTGCGATGTAGGCTGTTCTGGCGCCGACACCGGTGATCCAGGCCTGCACGGACTTGGCGATGAACTCCGGACCGTTGTCCGAGCGGATATGGCCGGGCACGCCGCGCAGGATGAACAGGTCGGACAGCACGTCGATCACGTCCGCCGCCTTCAGCTTGCGTGCGACGCGGATCGCCAGGCACTCCCGCGTGAACTCATCGACCACGTTCAGCATCCGGAACTTGCGGCCCTCGTGCGTGCGGGCTTCGACAAAGTCGTAGGACCAGACGTGATCGCGACGCTCCGCCCGCAATCGCAGGCAGGAACCATCCCCGTCCCAGATGCGGCCGCGCTTGGGCTGCCGAGACGGGACCTTCAGCCCCTCGCGCCGCCAGATCCGTTCGACCCGCTTGTCGTTGACGAACCAGCCCGCCGCCTTCAGCAATGCACCGATCTTCCGGTAGCCGTAGCGCCCGTACTGGCGAGCCAGTTCCACGAGGTCGGCTGTCAGCGCGGCCTCATCCTCTCTTCCCCGCGGCACCTTGCGCTGCGTCGAGCGATGCTGCCCGAGCGCCCGACAGGCGCGGCGCTCGGAGACGTCTAGGACGTTCATGACATGCGCGATGCAGGCGCGTCGGCGCGCGGGGCTGGTCAGTTTCCCCGAGCGGCCTCCTGCAGGATCAGCTTGTCGAGGGTGAGATCCGCAATCGCCTTGCGCAGCCGCTGGTTCTCAACCTCCAAGTCCTTCATCCGTCGAACCTGATCGCTCTTCAGGCCGCCGTACTCCTTGCGCCAGCGGTAGTAGGTCACTTCCGTCACGCCGATGGCCCGGATCGCCTCCGCCACGCTCTGGCCCTGCGAGACCAGAACATCCACCTGCCGCAGCTTGGCGACCACGTCTTCCGGCTTGTGCCGCTTCGTTCCCATCTGTCCGTCCTCATCTGGCTCAAAAGCCATACCTCAGGGCGGACCACTTCAGTGGCTCTTCGTCGGGTTTGGTGGATCACGCTGCGAGGAGGAAGCGGCGACGCAGGAGGTCGAGCTTGGCGCGGCCATACATCGAACGCTTCAACAGCTTGAGGCGGTTGACCTGCCCCTCGTCCTGTCCGCTGCTCCAGGGCAGGCGAAGGCCTGCACGAACAGCGGCTCCATCCTGAGCGAGGCTGACGGCGAAGCTCTCGACCACCCGCACACCGCAGGCACGGGCGTCGGACAACCAAGCGTCGAAGGCGGTGGTGATGCCGGGCTTGGCCGGCGCGGCGCTGCAACGGCTGCGAACGATTCGACAGAACCGCCGACCGAGCCCGACGACCTTGGCAGCCTCGTCATCCTGCAGCACGCGCGCGACCAGTGCTGCGGCGTCGGCGTCGAGGTCATCCGGCTCGCGCAGGAGGTGCCACGACAACTGCTTCGGCGAGGGCAGCGGCGGCGACGGGGGCGCGACCTGCGCCATGGGCGACGGCGTCTGGAGGCGCCAGATCGTGGTCCTGGCGGGGCGCGTGCGCCGCTCGGACAGCCAGCGTCTGACCTGCTTGACGGTGCCGGGAAAGCCGCGATCCCGCAGCTCGCGCCAGAGCTGCATGGCGTTCTCGCACCCGCAGCCTGGCGAGCGTGCAGGTGATCGAGATGAGGATCGAGGATGCTGCGCCCTGGCCCGCGCCCGTCATGGCGCGGGAAGCCCTCGGCGAAGGCGTACTTGCGCACCGTGGCGCGAGCCAAGCCGGTCTCGCGATTGATGAGCCGGAGCGACTGCCCGGCCGCACGGCGGCGACGGACATCGTCGTAGAGCTCCTCCCACCGACCGACCGCTGCAGCGCGGGCGAGCGTCTCGGCGGGTGCACGCGGATAGGCTCTGGTGCGCCGGGTCGAAGGCGCTGGCGCCGTGATCGGCGGCAAGAGCTTCAGGCGCGGGTGGACACGGGCGAGCCAACGCTCGATCATCTGGCGGGTGTTGAGCAGGAGATGCCACCGGTCAGCGACCTGCACGGCCGCCGGCGCGCCAAGCGTGGTGCCGCGGGCATACTCGGTCGAACGATCGCGCGCCACGAGCCGGATCTGTGGCTGGCAGCGGAGCCATGCGGCCCAGGTCTCGGCCGAGCGGTCAGGGAGCAGATCGAGAGGGCGATGGCGTTCGAGGTCGACGACGATCGTGCCGTAGGTCCGCCCTTTGCGCAGCGCCCAGTCATCGACGCCGACGACACAGGGTCGAGGCGCCTTCGGCAGCGGCACTCCCCGGATCGTCCGCAGCAGAGTCGTGGCGCTGGACGGCATGGCCAGGTGTGCGAGCAACCGGGCAGCTGGCTGTCCGCCGAGTGCGAGACCGGTCCGGGCCTGCGCCCCGGCCAGCCGGCGGGTGCGTTGGGCATGGCGGGCGAGTAGCTTCGGGAACCGTTCGGCGAAGGTTCGGCGGGGGCAGGCTGGGTCGCAGCAGTAGAAGCGCCGAACCTCCAACTGCAGCCGAACGGCCTTGCCGCTGGCCGGCAAATCGGCAGGCCGTCGCCGATACCGGCTATGGACCGACGTGCTGATGGCTCGGCACGTCGGGCAGCGGGCGTGGTCGGGCTTCGCTTCGGCGACGAGGGTGAGGGCGGTGGGGCCGTCCCGCGCGACGCGGACGAGGCGGCAGCCAGGCAAAGGGATGAGCTGGGTCATGCCCCGATCTGCGAGGCTGAACCGACCACGCCAAGACCCCAACCGTCACGCACCTCGATCCACCAAACTCGGCGATGAACCACTTCAGTGGGGGCGGATCAAACGGCGTCGAGCCATCCGTAGCCTTCGCCCTCGCGCAGCGTCTGCCCCGTGAACTCGTACCAGCGCGCGTTGAGGTAGGTGCAGAAGCCGCTCGGATCGGTCACCCACATCATCACCGGCGCATTATCGGCCATGTTGCGGAAGCGAGTCTCACTCTCGCTCACCGCTGTCGCCGTAGCCGTCGCCGTCGCCGTCGCCGTCCGTGTTAGCTCAGCAGTCTTGCGGCGCAAGTCGAGCAGCATGGTAAGCTGCCGAGCCAGGGCGCGAAGGGTTTCCTGCTGGATTTCGGTCAACCCGGCTGGACGGGGCTTGATGTCGATTACGCATAGGCCACCAATCGTCACCCCTTCCGGCGTCCGTAACGGCGCTCCTGCATAGAAGCGGATCAACGGCTCGCCGGTCACAGATGGGTTGGCTTTCGTGCGTGGGTCCAGGGTCAAGTCCGGGATGACCAGGACATCCGGCTCGGCCAGGACGAGTCTACAGACAGACCTGTCGAGATCGGTTTCGCAATCGGGGAAGCCGATGCGGGCCTTGAACCACGGCCGGTCTCGATCGATGAGACTGACGAGCGCCACAGGCGCTTCGCAAATCCGCGCCGCGAGCAGTGTCAGGTTCTCAAAGCTCTGTTCGGCCGCGGTGTCGAGGATTTGGTACTCGTTGAGCGCAGCCAGCCGCGCATCGGCATCCGACCAGGCCAAGGGGTCCGTGCCCTGGCGCTCAGACACGATCTTGAAGCTGCTTTGCAGGTGCCATGCCCAAGGGCAGACCCGGTTCACGGGTTTCGTCGCGCTCAATCAAGCGCAAGGCTGCCCGCACGACTTCGTTGGTACTCGCGAAGCACCCGGAGTGCAGGCACGCCCGGATGAGGTCGTCCTGTTCCCGGGTGATCGAGACGGTGATTGTTCTACACACAGCCATGAGCCAGCTATGCCGTGTAAGGGGATACCTTGAAAGCGAATTATGTGTCGCAGTCTCTCTAAACCACCCCACCGTAAGTCTGCTTTCTGTTCAACTTCAGATACCACATCCTACAGGATCGAAGGTCCGGAATGGGTTGACACCAGACGGTACCGCGCCTCAGGCTTTGATCGGTAGCCGATAAAAGGAAGCCCAAGAGGACCGCAGTGCCCGGCGCCACAGGCGGCATCGGAGAGCCGCTCGTGGACAGACTGGCGGCGAACAGGCACGCCGTCACGGCGGTCTCCCGCGCAGCAGGTACGGGTAGATAAGCCACCGACGTCTCCCGACCTTCGTCTGCCCGGCCAGTGACCGGAAAGGTCATCCCAGGCTGCCGGCGAACCGCTCCGCCAGACGCCCCGCCTTGAACGCCTCTCCCACCCAATCGACGAAGGCCCGCGTCTTCGCCGGCAGATGGACGCGCGAGGCGAAGTAGAGAGAGATCGCACCGGCATCGGCGTACCAGCGCGGCAGTAGGCGCACGAGGTCGCCCCGGTCCAAGTCGGGGCGCACGTCGGGTACTGCGACGAGCGTGACGCCGAGGCCTAGCAGCGCCGCCTCGCGCATTGCGTTGGGGTCGTTGACGACGACGCTCTCCCGCTGCTGGGCCACCGCCTCGCAGCCGGTGGCGTCGCGCATAGCCCAGTGCCGGATGCGGCCGGTCTGTAGCGACCGCATGACGATGCCCTCGAACGCCTGGAGCCCTGCCGGGTCGGAGGGCGGCACCCGGCCCCGCATGTAAGCCGGCGACGCCACCGCGATGATGTGGGCGGGTGCCAGGGTCCGGGCGACGACGCCGGGGGACAGCGCGAAGCCGCCGCCGATGGCGGCGTCGTACCCTTCGGCGACCAGATCGACTTGGCGGTTCTCGAAGTGCCATTCCGGCCGGACACGCGGGTAGCGGGCCAGGAAGCCCGGCAGGAGCGGCAGGACGTGGCTCACCCCGAACGTCGGCGGCAGGCTGACCTTGAGCGTACCGACCGGTTCGCCGCCATCGGCGGAGATGCCGGCAATTGCGGCTTGCAGCCCTTCCAAGTTACCGACGACCGCCTGGCGGAAGCCCTCGCCGGCCTCGGTCAGGGTGAGCTTGCGCGTCGAGCGGTGGAACAGCCGCACGCCGAGGTTCCGCTCCAGCATGGCCACGTTGCGGCTGACCGCGGCTGGTGTCAGCGATAGCCGCCGGGCGGCTTCGGAGAAGCTTCCGCACTCGGCGCTGCGCACGAAGGCTTCGAGATTGGCCAAACTTTCCATGTCGGCACCTTCAACGATCCGTTGAAAGCGTAACAACCCACTCGCGGCTAAACCAGGTGGAGTTCCCGGGCCATCCTCATCCTCATCGAACAAGCGATGGAGCGATGACATGACCCAGGTATCCCACCCCCTCGCCGGCAAGGCGGCGCTCGTGACCGGCGGATCGCGCGGCATCGGCGCGGCCATTGTCCGACGCCTCGCCCGCGACGGCGCCAACGTCGCCTTCAGCTATGTCCGCCTCGCGCGAGCGGGCCGAGGACATGGTCCGCGAGGTCGAGGCCCTCGGTCGGCGGGCGGTCGCTATTAGGGCGGACCAAGCCAGCGCCGCCGAGGTCGAATCCCTCGTGCGGGAGGCCCACGCCGCGCTCGGACGCCTCGACATCCTGGTTAACTCTGCGGGCGTATTCGTCACCGGCATGGTCGGCGACCCCGGGGCCGACCGCAATGCCTTCGACCGGCAGCTCGACGTCAACGTCAAGGGCGTTGCCGCGGCAGTTCGTGCCGCCGTGCCGCTGATGGCGGAGGGCGGGCGGATCGTGTCCATCGGCACCACCGGCGCGGTCCACGTCCCGTTCGCCGGCGCAGCCGACTACGTCGCTACCAAGGCCGCGGTGGCGGCCTACACCCGCGGCTGGGCCCGCGACCTCGGACCTCGCAACATCACGGTCAACCTGATCCAGCCGGGTGCAATCAACACCGACATGAACCCGCAGGACGGCCCCTTCGCAGAGACGCTGAAGGGCCTTGCCGCGCTCGGGCGCTACGGCCAGCCGGAGGATGTCGCGGCGGCGGTCGCCTTCCTGGCCGGGCCGGATGCCGGATACGTCACCGGCGCCACGCTGAACGTCGATGGCGGCCAGTCCGCCTGAACCCTCGATCCAGCCACGCGAGAGACAGCACCATGACCACCATCGGCATCATCGGCGCCGGGCAGATAGGCACCGCCATCGCGACCGCGCTCGCGCGGCACGGGATTCCTGCCACGCTCGCGAATAGCCGAGGCCCGGAAAGCCTGGCGGAAACCGTCGCCGCGCTCGGTCCGAGCATCACGGCCGGTAGCCGTGAGGAGGCTGCCTCGAAGGACATGGTCTTCGTCGCTGTGAACTGGTCGAAGCTGCCCGCGGCGCTCGCGGCGCTGCCGGAGTTCGGCGGCCGCATCGTCGTAGACGCCAACAATCCCATCGAGGCGCCGCTGTTCAAGCCGGTTGAGCTCGGCGGCCGCTCGTCCTCCGAAGCGTTCGCCGACTGGGTGCCGGGGGGGCGGGTTGTGAAGGCGTTCAACCACTTGCAGCCGCAACTGGTCGCTGGTGACCCAGCCAGCGATGGCGGACGGCGCGTGCTGTTCTACTCAGGGGACGACGCCGAGGCGAAGGCGCAGGTGGGCACGCTGATCGAACGGCTCGGCTTCTTCGGCATTGACCTTGGGCCGCTCGCGCTTGGAAGCCGCCTCGTTCAGTTCCCCGGCGGTCCGCTGACGGCGCTGAACCTCGTGAAATTCAACTGACCCCACGGCTCGACCACTCCTGAAGGAGACATCCCATGACCGACTCCAACGAGACCAGCCAAAGATCGGCAGAGCCCGATTACGACGGGCTGCTGCGTGCCAACCTGGAGCGCATCTTCAACGAGCATGATATCGACAGGCGCGCGGCTGCGCTGAACGAACTCTTCGTGGCTGAGCCGATCATGTATGAGCCGGCCAACGTCGTTCAGGGGCGCGCAGCCATTTCCGCGGTCGCCGGCAACTTGCTGGACCAGTTCGGTCCGACGTTCCGGTTCACCCCAATAGGGGGTGCAGTCGGCCATCACGGCCTGGGAACGCTGCAGTGGCAGGCGGGCCCAGAGGGTGGACCGGTTACAGTCACCGGTGCGGACGTGGCCGAAGTCGTGGACGGCAGGATCGCGCGCCTCTGGGTGCTGCTCAACCCACCTACAGCCTGAGCCTGCGACGTGGCGTGGACTGCCGCATGGTGAGGACGTTGTGGCCGCCGGACCAACCATTCCATTTCAACGACAGCTGTTGGGCTCCAAGCGGTCATTCCAGTGTCTTCGGTCGAAGGTCCGCTGATGGCGCGAAGCCGACAAGTCGGCATGCGAACTCCTGACCCCTTGCGGACATTCGACCCGCCCTCGCCGAAGGTCCGGATGGGGTGGAAAGCGTCCGCTCTCCCTGTCGATCGGGAGCTCGGAACGCTGCCGTTGCCCGAGCAGAGGCGGTGCGAGGAAGTGGCTCAGACCTTTGCCGCAACCGGGAGCCGAAAAGGCGCTCCGAGCCGGTTGAACGCGTTCATCGCCGCGATGGTGATCGTGAGGTCCACGAGATCCTTGGGCGTGAAGGCCGCGCTTGCGGCCGCATAGGCTTCGTCGGACGCGTGCGTCTCGCTGACACGTGTGACTTCCTCCGCCCACGCGAGCGCGGCGCGGTACTGGTCAGAGAGCAGATGGGGGACCCCGGCCCAGACCGGAACCAGGGCGACTTTCTCGAACGGCATCGTCTTTAGGAGGTCGCGGGTATGTTTGTCGATGCAATGCGCGCAGCCGTTGATCTGAGACACGCGCAGGAAGACGAGGTGGATCAGTTCTTGGGGCAGGTTGGTGCCGGTGGTGATATAGTGGTGGATGCTGAAGAGTGCCTTCGCCCCCTGCGGCGCCACCTCGTTCCAGACCAGCCGTGTGTTCTCGCTCATAACAACTCTCTAGCCTCGAAACGCCGGAGATCGACGTTTGAAGCCATGACGAACCGACCGGCCAGATTGTGACATGCCACGCGATATTTTCCTTCGACAGAAGTCCAATGCAGCTTGCTCACATTCGAACGTCCGCTCGGGGGAGGGCTGATTGCGTCATCCGACGACCGAAGCGCAGAAATAAGATCCAACCGATGTCACATCCGGCCGAAGCGCATCGTCACCCTTACGGACCAACCCCTTGGCGAGAGTGCGATGAGCAGAGCTATTCCGATACTAGCTGGCCTCTTTGGCGCGGGACTAGCTGCCAACGGCATCTTCATGCTCGCCTCACCTGAGGCATGGTACTTCGCAGTGCCGGGTGTGACCACGACGGGCCCATTCAATCAGCACTTCCTGCGCGATATCGGTCTGATCTTCATCCTGATCGGGTCAGGGTTTGTATACGGTGCGGTGAGACCCGGCTCGCGTTTGCTGATTTGGAGCACGGGTGCGATCTGGCTCTCTGGGCATGCGTTGTTCCACTTCTGGGAGGTTGCCGTGGGAATTTGCGGGCCGGAGGTTCTCCCCCGCGACTTCCCCGCGGTGACACTTCCTGCGCTTATTGCGGTTGCCCTTAGCATCTGGTCGTTTCGCCATGCCGACCGTTGATGATCCCACCCTTGTCTTCGAACAGGAGCGGGCGCGACTCATCCGGCTCGCCTACCGCATGCTCGGTTCATTCGGCGAAGCCGAGGATGTCGTACAGGACGCCTGGCTCCGTTGGCGGCACGTCGACCATGCCGGTGTGGCTTCTGCCGGTGCCTTCCTGTCGCGCACGGTCACTCGGCTCTGCCTTGACGTCATGAAGTCCGCCCGAGTGCGGCGGGAGACATACTTTGGGACCTGGTTGCCCGAGCCTGTTGCCATGGCCCCGGACGAAGCTCCTGGGGATGACCTGACACTCACGCTGATGCTTACCCTGGAGCGACTCTCACCCCTGGAGCGGGCGGCGTTTCTCCTGCACGACGTTTTCGCGATCCCTCTTGCGGAAATCGCAGCGACACTTCAGCGTGAGCCGCCAGCTGTCCGTCAACTCGCCGCGAGAGCCAGGAAACACGTGCAGTCGGCACGTCCGCGCTTCCCTGTCGAGAAGGAAGAGGGGGCACGCATCGCCAAAGCCTTCTTCGAGGCGTCGGCGACTGGCGACATCACGGCGCTCCGCAGCATGCTCGCCGATGCCGTCGTTGTGCACTCCGATG
Source organism: Methylorubrum extorquens (assembly GCA_900234795.1). Taxonomy (NCBI): domain Bacteria; kingdom Pseudomonadati; phylum Pseudomonadota; class Alphaproteobacteria; order Hyphomicrobiales; family Methylobacteriaceae; genus Methylorubrum; species Methylorubrum extorquens. The sequence goes on from LT962688.1 coordinate 2,000,450, forward strand.
GCGGCGGAAAGGTCCACGCATTCCCCCGGCCCATCGTCGGGATCGACAAAGTCACGCGCATGTTCGAGGGTGCTGCGCGCAAGTCGTGGATCCAGCGTGCCCAGAAGCTGCAGGACCTCTGGATCGATGGCCTGCCGGGCTACTTCAGCCTGGAGCCAGGCGGAACACTCCAGACCGTCGCCCTCGATATCCAGGGCGGCCTGATCGTCGGCATCTACTTCACCCGCAACCCGGACAAGCTCGAACGCATGGCAAGGCTGTTCGGAGGGGCAGCAGGAGCACCGATGCGTCACTGAGCCTCAACGCCGGGCGATCGCGAGTTCTTTGCGGCAGACCGCCGAAAATGCGCAGAGCGGGTCGAGGTCGCCGGAGTGGTGAATGTCCGCGTAGGCGGAGAGATCCTTGTTCGGAGCGAAGTAGGTCGCGCCGATGCGCTGCATGACACGCTCCGCCTCTTCAAGCGTCTCCGGCTCTCCGAAAAGCCGGATCTTGTTGACGATGGCATAGAGGTTCACCAGTTTGGCCGGGTCGTCGAGGGCATGCTGGAAGGCATCGCCGAACAAGGTCGACGCCTCCCGAATGAACTCGCCGTAAAGCGTTTCCCGTCGCGCGCGATCCTGCACCAGCAGAGTTGCGCGCTCCTGGTTGCGTAGCGTCAGCCATGTGGTCGCGAACGAGGCCATCGCGCCGATGGCGGAACCTGCAAGCGCGGAAAGCGCCGAGACGTAGGCCGCATTCATCGGCAGGCGTGCCTTAGGCCACGCGCTTGGGCTGCGCCGCCAGCCAGTCACCGTAGCGCCGCTGCGACAGCCACGCGTAGCCGGTGGGTGTTAGCCAGCGGTTTTCGAGGAGCACTCCGAAATATGGCGCGGTGTCGTCCGTGATGAATTCACGCGTTTCGCCGATGCCATCGAAGTGGCGCTTCACCAATTCGACCATCGGCAGCCGCACGGGGCCGGCGATCTCGATCATGCCGTTTCGGGGTGGTGCGAGCGCGGCCTCGGCGACCTTTGCGGCCACATCGGCCGATGCGATCGGCTGAATCGACGCAGAGGTTACTCGCGCGACGCCGTCGATAATTGACGCTCCCGCAATCGTGCCAACGAACTCGAAGAACTGCGTGGCACGGACAACCGTCCAGGGCACGCCCGCGGAGGCGATCAACTCCTCCTGGGCCAGCTTGGCGCGGAAGTAGCCGCTGTCGAGCAGGAGCTCGGTTCCGACCACCGACAGCGCCACGTGATGCGGGACGCCCGCAGCCTTCTCGGCCTCTGCGAGGTTCCGTCCGGCGCGGACGAAGAAATCCATCACGGCGTCGTCGGCAAAAGAGGGCGAGTTGGCGACGTCGACGACAACGCCGGCACCCTGCAACGCATCTGCCAGCCCTTTGCCCGTGACAGCGTTCACCCCTGTACTGGGCGAGGCCGCGAGCACCTGGTGGCCGGCGCCTCTCAGGTTGGCGACGACCTGCGAGCCAATCAGCCCGGTGCCGCCAATGACGACGATCTTCATGTGACGCTCCATCTCGACTCCCGTCCCATCAGGACGGTCGTGCTCATGACGAGCAGCGCCACTTGCGATGTGACATCGGTGCGGAAGATCGATGCGCCCGACTTGGGCCTGGAAGCGCCTGACTTGTGGGATGCTCTTGGCAGGGCGGCCCCGAAAGAAGCCGTTCAGGTTCGAACCAGCCGAGACAGCGTGCGATTCTACGCAAGCGCATCCTCGGGACAGATCCCGAGGACGAACGATTGTAAATGGGCAACCCGTACGCGAATCCCGGGTTCAACCGAAGACCGGGGTAGCACGGGTCCATGCGCTCAGTAGTCCCAGAACACGGGAACCCACCGAAAAGCGTTGCCATCGACCGCAACCCGACCGACGGACGGGAACGGCAGGTGCGTGGCGATCAACTGCTCGCCGGTCGCCGCGAGTTCACCCAGGAGCCGGACGCGGACGCGAGCCGCCTCCTCGGGATCGTGTTCGAAGCCGTTGTGCCAGTCGGGGTGCTCGAACCCGACCGTGAACACGGCATCGCCAGCGAATGTCAGGCGGTCGCCGCCGGATGCGAGGCGGACCACGCTGTGCCCGGGTGTGTGGCCGCCGGTGCGTTGTACGATCACCCCCGGCGCGACCTCATGTTCCTCGTCGAACAGCCGCAACTGGCCGCGATACTCTTGCGCGAACCGCTTGGCGGCAGTCCGGAGCGCATCAGGGAAGCCCTGTGGCATGTTGACGTGAGTAAAGTCGGGCGCTTCCCAAAATTTGACCTCGGCAGCCGCCACGTGGATCTTCAGGTCCGGGCGCAGCCGCTCCTTCACACCGTCGACGAGGAGCCCGCCGACATGGTCCATGTGCATATGGGTTAGCACCACGTCGGTCACAGACGCGAGATTGATGCCAGCGGCCTGCAAACGCCTGACCAGTTGCCCGGCCCGCGACAGGTCTAGGTTCGGATCCAACCCCAACCCGGCGTCAATGAGGATGGTCTGGCCGCCACTGCGGACCAGAACCACGTTCAGCGACCAGTCGAAGGCATCCGGCGGCAGGAACATGTCGTTCAGCCATGTCGCCCTTACGGCCGGTTCGACGTTGTGTCCCAACATCTTGGTCGGGAGCGGCAGCACTCCATCGCTGACGACCAGCACGTCGATCTTGCCGATCCGCACTGCGTAGCGCGAGGGCACCAATTCCTCACCCCCCACACGCGAAGGTCCAGCATATCCCGGATCGGTTCGTCCGGTATTGGCAGGTACTACAGTCGACATCGTCATCCCTTTCGTGGGACGCGCGTGCATTTCGCTTGTCTGGTTCATAAAACGCGCGTCATGCCACAAGGACGAGGTTGGGTCGGCAGGTGTGACATGGGCGATAGGAAGGCGAACTTATCGCCCATGAAAGATCGTTACTCCGTGATCTGCCCGGAGCGGAAGTTTCTGGGGTCCGCAATGGGTCGATTTCGATGAAAACGCGGGATCGGCCCGAAGCAGCACCGCTAGCAGCGGCTTCAGGAGAAAATCCTACTTCCGGTTTGCTCAGAATGCGCAGCTGTAGTGGCATCGCATCTCTTATGAGAAACAAAAATTCTCCAACCAACTGTGCTGCGCGACGCTTGGCGCACGGTCCTGAAGTTTTCCAAAAAAAACCGGTCGCAAGCAGTCCCTCGAATGGTCAAGCTGATTGGGTTCTGGTTCTAGGAAATGGTGAACGAAAAAGTCGTTCCCGCCTAAGCTTTGCCAAACACACGACAGAAGTGTACCCGACACCCAGCTACAAGAGTAGGCGCCGAAGGAAGCTCTCGTCTCGTGCAAAACTTGAAATCGTAGTAGGATGAGAAAAGGGCTTCATCCAATACTGCTACGAACACGACCACCATCGGCCAATCTTCATCGACTTTAATGAGCATCATTTGCTTATAATCATCGAAGGCTGCAACCTGATCTTGGAACAATAATTCGATGGATCGTAAGTCGCCACTCACGATGCGCTTCCACGCCCAAATCATATGCAATCCGTCCATTTCGTAGGCATTTGCTCTCTAACGCACCTCGCAGCAAGCCCCTCTTGAGCATTTCTCCCGTCGATGTGATCGCGGATTAAGCAGCCATATCGCTCGTAGCGGCCGTACTGCTTGAAAGTGCGCCAGACCACGAAGCGGAATGGCGGGGCCCGGTTCTCCTACAAATAGATCGCAAGCCGCCGCTGAAGCCGAAGCACATCTGGGTCCTACGCACGCGCTTCCAGCTCGCCAACCGCACGCGGGACCTTGCCCTGTTCAACCTTGCCGTCGACAGCAAGCTGCGCGGGTGTGATCTCGTGGGCCTGCGCGTGAGCGACATTCATCTGGGCGACGCCGTGCGTCTTCGAGCGACCGTCTGCCAGCGTAAGACAGGCAGGCCGGTTCCGTTCGAGGTCACCGATCCGACGCGCGAGGGTCTCGCTGCTTGGTTGTCGGCGTCGGCGAGTTCAACGACGGCCTCGCCCAGGGCGGCGAGAACCGCTGGAAGTCGCGGTTCATCATGAATGTCGGCTATCATTTCTGACCTTCAGGTGCTGTCGAGGGAATTGCGGCGCATAGCCCCCAGCGGTACCCGCCTGACTCTGCTACGCGGAGCACCGGGTGCGATTCAGGTCGACAACGGGCCTGAGTTCGTCTCGAAAGCCCTCGACCGCTGGGCCTACGAGAACGGTGTCACGTTGAACTTCTCGCGCCCTGGCAAGCCGACCGACAACGCATTGGTCGAGTCGTTCAACGGCCGCCTGCGCGACGAGTGCCTGAACGCGAACTGGTTCTTGTCGGTGGCCGACGCGAGGAGCAAGATCGAGACGTGGCGGCGGCACTACAACGAGAGCCGTCCTCACACCGCCCTGGGGTGGCGAACGCCCCAAGAATTCGCCCTGGCGGCGGCCCTGCAGCCCGCCGAATGAGACCCGGTGGCTCACCTTTCGGCCGGACGAAGATCCGGGGGGCCCTCATGAAATCCGGAAGCTCACCTTTTGGCCGGACCAAAATCCGGGGATCCTCAACCGACGATGCACTAACTTCGCACCCGGGCCACCGAATGGGAGCAGGCCAAGGGCCAGGGTCAAGCTTGGTGCAAATTACGCAAAGAAATATAGCTAACCCCAAACGAACCTGATGAGCACCTTATGTCGGGCGGGAAAAACCGTGAGATTATCGAAGACCTCAGGCGGCGCTTAGCCACCGCTGAAGCCGCTGCTAGCGCATCACGCGAGAACGAAGAACGATACCGCACATTCTTCCACGGCATGGGACAGGGCTACACCGAGCTGGAACTTGTGCGCGGCGAAGACGGCCAGGTTGTGGATCAGCGCTACATCTCCTTGAACCCAGCCTTCGAACGACTGTTCGGCGTCGCTGTCACCGATGCTGTGGGGCGGACTGCAGGCGAAGTCTTTCCCAATCTTGAAGCATGGTGGCATGAAGCCTTCGACCGCATAGCTCGTCATGGCCAGCCCGAACGCATTGAAAACATCATGAGTTCACTGGGCCGCGCATTCGAGATTTTTGCGTACCCGGCAGGTGGCGACCGGCTCACAGTCCTGTATGAGGACGTGACGGATCGCCGACGCATACAGGATGCTTTGCGCGAGAGTGAGACGCGCTATCGCAGTCTGGTTGAAGGCTTCGGTCAGGCGACGTGGGAGGCGGAGCCGGACGGACGCATCGTGAGCGATAGCCCGAGTTGGCGTGCGTATACCGGCCAGCCGTTGGACGAATGGCTCGGGAGCGGATGGCTGACTGCGATTCATCCTGATGATCGTACTCCCACACTCACGAAGTGGCTTGAGGCGGTTGAGGCAAGGCACGCCGTTGATCACGAGTATCGCCTATGGCACGCGCCCAGTGCGTCCTGGCGCTGGTCTAACGTTCGCGCGGTGCCAATCCTGGATACGGTCGGGGCGATACAGCGTTGGGTGGGCATCAACATTGATGTCAACGACCGACGCATGCTGCAAGAGAGTCAGCAGGTGATGGTCTCTGAGTTGCAGCACCGTACCCGCAACCTGATCAGTGTTGTCCGCGCGATCGCTGGACAGACAATACGCGCGAGCATTACACTTACCGAGTTCGAGGCGGCATTCAATAATCGTCTTAACGCTCTTTCTAGGGTGCAGGGGCTGCTCTCACGCTCGGACGATAAGCCGATCACGATAGGCGCGTTACTGCGTTCGGAATTGGAGGCACTAGGCGCGGCGGACAGGTCGGATCGATTGGTGGTAAGGGGGCCAGAAGTGCGCCTGCGCAAGGGCGCCGTACAGACTCTCGCGCTCGCGCTGCACGAGCTATGCACTAATGCCCGTAAGTACGGCGCGTTGACCAGAGAGTCTGGGCGGCTTCGGATTACCTGGAGAACTTATTCGGTGAAAGGCGAAGGCCTGCGCCTTATCCTGGAGTGGGTTGAAACCGGCCTCATCAGGGAGCCTGAAAATCAGAATCAGCTAACGAGGCAGGATGGATACGGACGTCAGCTGATCGAACGAGGCCTTCCCTACGCGCTCAACGCAAGAACAAGCTTCGAATTGGGTGCCACCGAACTTCGTTGCACCATCGACCTGCCACTTCCGAAGCGAGGCGCTCGTAACGGCCAACTCGGCTTTTGAGCCGGGACGGTCGATGACGCCGCTTTCACGCCCCAGAGCACGAGCGGAAAATTGTGCAGTAGGCTCCCGGTGCGTTTCGCTACGCCATGCACGGTCCGAATTCGGCCGTGCGGGCGACGGCCGGAATGGTATTGGTTGCCGGCGTCAGCGCAACGCTAGGGTTGAGGATGTCAGCACGCGGGACAGGATGAGCAGCATCCAGGTCACACCTGGCCGGCGCCGACAGTCCCGTGGCGGTAAGGTACGGTAGCGTCGCTCGGGTCACCTGAATTCGTATTCGTGGATGCCGCCCTGCTCCTGCCCCGCTATCAACGGCACCTCCTCGACCGGGGTCGCCACTAAGATCTCAAGTTGGCTAAGGTCCATGCCCGCGATGAACGGCGCGAACGCGACGGTTCGCGTCTGCAGGGCGGGCAGCGGCGCCGAGAAACTGATCACGCATCCCGAATCGACGCAAGCCGCGCCCGCAGTCGGAAGTTGAAGGGTGCGGCGAGGATGTAGCAGCGCCCTTCGCCGAAGCCGCTCAAGCCGCTCGAATACGGCTGCCCGCATCCGAAGCGGATGAGGAAACCGCAGCCACGTAGCCGCGCTCGAATGCTGCCCGGGACCGCCGGGCGGCGAACTGCGCCGAAGCGATGAACCATCCAATGGACCCGATCATGATCAGGGCGCCTGCACCGAGGAGAGGTATCGTCAGGATGCCGAGGATAGGGAATTTCAGGCCTTGGCCACGGAGGTAGCCGCTGTAGCCGTCGTGGTACCAAGCCTCCCGCACCGTCCTGACGCCATACGGATAGGCTCGCTCATCCTTGCCGGTCAGCCAGAGTTCGACCGGCTCGCCGCGGTCCATCGCCTCCGTGATGATGAGCGCGGCCTCGCTCTCGACGAGCATACCCTTGAGGAAACGGGACTTGCCGCCCTCGGTCCTGATCCGCACCCCGATCCATAATTCCAGCGCGTGTAGGTTGCCGACATGCTAATCCGATATGATTAATGCAAGAATTTATAGGTACTTGAAGAAAATCAGAAAATTTTCCGGAAATTCACGCCCGAAACCGTCAAGGTTCTCACAAGTATTTGTGTTTATTTCTTCAGGCCTCCTGGCAATCCCGCCGGATGGAGGCAAGACAGATGCCCGCGTACCTACCTGAAGACCTCGCCGTCATGTTCAAGATGGCGACCCTAAACACCTCCCGCATCCGGGAAGCGGCGCATACTGGGGGGGACCCCGTCGGGTTGATGAATGAGATCTTCGACGTCTCGATCGTCATCGGCATGTGGCGCGAGGAGCTAGGTGGCTATGGGCAGATGCCACTAAAGGGGATCGATCACCTGGAGCGCATAGCCACGACGGGTCAAGCCGAGCCTCACGCCATCAGCTTTCTCGATACCGGCACGGAAGAGGCCGCGATAGGGATCTGCGAGGCCTATTGCGAGAACGCGGACGCACGCTGGGTCGAGGCGTTCGTCGATGGTCGCCCTGTAGGAATGGGTCTCGTGTAGCCGCGTTCGACCTTGATGATGCCCCGGGAGGCAATATGCGCCGGGGTCCTTAGATATAATTGGATCCCATCGCAGGGATCAGCTAAAATTGAGAACGCCTTCCTGATCCGTCTGCTCATTCGAAGGCCAGGAACTGACCTTCGAGCGAGGTATCGGGCCTTGCCCAGGCGATGCAACTGAAGTCCAGTCACGGCGAGAACAGCTACAAGGGCCCAGGCGCCTAGCCGATTGACGGGAATAAGGCATTTGGATGTGCTTCGCCGCTCAGAACATCCCGTTTGGCTTCACCTCGACCCGCTTACCCGGCCACTCACGTGCCATGCGCTCGAAGTACGCGACGAAGCCGTCCCTACTGGTCGCCACGTGCGGGTTGTGCTGGATGTAGTCAGCGCCGGCATACCGCTCGATCGTTCGCACGGCCAGCACTCGTTGAACATCAGCTCGTAGAAGGCGATCACGTTCACCTTGTCGCGCGCGAAATCGGTCATGCCATCCCTCCGAGGGTGGTCTTGGGCGATCGGACGATACGGTCGGAGCAAGGGCCGCAGCTAACGGCAACAGCGCGGGATGCCATGGGATATGCGCAAAGATCGATTTGCTCACAGGCCTTCACATGCCTCGCGTTGAGGTTGGTGGCAAAGTTTTATCATCTAAATCAATCGTTTATACCGTTGTCATGCGCACCCTGCCTATCTAAGATCGCTGAAGGATGAAAGGTCGGGGCAGATGTCCGCAAATCCGGACTTTTTCGATTTCCTGCGCAAAACGCTCGGCGGCCGTCTGAGCGCCCTTGCGCGCGCCGGGGGGCATGTCGACGCGCTAAACATCGCCGCCTTGGCTGAAGAGATCGAATCGGAGGCTGCGGAGGCAGGGTTATGCGCCGAGATCGCTGCGGCCGACCGCGCAAGCGTCGTGTCTCGGGTCTGCGCTTTTTATGCCAAGAACTTCCGCGCCGGGCGGAGACGCGAGCCGACCAGTTCGAATACGGCTCTTTGGGCCTACCTGCGTCCACGGTCCCGGCAGCTCGCGCTCGCATCCGCACGCGCGAACGGCGGGGTTCCCGATCCCGGCGTCCTCGCCGTCAGGCTTCAAGAACTCGTCGATGCTTACCGCGCACAACCCGGATGTGCCGCGCTCGATGACGATGCAGAGGGGATCGTGGCTCGTCTTGTGGCGTACCGGTCGTCTTGGCGTCCGTCGGCGAGTGCTCTCAAGCCTGCCTCCGCGTCAAGGCCAGGTGCGACGGTAGCAGCCAGGCGAGCCTTAGAACGGGCCGTGACGAACGTTGTCGATCACACGTCTGGGCCGGACCCGGCCCTCTACAAGGGGCTCCATAAAGATTTGCCCAGTCTGACCCTCTCGGTCGGCAAGAACCGCAAATTAAAGGGGCGGTTTGCCCATACCCTGCGGCCGTCTGTTGGAGCCATCCACAAGATCGTCAACGAGCGCGCGAAGGGGCAAAAGCGGCTGCAGCCAAGTCGTTCTGCAGTGGCGGCTACGGTCAGAAAAGCATACGGCGCGCCCGATCGCATCGCACGTTTGTCGGCTTTACCCGCTCCAGCTCGAAGGGTCTACGACATCCTCGCGGCTTCCCTACCCAACAAGAGGATCAATACGGTCAGAGCCTTCGACCTGGCGGAGCAGATCTGGGGCGAGGCAGCGTGCGCATCCACCAAGCGGAGCCAGCGGAGACGGCTGCGCGAAGTTCTCGACGTGCTTACAGATGCGAGGATTGACGTGAACGCCGCAATGATCGGTGAGATCGTCGTGGTCGGTCGCGGTAGAAAGCTGCCGATCGACGTGGAGGGGGCCGCAGAGAGCATCGAGCCCCGCAATATAGACGCAAGGCGTGTGGCAATTAGTAGTGGGATTTGGAGTACGCCGGAGGGAGAGACGGCGAAATCGTACCTGCGTTTGCTCGCCGGGCGTGCGCGGGCGGATGACGTCGAGCGCCTGGAGCGCTTCCAAGTGAACGAAGTGACGGGCTTTGCGCGCGCTATTTCGCGGGCCAATCCCAACTTGCTGGAGACACCGGCGAATTTCTTGGAAGAGGTGGCTCGCGCCGCCCGCCATGTTATTCACCAGCCGACAGTCAAACAGCTTGAGCGTGGACTTGAGCCGCAGACGGGGTGGCCGGAAGCGATCACGGCAGCGCAGGATCTTCTGTCTGTTGTCGAGGCAGCCCTCGAAAGCAATAGCTTGATCGTAGGCTGGCGGAAGCTCTCGGCAGGCGCAAAGGTGGATCCGAGGGTCACCGATGCGTTGGGCCGCGTCATAGCCGAGATCCAGGATCCGGACGCGCTGGAGGCCTTTCTGGGGCTTGCTGATAAGGAGGTGGCCGAGCCTTCAACTCCTGTCCTAGCGGGCCGCCTGCGATCCCACCCCTGAGCCGACCGACGATCGTTACGACGTCATACGCTCGACAAGCCGACACGACCCTCGAGTTGTTCACAGCTTCGTGAACAAGCCCTAGAGCGGTGCTGTCGGCCTCGCTGGCCGGCTCATCACCAAGACACGGAAAAAGTGACACCGGGTAGCCGGACCTAGCATGGACGGTCCGATGCGCCCCACTCTCGGGCCTGATTTTCGCCTTTGCTGCCAAATCTCTCGGCTGCTTCGAGGCGGGCTCAACTTTTGAAAGACTTTGTAGACAGGTCGCTGAGGTGTGACATCATGATCTAAGTCGAAATTAATTTGGGTCTGCCGCATGCTGTTCACACTAGAAGACATCCCGCAGATGACGCCCCCTGTAAAGGAGCACCCGAGGCCGAAGGCGCGACGCAAAAGAGCACGCAAGCCGCAGCAACTCTGCCTGCTTGACCTTCTCGCCCCGACAATGCTGGTGCCGAGGACGCATAAGCAGGTCATCAACTGAGGTTAGGTGACGCCAACAGTGGCGACTGGCGTCAACCGGATCCGCGTCGCTAACTGGCTGCTCTGGCTGCGCTTCCTCAAACGGGGCGGCGCCTGGCGGCTGCGCTGCATCCGTAAGGGGCGGCTCTCGGGCCGGATCCAGGGCACCGCCGAGGCGCCCGACGATCCTACCGCCGACGGGAGTGCCCGGTGCCGGATTTGCATCGCCGGGACCGGCTTCGCCGCGCTCTTTGAGCACTTCTTCTGGGGCGCGCGGGCCACGAGCCAGGGCGGGATCCCTGGCTTCTGAGCCTCGTCGGCGCCACCGAAGGGTCCGCACAGTCTGCGGGCCCTTCATCACATCAAGGGGTTAGCCCCACCCAGGATACCTGCGGCATGTTGCATATCATTTCTCCAGAGGACCGCCGCGCCGCCGAGCGCGACCGCCGGATCGCCCGTGCTCGGGCCGAGGCGCGCCCGTCCGCGCAGGCGCTCGTTGCCGAGGCCGGCCGCGCCGGGAACGGCGGCCCGCCCATGCTCGCCTCGGCGGCCGAGATCCGGGCGATCGGCGAGCTCCTCTACGGAAGGCGCTGGACGACCGAGCTCGCCGAGGCCCTTGGCGAGGACCCGCGCCAGGTCAGGCGCTGGCTCTCCGGCGAGGCCGCCGTTCCCGATCGGGCGGTCCGCTGGTCGCGCGAGGCCGCCCGGCGCCGGGCTCGGGAGATCCTCGCGCTCGTCGGCGACGAGGCCTAGAGCGCGAGGACGAGGGCGGGATCGAACGAGGGGTTTTCGAGCTCGACGATCCAGTCGCCGTTGCGCCGCCGGTGCGAGGTGTCGTGCCCGCGCGGGTTGGCGAGCACGCGCGTCCGGCCGACCCGATAATCCCTGCTCGCGTGCACGTGCCCGTGGATCCAGATGTCCGGCGCGTGCTCGCCCTTCAGGATCGAGGAGAGGTCCGAGGCGTAGGCCGCGTCGATGGGCTCGCGAACCTCGCCGTGCAGGAGCGACCTCGGGTGCGGCGCGTGATGCGTGACGACGATCCGTGGGCCGGCCCAAGGCTCCGCGAGGCGCCGCTCGATCCGGGCGCGGTGCTCCGCGTGGAGCGCTGCCGCGGCCGGCGGCCGGAACGGGGCGGGCGTCCCGAGCCGGTCGCGGCACTGGATGCGGCGGTGATCCCGCATGCCGACCTGCCGGTCCCCGGCGACCCGCATCGCGAGCGCCCGATGCTCAGCGCCCGCGACGGCGTAGTCGGTCCACATCGTGGCCCCGATGATTTCGACCCCGTCGACGTGCCGGGCCTGCCCGCAATCGAGCAAGGTGATGTCGTGCTCGATGGCGGCGTCCCGGCCCCGGGAGATCTCGTCGGGCAGGCGGCAGCGCCAGAGGTCGTGATTGCCGGGGATGTAGACGACGGCCCGCGCGCGCGGGCGGACATGCTCGGCCAGCCACGGGATGGAGCGCCGGGTCAACCCGTCGGCGACGTCGCCGGCGACGATCGCCAGGTCGACCCGCGGCCCCGGCGGCGGCGTCCACGGGCTCGCGTCGATGTGCAGGTCGCTCAGGATCCAGACACTCGGCATCACTCGCTCCCCTCGCACCACGCCGTCCCATCCGCCTCGAACCAGGCCGCGGCCGCCCGCACGACGACCCGCCCATCGCACCTGAAGCCCGGCTCCTCGACCCGGTACCGGAGCCGTCGCGCGCCCGCCGGCCGGGGCAGGTCGGAGAGCTCGCCCGACGCCCAGGCATGGACGTCCCGAGCCCCGGACCGCAGGCACCGGATCCGGGCCGCCTCTCTCGCCCGGAACGTCGCGCCGACGAGGGCGACGTCGAGCCGGTGGCCGACGACCCGTCCGCATTCCCGGACGCTCCAGAGTCGCCGCGACCGGTTACGGTAGACCTCAACTGCCACCGGCGATCCGCCTGCCGTTCGCGTGCTCCTGGCAGAGGCAGCGCAGCCACCCGCCCTGTCGGATCCGGCCTGGGCGCCCGCACTCCTCGCAGATGAAGGCGGACAGGTGCTCGACGCTGTCTACTAGGGACTGCGTGTATTCGTAGTCGTCGCTGCAGTCGTAGTACCATCGAATACTGCCGAATTTCTCCTTCGCCTGTGTCGTGCGGAACCCGGCCGGAACGCCGCGCTCCTGCAGGACCTCGGCCGCCGCTTCCCATAGCCAGCGCCATCCGCCGCCGCACTCGAACGGGCTGTCCCGGAAGACGACGCGGTGGCGCCGGCCGAGCTTCTCAGCCCAGTCGGGCGGGCAGCGGGGCGCGCCATCGCGCCAACGGCAGGCGAGCACGCGGGCGAGCAGGTCGAGGAGGAACGGGCCGGGGACCGGGCCGACGAACGTCGCGCCCCCGGGCTGCTCGGTGCGCTCGCGCTCTACGGCGAGGAGCGGTGCGCACCAGCGCGCGAGCGGGCCGTGCGGCGAGGGCTCGACGGCCACCACCGTGGCGCTGTCCGCGCCGCGGTGGTGGCGCAGGGCCGGGCCGGCGATGTTGAGGAATTCTTCGGCGATCATAGCGGCGGCTCCGGCGGCAGGGGGGCGAGGCAGAAGGCGAGGGCTTCGGTCTCCAGCGTGAGGCGGAGGCCGACGGCGGGATCGAGCCGGCCGGCCTCGACGAGGCGGCTGATGCGGACGACGCGGGCGCGGCAGCCGCGGCCGACGAGGCTGCAGATCCGGCCGCTCTCCCAGGCGGCCTGGATCCGGGAGGCGATCGCGTCGAGGGGTTCGGTGCTCTCCATGGGGCTCTCTCTCCTTCCTGTTGGCGTGCTGGGGAGGTCCGCGGATCCGTTTCACGACCTCTCCTCCCGCGGCTGGCGGCGGTCGTCCGGATTTGCGGGCAGCGCCTCGGCGAGGCGGGTCACGGCCTGGCAGAGCAGCCGGGCGTCCGACGGCGCGTAGAGGCCGAGGGCGTACGCGCGGGCCCCGAGCTGCAGGATCGCGACCGCGCACGTGGCCAGCTCGGGCCGGACGAGGCCCGAGCTGTCGCGGCCGCGCACCTGCGAGAGGGCGGCGTCGAGGACGGGCAGGCGGGCGCGGGTCGGGCGTTGGGCGGTCATGACGGTCTCCGGGCGTGAGGGGGAGTAGGCGAAGGGGAAGGTCAGTGCCGGGGCGCGAAGGTTTCGCGGCTCGCGAGGACGGCCTCGACCATGCGGCGGAGCGGGCGCAGGCTGCCGCCTCGCCATGCCGTGAGGGCGTCGAGCTCATCACCCGAGAGCGATGGGCACCACACGTCGTCGAGGCCGCGCTCGCGCCGGAGCTCGGCGAGGATCGCGGCGGCGGCGACGGGCAGGTCCTCCGCCCGCGGTGCCGGCCACTGCAGGACCTGACAGCGGTCGCGCAGCGGGCCGGCGAGCCCGTCGAGCGAGTTGGCGGTCAGGACGTACGAGACGGCCGACAGGTCGAGGGCGCACTCGAAGGCCGGGTCGAAGATCGCCTTCGCCGTGCTGCCCCGCTCCAGGAAGGGCAGCAGGGTCTCGTCGAGGCGGCCCCATCGCCGGCTGTCGCCTGCCTTCTCGACCTCGTCGACCACCACGCCGTGGTTCGCCTTGCCTAGCCGCAGGCATGCCTGGGCCGGCACGGACGGACGCCAGGATCCCCATTGACGCGATGTTCCGGCCCAGCTGCCGCCGTCCATCTGGCCTGCACCGCCGTAGACGGTGACGTCGAGCCCGGCCGCCTCCAGCACCGCTCGGGCGAACGCCGTCTTCCCGCAGCCTGCCGGGCCGACGAGGATGCGCGGCGAGAACCGAGCGAAGGGGGCGCCGACGAGGTCGGCCGCGTAGGCCTCGATCGCCTCGGCCGCCCACGGGAAGCGGACGCGCAGGCCCTCGGCGAAGGCGGACGGATCGGGCGCCGGCGTGAGCGGCATCGGCTTGCCAGCCCACGGCTCCGCGAGCGCGCGCGGGCTGTCGCCCCGGTCACGGATGGACTTCGGGGGCTCGGGAAGATGCGTCATCACGGGGATGACCGGCATCGAAAGCGCCGGCCGGGCGGCCTTCGCCTCGGTAAGGATCGACTCGACCGTGCGTGCCGGCGCCGCCTCGGGCGCGGGCAGTCCGAAGTCGAAGTCCAGGTCGCCGTCCTGCACGGCCGCGGCCTGCTGCCCGGCGCCGCCGCGCAGGATTGCGTCCTCATCTTCGACCATCCGGAGCGCAGCCCCGAAGACGGTGAAGGCCTGGATCCAGGCGGCCGCCTCGACGTCGAACGTCTCCAGCCTGGGGTAGCTCGGCCCGGGCACGTAGGGGACATCCCGCGCGGTGCACTGTGCATCCTCGGCCCGCAGGAGCGCGTGCCGGGTCACGAGGAACGCCCGGTCGAACAGGCGGGCTCGGACCTGCGCGGCCGCCATCGAGAACAGCTCGGCCGCGAGCCGGGCGCTCGCGACCTCGCAGCCGAGCTCCGCCTGATGGAAGACGAGGACACCGGCGACGTCCCGCACGAGGGCCATCGTCGGGGTCGGCAGGCTCGCGCGGAGGGCCTCACCGGTGAGGCGCCGCTCCAGGTCGGCGATCCGGCCGACCGTGGCGTCCTCGAAGGCGGCGGTCACCGCGGCGTGCGTGCGGTCGCGCAGGCCCGGCGCGCCGAGGAGCGGCTGCAGGCGCAGGCGCAGATCGGCGACGGCGTCGTGCCCGGCCATGCCGCCCCCGTACAGGAGCTGCACCCGGGTGCGGGTGCCCTGCCCGTCGCGGGGGCCGGCGTAATCGCGCGGATCGAGGATGACGGCGCGCACGGCGGCGGCCGACGACGAGGCGTTCTTGGGCATTGGGGGAGCTCGCAGGTACGGAAGGCGGGATGCGCGAAGGGCACCGAGCGGGTGGCTCAGGCGGCGGCGTTCCGTTTCCGTATCAAGCGAGCGGTCATCACGGCGGGGGCGATCCCTGGCGAGTGGAGGGTCACGATGCCCTGGGCCCGACCCCGTGTCGAGCCGTTCCGTGCCGCGGGCTGTGGACGCCTCGCGGGCTGGTCAACGGGCGGTGAACCGGACCGCGCGAATCCGTCCGATCGCCCGCTGGACAATATGTCGCACCGGGCTCCGCCCCCGCTGGGACGCCTCTTCCCTCTAGGGGCCGCCCTTACGAATCAGGCCCGCTGCGAGATTTCGCGTACAGAGTCCAGTGCGAATCGCTGACGTGCGCTACCCTGATCCCGGGATCACGGGACGGGGTGGGACATGGCGCGAGTGCCGGAGTTCGTCGTGACGGGGGTGCACATCCCCCGGGTACATTTCTGGGCGCGGGTGCTTGTCGAGCCCGAGCGCCTGCAGCAAGTGAAGGACCTCGCCCTCCGGCAGGGGCAGATCTTCCTGAACCCGGGCGAGGTCCTTCAGGTCGACACCAGCGGGACACGCGAGAGGGAGCGGGCGCTCACGGTGTCGGGCTTCGAAACCGACACGCCCCGGCTGACCTGCCTCGTCGCATGGAACGAGATCGCGGGCGACATCACGATCTACGGAGACGACACGGACGACCTCCCGGTCATCGCCAGGTCTGTCGAGATCGCGCTCACCGGGATGGCCGCAGCGCAAGGGGGCGTGGCACTTCGCTTCGAGGGACTGACCTCGATCCAGGTCGGGGACGTGCAGGTCTTCTTCCCCCGCAAGGAGGTAGAGGAGTTGAGCCCCGAGAGCGTGCTCAACCAGATCGAGGAGGAGCGGAGCTACTTCCGGTCGCGGGGGCATGCCTACCCGCCGGACGCCGCCGACGAGCCGGCCGCGCAGGATCCCGATCGCTATCCGTCGTCGGTCCTGAAGGCGGGTGAGAAGCTGCGGGCCCCGCGCGGCACCGCCATCCGCTCGGGGCGGTCGGCATGACCCGGGCCTCGATCCCGCCCGAGCTGCGGGCCCGCCTGCACGCGAGGTTCCCCAAGTCGCCGCTGTGGGCGCCGGTCACCGAGCCGGCCCCTTCGCTGTGGGAGGTCATCCGCGCGGTGCTCGCCCGGGGCCGCGCCGACGGCCTCGACGACGTGCAGCTCGCGGCCGGCGTCTACACCGCCCTGGTGAGCCATGGCCTGATGGACGGGGGGCGCGCGTGATCGAGCTCTTCGACAAGCGACCTCGGAAGCTCGACATAATCGGGTTCAGCACCAACCGGTGGTCTGAGCCCGGCGGCGGCTCCGAGGGCGGCAGGGTCACCCTGGAGTAAAGGGACGGCGGCCGCGTCCGCTGCAGTCTTGAGGAGAAGGACCTCTGCTACCTCGACGACCTCGGCGCGCAGGTCCTCGCCGGCAGCCGGTACGAGCAGCTGCAGGCCGAGCACACAGCCCTGTGGCAGTTCGTGCAGGCGGCCTTCCCGGGCTTGAAGCTCACGGTCACCGAGGAGGCCGGCAAGCCGGTCTTCAGCCTGCACAGGAAGCCGGCATGAGCCGCGCCTTCTATGCCCTGACCCGGCCGAAGCAGATCGCCTTCCGCAGCGCCGTCGTCGGCATGCGGGACGGCCGCGCCCCCGAGGCGGCCCGGGAGGCCTGGGCCGCCCTCGACATCGGGGAGCATGCCCTCGACCGGACGCACGTGCTCGACCTCTTCGACATCGCCGAGGAGCGGCTCGCCCTCGTGCCGCCGGGGGAGCGCGAGCCGATCGCGGCCGCCCTGCTGGGAGGCTGCCCGTGAGCACGACCGACATGGTCCTCCTCGCCTCGGGCTGCCTCCTCATCATGGCGACATCGATCGTCTACCTGGCCGCCCTCGTCGAGGGGCACCGCCCCCCGCTGAAGGGGCGCCTCGACGCCCTCATCCAGGCCGTCGCCGCGAAGAAGAAGGGGCCCTGCCCGTGACGGAGAGCGAAGCCGAGTTCATCCGGATGGTGGACGAGGGGGAGGCTGCGGCCCTCCGCGACCTGGAGGCGATGGACCCGGAGAAGCTCCGGGCAGCGATCCGCGAGTTCCGCACCCCGGCATTCATCCCGTGGTCCCTGGAGCCGCCGTCGCCGCAAATCGAAATCGAGAAGGCCCCGGCGGGCGAGCTGCCGGCGGTCGGATCGTTCTGGGGCTGGGGGGGGGCGATGGCCGATAGGTACATGCAGCGCAAGCAAGCCGACGTCGCCCTCGGGCTGGACGTATTCGCCATGGGCGAGGCGGCCGACGGCCTTCTACGGCCGCGAGACAAGGTCTTGGTCGCAGCCAGCGAGACGACCTGCCCCCGCGAGAAGCGGGCGCTGGCCGAGCTGGCGCAGGACATCGAGACCCTGCGGGAGCGCGTGCGGGCGGCCAAGAACCGGATGGCGGCCCGGCGCCGGCAGGCGGCCGAGACGGAGGCCTGACATGACCGACGTCACCATTGAACGCCGCCCCGATCCGAAGGCCGAGCTCGGGTACGTCTGCCCCGGGTGCGAGCAGTGGTCCCCGGTCGGGCTCTGGAAGGAGAGCGAGGTCGGCTGCGAGGACTGCGGTAGCCACAGCGCCATGCGCTGCCCGCTCTGCGAGGCAGACCATGACGAGATCTACACCGACTTCGAGGATGCCGACGGCTTCCTGGAGCGCGAGGCGGCCACCCGGGGGCCCGGCCCCGCCGAGCAGATCCTCGACCTGGAGCGGCAGGTCGCGAGCCTGAAGGACCACGCGGGCACGCTGGAGGCCTTCCTCAAGGCGGCCGACGACCGGACCCGGACGGCGAAGGCCGAGGCGGAGGTCTCCAAGCGCGAGGCGACGGCCCTGCGGACCGCGTGGCTCCGCGCCGTCGGCGGCCGGCTGCTCTGGCGCCCGGACCTCATCGTCGCGCTGTCCGAGACCACGACCGACATGCGGCTGCGGCTCGACGAACTCGACGAGGCGGACGCCGGGTGCCGGCTCTCCGCGATGGAAGCCGAGTACGGACCCTTCATCCCTGCCGAGGCCGAGGAGGCCGCCTGACCGTGGCGAACTACACCTACTTCCGCGTGGCGATGACCGGGCCGGCCGACGACCTCGCCGCGTTCCAGAGCCGGCACGTGCGCCCGAACGACCGGGGCGACCGCTACATCGACTTCCAGACCCTGATCCCGACGGCGGAGCCGTGCCCGGAGGTCTGGGGCAGCTTCACGATCGGCTACGAGTTCGAGATCGCCTCGGAGAGCCCCGGGCAGGTCGAGTTCACCTTCTCCGTGCGTGGCGGCGACGCGGCTCCGATCCTGCGCGAGATCGCCCGGCGCTACCCCGACGTGACGGCGGTCATCGCCTGCGAGGAAGAGGGCGGCTCCTACGCGGCGACCGGTGCCATGCAGGCCGGCGAGCTAACCTACGAGCGGCAGCCTTGGTCCGAGGCAGTCTGGGAAGCGGTTCACGGGGAGACCTTCTGACATGACCCTCTGGCACAAGCCCGCCTACACCCGAAGCTCCGCGCGGCGGCGCGCCTGCGGGATTCGAGCGTCCGCGCCACGCTCGACGGGGGCTGGGACCTCGCTGGGCAGCGGGTCTTCATCGCCACCCCGGAGCAGGCCTCCTTCTTCCGGGCGGTCGCGATGAAGGAGCCGCCCCCGCCGCCGAAGCCCGAGCAATCCTACGAGGAGGCCGCGGCCGAGCTCGCGAGCAACATGGAGAAGGAAGCGCGGGGCCTCGCGCTGGAGATGGGGCGGTCCCTCACCGCTCCGAAGCCGCCCCCACGCCCGGAGCCCCCCGGTGCGACGAGGCATCCCTTCATCGGGGCCAACCGGGCGCAGCGCCGGGCGGCCGAGACCAGGGCGAGGAGGCAGGCGTGAGCGAGACGCGGAAGCACACCCAGCTCGGGTTCTCGGTCATCGTCATGCGTGGCACCGGGCCGATGGCCCGCGCCGCCCTGGAGGCGATCGGCCTGCCCTCGATGTCGAGGAGCTCGTGATCGAGCAGAACGGTGGCGAGCTGGCGCTCGGTGGGATCGCCGTGTCCGAGAGCGACGCCCGGCTCGTCTACGCCGCCTGGCAATGCGACCCGCACCCGTTCCGCGACCTGCCGCCCGACCGCGAAATCGAGCGGATCCAGAGGTCCATAACCATCCGGCAGATGCTGGAACAGGCGAGCAGGGGAGAGCCAGCATGACCGAGACCAAGATCGCCGCCGCGCAGGAGGCCGTCGCCAAGGCGGCCGCCCTGCTCCTGGAACACGCCGAGGGGCTGGGCATGCTCGCCATGGTCGAGAGCCGGCGCGAGCCGCCGGACCTGATAGACACCGTCGCCTTCAGGAACGGCGAGACGGTCATCCGGAACGTCGCGGCCGAGCAGGCGTGGTCGCAGGCGGCGCTCGCAGCCGCGCGGTTCGCCGGGCGCTTCGAGGCGTTCCAGCAGGAGCGGGACCGCTATTCCGAGGTCGGCGTCACCCTGCGGGAGGAGGTCGAGAAGCTCGTGGGAGGCACCGGCAGCTTCCCCCCTCCGCTCTCGATGATGCCGGCCTCGGCCGGGCACGCCGCTCTCGGGATCACCCCGCGCCAGGTCCACGCGCAGGCCTGGCGATCCCACCTCGCAGCTTCGGCCGCGACGATCGCGCGGGTCGAGATCGGGATGGGGTACGGCGCGTGACGAAGGCAACCCTCACGCCGAACGGGGACGGCACGTTCGCCATGTCGACCGGCAGGCTGCATCTCAACCGGGTGGGGCTCCAGCCGGCCCCGGCATGGCTGGCTGCCCGGAAGCTGCAGGGCACGGTCACGGGCTTCGAGGACGCGGCCGACGGATCCTGGTCCGTCAAGCTGGACAACCTGCAGCCTGTCATCGAGACCGCCCCCAAGGCCGAGCAGCCCCCAAACCGGCCGGCCGAGTTCTGGTGGGTCGAGTGGTGCGAGGGCATGCCGCTGGAGCCGGCGCGCATCTCGTTCCTCGGCGAAGAGCCGACCTGGATCGACCAGCTCGGCGGCGACGCCGGCGAGCGGCTCGACGAGACCGGCACTCGCTTGGTCGAGCGGATCCTGCCCCCGGGCGTGACGGCCTAGCGCCCCCCGCGCTCCCGCGCCTGCAGGGCCTCCTCGACGAGCTCGGCGACCCGCTGCCCGGCGGCGCTGGCGAGCTTCTCCCGCGCGGCGACGATGCGCATGCGGTCGCCCGGCGCGGCGACGACGAGATCGCCGTTGGCGTGCAGGCGGACGGTGACGACGAGGTCCCCCTCGGGCCCGGCTACCTCGCCGATGTCCCTGGCAAGGGCATCGCGATAAGCCTCGGCCTCCCGGACCTCCCGATCGTCCGGCGAGCGGCCGTCATCGCGCAGACGTGCCAGCCTGTCCTCCGTCTCGGCCAAGGCCTGCCGCATCCGCCGCAGCGTCCCCAGGCGGACCTCCTCTCGCAGCTCGCTCATGTGCCCCTCCATGCCGGAGGCAGACTCGCGCGGGCCGACCCGGCGGGCAAGCCCGGCCGGGTGCGCATAAGGCCGGCCCGTGGGCGTCAGGACGTCATATCCTGCGCATAAGCGGGCCAGACGCGGGATGTCTTGAACGTAAGGGAGGGTCAGGCCGGCGGCCCCGGCAGGGCGTCGACATCCTCCTGCGGAGCGGCCGACCAGTCCGCGCGGATCCGGTCGGCTCGGCGCACGAGGTCGGCGGCGATCCGCATGGCCAGCTGCTGCAGGGGCTCGACCAGCGACTCGGGCACCGGCCGCACGCCGAGAACCCAGTGCGAGACCTGCGCCTGCCCGACGCGGCGGCCCGCCTCCTGCGACAGGGCGGCCGCGAGGTCGGACTGCCAGCGCGGCCCGAAGGCGAGCTCGCCTAGCGTGACGACGCCCTGTCGCACGAGGATCTGCCGATCGGTCAGGCCGGAGAGGTCGACCTTGGGCTCGCGGCGCGGGGGCTTGGGTGGCGAGAGGGTCACGGGGGGCTCCTGATGTCGGGCGGTGGAAGGGGGCGGCCTGAGGCCCGTGCGAGGCCGGCGGGATCCGCGAGGGCGCGGCGCCGGCCCCGAGGCGGGCATCAGACCGTGAGTTGGGACAGGGCGACCTCGTCGACGGCGAGCTCGCGAGCACGCTTGCGCGCAGCTGCAGCTGTCTTCTTCTCGACGCGGTCGATGCGTGCCTCCAGGGCACGTCCCTCGACGCAGGGGTCGACGCCGGGCACCGTCTCCCGGATGCGGGCAGCCTCCGCACGCGTGAGTATCGTGGCGACGAGGCTCTGACGGGGGCCGATCTTCGAGACCTGGACGCGCAGGCCGGCATCCCGGCAGGCGGCGATCAGGCTATCGCGGCTGTCCCGGTAGCGGCCGCCGTAGCGGGCGGCGCTCCCCTTCAGGTCCGACCCGGCCCACGAGGCCCAGCCGTTGATCAGGGATTTCTGGTAGTCCCCCTTGCAGACCGAGAGGGCGATCTTGTGGGCGGTGGCGGTGGCGATGGTCGACATCTGGGAGGCTCCAGCGGTTGGGTGAAGGATGGGACCGGGGGGAGCCCGGTCCCGCTGTCCTCAGAGGGCGTTGACGTCGGCGCCGCGTTCGGCGGTGGCCATCCGGCCGGCGGCGGAGAGGGCGATCGAGGTCTCCTCGGTGTAGAAGGCGGAGCCGAAGCCCGGCTTGCCCTCGACGTGGCGAGCGTCGTCGGCGCAGTAGTCGACGCGGAACTCGGCGTTGGCGCCGTCGTAGGAGGCCTGGAGGCCGAGGGCGCGGATCTCGGTGAGGGTCTGCTGGATCGCCATGGGAGGCTCCGGGGTTGGTGGTCCGGGGCCCTGTCTCTCGCCCCGTTGATAGTTAATATACTACCAGCGACGGCGAATGCAAGGGCTCGGTAGTGGAATTTCTACCGAAAAGGTGCGGCATTCCGCGCAGGGGTGCGGCACGGCGCGATCGGCCCGGCCGCGCGGGCTGGCGCGACGACGGGGCTTGGTTCTGTCAGCGGGACTTGAGCGACTGTCTTGCTGGTCAAGCGGGTTGCCATGGCGTTCCGTCTCTCAGGATGGCGTTGAGGATGGTGATCAGCTTCCGAGCGGTGGCAATCAGGGCAACGAGCTTGGGCTTACCGGCTGCGATGAGCCGGTCCCGGAAGGTTTTCAGCGCGGCATTGTGACGGCTGGCCACCATGGCCCCCATGAACAGCGCCGTGCGAACAGGTGCGCGGCCGCCTGCAATGAAGCTCCTCCCTCGCCACTGACCGGATTGCCGCGTCCAAGGGGCCAAGCCGACCAGCGCGGCGACTTGCTTCCGGTTGAGGCTTCCAAGCTCAGGCAGCTCCGCGATCAGGGTTCGTGCGATCGTCGGTCCAACACCAGGAACGGAGGTCAGGAGGGTCTCCTTCCTGCGCCATTCAAGCGACCGGTCTACCTCTGCATCGATCGAGCGGTCGATCACACTCTGCTCCTGCTCCAACGCCTCTATGACGCGCCGGACGCTGTCTCGAATGCACGGTGGAGCTTGGCTCGCTCGCTGCCGCTCGGACGCGATCAGTCCTACGATCTGACGGCGTCTTGTGACGAGATCAGCCAAGGCCTGAGTCTTGGCATCGGCCCGAGCGCGAACGGGTGGGTTGGTGGCCGCCGCGAACCGGGCGATCACGGTGGCGTCGATGCGGTCGGTCTTGGCGCGTTGGCCCAAGGCGTGAGCGAAAGCACGGACCTGTGCTGGGTTCACGATCACGGCTGGCAGCCTCCAGGTGGTGAGAGCACGTGCCACCATGGCTTCCAAACCGCCGGTTGCCTCCAGGACGACGAGCTTCGGCTTCAGGGGCCGGAGGCGTTCGCACAGCTGCTCCACACCCTCGGTCGTACGATCAACGGCGAAGTTCGCTCCAGAGGGATGAACATGAATATCGAGGCGGTCACGGGCCACATCGATCCCAACAACAGGAGCGTCCATCTGATCCCATCCTTGCGCAAGCGGGCTTCGCGTTGAGCGGCCCAAGCGACTGTTCGGGTTCGATGGAACGGCGGGCGAGGACCCTGGCTCACTTGCGGGCTTGGTGGCCCCAGAGGCTAACGGTCTCTCACCCGCCACCGCGCCGAGGAGCATACCCCGCGAGGTTGGGATCAAGTTACAAGAGGCTGGATCCGTGACCGCCAGCCCGGTCCCGTTTCAAGCGGGACCGCCGCGTCGCCGACCACCCTGCCGGGGCTTCCCGAGCGGGGATTTCGCACGTTTCGGGACCAGTAACGGGACCAACGACAAAAGCCGCCCTGAGGCGGCCCTGCTAAGTCGTTGAACTTGGTTGGGAAAACTGGAGCGGGCGAAGGGATTCGAACCCTCGACCCCAACCTTGGCAAGGTTGTGCTCTACCCCTGAGCTACACCCGCTCTCTTGTCCGTCCGTCCGGCGCCGTGGGCGCGTCCGTCGGTGGCGCTGGTAAACACTATCCCGGCCGGGGATGCAAGCGCCAAGGTCGATTTTTTTGCGCGGCTCACCAAAGCTCGGCCGGAGGCTGGCTGCCGCGGATCTCGTCGAGACGGGCGCGGGTGGCGCGGGTGGTGTCGGCCGGTAGGGCATCGAGGGGGAAGAAGCCGGCCTCGGCGATCTCGCGGTCCGGTCGCTTCGGGCCCGTCACCGTGAAGGCCGGGACGATGTAGACGGCGATGTGGTCGCGGCGCTGCGCGCCGGGGTTCAGGAAGAAGCCGTGCAATTGCAGCGGGGCATCCGGCGACACCACGATCTCGGCTTCTTCCCGGAACTCGCGGGCCATCGCGGTGGGGCCGCTCTCGCCCGGATCGATTCCGCCACCCGGCAGGTGCCAGCCGGCGACATAGGTATGGCGCACGAGGCAGACCCGTCCCTGTCCGTCGATGGCGACGCCGCGGACGCCCAGCGTCATGCCGCGCGTGAACAATGCGACCCGCAGGGACAAGCGGTGGAGCCAGGGGCGGTCGAGATTCGGGATCATGCCCGCCTTGTAGACGCAGGCGTTTCGCCCGTCGCGCCCCGGCTCGCTCACACGACCTTGAGCGCGATCGCGCCGACGCCCTCGATCCGCGCGGTCATGGTCTGGCCGCGTTGCACCGCCCCGACGCCCGAGGGCGTGCCGGTGAGGATCAGGTCGCCGGGATGCAGCTCGAAATAGGTCGAGAGCAGTGCGACCTGCTCCGGCACCGACCAGATCATCTCGGAAAGGTCGCCGCGCTGGCGCTCGGCGCCGTCGACGGCCAGCGTGATCGCGCCGGAGCGAGGATGGCCGATGACGCCCGCCGGCCGCAGGGCGCCGATGGGGGCGGAGAAATCCGCCGCCTTGCCGAGCTCCCATGGCCGAGCCTGCCGCTTGGCCTCGTCCTGGAGGTCGCGCCGGGTCATGTCGAGGCCGACCGCGTAGCCGTAGACATGGGTGCCGGCGGTCTCCACCGGGATGTCGCGCCCGCCCCGGCCGAGGGCGGCCACCAGCTCCACCTCGAAATGGTAGTTTTCGGTGCGGGGCGGATAGGGATGCTCGACCGTCACGCCCTCGGGCACGATCTGGACTGTGTCGGCCGGCTTGAGGAAGAAGAAGGGCGGGTCGCGCTCGTCAGCGCCCATCTCGCGGGCATGGGCCCGGTAGTTGCGGCCCACGCAATAGACCCGGCGCACGGGAAACAGATCGGAACTGCCGTGGATCGGCAGCGCCGTGCGCGGCGGGTTCGGGATCACGGACAGCATGGCGCCTCAAGCCTCGTCTTCGGTGGGACGGAAAACACGGTCGGATCGGGCGGCGATCCGCTGCAAAGGGAAAACCCGCAAGCGCCCGGTGTGTGCCATTTCCCGGGATACCCGTTCCGCCATCCTCGGCCCTCGGTGCAAATGCCGTTCCCCCGGTCTATCTGAGGCGGACGACGCTTCGTTCGTCCCCGCCTCCGCCCTCCATCGATGACCGCTCCCCTCTCCCGCGATCGCCTGCTGGCCACGCTCTCCGAGCGGCTCGGCCTTCGGCACGTGCGCACCGATCCGGCCGATCTCGCGCCGCATCTCGTCGAGTCGCGCGGGCTCTATCGCGGCCATGCGCTGGCCGTCGTGGCGCCGGGCACGACCGAGGAGGTCGCCTTCACCGTGCGAACCTGCGCCGCGGCACGGGTGCCGGTGGTGGCGCAGGGCGGCAATACCGGCCTCGTCGGCGGCGGCGTGCCCTTCGGCGGGATCGTGCTGTCGCTCAACCGCCTCGACAGGCTGCGCGCGATCGATCCCCTCGGCGCCAGCATGACGGTGGAAGCCGGCATGATCCTCGCCGACGTGCAGGCCGCGGCCGAGGCGGCGGGGATGCTGTTCCCGCTCTCCTGGGCGGCGGAGGGCACGGCGCGGATCGGCGGCGGCCTCGCCACCAATGCCGGGGGCCTGGCGGTGCTGGCCTACGGCAATGCCCGCGACCTCGTGCTCGGCCTCGAGGTCGTGCTCGCCGACGGACGGATCTGGAACGGGCTCAAGGCGCTGCGCAAGAATAACGCCGGCTACGACCTCAAGCACCTGTTCGTCGGCTCGGAGGGCACGCTCGGTATCATCACCGCCGCGACCCTGAAGCTGTACCCCAAGCCCCTCTCCACCTGCGTCGGCTTCGTCGGCCTCGCCTCGGCGCAGGCGGCGCTCGCCCTGTTCGCCCGGCTCCGGGCCGGCGCCGACCGGGGGCTGACGGCCTTCGAGTACATGCCCCGCTTCGGCCTGGAGATGGTGCTGAGACACGGCATCGACGTGCGTCCGCCGCTCTCCGGCTCCCATGCCGCCTACGCCCTGGTGGAGCTGTCCTCGCCCCGGCCCGGCTCCGACACCCGCGCCGAGATGGAAGCCTTGCTCGCCGAGGCGATGGAGGCGGGAGAGGTGGAGGATGCGGTGATCGGCGGCAGCGCGGCGCAGGACGCCGCCCTGTGGCGCCTGCGCGAGTTGCTGCCCGAGGTGCAGAAGGCGGAGGGCGGCTCGATCAAGCACGACGTCTCGCTGCCGCTCTCGCGCCTCGCCGACTTCCTGGAAGAGGCGAGTGCGGCCTGCGAGGCGGCCATGCCGGGCCTGCGCCCCTGCCCGTTCGGGCATTTCGGCGACGGCAATATCCACTTCAATCTGACCCAGCCGGTCGGCATGGAGAAGGCGGAGTTCCTGAGCCAGTGGGGCCGCTTCAACGCCATCGTTCACGGCATCGTCGAGCGCATGGACGGCTCGATCGCCGCCGAGCACGGCATCGGCTTGATCAAGCGCGATGAACTCGCCCGCACCGCCGACCCCGTCGGCCTCGACCTGATGCGGCGGTTGAAGGCCGCCCTCGACCCGCATGATGGGCTCAATCCGGGCAAGGTGGTGGCCCTCTCGGACGACCCGCCGCCGGCTCTCCCGGTCTGAAAGCGAGTGTGACGGGGCGCACGCGGGAACGCGCGCTGGCCTCCGCGGGTTGTTGTGCAACGCACAAGATGGCTGCATGATTCGGGTCACAGGGCCGGGAATCAGCCTTGCGCGCAACCGGAATGATGCCCGGATGATGAGATCGTTAACCCTTGCGACCCGACAATCGCCCTCTACCGGCACCGGTGGCGGAGCGATCCGCCTCGGTTTCGTCGCATGACGATTTTAGGCGCTCGTTCCACATACCGCAGTGCGGTGCGCTTCCCCCGGAAGGTGACGCGCTGCAGCGACGGGCGATGGATCGAGTCATCCGGCTTGCATCCTGGGGCACGCGTTCCGAGTCGTCCCGTCCGCACCGACTTTGAAGGAGACCATTGATGCCCGTTTCACAGGCCCGGGTGCCGACCGCGGAAGCCAGTCGCTACCTGAAGCAGCTCTGCCGCCATTGGAGCCATAAGTTCCCGGTCGAGGAGAGCGGCGACAAGGGCCGGGTTCCGTTCGGCGAGGATCGGATCTGCACCTTCGAGGCGAGCCCCGACGCCCTGGTGATGCAGGTGGCCACGCCCGACCCGGCCGGCCTGACACGGCTGGAGAATGTGGTCTCCGACCATCTCCTGCGCTTTGCCTTCCGCGAAAATCTGGGTGACATCACGTGGTCGCGCGCGGCCTGAGCCGCGGATCGGTCTGACGGGATCGGTTCCGGGCCGGGAAGACGGCGCGCGGCGTGACAGCCTGGAGAACCCCTTCCATGAGCCAGACGCCGGGCACGGCCGCCCTCCCCTTCACCGAGCGCCTCGACCGGCTGGCGGAAGTCGCCGTGCGGGTCGGCCTCGGGCTGAAAGCGGGCCAGGAACTGGTGATGACGGCGCCGCTTGAAGCGGTGCCGCTGGCCCGCGCCATCACCGAGCAGGCCTACAAGGCCGGTGCTGCGCTGGTCACCACCTTCTACGCGGACGACGCCGCGACGCTCGCGCGCTTCGCCCACGCGCCCGACGAGGCGTTCGACCGGGCCGCCGGCTGGCTCTATGCCGGCATGGCGGACGCCTATCGGAGCGGAGCGGCCCGGCTCGCCATCTCGGGCGACGACCCGTCCCTGCTGGCGGGTCAGGACCCGTCCAAGGTCGCCCGCGCCAACCGTTCGCGCTCGCAGGCCTACGTGCCGGCGCTGGAACTGATCGCCGGCTTCTCCACCAACTGGACCATCGTCTCGGCCGCGACCAAGCCCTGGGCGCGCACGGTCTTCCCCGACCTTCCCGAGGACGAGGCGGTCGCGCGCCTGTGGGACGCGGTCTTTGCCGCCTCGCGCATCGACGGACCCGACCCCGTCGCGGCCTGGGGCGCGCATAACCGCGATCTCGCCCGCCGCACCGAGCGGCTCAACGGCGCCCGCTTCTCCGCCCTGCGCTTCCGCGGCCCCGGCACCGACCTGACCGTGGGGCTCGCCGACGATCACGAATGGTGCGGCGGCGCGACGACGGCCAAGAACGGCATCGTCTGCAACGCCAACATCCCGACCGAGGAGGTGTTCACCACGCCCCACCGGGCGCGGGTTGAGGGCTACGTCGCCAGCACCAAGCCGCTCTCCTACCAGGGCACCCTGATCGACGACATCCGTGTGCGCTTCGCCGAGGGCCGCATCGTCGAGGCGAACGCGCGCACCGGCAGCGACGTGCTCGCCAAGGTGCTCGACACCGACGAGGGCGCCGCCCGCCTCGGCGAGGTGGCTCTGGTGCCCGCCTCCTCGGCGATCTCGGCCTCGGGCCTGTTGTTCTACAACACGCTCTACGACGAGAACGCCGCGAGCCACATCGCGCTGGGGCAGGCCTACTCGAAGTGCTTCCGCAACGGCGGCGACGGTCTGAGCGAGTCGGATCTCGCCGAGCGCGGCGCCAACCGCAGCCTGATCCATATCGACTGGATGATCGGCTCGGCCGAGATCGACGTGGACGGGATCACCGCATCCGGCGAGGCTTTGCCGGTGATGCGCCGCGGCGAGTGGGCCGACTGATTTCTTGTGAATCCGCCGTCCGCCGGGATCAGGTGCTCTGCGCTTCCCCGGCGGGCTGCACCGGAAGCGTTCCCTTCGGCAGCATCTTGGGCCGCCAGCGGCGGTGCATCCACAGCCACTGGCCGGGATGCTCGCGCACCCATCCCTCGATCACGCGCGTCATCGCCTGCATCGCGCCCTGAACCTCGATCAGCCCGTCCGGGCCGCGGGGCAGATCGAGCGGCGGCGTCAGTTCGAGCAGGAAGCGCCCGCCGCCCTTGCGCACCACCCGCGCGCCGTGGACCGGGCAATCGTGGTGCCGGGCGAGCTTGCCGAGCAGCGGGTTGACCAGCACCGGCCGGCCGAAGAACGTCACCACGACACCGCGGGTGAAGTGCTGATCGATGAGCTGGCCGAGATGGCCGCCGCGCTCCACCACGCCCTGCATCGCGAAGACGGCGCCGGGGCCGGAGGCGGCAAGCCCTCCCATGGTCTTGCGGCGGACTTCCTGCACGAGCTGGGCGGCGGCCGGATTGTTCGGCGGGCGGAACACGGCGGTGGTCTCGAGCCCGAACTTCTCCGCGCAGATCGCGGGCAGTTCCCAGTTGGCGAGGTGAGCTGAGAAGATCAGCCCCGGCTGGCCATCGTCGCGGATCGCGAAGAACTGTTCGAGCCCGCGCACTTCCATGCGCTGGGTCGCGAGGTTCTCCGGGTCGTAATCGAAGATCGTGTCGAGATGGGCGTATTCGGCGCCGGTGCGCCCGAGATTGTCCCATGCCTCCAGCGCGATCGCCCGCAGCCGCCGCTCGTCCTCCTTCGGATAGGCCGCGCGGAGGTTGTCCATCGCCGTGCGGTGCGAGGGCAGGAACGGTCCGATGAGGCGAACGAGCCGGCCGCCGGCCGCACTCGCCCGGTCGGTGCCGAGCATCCGCGCGAGCAGGAACACCGCTCGGATCAGCGGGATGGTCGCGAAGCCGGCCAGCCGAGGCAGGTTCCGCCGCAGGATCAGCGCAAGGCGCAGCACAGCCGGTTCATCGAAGGAGCGATCGGGGGAGGTTCGGAAGGCGGCATAAAGTATATTTTTCGGGCAGGCGAGCACGTTGCTCGGGAAACGGCGAAGGCCGCCGGCCCGTCGAGCGGACCGGCGGCCTCCGGAAGGCGCGGCGCGAGAGCCTTCGATCAGACGAAGTGCTGACCGCCGTTGATGGTGAGGGTCGAGCCGTTGACGAAGCCGGCCTCGTCGCTGGCGAGGTACTCGACCGCGTGGGCGATCTCGTCGGCCTCGCCGAGGCGGCCGGTCGGGATCGTCGAGATGATCTTGTTACGGATGTCTTCCGGCACCGCCATCACCATCTCGGTGGCGATGTAGCCGGGGGCCACCACGTTCACGGTGACGCCCTTCGAGGCGCTCTCCTGCGCCAGCGCCTTGGCGAAGCCGATCACGCCGGCCTTGGCGGCCGAGTAGTTGGTCTGGCCGGCCTGGCCCTTCTGGCCGTTGATCGACGAGATGATGATGATGCGCCCGAAATTGCGCGCGCGCATTCCCTCGATCAGCGGACGGGTGCAGGTGAACATCGAGTCGAGGTTGGTGCGGATCACCGCCTGCCACTTCTCGAAGGTCATCTTGTGGAAGGCGCCGTCGCGGGTGATGCCGGCGTTGTTCACGAGGACGTCGATCGGGCCGAGTTCGGCTTCGATCGCCTTGATGCCGGCCTCGCAGCTCGCGAGATCGCCGACGTCGAACTTGAACACCGGGATGCCGGTCTCGGCCTTGAAGGCGTTGGCCGCCTCGTCGTTTCCGCCGTAATTGGCGGCGACCTTGTAGCCCTTGTCCTTCAGGCGCTTGGAGATCGCGGCGCCGATGCCGCGCGTTCCGCCCGTGACGAGGGCGACGCGTTCCTGAGCCATAGTTTCCTCCGTGATCCCGTATCGGGTTGTTGTTAAGACGGTTCGCGAAATACCCGCTAGGCGTGCGGCGGACAGGGCAACGATCCTGTCACCGCCTTCGCGGGAGCGGGGCGCCGCGCGTCATCCCCGCCTGTGTATCCGGGCGACCGCGAGCCCGCATCGCATTTAAATTTCACAAACCCTCAAGCTGATTTCGTCAAATTCAGCTTGAGTTTCGGTGTGGGAAGGGCGCCGCGCGCCCTTCCCCGCGCCCTTCCCGAAGCCGGTCGCTCAGACCCGCTCGACACACATGGCGACACCCATGCCGCCGCCGATGCAGAGCGTGGCGAGGCCCTTCTTGGCGTCGCGGCGCTT
The DNA here is from genome assembly GCA_900234795.1 of Methylorubrum extorquens. Lineage (NCBI taxonomy): Bacteria > Pseudomonadati > Pseudomonadota > Alphaproteobacteria > Hyphomicrobiales > Methylobacteriaceae > Methylorubrum > Methylorubrum extorquens. The sequence continues at coordinate 2,031,307 of LT962688.1, forward strand.
CAGCTCGTGCAGCAGGGTGATGAGAACGCGGGCGCCGGAGGCACCGATCGGGTGGCCGATGGCGATGGCGCCGCCATTGACGTTCACCTTCTCGTCGTCCCAGCCCATGTCCTTGTTCACGGCCAGCGCCTGGGCGGCGAAAGCCTCGTTTGCCTCGATCAGGTCGAGGTCGGCGGGCTTCCAGCCGGCCTTCTCCAGGGCCTTGCGCGAGGCCGGGATCGGGCCCGTGCCCATCACCTTGGGATCGACGCCCGCGGTCGCCCAAGAGACGATCCGGGCCAGCGGCGTGATGCCCCGGCGCTCGGCCTCGGAAGCCGACATCAGCACGAGCGCGGCGGCGCCGTCGTTGAGGCCTGAGGCGTTGGCCGCGGTCACGGTGCCGTCCTTGGCAAAGGCGGGCTTGAGCTTGGCCATCGCCTCGACGGTGGCGCCGTCACGGATGTACTCGTCGGTGTCGACGACCGTGTCGCCCTTGCGGCCCCTCACAGTGACGGGGACGATCTCTTCCTTGAAGCGGCCTTCCTTGCGGGCGGCCTCAGCCTTGTTCTGCGAGCGGACCGCGAACTGGTCCTGCTGCTCGCGGGTGAGCTGGAAGGCCTGGGCAACGTTCTCGGCGGTCTGGCCCATGTGGTAGCCGTTGAAGGCGTCCCACAGGCCGTCCTTGATCATGGTGTCGACGAGCTTGAGATCGCCCATCTTCTGGCCGCCGCGCAGGTACTGGGCGTGCGGGCTGAGCGACATCGATTCCTGGCCGCCGGCCACAATCACCTTGGCGTCGCCGTTGGCGATCTGCTGCATGCCGACCGCGACGGTGCGCAGGCCCGAGCCGCAGACCTGATTGAGGCCCCAGGCGGTCGCCTTCTCGGGGATGCCCGCGGCGATGGCGGCCTGACGGGCCGGGTTCTGCCCGGCGGCAGCGGTGAGCACCTGGCCGAAGATCACCTCGTCCACGTCGTCCGGCGAAACGCCCGCGCGCTCCAGTGCGGCCTTGATCGCCGTGGCGCCGAGTTCGTGGGCCGGCACGGAACCGAAGGCACCGGCGAACGATCCGACGGGCGTACGCGCCGCACCGACAATGACGATATCTTCACTGGCTGCCATCGTGACGTTCTCCTCATTCGGCGGCGCGATATTTGGTAGACCAGAATGTCTGGCGCGCGACCTGCCGTTCACCGGATGAAGAGCGCACACCTCGCGAAGTCAAGCGTGCTTACGGACAACATGGGCGGAACGTCGCATAGACGACCGTGCTCGCATGCGCCGGATTCTACGGGGACAGGGATAAATTGCTGTTTTCGCCGCGCCGCGAAAGCCTTAAGGTTGGTTCCGACGAATGTAGAGCCCGGCCTGCGCAGGCGGGCAGCCGATCATGTCGGAGCGTTGAGCTTTGCGCAGACTCATGAGCGAAGCGGGAGGTGTCGCAACGATGGCCGAGAACGGCAGGGCGCATCAGACCGTCATCAAGAAGTACGCCAATCGCCGGCTCTATCACACCGGCACCTCCACCTACGTCACGCTCGAAGACCTCGCGACGATGGTGCAGAACGGCGAAGACTTCATCGTCTACGACGCACGCTCGGGCGACGACATCACCCGTTCGGTGCTGACGCAGATCATCTTCGAGCAGGAGAACAAGGCCGGCGACGACAATCTGCTGCCGGTGGCCTTCCTGCGGCAGCTGATCCGCTTCTACGGCGACAGCATGCGCACGATGGTGCCGAGCTTCCTCGAATTCTCCATGGCCAACTTCGCCAAGGATCAGGACGGCCTTCGCGAGAAGATGGCCCAGAGCTTCGGCCCCTCCGCCTTCCAGCAGGCGCTGCAGGAGCAGGTGCGGGCCAACATGACCTTCTTCGGTGATGCGATGAAGATGTTCACCGGCGGCTTCGGCCCCGGCGGACCGCCGCCGGGAACGATACCCGCCGCGCCCCCTGCCCCTGCTCCCACGCCCGCCGTCAGCGGCCCGGCCGACCTCGACGAGCTGAAGAAGCAGATGGCGGAGATGCAGGCCCGCCTCGAATCGCTGGCGCGCAAGTAGGGGCTCGTCGCGGCGGACGATTGCCGCGCGTCCGTCCGCACGACGCCGGCGAGAGGGCGAACCCGCGCCCTCTTTCACGCCCAGAGCATCATCTTTTTCCGAAAGCTGGCAGCCACCGTTCGGGATGATGCTCCGGTGGCGCGAGACAGATCGTTAAGATCCGGTTAACGTCGGCCCCGGCTTTGCACGAGAACGCGTGCGAGGCCGGAGGTTTGACGCGAATGGACCGTTTCGAGACCGATTGTGCCGATCAGGACCATGTCGTCCGTCCGGACTCGTCCTCGCGCGCCCTCGTTGCCGATACGCCCAGCGACGCCGGTCCCCGCATCCGGGGCCGCCGCCCGATGGCGGGCTTTCTGACCCAACTGATCGTCAGCGCCGATCCCGCCTTGCATCCCGCACGCCTCGAACGCACGAAGGCCGCAACCGCGCTCTACGCGCGGAATGCGGCCTTCGCAAAACCGGCCTGACGGCCGGTTCTTCGCATCGCTGGCAGGACACCCGCTGCGCCGCCGCGGCCCGAGAGGGGCGGTCGGCGCTCGGGCGGTCGCCTTACGCCTCGGCGGACTTCACCTTCAGAACCTGACGGCCGCGGTACATGCCGGTCTTCAGGTCGATGTGGTGCGGACGGCGCAGTTCGCCCGAGTCCTTGTCCTCGACATAGGTCGGGGCCTTGAGGGCGTCGGCGGAGCGGCGCATGCCGCGACGGGAGGGGGAGGTCTTTCGCTTCGGAACGGCCATGGGAGTGTACCTCAGGCAAAAAGGGCGCCCAAGGCATCCTCATGTCTGAGGATCGCCGATGGCACCGCGTTGAGTAACGGAGATTCGAGGCGGGCTGTATAACCGCAGGAACGGCGACTGGCTAGAGTGCCGGTTTCTCTATGGACAGGCCATCGCCTCAGGGCGTGACGGGGGCAGCCGAGGCCTCCCGGATCGGGGCGGGCTCGGCGGGCTTGCGCGCCGCGATGGCGATCGTCGGACGCGGGATCGCCGCGAGCACGGTCTCGGAGGGGCGGCGCGGCGGCAGCGGCACCTCCACGGCGTCCGCGGCGGCCATCGTCGGCGCGGCGGACGCCTGCGGGGTGGCGGCTTGCTGGGGAGCGACCTGCGCCGGGATCGGGGCCTGCGGCTGCGAAGCGGTGGGCTGCGCGAGGCTCGCCACCTGCACGGGCTCGGCGGAGAGAGCAGTTGGCCGGCGCGGCGGCAGCGGCACCTCGACGGCGTCGGTCGGGCCAGGGCCCGGCGCGGCGTAGGCCAGCGCCTGCTGGGCGCCCACGGCAGGCGTGCTGCCGCGCAGGGCGAACATGCCGTCGAAGCCGTTCGCCGACCGGGCATTCGCGCCGGTGGGCGGCGTGGCGGTGGCGACGGTCGTCGTGCCCGCGTCATCCGGCTGGGTGGCATCGATGCCGAGGCGCTTGGCAGCGTAGTAGTAGCCGCGATTGTAGTAGCGGTAGGCCTGCTCCAGGTCGCCCTTGGCGGCGCGGTAGGCGCCGGCGAGATAGGCGATGCCGTATTTCAGGTTGATCTCGGGATTGTAGAGCCCGGCCGCATCGCCGGTATAGCCGAGGCCGCGGGCGGTGGCGTGCTTGATCTGCATCAGGCCGAGCGCCGAGCCGCCCTTGGCGCGGGCGTTGTAGTTGCTCTCCCGCTTGACCACGCGATGGACGAACGCCTCGGGCACCTTGTTGGCCCGGGCCTGCTCGGCGATCAGCGCATCGATGTTGTCCCGTGCCGCCTCCTGGGCGAAGGCCGACGCCGGGGCGGCGGCAAGAAGGGCGGCGAGGACAAGACGCATGGGGGACCCGGTCGTTTTCGGTGCCGCGCTCCGTCTCCCGTTGGCCGGCGCCCTGCTCTCGAGAGAGGGCGGGGGCCGCGGGAGCCGGGCGAGGGTCACTCGTTACGGCTCAGTTTGTTTCTCCTGGGTCGGGGCCAAATGAGGCGGGAACGTGGAGTCCGGGCAAATCCCTGCGGATGACGAGGACTGTGGCGCCGGCCCTGTCGCAGATGGGGCACAGCCCTCCGCCCGGCGGCAGGTGCCGATTTCAAGCGTCGCCGAACACGAACCGGTTGATCGCGCGGGCGAAACCGTCCTCGTTGTTGCCTGAGGTCACCGCGGAGGCCGCCTGCCGGACCGCGGGGGCGGCGTTGCCCATGGCGATCGACAATCCGCTCTCCCGGAACAGGGCGATGTCGTTGGCCGCGTCGCCCAGCGTGGCGATTCGCTGCCGCGGGATGCCGAGCTGCCGGCCGAGATCGGCGACGAAGCTGCCCTTGTCGATGCCGGGCGGCGTCACGTCGAGGTAGTAGGGCTGCGAGCAATGCACGGCGGCCCGCCCCTCCAGCTCCGCCGCGAGCGCCTCTTCCAGCCGCGCGAGCCCGGCATGATCGCGGCTCACGCCGACGATCTTGGCCGCCCGGGCGAGCAGCGGCGACAGGTCCGGCACGACGCTCGGCTCGGTCTGCAAGGTGCGGCGCTCGAGATCGGTATAGGGGGCTTGGTCGTCGCGCAGGTTCCAGGCGCCGTCCGCGAACACCCAGAGGTCGATCCCGGCCGCTTCGAGGCGCGCGGCCGCCGCGCGGGCGACCGATTCGGGGATCAGCCGCTCCGAGATCGGCCGGAGGTCGGGCGTACAGACGGTGCTGCCGTTGAAGGCGCCCAGCGGCAGCCGCAGGTCGAGCGCCTCGGCGAGATGGCGCAGGCCGACCGGCGGGCGGCTGGAGGCCAGGGTGAAGCCGATCCCGGCGGAGTCGAGCCGCCGCACCGCCTCGATCGCAGCCGGGGTGAGACGCTTGTCGTCGGTGACGAGCGTTCCGTCGACGTCGGAGACGACGAGGGCGATGGCCATGCTCTCTCCTATGCGCAGATGTCGCCCGCGGGGATGTCGAGACGGGTGGCGACCGCCGCGACGATGGCGTCGGGCCCCTCCTCGATGCCGACGGTGATCGGATTTTCCTCCGGGCCGGGTGGTTCGAGGGCGGCGAACTGGCTGTCGAGGAGCGAGGCGGGCATGAAATGGCCGTGCCGTGCCCGGATCCGGTCCTGGATGACTGCCCGGCTCCCTTCGAGGAAAACGATGCGCACCCGCTGGGGATCGCCGATCAGGGCCCGGCGGTAGGCCCGCTTGAGGGCCGAGCAGGCGACCACAGCATTCTCTCCGGCCGCGATTCGCGCGTCGATCCAGCCACGGATGCGGCCGAGCCAGGGCTGACGCGCCGCATCGTCGAGCGGGTGCCCGTCCCGCATCCGGGCAATGCTCTCGGGCGTGTGGAAATCGTCGCCGTCGGCGAAGGTCCAGCCGAGCCGCTCGGCCAGCAGCGCGGCCACCGTGCTCTTGCCGGAGCCCGAGACGCCCATCACCACGAGGACGGTCGGGGCGAAGGATCGGGAAGCGGTCATCCAACGCCTTGAAAGAGCGATGTGGGCCTGGGCCGGACGCCCTGCCCCGTCGTGGATCGGGTGGCGCCGGCTTGGCCGGACGCAGTCAGGTAGCGGACCTTAGCGCCAGGACCATCCTCCGCCCCTTCTCCCCCTGCCCCCGATTCGACCGAGCCTCGCCTCCGATGAGGGCGGGATCAGTGTGGGCTGCGGGGAAAGGCGGCCCGGTTCGGTGCTCCCCGGCCCGGTGTGGCGGCCTCGCCACGGACAGCTTGGCCTGTTTCGGCTACCCACCCGATGAGAAAAACCGTCAGGCGGCCTGAATGCGCGCTCTAGCCATTGCTCTCCTCACCGCCACGGCGGTGTCGGGGTGCTCCATCCTGCCGGCCGCGGGGCCGACGACCTCGGCGATCGAGGGCGGCGCCGACGTCGCCACCGCCGAAGGCCTGTTTGCCCGCTACGAAATCATCGACATCACCCCTGCGCTCGTCGAGGCCCTGCGCACCCGCCCCCTCGACAGCCTCCTCGTCACCTTCGGTGACAGCCGCCCGGCGCTCGAACCGGTGATCGGCGTCGGCGACTACGTGTCGGTGCAGGTCTGGGAAGCCGGTTCCGGTGGCCTGTTCTCCGGCCCGCTCGTCTCCGACCGCTTCTCCGCCGGCTCGAAGTCCGCGATGATCCCCGAGCAGGTGGTCGGGCCCGATGGCGGCATCACCGTCCCCTATGCCGGACGGATCAAGGTCGTCGGACGCCGCACCCAGGACGTTCAGGCGCTGATCGAGACCGAACTCGCCGGCAAGGCAATCCAGCCGCAGGTGCTCGTCTCCGTCACCAAACCGATCTCACAATCGGCCACCGTCACCGGCGAAGCGGCCATGGGCATGCGCGTGCCGCTGTCGGGCCGCGGCGACCGCTTGCTCGACGTCATCGCCCAGGCCGGCGGCGTGCGCACCCCCGTATCCGAGACTTTCGTGCGGCTCTCGCGCGGCAACCGCACCGTCACCGTGCCGATGACCACGGTGGTCGCCAACCCGCGCGAGAACATCTTCGTGCGGCCGAACGATACGCTGACCCTGGTGCGCGACCCGCAGACCTTCCTGGCCGTGGGCGCGCTCGGCAACACCACCGAGGTGCCGTTCACGGCGGACGGGCTGACGCTGTCGCAGGCGCTGGCGCGGGCCTCCGGCCTGCGCGAGTTCCAGGCCGATCCGGCGGGCGTGTTCATCTTCCGCTATGAGCCGGCGGCGGTGGTGCGGCGGCTGCGGCCGAACTCGCCGCTGCTATCCTCGCCGCAGGTGCCGGTAGTGTACCGGGTGAACCTGCGCGACGCGCAAGGCATGTTCCTGACCCAAAGCTTCCGCATGCGGAACCGCGACCTCGTCTACGTGTCGAGTTCGCCATTCGCGGAGCTCGGCAAGGTGCTGGGCGTGTTCTCGACCGTGGCCTCGCCCATCGCGGCGGGCGCCTCGATCTACACCGTCACACGGTGATCCAGGACGCGGTGGTGTCCGGCGCGGTGACGGGTGGAGCAATCCTCGCGGTCGCGGGATTGGCCCGCGAGGCCCGCATCGCCGCCGGGCCGGGCGTCGAGACGATCCAGGCCGGCGGCAACCCCGAGCGGTTGCGGGCCGCGCTCGACCGGCGGTCTCCCGATGACCTGCGCGCGGTCGTCAGCTTCGGAATCGCCGGGGGGCTCGACCCCGCCCTGCGGCCGGGCGACATCGTCATTTGCACATATCTCGACGCGGACCAGCGTTTCCCCGCCGATCCCGAGCTTGTCCGCCGCCTGTCCGAGCGCCTGACCGGTGCGCCGGATCGTGTCGTCGCGGGCGGCCTCGTGGGCTCCGCGGTCGCGGTCATGACCGTTGCCGACAAGGCGGCTTTGCATGCGCGCACCGGCGCCCTGGCCGTCGATATGGAATCGCATGTGGCCGCCGCCTACGCTGCCCGCCATGCCCTCCCCTTCGCGGCGATCCGGGTGGTCTGCGACCCCGCAGGACGCGCCCTGCCCGCCTTCGCGGCCTCGGCCCTGACGCCGGAGGGCGAGCCGGACATCCGGGCGGTGCTCGGCGCGCTGCTGCGCGGCCGCGCCCGGATCGGCGAGCTGATTCGGCTCGGCCGCGATTCCTCGGCGGCCTTCGCGGCGCTCGCCCGCTGCCGGGCCCGGCTCGGACCGGGTCTCGGGCTGCTGTAGGACCGCCACGCGAGGCGCCCGCCCTTCCCTCTTCCGCGACGGCCGTTCCGCGAGCGGCGCTCATCCGCCACCATGGCTGCGGCGCGTCCGCTTTCCGCGAGACGAGCGTTTTCCCGCGCGACGCCCTTGAAACGAAAAGACCCGCGCGGCCGGTGCCGCGCGGGTCTCTCTTGGTAAGCGGGGAAGCGCGTCGCTCAGGCGGCGGTGCGCTTGCGGGCTTCCTGCTTGGTGTCGACGCCCGAGGCTTTGATCTCGGACAGCTTCTGGGCGACGTTGCGGGAGAACACGAACTCGGCCGGGCGCTGGTTCTCCAGGGAGATCTCCGGCGCCATGTCGCCCTCGGTCTTGATGCCGCGGATCGCGTGGATCAGCGGCTTCCACGGCTTCTTGACCGAATCGACCACCGAGGACGCCTCGTAGCCCGAGTGGACCATGCAGTCGGCGCACTTCTCGTAGTTGCCGGTGCCGTAGGAATCCCAGTCGGTCTCTTCCATCAGCTCCTTGAAGGTCGCCGCGTAGCCCTCGCCGAGCAGGTAGCAGGGCTTCTGCCAGCCGAACACGGTGCGGGTCGGGTTGCCCCACGGGGTGCAGTGGTAGGTCTGGTTGCCGGCGAGGAAGTCGAGGAACAGGCCCGACTGCTGGAAGGTCCACTTCTCGCGGCCCTTCTCCTTGCCGTGCCGGAACACGCCGCGGAACAGGTCCTTGGTCGCCTTGCGGTTGAGAAAGTGCTTCTGGTCCGGCGCGCGCTCGTAGGCGTAGCCGGGCGAGACGGTGATGCCGTCGATGCCCATGCGGGTCACCGAATCGAAGAAGTCGGCGATCTTGTCCGGCGAGGAATTATTGAAGAAGGTGCAGTTGATGGTGACGCGGAAGCCCATCTCCTTGGCCTTCGCGATCGCCGCCACCGCCTTGTCGTAGACGCCGCGCTGGCACACCGAGCCGTCGTGCATCTCCTTGTCGCCGTCGAGATGGATCGACCAGGTGAAGTAGGGGCTCGGCTTGTAGTCCTTGATCTTCTTCTCAAGGAGCAGCGCGTTGGTGCAGACGATCGCGAACTTCTTCTGCGCGATGATGCCCTGCACGATCTGCGGCAGATCCTTGTGGAGAAGTGGCTCGCCGCCGGCGATCACGACCACCGGTGCACCGCACTCGCGCACGGATTCGAGCGCCTCGTCCACCGGCAGGCGCTTGTTCAGGATCTCGTCGGGGTAATCGATCTTCCCGCAGCCGGCGCAAGCGAGATTGCAGCGGAACAGCGGCTCCATCATCATGACGAGCGGGTAGCGCTTCCGCCCCGTGATGTGCTGCTTGAGGATGTAACCGCCGATCTTCGCGACGTACCGTATGGGGATTCCCAAGACGCGGCTCCTTGGATGCGCGGGTTCCGGACTTAGCCGGGCTGCTTAGCGTGAGAAGGACAGAAGTTCCAGCGCATTAGGCTGGAACTGTTCCGAGAGGGCGCGCTTTGAGCGCGATTTCGAGAAAGTGTGTCGTGCCGGTCTCGCGGCCGAACTGCGGCTTCGGAGATGAAGCCGGTGGTCGCGCGATCCGAACCGGGAATGATCGTCTGATTTCCGCATTCTGCGGCAGATTTTTGACCGTTCCTCTGCACGGACAGGCCGCAAGGGGCGAAACGGGGCGAAACACGTTCACGATTTCTCGCACGATGTCCCGTGCGGCGTCCGCTACCCCGTCATGAAGCCGACATCGTTCGGAATGCTTGTGCGAAGCGATATCGTCGCGCAATCCGGTTGCAGTGCGCAATCGCACCGCCGCCGCCGGATCGGACCGGTTTGCCGGGCCGCGTTGCATTCCCCCGCTGGGACAAGTAGGTAGCGCGCCAACGACACGAATGATCGGCGTGGAGTCTTTATCGAGCTCTTCGCGCGGTCCGTGTTCGACGGGCAGGGTCCGCCGGCCGTCGGCGCCCCTCCCGGTTTCTCGCTCGCGAGGGCCACGTCCCGCGGGCCAAGACGAGGATCGATTCGGCGCGTCGCCGCCTGCTGAGGACGCCGCGTCCTGTGTCGCGGGGAGGACGGGACTTCGGCGTCCCGGCCCGTCGTCACGCGGGGACAGGCCGGATCGTTAGGCAGACAGGGTTTTACGTGATCGAACGTCTCGTCGCGTTTTCCGTCAGGCGCCGCTGGCTGGTACTGGTGGCTGCGGCGCTCCTTACGGTCGCGGGCGTGGGCGCGGCCGCGCACCTGTTCCGCATCAACACCGATGTCGAGCGGCTGATCGAGCCGAGCGTCTCCTGGCGCAAGGACGAGATCGCCTTCGAGAAGGCGTTCCCGCAACGCACGAATCTCGTGGCCGCGGTGATCGACGGCGAGACGCCGGAGATCGCCGAGGAGGCCGCCGCACGTTTCGCCGAGGCGCTCAAGGCGCACCGCTCCGAGATCGAGACGGTGTACCGGCCCGATGGCGGCCCGTTCTTCGACCGCAACGGCCTCCTGCTGATGTCGCAGGAGGAGTTGGAGCAGACCACCCAGCGCCTGATCGAGCAGCAGGGCCTTCTCGGGCCGCTGGCGGCCGACCCGTCGCTGCGCGGCGTGATGCGGGTGCTCTCCCTCGGCGTGAAGGGCGTGAAGAGCGGCGACGCCAAGCTCGAAGACCTCGCCCAGCCGATGGAGCAGATCGACGGGACCCTGCGCAAGGTGCTCGACGGGCAGCGCGCCCGCATGTCGTGGCAGACCCTGCTCGCGGGCGGGCGCAGCGAGACCACGGACACCCGCAAGTTCGTGATGATCCAGCCGGTGCTCGACTACAACGCCCTGGAGCCGGGCCGCGAGGCGACCAAGCTGATCCGGCGCCTAGCCGCCGAGCAGAACATCGACGCGGCGCACGGCCTGCGCATCCGCCTGACCGGGCCGGTGGCGGTGGCCGACGACGAGTTCGCCACGCTCGCCGACGACGCCTTCCTCAACTACTCGCTGACGACCGCCGCCATCGTCCTGTTCCTGTGGCTGGCTTTGCGCTCCGGACCCCTCGTGATCTCGGTTCTGATCACGACCTTCGCGGGTCTCGTCGTGACGGCCGCCCTCGGGCTCATCATGGTGGGCGAGCTGAACCCGATCTCGGTGGCCTTCGCCGCCCTGTTCGTGGGGCTCGGCATTGATTTCGGCATCCAGTTCGCCGTCCGCTACCGGGCCGACCGCTACGAACTCGGCAGCGTCGATGCGGCGTTGCGCGGTGCGGCGCGCGGCGTCGGCTGGTCGCTGACGCTCGCGGCGGTCTCGCTGCTCGCCGGCTTCTTCGCCTTCCTGCCCACGCAGTTCCGCGGCGTGTCCGAACTCGGCCTCATCGCCGGCGTCGGCATGATCGTGGCCTACCTGTTCTCGCTCACCCTGCTTCCGGCCCTGATCGCGGTGTTCAACCCGCGCGGCGAGAAGCGGGCGGTCGAGACGACGTGGATGGCGGGCGTCGACCACTGGATCATCGAGCACCGCAAGTGGGTGCTGATCTTTGTGGGCGTTATCACGGTCGCCGGCATCCCGCTGCTCTTGAAGCTGCCCTTCGATTCCAACCCGATGCATCTTCGCAGCCCGAAGGTGGAATCGATCGCGACCTATCTCGACCTGATCAAGGACCCGGCCACCAGCCCGAACTCGATCGATGTGCTGGCCCCGAACGTCGATGCGGTCCCTGCCCTCTCCAAGCGCTTGGAGGGGCTCGACGCGGTCGCCAAGGTGATCTCGATCGACACTTTCGTGCCGCGCGATCAGGATCAGAAGCTCGCCACGATCCAGGAGACGGCGCAGCTCCTTGCCCCGGCCCTCAACCCGGCGCGCAAGCCGCCGCCGCCGACGGATGCGGAGAACGTCAAGGCGCTCAAGGAAACGGCCGCGGCGCTGAAGACCATCGCCAACGGCGATTCGGCCGGCGCCAAGGCCGCGGACCGCCTGTCGGGCACCCTCGACACCCTCGCCGCTGCCCCGGCGGAGAAGCGCGAGGCCGCCAGCGTCGCGCTGACCACCGATCTGAAGACCCTGATGAGCCGCCTGTCCGGGCTGCTCGATCCGAAGAAGATCACCCTCGACAACCTGCCCAAGCCGCTGAAGGCCGAGTGGGTGACGAGCGACGGCCGCGCCCGCATCGAGGTCCACCCGAAGGGCGACTCGAACGACGACGAGGTGCTGCGCCGCTTCGCCAAGGAGGTGCAGACGGTCGATCCCCACGCCACGGGCGCGCCGATCGCCACGACCGAGTCGAGCTACACCATCCTCGGCGCCTTCGTGCAGGCGGGTCTGACAGCGCTCGCGCTGATCTTCATCCTGCTCTCGGTCGCGCTGCGCAAACCCTGGGACGTGGCGATGACGCTCGGCCCGCTGGTGCTGGCGACTCTGTGGACGCTGATGGCGCTCAAGGTCATCGGCATGCCGCTGAACTTCGCCAACATCATCGCCCTGCCGCTGATGCTGGCGGTGGGTGTGGCCTTCCACATCTACTACGTGATCGCGTGGCGCGCCGGCGTCGTCGACATGCTGGCCTCCAGCCTGACGCGGGCGATCTTCTTCTCCGCGCTGACCACGGGCACCGCCTTCGGTTCGCTGATGCTGTCGAGCCATCCCGGCACCGCCAGCATGGGCGAGCTGCTCGCGCTGTCGCTGTTCTTCACGCTGATCGCGGCCTTCTTCGTGGTCCCGGCCTTCCTCGGGCCGCCGCCGAAGCAGCCGGATGCCGAGCGCCCCGAGGGCAAGGAAGCCGGCCGCCCGCCGGGCACGGTCGCTCGCGAGCACGCGACGGTGAAGTAGCCGGACCCGTCTGGTTGGCGGTTCGGCGTCATACCAAATCCGTTTGACCCCTTCGGGATGGCGGATTTGGGCTTCGCTCAAGCGCCGCGCGGGCTGACCGATACGGTTCCCGCTTTGATCAAGCGGAAACCGTATCAGTCGCCCGCCAACCGGGCCTGGATCGCCTCCAGGATCCAGGCCTCGCGGGTCTTGCCCGCCTTGGCGGCGGCGGCATCGATCTGCAGCGACAAAGCCGGCTTGACCGGCAGGCTCAGGATGAATGCGGTCTCGCCCTCGTTCGGGCCGGGGGGATCGTAAACGAGGCTCGTCAGCGCCGAGGCGAAGCGCCGGACCGCCTCGCGCTGGCGGTTGAGCGTCAGGCTCTCGTCCCGGGCGACGAGCGGGCAGTACGCGGCGACCGCGCGATCGACGATGACCGTCCGCGGCACGCCCTGGGCCCTGAGACGCTGTATGGCGGATGCCAGCGCCGTGCCCGCCTTCGTCTCGGGTTGCGGCGAGACGATCGCTTGGGTGAGGACGGCGTCGGCCTCCGGGTGCGGCGCTGACGGTGGGCCGCAATCCAGCCCGGCGGCCGAGGCGGCTGTGCCCGCCAAGCCCGCTGCGACGGCAAGGGAAACGAGGGCGGCGCGTCGTCTCATGGATCGGCGTTCCTCACGGCTTCGAAGCGGTTTTCGCGGGGCCCTTCCTCGCGGTTCCGGGCCGTCCGCGGGCTTCAGCTCTATTCGGAGGATGCTCTCCAACCCATCGACCGGCGTTGATTTCGATCAGCGCTGAAGCACCGTCGCGCTTGAACCGGCCCCCGTGAGCCGGGGCGGCTGCGCGCAGCGGATGCCTAAGGCAGGAAATCCGAGAAGCCGCCCAGGATTGCTCCACCCCCCACGACAGCCTCCCGCGCCTGCGGCGCGATCAGCGCATCCCGCTCGGCGGCATATTGGTACCCAGGGGCCTCGCCGGGGAAGCCACCTGTGGTCGCCGGGTGGGTGTAGAGTTCGGTGAGCCCGTCCGGCAAGTGGCGCAGCAGGGCGGTGACGCGCTCCGGGGTCATCGCGCCGGACCACGCAAGGCCGAGGGTCCGGGTCGGGATCAGCAGGCCGGCCTGCCGGGCGCGCACGGCGAGGAGGGCCGCCCACGGTGCCGTGTCGAGAGCGGGCTTGGCCTGGAAGCCGGGCTCCGCGCGCCGCAGCAGATCGCGCGGCTCGCGCGGCACCCGCAGTGCCCGCATCCCGTAATCGCGGCCGATCCGCAGCACCATTCCGGCGATGAGCGGGTGGATGTGGAAATGCTTGTGCGCGTTGACGTGATCGAGCGGCAGGCCGGTTGCACGAAACGCCTCGAATTGCGCCCGGATTTCGGCGGCGAGTTGCCGCCGGGCGCTCGCCTTGAGGGCAAGGTCGAGGCCGAGCCGCTCCATGTCGCGCCGCATCAGCCCTTGCGCGTCCGTCAGGTCAGGAAGCTCGGCGGGCGGCAGGGTCGGCCAGGCCTCGACCAGCACGAGGTGCAGCCCGACCCGCAGGGACGGCGTGCGCCGCGCGCGGGCGACGGCGTCGGCGGCGCCGGGCGCGGAGACCATCAGGCTCGCGGCGGTGAGGATGCCGTCGCGATGGGCCTGCTCGACGGCCTCGTTGACCTCGCGGCTCAGGCCGAAATCGTCGGCGGTGACGACCAGTCGCTTCAAGCTCTGCCCCTGTCTCGGGTGTCGAGAGGGCAAGCCCCCTCGCGGATCCAGGGCCGAGCCCTGGAAGCAGGAAAGGCCGGGCGGGTGCCCGGCCTTTCCTGTTTGCACGATGGAGCCGGCGGCTCAGCGTTACGCGGCGGCCTTGCGGTCCCGGAGGAAGTGCCAGAACTCGACGCCCTCGCGCAGGCGGCGCTTCATCATCTCGGGCGAGCGGACCATCTCGTTGACGATCGAGGCGATCTTCGGGGCGCGGAAGTAGAACTTCCGGTAGAACTCCTCAACCGCGGAGAAGATCTCCGAGTGCGACAGGTGCGGGTAGTGCAGCGGCGCGATCTGCACGCCGTTCTCGTCCACGAGCTCGGCGTTCTCGACGTCGAGCCAGCCGTTCTCCACCGCCTGCTTGTAGAGGAAGGTGCCCGGGTAGGGCGCCGCCAGCGAGACCTGGATCGTGTGCGGGTTGATGCGCTTGGCGAAGGCGATCGTCTCCTGGATCGTCTCCTTCGTCTCGCCCGGCAGGCCGACGATGAAGGTGCCGTGGATGGCGATGCCGAGTTCGTGGCAGTTCTTGGTGAACTTCTCCGCGACTTCGACGCGCATGCCCTTCTTGATGTTGTTCAGGATCTGCTGGTTGCCGGACTCGTAGCCGACGAGCAGCAGGCGCAGGCCGTTGTCCTTGAGAACCTTCAGGGTCTCGTAGGGCACGTTGGCCTTGGCGTTGCAGGACCACGTCACGCCGAGCTTGCCCAGCTCGCGGGCGATCTCTTCCGCGCGCGGCAGGTTATCGGTGAAGGTGTCGTCGTCGAAGAAGAACTCCTTCGTCTGAGGGAACTCCTTCAGGCAATACTTGATCTCTTCGATGACGTGCGCGACCGAGCGGGTGCGGTAGGTGTGCCCGCCGACGGTCTGCGGCCAGAGGCAGAAGGTGCAACGGCTCTTGCAGCCACGGCCCGAGTAGAACGAGATGTAGGGGTGCTTGAGGTACCCGATGAAGTACTTTTCCATCTCGAGGTCGCGCTTGTACACGCTCGTGACGAAGGGAAGCTGGTCCATGTCCGTCATGATCTCGCGGTCCTCGTTATGGACCACGACGCCGTTGGCATCACGATAGGACAGACCCTTGATCTCCGACATCGGCACGCCGTCGGCGACTTCCTTGACGGTGAAGTCGAACTCGTTGCGGGCGCAGAAATCGATGCACGGGGCCTGGGCCATGGAGCCGGCGGCATCCACCGCGACCTTGGCGCCGATCAGGCCGGCGATCAGCCGCGGGTTGGCCGCCTTGAGCGCCTCGACGGTCTTCACGTCGGACTTGAAGGACGGGACCGAGGTGTGGAGCACCACGAGGTCGAAGTCGTTGGCCTGGGCCACGATCTCTTCGAGCTTGATGTTGTGCGGCGGTGCGTCGATCAGCTTCGAGTTCGGCACCAGAGCCGCCGGCTGGGCCAGCCAGGTCGGGTACCAGAACGACTTGATCTCGCGCTTGGCCTGGTAGCGCGAGCCGGCGCCGCCATCGAAGCCGTCGAAGGTGGGGGCCTGCAGGAAGAGCGTGCGCATGGGGTTCAAGGCCTCAAGGCTCGAGCGTTGATCTGTAAAGGGCGAATGGTTTGAAGCTTAGACCGAAGTCGCGCGTGACTCGCGACCGAGGCCGTGCTCCGGAATCAGCGTACCGTCCGCAACCACACGGTAATCGTGACCTTTCCATGTCACCGCACCCGAGACGAAGCTCCAAGTGAAGTTGATGAAGGACAGCATGTCACGTATCGGCAACAGCCAGTAGGCGTGGGGGGAGAGCCCGAAGGCCCGCTCGATGCGCAGGCACAGCAGGATGCGGCAGGTAAGGGCCAGGGCGGCGACCGCGAGTGCGCCGGAGCCGGCGCCGGGCATCAGCGCGGCGAGCAGCGCCAGCGGGAAGGCGTGGGTCACGACCGATCCGGCATAGCCCTTCGGATCGACGTTGCGGATGGTGCGGTTCCAGCGCAGCTCGTGCCGCCACAGTCCGGACAGCTCGGTATCGACGCAGGCATGCCCGATGGTGAGGGCGGGAATCGCCACCGTGCCGCCCTCGGCGCGCAGGGCTTCGCCGATCGCGTAATCGTCGGCCAGATCATCCTTGAACGCGCGGAAGCCGCCGATGCGGGCCAGCGATTCGGCCGTCATCGCGATGGTCGAGCCGAAGCAGGGCCGGGCGAGATCGAAGGTGGTGCCGAGGATGACGTTGGGCACGAACTGCACGTCGATGGCGAGCGCCGCGAGTTGAGCGCACAGGCCCCGGTCGCCCGGCACGCCGTGATAGAGGCAGGTCACGCCGGAAATGCCGGGCTGCGACAGGGCGGCGGCGACGCGCTCGAGATAATCGGGCTTCACCGACATGTCGCTGTCGGCCAGCACCACGACGGCGTGGGCGATCCGCTCCGACATGTTGATGAGGTTGGAGACCTTGCGGTTCGAGCCGTGCTGGCTCGGATCCACCACGAGGTCGAGGCGCAGGGCGGGATGGGCTTCACGCAGGCGCTGCACCACGGCAATCGCCGGGTCGGCCGCGTTCTGGACGCCGAACACGATCTGCACCGGGCCGGCATAGTCCTGACGGCAGAAGCTTTCGAGGTTCTCGAAGAGGTCCGGCTCCAGGCCGCAGAGGGGCTTGAGAATCGTCACGCCGGGGCGCGGCGCATCGGCCGCGAGCGCGGGCGACGGCCGCGCGGCGAAACGGTCGACGAGCCAGGCCGCGAGCAGGGCATAGACGCAACCGGCGAGCGCCATCAGCAATAGCACAGATGCGATCCAGGCCGGCAGCTCGTTCAGATCCATGGCGCGGCGTTGCTCGCTGCTGTCTTGGGGCGGGGCCGCGGGCGGCGGTCTGAAGACGGTGAAGCCTGGACGCCGCCCCAAACGGGTCGCGGTCGGCTCCAGGCCTTGTCGGTGGTCTCGTTCCTGCCGAATCGATGGTTGGTTCGGCCCGGCGGAGCGCTTCTCAATCCCTGGTCTCTGGCCCTACTCTCTGGGCGAGACTTTGGCGGCGAGCATCCCATCGGTGCGTTCGCGCATAAATTTCAGCAGGCCGTCGGCGCCACCCTTGAGTGGGTCGGCGAAACTCGCCCGCATCGAGGCGACCTCGCTGACATTGCCGTTGAGCAGCACGTCCTGCACCTTGTTTCCGGCGTTGACGACGTAATCGACTTCCGAATCGTCGCCGTCCTTGTTCGAGACGCGGGTCGAGACGACGCGGTTGGGCCCGCGCTCCTCGCTCTTCGGCTCGATCTGGAACTTGCCGCCCGCCGCTTGCGAGAGGCGGTTGGCGTAGAGCGTGACGAAGTACTTGCCGAAGGTCTCGGTCAGCGCGTCCTGCTGCTCGGGCTTGAACGTCTTCCACTTCGGCCCGACGGCGGTGCGCACCATGGCGGGCGTGTCGAAGGTCTCGGCCAGGGTCTCGCCGACGATCGCCAGACGGCTCTTGAGGTCGCCCGCGCCGTTCTTCAACGCCTCTTCGAACTTGGCGTAGAGGCGCCGGATCGGCGCCACGGCCGGATCGTCGGCGGCCCGGACGGGGTGCGGTGTCGCCGTGAGGGCGAGCATCGCCACGGCGGCGGCAAGGAGGCTGCGGCGGTTCAGGCGCACTTCTGGAGCGCTCCAGCTTCGTTGTCGGAGGAAAGGGGGGCCGGGTTCCGGGCGGCGGAGAAGCCGTAGGCCGGGGCGAGCGGGGTCGCGCCCGAGCGGCGGCCGAGCCGTGCCCGGATCGCGCCGAGCCCCTCGCGCACCGTCTCGGTGCCGTCGGTTTCGGCAGGCGCCGCGCCTTTGCGCTCCATCAGGTTCCACAGGGCGAGGCTCGGAAGGCCGACAGCGAGGTCGGCGACGCGCTTGACCAGGGAGAGGGCGAGCGCGGCTTCCACCGGGATGCCGAACAGGGCGCCCAGAGCGATCAGGCCGCCCTCCTGGGCCCCGATGGCGCCGGGCACGACGAAGGCGGCGCCGCGCACGGCCTGGGCGAGGCTCTCGATCACCAGCGCGTCGAGGAAGCTGATGGAATAGCCCATCGCGTTGAGGGCGATCCACACCTCGACGGTGCCGGCGACCCATCCGAGGAGGTGGATCAGAAGCGCGGCGCCGACGCGGGCGCGGTTGCCGTAGAGACGGCGCAGGTTCTCGAAGAGCACGTCGATCGCGCCGAGCGCGCGCCACTCGCGGCCGGCGGCGAAGCGGCTCAGCGCGGCCTCGATCAGGCGGTGACCGCTGCGGCGCTGGATGACGTAGAAGGCGGCCAGCGCCGGAATGGCGATCAGAACGCCGCCCGCGACGGTGCGGACCATCGGCCCGTCGCCGGTGATCTGCATCAGCAGGAGAAGCCCGGCGATGGTGAAGATGAGCTGCGTGACCGCCTGGGTCATCAGATCGACGAACATGCTGGCGCCGGCCATGCCGCCCGGCGTGCCGCTGCGGGTGAGCAGGCGCGCGCCGATGAGGTCGCCGCCGACCTGTGCAACCGGCAGGAGCGTGTTGATGCCCTCGCGCACGAAGCGCAGCGAGATGCAGTCACGCAGGGTCGGCCCGGCGCCGCGGGGGAACACCGCGTACCAGCCGAGGCCCGCCCAGGCGACCGCCGCAAAGCGGGCGAGCACGACGGCGAGCGTCCCCCAACCCGCGCTGACGACCGCTGCGGTGACATCGGACACGCCGGAAGACAGGAACAGCGCGAGCGCCGTGCCCAATCCAACGATCGATGCCAGTGTTGTGAGACGCTTCATCAGCCTCTTTCGATCATCGGCGAAGGCTTGTGTTGTCGAAATCCCACCCGAAGCGACCATCGAAGCTTAGCCGGTGGTGGGAAGCGTTCCGGCAGGTTGCAGCTTTGATCTGCCCTGTCTATCACCCGATTGACACACCGGGGAGCAAAGCGGCGCCCGCGGTGGACGCTGGCGACGATTGCCGCGAGATGCCGCTTCTAGGGAGCCTCAAATGGATCGCGAGCCGCAGATCACGGCGGATTCCGCCTTGGTCAACGACGCCTCGTCGACGGGTTTTTCACAGGGCTACGAGGGTCGTGACGAGCGGGGAGGACAGTCTCCCGCCACCCGCAGCCCCGTGATGGCCTGGAACGAGTGGGATCCGCTGGAGGAGGTGATCGTCGGCTCGCTCGACGGCGCCACGATCCCGACCCATCACCTCACCGTGATCTTCAACCTGCCGCGGGCGGCCCAGCCGTTCTACCGCTTCGCCTCCGGCTGGAAGTATCCGAAGTTCATGAAGAAGCTCGCGCAAGCCGAGCTCGATAACTTCATCTCGATCCTGGCCGGCGAGGGCGTGAAGGTGCGCCGCCCGGATACGGTCGACTTCTCGAAGAAGTTCAAGGCGCCGCGCTGGACCTCGCGCGGCTTCTGCGTCGCCTGCCCGCGCGACCCGTATCTCGTGATCGGTGACGAGATCATCGAGAGCCCGATGTGCTGGCGCTCGCGCTACTTCGAGGGCGATGCCTACCGCTCGCTGTTCAAGGAATATTTTCGCAATGGCGCGCGGTGGACGTCGGCCCCGCGCCCTCAATTGACGGACGATCTCTACAACTACGATTATCGGGTGCCGAACCTGAAGGCCGGCGAACCGATGCAGTTCACGGTCAACGAGTTCGAGCCGGTCTTCGACGCGGCCGACTTCGTGCGCTGCGGCCGCGACCTGTTCGTGACCCGCTCGAACGTGACGAACCTGATGGGCATCGAGTGGCTGCGCCGCCACCTCGGACCGGGCTTCCGCATTCACGAGATCGAGAGCCGCTGCCCGCAGCCGATGCATATCGACTCGTCGTTCATGCCGCTCGCGCCCGGCAAGGTGCTGGTCAACCCCGACTACATCGACGTCGAGAAGCTGCCGGCGGTGCTCAAGAAGTGGGACGTGCTGATCGCCCCGCGCCCCGACCCGGTCGAGGGCTTCATGAGCAAGATCTCGATGTGCTCGCCCTGGACCTCGATCAACGTGCTCGCCATCGACGAGAAGAAGATCGTCGTCGATCAGAGCCAGCCGACCCTGATCAAGGCCCTGAAGGATTGGGGCTTCGACCCGATCCCGGCGCCGTTCCTGTCCTACGGCCCGTTCGGCGGCTCGTTCCACTGCGCCACGCTCGACGTGCGCCGCCGCGGCGTGCTGAAGTCGTACTTCTAGGAAACGGCCCTGCCCGGCAGCGGGCGGGGCATCTTCATCGATCCGGAGCCTGCCGCGAACGCCTCGCGGCAGGCTCTTTTCGTTTCAGGCTGCGGTCGTGATTCCGGATCGCGCGTCGGCGACGTGATCCAAACGCGTAGCGGTGCAGGAAAAACCTCTCGGCCGAAACGCTTTTACCCGCTGAGGCGGTTCACTCGCCGATGAATTTTCCGGGCAGACGCATGGCCCGCCGGTAGGTCGTCCCGGCCAGCGCCAGTGCGCCGCCGTATTGCAGAAAGCCATTCTCGGCGAGCCCGTCCGGCGCGAATGGGGCCTGGAGCGCGAGCCGGGTCAGCGCATTCAGTGCGATGATCGCGAGGCAGAAGACGGCAGACGCGAGCGAAGCGGCGACGAAATCGGGCATGGTGGGCCTCCCGGCAGGGACTGTCCAAGCTTAGCAAGGGCCGAGCCAGCCGGAAGACGGGGAGAGGCCAGAGCCGTCTCCGACCTGATGGCATCAGGCCGGCGTCTCTCGGTCTTTGGTTCAACGCGCTTTCTTTCGCCGAACCGGCATCCACTTCGTCGGAAAGCGCTCTATCCGGCGGGCGGGCGCGTCGCCACCATGGAGGGCCGCTCCTCAAAGCGGGCGAACCACGCGGCGAGCCGAGGCGCGTCGTCGCGCCAGGCGATGTCGGAGAAGCGCAGGTCGAGGTAGCCGAGCGCGCAGGCGAGCGCGATGGTGCCGATATCGACGCGATCGCCCGAAGCCTCCACGTGCTCCTCGAACCACGCCAGCGCGCTCTCGATCTTGGCGGTCTGGCCCTCGATCCAGGCGGCCGAGCGCTCGGATTCGGGGCGCGCGGTCAGCTCGTAGCGGATCAGCAGGGCCGCATCGAGCACGCCGTCGGCGGTGGATTGCTCGTTGAGCGCCCGCCAGCGCGCATCGCCTCCGGCCGGGAACAGCCGGCCGCCGGCCTCAGCGTCGAGATACTCGCAGATCACCCGGCTGTCGGCGAGGCTTTCGCCGGAGTCGAGGATCAGGGTCGGCACTTGGGCCAGCGGATGCTGCGCCAGCACCGAGCGGTCGCGCTTGACCGGGTGGACGGCGCTCGGCAGCAACTCCAGCCGCTCGGCGAGGCCGAGTTCGTGGGCGACCACCATCACCTTCCGCACGAAGGGCGAGCTGTGCGAGTGGAACAGCTTCATCGGCTTGTCGGCATCCTTTGAGGTTTCGGATCGGGGCGGGAAACGGGCGGTCAGCGCTGCACGGCGGCGGGTGTGCCCGGCACCTTCGGCATCTCGACACCGAGGCGCTTGACCGGCCAGCCGTCGCCCCAGCGGCGCATATCGCTGAAAGCCGGATCGTTCTTCAGGCTCTGGGCGTCCTTGCCGGCGAAGGCAGCCGTCGCCGCCATGTCGAAGGTGCGCCAGAAGGCGAGGAAATCGAGGCTGTCGGCGCGGGCGTTGTTGATCTGCGAGACCAGGGTCGTCTGCTCGCCCGAGAGCGCCATGTCGGCCGACCAGCGGAAGGGTGGCGGCTTCTCGCCGGGCGGGTCGGGCGGCAGCTTGATCGCGCCGCCGTCATAGGCCGCGTCGAGCCCGGCGGGTGAAGCGAGCGTCGCGGTCAGCGCCGGGAAGCCGTGGTCGTCCGAGAGCGCCCGCACCAACAGCTTGCGCTCGGGCGGCACGGAATGGGCGTCGCGCAGGATGCGCCGGGCGGCGGCGTCGGCGGCGCGCGCGTCGCGGTCGCCGATCACCGTGACCAACAGGGTCTTGGGCGAGATGCCGTCGAGATCCCCGAGCGGGACGCCGCGGGACTTGGCGTCCCGGGCGATGCCGCCGGGCATCACGACGTAGACGAGCTTGGGCGCGGGCAGGCCCTCCTGTGCGGCTTCCGCCGCGAGATGGGCGGCGAGCGGCGCGCCCGCGAGATGCCCGATCAGCGCGAGGCGGCCCGTATCCGGCTTCGCGTCGGCGTCGCCTGCGAGATCCGCCAGCGCGGATTTCAGCAGGCGCGCGGCGATGGCCGGCGCGTCGGAGGGCCGGGTGCGGTTCACCTCCTGAAAGCGGGGAAACAGCACGAGCCAGCCATGGCGGGCGAGATGGTCGATCCAGGCGCCGTAGGCCTGCGGGTTCGGCGCGCCCCAGGCGTGCAGGAACACCGCCACCGGCCGCCCGCCCTCGGGCGCCGGGCCCGCCTTGTAGAAGGCATAGGTCGCTGCGCTCGCCTTGCCGACCGCGCGCTTGGTGATGGTGGCGGCCTTGTCGCCGACGCCGCCCGGACCGTCCGTCGGCTGGGCCGGGGGCGCGGCGGCGAGGACCGGCCCGGCCACGGACAGGGCGGCCAGCATGCCCAGGGCGGGCCAACGCAGGGCGGCAAGTCCGGATTTCGGGCGCATCAATCTCTCGACGATCGGCGAAACACTGTGCCGATCCCCTCCGCTCACGTGAATTTCAGGGCTCGACCGCGCCTGAATAGCAGATTCCGGCGCGGAGGCGACGCCGGAGAGGCAACGGTCCAAGCTATTCGCGTTCCTTCACCCGGCGGCACTCGGTCTTGAGGTAGCTCGTCTTGCCGACTTCGTCCCTCAGGTCGGTGCGGGCGATGATCTCCTGCCAGCCGTTGGTGCAGCCGAGTTCGTTCGCGACGCGGACCTTTCGCACCTCGCTCGCCCGCTCGTCGTTGCAATCCTGCTGCGGGATGCCGTTGGCGCAGACGAGCACGACGGCGATGAAGGCATTCATGGCGAATCTCCCGTTTTTGTTGGCTTTTCCCGCCTGTGGCGAGCCGGAGCCTTACGCACGAAGCCGGCGTCGGGTTTCGTCCGTGAGAACGCTATCCCACCGCGACGATGAGATCGTTGCGAAACGTCTTTCCCTCCACGGGGTTGGCGAGCCAGCGGGTGCGCCCGATCCGCAGATCGTGCCCGGCATGGAAGTGGCCGGAGATCCAGAGATCGGGACGGTCCGCGTCGGGTAGGTCGTCGAGGATGGTGGTGGCGTAGAAGGCCGGCACCCACCACGGCACGCCGGGGCTGTCGCGAAACGCGTCGGCGGCGAGCGGGCTCGGCGGATGGTGCGTGACGGCGACCGTGGGGCCCTGGTGCGGTTGGGCCAGCGTCTCGAGGAAAGCCGCCCGCTCGCGCAGATGGGCCTCCATCGCGTCGGCCGGCGACCAGGGCTCGCGGTCGGCCCGGCGGATCGAACCACGGTATTCCCGCGAACCGGTGACAGGATCGGTCATCCGCGCGGCCGCATAGGCGACCGGGTCGTCGGGCCGGTCGGGCGTGTCGTCGGTGAGCCAGCGCCCGGCGAGCGACCAGTCGCTCCACAGCGTCGTACCGACGAAGCGCACCCCGCCGATCACCGCCGCCTGCCCGCCCTGGAGCAGGTGGATGCGGTGACCCAGCCCGTTCAGCCTGGTGACTTCGCGTTCGAGGGCGGCGAGGAGTTCGGGCGCGGTGCGTGGGTCGCCGGTCGGGGCGTAGTGTTCGTGGTTGCCCGGCACCAGCACCACCGGCCGCTCGCCCGCCAGCGCCAGCACCGTGGCGAGCCCGGACTCGGGCTGGCCCTCGTGCAGGTCGCCGGCGCAGACGAGCACGTCGAAGGCGGCCGCGGGCGGCGGGATCATCTCCGGGCGGCGGCGTTCGAGATGCAGGTCGGAGAGGGGAAAGAGGCGCAGCACGGCGTCCGTCGGTTCGAGAGAGAAAGTCGGAAGGCGTCAGGCGCGGGCCTGCGCCGCCTCCTCGGCCGCGGCACGCCATTCGCGGCGGGCGGCCTTGAGCACGTCGAAGGCGGAATCGGCGTTGATGACGGCAATGCCCCCTGCCGCGATGAGGTCGGGCCAGGGCGAGAGGGTCAGCGCGGTGGCGGCTCCCGCGATGATGATCGCGACGTTGGCGGCGACATCGTTGCGCGCGGAGAGGTAGGCCGCGCGGGTGAGGCTGCCATGGCCGTCGCGGTGGCGGGCGAGCATCAGCGCGCAGGCGAGGTTGACGAGAAGCGCGCCGAGACCGGTCAGCGTCAGCGGCACGGGGGCGGGCGCGGTGAAGTCCGAGAATTTTTCGTAGGCCGCCCAGGCCGTGGCGAGGCCCGGCACCAGCAGGATGCCGGCAAGCAGGGTGCCGAGCCGCGCCCGGTTGCGCACGCTCCAGCCGATCCCTGCAAAGATCAGCAGGTTGATCGCGGCATCCTCCAGGAAGTCGAGGCTGTCGGCGATCAGCGCCACCGAGCCGATCGCGAGCGCCACTGCGATCTCGATGCCGAAATAGCCGAGGTTCAGCGCCGCCACGCGGGCGACGACCGGGCGCAGGCTCGGCGAGGGCGGCAGACGAGGCACCGGCGGGTTCCCGAGGGTGGGGCGAAGCGGGCCGGTGATGGACCGAGGCGCCCTGCCCTGTCGAGGCCCTTCCCGGCCGCGGGCCTCTCGGCCCATTGTCCGGCTGGATTTGCACGCGCGGCTGTGCAAGGCGAAAGATCTGCCAAAGGACAGCCAAGCCGCCTATCGAGCGGCGATCCGGACCGGGGAGGCGTTGACCATGTTGCCCGAACTGCGCGTGCTCTATTTCGAGGATCTCGAAGTCGGACTGACGGAGATCCTGAAGAAGGAGATCTCCTCCTCCGACGTGGTGGGCTTTGCCGAGATCACCGGTGACCGCAACCCGATCCACCTTTCCGAGCACTTCGCCGCGCGCACGCCCTTCGGCACCCGCATCGCCCACGGCCTCTACACCGCGGGCCTGATCTCGGCGGTGCTCGGCACTCGCCTGCCGGGGCCGGGCGCGGTCTACATCTCGCAGACCCTGAACTTCCGCGCGCCGGTGCGCATCGGCGACATCGTCGAGGTGAAGGTCGAGGTGGCCGAGCTGATCCCCGAGCGCCGCCGCGCCCGGCTGGCCTGCACCTGCTCCGTCGGCGACGAGGTGGTGCTCGACGGCGAGGCCCTGGTGAAGGTGCCGAAGAAGGAAGAGGCCGATCCGCTCGCCATGCGCATGGGCGGCGGCCGCGCCTAAAGCATCGTCCCGAAAGGTGGTTGCCGGCTTTCGGGACAGGACGATGCGATAGCGAAAGTCGCCCCTCTTTTGCCCGAGCCAATCACCATCGACGATCCGGACGACCCGCGGCTCTCCGCCTACCGAGACGTGCGCGAGCGCGACCTCGTGGGCCGGCAGGGCCGCTTCATCGTCGAGGGCGAGGTGACCCTGCGGCTGCTGTTCTCTGGCAGCGCCCGCTTTGCCGCGGAATCGGTTCTGCTGGCGCCCGAGCGCTGGCCGGCCTTTGCGGATCTGTTGAGCGGGGATGGGCCGCCGGTCTATCTCGCCGGCAAGGACGTGATGAGCGCGGTGGCCGGCTTTCCGATCCATCGCGGCGTGCTGGCGGTGGGCCTGCGCGGCGAGGAGCCGTCACTCGAGTCCTTGATCCCGCCTGCCCCTGCCCCGGCCCTCGTCGTCGGGCTGGTGGGGCTGACCAACCACGACAATGTCGGCGGCTTGTTTCGCAACGCCGCCGCCTTCGGCGCCGACGCGGTCTGGCTCGATGCCGAGACCTGCGATCCGCTCTACCGTAAGGCGATCCGCGTCTCGGCCGGCGCGGCGCTGACCGTGCCCTTCGCCCGCGCGCCGAGCGGGGCGGCGCTGCTCGACCTCGCCGAACGCCATGCCCTGACGCCGCTGGCGCTCACCCCCGGCGGGAGCGAGACGCTCGATGCCCTGGATCCGCCGTCCCGCGCGCTGCTGCTGCTCGGCACCGAGGGGCCCGGCCTGCCTGAATCGCTGATGGCCCGCGCCCGCCGCGTGCGCATCGCCATGGCGCCGGGCTTCGACTCGCTCAACGTCGCGACGGCTGGCGCAATCGCGCTGCATCATCTGGCCGGACGGCGGCTCGCAGGCTGAAGCCGAATCCTCGGGGCGCGCGCCTGCGGCCTCCCGCCTGTGGACGGCTCAGGCCCTCGCGGACCCCGGCCGGCCGGCGCATGTTAGAAGCAGCGGGCGCCAGCGGGGTACGGGATGGGCTACGAGATCGATCTGGGTCGGGCCGGCGACAAGCCCGGGATGATGGACCTCACGGAGCTGCTGGCGACGCGCCTCCTCGTCCAGGGCAATTCCGGTTCGGGCAAATCGCACCTGCTCCGGCGCCTGCTCGAACAGAGCGCGGGCCTCGTGCAGCAGGCGATCATCGATCCCGAGGGCGATTTCGTCACGCTGGCCGAGCGCTACGGCCACGTCGTGATCGAGGCGGACGGCAACGAGGCCGAACTCCTGCGCATCGCTGCCCGCGTGCGCGAGCATCGGGTCTCCGTCGTGCTCTCGCTGGAGGGGCTCGACGCCGAGGACCAGATGCGCGCCGCCGCCGCCTTCCTCGGTGGGCTGTTCGATGCCGACCGCTCGCTCTGGTACCCGATGCTGGTGGTGGTGGACGAGGTGCAGCTCTTCGCCCCGGCCGCCGCGGGCGAGGTCTCCGACGAGGCCCGCCGCCTCTCGCTCGGCGCCATGACCAACCTGATGTGCCGCGGGCGAAAGCGCGGGCTGGCGGGCATCATCGCCACGCAGCGTCTGGCCAAGCTCGCCAAGAACGTCGCAGCGGAAGCCTCGAACTTCCTGATGGGCCGCACCTTCCTCGACATCGACATGGCGCGCGCTGCCGACCTGCTCGGCCTCGACCGCCGCGGGGCCGAGATGTTCCGCGACCTCGCCCGCGGCCATTTCGTCGGCCTCGGCCCGGCGCTCTCGAAGCGCCCGCTGCCGATCGCCATCGGTCCGACGGTGACCGAGAGCCGCAACGCCGCCCCCGACCTGCTCCCCCTGCCTACCATGGGCGAGGAGGCGCGCGCCCTGATCATGACGGCGTCGGCCGAGGAGGAGGCCCGGCCCCTGCCTGCCCCCCGGCCCAAGCCAGTGCGCGCGCCGGGCCCCGACGTGCTGGTCCAGCTCGCCAATTACCGCCCGCCGGTGCGCGACGATCTGCCGGAGGAGGAGCCGATGGACCCGGCCGAGCGCGAGGCGGCGATGGCCGAGATCCTCGCCTCGGTGCTCGCGGATTCGGACGCCGCTGCCTGCACGCCCGCCACCCTCTACCAGGATTTCACCGTCCGCTGCCGTATCCGCCGGATCGGCGGCGAGGCGATGGGCCTGCCCGAGTTCAAGCGGCGGCTCGCCGTGGCGCGGGCCGGCGTCCAGGGCGCCACCGCCGAGGGACCCGGTTGGGAGCGGGCGCAGGAGATTGCCGCCGGTCTGCCCGAGGATCTGGCCGGGCTGTTCCTGCTCATCGCCCGCACGGCGCTCGAAGGTTCGCCCTGCCCCTCCGACGCGGCGCTCGCGGAGGCCTACGGCACCTCCTCGGCGGGGCGTGCCCGGCGCATGCTGGGCTATCTGGAGGAGCGTGGCGCCATCGTCATGCGCCGGGACCTGCGCGGCGCGCCGATCATCGCCGTGCCCGATCTCGATGCCGAGACCGGCCCACAGATCGGCGCGGCTGCCGTGCTCCCGCTGCGTCGGCGGCGGCCCTGAACGCGGCCGGAACCTGTCGAGACCGGCGGCACGCGACAATCCGTGCCTCTTGCCCCTCGCCCGCTTCCGGCCAAGATTGCGCCGACGATATCAGGTTGGGAGTCTTGGGGCGTTGCTGCAGTCGCGGGAAGGTTTGCGTACCCTGTCGGGCCGCCGCACGATCGTCGTCGGGGCCGGCCCCGGCGGGCTTGCCACGGCGCTGCTCCTGGCCAAGGCCGGACTGCACGTCACGCTGATCGAGAAGGACGCCCAAGTCGGCGGGCGCACCAAGACCGTGGAGGCGCCGGGCGGCTACCGCTTCGATATCGGCCCGACCTTCTTCCTCTATCCGCAGATCCTCGCCGACATCTTCGAATCCTGCGGCGAGCGCCTGGAGGACCATGTCCGGCTGGAGCGGCTCGACCCGCAATACAACCTCGTCTTCGAGGGTGAGGGCGGCATTTCGGGGCAGATCCGCGCCACCGGCGACGTGCCGCGGCTGAAGGCCGAGATCGCCCGCCTCGCCCCCGCCGACGCCGAGAACGTCGAAAAGTTCTTCGAAGAGAACCGGACCAAGCTGAACTACTTCAAGCCGGTGCTGGAGCAGCCCTTCGACAACATCCTGTCGATGGCGAGCCCGGCGATGCTGGCTGCCCTGCCCCATCTCCATCCCGGCCGCAGCGTGGACCGGGATCTCAAGCGCTACTTCGCCGACCCGCGGGTGCGCCTCGCCTTCTCATTCCAGACCAAATATCTCGGGATGAGTCCCTTCCGCTGCCCGAGCCTGTTCACGATCCTCTCGTTCCTCGAATACGAGCACGGGGTCTATCACCCGGTCGGCGGCTGCGGCGCGGTCTCGGAGGCGATGGCGGGGCTGGCCCGCCGCATGGGCGTCGACATCCGCCTCGGGCAATCGGTCGAGCGGATCCTGTTCGAGGGCAAGCGCGCCACCGGCGTGGTCGTCGACGGCGAGACGCTGAAGGCCGATGCGGTGGTCGTGAACGGCGACTTCGCCAAGGTGATTCGCGATCTGGTGCCGGAGGAGCGGCGCCCGCGCTGGCGCGACGCAAAGATCGGCAAGGCGCGGCTCTCCTGCTCGACCTACATGCTCTACCTCGGCATCGAGGGCAAAATGCCCGAGAGCCTGGGCCACCACACCATCCTGCTGGCCAAGGAATACGAGCGCAACATCAAGGAGATCACCGGCGGCACGCTGCCGATGGAGCCTTCGATCTACGTGCAGCATGCCGGCTTCACCGATGGCGGCATGGCGCCGCCCGGCCATACCGCCCTCTACGTGCTGGTGCCGGTGCCGAACCTGAAGGCGGGCATCGATTGGGAGACGGTCGGCCCGACCTACCGCAAGCTGATTCTGGAGCGCTTGAAGCTCCTCGGCCTTCCCGACATCGAGAGCCGCATCCGCTACGAGCGCGTGGTCGATCCCCGCGACTGGCGCGACGAGTTCGCGGTGCACGAGGGCGCGACCTTCAACCTCGCCCACGATCTCATGCAGATGCTGTGGTTCCGGCCGCATAACCGCTTTGGACCGGGGCTCTACCTCGTCGGCGGCGGCACCCATCCGGGCTCCGGTCTTCCGGTGATCTACGAGGGCGCGCGCATCTCGGCCCGGCTCCTGATCGAGGATCTCGCCAAGGAGAAGGCGCCCGCGATCCTGGCGGACCTGCCGACGACCTCGCCGCTCGCCACGCAGGGCGATCCGAGTTGATGCGGGCCGCGTTTCTCGCGGGCCTTGCCGTGCTGGCGGCGCTGACGGGCCCGGCGCGGGCGGCAGGCCTGGAGGTGATCGTCGAGGGGGCCGAGCCGGGGCCGGGCGAAGTCTACGTCACCCTGTGTCAGGGCGGGCTGAGCGAGGCCGCCTGTCCGATCGGCCGGAGCGCACCGGTCCGCGGCGGCGCCGAGCGCTTCGTCTTCACCGACGTGCCCGCGGGCGTCTGGGCGGTCGCCGCCTTCCAGGACGAGAACGGCAACGGCCGGCTCGACCGGACCGGGCTCGGCCTGCCGCTGGAGCCCTACGGTTTCTCCGGCGCGGTCGCGCGTCGGGGCCGGCCGGACTTTGCCAGCGCGAGCTTCGCCCTGCGCGAACCCGGCGCCGCCGTGCGGATCCGCATCGCCCGTCCCCTGCCGCGGCGCTGACGGGCGGATGATGCGCAGCGATGCCCCGCCCCTCGTCTCCGTCGAGGGCGCTGCCCTCGCCTATCGCGGCCGTCCGGCCCTGCGCGGACTCGACCTCACCCTCGTTCGCGGCACGACGCTGGCCCTGCTCGGACCGAACGGGGCCGGCAAGACCAGCCTGATCCGCCTGCTGGCCGGGCGGCTCGCGCCCGATGCCGGAAGCGTCCGCATCCTCGGCGGCGATCCCCATGCCGACCGCGCGACCCGTAAGCGGATCGGCTTCGTGCCGCAGGAGATCGCGCTCTATCCCCGCCTCACCGTCGCGGAGAATCTCGACGTGTTCGCCCGGCTTGCCGGCCTGAAGCGCGGGGAACGCCGCGGGGCGGTCGCGGCGGCGATCGGGCGCTGTGCGCTGGCCGAGGTGGCCGGGCGGCTCGTCGCCACGCTCTCGGGCGGCTACCAGCGCCGGGTCAACATCGCCGTGAGCCTGCTCAGCGAGCCCGACCTGATCTTGCTCGACGAGCCGACGCAGGGGGTCGATCTCGACGCGCGGGCGTCGATCCACACGGTGCTGGCGGGTCTGCGCGCGGGGGGCGCCGGGCTCGTCATCAGCACCCACGATTTCTCCGAGGCCGAGCGCCTTGCCGACCGCGTCGCCATCCTCGCCGACGGACAGATCCGGCTCGAAGGCGCCCTGGCCGCGCTGATGCGCCCGCTCGAGGCCGCCCCGCCCGAGCACGAGGCGGTGCTGGAGAGCCCCCCGGACGCCGCCGCCGAGGCGGCCCTGCGGCGCTCCGGCTTCTCGCCGCTCGCGGGTGACGCACGGTTCTGGCGCGCCGACCATGGTGCGGCCGGCGGGCTCGACGGCGCGGCTCTGCTGGCCGCCCTGCGCACCTCGGGCGTGCCGGTGGCCGAGATCCGCGTGCGCCGCCCCGGCCTGGAAACCCTCTATCGGGACAGCCTCGCCGACCGTCCGGGCCTGGAGAGCGCGGCGTGATCGCGGCGGCATTCCGGGTGATGTGGCTCTCGCTCGTGCGCGACCGCGCGGCGCTGACCATGGCCTTCGTGCTGCCCACCGTCATCTTCGCGATTTTCGCGGCGATCTTTTCGGGCGCGATCGGCGACCGCATCCGCATCCATCTCGGGCTCGCCGACCTCGCGGGCACCGCCACCACGCAGCGCCTTGTCACGGCGCTGGAGGCCGAGCCGTCCTTGCGCATCGCGCGCCTGGACGTGGCGGACGAGGCGGCGGCCGTCCGCGCCGTGCGCCGGGGCGAGGTCGATGTGGCCCTGGTGCTGCGCAGCGACCTCGCGGCACCCGCTGGCCCCGACAAGGCAGGCACGGACAAGGGGAGCGCGGCGGCGAGCCAGCCGGTGCTGCTGATCGAGAGTCCGTCGCGGGCGCTCGCCACACCGATCGCGCTGGGCCAGCTCCAGCGTGCCCTCAACGACGCGCTGCCCGACGTGGTGCTCTCGCGCATCGTCGCGGATGTGGAGCGCTCCGGCAAGATCGGGCCGGACGAGCGCGCCTTCCTCGACGAGGCCTTCGCCGAGCAGCGGGCGAAGAAGGAGCCGTTCTCCTTCACCCGTCTCGTCGAGACCCGCACCACCGCGAGCGGGCGCGGCAACGAGCGGGTGAGCTACTACGCGGGCGCCATCGCCGCCGTGTTCCTGCTGTTCGCGGCGATGCAGGGGGCGCTCTCCCTGGTGGACGAGCGCGAGGGCGGGCTGGCCGATCGCCTCGCCGCCGGCCCCGGCGGGCTACCGGTGATCGTGCTGGGCAAATTCCTGTTCCTGCTCGGCCAGGGCGTGGTCCAGGCCGGGCTGATCTTTTCCGCCGCCGCGCTTCTGCACGGCGTCGATGTGTCCGGCCACTGGATCGGCTGGCTCGTCACCTCGATCCTCGTCTCGGCCATGGCGGCCGGCCTCGCGCTCGCCGCCTGCTCGCTCTCGGCCACACGTCAGCAGGCGCATCTGGCCGCGACCTTCGGCGTGCTGCTGCTCTCGGCGGTGGGCGGCAGCATGGTGCCCCGCTTCCTCATGCCCCCCTGGTTGCAGCAGGCCGGCTGGCTCACGCCCAACGCCTGGGCGATCGAGGCCTATCAGGCGGCCCTCGGCGAGGGCGCGGCGGCGGCGCTACCGGCCTGGGGCGTGCTGGCGGCCCTGGCGGCCGTGGGTCTGGGGGTCGCGGTCGGGGTGGTGGGCCGGAGAACGGTCTGAGGCGGATCGCCCTGCGGCGACCTGCGCCCGCGACCCGGGCGCGCGGATCGGGCAGAGGCAACGCCCCCGACCTGTCTCTCTCCGAGCCGCCCCACCCCCATGACGAACGCGATGCTGCGCCTGCTGATCGCCGACGGCAACGACCGCGACGGCCGTGCGAAGCGCGAGGCCGCCGTCGGCCAAACCACCTCGCAGGCCTTCGCCAGCGTCGTGGCCGATCTCGCGCCCGAGGCGGCCTGCACGCTGGTGAACCCGGCCGATGCCGAGGCCGCGATCGGGGCCGATCTCGCCGGGTTCGACGGGATGGTGCTCACCGGCTCCACCCTGCGGCTCGCCGATGACGGTCCGGCGGTGCGGCGCCAGCTCGACCTGATGCGCGCGGCGCTGGAGGCCGGGCTGCCGGTCTTCGGCTCGTGCTGGGGCATGCAGGTCGCCGCGGCGATCGCGGGCGGGGATGTCGGCGAGAACCCGCGCGGGCCGGAATACGGTTTCGCCCGGCGCCTCACGGCCACGGGTGACGGGGCCGTTCACCCGCTCTTGGCCGGTCGCGCCCCCGCCTGGGACGCACCCGCGATCCATCTCGATGCCGTCGTCGGCGCCCCGTCCGGCGCTCGGGTGCTCGCGGCGAACGCCATGCTCGACGTGCAGGCGATCGAGATCCGCTACGGGCGCGGGCTGTTCTGGGGCACGCAGTACCACCCGGAAACCGACCTCGACGAACTGGCCGCGATGCTGCGGCTGAGCGCCGACGCGGTCGTCTCCGCTGGCCTGGCCGCCGATTACGCCGCGGTCGAGGCCTATGCCGGCGAGATTTCGGATCTCGACGGGAGCGAGGGTGCCTCCCGCCGCCATCGCGCGTGGCGTCTCGGGATCGGCGCCGACGTGCTCGAATCTACGCAGCGGCGCCGGGAAATCGGCAATTTTCTCGCGTCTCTGTCCACAGCCCGCGGCGTGGAATGAACCGAGCGCGACCGGGTGGCACGTTGACCCGCCCGGTCCCGCATCTAGCTTCGCTTTGACGGCCTTCTTTTTCAGGCCGCGCGGGAGACGCGTTTCCAATGAGCCAGGGTTCTTCGGTCGCGGTCGTCGGAAGCGGGCTCGGTGGGTTGGCCTCGGCCTGCGTGGCGGCCGCGCGCGGCCATCGCGTCACGGTCTACGACAAGAACGACTGGATGGGTGGCAAGGCCGCGGTGCTGCACGAGGGCGGTTTCCGCTTCGATATGGGGCCGACCATCCTCACCGTGCCGCGCGTGCTGGAGCGCATCTTCGCCGAGGCCGGGCGCTCGGTGCACGATTACATGGATCTGCGCCGGCTCGACCCGCAATGGCGCTGTTTCTTCGATGACGGCTCGCGCGTCGATCTGATCGAGGACGTGGACGCCATGGCCGCCTCCATGGACCGGTTCGCGCCCGGACAAGGGGCGGGTGACGGCTACAAGAAGTTCATCGCGGTCTCCGAGCATCTGCACGGCGTCTCCGAGCGGTTCTTCTTCTGGAAGGCGGTGCAGGATCTGTTCGACACGATCGACCTGCGCGCCAACATGAATCCCGGCACGCTCCGCGACGTGCTGAGCCTTCGCATGCACGCCACCGTCGCGAGCACGATCCGCGGCAAGGTCAAGGATGCGCGCCTCGCGCAGATGCTCGACCACTTCGTGCAATATGTCGGCTCCTCGCCCTACGGCGCGCCGGCCGTGCTCTGCGCCATCGCCCACATGCAGACGGCCGAAGGGGTGTGGTACCCGATGGGCGGCACCCGCGCGGTGGCGGAGGGGCTGATGCGGCTCGCCACCGAACTCGGCGCCACGATGAAGCCCGCCGACGAGGTGCTGGGCCTCGATATCGCCGCGGGCCAGCTCCGCGGCCTGCGCACCCGCGACGGCATCACGCCTTATGACGCCGTGATCTCCAACATGGATTCGGTGCGCACCTACCGCGAACTTGTCGGCGGCGAGGTCGGCAAGTCCTACGAGAAGAAGTCCTTCGAACCGGCCTGCTCCGGCGTGGTGCTCTATCTCGGCCTGAACAAGCGCTACGAGCACCTGAACCACCACGATTTCGTCTTCTCCCGCGACCCGGAGGAGGAGTTCGACTTCATCTACCGCAAGGGCGAGCCGGCCCCCGACCCGACCGCCTATCTCGCGGCGCCCTCCTCCACCGATCCGAGCGTGGCGCCCGAGGGCGGCGAGGCGCTCTACGTCCTCGTCCACACGCCGTATCTTCGGCCGCATCACGACTGGTCGAAGATGTTCCCGGCCTATCGCCGGACGATCCTGGAGAAGCTCAAGCGCACCGGCGGCATGCCGGATCTCGAGGAGCGCATCGTCGTCGAGCGCCACCTCACCCCGCAGGACATCCACGACCGCTACAAGGTGCTCAACGGCGCGATCTATGGGCTCGCCTCGCACGGGCGGATGATGGGTGCATTCAAACCCGGCAACCGCTCGCGGGAGGTGCGCGGCCTCTACCTCGCGGGCGGTGCCGCCCATCCGGGGCCGGGCATGCCGATGGTGATGATGTCGGGCTGGATCGCGGCCGACGCCCTCGATCAGGACCTGCGCGGCAGTGCAGAACCGGAGCTGCGCAAGACCGCCTGAGTTGATTCGACATGGCGCGGGGCAAACCGCTTCCGCCCGAGCGCTCGGCCCGGCTCTGGCGGTTCATGGCCGCCTATTTCGACCGCTTCGTGCGGCGCCACCTGAACGCCCTGCGGCTGGCCCGCTGGGGTGTTCCGGCCGGCATCACCGGCACGGCGCCACTGGTGATCTACGCCAACCATCCAGCGTGGTGGGATGCGGCGATCCTGATCGTGGCGGCCGACCGGCTGTTTCCGGGCCGCGAGAGCTTCGCGCCGATCGATGCGGCGATGCTGGAGAAGTACGGCATCTTCCGGAAGTTGGGCGCCTTCCCCGTCGATCTCAACAGCGCGCGGGGCGGCGCACAGTTCCTGTCCGCCGCCCGCGCCATCCTGGCCGCGCCGAACCGGGCGATCTGGATCACGGCGCAAGGGCGCTTCGCCGACGTGCGAACCCGCCCGCTCGGGCTGAAGCCCGGCGTCGCGCGGCTGGCCGAAATGGCGCCCGAGGCGACCTTCCTGCCGCTGGCCGTGGAATACGCCTTCTGGGACGAGCGCGGCGCGGAAGCCTTCCTCGCCTTCGGTCAACCGCTCACCGCCGCCGAACTGCTCGCCCTGCCCCGCCCGGAGCGCCTCGCCCGGATGGAGACAGTGCTGACCGCGACCCTCGACCGGCTCTCCGCCGACGTGATCGCCCGCGATCCGGCTCGGTTCGAGACGCTGCTGGCGGGTCGGCGCGGGGTCGGCGGCGTGTATGACGGCT
The DNA here is from genome assembly GCA_900234795.1 of Methylorubrum extorquens. Classification (NCBI taxonomy): domain Bacteria; kingdom Pseudomonadati; phylum Pseudomonadota; class Alphaproteobacteria; order Hyphomicrobiales; family Methylobacteriaceae; genus Methylorubrum; species Methylorubrum extorquens. The sequence goes on from LT962688.1 coordinate 2,066,642, forward strand.
GGCGGCGGCTCGCGGCGGTGCTGACCGGCCGTCGCTTCGAGCCGGGCCACCGGGACGGCGATTCCGAGGAGACGCGGACCCGATGACACTCACCCTCCTCGCGCTCGTTGCCCTCGCGCTGGCGCTGCTTCCGGCGGGGCTGGCCGCGGTCAATCTCGCGATCCTGCGCAGCCCCGAGCCCACGCCGAGCGACGGCCTCGTCTCGATCCTGATCCCCGCCCGCAACGAGGCGGCGGTGATCGAGGGCACGGTGCGGGCCGCGCTCGCGAGTCGCGGCGTCCCGGTTGAGGTGATCGTCGGCGACGATCACTCGACCGATGAGACTGCAGCGATCGTCGGGCGTATCGCCGGCACCGATCCGCGCCTGCGGCTGATCGCCGTGCCCGCCCTGCCCGAGGGCTGGACCGGCAAGAACCACGCCTGCGTCGCCCTGGCCGAGGCGGCACGGGGCGAGCGCCTCCTGTTCCTCGATGCCGACGTGACGCTGGCGCCGGACGGCGCGGCGGCGCTCGCCGCCCATGCCGTCCGGAGCGGCGCCGATCTCGTCAGCGGCGTGCCGCGGCAGGTGATGGAGACCTTGGGCGAGCGCCTGACGGTGCCGATGATCGACTTCCTGATGCTCGGCTACCTGCCGATCGCCCTGATGCGCGCCTCGCCCCGCCCCTCGCTCGGCGCCGCCTGCGGGCAGATGATCCTGATCGCACGCGCGGCCTACCGGCGGACTGGGGGGCACGGCGCGATCCGCACCTCGCTCCATGACGGCGTGCGCCTGCCCCGGCTGTTCCGCGAGCAGGGTTTCCACACCGATCTCGTCGCGGGTCACGCGCTCGCGGCCTGCCGGATGTACCGGAATTTTGCGCAGAGCTGGGCCGGCTTCTCGAAGAACGCGCATGAGGGCATGGCGACGCCCGCTTCGCTCCCGGTCTGGACGGTGCTGCTGTTCGGCGGCCATATCCTGCCATGGCTCGTCCTCGCCGCCGCCCTGGCGCTGGGCGCCGGCACGCCCACCGTCCTGGCCGCAGCCGCCGTCATCGTCTCGCTCGCGACGCGGGCGGCGATCACTTTGCGGGTCGCCGAGCCGCTCGCGACGATTCTCCTGCACCCCGCCACCGTCGGCACGGCGCTGGCGATCCAGTGGAACGTGCTGCTGCGCCCCGGGCGGGCCGGCCGGGCTGTATGGAAGGGCCGCAGCTATACGGTCGGCGGGGCGGCTAAGCCGCGGCAGGAACCGGGTTGAGGAACTTTTCGCGAAACAATCCATGCGGCAAATCGTGTAAGGCCGGCCATCCAGCCTTTGCAGTTCCTGAATAACGCCTGTAGCCTTGGTGCCACGTCGGCCCGGCGTCTTGCCGGGCTGCATCGCCAGGAAGTTCGGTCGCGTCGATGAGGGATGAGAGCGCCGCCGCCGTGTCGGCCCGCCCCACCGCCGACCCGCAGACAGCGCGGGAGGGTTCCCGCACGGTCACGGGCGGACGCCCGATCGAGAGCTTCCCCCCCCGCTACGAAACCGGTCGGCACGGCCGACGCGACGCCTATGCCGCGCTCGATCTCGGCACCAACAATTGCCGCCTGCTGGTCGCCGAGCCGACGCCCAACGGTTTCCGGGTGATCGACGCCTTCTCCCGCATCGTCCGGCTCGGCGAGGGACTGGGCAATTCCAATCGCCTCACCGAGGCGGCGATCGAGCGCACGGTGGAGGCCCTGCGCATCTGCCGGGGCAAGATGAAATCCCGCGCGGTGGCCCGCTCCAAGGTGATCGCGACCGAGGCCTGCCGGCTTGCTGTCAACGGCGCCGAGTTCGTGGCGCGGGTGCGCGCCGAGGTCGGGCTCGATCTCGAGATCGTCGACCGGCAGACCGAAGCCTATCTCGCCGTGACCGGCTGCGCCGCGCTCGCGGACCCGCGGGCGGAATCAGTCGTGATTTTCGATATCGGCGGCGGCTCCACCGAGATCGCATGGCTCGACGGCGCGGCGGCCAACCCTTCGACCGACCCGACCTTGCGTATCCGCGCCTGGGATTCGCTCCCCGTCGGCGTGGTGACGCTGGCCGAGCGCCACGGCGGCACCGAGGTCACCCGGCGGACCTTCGAGGGCATGGTCGAGGAGGTCGGCGACCTCATCTCCCCCTTCGCGATCCGCGCTGCGGCGGCTGCCACCGCACCCTATTTCCACCTGCTCGGCACCTCGGGCACCGTGACCACGCTCGCGGCCATGCATCTGCGGCTCGCCCGCTACGAGCGGCGCCGGGTCGATGGCCTCTGGATGAGCGACGACGAGGTCGGTGACGCGATCGAGGACCTGCTCGACACCCGCCTCGAACAGCGTGCCGACAACCCCTGTATCGGCCGCGACCGGGCCGATCTTGTGCTGGCCGGCTGCGCCATCCTGGAGGCGATCCGCCGGGTGTTCCCGTCCGAGCGCCTGCGCATCGCCGACCGGGGCCTGCGCGAGGGCCTGCTCATGAACATGATGCGCGAGGACGGCGTCTGGCGCCGCGGGCGGTATCGCTGAGAAAGCCGGGCCGGCCCTCGTCTCATCGCCCGCGGCGACCGACTCCCCGGACGGAACGTCTTCACGGACCCGCCGCGCCGCGATAGGGACCATCCTGCGGCTGTGAGCGCATCGGTGCGTTCCGATGCTTGAGGACAGGATCATGAGCGACCGGCGAGGCGGGACGGGGGGCCTGCGCGGCGACCTGAAGCAGCGGGTGAAGACCGGGCGCGGGCGCACCCTCTCCCAGAAGCGCTGGCTGGAACGCCAGCTCAACGACCCCTACGTCGCCCGCGCCAAGCGCGAGGGCTACCGCTCCCGCGCGGCGTTCAAGCTTCTCGAAATCGACGAGCGCTTCAAGCTGCTGAAGCCCGGACAGCGCATCGTTGATCTCGGCGCCGCCCCCGGTGGCTGGTCGCAGGTGGCGGCGCGGATCCTCGGCGAGAGCGGCCGCATCGTCGGCATCGATCTGCTCGAGATCGAGCCGATGCCGGGCGCGACCTTCATCACCCTCGACTTCCTCGATCCCTCCGCACCCGAGCGCTTGACCGAGCTGCTGGGCGGCCGGGCCGACCTCGTCCTGTCCGACATGGCCGCCAACACCACCGGCCACAAGAAGACCGACCACCTGCGCATCATCGGACTCGCCGAGACCGCCGCGGTCTTCGCCCGCGAGATCCTGGCGCCCGGCGGCGCCTATCTCGCCAAGGTGTTCCAGGGCGGCACCGAGGGCGATCTGCTGACCGAGCTGAAGCGCGACTTCGCCACCGTGCGCCACGTCAAGCCGCAGGCGAGCCGGGCCGATTCGAGCGAACTCTACGTGCTGGCCACGGGCTTTCGCGGCGAGGCGGGCGCCAAGGACGCGGCGGACGAACAGGAGTGATACGTGCCCCGCTCGATCGAAGCGGGGTACGTATCACTCAGCCCGCGCGGCGCCTGAGCGATGTCCAAATCCGCCATCCCGAAGGGATCAACCGGATTTGGAATGTTACCGGCGGCTGCGCCCGGCCTTCCTTTCGTGGCACGATGCCTGCGCGTCGTGCCCGAGAGCCACGTAAGGAAGGCCCCGATGACCGCCCAACCCCTCACCCGCTTCGCCGTCGCGCCGCTGGCCCGGATGACGCGGCGCCTCGCCGATGTCGCCGCAGGCCGCGCCGAGCCCGATCTGGTGATCACGGGTGCGCGGGTGCTCTCGACCTATTCCGAGCGCGTCCTGCCCGACCGCGAGATCTGGATCGCGGGCGGGCGCATCGCCGCGGTGAAGCCGGCGGGCCAGCATCGCGGCGCCGCCCCGCGCTACGATGCGCGCGGCGGCCTGATCGCGCCGGGGCTGGTCGATCCGCATCTGCACATCGAGAGCAGCATGGTGACGGCTTGTGCCTACGCGGAGGCCGCACTGATCAACGGCACCACCACGATCGTCTGCGACAGCCACGAGATCGGCAACGTGCTGGACGTGAACGGCGTGGAATGGATGCTGGAGGATGCCCGCGCGGCGCCCCTCAACATCTTCCTGACCGTGCCGAGCACGGTGCCCGCTACCACGCCGGATCTCGAGACGGCGGGCGGCGACCTGACGGCGGAGAAGATCGGCGCCCTGTTCGATGCCTGGCCCGAGGCGATCGGACTCGGCGAGAAGATGGATTTCGTCGCGGTGGCGAGCGGGGACGAGCGGGCGCACGCCATCATCCGCGCCGCGCTGGAGCGGGGCCGCCCGGTCTCCGGCCATGTCTACGGCCGCGACTTCGTGGCGGCCTACGCCGCGAGCGGCGTCACCGACACCCACGAGGCCGTGGATGCCGACATCGCCGACGACCTCTTGGAAGCTGGCCTCTGGATCTTTCTGCGCGGGGGCCCGCCGACCACGCCCTGGCACTCGCTGCCCAAAGCCATCGGCACCGTGACCGAGTACGGCGCCGCCTGGAAGCGGGTCTGCGCCTGCACCGACGACCGCGATGCCGACGACCTTCTCGCGTTCGGCCTCGACTGGGTGGTGCGCGAGGCGGTGGCGCGCGGCATCCCGAAACCCGCGGCCTGGGCCATGGGCTCTTTGCATGGAGCCACGCGCTACGGCCTCGACGGCGAGGTCGGCGGCCTCGGTGGCGGGCGCCGGGCCGATCTCGTGCTCCTGAACGACGATCTCGTGCCGCAGGCGACGTGGTATGGCGGGCAACAGGTGGTGGAGGATCGCCGGCCGACGCCACGTCTCGAAGAGGCCCTGGCCCGGCCCTACCGCTACCCGGCCCCCGCCTACGCCACGGTCCGCCTGCCCGATCCGGTTCCCGCCCTGATCCCGGCGCTGCCCGCCGGGCCCTGCACGGTCAACGCGATCCGCACCACGCTGCCGGGCATCGAGCTGACGCATGAGCGCGTCTCGCTCACCCCCGGCGCGGATTGGGCGGCGACGCTCGCCGCACACGATCTCTGCCATGTCGCGGTGGTCGAGCGGCACGGCCGTTCCGGCGGCGTCGCCCACGGGCTGCTCTCGGCCTTCGGCTTGAAGCGCGGCGCGGTAGCGAGCAGCGTCGGCCACGATTCGCACAACCTCATCGTCGCGGGCTTGAACGAGGCCGACATGCGGGTGGCTCTCGACGCCATCGCCGCGCATCAGGGCGGCGTCTGCGTCGTCGAGGAGGGCCACGTCGTCGCGATGGTGGCGCTGCCGGTGGCGGGGCTCCTCTCCGACAAGCGCGTGGGCGCGGTGGCGGATGAGGTGAAGGCGCTCAAGCGCGCCTGGGAGCGGGCCGGCTGCAGCATCCCCTATATGGGCTTCAACCTGATCCCGCTCGCGGTGATCCCGCAGATCCGCATCACCGACAAGGGCGTGGTGCTGGTGCCGGAGATGCGTTCGGTGCCGCTGTTCGAGGCGGCTTGAACGCAGCGCTCCGCCGAGCCCCTCTCCCCGCTGGGCGGGGCGAGGGGCGCACGCTGGTTCGACGCGCTCGATCGGAATCCGCGCTAGCGCGCGGCGGAGACGCCCGGCCCCTTGTCGGTCCATTCCGGCGGCAGGCCGACCATGTCGCCGAGGATGCCGTCGAAGCCGGGCGCCCGGCCGAAGGCCTCGCAATCCGGGTCGAGGGGCGCCTCGCCCAACGTGGTGATGCGGATGCGGTCGTAGGTCGGCAGCTGCAGCTCGCCCTTGAACGGATCCTTGCCGGTGGCGAGGTAGGAGCCGAAATCCTGTCCGAACTCGCCGGCGAGATCGTAGGCGTCGCTGGCGGCCGAGAAGCGGGCTTGGTTGGTGAAGGAGTTGGCCGCACCCGCCCAGATCATCGCCGCGCGCTGGCGGTTGCGGGCGTCGAGCGCCTCGGATTCGATGGTCAGGCTACCGAGCCCGATCGGCAGCCGCGGCACCGGCACCCGGCCCAGGGTGTTGGCGAAGCCGATGCCGACTTGGCCGGCCACCGAGATCGCCGTCGTGGCGGCGACGGTCGCGCCGGAGGCGGGAATGTTGGTGAGATCGACCCGCGTGATCGCCGAGCGGACGGTGAGGTCGGCGCGCCCCGACGACACCACGTCGTAGCGCAGCGAGAGGTCGTAGCAGAGCGCCCGGTCGGCGGCGTTGGCGATCAGGCGCCGTTCCACCGGCGACAGGCCGGGGCCGGAGACCGCCTCGGAAAACACGGTCGGGACGATGCGCACGGTACGCACCGTCTGCGGCAGGGTCGGATCGATGAACAGCTTGGACTCGGAGGCGACGGCATCGCTGGCCACGAACTGGTCGCGGCGCGAGAGGGCGCCGCCGTCGGTGAGCACCACGTCGCCGCAGCCGGCCAACCCGGCGAGCAGGGCGGCGGCGAGCGCGAGACGGGAAACGCCGGGACGAAGGTTCGACCGCAGGGGCATTAGGCTCTTTCGCGGGATGGAGGCCGGCGCCGGGGGGACGCTCGGGGACGCGTATCCTGCCGTGACCGGCGGGACAGCATCGCTTTTCGGGCGGAAGCCTAGCCTTAAGCCGGCGGTCCCGGAAGGATTGGACGGGGGACGGCGCGCGTATCCGGCGGGCCTGTGACCGTTCCGCCACGTTGTTTCATCCCACGCCCACGCAACGTTGGGTTCCGGCGTCGTCTTCGTGCAACGTCGCCGCGCCTCTCGCGCGCGACTTGCGCGCCCGTTGCGCGCCCCTTGCGCAACCTTCGGCGCGTCGCGCGCTTCTCCCTGCCGATGCGTCCCGCCCAGATCGTCCCCCTCGTCGTCGCCACCGCCTTGTTCATGGAGAACACCGACTCGACGGTGATCGCCACGGCCCTGCCGGCGATCGCGGCGAGCCTCGGTGTCGATCCGATCGCCCTCAAGCTCGCGCTCACCGCCTATCTCGTGAGCCTGGCGATCTTCATCCCGGTCTCAGGCTGGGCCGCCGACCGCTACGGCGCCCGTAACGTCTTCCGCGCCGCCCTGTGCGTGTTCATGGCGGGTTCGCTCGCCTGCGCCGCCGCGAACTCGCTCACCGGTTTCGTCGCCGCCCGCTTCGTGCAGGGGATCGGCGGGGCGATGATGGTGCCGGTCGGCCGCCTCGTGATCCTGCGCTCGGTGCCGAAATCCGAACTCGTCGGGGCGCTCGCCTACCTCACCATCCCGGCGCTGATCGGCCCGATCCTCGGGCCGCCGCTCGGCGGCTTCATCACCACCTATGCCGACTGGCGCTGGATCTTCTTCATCAACATCCCGATCGGGCTCGCCGGCATCGTCCTCGCGACCCTGTATTTCGGCGATATCCGCGAGGAAACGCGCCCGCCGCTCGACGTGGCGGGCTTCCTGCTCTCGGGCGGCGGGCTCGCCCTGCTGATGCTCGGCTTTGCCGCAACCGGGCGCCACCTCCTGCCGGACGGCGTGTCCTGGGCCTGCATGGCCGGCGGAATCGTGCTCGTCGGGCTCTACCTGCGCCATGCTAAACGCACCGAGCATCCGCTCATCCGCCTCGACCTGCTCAAGCACGACACCTTCGGCGCGGCGGTGACGGGGGGAAGCCTGTTCCGCATCGGTACCGGCGCCATCCCCTTCCTGCTGCCGCTGATGCTGCAGATCGGCTTTGGGCTCGATCCGCTGCATTCCGGGCTCATCACCTTCGCCGCGGCGGCCGGCGCCCTTCTCATCAAGATCGTCGGCCCGCGCATCCTACGCGCCTACGGGTTCCGCCGGGTGATGGTGGTCAACGCGCTGGTCGCCTCCGCCTTTCTCGCCGCCAACGGGCTATTCACGGCGCAGACCCCGCACTGGATCATCGTCGGCGTGCTCCTGCTCGGCGGCTGCGTGCGCTCGCTGCAATTCACGTGCGTCAACGCCATCGCCTATGCCGACCTCGAATCGCGGGAGATGAGCGCGGCCACGAGTCTGGCCAGCGTCGCGCAGCAAATTGTCCCTCAGCCTCGGTGTCTCCATCGGCGCCCTGGCGCTGGAGGGCGCTGCCGCCTGGCACGGCCATGCGGGGATCGAGGCGGGGGATTTCTCCCTCGCCTTCCTCGGGGTGGCCGTGGTCTCGGTGGGCTCGTTCTTCGTGTTCCGGCGGCTCGCGCCGGATGCGGGCGCGGAGGTGTCCGGTCAGCGACGGGTCGCCGAGGCCGTGCCGAGACCCGCCGATGGTTCGCCCCAGAGCCTTGCCCCTGTTATGCCGCGGCCCGCGCCGGAGCCCGGCCGCCCGCCCGCTTGACGCTGCCGGACTTAGGCCGCGCGGGCGCCTTGGCCGCCGGCTTGGCGGGGGGCTCGTGCGGGCGCCGAAGCCTCGCCGGAGCTGAAGACCCCGCGCCAGCTCCAGGCGCCGGGGCCGGTCATCGCGTACATCAGGAAGGCGCCGGCCAGCCCGAGATCGGCGAGGAGGAAGCTGCGCTCGGTCACCGCGGCGGCCCCGGCATGGAGCCAGAACGGGTGCAGCAGGGCGGCCATGCCGGCCACGAAGCCGGCCATGGCCAGTCCGGTGATCCGCGGCATCACACCGAGGATGACCGCCAGCGGCCCGAACACCTGCACGATCACCGCCGCCGTCGCGACGGCGTTGGGGGCGGGACAACCGGCGCCGGCCAGGGCCACCGCGAAGCCGGAGACGTTGAGTGCGCGCGCCACGCCGGTCGGCAGCAGGGCCGAGGCCATGAGGAGACGGGCGGCGAGAAGGACGCCGTTCTGGGCTGAACCGAACACGGGCCGAGGACTCCGGGAGAAAAGGAATACCGGGAAGCCTCGCGGGGCAGCGTGAATCGCCGGTTAAAGAGGCAGGGCGAAGCGATGGATGCCTGGGGATCGTCCAAGAACCATGCGCTCACCATGCACGCACCATGGACTTGCCCTTGCGTTGGGCTTAAGCCCGCAACCCGAGACCAGCACAGGACCGATCGAGGGGCATCCAAGCCGTGGTTCAGTCGATGGCCGACGTGCGGGAGGCGATCTTCGCCTTCATCGCGGCCCGCAACCCGGGCCTTCCCTCCGGCGCCGTCACCGGGGAGACGTCCCTCGTGACCAGCGACGCGCTCGATTCGATCGGCATCCTCGACCTGATGATGCATCTCGGTGACCGCTTCGGCGTCGAGGTCGACGAGGACAGCTTCGACCTCGCGAACTTCGCCAGCGTCGACACGCTGGCCCATTTCATCGACGACCGGCGTTCCGACGTCTGATCCGCGCCTGACCCGTCCCATGGCCCCGACGCTGCTGCACCACCTGCTCGAAGGAGCCGGCGCGGACGATTCCCCCGCGATCGTCGAGGGGGGCGAGACCCTCACCTATGGCGGCTTCCGGGCCCGCATCGCCGCTTTGGCGGGGCGCTTGGCACGTCTCGGCCTGCGGCCCGGCGACCGGGTCGCGATCCTGCTGCCGAAATCGATCTGCGAATGCGTCGCGATTTTTGCCGCCAGCGCGGCCGGCGGCGTATTCGTGCCGATCCACCCGTCCTTGCGCCCGCGTCAGGTCCATCACATCGTCGCCGATAGCGGCGCGCGCGTGCTGCTGACCGATGCCACCCGCGCCGCCGGGCTCGAAGGCGCGCTCGATGACCTCGCGGACCTGCGCATCCTCGATGGGGAGAGGGGTGACGACGCCGCGGCCCTCATCCCCGGCGAGCCGGCGCCGGAGGGGCTGGCGGCGATCCTCTACACTTCGGGCTCGACCGGCCTGCCCAAGGGCGTGATGCTCTCCCACGCCAACCTGATCGCGGGCACCCGCATCGTGCGGACCTATCTCGGCATCAGCCCCGCGGACCGCCTCCTCTCGGTGCTGCCGTTCTCGTTCGATTACGGCCTCAACCAGCTCCTCACCACCGTAGAGCAGGGCGCGCGCATCGTGCTGCTGACGCCCCGGCTCGGCGACGACGTGGTGCGGGCGCTGGAGGCGCACCGCATCACGGTGCTGGCCGGCGTGCCGACGCTGTGGACGCTGCTGACACGGGCCGCGCCGCATCTGGCGAAGGCGGACCTTTCGGCCCTGCGGGCGATCACCAATTCCGGCGGCAGCCTCGCCCTGCCGACGATCGAGCGCCTGCGCGCGCGGCTGCCGCATACGGCCGTCGTGCTGATGTACGGCCTGACGGAAGCCTTCCGCTCGACCTACCTGCCGCCGGAGGAGATCGACCGGCGGCCGGACTCGATCGGCCGCGCCATCCCCGAGACCGAGATTTTTGCCGTCACCCTCGAAGGGCGCCGGGCGCGACCCGGCGAGCCCGGCATCCTGCATCACCGCGGCCCCACCGTCTCGATGGGCTACTGGAAGCGGCCCGAGGACACCGCCCGCGTGCTGGTGCCCGATCCATTTCCGCCACCCGGTTCCGCGCCGGGCCTCGTCTGCCGCTCCGGCGACCTCGTGGTGGAGGATGCTGACGGCTTCTTCCGGTTCATCGGCCGCGAGGACACGATGATCAAGACGCAAGGGTTTCGCGTGAGCCCGACCGAGGTCGAGGCGGCGTTGATGGAGACGGGCGCCTTCCGCGCCGCCGCCGTGATCGGCCTGCCCGACCCGAGCCTCGGCCAGCGCATCCACGCCGTGACCGTCCCCGCCGAGGGTGCGCCGGGCACGGCGGACGTGCTGCAGCGCCTCCGCGCGGCGCTGGCACCCCATCTCGTGCCCCGCACCATCGAGGCGGTGGCCGCGCTGCCGACCACGCCCAACGGCAAGGTCGATTACAAGCGCCTCACCGCCGAGCGCGCGGCGGTGGAAATCTAGGACCGATGGCTGACGCTCCCGACCTCGCCGCCGCGCTGATCGCCGAAAACTTTTCCCGCGATGCAGGCGGCGTGCTGCGGGTCGGCGGCCTGCCGCTGACCGACCTCGCAAAGGAATTCGGCACGCCGCTCTTCGTCTACGACGCCGATACGATGCGCCGGACCTACCGGGCGCTGTGCGCGGCACTCGCCGGCTTCGCGGAGGTGGATTTTTCGGTCAAGGCGAACCCGAACCCGGCGGTGATCCGCGTCTTCTCTCAGGAGGGTGCGGGGGCCGAGATCGCCTCCGGCGCCGAGTTCGACGCTGCGATCAGGGCGGGTGTTCCACCGGAAAAGATCCTGTTCGCCGGCCCAGGCAAGGGTGCGGCCGACCTCGACCGGGTGATCGGCGGCGGCATCGGCGAAATCCATCTCGAAAACCGCGAGGAGATTGTTCGCGTCGCGGCGGCGGCCGAGCGTCACGGTGTGCGCGTGCGGGTGGCGCTGCGGATCAATCCCGGCGCGACCGCGCAAGGCGGGGCGATGCGGATGGGCGGCAAGCCTTCGCCGTTCGGCTTCGACGAGGAGGACATCGAGGCCGCCATCGACACGGTGGAGGCCGCACCGCGCTTGCGCCTCGTCGGGCTCCACCTGTTCGCCGGCACGCAAGGGCTGAAGGCGGACACCCTCCTCGGCCAGTGGACCTACGGGCTCGGACTTGCAGCGCGGATCGCGAACCGAATCGGGCGGCCGCTGGAGACGATCGATCTCGGCGGCGGCCTCGGCATCCCGTACTTCTCCGGCGACACCGCCCTCGATCTCAGCGCGATCCGGGCCGGGCTGCCCGACCTGATCGCCACCCTGCGGGCGGACCCGCTGATGGCGCGCGCCCGCGTGGTGCTGGAGCCCGGCCGCTATCTCACCGGTCCGGCGGGCGTCTACGTGGCGCGGGTGCTGGCGGTGAAGGAATCGCGCGGCAGCCGCTTCGTCATCACCGATGGCGGCATGCACCATCATCTCGCCGCCAGCGGCAATCTCGGCCAGATCGTCAAGCGCGACTTTCCCCTCGCGGCCGTGACCGATGTGGGCGGTGAACGCGCGGCGACCGCGGTCGTCGGCCCGCTCTGCACGCCGCTGGACATGCTGGCCCGCGCCGCCGCCCTGCCGCCGCTGGCCGAGGGCGATTTCGTCGCGGTGCTGCAATCGGGGGCCTACGGGCTCACCGCGAGCCCGACGGGATTCCTGAGCCACCCGACCCCGGCCGAAGTGCTGGTGGACGGGGGCGAGGCCAGGGAGATCCGGGCGCGCGGGCCTTGATCCTGGCGCGTTCGCAAGACCGCGCGGCGCTTGCGGAAGCCCCCATCGCGCTCGCGTGACGGGGCCTCGGATGCCGTTCGGGATGTGGTGGCGCGGCTTTGCGTGTCGATCAGGCGGCCCGCACCGTGGCGAGAAAGCGCTGAACCTCTGTCGAGAGGTTCTCGGACTGGCGTGACAGCTCCGCGGCGGCGCTCAGGACCTGGCTCGCGGCAGCCCCCGTCTCCTCGGCGGCGCCGGCCACGCTGGTGATGTTCGTCGTCACCTCCCCGGTGCCGATCGCGGCCTGGGCGACGTTGCGCACGATCTCCTGAGTCGCCGCCCCCTGCTGCTCCACCGCGGCGGCGATGCTCGACGCCACGCCGTTGATCTCCCTGATGCGGCTGGCGATGCCGCCGATGGCTGCCACCGCCTGCCCGGTCGCCCCTTGGATCGTGCCGATCTGGGAGGCGATTTCATCGGTGGCGCGCGACGTCTGGTTGGCGAGCTCCTTCACCTCGGACGCGACGACGGCGAAGCCGCGGCCCGCCTCGCCGGCCCGCGCCGCCTCGATCGTCGCGTTCAGCGCCAGCAGGTTGGTCTGACCGGCGATCGTCGAGATCATCGCAACGACGTTGTTGATCTGAGCCGCGGCGTTCGACAGGTTCTGCACCAGCACCGCCGTATGGTCGGCCTCGCCGACCGCGCTCTCGGCCAAGTCCGCCGAACTCGCCACTTGGCGGCCGATCTCCTGCACCGAGGCGCCGAGTTCCTCGGCCGCCGCGGCCACGGTCTGCACGTTCGCCGCCGCCTCCTCAGCCGCGGACGCCACGGTCAGGGATTGCGACGCCGTCTCGGTGGCCGTTCCCGACATGCTCCGGGCCGTCGCCTGCAACTGGCTGGCGGACGAGGTCACCATGCCGATGATCCCGCTGACCATCGTCTCGAAATGATCGGCCATCTGCCGCATGCCGGCCTTGCGCTGCTCCTCCGCCGAGGCGCGGGCGAGAGCGGTGTCCTCCTCCAGCTTGCGCGTATGGATCAGGTTCGTGCGGAACACCTCGACGGTGGATGCCATCTCGCCGATCTCGTTCCGTCGGCCCTTGGACGGCACCTCCCGGTCGGTATCGCCGCTCGCGATGTCGCGCATCGCGCGCGTCATCTGCTCGATGGGCCGGGCCACGCCGAAGATAGAGAACGCCATGGCCAGGATCGTGACGACGAGGCCCGCGACCAGCATCGCGATGGCCGTATGGATCGCCTGAGTCTGTTGGATCTGCGCGGCCTCTCCGGCGGCCTTGCTCACCTCGAAGTTCAGATCGACGAGCCGGGTCGCGGCGGCGGCGGCGGCGCGATACCGTGCATGGTTCTCCGTCCGGAACAGCACCAGCGCCTGATCGGCGTTTGTTTCGGCGATCCGCAGCAGGTTGGACCAGTCCTGCTTCAGCGCGCCGACCGTCTGGATGAGGTCGTCGTAGGCGGCCTGCTCGGTGCTGCTGACGATGAGCACCTTGTACTTGTCGAGCTCCGCGGTGCGCGCCTCCATCAACTCATGCGCCAAGGCGAGGTCTTCTTTCCTGATCGCATCATTGGGTGCGGTCAGGAACCGCAGCTGGGCCGTTCTGACCTGCAGGATGAGCCTATTGATGCGACTCGCCTGATTGAGGGATGGAATTGCATTGGTGATGATGACGTTCGTGCTCTCGCCATTCGTTTGGAGGGCTTTGATCGAAATGATCCCCTGAATGGCGGATACAATCGTCAGGATGGCAAACATGCCAACGAGTATTGCTTTGATGCTAATTCTCATTTTTCGCCCCAGTCTAATTTCTCCTCAAATCTATCATGAGTTTGATAATGGAATCTAAATCCCAATGCGGCGCGCCCTGCTCGATTATTGCTGTTTCAATGAGATATAATGATTTTGACTGGGATTATTGGCGGACTTATTTCGTTTGTCTTGATCAGCGGTTGAGATTTCTGTCGATGTTCGTTCAAAGGTTGCATCAACTGATGAGGGGACAGGGACGGGCTGAAGCCGCCGGTCTTCGAGGCTCGGCTCCGGAGCGGCGACGACGGGAGCGCATTCCGACGAAGTGGTCACCGGCTCGTCGAAGGAATGCGCACCACAACAAGGACCGAGAGGCACCGACCCGATGCCATCAGGCCGGGCGACGCCGGGTCCTCGCGACCGCACAGGGGCTGCTCCCGAAGGCCGGCCGGTGAGGCGTATGCCGGAAATGCAAAAAGGCCCGGCCTTGCGGCCGGGGCTGAAGTCGGTCTCGAACTCTCGAAGGGCTTAGAAGAACCCGAGCTTCTTCGAGGAGTAGCTGACCAGCATGTTCTTGGTCTGCTGGTAGTGGTCGAGCATCATCTTGTGGGTCTCACGGCCGATGCCGGACTGCTTGTAGCCGCCGAAGGCCGCGTGCGCCGGGTAGGCGTGGTAGCAGTTCGTCCAGACGCGGCCGGCCTGGATGGCGCGGCCGAAGCGGTAGGCGCGGGTTCCGTCGCGGGTCCACACGCCGGCGCCGAGGCCGTAGAGCGTGTCGTTGGCGATGGAGAGCGCCTCCTCGTCGTCCTTGAAGGTCGTCACCGAGAGGACGGGCCCGAAGATCTCCTCCTGGAAGATCCGCATCTTGTTGTGGCCCTTGAACACCGTCGGCTGCATGTAGAAGCCGTCGGCCAGATCGCCCTCGCGGGTGCCGCGGGCGCCGCCCGTGAGGCACTCGGCGCCTTCCTGGCGGCCGATATCGACGTAGCTCAGGATCTTCTCGAGCTGCTCCGAGGAGGCCTGCGCGCCGATCATCGTCGCCGGATCGAGCGGCGAGCCCTGGGTGATCGCCTCGACGCGCTTGATCGCGCGCTCGATGAAGCGGTCATAGATCGACTCGTGCACGAGCGCGCGGCTCGGGCAGGTGCAGACTTCGCCCTGGTTGAGGGCGAACATGGTGAAGCCTTCGAGCGCCTTGTCGAAGAAGTCGTCGTCCTCGTTGACGACATCCCCGAAGAAGATGTTCGGCGACTTGCCGCCCAGCTCCAGCGTCACCGGGATCAGGTTCTGCGAGGCGTACTGCATGATGAGGCGGCCGGTGGTCGTCTCACCGGTGAAGGCGATCTTGGCGATGCGCGGGTTCGAGGCGAGCGGCTTGCCGGCCTCCAGGCCGAAGCCGTTGACGACGTTGATGACGCCCGGCGGCAGCAGGTCGCCGATCAGCTCCATCACCACGAGGATCGAGGCGGGGGTCTGCTCGGCGGGCTTGAGCACCACGCAGTTGCCGGCGGCGATCGCGGGGGCCAGCTTCCACACCGCCATCAGGATCGGGAAGTTCCACGGGATGATCTGGCCGACGACGCCGAGCGGCTCGTGGAAGTGGTAGGCCACCGTGTCGTGGTCGATCTCGGAGATCGCGCCTTCCTGGGCGCGGACGCAGCTCGCGAAGTAGCGCCAGTGGTCGATGGCGAGCGGGATGTCGGCGGCGGTGGTCTCGCGGATCGGCTTGCCGTTGTCCCAGGTCTCGGCCAGCGCGATCAGATCGAGGTTGTCCTCCATCCGGTCGGCGATCTTGTTGAGGATGCGGGCGCGCTCGGCCGGCGCGGTGCGGCCCCAGGCATCCTTGGCGGCGTGCGCGGCGTCGAGCGCCCGCTCGATGTCCGCCGCCTCGGAGCGGGCAACCTCGCAGATCACCTTGCCGGTGATGGGGGACGTGTTCTCGAAGTAGCGGCCGCTCGCCGGCGCGACCCACTGGCCGCCGATGAAGTTGTCGTAGCGCGCCGAAAACGGCGACTTCGTCTTGGCATCCGCCAGGAATTCGGGCTTGTTCATCGCGTTTCCTCCATTGCGCTTGTTCGTTGACCGCTCTTGCCGCCGGTCTTGCCGCGTCTTGGCGGGAGACAAGAGCAGTCGCCTCGTCCGATCAAGATGGACTTTTGTCCAACGCGGCTTCTGGCGGCCGCCGACTTGACTGTCTTCGCAATTGTTTTTGCCTGCCGCCGGGGCGGCTGCGGCTCCATCAGTTAGACCCTTTCAGGCCCCCTGGCGACCCCGCCCTTTGTCCAAGGAGCGGGGGCGTGGCGCCCTCGTCGGGCAATCGGGGCGCGTCGGTCTCGAGGCCGTTCCGGAGCAGGATCAGGCCAGTGACGCGGCCGGTCTCGTCGGCGGTGAAGCGGATCTGCGCATCGTTCGCGCGCAGGAAGAAGGCACGCTCGCCCTCGGGGAAGAGTTCGTTGCGCGGCTGCCGTGTGGTTTGCGCGAAGATCCGCCCGTCCTCGACGGTCACTGCGATCTCGGAGCCCGGCCCCAGGGCGTAGCGGCCGGCGAGCGCCGCCAGGCCGGAGCGGTCGATGGCGACTTCGCGGTGCTCTTGAGGCGGCTCGGCGAGCACGGCCCGCGCCTCCTCGGCGGCGACGCGCGGCCCGGTCCGGTCGCGGCCGTCGCGATGCAGGATCAGGCCGGTGGGCGTGCCGTCGGGCTCCGTCTCGAAGGTCAGGCGCATGTCGGCGACGGGGCTGACGAAGGTGCGGTCGCTCTCGGGCACGAAGGGGAAGGCAGGCTCGCGCAGCCCCGGCCCTTCCGCCCGTGCCGTCAGGCCCCGGCCCTCGCGGGCGACGGTGAGGAAGGCGCGGGGGCCGAGGCGGTAGGTGCCGGGGTAGCGGTCGAGGATCACGTCCTCCAGCACGATCTCTTCGGGCGCCGCGTAATGGCCGAGATGGAGGGCGCCGAGGTCGCGGGCGATCTTCTGGGCCGGCGCGGTCTCGGTGTTCGAGAGCACGATCACCGTGAGCCGGTCGTCGGGATAGACGTCGTTGATCGAGAGGAAGCCGGGGATCGACCCGGCATGGCCGAAGACGCGGTGGCCGCTCGTCTTGTCGCCGGACTTGTCGTCGGAACGTTTCCCAAAGGCGCGGGAGACGAACCAGCCGAGGCCGTAGCCGGTGCCGCGATCGTCGAACATCGCCGCGCGCGAGGCTTCGGAGAGCAGGCGCGGGCCGGCGAGCGCCTCGTCCCAGGCGAGAAGGTCATCGACCGTGGAATAGAGCGCGCCGGCGGCGTAGGCCGAACTCGCCGCCATCGGCACCGCGTTGCGCCACTGCGCCCGCCCCCGCCGGTAGCCGGCGGCCCGCCGCGGCAGGATCACGGTGAGGTCGTCGTAGCCGGTCTCTTTCAGCCCCAGCGGCGCGAGGATGTTTTCGCGCAGGTAGCCTCCGTAGGAGAGACCGGAGGCGGCCTCGATCACCATCCCGAGCAGCACGTAATTGGTGTTGCTGTACTCGAAGCGTGTTCCCGGTGGGAACAGCAGCGGGTCGCCCGCCGTCAGCGCCACGATCTGCGCGGGCGTGTGATCGACCCGCGCGATCTGGTCGTAATAGTTCGGCAGCGCCGTGAAGTTGATGATGCCGGAGCGGTGCTGGAGCAGGTGGCGCAGGCTCACCCC
Organism: Methylorubrum extorquens; assembly: GCA_900234795.1. Classification (NCBI taxonomy): domain Bacteria; kingdom Pseudomonadati; phylum Pseudomonadota; class Alphaproteobacteria; order Hyphomicrobiales; family Methylobacteriaceae; genus Methylorubrum; species Methylorubrum extorquens. The sequence continues at coordinate 2,083,977 of LT962688.1, forward strand.
CGCCCAGGCCTCCGGCACGGACGGAACCCAGCGGCGGACGGGGTCGTCGAGCCCGAGCCGGCCGGCCTCGGCGAGCTTCAGCACGGCCGCCGCGGTGAAGGCCTTGGTCAGCGAGCCGATGCGGAAATGGGTCTGCGGCGTGTTGGGGATCTCCCACTCGCGGTCGGCGAGGCCGTAGGCTTGGCGGAAGACCGGCCGCCCGTCCCGGGCCACGAGGATGACGCCGGAGAACAGGCCCGCCTCGACGTAAGGGGCGACGAGTCCCTGCGCCCGCGCCGTGTCACCGTCTTGCGCGCACGCCGGGCTCAGGGCCGCCAGGGCGATCGCGACTGCGAGCCAGGCTGCGCGAACGGGCAGCGGGCGACGCGGGCTCACGGGGGCACGGCTCAAGAGGGCACGGCTCACGGGCTGCTGTTCTCCTTCAGGTCGGCGGTTTGACTGCAGACTTGGCAGCCAGCTTGGCCGCGAAGCAGAGGCCGGCTTTGCGGCTGCGGCGTGGCGAATGCGGTCGCGCACGCAACGGGCCGCTCCGGGATGCCATCACGCTTTCGCCGCGACCCGCTGCGACAAGCCCCCGGCGCGGGCGAAAGCCACAGCGCTTGCGGGGTTTTCCTCGGCGCCGCCGACACGACACCAGAGGCAGACGATCATGACGATCCTATCGCGCAGCCTGTTGGCCGCTTCCGTCTCCGCCCTCCTCGCCGGAACCGCCCTGGTTCCGGGCATCGCGCTCGCCCAGGCGCCTGCCCAAGTCCCTGCCCAAGCCCCTGCCCAGGCTACAGCGCCGGAGCCGGGCAAGGCGCTCGCGCTGACGCAAGGACAGATCGACGGCCTCCTCGTCGCCCAGCCCGAACTCGCGAGGCTGCCCGGCGCCGCGCCCGACAAGCCCGATCCGAAGGCCGAGGCGCAGGCTCAAGCCGAAGCCGAGGCGATCGTGAAGCGGAACGGCTTTGCCAGCCTCGAAGAGTTTCAGGATGCCAGCGACACCGTCGATGCGGTGCTCGGCGGCATCGATCCCGAGACGAAGAGCTATGTCGGCGCAACGCCGTTGCTGAAGAAGCAACTGGCGGCTCTCCAGGCCGACAAGGCGATGCCCGCCAAGGAGAAGGCCGAAGCGGTCAAGGAGATCGAGGCGGCGCTCGCGGCGGGCGAGCCCGAGAAGCCGTCGCCGGCCAACATCACCCTCGTGACCCGGAACTACGCCCGGCTCAGCGCGGCGATGGCCGAAGGCGACGGGAAGCCGAAATAGGCGCCGCGTCGCAGACAACCCTCCTTCCCGTATGGGGGAGGGATAGCGCCGGCTTCCCCCGCGTTACGACACGCCAACCCCTTGTCCCGCTGCGCCCGGTTCCAAGCCGGATGCTGCCCCTGAGAGCATCCGCGACCGTGATATCCTCCCCTCGGCCCACCCTCGGAAGCCCGGCCTCCGAGGCCTCGCCGGGCGGTTCGCCGGGAGCGGCCCAGAGCGTGCCCGTGGGCACGCCGGCGAGCCCGTCCCCTTCGGGTCCATCCCCCTCGAGTCCATCACCCTGGGTCGGGCCGGGCTTTGCCGAGTTCGTCGGCATCGTCGCGCTGATGATGGCGGTCACCGCCATGTCGATCGACAACCTGTTGCCGGCCTTCCCGATGATCCAGGAGCGGTTCGGGGTTGCCGACCCCAACAGCCTGCAGCTCCTCGTCTACGTCTACATGATCGGCTTCGGGGTGGCGCAGATCGTCTACGGGCCGGTCTCGGACGCCCTCGGGCGGCGGCCGACGCTGCTGATCAGCCTCGGCATCTACACCGCGGGCTGCATCCTCTCGATGCTGGCGCCGAGCTACGAGTGGCTGCTCGCCTCCCGCGTCATCCAGGGCATGGGTGCGGCGGGCGGCCGGGTGCTCGCCACCGCGATCGTGCGCGACCGCTTCTCGGGGCGCGAGATGGCGAGCGTGATGTCGCTCATCATGATGGTGTTCCTGATCGTGCCGATGCTCGGGCCGGCGATCGGCGCGACCATGCTGCTGCTCGGCTCGTGGATCTGGGTGTTCGTGTCGATGCTGGCGCTGGGCGGCATCCTCACCCTGTGGTTCGCCCTGCGCATGCCCGAGACGCTGCATCCCGAGTACCGCCGCCCGCTCTCGCTGCGGGCCACGGGGCAGGCGCTCGCCACGGTGCTGCGCAACCGCGCGGCGATCGGCTACGCCACGGCGCTTGGCCTGCTGACGGGCTGCATCATGGGCTATGTCGGCTCGGCCCAGCAGGTGTTCGACACCGGGCTCTATCATCTCGGCGGGCTGTTCCCCGTCGCCTTCGGCGTGGTGGCCGGCGCCATGGGGGCGGCGACGCTGATCAATTCCCGCGTCGTGCGCTGGCTCGGGATGCGGACCCTGTCGCATGCGGGCGTCACCGCCTTCACGGCGGTCGGCCTCGTGCAGGTCGGCATCGGCCTGCACTATCAGGGGCATCCGCCGCTGGTGCTGTTCCTATCGGTGCTGGCGCTCAACCAGTTCCTGATCAGCTTCGCCCTGCCGAACTTCAACGCGCTGGCGCTGCAGCCGCTCGGGGCGATCGCCGGCACGGCCTCGTCGTTCCTCGGCTTCTACACCACGATCCTGGGGGCCTTCTGCGGCTTCGTCATCGGGCACGCCTTCGACGGCACGGTGATGCCGGTGGCCTATGGCTACGCCCTGCTCGGTGCGCTGGCCCTGCTCACCGTGGCCTGGACCGAGCGCGGGCGGCTCTACCGGGCCGGCGTCTCCGGCTGAGATCGGCGGCCCGGAGCGCGTCCGGGCCGCAGGCACCGGTCAGGCGTTGGCGCCGCCATCGACCGTGAGGGTGGTCCCCGTGATCTGTCGCGCCGCCGGGCTCGCCAGGAAGGCGACCGCGGCAGCGATGTCCTCCGGCCGGCCGTAATGGCCGAGCGCGGTCATGGCGCGCTGGAGGTCCGACTGTTCGCCGTTGGACGGATTCATGTCGGTGTCGGTCGAGCCCGGCTGCACGAGGTTTACGGTGATGCCCTGAGGCCCGAGTTCGCGGGCGAGACCACGGGTGAACGAGAGCAGCGCGGACTTCGTCATCGAGTAGACCGTGACACCGGGAAACGGCACGCGCTCGCCGAGGCACGAACCGATGGAGATGATCCGTCCGCCCTCCCCGAGATGCGGGATCGCCGCCTGCGAGGCCAGCACCACGGAGCGAATGTTCACGGCCAGCAGCGCGTCGATATCGGCCAAAGACATATCCGTCACCGGGCCGCCGCGGGCGATGCCGGCATTGTTCACGAGGATGTCGAGTCCGCCGAGTTCCGCCGCGGCCGCCTCGACCGAGCGCTTCACCGCCGCAGCATCCGCGCTGTCAGCCTGGATGGCGAGGCCGCGCCGGCCCTGTCCCTCGATCGCCCGCACGACGTCCGCCGCTCGCTCGGCCGAGCGCTCGTAGGTGATCGCCACGTCCGCACCCCGCTCCGCCAGCGCCAGGGCGATGGCGGCGCCGATCCCGCGGGAGGCGCCGGTTACGAGGGCGCGCTTGCCTGCCAGTTCACTCATCGATTGATCTTTCTGTATCGAACGACACAGAATTGGCTACGAGCGTTGCCGATCGCGGTCAAGCGAATTATAGAACGATCGATGCAGAATTCTGAACCCGGCCCTTCCCCGCTGAGCTGCGGCCCAACGCGTGGCCGCGGCCGGCCGCGCGCCTTCGATCGGGACGCGGCGCTGACCCAGGCCATGCACGTGTTCTGGCGCAAGGGCTTTGCGGCCACCGCCATCTCCGAGCTGACCGCGGCGATGGGGATCGGCTCGCCGAGCCTCTACGCGGCGTTCGGCTCGAAGGAGGGGCTCTACACGGAGGCCCTGCGCCACTACCGCGAGCGATACGGGGCGCATGTCTGGGGCAACTTCGATGCGGCCCCGACCGCGCGCGCGGCCGTCGAATCCCTGCTGATGGACACGGCCGCCGCTCTGACGCAGGTCTGCGCGCCCGAGGCGCCGCGCGGCTGCATGGTGACGCTCTCGGCCGTCGGCGGCGAGGGCCATGCGGAGCTCGGCGCCTGCGTGCGGGCGGCGCGCGCCCTCGGATTCGAGCGCGTCGTGGCGCGGCTCAGCCGCGCGGCGGTGGAGGGCGAATTCGGTGCCGCGGTCGATCTCCCCGCCCTCGCCCGCTTCGTGATGACGGTGCAGGGCGGGATGTCGCTTCAGGCTCGCGACGGCGCGAGCCGGGCCGAGCTGGAGGCGGTCGCCCGTCTGACGATGGCGGGATGGGACGCCAGGGTCGCCGCTTGATCGCGCCCGGCCTTCAGGCCGCCTCGTCCTCGGGGATGACATCGACCTCGACGGTGAGCTTCTGCTCCCCGGCAGAGGCGACCATGCCATCGATGGGGGCGACGTCGGCGTAATCGCGTCCGCGCGCCACGACGATGTGGTCGTCCCGCACGACGCAGGCATTGGTCGGGTCGAGGCCGATCCAGCCACCCTCCCCCGCGCCCGCCTCGGGTCCGCACCAGAGGGCGACCCAGGCGTGGCTGGCATCCGCCCCACGCAGGCGCGGACGCCCGGCCGGCGGCCGGGTGCGCAGGTAGCCGCTGACATAGGCCGCCGGCAGGCCGAGCCCGCGAAGGCCGGCGATCATGACATGGGTGAAGTCCTGGCAGACGCCCGCCCTCAAGGCGAAGGCTTCCGCCAGCGGCGTCGAGACGGTGGTCGCCTTGGCGTCGAAACGGAAGTCGTCGCGGATGCGCTGCATCAGCTCGACCGCGCCGCCATAGGCGCTGCGCCCCGGCGGGAAGCTGGCGCGGGCATAGTCCGTCACCGCCGGTTCGAGCGGCACCCGCTGGCTGCGGAACTGGAAATGCGCCGGCCCGTCCGGCCCGAGCGAGGGCAGCGCCAAGGCGGCCGCACGCACGGCCTCCCAGGACAGGCCCGACTCGGGCGGCGGCGGGGCCGGCCGCTCCACGGCGACGCGGGAGACCGCCTCGACCGTGAATTCGCGATGGGGCTCGTCGAGGGTCAGGGTCAGCGTGTCGAGGCCGAAGAAGTCGCGCCGCGCGAGACGGCTGGTCGGCGTGGGCGTGACGTGAAGCGCGCTCTCCAGCACCCGCTGCCCCTCGCCGTCGCGGGGGCGAAGGCGCAGGTTGCAGCGCGCGAAGCGGACGGCCCGCGCATAGCGGTAGGTCGTCAGGTGACGCAGGCTGTAGATCAAGCGAGACCCGTGAGCTTCTCGGGCCGCAGGGCATCGGGGCCGTTGGGGAAATAGCGGCCGGCGATCCCGTCGGCGAGGCCCTCCAGGTCCGCCTCGAACCGCTCCAGGGTCTCGGCGTCGAGCGCGGCGGCCTCCGCCGTCTGGAGCGTGCTGGCCAGCGCCAGCGCCCGACGGCGGTGCGGCTCGGGCAGTCCGTCGGCGGCGAGCGCCGGCAGGGCGTCGAGATGGGCGACCATCGCCTGGAGCTGGTAGGCGACGGAGCGGGGATTGTTGGGGTCGAGCACCGCCATGTCGCAGACCGCGTCGCGGCTCACGCCGACGAGGTAGCGCGCCCCGTAGGCGATCTGCGAATCGGCGAGCGAGAGCATCACGCCGAGATCCTCGGCGCCGGCGTCCGGGCTGCAGAAGCGGAGCGCGAAGCCGCAGGTGTTGATCGCCCGCTCGACGCGCCGGCCCATATCGGCGAAGCGCCAGCCGGCGGCGTGGCCCATATTTTCGTGGAGCAGGCCGGTGAGCGCGGCGAGATGGCCGAGCGCCCGCTCGGCCTTGCCGAAGAGCTGCGCCTCGGTCGGCGCCCAGGCTTCGGTATAGGCCAGGGTGTCGCGCAAATCGGCCAGAGCCCGCCAGGATTCGGCCGGCAGCCGCTCGCGCAGGGAGGCGGCGATGCGCCGGGCCTCCAGCACATGGGCGAGGCCCGAGCCGTGAAGCGTCTTGCCGGAGAGCGCCTCCCCGGCCACGGCCGCGGGCGGGAGATCGACCGCGCTCACCGCGCCCCAATCCTTGAGCAGCGCGCGGATGGCGAGCGCCGTCGGCGCACCCTCCTCGCCGGAGGCGTCGGCGGCGATCGCCTCGCTGAACACGCCGAGATGGGCCTGGACGAGGCGGATCACCGCTTCCGCGCGCTCAAGGTAGCGCCCGAACCAGAACAGGTTGTCGGCGGCCCGTGACGGCAGATGGCCGGCGATGCGGCGGATGCGCGGCGCGCTCGTGTGCACCAGGCCCGGGGTGTCGACGGGCGTGTCGGACAGGACCCAGACGTCGGCGGAGCGGATGCCGGCGCGCATCTCGCTGGGGTCGCCGCCCTCGTGCTCGGCGACGCGGCAGAAGGCGCTCGGCAGCACGCGCCATCCGTCGGGCGTGGCGGCGGCGAAGACGCGCATGACGAAGGGGCGTGCGACGAGCCGCCCGTCCTGCCACGCGGGCATGGTCGAGAGCGGCGCGGGCTCCTGCGCCACCCAATCGAACGGCCGCTCGCGCAGGGACGCGACGGCGCGGGCGCGGGCGGCGTCGAGCGCCGGGCCGGCCAGCATCGCGTCGCGCTCCGGGCCGCGCACCGGGGTCGCGGCGGCGCGCAGCGTCAGGCGGTCGAGGTTGGCCAGCGCGTGGTCGAGGCCGTCCGGATCGCCGCACCACCATGTGCGGGGCCCCGTGAGCCGCAATTCCTCGCCGGTGAGCCGCCGGGCGATGGCCGGCAGGTAGGGCCCGAGCGCGGCCGATTCGAGCACGCCGGAGCCCGGCATGTTGCCGACCACGGCACCGCCCCGGCGCAGCACCTGGAGGATGCCGGGCACGCCGAGGCGCGAATCCGAGCGCAGCTCCATCGGGTCGAGATAGTCGGCATCGATCCGGCGCCAGACCGCGTCGGTGCGCTTGAGCCCGGCGATGGTCCGGACATGCAGGAGCCCGTCCCGCACCACGAGGTCGTCGCCCTCCACCAGCAGGAAGCCGAGATAGCGGGCGAGCGCGGCCTGCTCGACATAGGTGCTGCTGTAGGGGCCCGAAGTGAGAAGGCAGATGCGCGGGTCGCTGCGGGCGCAGGACGCGGCCAATCCGGCGCGGAACGCCTGGAAGAAGCCGGGCAGGCGCTCGACATGGAGGTCGGCGAACAGGTCCGGGAAGGCGCGGGCGAGCACCATCCGGTTCTCCAGCGCATAGCCGAGGCCCGAGGGCGCTTGGGTGCGGTCGGCCAGAACCTGCCAGCGCCCGTCGGGGCCGCGGCCGACATCGGCGGCGTAGATCGGCAGCCAGCGCCCGCCGGGCGGGGCGATGCCGTGGACGGGCCGAAGATATTCGGGATGCCCGGCGACCACGCCCGCCGGCAGAAACCCGTCCGCGACGAGCCGGCCCGCGCCGTAGATGTCGGCGACGATGCGCTCCATCAGGCCGGCGCGCTGGACGATCCCGGCCGACAGCTCCGCCCAGTCGGCGGCGTCGATGACGAGCGGCAACGAGCCCAGCGGCCAGGGATGCTCGCGCCCGTCGCCGTAGACCCGGTAGGAGATGCCCGCGTCGCGGATATGCCGCTCGGCGGAGAGGAAACGGGCGGCGACCTCGCGGTCGTCGAGCCGGGCGAGACGCTCCAGAAAGCGCGGCCAGCCGCCGCGCAGGTTGCCTCCCGCATCGACCAGCTCGTCGGCGAGGCCGGGGCGGGGCGCGTAGCCCTCCGTCCAGCGGCGCATGCGCGCGGCCGGGTCGTCGGCCGCCCAGGCGGAGGCGTCGGGCGGTGGCCCGTCCGCGAGGGCGGCCGATGCGCTCATCGGGGTGCGGGCGTGCGAAGGTCGAGGGTCAGGGGGAAATCGCCCGTGCGCTCCTCGGCCGGCATCGCGAGGCGGCCGGGGGTGTGGCCCATGGCCTCGAACCGGGCGAGGCGGCGCCCCTCCGCTTCGTACGCGTTGACGGGGAAGCTGTCGTAGTTGCGCCCGCCCGGATGGCTGACATGGTAGCGGCAGCCGCCGATCGAGCGGCCGCTCCAGGCATCGAAGATGTCGAAGGTCAGCGGCCCGTGCGGCGGGATCGTCGGGTGCATCGAGGAGGCCGGCTGCCACGCCTTGAAGCGCAGGCCCGCAACCGCTTCGCCGCTGGCGCCGGTCGGCGTCATCGGCAGGCGGCGGCCATTGCAGGCGATGACGTGCCGGCCGGGGACGAAGCCCTCGACCTTCACCTGAAGCCGTTCGACGGATGCGTCCACGAAGCGCACGGTTCCCCCGGCGGACCCTTCTTCGCCCAGCACGTGCCACGGCTCCAGTGCTTGGCGCAGTTCGAGGCCGACGCCGCCCTGCTCCACCCGGCCGAAGACGGGGAAGCGGAACTCGGCTTGCGCCGCGAAGGCCTGAGGGTCGAAGTCGTAGCCGCCGCCGCGCAGGTCTTCCAGCACGGAGAGGAAGTCCGCCCAGAGGAAATGCGGCAGCATGAAGCGATCGTGCAGCGCCGTGCCCCAGCGGACACAGCCGCCGGTCTGCGGCTCGCGCCAGAGCCACGCCACGATGGCCCGCAACAGCACCTGCTGCGCGAGGCTCATGCGCGCGTCCGGTGGCATCTCGAAGGAGCGGAATTCGAGCAGGCCGAGGCGGCCGGTGGCGCCGTCGGGCGAGAACAGCTTGTCGATGCAGATCTCGGCGCGATGGGTGTTGCCGGTGACGTCGGCGAGGATGTTGCGGAACAGCCGGTCCACCAGCCAGTGCGGGATGTTGGCCCCATCCGGCTCCGGCACCTGCGCCAGCGCGATCTCCAATTCGTAGAGCCCGTCATGGCGCGCCTCGTCCATGCGCGGCGCCTGGCTCGTCGGGCCGACATAGAGCCCGGCGAACAGGTAGGACAGGCACGGATGCCGCTGCCAGAACAGCACGAGGCTCTTCAAGAGGTCCGGCCGGCGCAGGAACGGCGAGTCGGACGGGGTCGCGCCGCCGAGCACGACATGGTTGCCCCCGCCGGTGCCGGTGTGGCGCCCGTCGATCATGAACTTCTCGGCGCCGAGGCGCGTCTGCCGCGCCTCCTCGTAGAGGCCGCGGGTGATGTCGACCGCCTCGCGCCAGGAGGCGGCGGGGTGGACGTTGACCTCGATCACGCCGGGATCGGGCGTGACCTTGATGACCGGGAGACGCGGATCGTAGGGCGGCTCGTAGCCCTCGATATGGATCGGCTGGCCGATGGTCTCGGCGACGCGTTCGAGATGTCCGACGAGGTCGATGTAGTCGTCGGCCCGCTCCACGGGCGGCATGAACACGCAGAGCACGCCGTCGCGGGGCTCGACCGACAGCGCGGTGCGCACGGCCACGCCCTCCATGCCGGCGCCGTTGGCCCGGTCGGCGCCCTTCGGCAGGGGAGCGTCGCGGGGGCCGCCCGGTTCGACGGGCAGGTCGCCGCGCGCCTCGAGCGGGTCCTGCGGATGGTAGTAGGGGTAGGAATCCGGCGGAACGTAGGGAAGCGAGCCGAGCGGCAGGCGGAAGCCCAAAGGCGAGTCGCCGGGGTTCAGGTAGGCGCCGCCGCGGCGGAACTTCCAGGTCTCCGAGATCCAGACACGGCCCTCCCCCGCCGCGAGGTTGGCCAGCGGCAGCACGTAGCCGACGGGCTTGTCGAGGCCGCGCCCGAACACGCGCCTGAACCGGGCATCGGTCTCCGGGCTGCCGGTTTGCGGCTCCGCGGTCGTGACGTTGACCGGCAACTCGCTCTCGCGGATCCGCCAGTAGTCGGCGTCCTCGTAGGCCGGGAAGACGAAGCGGGCGAGTTCGAGCCGCTCGGCGAGCGTGCTGATCAGTCGCTCGGCATCCGTGATGGTGGCGGTCTTCGGGCCGTCCTCGACGGCGATCAGGTCGGCGTTCTTCCAGATCGGCACGCCGTCCTTGCGCCAGTAGAGGGCGAAGGCCCAGCGCGGCAGGCTCTCGCCGGGATACCACTTGCCCTGGCCGTAATGCAGCATGCCGCCGGGCGCGAAGCGGTCCCGCAGGCGGCGGATCAGTTGGTCGGCCAAGCCCCGCTTGGTCGGCCCCACGGCGGCGACATTCCATTCGGGGGATTCGAAGTCGTCCACCGAGACGAAGGTCGGCTCGCCGCCCATGGTCAGGCGCACGTCCTGCTCGGCGAGATCCGCGTCGATGCGCTCGCCGAGCGCGTCCATCGAGGTCCAGACCTCGTCCGAGAACGGCTTGGTGATGCGCGGCGCCTCGGCGACGCGGCTGATCGTCATCTCGTAGGCGAACTCGACCTTGGCCGGTTCGGCGAGCCCGGAGATCGGCGCGGCGGCGTTGTAATGCGCGGTGGCCACGAGCGGGATGTGCCCCTCGCCCGTGAGCAGGCCGGAGGTGGCGTCGAAGCCGATCCAGCCGGCACCGGGCAGGTAGACCTCGGCCCAGGCATGCAGGTCGGTGAAGTCGGTCTTGGTGCCGGCCGGGCCGTCCACGGCGGTGGTGTCGGGCACGAGCTGGATCAGGTAGCCCGAGACGAAGCGGGCGGCAAAGCCGAGGCGGCGCAGCACCTGCACCAGCAGCCACGCGGAATCGCGGCACGAGCCGCTCTGCAGGGTGAGCGTCTCGGCCGGCGTCTGCACGCCGGGCTCCATGCGCACGCCGTAATTCACCTCCGCCCGCAGCAGCGCGTTGAGCGCCACGAGGAAGGTGACCGTATGGGTCTCCTCGGGAATGCGCGTGAGGAAGGCGTCGATCTCCGGCCCGTGCGCGTCGTCGAGAACGAGGTAGGGTGCCAGCGCGACCTTCAGATCGGGCTCGTACTCGAAGGGATGGCGCTCGGCGTAGGGCTCGACGAAGAAGTCGAACGGGTTGATGACCGCGAGGTCGGCGGTGAGATCGACCTCGATGCGCAGTTCCGTGGTCTTTTCCGGGAAGACGAGCCGGGCGAGCCAGTTGCCGGCCGGATCCTGCTGCCAGTTGATGAAGTGGTTTTCCGGGCTGACCTTCAGCGCGTAGGCCGGCACCCGGGTTCGCGCATGCGGCGCCGGGCGGAGCCGGATCGTCTGCGGTCCCAGCGCGATCGGCCGGTCGTAGCGGTAATGCGTGACGTGGTGCAGGGCGGCTTGGATCGACACGGAGGCTCCGAAGGCTTCTGCGATTGTCTCGAACGAGCGGGCGGTGCGCTCGGCCGCCGGTTGCATGCCTTACTACAGTTCGGGCGGCCGGAAGGAGCAATCGGAATAGCAAGAACCGTGCAGTGGCCGTTGCCCGGCATGGAACTTCGTCCGGCTCACACCCTTGGTTGATGCGGAAGGCCGCGGGAGCGAGGCTGCGGCCCGGTTCTTGTAGGGATCCCGCGACGGCCGAAGCGGGGGCCTCCCATGAAAATCTTTCAGTGCCAAGCCTGCGACCAGCCGCTGTCGTTCGAGAGCACCGTCTGCGAGAGCTGCGAGCGGCGGCTCGGCTATGTCTGCGACCGGCACGAGATCTCGGCGCTGGAGCCCAGCGGCGAGGATGGGCGCGGGCCGCTGTTCCGGGCCTACGCCCATCCCGGCCGCAAGTACCGCCTTTGCGCCAACGCGGCCCATGACGCCTGCAACTGGATGGTGCCGGAGGAATCCGACGAGGCCTTCTGCGTCGCCTGCCGCCACAACCGGATGGTGCCGGACCTGGGCGTCGGGACCAATCTCGACCGCTGGCGCCGGATCGAGGCGGCCAAGCACCGGTTGTTCTACTCGCTCCTGCGCCTCGACCTTCCGCTGGTGACGCGGGAGCAATATTCCGACGGGCTCGCCTTCGATTTCCTCGCCGAATCCGCCGGACCGCCGGTGATGACCGGCCATCTCGACGGGCTCATCACCCTGTCCATTGCCGAGGCCGACGACGTCGAGCGGGAGCGCCGCCGCAAGCTGTTCGGCGAGTATTACCGCACCCTGCTCGGCCATTTCCGCCACGAGATCGGGCATTACTTCTGGAACCTGATGGTGCGCTTCGACGCGAGCCTGCCGACCTTCCGCGCCCTGTTCGGTGACGAGAGCGCCGATTACGGGGCCGCGCTCAAACGCCATCATGCCGAGGGGCCGCCGCCGCATTGGGAGGAATCGTTCGTCTCGTCCTACGCGACCGCCCATCCGTGGGAGGATTTCGCCGAGACCTTCGCCCACTACCTGCACATCATCGACACGCTGGAGACCGGCAGCGCCTTCGAGATCCGCCTGAAACCGAAGCTGCGGGCCAAGGCGGAGCCGGCGGTACCGGCCACCTGCATCGATTTCGATCCCTACGAGACGCCGGACTTCGAGCGGGTGGTCGAGGCGTGGATCCCGCTCACCTACGCGGTGAACTCGCTCAGCCGCTCCATGGGGCAGCCGCCGCTCTATCCGTTCACGCTGACGCCGTCGGTGATCGCCAAGCTCGCCTTCGTACATGAGCGGATCTACGCCGCGCGCGCACCCGGCGGCTTCACGGAGGAGGCGAGCGCCGAGATGCTGAAGGCGGTGATCGCGGGGCTGCGCCAGCGGGTGGCGACCCCGACGACCTGAGCTGCTTTCGCGGGGGCCGAAGGCGATCCGGCATGCCTGCCGCAGGGGTCGTGTGACCCGTTCCGTGTGGGCCGGTTACTGCGCCAGGGCCGGCGCCGGGGTCTTGGGGGCGGCAGCCTTCGGCGCGGACTTCGCCGCGGCGCCTGCGCTGCCGGTGGCGGCGGGCGCGTTGGCGGCCGTGCCGGGGGCGGATTTCGGAGCCCATTCGGCGTCGGCGCGGGGCCCGTTCGGACCATTGGTCGGGCCGGTGAGCTGGCCGGGCTGGGTGTCCGTCACCTTCTTCCAGGTCTGCGACTGGCACAGGAAGGCGATCAGGCAGCCCTTGACCGTCAGTTCCTCCGGCTCGTCCGACCAGACCGTGACGTCGTAGAACTTGCCGTCCTCGGCGTTGTAGATCTTGCCCTCGTAATGGGCATCCTCGTTCAGCTTGAGGCCGAGGATGAGCTGATGCCCGAGCGAGGCGCGGGTGCGCTTCTTCGCATCGGGGTTGCGGAAATCGACCCGCGGCTTGCCCTCGTCGTTGAGCGGCGTCTTCAGCCACACCGCGTAGCCGCACAGGTTCTTCTCCTGCGGGCCGCACTTCTCGACGCGGATGCGCGCCTTGCCGTCCTGCGTCAGCCAAGTACCGCTCGGGTCATGCTGGGGCGCCGCGGCCGAAGCGGGAGCCACCGACAGGCCGCCCACGACGGCGAGGCCGGCGGCGAGGGCCGCGACGCGGCCGGTGCGGAGGAAAGGCGCGCGCGCACCGATCGGTCCGAAGATCATGCAAAAACATCCCCACTCGGGCGCGGCAGCGAGTGCGGGCCGCACCGTTTATCCTGACGATTGGGCCGCCCGCGCACGGACCGTTGCCCCTTCGCCGCAGCCATCGAATCGGAAGGTGACCGGATCATGACCGCCGCGGGGCGGTTCCGACGCAATTTGCTGGTCTTCCCACGCCCCATGCGAAAAGGGCCGGTGCACATGGCACCGGCCCTTTCGAACTACTTCGGTTGAGTCGCGACTTACTCGGCCGGGGCGAGATCGGCGGTGAAGTGGCCGCACCAATCCTTGGAAGCGACGACCGGCCACAGGCCCTGGCTCTGCGGGTCGGGCTGGCTCACCGGCGGGTTGAAGCGGCACAGGCCCTGGTCGCCCGCGGCCTGGGCGCCGTTGGTCTTGTGGTCGTCGAAGAAGCGGCAGCTCTGGCAGGCGGCGTTGCTCGAGGTGGCCATGATCTCTCTCCAGTTGTCGTTCGATCGTTGCTCGTTGGCGGGTCTTCCGTCGGGGCCGTTCGGCCCTGCACGTCCCGCCGTCACCACCCTTGATTAGAACAAGTCCAAACTCTGAGCAAGCTCTTTAGAACGATTCCGAATTGTGAGCTGGCGTGCGAAAGGTGGCGTCCGATCCGTATGAAACCGCAGGTTGGCCAACGGTTTGCGGACGGAGCGAGGGGAAGCCGGGCGATCGGAAGGGCGTTGCGCCCTACCTCACGAATGCGTGAAGCGGCGGAGAGGCAAGGCTCTCCGCCGCTTCGAGGCGACGCTTCGGACGACTGGGATGAGGGGGGCTACGCCGCGGCGGCGCGGTCGAGGGTGGCGGCGACGAGGCCGGCCAGTTCCGCCGCCTCGTTGCGGATGTCGGGCACCGCGGTGCATTCCCAAAGGACGCCGCGTAGGAGCGGCCCGAGGATCCAGAGCGGTCCCCCGCCCTCCCCCGCCGCGGTGCGGACCGCCCGGTAATCCACGCCCGCGTCGAGGCCGAGCCCGAACGGGCCGGGACGCACGAGGCCCCGATCGAGCAGCCGCCGCAGCAGCGGGTCGCGGCTCTGCGGGAGATGGCCGAATCCGGTGGCGTCGATCATCGCCTGAACGGCGAGGCGCTCCGGGCGCTCGGCCCCGCGCAGGCGCAGCGTCACGACCGCCTGCGACGCCTCGTCCTCGATCGCGATCAGGCGACCGGCCCGCACCGTGAGGGCGCCGCGGGCGATCTCGTCGGCGATGGTCTGCGCGGCGGGTGGGGCGGTGCGGTGGCGGTGCACATCCCAGAACGGCCGCAGGTGGCACTGGAACCGAGCCTGCTCCCGCGGCGGCAGGCTGCGCCAGATCGTATCGGTGAGCGGACGCAGGGCGTCGATGACGCCATGCCAGCCGACACCCCGTTCCGCGGCCCGCGCGACATCCGAGCGGATGCGGGCGAGGAGCCGCCTCAGGGAGGCGAAGTCGGCCGGCCTCAGGTCCGGCATGGGCCAGAGGTCGGCGGGGGCGTGGGCGTTCGGCAGCAGGCCGCGGCGCGACAGGGCGAGGATCGCGCCGGTAAAGCCCTGTGCCCGCAGGCTCGCCACCGCGTCGAGCATGGTGAGGCCGGTTCCGACGATGAGGACCGGCGCATGGGGGTGCAGGCGGCCGAAGCTGTCCGGGGCCCAGGGGTCGAGGCTATGCCGGCTCTTTGGCGCCGCCGAGGCCAGATTGCCCATGGCGAGTACGGCGCCGCCAACCCGGTGGGTCTGCCCACCCTCGGTGCGCAGCAGGAAGCCGCCGGCCCGCGGCTCTAGATCAACCACCGCATCGTTGACGAGGCGAAGGCGCGGCACCCCCGGCCCGGTGACGGCCGCGGTCAGCAGGTCGGTGAGATAGCTGCCGTAATGGCCCCGCGCCACGAAGGTGCCGGCCGACGTCGTCACGACGCCATCGCCGAGATCGGCGCCGGAGAGCCACTCCTCGAAATGGCCCGGCCGGTCGGGAAAGGCGCTCATGTTGGCGGCGCGCACGTTGAGGAGGTGGGCCGGGTTGCCGGTGCCGTAGGCGAGCCCGCGGGCGAAGCTGCCTCCGCGCTCGCACAGCAGCACCGGCTGCTCCGGCGGCAGGGCTTCCAGAAGCTGGAGTGCGGCCATGGTGCCGCTGAACCCCGCGCCGATCACCGCGATGGGGGGCAGGCTCGCCTGACGGGTCATCGTGTTCGATCCCTTAGCGTGAAACCCCCTCGGGTCAGCGTGACGGCAATTCCCAGACCGGCAGCGCGGACGCATCCACGGCGCGCGGCAACAGGCCCTCGGCGCGGAAGGCGTCGGCGATGGTCTGCTGCTCCGCCAACCCTTCGCGGTTCACCGGTTCGACCCGGTAAGAGCGGCGGGCATTGGCCTGTTTGACGATCTCGGGCTCGATCTTCCACAGGGCGCCCAGCCGCGTGGCGGCGGCGTCCGGGTTGGCTTTCACCCAAGTCCCGGCCTCGCGCAGCTTGGTGACGAGCAGGGTCAGCACGTCGGCGCGCTTTTCGGCGTAGGCGTCGGAGGCGAGATAGTAGCGCTTGTAGGCCGAGAGCCCGGTGCCGTCCCGCAGGATGCGCGCGCCGGCCTGGATCTGCGCGGCGGAGAGGAACGGGTCCCAGGCCACCCAGGCATCGACGCTGCCGCCGGAAAGCGCGCTGCGCCCGTCGGCCGGGGTGAGGTAGGCCGGAGTGATGCTCTTGAAGGGCAGCCCCTCCGCCTTCAGCGCGGCGAGCAGCAGGTAGTGGCTGCCGGCGCCCTTGGTGACCGCGACCTTGCGGCCCTTGAGGTCGGCCACCGTCTTCAGCGGGGGAATCGCCCGGCACCAGGATCGCCTGCGCCTCCGGCGAGGCCGCCTCCTGCGCGATGTAGGTGATCTTGGCATTCGCCGCCTGCGCGAAGACCGGCACCGTGTCGGCGACGTCCGCCGAGACGTCGATGCGGCCGACATTCAGCGCCTCCATGATCGGCAGGCCGCTGGTGAATTCGTGCCAGGACACGATGACGCCGAGCGGCTTCAGGGCCGTTTCCAGGGTCGCGTCCTCGCGCAGCAGCGAGATCAGCGCCGAGGAACGCTGGTAGCCGATGCGCAGGGTGGATTCCTCCGCCGCGGCCGGGTTGCGACCGAGAGCGAGACTCAGCGTCAGGCCGGCGAGGACGAGGCGGGCGGCGGACCGGCGGTTCATGAGGGCTTTTCGTTTTTTTAGAGGACGCAAACGGGACGGACGCCTCCCCCCGCAAGGAGGGAGGACAGAGCTACGGCGAGGGGCCGGTTGGGGAAGAGAAATCAGCTTCCGGGCTTGCGCACGGCGCCGGCGATGTCGACCGTCTTCGGCACAAGCTTGAGCCCGTGGAAGGTGTCGGCGATGCGCTGCTGCTCCTTCGTCACCGCCTCGTCGAGGGGGGCGGATGCCGTAGGTCTGGCGTTTGAGGGCGATGCTCAGGATCGGCGCCGGGATACCGACGGACGGGCTCAGTTCCTTGGCCACCGCATCGGTGTTGTCCTTGGCCCAGGCATCGACCTCGGCCACCGCCGCGACGATGGCGTCGAGCGCCGGGCCGTTCTCGGCGACGAAGGACTTGGAGGAGAGATAGAACTGGTGGTTCGGCACGAGGCCGGTGCCGTCGGCCAGCACCCGGGCGTTGCCGCCGGCTTCGGCGGCCGCGAAGTACGGGTCCCAGATCACCCAGGCATCGATCGCGCCGCGCTCGAACGCCGCCCGCGCATCGGCCGGGGCGAGGTAGACCGGGGTGATGTCGGCGAGCGTCAGGCCCGCCGCCTCAATGGCGCGCACCAGCAGGTAGTGGACATTCGAGCCCTTGTTCAGCGCGACCTTTTTTCCGCGCAGATCGGCCACCGATTGCACGGCACTGGATTTCGGAACCAGGATCGCCTCGCCCTTCGGCGCGGCGGGCTCGTGGGCGACGTAAGCGAGCACGTCGCTCGCGGCCTGGGCGAAAATCGGCGGGGTCTCGCCCGCCGAGCCGAAATCGACCGCACCCGCATTCAGCGCTTCCATCAGCGGCGGGCCGGAGGGAAACTCCGACCACTGCACCCGGTAGCCCAGCGCCTTCAGCTTCGGCTCCAGGCTGCCGCGGCCCTTGAGCAAGACCAGCGTGCCGTATTTCTGGTAGCCGATCCGCACCGTGCGCTCCTGCGCGTGTGCCGCCAGCGTCAGGCTGACGAAGATCAGCGCGGCCAGCGCCAGCCACAGGCGCGGCAGCAGCGAGGATGCGGGAACGGCGCGGGTGCGGGTAAGCATCGGACTAAAAATCCCCGATCAGTGGGCGCTGACGCGGCGGGTCGGCACGATGTCGTTGGCGATCACCTCGCCGAACGGACCGTTGTTGCGGGCCGTGCTCGGGGCCGTGCCGGTGGTGGCGCGCAGGGGGAGCTTCGGGAAGACCAGTTCGGCAAAGCGGTAGGCCTCCTCCAGATGCGGGTAGCCGGAGAGGATGAAGCGGTCGATGCCGAGATCGATGTACTCCTTCATCCGGTCGGCGACCTGATCGGCCGAGCCGACCAGAGCCGTGCCCGCCCCACCGCGGACGAGGCCGACGCCGGCCCAGAGGTTGGGCGAGACCACGAGCTTGTTCCGGTCGCCGCCGTGCAGCGCCATCATCCGGCTCTGGCCGACGGAATCCTGGCGCTTCAGGGTCGCCTGCGCCTGGGCGATGGTGGCGTCGTCGAGCCGCGAGATCAGCCGGTCTGCCGCCTCCCAGGCCTCGCTCTCGGTCTCGCGCACGATGACGTGCAGGCGGATGCCGTAAGAGAAGGTCTTGCCCTTTCTCTCGGAGGCCTCGCGGGCCTTGGCGATCTTCTCGGCGACACCGGCCGGGGGCTCGCCCCAGGTGAGGTAGACCTCGCAATGTTCGGCCGCGACCTCGATCCCGGCGGGCGAGGAGCCGCCGAAATAGAGCGGCGGATAGGGCGCCTGCACGGGCCGGAAGATCACCCGGCCGTTCTCGGAGCGCAGGTGCTTGCCCTCGAAGTTCACGGTCTCGCCGGCCATCAGCCCGCGCCAGATGTGGAGGAACTCGTCGGTGACGACGTAGCGCTCGTCGTGGTCGAGGAAGACGCCGTCGCCCTTGAGCTCGACGGGATCACCCCCGGTGACGACGTTGATGAGCAGGCGCCCGTCCGAGATCCGGTCCAGCGTCGCGGCCATGCGCGCGGCCATCGACGGTTCCTGAAGGCCGGGGCGCACGGCGACGAGGAAGCGCAGGCGCTGCGTGAGCGGGGCGAGGGCCGAGGCGACGACCCAGGAATCCTCGCAGGAGCGCCCGGTCGGCAGCAGCACGCCGTAATAGCCGAGGTCGTCCGCGGCCTGGGCGATCTGACGGAGATAGGGCAGCGAGACGTCGCGGGCGCCTTCCGAGGCGCCGAGATAGCGGCCGTCGCCATGGGTGGGCAGGAACCAGAGAACGTCGGTCTTGCCGTCGGTCTGGATGGTCATGGAATACGCTCCGAAAAATCGAAAAAGTCAGGCGCGGTGGCCGAGAAGCCGGTCGAGGATGCGGCCTTCGAGTTCGGCCAGCGCCGGGTCGCCGCGGCGGCGCGGGCGCGGCACATCGACCGCAACGTCGAGGGCGATGGCGCCCTCCTCGACCACGAGGATGCGGTCGGCCATCGCCACCGCCTCTCCGACATCGTGGGTGACGAGGATCGCGGTGAAGCCCTGGGCCTCCCAGATCCGCTCGATCATCGCCTGCATCTCGATGCGGGTGAGCGCGTCGAGCGCGCCCAGCGGCTCGTCGAGCGCCAGCAGCGCCGGGCGGCTCACCAGGGCGCGGGCGAGCGCCACCCGCTGGCGCTGGCCGCCGGACAGGGTCGCGGGCCAGTTGCCGGCCTTCTCCGCCAGCCCGACCTCGTCGAGGACGGCGAGCGCCCGCTTGCGCCGCTCGGCACGGCCGATTTCGCGCCCGAGCCCGACCGCGACGTTGTCGGCGACGCGTGCCCAGGGCAGCAGCCGCGGCTCCTGGAACATGATTTTCTTGGATTGGGCCGCGCCGTTTCTGGCACCGCCGTTGACGGTGACGCGGCCGGCGCTCGGCTCCTCAAGGCCGAGGATGAGGCGCAGCAGGGTGCTCTTGCCGCAGCCGGAGCGGCCGACCACGGCGACGAACTGGCCGGCGGGGATGTGGAGGTCGAGGCCGCGGATGACCGGGGCGCCCCCGTCGAAGCTTTTCGCGAGGCCGCGCAGGGTGATGGCGAGGCCGGCGTCGTGAGGGCGCGCGGCGGCATCCTCGACGCGCAGGGCAGTGGCAGCGGACATGGAACTCACTCGCGGAAGAAAGACGCGCGGAAAGAATGATCAGGCGTTGCGGTAGGCCGGGTTCCAGGAGAGGCAGGTGCGCTCGAGCGCCCGGGTCAGGCTGTCGGCGATCTTGCCCAGCCCGGCGTAGATCAGGATCGCCAGCACCACGACATCGACCAGCATGAACTCGCGGGCCTGCATCGCCATGTAGCCGAGGCCGGAATTGGCCGAGATCGTCTCGGCGACGATCAGCGTCAGCCACATGATGCCGAGCGCGTAGCGCACGCCGACGAAGATCGAGGGCAGCGCGCCGGGCAGCACCACGCGCCAGAACAGCTCGCGCCGGTTCATGCCGTAGACCCGACCCATCTCGATGAGCTGCGGATCGACCGAGCGGATGCCGTGCAGGGTGTTGGCGTAGACGGGGAAGAACACGCCGAGCGCCACGAGGAAGAGCTTGGCCCCCTCGTCGATGCCGAACCACAGGATCACCAGCGGGATCAGCGACAGGTGCGGAATGTTGCGCACCATCTGCAGCGTGGTGTCGGTGAGCTTTTCCGAGAGGTTCGACAGGCCGTTGGCGAGCCCGAAGCTCAGCCCGATGCCGCCGCCGATGAGGAAGCCGGCGGCTGCGCGGGCGAAACTGACCCACAGGTTCTCCCAGAGCTCGCCGGTCTGGGCGAGGCGCCAGCCCGCGGCGGCCACGTCGAGGGGCGCGGGCATGAACCGGGTCGAGACGAGCCCGAACGAGGCCGCCGCCTGCCAGCCGGCCAGAACGAGGGTCGGCAGCAGCCAGGGCAGCAGCTTACCCGTCGGTAGCCGCAGGGGCTTGCGTTGCAGCGGCGCGGCGGCCTTGGCGCGGCTTGCGCGGCCAGGGAGCGATCGGATCGCGGCGGAATCGGCCATGGTTCGGCTCATCCGTTGTTCTGAGTCTTGGTGGCGGTCGCGGGCGGCGTCCAGACGATGTCGGAGACGCGCACGGAGCGGGGGATCACGCCGATGGCGTGGAAGCGGTCGGCGATGCGCTGCTGCTCGGCGATCACCGCCGCATCCATCGGCGCGATGACGAAGCGGATGCGATCCACCGCGCGGCGCGTGGCGGCGAGCGGCACGCCGGTGATCTTCGACAGGCTCGCCGCGACGCTGGGACGGTTGCCCTCGCACCACACCGCGACCTCGCCGAGCGCGGCGATGGCCGCCTTCAGCACCTCGGGTCGCTCCTCGGCGAAGCCCTTGTTGGCGAGGAAGAAATTGTTGGTCGGCGTGATGTCCTGGGCCTGGACGAGAATGCGCGCGCCCTGCCCTTCCTCGGCGATGGCGAAGTAGGGATCCCACACCGTCCAGGCGTCGATCGTGCCGCCGGCAAAGGCCGCAGCGCCGTCGGCCGGCGCCAGCAGGACGGGGGTGATGTCGCGGTAGGACAGGCCCGCCTTCTCCAGCGCCGCGACGGTGAAGTTATGCGCGCTCGAGCCCTTGGCGAAGGCGACGCGCTTGCCCTTGAGGTCGGCCAGCGTGGCGACCGACGAGCCCTTCGGCAGCAGGATCGCCGAGCCCGAGCCGCCTTTGGGCTGGGCCGCCGCGTAGACGAGATTCGCGCCCGCGGCCTGGGCGAAGATCGGCGGCGCGTCGCCGGTCTGGCCGAAATCGATTGCGCCGAGATTCAGCGCTTCGAGCAGCGGCGGACCGAACGAGAACTCGACCCAGCGCACGCTCACGCCCTGCGGCTTCAGCGCGGCCTCGATCGCCGCCTGCTCGCGGGCAACGG
The DNA here is from genome assembly GCA_900234795.1 of Methylorubrum extorquens. NCBI lineage: Bacteria > Pseudomonadati > Pseudomonadota > Alphaproteobacteria > Hyphomicrobiales > Methylobacteriaceae > Methylorubrum > Methylorubrum extorquens. The sequence goes on from LT962688.1 coordinate 2,105,148, forward strand.
CGAGGATGCCGTTCTTCTGGTAGCCGATGCGCAGCACGCCCGGCTCGCTTGCGCGGGCGAGGCGGAGCGGAAGCGCGGTGCCGGCCAGGGCGAGGCCGGCCGCGAGGAGGCGGCGGCGGTCGAGCGTCGTCATCTCAGCGCGCCGCGGCCGTCGCCAGCGGTGCCGCGGCAGACTGCGCGACGTCGAGAAGCCGGGCGAGTTCGGCGGCGGCCTGCGCCACGCGGGCCCGCACGATCTCGTCGGCGACCCGGCCCTCGGCGATTTCGGTGTCGCCGGCATAGACGGCGGTCGGCGTGGTCTGCGCCGAGAAGAAACCGAAGAGCGGGCGCAAGGAGTGCTCGACCACCAGGGCGTGGCGCGGCCCGCCGCCGGTCGCGGTGAGCACCACCGGCTTGCCGATCAGCGCCTCGGGGGCGACGAAGTCGATCAGGTGCTTGAACAGCCCCGCATAGCTGCCCTTGTAGACCGGCGAGCCGATGATCAGCGCGTCGGCCGTCTCGATCGCCTCCACGATCCGCGCCGCCGGCAGCGGCAGGGCCGAACGGCTCGCGACCGCGATGCCGGTGCCGGCATCGACGAGATCGTAGACCTTCAGGTCGATCGGGCGCTGGCGCGACAATTCGGCGGCCACCGCCTCGACCAGGGTGCGGGTGCGGGAGGGGCGGTGCGTGTTGCCAGAGAAGGCAACGATCCGTGCGGGCATCGCGAATGATCCGAGGCAGGGCCGCGGCCATGGAAGAGCGGGGCCAGAAACCTCCTGAAGGAGTGTCTCAAGCCTTAAATCTTCGAAGGGCAGCGGAGCGTTGTTGGGACGTTGTTGTCCTGAAATTTAAAGACTTGGGGCGGGGCAAATCAACGGATTGTTTTTGCGTTGTTTTTCTGGCGCGGAGGACAGTTCTCTCGCTTCGCGCGGAAAGGCAGAGAGATTCTTTTTGCCCTCGTCCGCAGCCTGTGGCGCTCCGCGAGGGCATCGGGCGGAGCCCTCACGCGCGATCGTTCTGACGTGAGTGCAGGTCTGCCTCCCGGTCATGCGCCTGTCGCGTCCGCCCGAGATGACCATGTTGCGGCGCTCGTATTGCAGCGCAACACACGCGCTGCCCGGAGCATTCTGCATGGCATCCCTGCCGATCCTCGCGCTCGCCGTCGCCTCCTTCGGCATCGGCACCACCGAGTTCGTCATCATGGGCCTCCTGCCGGAGATGGCGCGCGACTTCGACGTCACGATCCCGCAAGCGGGCCACCTCGTGTCCGGCTACGCGCTCGGTGTGGTGATCGGCGCGCCGCTCGTGGCGATGGCAACCGCGCACCTGCCGCGCAAAGCGGCCCTGCTCGCTCTGATGGCGGTGTTCACCCTCGGCAACCTCGCCTGTGCCCTGGCGCCGAGCTACGCATGGCTGATGGCCGCGCGGGTCGCCACCGCTTTCGCGCACGGTGCCTTCTTCGGCATCGGCGCCATCGTCGCGCGCAACCTCGTGCCGCGCGAGAAGCGCACGCAGGCCGTCTCGCTGATGTTCGCCGGGCTGACGCTCGCCAACGTCCTCGGTGTGCCGCTCGGAACCGCGCTCGGACAGGCCTTCGGCTGGCGCTCGACCTTCTGGGCGGTGGTCGGCATCGGGCTCGTAGCGGGGGCAGCCATCGCGCTCGCCCTGCCCGGCGGAATGCCCGGGACGCGCGGCGGCCTCGGACGGGAATTCCGGGCGCTCGGGCGCTGGCCGGTGCTGCGGCCGATGCTGGTCTCGACCCTGTCCTCGGTAAGCTTCTTCACCGTCTTCACCTACATCGCGCCGTTCCTGCTCACCGTGACGCATCTGACGCCCGGCGGCGTGACGGGGGCGCTGTTCGCGGCCGGCGTCGGCCTCACGATCGGCAATCTCGCCGGCGGCTGGCTCGCCGACCGCAGCCTGATGCGCACGGTGCTCGGCAGCTTTGCTGCCCTCATCGCGGTGCTCGTCGTATTCCCGCTGGTCGCGCCCTTTACCTGGCCGGCGCTGGCGGTGCTGGTGCTGTGGAGCGGACTCGCCTTCGCCCTGGTCTCACCGCTTCAGGTCTGGGTGCTGGAGGCGGCCAGCGACGCCCCAAACCTCGCCTCGACCCTGAACCAGGGGGCGTTCAATCTCGGCAACGCGCTTGGCGCTTGGCTCGGCGGTACGGCGCTGACGCTGGGCGTGGGTTACGCGGAGTTGCCGGCCCTGGCGGCCGTCGTCTCCCTTCTGGGCCTCGGACTTGCCGCCACAGGGGCCGCGCGGTCCCTATGGCCGTCCCTGGCGGCAAGCCAGGGACGGTCGTGACTCAGGTCACATCGGCGGGGTGAGGCCGTCCTTGCCCACCGCGACGAGCTTGCCTTCGAGCTTGCCGCCGTCCTTGGCCGCGACCACGAAGATCTTCGCACCCGGCGTCAGGATCGACTTGTCGGCGGGGTCGAAGGCGACGATCGGCGCTTTGGGCGGCACCACGATCGTCTTCGAGCCATCCTTGTCGTAGGTCACGGTGAGGGTGCGCTCGCCGCCGCTTCCGGCATTGCTGCTGGCCACGGTGGCGTTGGTCATCGAGCTCTTGACCTTCGGCGCGCCGCCCGCGCTGGCGCCGCCGGCCTTCACGGTGCCGTTGGTCATGGAGCTCTTCACCACCGGCCCGCCGCCGCCCGTCGTGTGGTCGGGGATCGCGTCCCAGCCGTAATGGCCCTCGGCGGTGCCACGCATGGATTCGGGGAACAGCACCACTTCAAGCGCCGTCATCGGGTTCTCGCCCTTGGTCGCGGTGCCGATGAAGGTGCCGTCCTTGATCTGGTCCAGGCTCGACTTCACCACCCAGGCGAACTTGGCGCCGCCGACCTGCACTGTCTCGGACGTGCCGTCGGTGGTCTTGATCGTGACCGTGCCGGCGTCGCTTTTCTCGATCGTGCCGCGCACCCGCTGAAGCTCGGCCGCCTGGGCCGCACCCGCCAGCGTCGTCAGGGCGGCGACCGCCAAGGCGGTCCGCATCGTCTGGAACATGAGGTTTTCTCCGTTTGAGATCGGAGAAGAGTGGCGCGGGGCCGGAGGCTTTCAAGATTGCGCGCAAAATGGTGATGCGCAATCTTGCTGATCTTCTCCTCAGGCGCTGACCGCGATCACGAGGCCTGCCGGGTCCGGACGGCGCGCGATCAGTCCTCTATCCCTTGCGCCCTACGCCGGGCGGCGCGGATCTTTTCCATGCGCGAGACCGAAAACACCGAGGCCTCGTAGAGAAGCAGCATCGGGATCGCCAGTGAGAGCTGCGAGATCACGTCCGGCGGCGTCAGCACGGCGGCGGCGACGAAAACCAGCACGATGGCGTAGCGCCGCTTTTCCCGCAGGAAGGCCGCGTCGATCACGCCGATCTGACCGAGAAGCGTGAGGATCACCGGCATCTGGAACGCGAGCCCGAAGGCGAAGATCAGCGTCATGATCAGCGAGAGGTACTCGTCGACCTTCGGCAGGAGCTTGATCGTCGCCTCGCCCGGCTGCCCGATCTGCTGCAGCGAGACCGAGAACTGGATCAGCAGCGGCATCGCCAGGAAGAAGACGACGAGCGCGCCGAGCAGGAAGAAGATCGGCGTCGCGACGAGATAGGGCAGGAAGGCCTGGCGCTCGTTGCGGTAGAGGCCCGGCGCGACGAAGGCGTAGACCTGGGTGGCGATGACGGGGAAGGCCAGGAAGCCCGCGCCGAACACGCTCAGTTTGATGTTGGTGAAGACCTGTTCGAGGAAGTGGGTCGCGATCAGCTCGGCATTCTGCGCCCCCACGATCGAGACGTAGGGATAGACGAGGATGTTGTAGATCTGTTTCGAGAAGAAGAAGCAGCCGAAGAACATCACGATGAACGCGATCAGCGACTTAATCAGTCGCGAGCGCAGTTCGATCAGGTGCTCCAGAAGGGGTGCCCGCGAGGCCTCGATCTCGGCCTCATCGCGCTCGTCGCTCATGGAGTCGGGCCTGTCTCGGGCTTGGTGCCGGGGGTGGTGGAAGAGGTCTCGACGGCGGCGTGTGCCGGAGCCCCGTGCATCTGTTCGGCCTGCTGGCCGGGCGTCGGCCGCGGCACGTCGAAGCTGCCCGTCTCTTTCGCGCCGGCATCCTTGTTGCCGGAGCCGGGACGGCCCTCGACCGCGCTGCGGATCTCGTTGCGGATGGTGTCGACAGGGTTGAAGGTCGGCCGCGCGGAGTCGACGGTGCGCTTGACGCCCTCGACGTCGCGGCGGACCTCTTCCAGCTCCGCCTCGCGGATCGCCTCGTTGAACTGCGACTGGAACTCGCCGGCCATGCGCCGGACTTTGGTGGTGATCTGGCCCAGCGTGCGCAGGGCCTTCGGCAGATCCTTCGGCCCGATGACGATCAGGGCGACGCCGCCGATCAGCATCACCTCGCCCCAGCTCATGTCCAGCATTGCGTCGTCCGTCCCGCGGGGCCGCGCCTGTCGAGGACGGGCGTGCGGCCCGCGCTATCCTGCCCGGAGCCGATCTTCAACCGTGCCCGAAAGCCGTTGCAGCCCTTACGCGCCCCTTTGCACGCCCCGTGTCGAGTCCGTCGGTCAGACGGCCTTATGGTCGCCCGCCGACACGTGCGGCTGAACATGCGGCGGCTGCGGGGCGGTGCCCGGCGCGCCCTGGTGCGGCAGCGTGCGGACCGGATCGTTCGGGCCCACCGGGGGCACGCTCGTCGCCGTATTCGGCTGGGTCTCGTCGTCGGCCATGCCCTTCTTGAAGGCCTTGATGCCCTTGGCGACGTCGCCCATCAGCTCCGACACCTTGCCGCGGCCGAACAGCAGCATGACGACGACCGCCACGATGACCCAGTGCCAGACACTCATGCTGCCCATGGCAACCTCCTACACCGCCCCAACTCCGGCGGCGCCTCCACTTGAATTGGGGCGAACCTAGGGATCGAGTGGCGCGAACACAAGCAGTGCAGGGCGCACAAGCGGGCAAAGGCTGCGCAGCCCTTGCCCTTCTTTGTCGCACTCCGCCTCGTTGCCGGGCGCGTCGAGGGACCAGCGGGCGCGAAGAGCGCCCGGCGGAGCGGGCCTCGGCTCAGCCGGGGCGGCTGCGGGCGTTTGAGGCCGGAAAAGCGGCGGCGGACCGCTGTTACGCGACCGCGCCGAAGGCCGCCTCGAAGCGGGCGCGCGCCTCGTCCACATTGATGGCGTCGGGAGACGTGAGGCGGGCAAGCGCGGTCTCGGCCCGGCGCGCGCCCTCCCCCGCCAGATCGGACGCGGCTTCGGCGACGGCGCGCATCTCGTCCATGCGTCCGTTGCAATGGAGAACCACATCGATGCCGGCCCGGTAGGCGGCTTGCGCCCGCTCGCGGAACGGGCCCTGGAGCGCGTGCATCGACAGGTCGTCGGTCATCAGCAGGCCGTCGAAGCCGATCTCGCCCCGCACGATCTCGCGGATCACGCGCTCCGACAGGGTGGCGGGCCGCTCGGGGTCGAGGGCGGTGAACACCACATGCGCGCTCATGGCGAGCGGCAGGTCGGCGAGCGCCCGGAACGGGCGGAAGTCGCTCTCGCCCAGACTCACGCGGTCGGCCTCGACCACGGGCAGGTCGAGATGGCTGTCGCAGGTCGCCCGGCCGTGACCGGGAATGTGCTTGATGACCGGCAGCACGCCACCCGCCATCAGCCCTTCGGCGACGGCGCGGCCGAGTTCGATCACCCGCTCCGGCGTGTCGGCGTAGGCCCGGTCGCCGATGATGCTGTCCGAGCCCGCGACGGGGACATCGAGCATCGGCGCGCAATCGACGTTGATGCCGACCGAGGCGAGGTCGTGCGCCATCAGCCGGGCGCCGAGCCGGGCCATCGCCGCGGCGTCGTCACCGAGGGCGCCGAAACGGCCGCCCGCGGGATATTTCGGCCAGTGCGGCGGGCCCATGCGCTGCACTCGCCCGCCCTCCTGATCGATCAGGATCGGCGCATCCGCCCGCCCGACCGTCTCGCGCAAGGCGGCCGTCAGGGCGCGCACCTCGTCCGGCGTGCCGATGTTGCGCTTGAACAGAATGAAGCCCCAGGGCCGCAGATCGCGGAAGAAGGCGGCTTCCTCGGGCGTCAGCGCCGTGCCGGAACAGCCGAGGATGACGGCGCGGGGCGTGCTGGCGGAGGTCATGCTGGCTGAGGTCATGGGGCCGGCGTTCCTCGGATGGGGCAGAGGTCTTGCTGCAATCACGTCAACGGTCGAGCACGGCCTCGATCCCACCCACGTCCTCATCCTGAGGTGCCGCGAAGCGGCCTCGAAGGATCGTCCAGGGATCGCGCGCGATCTGGAAGAGGGAACAAAGCCCGGTCACGCGAACGCCTCACGATGAGCGCGCGAACGGGATGCTCGGAATCGAGCCGGCTCCGGAGACGTACCGGAGCCGGCTCGATGGCAATCGCGGTCTCAGCCTAGTTTTTGGCGACGAAGCACTGGCCGCCTGCACCCTGCAGCGCGCTGCACAGGCTGGAGGCCTCGTTCTTGGCGAGCGGTCCGACGCGGACACGGAACAGGGTCTTGCCGTTCACCTCGGCCTGCCGGATCAGCTCGGGCTTGCCGGAGAGCTGGCTGTACTTGCCCTGCATCTCGCGGAAGGCGGCCCGCGCCTCGCTCTCGCTGCCGCGCACGCCGAGCTGGACCGAGTAGCCGCTGACCGGCGCCGTGAGCGAGGCGGAGGTGGGGGCGGGCTCGGAGGTGCTGGCGGTGGTCTCGGGCGAGACGGAGGCGACGCGCTGCGGGGCCTTCGGGCGCGCGGCGGGCGCGGCCGGCGGCTCCGCCGGTGCCTCGGCGACGGGCGTGGGCGCCGGCGCCGTGGCCAGGGTGCGCAACGCGGAGCGACGGGGCTCCGACGACGGCGTCGCGGTGCTCGCAGCGGTGTCGGGCATCGTCATGGTCGGGATCGCCGAGGCAGACGCTTGGGCAGTCTCGGCCGCGGGCGCCGGCGACTGGTGGACCGGGGTGTCCGGCTTGACCGAGACGGTGCGCACCCGACGCGGCTCGCCGAACGTGTCAGACAACGTGCCGCCGGGGGTCGCCCCGCCCTGCCCCGGCTCGCCGCCATCGCTGCGGGCGGCGGCGGTGCGGGCGGCTTGGTTGACGTCGAGCGGCTGCTCTTCGCGGTTGACGATCTTGATCTGACCGTCCTTGGCGTTGCGGTCGTAGATCTGCTTGTTCTGATCGGGAATCTCGACGCCGTCGGTCGCGGTCGGCTGCACCTTCAGCGGGGTCTTGTCGGCGAGCACGGTGATTGGGCCGCCGCTGCCGCCGCCATGGGTGCCGCGCCACGCCAGGGCACCGCCGACGCAGACGGCGACCACGGCGAGGCCTGCGCCGACCTGGACGAGGCAGTTGCGGCCGCGCGGACGGTCCGCAGACCGCGTCCGGTAAGTCTCGTCGGCCTCGGCGAAGGCAGCCGGATCGGTCGTGCCGTCGGCGTACATGCCCTGCTCGACGGAGGCGAGATACTGGTCGAAGGCGTCCGCTGGGCTCTGGGACTGACCCTGCATGTCAGCATGCGCCTGAGTCCGGGCCGGGTCGTGGGCGGGTTCGTCCACGAAGGTCGGCTCGACGCGGGCCGGACGGCCCGTCTCCGACGCGCGCGTCACCGGAGCCGCCTCCTGGGCAGCACCCTTCTCCCGCGCTTCCAGCAGGGCGCGGAAGGGATCGTCCTGCCCGACGATGCGGGCAAGCTCGGCGAGCGGGTCGCCCTTGGGTGCGCCCTTGGGTGCGGCCTGCGGCGCCTTCGCCCGGATCGCCTCCTGCGACGTCTGACGCAGCTCGCGCTCGAAGGCATCGAAGTCGACCGTCGCGCGCGAAGCGTGTCCCGTCATGGCTTCATCCTCTCAACAACCGTCCTCGGTCACCGCATCTCGTTGGGTGCGGAGACGCCCAAAACCGCGAGGCCGGAGGCGAGAACGCCGCCCAAAGCCTCGACGAGGGCTAAGCGAGCCCGGGTGGAGTTTCTGTCGGTTGGATTAACAATCCGTAATTGCGGCAAGTCTTTGCCCTTATTCCAGAAACTATGAAGCGAACTTGCCGTTTCATAGAGGTAGAACGCAATTCGGTGCGGTTCGTGCGCCGCCGCCGCTGATTCGAGCACCCGCGGATACTGGGCAATCAGGCGCATCATCTCGATCTCGCCGGGATCGGTGAGCACCGACAGGTCCGCGTCAGCCAGCAGCGCCGCGGGCGAAAAATCCTCGCCGGGCAGTGCCTCGCGGGCCTGGCGCAGCACCGAGAAGCGGCGGGCGTGGCCGTACTGCACGTAGAAGACCGGGTTGTCCTTCGATTGCTCCACCACCTTGGCGAGGTCGAAATCCAGCGTCGCGTCGTTCTTGCGGTAGAGCATCATGAAGCGGATCGCGTCGCGGCCGACCTCGTCGATGACGTCGCGCAGCGTCACGAACTCGCCCGCGCGCTTCGACATCTTCACCGGCTCGCCTGCGCGTAAGAGCCGCACGAGCTGGCAGAGCTTGACGTCGAGCCGGGCCTGCCCGTCGCTGACCGCCTTCACCGCCGCCTGCATCCGCTTGACGTAGCCGCCATGGTCGGCGCCGAGCACGTCGATGAGCTCGTTGGCGCCGCGCAGCCACTTGTCGCGGTGATAGGCGATGTCGGAGGCAAAGTAGGTGAAGGAGCCGTCGGACTTCAGCAGCGCCCGGTCCACGTCGTCGCCGAACTGGCTCGAGCGGAACAGGGTCTGCTCCCGGTCCTCCCAATCGTCGGGCAACTGGCCCTTGGGCGGCGGCAGGCGCCCCTCGTAGACGAGGCCCTTCTGCCGCAGGGCGTCGAGCAGCTCCGCGACCTTACCGCCGTTCTCGCCCTGGAGCGTGGCTTCCGAGAAGAACACGTCGTGGCGGATGCCGATCGCCGCGAGATCCTCGCGGATCATCGCCATCATCGCGTCGATGGCGAAGCGGCGCACCTGCGGCAGCCATTCGTGCTCGGGCCGGTCGAGGAGCGCCCGGCCATGCGTCTCCGCGAGCTTTGCGCCCACCGGCTTGAGATAGTCGCCGGGATAGAGCCCCTCGGGGATGGTGATCGTCTCGCCCAGCGCCTCGCGGTAGCGCAGATAGGCGGAGCGGGCGAGCACATCGACCTGCGCGCCGGCATCGTTGATGTAGTACTCGCGCGTCACCGGCCGGCCGGCGGCGGCGAGCAGGTTCGCGAGCGCATCGCCGAACACCGCGCCCCGCCCATGTCCGACATGCATCGGCCCCGTGGGGTTGGCCGAGACGTACTCGATGTTGACCGGGCCGCCCGGCATTTGTCCGCGCCCGAAATTCTCGCCCTCGCTGAGCGCGGCACGGATCACATCCTGAAACACCTCCGGTGCGAGCCGCAGGTTGATGAAGCCGGGGCCCGCCACGCTCGCCTCGACGATGCGCGGATCGGTGCGCAGCTCTTCGGCCAGCGCCTCGCCGAGCGCCTTCGGGTTCTGCTTGGCCTCCTTGGCCAGCACCAGGGCGGCATTGGTGGCGAGATCGCCGTGCGAGGCGTCGCGCGGCGGCTCGACCACGACGCGCGACAGGTCGAGCCCCTCGGGCAGCCGGCCGGAGCGGGTGAGGGATTCGAGCGCCTCGCGCACGCGCGTCTCGAAGAGGGCGAAGATGTTCATGAGGCTCAGTGTTCGTCGTTACCGCGTGCCGGCCCACCCGCGCGTCGGGCGGCCGGAACCGTTCGGGGCGGCATAGCAATGGCGGGCGGGAGTGTCACGGCGCCTCCCCTCGGACGACCGCGAGTTCCGCCAGTACGGCCCGCAGCCGCTCGGGCAGCGGCACCGGCCGGCGCGTCTCCCGGTCGACATAGACGTGGACGAAGTGCCCCTGCGCGGCGGCTTCCGCCTCGTCTTCGCGAAAAATCGCGATCTCGTAGCGCACGCTGGTACGGCCGAGATGGGCCACCCGCACGCCGGCGGTGATCCGATCGAGGAAGGCGATCGGGGCGAAGTAGCGGCAGCCTGTCTCGACCACGAGTCCGATGACGGGGGAGCGGGCGATGTCGAGGGCGCCCGCCTCCACCAGGATCCCGTTCACCGCCGTGTCGAAGAAGGCGTAGTAGACGACATTGTTGACGTGCCCGTAGACGTCGTTGTCGCCCCAGCGCGTCGTCAGCGGCACGAGCCGGGGATAGGCGGCGCGGGTGTCGCGCGCGTTGGTACGGTCGGCGCTCAATCGGTCCTCCGTCATCTGGCCGTATGCTTTTCCCGTGCCGCCTTTCGCGCGGGGACAAGAGGCTCTCTCGGTAGAATGCAGCGTTGCACGCAGGGCGCGAAGGGCGGCGTTGTCGAGGCAAGATCCTGCATGGAGACTGTTTCGATGAAGTCCTTCGCCCTCGCCGCCACGGCCCTCGCCACCCTGATCCTCGCACCCGCAACCGCCGAGGCCCGCGAGTTCGGCGGACATGGCGGGTATGTCGGCGGCGGTCGCCATCAGGGCGGCTACGGCCATCACGGCTATGGCGCCCGCTTCGGTCAGGCCGGGCGCTTCGGTGGGTATCGCGGCGGGTTCGCCGGCCATCGCGGCGGCTTTGGGCATCGCGGCTATGGCCATCACGGCTTCGGATATCGCGGATACGCCGCGCGCGGCGTCTACGGCCGCGGCTACGGCTACGGACGGGGTGCCGGCATCGGCCTCGCGGGGGCCGGGATCGGTCTGGCCGGTGCCGGGCTGGGGCTGGGCCTCGGGCTTGCCGGCGGCGCGCTGAGCGCCGGCTACGGCTGGGGTGGTTACGGCGGCTACGCCGCGCCCGCCTACGGCTACGCGGCACCGGCCTATGGCTACGCGCCCGTCACCTACGGCAATGCCCCGATCTACAACACCGGCGACGGCGCGGGCTGCGTCTGCGAATGAGAGCATGAGCCTTCCGTTGGCGGTGCCTCACGGCTCCGTCAGCGGCAGGCCGCGGCTCGGCGGGCTCCAGTGCAGGTTGGGCGTCGCCGCAAACAGCCGGCCGTGCTCCAGCACCGCGTAGGTGTCGGTCATGCCGGCGATATAGTCGGCGATGCGCCGGGCGAGGCGGGCCTCGCTGGCATTCTCCAGCCCCTCCGACCATTCGGCCGGCATCCGCGCGGGGTCGGCGCGGAAGGCCGAGAACAGGTCGTCGACGATGGTCGCGGCCTTGGCCCGCACCGCCATCACTTCCGGATGGCGGTACATCCGCGCGAACAGGAAGCGCTTGATGTCCGCATCCGCCGTGGCGATGGCCGGCGAGAAGGCGATGACCGGCTCCTGCGCGGCGCGGATGTCGCCGACGCTGCGGGGGGCCAGCGCGGCGATGCGCGCCTCGCTCTCGCGGATCACGTCCTCGACGAAGCGCGTGATGACCCGGCGCGCCAGCTCGTGGATCTTCCGCGACGGCTCCAGGCCGGGATGCAGGGTGTCGATCTCGTCGAGCAACCCGTTCAGGAACGGCACGGCCGTGAGGTCGGCAAGATCGAACAGCCCGGCCCGCAAGCCGTCGTCGAGGTCGTGGGCGTCGTAGGCGATGTCGTCGGCGAGCGCCGCGCCCTGCGCCTCCGGTCCGGCGAAGCGCGACAGTTCGAGGTCGTTGGTCGCGTTGTATTCCAGCACGGCCGCCGGGATGCCGTCGGCGGCGTAGCGCCGGACCGGCGCGCCGGAGGCGTCGAGGAGTGGGCCGTTATGCTTGACCAGCCCCTCCAGCGTCTCCCAGGTCAGGTTGAGGCCGTCGAAGCCGGCATAGCGCCGCTCCAGCCGCGTGACGATGCGCAAAGCCTGGGCGTTGTGGTCGAAGCCGCCATACTCGGCCATGCAGGCGTGCAGCGCGTCCTCGCCGGTATGCCCGAAACAGGTGTGGCCGAGGTCATGGCTCAGCGCCAGCGCTTCGGCCAGATCCTCGTCGAGGCCGAGCGCCCGGGCGAGCGCCCGGGCGATCTGGCTCACCTCCAGACTGTGGGTGAGCCGCGTGCGGTAATGGTCGCCCTCGTGATGCACGAAGACCTGCGTCTTGTGCTTCAGCCGCCGGAAGGCGGTCGAGTGGATGATCCGGTCGCGGTCGCGCTGGAAGTCGCTGCGGGTGGGCGAGAACGCCTCGGGGATCAGCCGCCCGCGGGTCGCCGCCGGATCGGTGGCGTAGGGCGCCCGCCAGCGCTCGCCGTTCTGCCGCACCTGCACAGCTCTTCCTTTCGCAGCCGCGTTGCGGCCAGCCCTCGCACCCCATATCTTGGGTAGGGAGAAGCCCGCGGCAATCACGGGCTCTTACCTTCACGACACCGGTTCGAGAAACGGGGCCGCGCCACGATGGCCGACATCAACCTCACCGCCCGCGCCGCCAAGCGGATCAACGAGATCATGGGTGCCGAGCCCCCCGGCTCGTCGCTGCGCATCAGCGTGAACGGCGGCGGCTGCTCGGGCTTCTCCTACGCCTTCGACATTACCAGTGCCCGCGAGGGCGACGACGTGGTGATCGAGCGCGACGGCGCCACCGTGCTCGTCGATCCCGTCTCGCTCGAATATATGGGCGGCGCGACCATCGACTTCGTGAACGACCTGATCGGCCAGTCCTTCAAGATCGAGAACCCGCTCGCCACTGCCTCCTGCGGCTGCGGCACCTCCTTCGCGATCTGAGGCGAGCCCGACCGGCGATCGGGTGAAGCGGTCGCCATTCCGGCCTCAAGCGCCATGAGCCCGCCCAAGCGGGTTCGCGCGATTGCCCTGCCGTGGCACCGGCGCAATTGCCACGCCTGTGGAAAACCGGCAGGGATGGAAGTCTCACGGCCCTTCTCCGATCTCCCGCCAGCCTGCGATCTGATCCAGCCATGACGTCATCGACGCGCCGTCCCGTTCTCATGCGGGCACTGCTCGCCTCGGCTTGCGCGGTCGCGCTGCTGACAGGGCCCGCGCCCCTGGCGCCGGCCTTGGCACAGGAGGCGGCGTCCGCGGTCCAGGATCTCGTCCTCGACAACGTCAGCCTCGCCTTCGGCGACACGCTCGTCACCGCGCCGAAGGTGACGGTGAGCGGCACGCGCCTCTCCCGCGACGACCTGCTCGCGATCTTCAAGGCTGACACCAAGGACGCGAAGGACCCGGTCAAGGATCTCTGGCCGGCCCGGCTCCAGCGCCTCGATGCCGGCAGCCTCACCATGCCGGAGCTGCGCGTCGAGCGCCGCGACGGCGAGCGGCGGCAGGTCGTGACCTACCGCGACGTGGCCGCGCGCACGATCCGGGCCGGGCGCATCAGCGAACTGACCGCGGCCGGCGCGACGCTCACCGTCGAGGGCGCGCCGCAGGCGGGCAGCGGCAGCTACGGCCGCATCCGCGCCGAGGAGGTCGATCTCACCGCGCTGGCGCGCCTCTACAGCGAGGCCGGCGACGCGAGCAGCCCGCTCCAGCGCCTCTACGTGGCGCTCGCCGTCGAAAGCATCGCTTTCATCGACGAGCGCGGCACCACGGTGTCGATCGCCCGTCTGATCGGCCGCGACCTCGCCGGACGCCAGACGCCGGCGACCTGGCGCGGCGCCGTGGAAGCGTTGGGCGATGGCGGGTTGGCCGAGGACGACCGGGCCAAGCGCGCCCGTTCCGCCGGCCTGCTCGCGGATCTCGCCGAAGCGGTCTCGGTCGGCAGCCTCGAGGCGACGGACCTGAATGTGAAGGAGGTGAAGGGCGACGACCCGCTCTCCTTCAGCATCGGCCGCATGAGCTATGCGGGCGGCGGCGAGGCCGGCATCACGCTCGCCGAGATCGGCTTCGGCGCCAAGGAGGCGCAGGGCAAGATCGCCCGCCTCTCGCTCACCGGCTTCTCCCTGGAGCCGACCATCGCCGCCCTGCGCCGCCTCGCCAAGGCACCGCTCCCCGCCGGCACCGATCCCGGGAAGGGGGCCGCTCCGGCGCCGGACCTGCACGAGGCGGAGCTGCGCCGCCTGACGCCGGTCATCGGCACGCTGACCCTGTCCGATCTCGGGCTCGATCTCGCGCAGGTGGCGGTGACGCCCCCGGCCGCCTCGGGCGATCCGCTCAAGGCGCCGAAGCTCGTTCCGCTCCCGCCGCTCCATATCGGCTTGCGCGGCGCCAGCATGAGCTTCGGGCCGCCGAAGGACGGCGTGCCGACCGAGACGCGTTTCACGCTCAACGGCCTCACCATGCCGGCCTCCGCCGTCGAGGGCGTTCCCGGTCTCGGCTCGCTCGGCCTCTACGGCTACCGCGACCTCGATCTCGACGCCACGGCCGACACCGCCTGGAGCGAGGACAAGCGCGAACTGAGCTTCAAGGCGCTGTCGCTCTCCGGCAAGAATATGGGCCGGCTCCACCTCAACGCCACGCTCGGCGGCATTGGCCCCGAGGTGTTCGACCCGGATGCCGCGGTTTCGGGCTTCGCCATGCTCTCGGCCACCGCCAAGGCGCTGGACCTGACTCTGGAGAATGGTGGCCTGTTCGAACGCTTCATCGACGCCCAGGCGAAGGTGCTGAGCCTCAAGCCCGACGAACTGCGCAAGGAATACGTGACGGCGAGCGTGATCGGCGTGCCGGTGATCCTTGGCAACTCGGCGGCCGCCAAGGCGATCGGCGCGGCGATGGGCAAGTTCGTGGCCAAGCCCGGCACGCTCTCGATCAGCGCCAAGGCGAAGAGCGGCGACGGCCTCGGCATGGTCGATGTCAGCACCGCCCCGACCCCGGCCGCGGTCCTCGACAAGCTCGAGGTGAATGCCAAGGCCGAGTAGTCGTCTCGGTCCTTGTCACACGTCGACTCGGTGGGGACCGGGTCCATGCGCGAAGCCGCTCGGGCGGCTTCGCGGCACGACAGCCATCATCATCCGTGAACGCGAGCGCCGACATTCGCGGACAGCGAGAAATCGCGGGCCGATCGCACTGAGCGATGGCCCTTTCGGGGGCTTCAGTTCGCCGCCGCCACCTGCGAGCGTTTCGCCTTGGCGCCGGGATGGCCGGGGGCCTGGGCCACGGCCGTCTTGCTGGCCGTCTTGGCGGCGGGCTTGGTGCTCGGCGTCGGGGCCGTGCTGGCGAGCTTGGCGATCGCCTGCTTCGAGGTCGGCGGCATCGCCGCCATACGCGAGGCGGGTTCGGGCGCCGCGGCTTTGCCGGTGGGCTTGGGCGCGCCTTTGACGGCGCCGGTGGCGGCGAATTGCTGGACCGGCATCTTGGTGGCCGCTGCCTTCATCGGCACCGCTTGCGCGGTACGGACGGGCACGGAGGCGCCCTTCACCGGAGTGGAGGCCAGACGCGTCGGGGCCGGAACCGTCGCATCCTTGTGCCGGCCCTGTGCCGGCTGAGCGGAGCGGCCGGTTTCGGCCATCATGCGGCGCGGCTCGATCGCCGGCTTGGCCGGGGCGGCGGCGAGCGCCACCGGAGCCGGACGGAACGGCGCGGCGCGGGCAGCCGTCGGCTGCAACGCCGCCGGGACGGCGACGGCGGCGCTGGCCAGCACGATCGGCGCGGGCCGGGCCGGGCGCGTGACCGGTGCCGCCGTCTCCGGCGCGTCGTCGTCGCGCTCGCCCGCCGGGCGGAAGGCGAGTGCGCGGGAAGCGCGTTCGAGCCGCTCGGGTGCAGCCTCGGGCTCGGAGGGACCGAGATCGGCCATCATCACCGGCGCGCGCCCGATCGCGGCGGGGCGACCGTCGGTGCGCAGGGTGGCGAGCAGCTTGCGATCGTCGCTGCCGGCGACCGAGGCCTTGCCGGCATACTCGACGCGCACCCGCGCCGTGCCCTTGCGGTGGAATTCGAGCGCGCGGGCCGCCTCTTCGGACACGTCCATGAGACGGTTGGCATGGTAGGGGCCGCGGTCGTTGACGCGCAGGATCATCGAGTGACCGTTGTCGAGGTTGGTCACCCGGACATAGCTCGGCAGCGGCAGCGTGGGGTGCGCGGCGGCGATGGAGTGGCGGTCGAAGACTTCGCCGTTGGCGGTGACCCGGCCGTGGAAGGCGCTGCCGTACCAGGAGGCGAGGCCCTCGCGGACGTAGCCGCGGGCATCCTCGCGCGGCACATAGGTCTTGCCCGCCACCACGTAGGGCTTGCCCGAGAAGCGCCGCCCACCCCCTTTCGGGATCACGTCGCCCTCGTTGTAGAGGCGGCGGCTCGCCTTCACGCCGTATTTCGGATCGATCTCGCTGCCCGAGGAGGCGCCGCCCGCGAGCTTGGCCGGATTGTTGGCGCAGTTGGCGGTCGTCAGCGCCACCGCGCAGACCGCCAGGAGCTGCAGGGCCGGTCGCAGGACCGGCATCGCACCCCGCATCGGAGCGTCCGCGGCCGTCCTGATCGATGCCAAATCCCGTGGCATGACATGAGTCATGTCGCTCGCCCGCTCCCCGCCTACGCCACAGATTCCCCCAAGGCCGCGGAAAGCTGGGCCTTAAGGGGATCACGCTACGCCGAGCCGGAACACACGTCCGGCCGTCCCCAGAGGATCGTCCGGACGCGGTAAAGGAAGGCTGAACGGGCGCTCAGGCCGTGGGAGAGCCGAGGCGTTGTGTGCGCAGACGGTCTGAACGACTCGAGAGGACGGCTGCGCCGCACGTCATGACGGGCCCCGTGAAGCGAAGGGCGGCCTCCCGTTTCTCAGCGCGGGTTCTCGCCCAGCACCTGCTCGATCGAGCGGGCGCCGCGCTGCTTGAACAGAAGGTCGAGGGCTTCGAGCATCAGGGCGTGCATCTTGGTGCGCTCGGCATAGGCCAAGTCCCGGAGCTGGTCGTAGACCGGGGGCTCCAGATAGACCGACATCTGCTTGGCGCGCTCTTTGAGGGTTCCGGCCCGTGCCGGAGGCGCCGAGGCCGCCAGATCGAGCCGGACGATCTCCGCGCCCGCCGGGCTGTTCGTCTTTGCAGCCGATCGGGCGCCGCCTTTGCGCGGCCCGCCGGCCGGGCCGGCGGAGGCGACGATCGAGGCGAGGTCGAGCTTAGGCCGCCTTGACATGCTTTCTCGTGTCCTTGGCCGTCTCTGCGGCCGCTCCCTTGCGGGTCCGCTGCCCCGTCGCCTGCATGCGGCGCTCGATCCAGCTCCACAGCCGGCGGACTTCGCCCGCGGCCTGACCCTTCGGATTGAATTCGGTGACGCCCTGGCCGACGCCGATGGCGTCCTGATGGTCGTTGCGCGCCACGATGTTGACGTCGGGCAGGATGCCGAGCACCGCGAGCCCGTCGGCGGCATCGCGGATGCGGTAGGAGCGCGGCGGGGTCTGGTTCAGGACGAAGGCGAACTTCTTTTCCAGGCGGTAGACGGCGGCGAGCGTCGGCTTGAAGGCGCGCAGGTCGGCGGGGGTCGGCCGGCAGGGGATGATGCACAGATCCGCTGCGCGGATCGCCGAGAGCGTCCCGTTGGAATCGATGCCGGGGGTATCGATGAACACGTAGTCGTAGGACGATTCCGCCAGCCGCTCCATCACGAGGTCGATCTGCGTGGCGTCGATCTGGGCCACTTCGGGGCCGTCGGCGGTGCGGTGATCGAGCCAGTCGGTGATCGTGGACTGCCGGTCCATCTCCAGGATGCAGACCGCGTGCCCGGCTTCCTGTGCGGCGACCGCGAGCGAGATGCACAGGGTGCTCTTGCCGCTGCCCCCCTTCTGCGTGACGAACGTGATTGCTTTCATGCCGGCCACCCCACCGCTCTCGGTTTCGTCGGGCTGCCGGTCCTGTGATCACGGGGCCGCCCAGACCCCGGATTTCACCTAACATAGTTAACCGCCCGTTAAGGCCGATGCCGGCCCGCATCCGCGCTCTGTTGACTTGAGGTTGAGATTTCGCCGTTGCGCCGGTTGAGCGCTTTACGAGGACGGTTGCATTCCGCTATCGTAACCTAAGGCATTTTCGACTGCAAAAAGTTTACCTGAGATTGCGGTTTTCGGCTGGTTTGGCTGAGGAAACCGCTTTCTTCGGGTCGGTCTTGGGGGCTCGCCGAGCGTCCGGGCTGCGGTCTGTCATGCCTGCCGAAGCGATGCCGGTGCCTTGAGATGACGGCTTTTCAACCTGACCTTCCCTCCGCCTTCGCCGGCTCCGCCTGCATTGGGGCCTGGGCCCATGACCCTGATTCCAACCGACTCGCTCTGTCGCCGGTCCTGGCGCGCCTCCTGGCCGTACCGGCGGCCTCGGCGGCCGGGGCACCTCTGACGCTGGCGCTGGCGGCTTTGGAGGCCGAGGACGCGGTCCGGCTGGAAAGCGTGCTGCGGGCGGCGGGGGAAGACGGACGACCTTTTGAGGCCGAGTTCCGCACGCGGCCCGGCCCCGACGGTCCGCGCTGGCTGCGCCTAATGGGGCGAAGCGGGCGCGATCCCGAAACGGGGGCACTCACGACCCAGGGGCTCGCCTTCGACCTGACCGAAGGGCGCCGGCCGGTCGATTCGGAGGTCCACCAAGCTCAGCGGCAGGCCAACCGTCTCGCCGACCATGCCGCGGCGATGAAGGGATTGGTCGCGGGCCTGCGCAATCCGCCCCTGGCCCGCCTCGTCGACGAGGTCGCCGTCGAGGTCGGCCACGAACTCGCCCGTCATCTCCACGGCACCCGACGGCAGGTGCACTGACGGGCGCGGGAGCCCGGATTTATCGCGGTTGCGCGGAGGCTTCGAGCGCGGGGCGCGTATGTGCCGGCGACGCGGGGAAGAGCAGCGGGCGCAAGGCCTGCGCCGCCTCAGGGTTGGGGCGGGCCAGGGCGGCGGCGAAGGCTTTTCGCAGGGCCGCGCAGCCGCGCCCACGCGCCGGCTTTGGTGGGGCCGTCACCGTCGCCACGGCGATGGCGGCCTGACTTGTCGAAGCCTCCCGGAGGGGCTGGGGCGCCGCCTCCGTCGCCCTCAACCCGAGCGCCCGCGACAGGATCGCCCGTCCCTCGGCGAGTTGTGCGGCGCCGAGGCGTGGCCGCGTCAGCACGGCGCCCACCCCGTCCTCGGCCGAGGCGCAGATGTGCCTGCGGTCCGAACTCGGACGCTGCATCGCCTGCAGGATCATCCGGCCGAGATCGGTCAGGGCGGCCGGGTCGGCCTCGGCGAGGCTTCGCGCCACGGCCTGCGCCGCCATCCGGCGGACACCATCGACGGCGTCCCCCTCCGAGCGGCCCCGGCGATAGCCGTCGAGGTACCACGCGGCGATCGGCGCGATCGTCCCCGGTGCGTCGGCCTCCACCGCGTCCAGCAGCGGCACGTCGCGCAGGATCACGGTGCGGGCCCGCTCCGGCTCGGCACCGTCGTCGAGGGTGGAATCGGGAAAGCGGTAGGCATCGACCCGGCCAGTGGCGACGCCGGCCCTCACCAAGGTGTCGGTGTCGGGGATCATCAGGTCGTCCGGCCGGACCTGGAGGGCGGCATCGACGAAATCGGCGCTGATTCCCGCCGCGAGGTAGGCGGCGCGTTCGGGCGCGCTGTCGGCGGCGATCTCGACGCCGAGCGGACCGGTTTCGTAGGGCGCGTGGAAGCCGAGCCGGGCCTCCGCCAGGACCAGCCGCTCGCGCCCCCGCACGAAGGCCAGGGTGCAGGCGGAGACGCAGTAATCCGGCACGTAGGTGACGAGGCCGTGCTCCGCGATCAGTGCGCCGATGGCCGCTCCCTCATCGACCAAGCCGCCCTCGCTGGTGAGATGGATGCGCTCGACCGTGCGGTGGGCCGCGAGCAGCCCGGCGAGCCGCTCGGCCGCCCCCTCGGTCAGCTCGCCAGACAGGCGAATGTCGTGCTCACCGGGCCCGAGGACGATGCGGGTCGCGGGCGCTTCCGGCGCGGCCCCACGGAGATCGGTGCGGGTCGTGAGCCCACCGCCGACCGGATCGATCGCCCCGCGCGGGCTCGTCGTCCGGCCCGGGCCGAAGAGCAGGATCCCCGCCATCAGGGCGCTGGCCAGCCCGACCGAGACGCAAGCAACACCGCGCACAGCCCGCCGCGAGCCAGCCGCCATCATTCGCCCCCACAGGATGGTTCGGATTCTCGTTCGACCCGAGAAGTGTCCATCGCGAGAGCGGCGACGCAAGGCCTTTGCCAGGGCGAAAAAGCGACCGGAGGCGACCCTTGTCGCCGGGGATCGGAGGGCGGGAAGAAACCGGTTTCGAGCCGCATCGTTTGCGGCAGGGGCTTCCCCGCCTCGATACTATGTCGCAGCGCGAGGGCGGAGCGTCGGCGGCGTCAGAGAGCGGGTTTGAGCAGCAGATAGATGTCCATGATCCAGCCGTGGCGGGCACGGGCCTCGGCGCGCACCCGGCGGATTTCCTCGGCCACGTCACCGAGCCGGCCGGCGACGAGCAACTCGTCCGGCGTGCCGAGATAGGCGCCCCAGTGGATCGTCAGATCAGGGTCGAGCCTCTCGAAGCGCGGGTCGCCATCGAGCATCACCACGAAGGCGCCGGGCTCCTCGCCCACGCCGTCGCGGAGCCGCCGGCCGGTGGTGATCCGCACCGGTTCGCCGATGCGATGGAGCGGGATGCGGTGGGCGGCGGCGAGCGCCTGCACGCTGGTGATGCCGGGGATCACGTCGTAGGTGAAGCCGACGCGGCCGCGGGCGAGCACGCGCTCCAGGATGCGCAGGGTGCTGTCGTAGAGGGACGGGTCGCCCCAGACGAGGAAGGCCCCCCGCTCGTCCTCGCGCAGATGCTCGGCGATGAGAGCCTCGTAGAGGGCCGCGCGAGCCGCGTGCCAATCGTCCACCGCCACGCCGTAATCCGCGGGGCGGCGGTCGCGCTCGGGATCGGCGGCCTCGACGAAGCGGTAGGGCCGCCCCTCGATGTAGCGGTCGCAGATCTGGCGGCGCACGCCGATCAGGCCGGCTTTGGCGTCCCCCTTGTCGAGGGCGAAGACCGCATCGGTCGCCTTCAACGCCTGGAGGCCCTGGATCGTCAGGTGCTCCGGGTTGCCGGTTCCGATGCCGATGACGTGGATGTGTCTCACGGTTCACGCTTCCGGCCGGGCTTGGTCCCGGCGACATCCCCGCGAGGGGAGAGATGGAAGCGGCTTCTTAACGGATCCGGGCTAGTAAGGGAGCCTCCGGATCGGACGGCGCTCGGAGTGGCTGAGACTCAGCCCACCAGCGCCGTGAGGCAGGTCCCGAACAGGGTGACGAAGGTCATCGTCGCCATGAACTTGATGTCGTCGATGCGCTGGCTCATTGCCTGAACTCCGTTGCGGCTCCTTCGCGGCCGCCGTGATCGTTAAATAACCCCTAACCTTGTGCAGTGGGATTGCGCGGTGCGTTTCGTCACCATTGCTCCCGCTATCCCGGAGGCCGCTCGGCGAAACATCCTTAACGACGACTTGGCGGTTGACTGTTGCCGCCCGGCTGATCTGGGACATGCCGAACGCATGACGGCCCTCGTGGTTGCGTTTCGCTCTTCGCTTGAGGCGGCCAGGCGTTCCGCGCCCGCCGCTCCGGGAACGAGAAAGCCCCGCCGTGGCGAGCACGGCGGGGCTTTCCTTGTCGAAGTTCGTGGAACGGCGCGGCTTACTTCGGCGCGGCGCTGGCGGCCGGGGCTGCGGGAGCCGGGGCGGCGCCGGCCGAACCCTGCTGTTCCAGCTTCTTGCGCATGTCTTCGCTGCGCTTCTCCATCTCGGCCTGGAGCTTCTTCTGCTGCTCCTCGAGCACCTTCGGGTCGATGGCCGGGCCGTCGAAGGCCTTGCCGAAGCCGGTGAGCGGCACCGCGAACACGACTTCGCGCTGGGTCTGGTTCTGGACCCGGACGTTGAGCGTCGTGCCCTTCTTGAAGCCGGTCATCAGCTCGTTCGAGACGCCGCCGGCCTCGGCGAAGCAGCCGTTGGGGAAGCAGACCGCGAACTTGCCGCCGGTCACTTCCTTGCCGTCTACATCGAAGCGCATGCCGGGCGCCAGCATCAGGCCGAGCGGCAGCAGGAAGCGGACGACCTTCACCTCCTGCTTCGTCGCAGCGTTCTTCATGTCGTAGACCGCGACGGCGAGCACCGGCTGGCCATTATCCGACACGAAGTCGCGGGTGGTGTAGCAGACGTCGGTGCCCGAACCCTGATCCTTGCCGCAGACCTTGGTCCAGTCAGCCTGGCTCGGCTCGGACTTCACATTGATGAGCTGCGGGCCGGCAGCCTGACCCTGCTGCTGGGCCGGGGCGGCCGGCTGGGCCTGCGCGGGGGCCGGGGCCGGGGTCGGAGCGGCCGGCTTCTTCTGCGCGAACGCGGTTCCGCCCAGGCCGGCGCCCAGGCCCGCCATGGCGAGGATCGCGGCCACGCGCAGTGGGCGCGCGGAAGGCTTGGCCATGGAGAACTTGGCAAGGAACATCGGCGTTATGACCCCTTCAACGGATGGCGCGTAGATACGTGACGCGGTGCTCACTCGGTCCGCCGCGGCCTCGTGGGATGGCCGCAGGCCCGGCCGATCGGTCCGAGGCGCGGCCTTCCTGGCGGTGCGCCGGATCGGCAGAGGCAGCCTCGGGCGCGGCACGATTTCTACCCGAACGAGACGGCGGCCTGCTTTCCCCTGGAATGCGGCGAAGGCATGACGCCTGCGCCCTACACCCCTGCATCCGCCGCCTCAAGTCGCATGCCCGGTCCACTTGCGGATTAGATGGGCCGTTTGGCCGCTTTCTCGCCTCGAGAGGTCGTGTTCGGCCCCCGCCGGGGCACCAGAACCAGCCTCGGCGGGGCGGTTGACCAGGCCTCGAGCGAGGCCTGCCGCCTCGCCTCGCAGCCTGGGAGGCGGCATGGGCCGGTTTTCGAACAAGGGAACGATACTCTCGCAGGACGAGCCCGGGATTGCGTCGGCTTCACCGCGCGATGACGCGCGTGCTTTGGCCGATCAATCCAGATCGCGCAGGTGCCGCGCCGCGACCGCCGAGGCGGCGGTGCGGTTCTCGACGCCGAGCTTGGCGTAGATGCCTTCCAAGTGCTTCGTCACCGTGCGGGGGC
This sequence comes from Methylorubrum extorquens, assembly GCA_900234795.1. Classification (NCBI taxonomy): domain Bacteria; kingdom Pseudomonadati; phylum Pseudomonadota; class Alphaproteobacteria; order Hyphomicrobiales; family Methylobacteriaceae; genus Methylorubrum; species Methylorubrum extorquens. The sequence goes on from LT962688.1 coordinate 2,127,932, forward strand.
TCAAGCCCAAGATCTCGCCGATGTCGCGGCTCGACTTGCCGCGGGAGAGCCACAGCAACACCTCAGCCTCGCGGCCGGTAATGGGCAGGCGCTCGCGCAGCCGTTCCAGCCCGGCGGCGGCGGGATCGCCGGAGAGGCGCAGCAGGATCTCCGGCCCGGTGCGGCCGATGAAGCTCAAGGTATGGATGCGCCCCTGCGCGTCGGTGAGCGTGAGGGGCGCGGCGGTCCCAGCAAGGCACTTGGCCAGCCAGTCGCGCCCGCTCGGAGGAAGGCTCAGCGGCTCGCTCGCTCCCAGCGCGGCGAGCACCTGCGCGGCCTGCGGCGTGCACCACAGGACCGCGCCCGCGGCATCGACCGCGAACAAGGTGCGCCCGGCGGTGTCGAGCGCGGCCCGGGCGCTCTGCGCCGCCCGCGCGCTCGCGAGATGGACGCGGATGCGCGCCAGGATCTCGTCGGGGGCGATGGGCTTGGTAACGTAGTCGGTCCCGCCCGCGCCCAGGCCCTTCACGATGTGCTCGGTCTCCGACAGCCCGGTCATGAAGATGACGGGCACGTGGGCGAGATGGCCCTTGGCCTTGAGCCGGCGGCAGGTCTCGAACCCGTCCATGCCCGGCATCACCGCGTCGAGCAGGATGATGTCGGGGGTGATCTCCTCGACGAGGTCGAGGGCGAGGTCGCCGCCCACCGCCACCAGCACCGTGGCGCCGGAGCGCTCGATCGCCTCGGTGAGGAAGCTGAGCGTGTCGGGGGAATCATCGACGACGAGGACGATGTCGCGCCGCGTGTTAGGCATCGCGGGCCAACCCCTCCAGAACGCCGACATAGCGGCGCATGTCGTAGGCCGTCACCAGCCCGCGCATCTGCGCGATGAAGGCGGGCGGCACGGTGGCGTCGGTCTCCAACTCGGTGAGCTTGGCCTCGATGCCGCGCACATGGCCGATGCGGCCGAGGCGCAGCAGCGCGGCGACGTGCTCGGCCGGCACGGCTCCGCTGCGCGCCGCATCGCCCTTCGCAGCTTCAGCCGGACGCTCGGGGCGCACGATCGGGCGGGTTTCCGGGGCGGGGCCGGGCAGCGGGCGCGCGGTTCCCAGAAGCCCGGTGATCCTCTCTAAAAGATCCTGCATGTCGAACGGCTTGGCGATGATGTCGTCATGCGGCGCATCCGCGCCGCGGCTCGGGCTGATCTCGTGGACATTGGCCGACATCATCGCGATCCGGGCGGTGAAGCCGGTCTCGCGCAGCGTTCGCGCCACCTCCCAGCCGCTCATGCCCGGCATGGCGATGTCGAGCAGAACCAGCGCCGGCTCGCGCGCCTTCGCCAAAGCGAGGCAGGCCGGGCCGTCCGGCGCCTCGGCGACCGTGAAGCCCAGGGGTTCGAGGATCTCGCGCATCAACGCGCGGTGGGCCGGATCGTCGTCGGCGACGAGAACGAGGCGGCCCGGCTCGGACAAGGCCGGCCGCATCACCGCCGCGGGGGTCGGCATCGCCGCGGGCGCCGGGCGGTTCACCGAGGCCAGCATCAGCCGCACCCGGAAGCAGGTGCCCTCCCCGACCCGGCTCTCGACGGTGATCTCGCCGCCCATCACCTGCGACAGCAGATGCGCGATGGTCAGGCCGAGCCCGGTGCCGGGCGCCGCGCGGGCGGCGGGCATCGAGCCGCGCTCGAACGGCTCGAAGATCCGGCCGAGATCGGCCTCCGGAATGCCGAGCCCGGTGTCGCGGATCGTGAAGACGGCGACCTGCCCGCGATAGGTCATCTCCAGCGCGACCTCGCCCTCGGGCGTGAACTTGATCGCGTTGGACAGCAGGTTGAGCAGGATCTGGCGCAGGCGTTTCTCGTCGGTCGCCACCACCGCCGGCAGGATCTCGGGCCGGGTGAAGCGGAAGGTCAAGCCCGCGCCCTCGGCCTGGAGCCGCACCATATCGACGATCTGGGCGAGGAAGTCGGCGAGCCGGATCTCGTTGCGGTGGGTCTGGAGCCGGCCTGCCTCCATCCGCGAGATGTCGAGCAGGCCGTCGATCAGGCCGGAAAGATGCTGAGCGCTGCGGCGGATCACCCGGATACCGTTGCGGCGGGGCTCCGGAATGCTCGGGTCGCCCTCCAGCAACTGCGCGTAGCCGAGCACGGCGTTGAGCGGCGTGCGCAATTCGTGGCTGATGCCGACGACGTAGCGGCTCTTGGCGAGGTTGGCGGCCTCCGCCGTCTCCTTGGCCTGCTGCAGCTTGGCGTCGGTAATCTTGTGGGCGGCGATCTCGGCCTCGTAGAGGGCGGTCTGGCGCGCGGTTTCCTCCTGCGCGACGCGGCGGCTCTCCTGAGCCAGCACGAACAGCCATGCGACCACGCCGAGAATGACGATCAGGATGAAGAACAGGCTGGTGAGCGCCGCGCGCAAGGTTTCACCATGCTCCGGATGCGCGGCGGCGGCCCCCGCATGGACGATGACGAGGATCAGCCCGATCACCGTGATCAGGGTCAGCATCAGCGCGATGTAGCGGCCGAGCGGCGCGCCGATCCAGGCGGCGGTGCGGGCGGGCAGCACGCGGGCGAGCGCGTCGTGGGCTTGTACCTCCAGCCGTCCGTGCGGCTTGCACAGGTCGCCGCAGCGGGCATCGAGCGAGCAGCACAGCGAGCAGATCGGCCCCGAATAGGCCGGGCACTGGGCCATGTCCTCGGCCTCGAACGGATGCTCGCAGACCCGGCAGGTGATCTCCGTCCGATCCCAGGCAGTCTGCGGGTCGCGGGCGAGGTAGCGCTTGCCCCCGGTCGCCAGGGCGATGGCGGGTGCGGCGGCGAAGGCGGTGGCGAGCGCCAGCATCGGCGCGAAGGGCTGCAGCGCGTCGCCGAACAGGCCGGCATGGATCAGGCAGCCAGCGAGCAGCGAGAGCACCATCGCCCCAGTGCCCACGGGGTTGATGGCGTAGAGATGCGCGCGCTTGAACTCGATGCCCGGCGGCGACAGGCCGAGCGGTTTGTTGACGGCGAGATCCGCGGCGAGCGCTCCGACCCAGGCCGAGACCACGCAGGCATAGAGCGGCAGCGTGCTCTCGATGGTCTTGTCGATGCCGAGTTCCATCAGCAGCAGCGCGATGGCGACGTTGAACACGAGCCAGACCACCCGGCCCGGATGGCTATGCGTGAGGCGCGAGAAGAAGTTCGACCACGCGATCGAGCCGGCATAGGCGTTGGTCACGTTGATCTTGAGCTGCGAGATCACCACGAACAGGCCGGTCAGCGCCAGCGCGACGCCGGGCGAGCCCGAGACGTAGCCGAAGGCGACCGCGTACATCTGCGTCGGCTCGGCGGCGCGCTCCGGCGAGACGCCATGGCCGAGCGCCAGCACCGTGAGGAAGGCGCCGAGCAGGATCTTGAACATGCCGGGCACGATCCAGCCGGCGCCCGCCGAGAGCACCCCGACCCACCAGCGCCAATCGCCCCTCCCCTGAGGCGGCGGCATGAACCGCAAGAAGTCGACCTGCTCGCCGACCTGGGCCAGCAGTGCCAGCAGGATGCCGGAGGCGAGCCCGAACAGGCGCAGGTCGAAGCCCGCGCCCGCGGCTTCCAGGCCGGGATAGCCGGTGAAGGCTTCGAACGGCACCGGCCCCGAGAGCCAGATGCAGAGGAGCGGCAGCAGGTTGAGGCCGATCCAGAGCGGCTGCGTCCAGAGCTGGAACCGGCTGATGAGGCGGATGCCGTAGATCACCAGCGGGATCACCGCCCCCGCACTGACGATGTAGCCGATCCACAGCGGCAGGCCGAAGCAGAGCTGCAGCGCCAGCGCCATGATCGCGGCTTCGATGGCGAAGAACAGGAAGGTGAAGCCGGCATAGATCAGCGACGTGATCGTCGAGCCGAGATAGCCGAAGCCCGCTCCGCGGGTCAGCAGGTCGATATCGACCCCGTAGCGCGCGGCGTAGATCGTGATCGGCGCGGCGGTCGCGAAGATGATGAGCCCGACGACGAGCACGGCGGCGAAGGTGTTGGTGAAGCCGGTGGCGAGCACCAGCGTGCCGCCGATGGCCTCCAGCGCCAGGAACGAGAGCGAGCCCAAAGCCGTCTGCGCGATGCGGAAGGACGACCAGCGCCGCGCCTTCTTGGCGGTGAAGCGCAGGGCATAGTCTTCCAGCGTCTCGTCGGCGACGAGGCGGTTGTAGTCCCGACGGATCGGGATGATGGACCGGGCGCTCAGGGGGCCGTCCTCACGATGGGCGGATCACCGGCTTGCAACGGACGTGCCGGCCAAGAGCCTGTCCAACTGTCCGTCACGGCGGGGCACGGACATCCCTAACGCCCGCTGCTCACGGAATCGAGAGCGGTACGCTACGGTCCGGTCTGCCGGGCGGACATACGCAAAACAGCGTATGGGTGCGCCGCATCATCAAGCCTAGCCTTCCCCTCGTTCGAGCACGGCCGCCGACCGGCAGAGCCGTGCCGAGACGAGATACAGGGGTTGAGGCACGATGGCGGACGACAAGAAGGGCCTGGACTCGGCCCTGCGGCGCAAGCTTCTCATGGGTCTCGCGGGGCTTCCCGCGCTGGCGATGATGCCGCGGATGGCGTTCGCCGCCGCACCGACCTCGGCCGTCAACACGACCGGGCTCGCGGTGACCGACACGGAAGTCACGGTCGGCATCCTGCACTCGGCGACCGGCACCATGGCGATCTCCGAGACCGGCTCGATCCAGGCCGAGAAGCTCGCGATCGCCCAGATCAACGAGATGGGCGGCGTGCTCGGCCGCAAGATCAAGGTGATCCAGGAGGACGGCGCCTCCGACTGGCCGACCTTCGCCGAGAAGGCCAAGAAGCTCCTCGTCAACGACCATTGCGCCGCGGTGATGGGCTGTTGGACCTCCGCCTCGCGCAAAGCCGCGCTGCCGGTCTTCGAGCAATATAACGGTCTGCTCTACTACCCGACCTTCTACGAGGGCCTGGAGCAGTCCAAGAACGTGATCTACACCGGCCAGGAGGCGACGCAGCAGATCCTCGCCTCGCTCGACTGGGTCGCCAAGGAGAAGGGCGCCAAGTCGTTCTTCATGGTCGGCTCGGATTACATCTGGCCGCGCACCTCGAACAAGATCGCCCGCAAGCATATCGAGAACGTGCTCAAGGGCACGGTCGCCGGCGAGGAATACTTCCCCCTCGGCCACACGCAGTTCAACTCGGTCATCAACAAGATCAAGCTCAAGAAGCCGGACGTGATCTTCGCCGACGTGGTCGGCGGCTCGAACGTCGCCTTCTACAAGCAGCTCAAGGCGGCCGGTATCGACCTCAACAAGCAGACCCTGCTGACGATCTCGGTCACCGAGGACGAGATCGACGGCATCGGCGGCGACAATATCGCCGGCGCCTATTCCTGCATGAAGTACTTCCAATCACTGAAGAACCCGAACAACGAGAAGTTCGTCGCCGCCTTCAAGAAGATGTGGGGCGACAAGACCGTCATCGGCGACGTGACCCAGGCCGCCTATCTCGGCCCGTTCCTGTGGAAGATGGCGGTGGAGAAGGCCGGCTCCTTCGATGTCGACAAGGTCGCCGCGGCGTCCGCCGACATCGAGTTCAAGGAGGCGCCGGAAGGCTACGTGAAGGTCCACCCGAACCATCACCTCTGGTCGAAGACCCGCGTCGCCAAGGCCCTGCCGAGCGGCCAGTTCGAGGTGGTCTACGAGAGCCCCGAGCTGATCGAGCCGAACCCCTTCCCGAAGGGCTACCAGTAGTCGCGGACACTCCGGTCCCCTCCCTCGCGGGAGGGGACACCCGCGATATGACGGGCGTGGCCCGACACTTGCTGCGCTCTCCCAGAAAATTCCGCCGGAGTCACAAGCCATGTTCGGCGACTATTCGCTCGCAGACCTCAGCTCGATCTTCGTGATGCAGGGCTTTGCAGGTCTGATCCTGTTTTCCGTCTACGTGCTGATGGCGTTGGGTCTGGCGATCATCTTCGGCCAGATGGGCGTCATCAACATGGCCCACGGCGAGTTCATGATCCTGGGTGCCTACGTCACCTATCTCTGCTCAACTTTCTTCCAGACCTACCTGCCCTCGCTGTTCGGCGCGTATTTCTTCGTCGCCATGGCATTGGCCTTCCTGGCCTCGGGAGCGATGGGGATGCTGGTGGAATGGGCGCTGATCCGCCACCTCTACAAGCGCCCGCTCGACACCTTGCTCGCGACCTGGGGCCTCTCGCTGATCCTGCAGCAGGCCTACCGCACGATCTTCGGCCCGCGCGAGGTCGGTGTCGAACTGCCCTCGTGGATGATGGGCTCGATCCCCGTCACCGATTCCATCGAGGTGCAGATCAACGGCCTGTTCGTGATCGCGGTCACCGCCGTCATCACCGTGGGCGTCGCGGTGCTGATGTACCGCTCGCGCTTCGGTGCGCAGATCCGCGCGGTGATGAGCAACCGCCCGATGGCGGGTGCCGTCGGCATCGATACCGAGAAGGTCGATCGCACCACCTTCGGCCTCGGCTGCGGCATCGCCGGCATTGCCGGCTCGGCCTTCACGATGATCGGCTCCACCGGGCCGACCTCGGGCCAGCTCTACATCGTCGACACCTTCCTGATCGTGGTCTTCGGCGGCGCGGCGAGCCTGCTCGGCACCATCGCCTCGGCCTTCTCGATTTCGCAGACCCAATCCACCCTCGAATTCTTCCTCTCCGGCTCGATGGCCAAGGTGCTCACCCTGCTCGCGGTGGTGGGAATCCTGATGCTGCGGCCGCAGGGCCTGTTCACCCTCAAGGTCCGTCGCTGAGGAGCGCGCCCCGATGACGAACCAGAAGACAAGTCCCATGCAGTCCCTGTCGAAGGCGGTTACCGTCAACGACAACCCCTTCATGAAGCCGGTCGAGTGGGTCAGCCTCGCGCTGCTGGCCGGCGTGATCCTGGTGGTCCTGCCGCTCGTGCTCGACGGCTTCCGCCTCAACCTCGTCGGCAAGTATCTCACCTACGCCTTCGTCGCCCTCGGCCTCGTCATCTGCTGGGGCTATGCCGGCATCCTCTCGCTCGGCCAGGGCGTGTTCTTCGGCCTCGGCGGCTACTGCATGGCGATGTACTTGAAGCTGGAGGCTTCGAGCGTCGAAAATACGAAAATCCAGTCAACGCCGGGCATTCCCGACTTCATGGACTGGAACCAGATCACGGAGCTTCCGTGGTTCTGGCACCCGTTCCAGAGTCTGCCGCTGACGCTGCTCCTCGTCGTCGCGGTGCCGGTGGCCTTCGCCTTCCTCATCTCGGTGGCGATGTTCAAGCGCCGCGTCGGCGGCACCTACTTCGCCATCATCACCCAGGCCATCGCCGCGATCCTGACGATCCTGATCGTTGGCCAGCAGGGCTACACCGGCGGCATCAACGGCATCACCGATCTGCGCACCCTCCACGGCTGGGACATCCGCCAGGATAGCGCGAAGTTCGTCCTCTACTTCGTCAATGGCGGCCTGCTGATCGGCTGCATCCTGATGGCGCAGTACGTGAAGAAGTCGAAGCTCGGCCGCATCCTCGTCGCCATGCGCGAAAAGGAGGACCGGGTCCGGTTCTCGGGCTACTCGGTGGCGGGCTTCAAGGTGTTCGCCTACTGCCTCGCGGCGGCCTTCGCGGCGATCGGCGGGGCGATGTTCACCCTCCAGGTCGGGTTCATGTCGCCCTCCTTCGTCGGCATCGTGCCCTCGGTCGAGATGGTGATCTACACCGCGGTCGGCGGGCGCCTCTCGCTCTTCGGCGCAGTCTGGGGGACGCTGCTGGTCAACTGGGCCAAGACGAGCTTCTCCGAATCCTTCCCCGACCTCTGGCTGTTCGGCCTCGGCGGCCTGTTCATCGCCGTGGTGCTGATCTTCCCCAACGGTCTCGCCGGCATCTGGCGCGAGCACATCGAACCCCGCCTGTTCCGCAAGGCCAAAGGTCTGGCGCCCGTCGCCGGCCCCGCCCTGCCCCACGGCACCCCGGCCGAGTGAGGACGAAACCCATGAACGCGGCCATCCTTCCTTCATCCGCCCCCATCGGTACGCCCGCCGACGAAAAGGACTTCCTGCTGGCGGTCGAGGCGCTCACCGTCTCCTTCGACGGGTTCAAGGCGGTCAACGACGTGTCGTTCTACGTCGATCCGGACGAGATCCGGGTCATCATCGGCCCCAACGGCGCCGGCAAGACCACGGTGCTCGACCTGATCTGCGGGCGGACCAAGGCCAGCGCCGGCTCGATCAAGTACAAGGGCCAGGAGCTGACCAAGCTCTCCGAGAGCGCGATCGTCCAGGCCGGCGTCGGCCGCAAGTTCCAGACGCCCTCGATCTACGACGACCTCACGGTGTTCGAGAATCTCGAGATCTCGTTCCCCCGCGGTCGCTCGGTGTTCGGGGCGCTGACCTTCAAGCGCGATGCTGAGGTGCGCGACCGCATCCACGAGATCGCCCAGACCATCTTCCTCAAGGACCAGCTCGACGAGCGGGCCGAGTTCCTGAGCCACGGCCAGAAGCAGTGGCTGGAGATCGGCATGCTGCTGATCCAGGACCCGGAGCTGCTGATGCTCGACGAGCCGGTGGCCGGCATGAGCGTCGGCGAGCGCATCAAGACCGCCGAACTCTTGAACCAGATCATCAAGGGCCGCTCCGTGCTCGTCATCGAGCACGACATGAAGTTCGTCGAGGACATCGCCCATCGCGTCACCGTGCTCCACCAGGGCAAGGTGCTCTCGGAAGGGTCGATGGAGCGGGTCAAGAACGACCCGAAGGTCATCGAAGTCTATCTCGGTCACTGAGGGCGAACGGATCATGCTCCAGACTTCCCCCTTCCCGCTCGTGCCGCCGGTCGTGCCCGGCACCCAAGCCATGCTGTCGATCTCCGACCTCCACTCGGCTTACGGCCAGAGCGAGGTGCTGCACGGCATCGACCTCGACGTCGCACCGGGCGAGATCGTCGCCGTGATGGGCCGTAACGGCATGGGCAAGTCGACGCTCATGAAGACGCTGATGGGTATCGTGCCGACCAAGTCCGGCACGATCACCGTGGACGGCACCGACGTCACCAGCCTGAAGAGCCATGCCCGCGTGGCCAAGGGGCTGGCCTACGTGCCGCAGGGCCGGATGATCTTCTCCACCATGACGGTGCAGGAGAACATCGAGACGGGCCTCACCGTCACCGGTTCGCGCAAGGTGCCGCAGGATCTCTACACGATGTTCCCGGTGCTGCTGGAGATGAAGGGCCGGCGCGGCGGCAACCTGTCGGGCGGCCAGCAGCAGCAGCTCGCCATCGCCCGGGCGCTCGCCAGCAAGCCGAAGGTTCTGCTTCTCGACGAGCCGACCGAGGGTATTCAACCCTCGATTATTCGCGAAATGGGGCGTACGCTGAAGAAGATTCGCGACGAGCGCGGTCTGTCGATCGTCGTCTCGGAGCAAGTGCTGAGCTTTGCCATGGACGTGGCCGACCGGGTTCTCGTGATCGAGAACGGCTCGATCGTCCACGAGAGTCTGCGTGCCGACATCGACGAGGCGCAGGTCGCCCGCTTCCTCTCGGTCTGAGGATCTTCGCGATGGCCGATTACGAGATCTTCGAGCTCGGCGACATCGTCCTGCAGTCGAAGCAGACGATCCGTGGGGCGCGGCTCGCCTACAAGACCTACGGCACGCTCAACGCCGCGAAGGACAACGTCATCGTCTATCCCTGCTGGTATTCCGGCACGCATCTGGAGAACGAGTGGCTGATCGGGCCGGGCAAGGCGCTCGATCCGGACCGGTACTTCATCATCGTGCCGAACATGTTCGGCAACGGATTGTCGTCCTCGCCGAGCAACACGCCGGTACCCTTCAACGGGCCGCGCTTTCCCAAGGTCACGGCCTACGACAACGTGGTGCAGCAGCACCGGCTGGTGACGGAGGTCTTCGGCATCGAGCGGATCAAGCTCGTCACCGGCTGGTCGATGGGCGCGCTCCAGACCTTCCACTGGGGCGCGATCTTCCCGGACATGGTCGAGCGCATCCTGCCGTTCCAGGGCTCGGCCAAGTGCTCGCGGCACAACTTCGTCTTCCTGGAGGGCGTCAAGGCGGCACTCCAGGCTGACGCCGCCTTTGCCGATGGGTTCTACGCCGAACAGCCGCAGAAGGGCCTGCGCGCCGCCGCCCGGGTCTATGCCGGCTGGGGCTTCTCGCAGACCTTCTACCGGGTCGAGGCCGACCTGAAGCAGATGGGCTACGCCTCGCTCGAAGACTTCCTCGTCGGCTTCTGGGAAGGCTGGCTGCTCGAAAAGGATGCCAACAACCTGCTCGCCATGCTCTGGACTTGGCAGAACGGCGACATCTCCGCCAACGACCTCTACGGCGGTGATCTCAAGAAGGCGCTCGGCGCGATCAAGGCCAAAGCCTTCGTGATGCCGGCCTCGACCGACCTGTATTTCCCACCCGAAGACAGCGCTATCGAGGTCGAGCACATGCCGAACGCGGAGCTGCGCACGGTCGAGACCTATTGGGGCCACTTCGCCGGCGGCCCCGGTACCTCGCCCGAAGACATCAAGGTGCTGGACGCGGCGCTGAAGGAGCTGCTCGCCAGCTGAACCACCAGCGGGGCGCCCCGGCGACCCGCCCGAACCGATCCGGTGCCGACCCGCGCCGGATGAACGAAGAACGACAACAACGATCCACGGGGGCGGCCGGACCAGCACCGGACACGCAACGGGGACGGCTGCCAAAAATCCGGACAGTAAAGGAGTAAAGGAAATGCCCGAGACCCTGATCAAGGTCGATCTCACGCAGTCGGCCTACGACAACGACATGGTGCACAACCGCTGGCACCCGGACATCCCGATGGTCGCGACCGTGAAGCCCGGCGACGACTTCATCGTCGAGACCTATGACTGGACCGGCGGCTTCATCAAGAACAACGATTCCGCCGACGACGTGCGCGACATCGATCTGTCGATCGTGCACTTCCTGTCCGGCCCGATCGGCGTCGAGGGTGCCGAGCCCGGCGACCTGCTCGTGGTCGATCTGCTCGATATCGGCGCCAAGCCCGAGAGCCAGTGGGGCTTCAACGGCTTCTTCTCGAAGAACAATGGCGGCGGCTTTCTCGACGAGCACTTCCCCCCAGGCCCAGAAGTCGATCTGGGATTTCGAGGGCATGTTCACCAAGTCGCGCCACGTGCCCGGCGTGCGCTTCCCCGGCCTGATCCATCCCGGCCTGATCGGCTGTCTGCCCGATCCGAAGATGCTGGAGACCTGGAACACCCGCGAGAAGGCGCTCTACGACACCAACCCGAGCCGGGTGCCGGCGCTGGCCACCCTCCCCTTCGGCCCGACCGCGCATATGGGCCGGTTGAAGGGTGACGCGAAGGACAACGCCGCAGCCACGGGCGCCCGCACGGTGCCGGGACGTGAGCATGGCGGCAATTGCGACATCAAGGATCTGTCGCGCGGCTCGAAAATCTACTTCCCCCGTCTACGTTCCCGGCGCCGGCCTCTCGATGGGCGACCTGCATTTCAGCCAGGGCGACGGTGAGATCACCTTCTGCGGCGCCATCGAGATGGCGGGCTGGGTCCACCTCAAGGTCAGCCTGATCAAGGACGGCATGGCCAAGTACGGGATCAAGAACCCGATCTTCAAGCCGTCGCCGATCACCCCGAAATACGACGATCACCTGATCTTCGAGGGTGTCTCGGTCGACGAGTATGGCAAGCAGCATTACCTCGACGTCACGGTCGCCTACCGCCAAGCCTGCCTCAACGCGATCGAGTACCTGAAGAAGTTCGGCTACTCGGGCGCCCAGGCCTACTCGATCCTCGGCACCGCCCCGGTCCAGGGCCACATCTCCGGCGTCGTCGATATCCCGAACGCCTGCGCCACGCTCTGGATTCCGACCGGCATCTTCGACTTCGACATCAACCCGTCCGAGGCCGGGCCGACGAAGTTCCTCGACGGCTCGATCCAGATGCCGCTCTCGCCGGATCTCTGAATCTCTTGGTTTGCCGCCCTCTCCGGGCGGCAAACCGCACACACTTTGCCTGAGAGCGTTTGCGATGCCGGTCTACGATTACGCCTGCGAGAGCTGTGGTCCGTTCACGGTGCTGCGCCCGATGGCGCAGTTCAAGGACCCGCATGACTGCCCGGATTGCGGCGGGGAATGCCAGCGCGCCTTCCTCACCGCCCCGCGGATCTCTGGCATGGATGCCGGCCTCAAGGCCGCCCACGCCACCAACGAGCGCAGCCGCCACGAGCCGCGGCGCTCCGGTGCCCACGGGGCCGGCTGCGGCTGCTGCTCGCCGAAGAAGACGTCCGCCGCACCCGCGGCGGCCAAGAGCTTCCCGAACGCGCGGCCCTGGATGATCAGCCACTGATCGAACGGCCGTCTCGGCGGCGGGCGCCCGGTGTGCCCGTCGCTCAACATCCGGAAGGATGGATCGAACCGAAGAACAGCTCCGCGAGGGAGCCGCCGGCCGCGACACGACAAGCGGGACGAACCCTGTGGGCAGGCCGGCGCAGAGGACGGGTTGGGGACTGACGATGCTTGAGCGAATGACACAGACACGGGCCAGACGCCGCCGCGGCGTGAGAATCGGAACGGCCGGAGCCCTGCTGGCGGCAAGCCTGACCACGGCGACCGGCGTCTCCGCGCAGCAACCCTCGCCGGTGGGTCAGTTCAACGATCAGACCCAGCCGCGCACCGATCCGCGCATCGCCGAGAAACCCAGCGATCCCGTCCGCGTCGGCCCGCTGGCGCCCTGGGCCACCCACATGGCCGAGCGCGGGCTCACCTTCGACATCAACATCTACAACTTCTACCAAGCCAATCCCTCGGCCGGCCTGCGCACCGGAGAGCAGTCGAACTCGACCTATTTCGTCCTCTCCATGACCGCCGACATGCAGCGCATCGCCAACATCAGTGGCGGCACCATCAAGTTCACGCAGACTTTCTTCGGCAACGTCCGCAACCTCAACATGGCCGCCGATATCGGCGACACCACGGTCGGCTACCAGCCGCCGTTCAACCCCAACAACAACCGCCTGTCGCTGCTCACCTACCAGCAGAAGTTGCTCGACGACCGCCTCGTCATCGAAGTCGGCCGCACCCACCCCGATCGCTACTACGGCCTGCCGCCGTGCAACTCGATCAATTCCTGCTTCCAGGACCTGTTCTACATCAACGCCGGCTTCACCTCGCCGCTCTACGCGGTCTGGGGCGCGAACGCCGCCTACCAGCTCTCGCCCACGAGCTACGTCCAGGCCGGCGCCTTCTCGGTGAACCCCGGCACCAACGCATTGTCGGGCTACGATTTCGGCTACGAGCGGCTCTCGGGCGCGCTGGTGATGACCGAGATCGGCACCAAGACCGACTACACCATGACCGCCTATCCCGGCCGCGCTTCGCTCACCGGCTTCTTCAACACGGCCGATCACGACGACAACTTCAAGACAGTGTTCGGCACCTCGAAGGGCCTGAACCCCGGCGCCCCGGTGCTGCAGAAGTCGGGCACGTCCGGCATCGTGCTCACCGGCACGCAGACGGTCTGGCGCGCCGATGGTGGCCTCGTCGCCAACCCGCACCCGACGGCGATCTCGCTCTATACCGGCACGGGCTATTCGTTCGATCCGACGGTGCCGATCCGCTTCAACTCGTTCGTCGGCGTACGCCTCGACGCGCCCGACCAGAGCCGGCCCAACGACAGCTACGGGCTGAAGATGAACTGGCAGCGTTTGTCGGAGAACTACACGCAGTTCCTGTCTGACGCGAACTTCATCTCGGGCGGCTCGGGCGCCCCGTATTCGCGCGACAAGTTCGTGTTCGAGGCCAACGCGCACTTCGACGTCGGCGCGGGCGTGATCATCGAGCCGGTGGTTCAGTACGTGGTCAACCCGAACACGTTCTGGAACCCCTTCACCGCGCGGCGCGCCAAGGACGGCTTCTACGCCGGCGCAACGCTGGTCGTCCCGCTCGGCACCCTGCTCGGCCTCGCTCCGGGCTAGCCCTTTTTCCGAGCCAAGAAAGGGGGGCTCGCGCGACGGGCCCCTCCCCTCAAACCAACCGGAGGAAACACCGCCATGATGCACGGTGATATCTCGTCGAGTCAGGACAGCGTCGGCGTCGCCGTCGTGAACTACAAGATGCCCCGGCTGCACACCAAGGCCGAGGTGCTGGAAAACGCCAAGAAGATCGGCGACATGATCATCGGGATGAAGGCCGGTCTGCCGGGCCTCGATCTCGTGATCTTCCCCGAATACTCGACCCACGGCATCATGTACGACGCGGGCGAGATGTACGAGACTGCCTCCTCCATCCCCGGTGCGGAGACTGACATCTTCGCCGACGCGTGCCGCAAGGCCAAGGTCTGGGGTGTGTTCTCACTCACCGGCGAGCGCCACGAGGAGCATCCGCGCAAAGCCCCCTACAACACGCTCATCCTGATGAACGACCAGGGCGAGATCGTGCAGAAGTACCGCAAGATCATGCCCTGGACCCCGATCGAGGGCTGGTATCCCGGAGACCGCACCTACGTCTCGGATGGCCCGAAGGGCCTCAAGATCAGCCTGATCATCTGCGACGACGGCAACTATCCCGAGATCTGGCGCGACTGCGCGATGCGCGGCGCCGAACTCATCATCCGCTGCCAGGGCTACATGTATCCGGCCAAGGAACAGCAGGTTCTGATCTCGAAGGCGATGGCATTCGCCAACAATACCTACGTCGCGGTGGCCAACGCCGCCGGCTTCGACGGCGTCTACAGCTATTTCGGTCACTCGGCGATCATCGGCTTCGACGGCCGGACGCTGGGCGAGTGCGGCGAGGAGGAGATGGGCATCCAGTACGCCGCACTCTCGAAGTTCCTGATCCGCGATTTCCGCGCCCACGGCCAGTCGGAGAACCACCTCTTCAAGCTGCTGCACCGCGGCTACACCGGCATGATCAACTCGAAGGAGAACCGGCACGGGATGTCGGAATGCCCCTACGACTTCTACCGTCGCTGGATCGAGGACCCCGACGGCACCCGCGACGCGGTGCGCGCCATCACCCGCTCCAGCGTCGGCACCGAGGAATGCCCGATCGAGGGCATCCCCTTCGTCGGCAAGGGCGAGGGCCCGCCCGACCCGCGCTGAGCTCGGCTCGGGCCGAAACGCTACGTCATGCGGCCGAGCGCCCTCCACCCGGGCCGGATGGAGGGCGTTCTCCGTTGTGCGCATGCGGGAAGTTTGTCGGTGATCTCCCGCCTAACTCGTTGACTTCAGTGACCGGAATTTTTGGCGAAGGAGCGTGGAAGGAGCGTGTTTGTCGGCGGGGAGTGCGATGTTTGTCGGTTTGCGAATGCCGGCCCGTCCCGTCGTGCCGGCTAGGAACGACGCCCACGCCAGTGGAGTAACCGGATGGGATGAGCCTGCCGTATGACTACAGGCGTCGGATCGGTGGCGGCTGGCACCTCGGCACAGCCATCGCGGTACCAAATGGCGATACCCTCATCGTCAACATTGAGCGCTGCCGCACGAGACATCTTCGCGCGCACGGCCTGCCTCGTCGTCATCACAATGGCTGACACGGAGCGTTTGCCGAAGATTGCCTTCGCACGATCCGGAGGCGCAGCAGCAACGCTGCTCGGAATCGCTTTGCCGGAAACAGAGCTTGCCCCGACCATCCTCGCCGCAGCTGCCCCTCACGGCTCTGTAAGCGGACGAAGATTATAGCCCGGCGGCTTCGTCCGTTCGATCGCCGCGGCCGTTCGTATGACGTCCGCCTCGCCGAGCGCGCGGCCCACGATCTGAAGCCCGACCGGCATTCCGTCCGAGGCAATTCCCGCGCAGACGGAGGCCGCGGGCTGGCCCGTGAGGTTGAAGGGGTAGGTGTAGAAGGCCCAGGAGACGAGACTGCGATCTTCCAGTCCCTCCGGGATGTTCCTGCCTGCTTCCAAGGACGAGATCGGCAGTGTCGGTGACACGAGGACATCGTAGCCGGTGAAGAAGCTGACCATCCGGTCCCGCAGCGCGTACCGCGCGAAGACGGTCTCGTAGTAGGCGCGCATCTCCTGAGCGAGGGCGGCGTCGAGCACATCGGCGACGGCGGGGTCCAGGAGATCGCGGCGGCTTTCGAGAACGCCGCGCAGGCGGGTGCCGATGCCGGCGTAGAACTCGGCTGTCCAGAGAGCGGCTGGATCGGACTCGAAGACGGTCTCGACCTCTTCCACGATCGCGCCCTGGTCGGCCAGCGTCATCGCCGCAGCACGGGCGATGGCGGCGACCTCCGGGTTGGGCCGCGCATAGCCGAGCGTCGCGCTCCAGGCGACCCGCAGGCCGGCGACGGAAGCCTTGACCGCGCCCAAAAGGTCCGGGACGGGCCCGGCCACCGCGAAGGGATCGCGCGGATCGTGGCCGGCGACCGCCATCGTCAGCAAGGCGGCGTCGGCGACGTCGCGAGCAAGCGCGCCGACATGGGCCAGCGTCGGTGTTGCCGAGGTCGGCCAGACCGGAACCCGCCCGAATTGCGCCTTGAGCCCGACGAGACCCGTCAGCGCTGCGGGAATGCGCAGGGAGCCGCCACCGTCGGTGCCGAGTGCGAAGGGCGTGATCCCGGCTGCCACCGAGGCGGCCGCGCCGGCGCTCGATCCGCCCGGTGTCTTCGCCAGATCCCAGGGATGGCGGGTGATGCCGGTGAGCGGCGAGTCGCCGACGGGCTTGGCTCCGAACTCGCTCGTGGTGGTCTTCCCGATGATGATGGCGCCGGCGGCACGCAGGCGCTCGACGGCGGGGGCATCGGCGGCGGCGACATTGCTCGCCATGGCCCGCGAGCCGGACGCGTAGGGCTGGCCGCCCACCGCGATCAGATCCTTCACCGAGACCGGCAGGCCGTGGAGCAGCCCGAGGGGCGAGCCGCACATCACAGCCTCCTCGGCCCGGCGCGCGGCGCTGCGGGCCTCCTCCGGCATCAGGTGGCAGAAGGCATTCAAGGAGGCTTGGCTCGCCTCGGCGCGCGCGAGGGCGTGCTCCGTCAGCTCGACCGGCGAAATCGCGCGCGCCGCGATCAGGCGGCGCAGCTCAAGCGCGGTCATGAAGTCGAAGTCGCTCGTCATCGCTCCACTCTCTGCAAGGGAGGCGCGGCGCCCGAGGGGGCGCCGCAATGGCGTCAGTCGTTGACGAGGGCGAACGCGCGGACCGGCGAGCCGGAACCGCCCTTGAACTTCAGCGGCACGCCGAAGAACTGCACCTCGCCCTTGCCCAGAAGCTCCTCCAGGTTCACCAGCCATTCCCAATGGCTGATGCCCAGTTCACGGCAGAGGCGGTGCTGAGCGAAGATGTTGTCGCTCGGCTTATCGGTGGAGGGCCCCTCGACACCGTGCATCTTCGAGCCGCGCTCATGCAGCCACTGGGTGGCCTCCACGGTCAGCAGCGGGTTCTTCCACACCGAGTCGAGGCTCGGATAGTTGCGCGCGTGGAAGCCGGTGCAGAGCAGGACGATGTGGCCGTCGACTTTGACGCCGCTCTTGGCTTGCGCCTCCTCCATGTCGGCGACCGTGATGTCGCCCAGGTCGGGGATGTGACGCAGGTCGAAGCAGACCGCCTTGCCCATGAACAGCTCCAGCGGCATCTCGTCGACGGGCTGGCCGTTCGGATCGACATGCCGGAAGGCGTCCACATGGGTGCCGACGTGGTCGAGCATCGCGATGAAGTTCGTCTGGAAGGTCATCGCATCGCCCGGCACGCCGAGATTGAGGCCGGCCGAACTCTCGTGACTGAGATGCGTGGTGATCACCGGCCGCTGGAAGAGCTTGTGGGCCGGCATGTTGTCCTCGATCAGGAGGCTCAAATCGACGACGCGCTGGGGCATGGCGGGTCCTTTTCGGGCGTGATGGATCGTTCACGGCACCGTCCGGTGCCGTGCCGTTTCGGGTTCGGCGGGATGCCGCTCTCAGGCGGCTTTCTTCTTGCCGAGAAAGGTCTCCATGACCTCCGGGTCGCGGGCGATGAGCCCGCTCGGGCCGTCCCGCACCGTGCGCCCCTGCGCCACCACGTAGGCGTGGTCGGCGATGGCGAGCGCGTAGGATGCGAGCTGCTCGACGAGAAGAATGGTGAGGCCTTGGCCGTTGAGATCGCGCAAGACGCCAATGAGTTGCTCAACGACGCGGGGCGCGAGGCCAAGCGAGAGTTCGTCGATCACGAGGAGGTCGGGTTCGGCCATCAGACCACGGGCGATGGCGAGCATCTGCTGCTCGCCGCCCGACATGCTGCCGGCCGGCTGGCGCAGCCGCTCGCGCAAGCGCGGGAACAGCGCGAGCGCCCGCTCCAGCGTCCGTTTCGCCTGCGCGGTCTTGAGGCCGCCATGGGTGTAGGCACCCAGTATCAGATTGTCCTCGACGGTTTGGTCGGGGAAGATCAGGCGTCCCTCGGGCACCATCGCGAGACCGCGGGCGACCTTGGCATGGGCGGGCAGCCGGGTGACCTCCTCGCCCTTGAACAGGACGCGGCCGCCGCTCGGTCGTACGAGGCCGGTGATCCCGCGCATCAGCGAGGTCTTGCCGGCACCGTTATTGCCGATCACGGCGACCAGCTGACCGCGTTGCACGGTCAGGTTCGCACCGCGGAGCGCGGTTGCCGCGCCGTAGCGGACTTCGAGGTTCTCGACCGAGAGAAGCGGAGTATCGGTCATCAGGCGGCCTCCTCGTTGAGGATGGCGGACGGGCCGCCGAAATAGGCCTCGATCACCCGCGGATCGGCTTGCACCGTCTCCGGACGGTCGCTCGCGATGACCTGCCCGTAATCGAGCACCGTCACGGTATCGGCAACCGCCATGATCAGGTCGACGTGATGCTCGATGAGCAGCACCGAGACACCGAGTCCCGCGATCTTCCGGATCATGGCCTCCAGTTCGTCGATCTCCTGCGTGGTGAGCCCGGCGGCGGGCTCGTCGAGAAGCAGAAGACGCGGACGCGTGGCGAGGGCCCGGGCAATCTCCAGCCGGCGCTGATGGCCGAAGGGCAGGAAGCGGGCCTGCTCGTTGGCCACCGCGCTGAGCCCGACGAAATCGAGCAGGCCGATTGCGGCGGCGCGGCAGGCGGCCTCCTCGCGGCGGAAGCGGGGCGTGCGCAGGATCGCCCCGGGCAGGCCGTAGCCGTGATGGGCGAAGCCGCCCACCATGACATTCTCCAGAACCGTCATCTGTCCGAACAGCTCGGTGTTCTGGAAGGTGCGGGCAAGACCGAGCCGCGCAATGCCGTGAACCTTGATGCCGGCGAGATCGGTCCCGTCGAGGTGCACGCCACCCTCGCTCGGGCGGTAGAACCCCGAGATCGTGTTCACGAAGGTCGACTTGCCGGCTCCGTTCGGGCCGATCAGAGCGTGGATCTCGCCCGGGGCGACCCGAACGCTCGCAGCGCTCAGCGCCGTGAGCCCGCCGAAGCGAACGGTGAGGCTGTGGGTCTCCAGGCCGGCAGGCTTGCGACCCGCGAGAAGCTCGGCGGCGGGCATGCCTTGACCCGGCTCGACCCCACGCGGGCCGGGGCGCAGACGGGCGTAGAGTTGGCCCAGCGTACCTAGGATGCCGCCGGGCAGGCCGAACATCACCGCCAGCAGCAGGGCGCCGTAGGCGAATTTCTGCCACTCGGCAAAGCGCTGCAGCACTTCCGGCAGATAGGTCAGGATGAAGGCGCCGACGACCGGCCCGAAGGTTGAGGCCGCTCCTCCCAGGATCACCATCAGCAGGAAGCGGACGGAATCCGAGAAGGTGAAAATGTCGGGCGAGATATAGGCGTTGAGGAAGGCGTAGAAGCTGCCCGCGATCCCTGCCGTCATGGCCGCGACCGCGAAGGCGAGCGTGCGGATCCCCGTCGCGCCGATGCCGAGGCTGCGCGCGGCCGTCTCGCTCTGGGCGACAGCCAGCATCGCGCGGCCGTAGCCCGAGTGCTTCAGGTTGTGCGTCGCCAGGGTCGCGAGAAAAAGGGTGATGGCGAGCACGGCGTAGAAGGCGTAGCCGGAGAGCGGATATCCGAAGAGGTTCGGGCCGGGGATGCCGCTGAGTCCCGTCGTGCCGCCGGTGAGGCTCTGCCACTCGATGGCAACGTTCTCGACAATGAGGCCGAAGGCGATCGTCACCACCGCGAGATAGACGCCCCGCACCCGCACGCTCGGATAGGCCAGCGCCGCGCCGAAAAGGCCGGCCACCACCGCCGCGCCGATGCTTGCGAGAACGAGGTCGAGGTTGAACCGGATCGCCAGGATCGCGCCGGTATAGGCGCCAAGCGCGAACAGTCCGGCTTGGCCGAGAGAGACGAGGCCGGTGAGTCCGACGAGGACATTCAGGCCGACCGCGATCACGCCGTAGATCAGGAACAGCATGAACAAGCGCAGTTCGTACTCGTTGCCGGAGGTGAGCGGCACGACAACGAGGATGGCTGCGAGCAGCGCGAAGCCGAGGGTGTAGAGGGCCTTCATACCTTGAAGATCTCCCGGCGGCCGAACAGACCCTGAGGGAAGGCGACGAGGACGAGGATCATCGCACTGAAGCCGACGATCTCCCGCGCCGCGGTCGAAACGTAGCCCTCGACGAACTTCTCCATGACCCCGAAGGCGAGGCCGGCCAGGACGACGCCGGGGCCACTGGTGATTCCGCCGATGATGGCGACCGCGAAGCCCTTGAGCCCGAGGAGGACGCCCATGCTGGCGGAAGCCTGGATCACGGGGGCGACGAGCACGCCTGCCCCTGCGCCGAACAGTGCCGCGAGTCCGAAGGAGAACATCACGATCCGGTCGACGTTGATGCCCATCAGGGCAGCCGCTTGGCGGTTATGGGCGACTGCCTGCATCGCTCTCCCGACGAGCGTATGCCGTTGCATCGCGTGGAGACCGGCCATCGCAAGCAGTGCGACGGCTGGGATGACGAGTTCCTGCGGATAGACGCCCGCTCCAAGGATCGAGATCGCTCCTGCAACGCCGGGCGAGGGAAGCGGGCGCGAGAAGCCGCCGAACTGCATCGTGGCAAGGGATTCAGCCATGATGCCGACTGCGATCGTGGTCAGCATCCAGCCGATCGAGGCGTTGGTGCCGATGAAAGGCCG
The DNA here is from genome assembly GCA_900234795.1 of Methylorubrum extorquens. Lineage (NCBI taxonomy): Bacteria > Pseudomonadati > Pseudomonadota > Alphaproteobacteria > Hyphomicrobiales > Methylobacteriaceae > Methylorubrum > Methylorubrum extorquens. The sequence goes on from LT962688.1 coordinate 2,148,931, forward strand.
CACCGCGAAACGCTCCAGCACAACGCCGAACAAGGCCCCGGCCAGGATTGCGAGGAGGCAGGCCAGCGGCAGCGGCAAGCCGGCATCGATGCCCATCACGGCGAGGACTGCGCCGATCATCAGCGTGTCGCCGTGGGCGAAGTTCACGGCCTTGGCGGCCGACCACATGATGTGGAAGCCGAGTGCGACGAGGGCGTAGATGCCCCCGATTGCGAGGCCTGAGAGCGTATATTGCAGGGCGGTCGTCATGGCTGCCGCGAGAGTTCCCTGTGTGAAGCGGACAGGCGTTCAGCGGAGTTGGGGCGACCCGGCGATCGGGATCCGAACGAGCCGCCCCGGCCCCACCGTTCGAAGACGGAGGGGACGCTTCTGCCGTCAGTTCGTTCTGCCGTAGGGGGTCTGCGCAATCGGTAGGAGCTTGCCGTCGGACCAGACTGTCAGCTTGTATTCGCTTGGCAGAATTGCGTCCTGGCGTTCCGGGTCAGAGGAATCGAAGGCCGGATCGTATTTCGCGACCAAGCCCTCGTATCTGACTTGATAAAGCGCCTCGCGGACCTTCTTCCAATCGTAGGCACCGGCCTTCTCGATGGCCTGGGCCACGATGTGAACGGCGTCATAGGTGTTGGCGATGCCGGAGCCCATCTTGATCTGCGACGGATCCTTCAGGCCGTACTTCGTCTGGATCTTCTGCCAGAGCGCTTGGCCTTTATGGTCGAGGTCGCCCATGAAGCTGTAGGTCTGCACGACCTGGACGCCATTGGCGAGCGGGCCGGCAAGTTCGCCGAGATTGCCGGCGATGCCCCAGGCGCCGATGATGGTGGGCTTGTAGCCGACCTTGTCCATCGAGCGGACGAGCTGGTTGCCCTCGCGGTCGAGGGCCCAGAACAGGGCAACGTCGGCACCCGAATCCCGCGCGCGGATCGCCTGCGCGGTCATGTCCTGATCGTTCCAGTTGAAGGTCTCCGTGGCGACCAGTTCCTTTCCGGCCTTTGCGATCGCCGCCTTCACATCCGGCACGGCACCGTTGCCCCACCCTGTATTCTCATAGAAGAATGCGATCTTTCCGGTCTTCGAGACCTTCGCGGCCTGCTCGACGAGGAAGCGGGCGACCCATTTGTCCTTGGCCGATACCCGGAACATGTAGTTCGGATTACGGCCATTCTCGATGGCCTGTGTGTTGGCCGCGAGCACGCCGACGAACGGGATGCCAATGGCATGGACCGGCTCAACCTGAGCCACCGAAACGGTGGAGTGGTAACCGCCGAGGATGATGACACACTTATCGGCCAGCGCGACGCGCCGGGTGTTGTCGACGCCGCGCGGCGGCGTTCCGGCGTCGTCATACTGGACGAAGCGCAGAGGCTTGCCGAGGACACCGCCCTTGGCATTGATCTCCTCAAGGGCGATCTCGGCGCCCATTCTGATGGCTTGGCCGGTGAAGGCCGCCGGGCCGGTGATGGCAGCAGAGTTGCCGATGCAGGGCTCCTGCTGGGCAAGCGCCGAGCCAGGAATCGTGAAAGCCAGTGGCGCGACCAGAAATAGTCGGCAAAAATACTTTGGCGCAACCATGCGTTGGGCTCCGATTCCCTGATGATGCTCGGGTTCAGCCGCGATGTTCAAGCGATGACCGTCAGGCTACGCAACGAATACATCAGGCATCAAAGACCAATTTCCGATGTGAGCCATTGGAATTACCTATGAGCTTCGTTCATAGGCGAGGCTTGGCGAGGCGCTTCCCAGCTAACTCCATGTTTTTGCATTAGAAATCTATATTTGATGCACATAGTTTGCGCAGATTGCTCGGCGTTAGAGCAGTTTGACATGGGCGTGGAGTTCCGCGCCTTTTCACAAATTCCCCGGATAGGATTGCCATGGATCTTCGTCAGCTTCGGTACTTCACGCAAATCGCGGAGAGCGGGAACGTCTCTCGGGCCGCTGAGGTGCTGCGGATCGCCCAGCCCTCGCTCAGCCAACAGATGCGCAACTTGGAGGACGAACTCGGTGTCGAACTGCTGTTCCGGCACGCCCGCGGGGTCACGCCCACGGAGCTCGGGCTGAAGTTCTACGAACACGCGCGGCGTATTCTGCAGGAGGTCGAGCGGGCCAAGGAGGTCATGCGCTCGCAGGCAACGAGCCCGAGCGGACGGATCTCGGTCGGATTGCCGACTTCAGCCTGCCGTGGTCTTTCTCTGCCACTCCACCGGGCCATGGCGGAGGCGCTTCCCAACATCAGTCTCCATATCGTCGAGGCGATGAGCGGTACGTTGGACGAGTGGATCCAATCCGGGCGCTTGGACGTCGCGCTGCTCTACGACCACAAAGCGTTCGAACACGTGGCTTGGACCGAGATGATGGTCGAGGACCTGATGTTCATCGTTCCCACCTCTCATCCGCTGGCCGCGCGGCGCGAGATCGCGTTCGGCCAGGTCTTTCAGCAGGCGCTTCCAGTCGTGCTTCCCGGTCGCCCGAACGTGCTGCGTGCCGTGATCGAGCAGCTCGCGGCACGCCACGACATCACACCGGCCGCAACGGATTGCGAGAGCCTGCCGGCGATCGCGGAGCTCGTGCGCGCTCAGGCCTTCGCGGCCATCATGCCGCATTTCGCCTTGGCTGCGGAGATCGAGCGCGGCGAGATGGTGGCCATTCCCATCGTCGATCCGACACCATCCTGGCGACTGTCCGTTGTGGTTTCTCAGCGAACGCTGAATACCCGTGGCAGCGAGGCCGTTGCTGAAGTACTGGCGGGCGTGATCGGAGATCTCGTCCAGCGCTCCGTCTGGCGCGCTCGCCTCAAGCCGACGGAGCGCCCTGCCCCTGTGCGCGCTCGTGCCTGAAATGCGGCCCAACCCTCTTCAGTGCGAGCTAAGGCGCACCTGTGCAGTGCTGTATGCCTCGGCCAACAGCTGCGCTCCGCAACGAGGCCGACGGGTGCGGCGAAATTCAGGGTTCTTTGTCGAGCCACAATCATCCCAATGTCTGCTGCACGACATTGAGCAGCCCTTCGTCATCAGGCGCACGCATGACCGCTTCGGTTGCGCAGCGGGATTTGGACGATCACGCGACGAATGTCTGGGTCGAGAGCCGACCGTCGGTCGGGCTGTCCACCCCAAGGACGCCGCACGGCTGACCCTCGCCCTGAATCAGTAGGTTGATGGCCCGCCCGATCCCGTGCTCGCGGAGGACGTCCGGCGTGCGGATGCGGGTTTCGTCCTCAAGATGGTTGGAGATGACCGGCTCGCCGGTTTGGAACGCGGACCCGGTCGGGCTCTCCCTATCCGCCCCGGTCCGGGCGTGCCCGACGGCGCCGTGTTTCCAGCCGACCCCGGCCCGCACAATGAACTGTCCCTCGTCGGGGAGGTACGATGCAGACAACGCCGCGTGACGCGGGTGGCATGCGCCGCTCCGTCGCGAACCTGCGTGCAACCCGGTAAGCCGACCGGCGTTCTCCCCCTCATGTCCCGCTCCCACGCTGTTTCCCCGTCTCTGGTCCTGCTTGTCGAGGACGAAAACCTCGTACGGTTGATGGCGAGCGACATGCTGGAGGACGCCGGGTTCACCGTCATCGAAGCAGCGTGCGCTGACGAGGCTTGGGAGATCCTGGAGAGCCGTAGCGACATCGGCGTGCTGTTCACCGATATCGAGATGCCGGGATCGATGAACGGCTTTGCGCTTGCTGCTCAGGTTGCCGAGCGTTGGCCGCACATCCGCTTGGTGATCACCTCGGGGCGGTGTCGCCCGGCATCGCGCGATGTGCCGGACCACGGCATGTTCGTGCCCAAGCCCTATCTGGCAGAGCAGCTGCTCAGTGCCTTTGACCGAGCCAAGCCGGTTTAGCGGTTTCCGCTGATCGTTCAGAGCAGCGCCACATAACGCTCCTCCCCGCCCTCTTACTCACGCAGACTTCGGCGCCAGCGTCAGCCTCGCTTGGGCCGGAACGGCACAATCTCCGCCTCTGGCCGGAGGCTCGTCACAAGTGCGCGTGCGAGATCGACCTGTTCGAACGGCTTGCCGAGGCGCACGATGCCCGTGAGCCGATCCTCCGGCAACTCAGCATAGCCACTTGCCAGGATCACCGGCAGATCCGCGCGTTCGGCCTTGAGAGCGTCAATCAGCTGCACGCCGGTCATGCCTGGCATCATCTGATCCGTGATTACCAGATCAATGCTCTCGGCGCGTCGTAGAACGCGGAGCGCTTGTTCACCCGAAGTTGCCTCGAGCACCTCATGGCCAAGGTCTTCCAACATGGCTCCGGTGTTCATCAGCACCAGCGGGTCGTCATCCACCACCAGCACCGTGAGGGCATGCAGGGACGGTAACTCCGGCGCCGGCGTATGGTCTTCTTTGCGAAGGAGATCGCCCTCGGTGGCAGGCAGCCAGAGTTCTGCGGTGGTACCGCTGCCCAGGTTGCTCTTGAGCACCAGACGGCCGCCGGACTGTTCGGCGAAGCCGTGGATCATGGAGAGGCCCAGCCCCGTGCCCTTACCGACGCCCTTGGTGGTGAAGAAGGGTTCTGTTGCCTTCGCCAGTGTCTCCGCGTCCATCCCCGTGCCCGTGTCCGTCACAGACAGGCAAACGTAGTGTCCTGGCGCCAAGCCCGCGATCTCGTCCGCGCCGACCCGCTCCTCCCGGGCGGCAATCGTGATCGTCCCACTTTCCGGCATCGCGTCGCGCGCGTTCACAGTCAGATTGAGCAACGCCAGCTCAAGCTGACTTGCGTCTGCAAAGGCCAGCGGCAGTTGCAGCGGGAACTGCGTGTTGACCAGGATGGTGGAGCTGATCGAGAGCTGCAGCAGTTCGGCCATGCCGCGCACGAGGTCCGGCACGTTGATGGGGCCGGTCTCCAGCTCCTGTCGGCGTGCGAAGGCAAGCATGCGCTTGGTCAGTGCCGCTCCCCGTTCGGCAGCCTGGATCGAGTTCTCGATCAACTGCCGCAGCTTCGGGTCGTTCGGCAGCCGCTTGCGGGCGAGGCTCAGGTTCCCGAGCACGACCGCCAGTAGATTGTTGAAGTCGTGCGCCACGCCGCCGGTGAGCTGGCCGATTGCCTCCATCTTCTGGGACTGGATGAAGCGTGCGCGGGTCGCTTCCAGCTCCTGCTGAACGTTGCGCCGCTCGGTGATGTCCCGGGTGATCTTCGCGAACCCGACCAGTTCACCGTGATCGCCGCGGATTGCGTCGATGACGACGTGCGCCCAGAACCGTGTGCCGTCCTTGCGCACGCGCCATCCCTCCGCCTCGAAGCGCCCCTCGTCCGCAGCCGTCCGCAGGGCACGGGTCGGCAGATCGGTCGCCCGGTCCTCATCGGTGTAGAACCGGGAGAAGTGCTCCCCGATGATCTCTGCGTCGGTGTAGCCCTTGAAGCGTTGCGCGCCGCGGTTCCAGCTCGAAACCTTGCCCTGCGGGTCGAGCATGTAGATCGCGTAGTCCTGAACGCCCTGTACGAGCAGGCGGAAGCGCTGTTCGCTCTGCCGCAAAGCCTCCTGCGTTGCCTTCCGCTCGCTCAGGTCACGCGTGATTTTGGCGTAGCCGACAAGCTGGCCGTCCTCGCTTCGGATCGGGTCGATCAGCACGTGCGCCCACATCAAGGAACCGTCCTTGCGAACGCGCCAGCCCTCCTGTTCGAAGCGGCCCTCGGTGGCGGCAATATGCAGGGCACGGGTCGGCAGATCAGTCGCGCGGTCCTCAGGGGTGTAGAACCGGGAGAAGTGTTCCCCGATGATCTCGTCGGTTGTATAGCCTTTGAAGCGTTGGGCGCCCGGGTTCCAGCTCGCAATATACCCTCGTGGGTCGAGCATATAGATTGCGTAATCGACGATCGCCTCAACGAGCAGACGGTAGCGGTCATCTCGATCTGCGGCCGCTTCGATGGCCTTGGTTGCCCTTACGTCTTGGTGGTGCAGGGCGCCGAGGCGCATTTGTTCATCTGACATGCGGCTGAACCTACCACGCATCGTCGATGGTGTCGGCTCCTTTACCCCTCGCTGCTAGGCATAGGCCGAATGCTATCACTGCGAGCCACACGACCGCTCTCCGCATACTCCAGCCGAGTGCCAGGTGCGGGCGACGCCGTGCAGCGCTGCCGGGATCAGCGCCAGCGTGTCGTTCGTCGGCTCCGGTGCCCGACATCACCGTCGCCGCATTCCCCGCCGTTGCAGCTACGCTCGGCAAATCGCGATGGGATCACGGGGGCGGGTGGGAACTCCCACCGTGCTGGCGGAGTCGCTGAGAACAAGTCGGGCTGAAACGGCGGTTCGCGCAAGCCCGTACGGCAGGGAGGCGAGAAATGGAGCAGGATACCCCACCGCTTGATCGGACGGCTCGGACGATCGCTGAAAGTGTCTACTCCGCCTACATGCGCCACGCATCGGGCGAGTTGCACCCTCAAACGGAGCAGACACTCCTCACTCGTCTCGTGGAGGCAATTCGACCCGAAGTCCCGGGCGGCACGCCGCGCGACATCATCGATGCAGCCAATGAGGCACTCGATGCGTGGGAGCTGCAGAGCGGCGGAGTTCGCGGTCCACGCGTCAGCGTTCTCGATCGTGCCGACGGCTCGGTGGGAATGGACACGGGCGGCACCTCATAAGGGCACGCGCCATCAGCGAACACCGAAGGCCAGGAACTCGCCGACATGGAAGGCGCCAGCGCACAGACCGAGAAGATTGGCGAGCTGTCGCGGTTGGCGACCTTGGCTGCCGAGCGCATCCTAGAGACGCAAATCACCGACCACCGGCTACCTCGGGACCTCTTCACAGCTCTTGTGAGCGCTGCTCAGATCCTCGAAGAGCACAACGCACCTTTGCCGCCGCTGGTCGAGCAGGTGCTATATGAGGCCGGCAAGCGCTTCAGCGAAGCGGATGCTGCAGGTGAAGCAACAGACCGAGATCCCGAAGGCGACGGCGTTGTCGCCACCCTGACGCGTTTCCTCAGTGGCTTCCGACGCGGCGAGCGCGGCGTGCGTCCTGGGGAGCAGTGACGATCGCAACCTGCAACCGCAAAAGGAACGAAGTCGATATGTCCGCGACCGAGCTGGACGATCTCAATGCCGCGCGTCTGGCGCTCGTGCGGCAGCGAAACGCAATTGCCAAGCGTATGGGTGCGATCGACTTGGCGCCGGTCTCGATGGCCGAAGACCTCACGCGCATCCTGCTGGCGATCGAAGCCGTCGATCGTGCGCTGGTCGATACGGGGCAGCCTTACATGTCGGCCGACGTTTGATCGGTTGCCTGCCGCCGGCGCCATCTTCAGCGAGTAGAATAACGGTGGGCTCGGTGTGAGATTGCGCAAGACCGGAGCACCACAATGAAAACGCTTCAGGCCTGCCTCGTAGCGCTCGCGGTGATCTTAGGTGGCGCTTCGGCAGCGTCTTCGACTTTGGCTCCGGCTCAAACGGCCTCCTCGCCCGCAATCAACAATTGGGCTGATCTCCGAGCCGCACTGGCATCCTGCTGGACGGTGCCGGCAGACACGGAAGGTTCGCAGATCGCCTTCCGTTTCGGCCTGAACAAGACAGGGGGTATGCGGGGCCCACCGCTCGTCACGTCACGGCAGCTCAAGGGCGATCAGGAGGCGCGGAAACGGTTCGAGGATGCCGCCTTCGAGGCGCTGTCTCGGTGCTTTCCCATGAGGATCACCCCCGCATTCGGAGCCATCCTCGGCGAGAGCCCCATCAGGCTGAGACTCGTCAACACCCCACCGACGGCAGCGTACCAGATCAACAACAACATCACGATCTTCGCGCCACAATGAAGCTGGTTCGGAGACCGGCACCGATCGTCTGTAGCGACGTCGCCGCCGGCGTCATCTCCATCGAGGAGCGTTGATCGAAGACATGGCCGAGCATGACCGGTGGATCCGGGTGCGAGCAGGCTCAAGTACTGAGGCACTGCTGGTCGCCGCCATGGAAACTCCCATGCAAAATTACTGAGCCTCCGGCTGGGCCGGTCATGCGGCCATGCACGGGCCGGCGGCTCTCAGCCATCACTCAAGGTCCTGTAGGGCTGAGGTTTTGCAAAGCTCCAGCCGCGATTATGCGGTCAGACTCAGAGCTGATCGGCTGCCGGCACGGGCTGCGAAGACCAGCGGAGAAGACGATCGAATGGCCTGGGCGGCACGGCGTCATCCGTAGACCGGGGCGGCTCGACATCTGCGATTTCGACGACATGCTCGCGTCCCGCGGCGTTGTCGCGAAACGGCATGCGGTCTCCTCTCCTGAGACCGAGCATCGCCACTCCGAGCGGGCTTGCGGCAGAGATTTCCTCTTCCGAGCCGACCGCGCTGCTTGGATGCGCAAGACGACGCGCATGAACCGTCGGCTCATCGTCGAGCCGATAGCTCACTCGACAAGTGACGGCCACGACCCCTCCCAGCGGCGGGGGAGCAGCGAAAGTCACCGCACGGTCGAGTTCCGAGAGAAGAAAGTCAGCATCAGGATCGCCGCGCTGATACGCAGCAAGACCAAAAGCGACGAGACGATCGAAGTCGTAGGTTGGAAGCGTAATCGGAGGAAGTTTCCGAACAGCGCCCATTCTGACACCTCACAGCATGACCGCTCCGCACGGCCAAGCCGCGCAGAGTGGCTGACGGCGCAGCCCGTTCGGGACCTGCGCGTCGAAAAGGACGAAGTGCTGGAGATCATCCCTGGAGCAGGCCGCGCCTTGTCAGGCCGGCCAGGCGCCAGGGCTTAAGAGCCTGCTTGCAGGCTGCCCGCACGCCCTAGAAGGCGAATGCTTTGAAGACGGTTCAGCATAATCTAACGGAGCATAGGCTAAGCCATGGGGCTGTCAAGCAGGCCAAGAAAGACGGTTTTGCGGTGCTGGGTGCCATCGATTGCCTTTTCCCAGCGAATTGACAAGTGCATCAACTTCACTGATGCTCTGAAGATCATGTGCTGTTCCATCACTCTCAACCGTGCCCTGTTTCGGGCAGGTAGCCTGATCGCAGGCGAGTAGCCCCAGGCCGGCGGCGCATCAGCGTACGCAGAGCTTGGGGATTGCGCGAGGGTTTTGCCGAGACGCTGTCGGCTACCGCGGCAAGAGCGCATGACAACCACCACACCAAATCGTTCGTCCGGCATGTGAAGCGAACGCGTCAGTCGCGTCGACGCACATGCGCGGATCTAACTGCCGGATAGGCAGCTCTCACGCAGTATCGGAGCGGGATCTATGGATGCCCCTGAGCGCGATCCGGAACCTCATCCTACGGGCGACGCAGGTGAGACGGCGAGGAAACGAGAACAGCCCATCTCCGTGCCCGACGTGGCACCGCCTTCACGCACCGTGCTTCCGTTTTCGCGCAGAAATTATCCGTATTCGCCGGTCTCAGAAAAAAGCGAAAATGATCTCCTGCATCCTCCAGAAGTCGAGGATGATCCAGGCCCGAGTGCAGCGTAGTACGACAACGACCCAAATAGGATCGAAGAAGTTGACAAAAGTTTCCCTCGCTGCGGCGAAGCCGCGCATCAGGATGACAGCCGACGACCACGAACGCTTGTCGCGACTGGCGGCAAGCGCCATGGATCGCGCGCCGGAGGTCGCCGCATTTCTTTCGGACGAACTCGACCGGGTTCAGATCGTCCGGGGCGGGGCCGCTCAAGGAGCTTTCGCACGCATGGGCAGCCGGGTGGACTTCCGTGACAATTCGACGGGTCGGACGCAATCCGTGACGCTGGTCTACCCTGGGGAGGCCCACATCGAGCAGGGCAAGGTTTCTATCCTGACCCCGATCGGCGCAGCCCTGATCGGCTTGAGCGAGGGTCAGTCCATCAATTGGGCCACTCGGACGGGCGAGACCCGACGCCTGACTGTGCTCGAGGTCCGCGAGGCCGCCTTCGCCTGAAACGGCGCGCGGATCGGCTTTATCGACGAACGATCATCCTGTTCGAGAGGCTGTTATGGACCTGTCGGCTGAGAGGCTCAGATGATCGGGCATGAGCCTGATTCGAAGAGCCTATCCCTCCAATGTGTCCGATGACCTCACGAGTCGCCGCCGTGGGCGGCGGTCTACCAGCAGGCGCAACGCTGGCTGTCGTCCGGTTTCTTCGAGCAACGGGCCGAGGACCTGCGTGACGTGCTGCGCCGGGCGGCCGGGCGCAAGGCCGAGCCATCAGCGGTCATCCACGACAGCCGGACGCTGCGTGCGACGCCCGAGAGCGGCGAGCGGGCCGGCGAAGATGGGGCCAAGCGCAAGCAGAGTTCGAAGCTGCACATGGCGGTGGACAGGCTCGGTCATCTCCTGGCCCTGCATGTCATGCCGGCCAACGCGCCGATGACCGTGCCCGGGTCGATCATCTGGCCAAGGCCGTGCCGGCAGCCACCGACGACAGCGTCGAGATCGCCTTCGTCAATCAGGGCTATACCGGCCATAAGCCGGCCACAGCCGCGCGAGTGGAGGGGGATCAATACCAGAGATTTTCCCCTCCACCGCCGCGCATAGAGGCCTTGAGTCCCAGCCAGATACGATCAGGCCGGATTCGCTACTAGACGCGCTCAATTTCCAAATAGCCGATAACGCCCATCGCGTCCTCTGTGTAGGTCGTCTGTCGGACCTCGGCTGGCTCGAGGTCCTGCGCGAAGCCTTCGATTTCCTCACGGGAGCGGTACAACAGGTACCAGTCCATGAAGACTTCCATGTAAGCCTCCTCTGGGACGCCCCAGAGAAAGTTCGGAATGAGGAGCCGTCCGCCTTCGTTGAGGTGCTCGAAGAGAATGCGCGTCAGGCGCGCCGCGACCCTTGCATCGAGATAGTCGTAGAGCCCGGCAGCATAGATGAGGTCAAAGCGGCCTAGGTCCGCCTTTTCCGAGAGAATGTTTCGGACGGTGACCTGTCGCGTCTCGATCGCATCCGAGATCGAGCTGCGGTAACCATCGACAACCGCAAGGCTGGAAGCGTCTTGATCGGTTGCGAGGAGACGCCCAACCCGTCCGTCCGTCAGGGCGATGCTGAGTTCCGCCTCGCGCAGATGGCCACTGGCGACCGACAAGATCGAGGGTCGATCCCGGCGTGCCGCGGCCTCGTCGATCTTCCCGGCCAAGATGGACCGGCGGTGGCGCACCGCTTCGCATGCCGTCACACCCACGGTGAACGTCATGACCGTGCGTCCGGCCTCCGTCGCGGCTTCCTGTGAGGGCCGCGCGGTTGGGTGGCGATAGACGAAGTCGAGAAGCCCAGCATCGCCGGGGTATCCACGGGGCTTCGTGAAGGAGTGGCGCGTGAAGGGGCACTCGTGAACGAGGCTGGCCAGCGTATGCGCGCGGGCCGCCGGCAGCACGGCTTCCCGCCATGTCCGGTCACTGAAGGTCTCCTTCAGCACCCTGAGCAGATCGATGACCGCGTCCGTCAGCCCCGTGTAATTTCCCGGAACCGCAAGTCCGAGGAGGCTGGTCAAGGCGCGGCTGACGTCATCCGCCACCACCGGATAGAGCGCCGCCGGCAGCTCCGTCGGGAGCCGACCGCCGTCGAGTCGTGATCGTTCGAACGCCCTGAGCGAAGCGAAATCGCGCAAGCGATCCGGGTCACGAGATAAAGAAAGTTGCCCACTCGACATGCTCGACCGCCCTTAGCCCCGACGCCGGAGCGCATCCGGGTCTTACGGTTAAGGTTAATGAATGGTTAAGCTTTGTCCAGAGGCTTGTCGCGCTTGTTCAAGGGCTTCGTATATCCGTGCCTGTAGGCAGCGCGTCCGTATCTCGACGCGCTTTTTCGCTCTTATGTGAGCGTTTTTCGCTCTGATCCGGCGGAGTGCGGCCTGCTCAGCGCTGCCGGGGCCTGTGCCGTGCGCGCCGCACCGGCCGATCAGGGCGCGGCACAGCCAAAGATCCCGAATGATGACGCATCAAGGATTTGATACCCAGGCAGTGCGATCCACAGCGATGGAGCCCGCATTAAGGGTTTTGGGACACCGCGTTGGTATCGATGCTGGATGAGGCTCGGTCCACGATGAACAGCGATACGCTCGATTTACTCGATCAGGAGCTCGGCAAGCGTTGGTTTCAACGCCGTTCGCCGATTCTGAATGCCGCTTTCAGGGCGCAATACGCACAGGCGATGCGCGAAGAGATGGGTCGCGCGTGTCAGTTGGTGGGCCTGCTCTACGTCGCGTTCGGCGTGATGGACGCGCTCCTCATCCGCGACATGCTCCCCTACCTCATCGCGCTGCGTCTCGTGCTCGGCGTGGGCTACGTCACTTCGATCATGCTGCAGGTCCGTCGCGGCGCCGATACGCAGACCCTCGAGCTTCAGTGCTCACTTGGCATCTATGTCGGCTTCGCAGCCTGGCTCTATCTTGCGACCCAGAGTTCCGATGAAACAGCGATCCTCTACTATGCCGGATACGGCTTGATCTTCATGCTGGTCGCGAACCTGTTTTTCAACCTCAGTTTCAGGTTCGCCCTGCTCTCGTCAGGCCTGATCACCGCGACATTTCTGTTTTGGGCTCTCCGTTCGAATGGGAATTCATCCTACATCATCTGCTTTAGTTCTTTATATGTACTGAGTTTTCTGCTCACGGCGTTCCTTAATCTCAAGTACAATCGAGAGCGGTACCGCGTGCATTTGAACGCGTGCCGGGCCGAGCTGCAGCAGCGTGAGGTGGTTCAACGCGGTGAGGAGCTGTTCCGACTGTCCACGACCGACGTTCTGACGGGCTTGGCCAACCGCCGCGCGATCGACAGCGTCCTGCAGGAACTCTGGCTCGCCAATGTCAACTCGGGGCAGGCGTTCGGCGTGATCCTGATCGATGTCGATTTCTTCAAGCTCTACAACGACCGCTACGGGCATCAACGGGGCGATAGCTGCCTCGCCGCTTTGGGGGAGGCGATGCGCGGCGCTGCCGATAAGAGGCGGTATGCCATCGGGCGCTTCGGAGGCGAGGAGTTCGCAGCGCTGTTTCAGGCGGATTCAGCCGAACAGGTTCTCGAATTCGCTGAGGAAGTTCGTCAAGCCGTCGAGGCGTTGCAGATCCCCCATGCAGCACGGCGTGATCCGCTCTCCCATGTCACGGTGAGCATCGGAGCGGCGTTCTCTGCAGATGTCGCGGAGGATAAGCCGGAGCGTGCGATTTCCGCAGCTGACGACGCTCTCTATGTCGCGAAGGAAGAAGGCCGCAATCGCGCGCGAATTTTCAATGCGAGGATGCGCCATAGCACCGAGAGCGATGATCTGAATGCGGAGATGCTTCGAGCGGCTGTTACGGATGGGCGCATATCCGCGGTCTTTCAGCCCATCGTCGATGCCTCAAGCGGACGCATCTGGGCCGCGGAGACGCTTATGCGACTCAAGGACACGCAAGGCCGTGCGATCTCCCCGGAAACGTTCATCCCTGTCGCCGAGCGCACGGGTGCCATTCTTGAGATGGGCGCATGGATCCTGCGTCAGGCTTGCGACCTTCTCGCGAGCGAGCCCGAACTACCCATCGTCAGCGTGAACATCTCCGCACGACAAATTTCCGAACCGAACTTCATCAGTTCCGTCGAAGCCATCGTCCGAGCCGCCGGCATCGCTCCGTCACGCCTTGCTCTGGAGATCACCGAGAGCGGGGAGATCAGTGGCAACCCAGAAGTCGCTCAGTTGATGGATCGGCTCAACACGATCGGGATCCGTGTTTGGCTGGATGATTTCGGGACGGGTTTTGCGGGCCTTACCTGCCTGAGTGAACTGCGTTTTGATATGGTGAAGATCGACCGTTTCTTTGTGCAGAGCTGTGATACCCCGCGTGGGGCAAAGCTGCTCAAAAACATCATCGACTTGGTCAACAATTGCGCGCAGAGACCGATCGTCGAAGGCGTTGAAGAGGCGTGGCAGATCGACCTTGTGTCGTCCTTCGGCGCGGATCTCTTCCAAGGCTATCACCTCGGCAGGCCAATGCCCCGCAGCGAACTTAAGCTGATGCTTTCTGAGTATTTACCTTCAAATGAGAATTTAGAAATGCAGCACGGTAGTTGAGTGTACTGCCTTCTATCTGGCGTGTTTGACTTGCGATTGCGTCGCACTTCAGCCAAGGCATTCGCGGATCTGCGCTCATCACGAAAAATGGAGCCTCGGAAATTCTCAGCGGCCTCAGGCCTGGGTCCGTCCAACAGTAAGATCCTCGCTGGTGCGGCATCCGCTTTCGAGGTGCCGCCCGGCTCGTAGGCGATAGCAAGGGCGCAACGCTGAATGCCGATCCGGCGACCGGCTGACCTCAAAGTGCCCAGGCAATCATAGGTATTGATGCGAAGAGGATTGTCAGTCGGCCCAGAGCCGGATGGGGCGGCCTGCAAGAAGCTCACGGAACTTTGCATCGCGTGCGCCGCCGCACGAGTGTATTGTGCAATCTGCGACACCATAGAGCTGCCTGATCAGGGAGTGATGATCATGCGTGCTATCTACGTGTTCCTGCTTGCGCTTTCCCTCGCCACTGGGGCGTTCTGGGCAACGATGCTCATCAGCCCACCGAAGACGAGAGCGGCACCGACTGCCTTAGCCGATACGTGGGTGATCAAGAAGGATCAGCCGCCGATTGCGGACGACTACGATCCAGAGTTCTGAATTGGGCTAAAAGACCTGCTACGGCCTATGCCGATACATGGGGCGGCGGTCGCGTCGTGTGCGATCGCGGAAGGGTCACACTGCGAGCCGCGCTGATCGGCACCTCAGCCGTTGAGCGGTATCCCCATCTCCTGGTTCGTTATTGACACGGCCCCTGATGGTCAGAGACCGCGCCCAACTCAATGGGTGCGACCCATCTCGCTGCGCATCGCTTCCGTGACCGCCGCTCTCATCGTCAAAGCGCTCGGATTAGATCTTCGCACGCGCGCCGCTCACATGCCGGGGCAGATGCCCTCGGTGCGATTGATGCCGGCTTTCACCTTAACCGCTGCCGGCTGAAGGGCAGCGCGTGGAAACGGCGAAGCTACCCTCAGGGGCAAGCGCCATCCCATGTGGCGCGCAACCGCGCCCCGATCCTGAACTCGGCCGCCGCGAACGGGAGGCAATTAGTTTCTTCAATCGTCCTCGCTGTGACGGTCTAACCGCGGAGGTCGGGCCCGCCTGTTCGGTGCCTGGGCAGCGTCGAGGAGGACGAAGATGGCGGCGACCCCGCGCGAGATCAGGCTGACGGAAGAGCGCCGGCGCCTCGACGTGATCTGGGAGGATGGCACGGCCTCCCGCCTCACGGCCGCGACGCTTCGTGCCCACAGCCGCAGCGCCGAGACCGTGCGTGCCGGGATTGACGGGCTCCCCCCCGCGCTGCCGCACGACATCGCGATCACCGACGTCGTGCCGGTCGGCGCCTACGCTGTGAACCTCGTCTTCTCCGACGGGCACGACCGCGGGATCTTCCCCTGGTCCTACCTGCGCGCGCTCGGCGACGACACGAGCCCGTGCGCGGCCGACCGCGCGGCAGCGTGAGGGAGACGGCGATGAGCGCAGCGCAAGACGCGATTCAGGACGCGACCTCGGAGGTCGCCTGCGACGTGCTGGTGATCGGCGGCGGCACCGCCGGGCCGATGGCGGCGCTGAAGGCCAAGCTGCGCAACCCGGCGGCCCGGGTGATCTTGCTGGAGAAAGCCAACGTCAAGCGCTCGGGCGCGATCAGCATGGGCATGGACGGGCTCAACAACGCCGTCATTCCCGGCTACGCCACGCCGGAGCAGTACACCAAGGAAATCACCATCGCGAACGACGGCATCTGCGATCAGGCGCCGGTCTACAAATATGCCGAAAACTGCTTCGAGATCATCCAGGAACTCGACCGTTTCGGCATCCGCTTCCAGCGCGACGGCAACGGCGATTACGACGTCAAGAAGGTGCATCATCTCGGCACCTACGTGCTGCCGATGCCCAACGGCGACACCGTCAAGAAGGCGCTCTACCGGCAATTGCGCAAGGCGCAGGTGCTGATCTCGAACCGCTTCATGGCGACCCGGCTTCTCAACGCGCCCGACGGCGCGGTGGCCGGGGCAGTGGCGGTCAATACCCGCACCGCCGAGTTCCTGGTGATCCGCGCCAAGGCGGTGATCCTCTGCCTCGGGGCGGCCGGGCGGCTCGGCCTGCCGCATTCGGGCTATCTGTGGGGCACCTACGAGAACGCCGCCAATTCCGGCGACGGCTATTCGATGGCCTACCACGCGGGGGCCGGGCTCGCGAACCTCGAATGCTTTCAGATCAACCCGCTGATCAAGGACTATAACGGCCCCGCCTGCGCCTACGTCGCCGGGCCGTTCGGCGCCTATACAGCCAACAGCGAGGGCAACCGCTTCATCGAGTGCGACTACTGGTCGGGCCAGATGATGCAGGAATTCTACAACGAACTCTCGAGCGGCAAGGGCCCGGTCTTCCTCAAGCTCGACCATCTCCACGCCGACACGGTCTCGGAGATCGAGACGATCCTGCACAAGGTCGAGCGGCCCTCGCGCGGACGCTTCCACGAGAACCGCGGTACCGATTACCGCCACCGTATGGTCGAGATGCACATCTCGGAGGTGGGTTTCTGCTCCGGCCACAGCGCGTCGGGCGTGTTCGTCGACGAATTCGCCCGCACCACCGTGCCGGGCCTGTACTCGGCCGGCGACATGGCCAACGTCCCCCACAACTACATGCTCGGCGCCTTCACCAACGGGGCGGTGGCGGGTGAGCACGCGATCGACCATGCGGGCGCGATCGACCTGCCTGAGATCGATGCCGAGGCGGTGGCGCGCGAGCGCGAGCGGGTGCTGGCGCCGACGCGGCGCGCGGACGGCATTCCCCCGAACCAGATCGAGTACAAGACCCGCCGCTTCGTCAACGACTACCTGCAGCCGCCCAAGGTCACGGCGAAGATGGAGATCGGGCAGCGGCGCTTTGCCGAGATCCGCGAGGATCTGGAGACGCGGATGGTCGCCCGCGACAGCCACGAGCTGATGCGGGCGCTGGAGGCGTCCTCGATCCTCGACTGCGCCGAGATGGCCGCCCACGCCTCGCTCTACCGCACCGAGAGCCGCTGGGGCCTCTACCACAACCGCACAGACTACCCCGAGAAGAACGACGCGGAGTGGTTCTGCCACACGATCCTGCGGAAGGTGGAGGGCCGCATGGTCAGCGAGAAGCGGCCGATCACGCCGTACATCGTGCCGATCGAGGCGGACGAGCGCGGCGCCTACGACCGCCAGCGTGTCCGCAAGCAGGCTTGAGACCGGAGACATCCATGCCCCTCGCCCACCAGCCCAGTGCGGTCCCGGTCACCGTGGACCCGGAAAAATGCATCGCCGACAAGGGCTGCACGGTCTGCGTCGATGTCTGCCCCCTCGACGTCCTGCGGATCAGCGACCTCACCGGCAAGGCCTACATGAAGTACGACGAGTGCTGGTACTGCATGCCCTGCGAGACCGACTGCCCGACCGGCGCCGTCACCGTCCAGATCCCCTACCTGCTGCGGTGAGCCCGATGCCCATCACCGATCCGTTCGAGGATTTTGGCGAAGTTGCCGAGATCGCCCGCGGCCTCGACGATGCCGACCCGGCGGTGCGCCGCGTCGCGGTCCTCGCGCTCGCCGAGACCGCCGACCCGGAGGCCGTGCCCCCGCTCGCCCGGGCCGCCGCCGATCCCGATCCGGACGTGCGGCGGCAGGCGGCCCTCTCGCTCGGCGGCTTCGACGGACCCGAGACGGCGGCGGCGCTGGCGGGCGCGCTCACCGATCCCGACCGTTCGGTCGCGACGGCGGCGGCCGAGAGCCTGACGGAGTTGAAGGATGCCCGCGCCGGCGATCCGCTGCTGCCGCTCGCCGGGCACGGCGATGCCTTCGTGCGGGCGGCGGCCCTGCGGGCGCTTCGGGGGCTGAGGCTGCCCGCCGCGCTCGGGCCCGCGGTTGCGGCGCTCGGCGATCCGGAGCCGGCGGTGCGGGCGCAGGGCGTCGGCGTCATCGCCTACCTGAAGCGGGAGGAGGCGCTGCCCTCGCTCATCGCCGCGACCCGCGACGCGGATGCCGAGGTGCGCCGCGCCGCGGTCGGCGGCCTCGCCTTCGCCCGCCACGCCAGCGCCGTCGAGGCGATCGCGGCAGCCCTGCACGACGCCGAGTGGAGCGTGCGCGAGACCGCCGCCGAGGCCCTTGGACGGGCCGGGACGGCCGAAGGTGCCGAAGCGAGCGGCGAGGTGCTGATCGCGGCGCTCGGCGACGCCACATGGCAGGTTCGCCAGAAGGCCCTGCGCAGCCTCGGGCGGCTCAGGTTCCGCCGCGCCGTGCCGACGGTGCTGGCGGCGTTGTCTGAGGAGATGGCGTCCCTGCGCAAGGAGGCGGCGGCCGCGCTCGGCGAGATCGCCGACCCGGCCGCGCAAGCGGGTCTGGAGGGCATCGCGAACGATCCCGATCCGGACGTGCGCAAGACCGCGCGCTGGGCGCTGGCGCGGCTGGCGGCGTAGAGAGCGCCTCGCTCCGGTCGCAGGGCCGGAGCCGGGCTCATACCAAATCCGGTTGATTCCTTCGGGATGGCGGATTTGGGCTTCGGTGGGATCCCATCGCGCTGGCGCGATGGGTGCCCTCCTCAAGCGCCGCGCGGGCTGACCGATACGGTTCCCGCTTTGATCAAGCGGAAACCGTATCACCCCTCGGTCAGGACGATCTCCTGCAGCCGCCCGGGCCGAACCAGGCGGATATGCGTCGCATCGACGGACACGATGCCCTCGCGCTGGAACCGCTTGAGCATCATCGTCACCCATTGCCGGGTCGAGCCGACGAGGGCCGCGAGTTCGTCGTGGGTGATGCGGCGGCGGATGATCACCGTGCCGTTCTCAGGGGTCCCGTAGAGGTCGCCGAGATTGAGAAGAAGCTGCGCCAGCCGCTCGATCACCGAGCGTGTGCCGAGCATCTGCGCCATGGCGGTGTAGCAGCGCCCCTTGGCCTCCAGCGCGGCGATGAGGCAGAGCGCGAAGCCCGGCATCTGGCGGATCAGCCCGCGCAGGGTCGCGCTCGACAGCACGGTGACGCGCACCGGCTCGATCGCCACGCCCGACCATTGATGGCAGCCGCCGCCATAGATGCTCGGGCCGCCGATGAAGTGGCCCGGCGTCCAGTAGGCCAGCGTCACCTGCCGGCCCGACGGCCCCGAATAGAACACCCGGACCCGCCCCTCCTCGATCAGGAAGATGCCCTCGTGCGGCGCCCCTTGGGTAAAGACGCTCTCGCCGGGCGCGAGGCTCACCGTGCGGCCGGCGGCGCGCACCCGAGCGCTCTCGGCGGGGGTGAGCCCGTCGAGGAAGCCCGCTCCGTCGTCGAGCCCCTCGACCGTCTCGCTGAGGAACAGCGCACTGGCGATCAGGGGCGCCGGACGGCGGGGTTCGGACAGGGCGAGCGGTGCCGACGACATGGGAACCTCGGGAAAACGTTCGGGTGCGAGGCCCAGAGCATGACCCATCTCCCGCTCTCGATTATCGACGCGGCCTGCTTGAGAGCAATTCCAAATCGGGCTGTCGACAGAACACATTCTTCTCCTGTCAAACATTTCGCGAGAAGAGATTTTCTTCGGCTCAAGAACAGTTGCGCATCGATCCAGAAACTCGACTTTCCAACGAAATTAATTGCTCGCCGCAACGGCTGTCCGAACGGCACATCCACGAGGTCGCCGCCCTCGCGAGCGGCCGACGCACTCGCCTCGACGGACTTGCCTCGCCTCACGGAGCCTCACGGTGACACAGCATATCCCGCTCACCCGCCGCCTCGCAGCGCTCCTCCTGACCGCCACGGTACTCGGCGCGGCGGGCTCCGGGGCAGCCCGGTCCGAGACGATCCGGGTCGCCGTCGGCACGCAGGACACCACGATCAATTGCGCCACCGGCGGCCTGCTGATCCGCGAGTTGAAGCTCCTAGAGAAGTTCCTGCCCCGCGACGGGCGCTACAAGGACGCGACCTACGACATCCAGTGGCGCAACTTCACCAGCGGCGCGCCGCTCACCAACGAGATGGTGGCGGGCAAGCTCGATCTCGGGGCGATGGCCGACTTTCCCGGCTCGCTCAACGGCCACGCCTTCGCCAAGGCCGGGCGCCGCTCGCTGTTCATCTCGGTGCTCTCGGGCAGCCTGCACGGCAGCGGCAACGGCGTCGTCGTGCCGAAGGAATCCCCCGTGCAGTCGTTCGCCGAACTCAAGGGCAAGACGATCTCGGTGCCGTTCGCCTCGACCGCGCACGGGCTGCTCTTGCGGGCGGTGAAGGCGCAGGGATGGGAGCCCGGCCGCGACGTCACCATCATCACCCAGGCCCCGGAGGTGGCGGGCGCCGCGCTGCTCGCCAACAAGATCGAGGCACATGCCGACTTCGTGCCCTTCGCCGAGCTGTTCCCCTGGCGCGGCTTCGCCCGCAAGATCTACGATGGCGCCCAGGCCGACGCCCCGACCTTCCACGGCGCGCTCGCCGATGCCGACTATGCCGAGAAGTACCCGGAGATCGTTACCGCCTACCTGCGCGCGGCACTCGAAGCGGACCGGTTGATCGCCGCCGAGCCGGAAAAGTATTCCGAACTCATCGAGCGGGTGACGGGGATCGAGGCGGAGGTCGCCTACCTGTTCCACGGGCCGCTCGGCCTGCAGACCCGCGACGTGACCTGGAAGCCGGCCTACCGGCAGGCGGTAAAGACCTCCTTCGAGACGCTCAAGCTGCTGAAGAAGGCCGATTCCGACATCGACCTCGACCGCTTCGTCGATGACCGCTTCATCCGCGCGGCGGCGGCGCAGGCCGGTCTCGACTACGAGGCGCGGCTCAGGGACGAGGCGCCGCTGCCGCTCGCCGCGCAGGACAGCGCAACGGGCAAGCCGATCACTGATCCGTCCCGCGTGGCGCAACTCTGGATCCGCGGCGAGGACAAGGTCCGCCCCTACGCCTCGCCGGAAGCGGCGTTCGCGGCGCTCGCCGAGCTGGAAGGCCAGGGGCGCGAGGCCCGCGCCGTCTACGCCCAGGATCGGGGCAACGGGATCAAGCTGTTCGCCACCCAGGCCTGGTACGTGCGCGACGCGCAAGGGCATCTGAGCGCCTTCCTGCTCAAGGGCGACGCACAGGCCCACGCCGCGGCGAAAGGGGGCGACGTGCTCGATTTCGCCGCCGCGCGGAGCGGCCACGCGCGGCTCTCGGCCCGATGAGCCCCTTGATGAACCCCTTGATGAGCCCGTCGGTGAGCGCCTCCGGAATCGAGACGGCCGCCCCGGTCCGCGTGCCGCGCGGGCGGCCGGTCCGGTTTGCGCGACCATCGACGCTCGGGCGCTTGGCGCTGCGCGGCGTCGCCCTGGCCCTGAGCCTGCTCGCTTGGCACCTCGCGGCGAGCAGCCGGCTCGATCTCGGCCTCGTCACCTTCCGCAACGTGCCGACTCCGGCGGCCGCCGCGCAGGCGGCCTGGGCGCTGGTCCACGCCCCCGCGCTGCCGACCCATCTGGGCGCCAGCCTCGCCCGGGTGCTGTCGGGCTTCCTCGCCGCTTTGGGCGTGGGCGTCGCCCTCGGCCTCGCCATCGGCCGGTCGCGGCTCGCCCGCGACCTGCTGCTGCCGCCGCTCGAAGTGCTGCGCCCGATCCCGGCGGTGGCCTGGATCCCGCTGGCGATCCTGATGTTCCCGTCCTCCGAGGTCTCGATGGCCTTCATCACCTTCACGGGCGCGCTGTTCCCGATCCTGCTCAACACCGTGCACGGGGTGGAATCGGTGCATCCCCGGCTTGTCGCCGCCGCCCGCAGCCTCGGCGCGGGCGATGCCGCGATCCTGCGCGAGGTGATCTTGCCGGGCGCCGCGCCCAGCATCGTGACGGGGGCGGCGATCGGCATGGGCACGGCGTGGTTCTGCCTCGTGACCGCCGAGATGATCTCCGGCCAGTACGGGATTGGCTACTTCACCTGGGAATCCTATACACTGCAGAACTACGACGACATCGTCGTCGGCATGCTGCTGATCGGCCTCCTCGGGATGGGATCCAGCCTCGTCGTGCGCTGGCTCGGCGACCGGGCGACACCCTGGGTCGGCGCGGGAGGCCAGCGATGAGCGCGGGAATGGCACCGGTCCAGGCCGGCCCTCTCACCGGCACCGATCCTCTTGCCGACACCGATCCCTTTGCCGACGGTCACGTCGCCATCCGGGATGGGGCGATCCGGCTCGGTCGGGGCGATGCGGCGTTCGACGTGGTCGAGAACATCAGCTTCGACATCCCAGGCCGCCAGTTCGTCTGCATCCTCGGGCCCTCGGGCTGCGGAAAGTCGACCCTGCTCGGGGCGGTGGCCGGGCACCTCGCCCTGTCGCGCGGCAGCGTCAGCCTCGACGGGCGGGCGATCGCCGGGCCGCATCCCGACCGCGGCATCGTCTTCCAGCAGCACACCCTGTTCCCCTGGCTCAGCGTGATCGACAACGTCGCCTTCGGCATGAAGATGAAGGGCGTCGGCCGCAGCGAGCGCCGGGAACGGGCCCGGGCGCTGCTGGCGCAGGTCGGGCTGTCCGACTTCGCCGAGCGCTATCCGGCCGAATTGTCGGGGGGCATGCAGCAGCGGGTGGAGATCGCCCGCGCGCTGATCAACCGGCCTCGGGTCCTGCTGATGGACGAGCCGTTCGGGGCACTCGATGCGCAGACGCGGCTGACGATGCAGGAACTGCTGCTCGACATCTGGACGCGCCACCGCACCACGATCCTGTTCGTGACGCACGACATCGACGAGGCCCTGTTCCTGGCGGATCGGCTCGTCGTGATGACGCCGCGGCCGGGGCGCATCCTCGACGACATTCCCCTTGATTTCGGGCGCCCGCGGGACCGCGGCCTGATCACCGATCCGCGCTTCACGGCGATCAAGCAGCGCTGCCTCGCGCTCCTTCACAGCGATCCCGGCCATGTGCCGCTCGCCCGCTTGAGCCCGATCGGAGTTCCGGCATGACCTCGAATGCCCCCTCGTCGCCGACCATCGCGTACTATTTCAGCTTCCTCTCGCTGTGGTCCTATGTCGGCAGTCGCGCCTTCCGCGACCTCGCCGAACGGAACGGCGCGCGGATCGTCTACAAGCCGGTCGATCTGATGGCAGTCTTCGCCGCCGGCGGCGGCAAGCCCGTCAAGGAGAGGCCCCTGCAGCGGCAGGCCTACCGCCTCGTCGAAATGCAGCGCTGGCGCCGCATCCGCGGCATCCCGCTGGTGCTGCACCCGAAATTCTACCCGGCCGACCCCTCCCTCGCCCACCGGGTCCTGCTGGCCGCCCTCGACGAGGGCAGCGCGGTCGCCGACTTCGTCCATGCCGGCCTCAGCGCCGTCTGGGCGGACGAACGCGACATCGCCGATCCCGGCACGATCATCCGGCTCGCCGATGCGGCCGGGCTCGACGGGAAACGCCTGCTCGCCCGAGCCGACGAGCCGGCGTTCCGCGAGGCCGAGGCGGCTCTGACCCGCGAGGCGATCGGGCGGCAGGTGTTCGGGGCGCCGTTCTATGTCTACCGCGATGAGCCGTTCTGGGGTCAGGACCGGCTCGACCTGCTGGAGGCGGCGATCTCGGGCTCGGACGCGCCGATCCCGCTGCCGGACCTCTCCGCTTCCGGCTGAGCCCGGCTCTGCCCGAGCAGGGCGTTGAGCAGGATGGCCGCGATCGCGGTGAGCAGGATCGGATCCTTCACGATCGGCCCGAACGCGTCGGGCACGGCGCGGAAGAAGAGCGGCTGCACGATCGGGATCAGGCCGATCCCCAACGAGGCGGCGATGATCAGCGCGTCGCGGCTGCCCGCGCGGGCGTAATCGACCTGGGCCAGGATGCGGATGCCGGTGGCTGCCACCATGCCGAACATCACCAGCGCCGCCCCGCCGAGCACCGGCTGCGGGATCGAGGCCGCCAGATAGGCGACCTTGGGCACGAGGCCGAGCACCAGCATGATCCCGCCGGCGGCCGCGCAGACCCAGCGGCTGTGCACGCCGGTGAGTCCGACGAGGCCGACATTCTGCGAATAGGACAGGTAGGGAAACGTGTTGAGCAGGCCGCCGATCAGCGTGCCGAGCGCGTCGGCGCGCAGGCCCCGGCGGATGTCCTCGGTCCCGATCTTGCGCCCGGTCATGACGCCGAGCGCCAGGAACATCCCGGTCGCCTCGATGAAGACGATCGTCATCACGAGGCACAGGATCAGGCAGGGCACGAGGTGGAAGGTCGGCAGCCCGAACTGCAGGGGCAGCACCACCCGCAGCCACGGTTCGGCGCCCAGGCCCTCGAAGCTCGTCCAGCCGAGTGCCAGGGTGACGGCGTATCCGAGCCCGATCCCGAGGAGCACGGCGACGCGCCCGACGAAGCCCGGACCGAACCGGGCAATGAGCAGGGTCGCGGCGAGCACGCCCGCCGCCACCGCGACCGTGCCGGGCGCACCGAACGCGGCGGTGCCCGCACCCCCGCCCGCCCAGCCGACGGCGACGCGGGTGAGCGCGATGCCGATCATCAGGAGGATCGTGCCGGTCACGACCGGTGGGAAGAACCGCATCACCTGGCCGATGAAGGGCGTGACAAGGAGCCCGTAGAGGCCGCCGACGATCACCGCGCCGTAGATGCCGGTGAGGCCGACGCCGGGTATCGCCGCGATGGCGAGCAGCGGCTGGATCGCCACCGCGGTCACGCCCATGATGACGGGAAGCCGGATGCCGAACGGGCCGATGCCCACCGTCTGGATCAGCGTGGCGATGCCGCAGGCGAACAAGTCGGCGTTGATGAGGAGCGCGATCTGGTCCTTCGGCAGGTGCAGCGCCCCGCCGACGATCAGCGGCACGGCGATGGCGTTGGCGTACATGACGAGCACGTGCTGCAAACCGAGCACGAACAGGCGCGGCGCGGGCGGCACCGCATCGACGCCGTCGCGCGGCGGGCCGCCGGGAAGGGGATCGACCGGCCTCATCCCTTCACTCGCGAAAACACCTGCGCGGCGAAGCGGGCCATCTCCGCCTCGAACGGCTGGAATTGCAGCATGAACAGCTCGATTCCCGCCGCGTGGAAGGCGCGGATGCGCTCGGCCACCCCATCGTAGCTGCCGACGAGCCCGGCCGCCGTGCCGCCGTTGGTGCCGACATGGTGCGCGGCCGCCGCATCGGTCTTGGCGAACATCACGCTCGCCGCGTCCGTGCGCGCCCGGGTGTCGGCGCGGATGGCCTCATCGCGGCGGCTCAAGCTCAGAAGCCGGGCGAATTCGTCCTGCGCCTCGGCTTCCGTCTCACGGGCGATCACGAAGGCCGAGAGCCCGTAGCGCAGACGGCCCTGCGCGGCCGGGCGCCGGGCGACGTCGGCGATGAGATCGGCGACCGCGGCCAGCGGCTGGCCGTTGATGAACCAGACGTCGCCGTGATCGGCCACCAGCGCGCGGGCCGGCTCGGACTCGCCGCCGACATAGATCGCCGGCCGCGCCCGGTAAGTGCCCGCGGGCTTGAGCTGATAGTCCTCGACGCGGAAGTGCCGGCCCTCGTGGGTGACGCGCTCGCCCCGCAGCAACCGGTCCACCAGGGCGATCCATTCGCGGCCATAGGCGTAGCGCTCGTCATGGGCCGGGAACGGCAGGCCGGCCCGCTCGAATTCGGCGCGGTTCCAGGCGTTGACGAGGTTGAGGGCGAAGCGCCCCCGGCTGACCTGCTCGATCTGCAGCGCCATCTTGGCGAGCAACACCGGATGGTAGAGCCCCGGCTTGATCGCCGCGATGATCTCGATCCGCTCGGTGAGCGCCGCCAGCGCGGCCGAGGCGGTCCAGGCCTCCAGCTGGTCGCGGGTCTCGTCGTAGGGGTTCACCGTATGCTGGGCGACGAGGACGGAATCGTAGCCGAGGCGCTCGGCCTCGAGCACGAGGGCGCGGTTGCGCGCCCAGGAGGCGTCGTGCGGCTCGTCCGGATCGTGGCGGGCGGCGCGGGAGCCGTGGACCGGCGCCCAGACGCCGAAGCGAAGCGGATGGCTCATCGCGCTCACCCGCGTCCTGCCGGCGGCTGCCAGAGCGATACGGCGGTGGCGTCGAGCCGGCGCGGGATCAGCCCGGCCTCGTGGAAGGTGTCGGCGATGGCCTGCTGCTCGGAGAGCGCGGCCCGATCGACCGCCTTGACCGCGTAGGAGCGCCGCTCGTTGACGGTGGCGACCACCGCCGGCGGCAGGTCTCCCCAGATCGGCGCCAGCAGCGCGACGGCCGCCGACGGGTTGGCCTTCACCCATTGTCCCGCCTCGACCAGGGCGGAAAAGACCGTGGCGACGACCTCGGGCTGCTCGGCGGCGAAGCTGTCGTTGACCGTGTAGTAGCGGTTGTAGCTCGACAGGCCGGTGGCGTCGGTCAGCACCCGCACCGGGCGCTTGGCCTGTACGATGGCCAGGAACGGATCCCAGATCGACCACGCCTCGATGCCGCCCTGCTCGAACGCCGCGAGCCCGTCCGCCGCCTCCAGATAGGCCGGGCGGATGTCGGCGAATCGCAGGCCCCCCCGCTTCAGCGCGCCCGCGAGGATGAAGTGGCAGCCCGAGCCCTTCGAGACGCCGACCGTACGGCCTTTCAGATCCGCGATCGTGCGGATCGGCGACTCGTCCGGCACGATGATCGCCTCGGCCTGCGGCGAACCGGCCTCCATAGCGTAGAAGGTCAGCGGGGCTCCGGCCGATTGGGTGAAGATCGGCACCGCGTCGGCCACATCGGCGTGGAGATCGACCGCGCCGGTGTTCATCGGTTCGAGCACCTTGGTGAACAGGTGCCAGCTCACGCCGAGCCCTTGCGCGCCGAGCCGCTCCTCCAGGGTGCCCCGCGCCTTCAGCACGGTGAGGAGCGTCGAGGAGCGCTGATAGCTGAGCTTCACCGTCCGTCCGGCGCGGGCCGGACCGGAGCGACCGAGGACGAGGCCGGCGGCGAGTGTGGCACTCGATGAAAGGGCGAAGTGGCGGCGGGTCAGGCTCATCGGGTCTCCGTGTGCGCGGTGGGCCGGGCGGAAGGGCGAGCGGAGGGATTCTGCGGCGCGATGTCGGGGCGCGGATCGGCGGTGAAGCCGTCGCGGTTCGGCATGGCGACCCTGGGCAGGGAGGCCGCATCGAGGCTTGCCTCCTCCGGCAGCAGGCCGTTGAGGTGCAGCACATAGGCGCTGACCGCGTAGGTTTCGTCCGGGCTGAGCGATTGCGGCGCGTCGAACGGCATTGCCCGGCGCACGTAGTCGAACAGGGTCGTGGCATAGGGCCAGAAGCTGCCGACCGTGCGCAGGGGTTTTGCGCTCGCGAGGCTGCCCCGGCCGCCGGCCAGCGGCTCGGCGGCGGCCCCCTCGCCGCGGGCGCCGTGGCAGCCGGCGCAACGCGCGGCGAACAGGACCGCGCCGTCGCGCACGCTGCCGTGGCCGGGCGGCAGGCCCTGGCCGTCGGGCCGGACATCGATGTCCCAGGCGGCGATGGTCTCAGGGCTTGCTGGGCGGCCGATGCCGAGGGGGTCCGCCGCGGCCGGGCCGGCGAGGGTGAGGCTCAGGACGAGCGGGAGAAGCGCCTCAGGCCGCATAGGTCACCGCCCCGTTCGCGCCGAGGCTCCAGCCGAACACCGCGTTGTTGTGGTAAAAGGAGCGGGTGCCGCGCACGGCGACCAAGGCCTCGCGACTCGGCTGCACGTAGCCGGTCTCGTCCCGCGCCCGGCTCAGCAGTTTGGCCGGTCCGCCCTCCCAACGCCACGGCAGGCGGAAGCGGGTGAAGCAGCGCGGCAGCACCGGCCCTTCCAGATGCGCCTCCGCCCAAGAGGCGCCGCCATCGGTCGAAACCTCGACGCCGGCGATGCGCCCGCGCCCGGTCCAGGCGAGGCCCCGGATCTCGTGAAAGCCGGGCTCCCGAAGCTGCTGGCCGCCCGACGGCGCGGTGATGACGGACTTGGCCTCCATCACGAAGGTGAATTGCCGCGCCGTGCCGTCCGGCATCAGGTCGGTGTATTTCGAGGTTTCCTCCCGCGTCTGGAACGGCCGGTCGCCGACCTTCAGGCGGCGTAGCCACTTGATGCTGAGGTTGCCCTCCAGCCCCGGCAGGAACAGCCGCAGGGGATAGCCCTGCTCCGGCCGCAGCCGCTCGCCGTTCTGCGCGTAGGCGAGGATCGCCCCGTCGAGCGCGTCGAGGGGGATCGAGCGGGTCATGGCGCAGGCATCCGCCCCCTCCGCCAGGATCCAGGCGGCGCCCGGCTGCACGCCGACCTCGGCGAGCAGGGTCGAGAGCTCGACGCCGGTCCACTCGGCGCAGGAGATCAGGCCGTGGCTGTCCTGCACCGTCCAGTCGGGCTTGGCCCCGAGCCAGGGCGTGTTGCCCGAACATTCGAGGAAATGCAGCCGTGAGACCGCGGGGAAGCGGAGGATGTCGTCCATGGTGAGGATCAGCGGGCGCGCGACGAGGCCGTGCACCACGAGGCGGTGCCGGTCCGGATCGATCGCCGGGATGCCGGCGTGGTGGCGCTCGTAATGCAGGCCGTTGGGCGTGAGGATGCCGTGCAGGCCATGGAGCGGCGTCACCGTGGCCACCGCCCCGGGAAAGGGCGGCGGCAGCCGGGGATAGCGCGCAAGCGTCTCCCGCGGGCCGGGCCGGCCATAGCCCGGAGCGGTGGCGCCCTGCTCGCGGGTCCAGGGCGGCACGTCGAGGGGGCCTGCCTCCGCCAGGGCTCCGGTGGCGGCGCCCGCCCCGGCAAGCGAGCCGGCCAGGCGTAGGAAGGCGCGGCGGTTTTCCATGACCTCGCCCATCCTATCGCGCGCTCGCCTCGGCCTGGGCCGCCTCGAAGAAGCGGGAGTCGAACAATCCCTCCGTCGGCGGCGTCTGCTCGCTGATGCCGAGCTTGGTCTGGAGGGCCAGCATCGCGCCGGTCGCCGCCACGATGGTGCGGGGATCGGCGACATACTGGGTCGCCGGCGAGGCGAGCGCGTTGCGCAGGGTCGCGGCGGTGACGATGCCCTTGCCGAGCGCGGCCTCCACCGCGGGAAGCGCCCGCTCGGGGTCGCGCTTGATCAGATCGACGGCCCGCACGATCGCCGAGACGAGGGTGCGCACGGCCGCCGGATTCTGCTCGAGGAAGGCGCCGCGCACCGCCACAACGGTGCCGGGCTGGCCGGGAAACAGCTCGCTGCCGTTAGCGACGAGGCGGATCTGTGGGTTGCGCTCGCGGATGATGCTGAGGCCCGGTTCGCGCACCGTCGCGGCCTCGACCGCGCCGGCGAGGATCGCCTGCTGCGCCGCGTCGATGCCGAGTGTCAGGATCTGCACGTCGGCCGGATCGACCTTGTGGACCTCGCGCAGCCAGTAGGACAGGTTGGTGTAGGGGATCGAACCGGGCGGCTGCGTGGCGATCTTGGCCGGGCGGCCCGTCTCCTCCCGGAAGCGCCGAAAGGCGGCGGCCGGTGCCGTGCCGTCGGTGAGCGGTCCGGCGAGCTTGGCGCCCGCCACGAGCACGTTCTCGCCGATAGCGGTCGCCGCCACCACCCGCAGATCGACCCCGCGCGTCCGCCCGATCGCCACCGGCGTGATCCCGGCGACGTAGACATCGACCGTGCCGCTCGCCGCTGCCTGCACCGCGTTCGGCCCGGAATCGAACAGCGTTACGGTGGGCTTGAGCCCGCCGGCCCCGAGCCAGCCCTCCCGCTCGGCGACGAAGAGCGGCGCGGCACCGAGCACGGGGATTGCGCCGATCCGCACCGGCAGGGTCTGAGCCTGGCCTTGCGCCAAGGCGGCACCCGAGGCACCGAACAGCGCGAAGAGAAGAATTGCCCACCGGATGAAGTGCGATGACATGATCGTTCTTTTATTTGCGAGATCGAGATAAGATCTATTCATATCCTTTTGTATTATGTACAAGTCATGCTAATAGGCAAGACATCTTCGGGCGACAAGGCTAAAGCCCTGAGCAAATCGGTGATGGAGGACGAGGATCTTGGCGATGCAGGACGAGAGCGAGCGTCGGCAGCGGCTGGGCGAGCACGTGGCTCCGGCCGGGCTCTACGCGGCGATCAAGGCGCGCCCCTTCCTCGGCAGCATCGCCTGCAGCCACGACCGGCTGGTGGCGGGGAGCTGGCACGAGATCGTGCTGACCTACGAGGTCGGCGCCTGCGGCATCGCCGACGGGGCGACTTTCAAGGCGACGTTCAAGTTCTACTCCGACTGGGCGCTGTTCCAGACCGCCGACCCGTCGGCGGCCAACTACGTCAGCGCGGAATACGAGGCCGGCCCGCTGCTGCCAGGGCAGTCGCCCGCGACCGTGCAGTCGCTCAGCGTGCGCTTCGACCAGAAGGGCCACGAGCGCCCGTTCCAGAAGGCCGTGATCGTCGATGTGGTCGACGGCTATCTCAATGCGGGCGACCGCATCGTCATCCGGCTGGGCGACCGGCAGGCTGGGGGGCCGGGCACCCGCGTCCAGACCTTCGTCGAGGACGGCTTCCGCTTCCGCTGCTACGTCGACCCGCTCGGCACCTCGCGCTACGTGGCGGTGCCGGGTGATCCGGTCATCGCGATCGCTGCCGGGCCGCCGGAGCGGATTCAGCTCGGGGCCCCCCGCTTCGTGGCGGAGGGCGTCGCGCCGCCCCTGACCGTGGCCCTGCTCGACCGCTGGGGCAACGTCGCCCGCGACCTCGGCGGCCCGCTCGACATCGCCGCCACCGCGGAGGGGCGCGAGGTCTATCGCCGCCGTCACGCCCTGCCGGAGCAGGGCTGGGCAACGCTGCGGGTCGAGGATCTACCGCCCGTCTCGGGCGAACTGCGCATCGGTGCCGCGCGTCCCGGCGGCCGGGACGTGGCGGAGGGGGTGGCCTTCGTCGCCGGGCTCGCCGACGCACCCGTGCCCCGGGCGCTCTACGGCGATCTCCACGTCCACGCCCACGATACGGTGGGCACCAACAGTCCGGCCTACAACGCAGCCTATGCCCGCGACGTAGCGGGGGTCGATGTCTACGGCTACACCGCCAACGACTTTCAGATCACCGACGAAGGCTGGCGTGAGGGCGTCGCGGTGACGGCCGGCTTCGACGTGCCCGGCCGCTTCGTCGCCTATTCCGTGCAGGAATGGTGCGGCAGCTCGACCGCGGGCGGCGACCATCAGGTGCTGTTCCTCGGCGACGATCCGCCCGGCTTCCCCTTCAACGAGCGGGGCGAGCACAACCGCACCTTCCTGTGGAACGAGAGCATGGGCGGCACCGGCGTCCAGGTCGGGCGCTGGCCGGTCGAGGATCTGTGGGCGGCCTACGCGCACGATCCGGAGAACCACCTCGTCATCCCGCATGTCGGCGGGCGCCGCTACATCCCAGACTGGCACCATCCGGAGTTGGAACGCCTCGTGGAGATCGCCTCCGCCTGGGGACAGTTCGACTGGCTCTACCGGGACGTGATCGCCCGCGGCTACCGGCTCGGCGTCTGTGCCAACGGCGACGAGCACCGCGGACGGCCGGGCGGCGGCGCGCCGGGCGTGCAGGTGTTCGGCGTGCGCGGCGGGCTCACCGGCATCCTGGCAGACAGCCTCGACCGCCGCGCGGTCGGCCGCGCCTTGCGGGCGCGCCACACCTTCGCGACGACGGGCGAGCGCAGCGCCCTGCTGGTCCGCTGCGGCCCGCACCGCCAGGGCGACGCCTTCACGCACGAGGGCGCTGCGCGGCTCGACTATCACTTCCTCGGCGAGGCCGGCTGGGAGGAACTGACCGCCCACGATCATACCGGCGAGATCTGGCGGCGCGACCTCCACGCCGAATGCGGATTCTCCGAGCGCCTCGTGCGCCTGCGCTTCGGCGGTGCGCGCATCCGCGACCGCTATCGCTGGGCGGCCTGGGAGGGACGCATCCGCATCCTCAACGGCACGATCCGCCGCATCGTCCCCCAGGGCTTCGAGCATGCCGAGGAGACGGCGTGGCGTTCAGGCCCGACCGAGATCGCCTTCCGCTCCGAGACTTACGGCGACAGCGATGCCATCGAGATCGATATCGGTGGTCTCGAGGAATGCCGCATCCTAGTCGAGGGCACGATCGGCGGCTTCGTGAAGGTCGGCGATCCGCGCCGGCCCGCCCCCTTCGTCCATGCTCCGGATTTCCGTTTCGAATGCACCGGCCGCGAATTGATCGCGGCGGGCGCCCTGCAGCGCGAGCTTGGCGGGGCTGGGCTGTTCGTGGCGCTGGAGCGCCTGACGGAAGCGCCGCTGCCGCGGGACGTCGCCGGGCATATCCAGGTGGAGCCGGAGAACGCCCCGTTCGGCTTCCGGCCGGTCTACTTCTCGGGCCGCCAGCGCGACGGCAGCCGCGTCTGGTCCTCGGCACAGTTCATCACCTTCGCGGACGGGGGCGCGGCGAAGCCCATCTCACCCAAATGATCGTCGGCGTCTGCTCGGCGGCGAGACGGACGCGACCGTCCGGCGTCCGAACACGACGATGTACCGCGGAGTGAAGGAAAACGCCCTTCTCGCCGAGGATGGATATCAAGAATGACCGTCCATTTGGCATCGGATGCAGAGTTTGTCTTTGCAAAGTCGCTTGCTGCGAAGGAAATCGAACAGAATTCCTTGAGATTGGGGCGGGAATTGCCGATTCCCTGCACGGATTGCCGCCGGGAGCCAGGTCCGCAGACCGGGCCGACAGCGGCCCGTGAGGGATGACCGGACGATGTCGCAGATCGATGCAGGCTGGGGCGCCGGCCCGAGTGGACGCTACGAGGAACTCGCGGGTCGCTTCCGGCCGGTCTTCGGCGAGATCCGTTCCACCGCGGTCGCGCGGGACGCCGAGCGGCGCTTGCCGCATGCCGAACTCGGTTGGCTGAAGGAAGCGGGCTTCACCACCCTGCGTCTGCCCGCCGAGTCGGGCGGGCATGGCGCGAGCCTGCCCGAACTCTTCAACCTGCTGATCGAGCTGTCGGCGGCCGATTCCAACGTTACCAATGCGCTGCGCGCGCATTTCGGCTTCACCGAGGACGTGCTGACCGCCGCCTCGGCGGAATGGCGTACGCGATGGATCGCCCGGCTCGCCGCGGGCGAGACGGTCGGCAGCGGCGTGTCCGAGACGGGGCCGGCCAAGGTCGGGCAGTTCGACACGGTGGTGCGCCGACGCGGCGACGAGCGAGTGGTGGATGGCCGGAAATTCTACACGACCGGCGCGCTCTTCGCCGACTGGATCCACCTTTCGGCCCAGGACGAGGACGGCGCGTCCGTGGTCGCCGCGGTGCCGACGCGAGCGCCCGGCGTCACGATCGAGGACGATTGGGATGGCTTCGGGCAGGCCCTGACCGCGAGCGGCACCGCCCGCTTCGAGGGCGTCGTGCTGGCACCGGAGCTGATCAAGCCGGAGACGGTGCGCTTTCCCTACGCCATGGCCTTCTTCCAGCTCGTGCATCTGGCAACGCTCGCCGGCATCGCTCGGGCGGCGGCCGAGGATGCGGCGCGGCTGGTAGCGGCGCGCACCCGGGTCTACAGCCACGGGAATGCCGACCGCACGGCGGACGATCCGCAAGTTCTGGCTGTGGTGGGCCGCGTGCGCGGCAATGCCTATGCAGCCGGTGCCCTCGTGCTGAAGGCGGCCGAGGCGGTGCAACGCGCGGCGGAGGCGGTGCAGCTGGGCGGGCGCGAAGCGGCGGAGCCGATCACGGCCCTCGCCGATGTCGAGGTCAACCAAGCCGTCGCCGTGGTGACCAACCTCGTATTGGAGGCGACCACGGTGCTGTTCGACGCCCTCGGTGCGTCCGCCGTGAAGGCCGAGGACGGCCTTGATCGCTACTGGCGCAACGCACGCACCATCGCCTCACACAACCCGCGGATCTACCGCGAGCGCAGCGTCGGCGCCTTCGCGGTCAACGGCACGCGTCCACCCAGGGAGTTCCGCGTCGGTACGGCCTAAGGACCGCAACATTACACCTAGCATGAACGGATCGGGTGCCTCGCGCCGCGTCGGCACAGGCCACGACACCAGCGACCGCCGCCCCAATACACCAATCTTCTCCCGGATGCGGCTCGATTCACTCGTTTCTGCTCACGCCTTCGTTCTTTAAAAAGAACAATTCCGTTGACTTAAAGAACGGAGGCGGACACCCTGTCGGTATTGGACAAGGGGCTCCGGCCGGCGCGCCAGCCGCAGCCCAAACGACGGGAGTTCCTGAAGGATGGCGTTTCGACCCCTGCACGACCGCGTGCTGCTGCGCCGCATTGAGAGCGACGAGCGGACGAAGGGTGGCATCATCATCCCCGACACCGCGAAGGAGAAGCCGCAGGAGGGCGAGGTCGTGGCCGTCGGACCCGGTGCCCGCGACGACCAGGGCCGCGTCACCGCGCCGGACGTCAAGACCGGCGACCGCGTGCTGTTCGGCAAGTGGTCCGGCACGGAGATCAAGGTCGACGGCCAAGACCTCCTGATCCTCAAGGAATCCGACATTCTCGGCGTGATCACCGCCTGAGCAAGCTCTGACGTCATCGACAACAGGAGATCGGAATGGCTGCCAAGGACGTGAAATTCTCGGGCGACGCGCGTGAGCGCCTGTTGCGCGGCGTCGATATTCTGGCGGATGCCGTGAAGGTGACGCTGGGGCCGAAGGGCCGCAACGTCGTGATCGAGAAGAGTTTCGGGGCGCCGCGCATCACCAAGGACGGCGTCACCGTCGCCAAGGAAATCGAGTTGGAGGACCGCTTCGAGAATCTCGGCGCCCAACTCCTGCGCGAAGTCGCCTCGAAGACCAACGATCTGGCCGGCGATGGCACCACGACCGCGACCGTGCTCGCCCAGGCGATCGTTCGCGAGGGTGCCAAGGCAGTGGCGGCAAACTTCAACCCGCTCGACTTGAAGCGCGGCATCGACCTCGCCGCCGCCGCCGCCGTGAAGGACATCACCGGACGCGCCCGCAAGGTGACCGCCTCCGACGCCATCGCTCAAGTCGGCACAATCTCCGCCAACGGCGACGCCGAGATCGGCCGCCTCATCGCCGAGGCCGTCGAGCGGGTCGGCAAGGAAGGCGTCATCACGGTGGAGGAGGCCAAGACCGCCGAGACCGAACTCGATGTCGTCGAGGGCCTGCAATTCGACCGCGGCTATCTCTCTCGCCGTACTTCGTGACGAACACGGAAAAGCTGATCGCCGAACTCGACGATCCCTACATCCTGATCCACGAGAAGAAGCTCTCCTCGCTGCAGCCGCTGCTGCCGGTGCTGGAGGCGGTCGTCCAGTCGAGCCGTCCCCTGCTCATCATCGCCGAGGATGTGGAGGGCGAGGCGCTCGCCACCCTCGTCGTGAACAAGCTGCGCGGCGGCCTCAAGATCGCGGCGGTGAAGGCTCCGGGCTTCGGCGACCGTCGCAACGCGATTCTTGAGGACATCGCGATCCTCACCAACGGCCAGACCATCTCCGAGGATCTCGGGATCAAGCTCGAGAACGTGTCGCTTCCCCTGCTGGGTCAGGCCAAGCGGGTGCGCATCGACAAGGAGAGCACCACGATTGTCGACGGATCGGGGGACAGGGCGCAGATCGACGCGCGCGTCGCTCAGATCAAGGCGCAGATCGAGGAGACCAGCTCGGACTACGACCGCGAGAAGCTCCAGGAGCGCTTTGGCCAAGCTCGCGGGCGGCGTCGCGGTGATCCGCGTCGGCGGCGCGACCGAGGTCGAGGTCAAGGAGAAGAAGGACCGGGTGGACGACGCGCTCAACGCCACCCGCGCCGCGATCGAGGAAGGCATCGTTCCGGGCGGCGGCACCGCGCTCCTGCGGGCCAAGGCCGCCGTATCAGCGCTCAAGAGCGAGAATGCCGATGTGAAGGCTGGCATCAACATCGTGCTCAAGGCGCTCGAAGCGCCGATCCGGCAGATCGCGGCCAATGCCGGGGTCGAGGGCTCGATCGTCGTGTCGAAGGTGATCGAGAACGGCTCGGAGACCTTCGGATTCGACGCCCAGACCGAGACCTACGTCGACCTGATCGAGGCCGGCATCGTCGATCCGGCCAAGGTTGTGCGCACGGCACTGCAGGACGCGGCCTCGGTCGCCGGCCTGCTGGTGACGACGGAGGCGTTGATCGCCGAGCGGCCGAAGGAGAAGGCGCCGCCACTGCCACCCGGCGGGCCCGACTTCTGATCGCCTGAAGGCCCGAGGTCCGGCGGCGCCGGACCTCGGGCCCCTGGCTGCCGACAGTATTGATGTCCCCTTCCCCATCCTAAGGTGCCGCGAGGCGATCCCTAACGATCCTCAGGATCCCACGCGGTCCCGAGAGCCGTATCCGACCTGATTGCATCAGGCCGGCGTCTCTAGGTCGTTGTTGTGACGCGCATTCTTTCGACGAGCCGGTGGCCACTTCGTCGGAATGCGCTCTAGAGCCCCCTTCGAGGCCTGCCTTGTGCATCGGTACCTCGTGGATGGGGCGAAGGATTGGATCAAGGCGATTCCGGCCGGGTGTCCCCGCCGGCACCTTCCGTCACGGTCCATCCGCCGGATGGGCCCGCTCCGATGAGATCGACCGATGACTGCTTCGCAGGACTTCCGCCGCAGGATCGAGGGCTACAGTCTCACGACGGCCGAGATCCTCTATCACCTGCCCGACTTCCCGCATCTCCTTCAAACCTTCGTCTGGCAGAACCACGACCTGTTCCCGCAATTCCCGGAGCTGAAGCGGTTCCTCGACTTCTGGCAGGAGACGTTGGACGGCCCGCTGCACTCGGTCAGGGTGATGCATGCCCGCCTGATCCGGCCGACCGAACTCAAGGCGCTCTCGGCCGAGTTTCATCTGCACTGAAGGGCATACGGTACGGCGGGAACGATAATGCCCGGGCCGACCCGCGAAGAAAACGATGGTCCTCTGTGGCTATACGGAGGAGGACTGCATTCTAAAGTGATGATCTCGAGCCGAAATGTGTCGTCTTCGACTTGAGCGCGCGGCTGGATAGAAGGGATGACACTTCGATCACGTTGCGGAGGAGGTAGACGATGCCGAACGGCTTGGCGACACGCATCTGCCCCTCGTCGGCCGAGGCCGGGCCCGCCACGAATCCAGCCAACGCAGCACCCGCGCAGAGGGCGGCGGTTTGCCGGCGCGTGAGCAGGCCGCGTCGCTTGCCAGTCATGTCGATCCCTGCTGTGACAATATATGGTCATCTAGCGGAGTTGTGCCGCAAGATTAATCAAACTTTTTGCCTCTTACGCAATGATGTTTCAGCGGAAATATACTGTTGAAGATAGCCAATTCAAAGCATAGCTATGACTGGCAGTCGCGTTTTGAGGAAAAATCATTACTCCCCCCGATCGGAAATTCGTCAATTGCGCGGTGCGCGATACGCCGCGTGGGGAGCGCCGCCCCCGTCAGGCCTCGTCGCGCATTCGGGCGTCCGGGATCCGGCTCGGCCAGCAGACGAGGTGGGGCGCGAGCCATTCGTGGCTCAGCATCGCGCCGGACGCGAGCGGCAGCGGCCCGGCTTCGGCAGGCAGCGCCGCGTTCCGCAGGAGCGTGACGAGCCAAGTGAAAAGCTGTCTCATGCGGCCTGCGCCTCGGCGATGAGCAGGTCGGCATAGTGGGCTGCCGCCACGTCGGGATGCGAGCGCAGTCGACCCTTGAGGTAATTGCGGCCGACCTCGCGGAAGAGCGGGTTCTCCGGGTCGCTCGCCGCGCCCCGTGCCTGCTCCGCCAGCGCGGCGGGCAGATCGAGCAGCGGGACGGTGGCGTCGTGTCGCGCGCCGAGGAAGAAGGCGATGGAGAGCCGGTCCCGGCCTGCATCCGGCGTCACCACCCGGTGGATTGTGGCCCGCAGGTAGCCGTTCGAGGCGAGTTCCAGCAGTTCGCCGACATTGACCACGAAGGCCCCCTCGACCGGTGCGACCGCGATCCAGCGGCCGTCGGCATCCTCGACCTCCAGGCCGCCTACGCCGTCCTGCACCAAGAGGGTGAGAAAGCCGCTGTCCTTGTGGGCGCCGACGCCCTGGTTGTCGCCGGTGGCCTCGCGGCCGGGATAGCGGATGATCTTGATGTGCTGGTTGGGTGCGCCGGCGTAGATCGGCGCGAAGACGTCGGTCTCCTGCCCAAGCGCCAGGGCGAAGGCCTGCAGCAGGCGGATGCCGATATCTGTGACCGCCTCCTGCCAGGCCAGGAGCCCGACCCGGAGCCCCGGCAGGGCGGCCGGCCACTGGTTCGGCCCCTGGGAGGCGGGTCCATGCCGGGAGGCCGGGTTCACGCGGCCGCGCCGCCCGCTCGGCGCTGATATCGAACTGCTCGCGCCAGTCGGCCCGCCCACGGGTGATCTCCTGGCCGGCCTCGGTGTAGCCTCGGAAATGGGGCGAGTTCACCATCGCGACCGCCCGCTTCTCCTCCGCCGGCAGGGCAAAGAAGTGCCGTGCCAGCGCCTGGACGCCGGCGATCTGCGAGGCCGGAATGCCGTGTCCGACGAGATAAAAGAAACCGGTCTCGCGGGCGGCCGTCCGCAGCTCCGCGAGGAAGGCGTCGCGCTCGCTCCCACCCGCATCGAGGCGGGCGAGATCGAGGATGGGGAGCGTGTGGCTCATCTCAGGCCGCCCGCGCCAGCGTTCCGGCGGCGGCCAGCGCCTGATCGAGATCGGCCAGGATGTCGTCGATGTGCTCCAGCCCAACCGAGAGGCGCACGTAACCGTCGGTGACACCGGTGGCGCGCTGCTCGGCCGGCGTCAGCTGCGAGTGGGTGGTCGAGGCCGGGTGGATCGCAAGGCTGCGCACATCGCCGATATTGGCGACGTGGTAGAACAGCTTGAGCGCGTCAATGAAGCGGCGCCCGGCGGCGCGGCCCGCCGCCAGCTCGAACCCGACGAGGCCGCCATAGCCTCCCCTCAGGATGCGGTCGGCCCGCTCCCGCGCAGCGCCGGTTTGAGCGGAGGGATGGATCACGCGGGCGATCTCCGGCCGACGCCCGAGCCAGTCGGCGACCGCTTGCGCATTGCGGCTGTGGCGCTCGATCCGCAGGGGAAGCGTCTCGATCCCCTGGAGCGTCAGGAAGGCGTTGAGCGGCGAGACGGCGGGACCGAGATCGCGCAGGAGCCGCACCCGTGCCCGCAAGGCATAGGCGACCGGGCCGATCGGCCGCGCGGCCTCGGTCCAGACCGCGCCATGATAGCTCGGATCCGGCGTGTTCAGGGCGGGCTGGCGATCGGGATAGGCCGCCCAGTCGAAGCGCCCGCCGTCGACGATGGCTCCGCCGATGGCGATGCCGTGGCCGCCGAGATACTTCGTGGTCGAATAGACGACGATTGCCGCGCCATGGTCGAGAGGCCGTGCCAACAGGGGCGCCGCGGTGTTGTCGACGATGAGCGGGATGCCGAGCGGCCGGCCGATCGCCGCCACCTCGGCGATGGGGAAGACCGTGAGCTTCGGGTTCGGCAGGGTCTCGGCGTAGTAGGCCCGCGTCCGCCCATCGGTCGCGCGGGAGAAATTGTCCGGGTCGGCGGGATCGACAAAGCGGACCTCGATGCCCTGCTCGGCCAGCGTGTGGGCGAACAGGTTCCATGTGCCGCCGTAGAGGTCGGTGGAGGAGACGATGTTGTCACCTGCCCGCGCGAGGTTCTGGACGCTCAGCGCGGAGGCCGCCTGACCGGAGGCGAGAGCCAGCGCGGCCGCGCCGCCCTCCAGCGCGGCGAGGCGCTGCTCCAGCACGTCGACGGTGGGATTGGTGACCCGGGTGTAGATGTTGCCGAGTTCCTTGAGCGCGAACAGGCTCTCCGCGTGATCGGTGTCGCGGAACTGGTAGGAGGTGGTCTGGTGGATCGGCACTGCGACCGATCCGGTCTGAGGATCGGCGCGCCAACCGGCATGGAGCGCGAGCGTTTCGGCGTAGACTGAAGCGGGCGTCTGGTCCGACATCGGCGGCTCCCTTGAGTAGATCCCAAGATGATCAGCCGATCCATATTGAAGTCAACGGAAGTTGTTTTCTTTGTTTATTGGTTTTGGGTGATTTTCTTCGTCGTTGCGGGCGAATTTTGCTACTTGTCACCTGGGCTGCCACCGCGCCCGAACGGCCGCCTCCGAGCGGGCCTTCGCTCTTGCCGCGCTTTCCGAATTGGGAAGGGGTCAGGCTGTCGGCTGCGGCTCTAGGCATCCGCGGACGTGATGATGGATGCTCATCGCAACGGTCGATGTCGTCTTCGCTGGCATCCGACGCCTTGGCCGCGGTGAGGGCAGCAGCCGAGACCGTAGGAACGATCCCGGCTTTCAACGACGACCATTCCGGAGAAGGAAGGGCCGACGAGGACGGTCGGCCCTTCCTTCTTGGAAATGCGCGCGGTTCGGCCCCCTGAACGGCGTCGCCGATGGGCCCGCCTCAACCCGCCGTCGATGTGACGGCGCTCGCGACAAAAGCGGCAACGCCCTGGACCGACTTGTCAGTCCTCGACCGTCGCAGGCGTCGCAACCTGCTGCCGACAAACTTCCCGCATGCCCACAGTCAGTTCTTCACGATCACCTTCGTGCCGACTTTCACCCGGTCGTACAGATCGACCACGTCCTTGTTGGTCATGCGGATGCAGCCTGACGACACGGCCGCGCCCATCGTCTCGGGCTCGTTCGAGCCATGGATGCGGTAGAGCGAGGAGCCGAGATACATCGCCCGGGCGCCGAGCGGGTTGTCCTGGCCGCCGGCCATGTAGCGCGGCAGGTCCGGGCGGCGGGCGAGCATCTGGGCCGGCGGGCGCCAGGCCGGCCATTCCTTCTTGCCCGTGACCGTCTTGGTGCCCGACCACGAGAAGCCCTGGCGCCCGACGCCGACACCGTAGCGGATCGCCTCGCCGCCGCCGAGCACGTAGTAGAGCCGGCGCTGGCTCGTGGAGATCACGATCGTGCCGGGCTTCTCCTTGCCGGCATAGGCCACCGTGTCACGCGGGATGGCCTGCGTCTTGAAGACGTTGATGAAGTCGGCCAGCAGCCCGCTGTCGAGCGGGTTGGCGTGGGCCGGCACGAGGGCGGCCGCCGCAAGAGCACCGCCGAGGGCAAGCGTTGCGGCAAGGCGCGGCAGCGCGGAACGGTTCGGCCAGGATCGGGTCGGCAAGGCGTGTATCCTCCTCGAAGGGACCGCGCCGCGCGGGTGGCGGCAGCAGGCGAGTCGAGCGCTTTAGGGCCGGCCGTCAGGGCAGGAGGAAGGCAAGGGTGTGGGTTCTCGGCAACGCCTGCGCCTAAATGTCGGGCGCATCCGGAACACCGTGCGGCCTGGCACATCGGCTCACGGCCGAAGCATGCTCCGCTGGATGAGGGGCCGAGTGACTGTCCTGGAGGACCGGCCAGAATGCCGCACTCGATTGCGCGGGAACGTTTCATCCACCACAATGATGTCATCGTGACCATCATGACTCGCCTTGCATCGACGGGCCGTACCCATGCCGGCCGACCGGCCCGCATCGTTCTGTCCACGCTGGTCGGGCTGCTGAGCCTGCTCGTCGTCATCGGACTGCCGACCGACGGCTCTGCCCTCGGCGGGATCCCGCAGGCACATGGCGTGGTGACGTTCGAGCAACGCCCCGACACGGACCCGCTCGCCAGCGTGCGGATCGGCCACGCCGTGCTCGATCTCGACGAGGTCGCGAAACTCGGGCGCGTGAGCGCGGTCCTTCCGGGTCTCGACCGCGTGCGGGCGTCGTCCCGTCCCCGTCCCCTCTCGGATCGGAACCCCGCTGCCGCCGAACGCGGTCAGCCCGAGCGTCCGCCCTGGGCCTGACAGGCGCGCGGTCGCGGTCGTACGGGCGTTGCGAGAGGTTTGAGCGATGGCATGGCGCCGATGCGCGCCGTCGTCGGATTGCCAAACTTCGCGCCCAGGATGTACCCCGACCCCATTCGGCTGTCCCGCACCGTCGATCCCGATGCCTCTGGCATCTTACGTCCAGGGCCTTCGATCCCCGATCGTCGCAGCGGCCCGGTGATTGCAACGGCGCGCGAGGCCGATCCGGTCTCCCCCGTCATCCGTGACGCGCGGTGACGCTCTCCTTCCCGGGGGACCGCCGGCCGCGTCACGGCATCGGCTCGAAGGCCAGCACCGGCCTTCGGACAGACGTCGATGCGACAACAAATGCCGAGAGCATCGTAGGAGTAACCCCATCGTGACGCCGTCTCCCCAGTCGCCCGGCAGCAATCCCGGCCTTGCCAAGGCCGGAAGCCGCCGCTCCCGCTGGTCCCTGCCGGCCTCTCTTCTCGTCGGTGCCGTCCTCGTCGCCGTCTCGGCCTGCAACGAGCAGAAGGCGGCCGCGCCCGTGCCGCTGCCGCCGCCCGAGGTCAGCGTCGTCAGCGTCCGTCCGCAACCGATCCCCTACGTCCGTGACCTGCCCGGCCGCGTCGCGCCGATGCGCATCGCCGAGGTGCGCTCGCGGGTC
This sequence comes from Methylorubrum extorquens, assembly GCA_900234795.1. Classification (NCBI taxonomy): domain Bacteria; kingdom Pseudomonadati; phylum Pseudomonadota; class Alphaproteobacteria; order Hyphomicrobiales; family Methylobacteriaceae; genus Methylorubrum; species Methylorubrum extorquens. The sequence goes on from LT962688.1 coordinate 2,191,105, forward strand.
TCGGGTCTGGTGATCCGGCGCCTGTTCGAGCAGGGCAGCCACGTCAACGAGGGCGACGTCCTCTACAAGATCGACCCGGCCCCCTATCAGGTCGACCTCGCCAGCGCCGAGGCGACTTTGGCCAACCGCGAGGCCGCCCTGGTGCTGGCCAACCAGCAGGCCGACCGCCTCGAGACCCTGCTCGCCCGCAACACCGCGAGCCAGGCGCAGTACGACACGGCGTTTGCCGCCAAGAAGCAGGCCGAGGCCGAAGTCGCCGGCGCCAAGGCGGCCCGCGACCGGGCCCGGCTCAACCTGTCCTGGACCGACGTGCGCGCGCCGATCTCCGGCCGCATCGGCCGGGCGCTGCTCACCGAGGGTACGCTGATCGAGTCCGGCATCACCGGCGTGCTCGCCACGATCCAGCAGCTCGATCCGATCTACGTCGACATCACCCAGTCGGTGGGCGAGCTGAACAAGCTGCGCCGCGACATCGCCTCGGGCGAACTCGCCAAGCTCGCCGCCGACACCGCCAACGTCCACCTCATCATGGACGACGGCACGCTCTACGGCTCGGCCGGGCGCCTGCTGTTCTCCGACGTCACCGCCGACCCGAGCACGGGCCAGGTGACGCTGCGGGTGCAGTTCCCCAACCCGCACAACGAGCTGTTTCCCGGCATGTATGTCCGCGCCCGGATCAAGCAGGGCATCGACTCGGACGCCATCGCCGTGCCGCAGCAGGCGATCCAGCGCACCAGTGACGGCAAGCCCGAGGTCTGGGTGGTCAAGCCCGACGGCAAGGTCATGCTCCAGCCGGTCGAGGTCGGCCCCGTGGTCGGCGGCAACTGGCTGATCCGCGAGGGCCTGGAGGGCGGCGAGAAGGTCGTCGTCGAAGGCTTCCAGAAGATCTCCGCGGGCATCCAGGTGAAGACCGTCCCGTGGAAGACGGAGACCGCTGCCGACGAGGGCAAGCCGATCGACACCGACAGTCACGACACCGACGGCAAGGAGACGAACGAGAAGAGTTCGTCCGCGGCCGAGCCGGCCGCCCAGCCCGTCGCCCAGTTCGCCGACTGATTCTTTCTCAAGCATCGCGCGGCCGGCGGGCGTCCCGACGCCCCGCCGGCCCGATGGCATAGGACATCAACGCGCCTCATGGCTCGCTTCTTCATCGACCGGCCGGTCTTCGCCTGGGTCGTCGCCCTCTTCATTCTGCTGGGCGGCGCGCTCTCGATCCCGCAACTGCCGATCGCCCAGTACCCGATCATCGCGCCCCCCGCGATCGCGCTCTCGACCTCGTATCCCGGCGCCTCGGTGGAGAATCTCTACACCGGCACGACGCGCCTCATCGAGGACGAGCTCAACGGTGCGGCCAACATCCTGAGCTTCGAATCGGCCTCCGACTCGTTCGGCGTGGTCGAGATCACCGCGAGCTTCCAGCCCGGCACCGATCCCGGCTACGCCGGCGTCGAGGTGCAGAACCGCTTGAAGCGCGTCGAGGCGCGCCTGCCAGCCGAGGTGCGCCAGCAGGGCATCCTCGTGGAGGAGGCCTCGGCTGCGACGCTGAACATCATCACGCTCGTCTCCACCGACGGGAAGACCGACGAGGTGGGGCTGGGCGACTTCCTGATCCGCAACGTCATCAACGAGATCCGCCGCATCCCCGGCGTCGGCCGCGCGACCCTCTACTCGACCGAGCGGGCGCTGCGGATCTGGATTGACCCGGACAAGCTGCGCGGCCTCTCGCTGAACGCCGCCGACGTGACCAAGGCGATCGGCCGGCAGAACGTGCAGATCGCCTCCGGTGCCGTCGGCGCGCAGCCGTCGCCTGAGCGCCACGCCGTCAACTTCCCCATCATCGTCAAGGGGCAGATGACCGAGCCGGAGGCGTTCGGCGCCATCGTGCTGCGGGCGAACCCCGACGGCTCCAACGTGCGCCTGCGCGACGTCGCCCGGATCGAACTCGGCGGCGACGACTACAAGTTCACCACCCGCCTCAACGGCGGCCCGGCGGCGGGCATCTCCGTGACGCTGGCGCCCGACGGCAATGCCATCGAGACGGCGAAGGCCATCCGCGCCAAGATGGTGGAGCTGTCGCAGTTCTTCCCCGACACGGTGAAGTGGGACATCCCCTACGACATCACGCCCGCGGTCGATGCCTCGATCGAGAAGGTGCTGCACACGCTGGTCGAAGCGGTGGTGCTGGTCTTCATCGTCATGTTCGTGTTCCTCCAGAACATCCGCTACACCCTCATCCCGACCATCGTCGTGCCGATCGCCCTGTTCGGCACCTGCACCGTCATGCTGCTCGCGGGCTTCTCCGTGAACGTGCTGACCATGTTCGGCATGGTGCTGGCCATCGGCATCCTCGTCGATGACGCCATCGTCGTCGTCGAGAACGTCGAGCGCATCATGAACGAGGAAGGGCTGCCCCCGAAGGAGGCGACCCGGAAGGCGATGAGCCAGATCACGGGGGCGATCATCGGCATCACCCTGGTGCTGATCGCCGTGTTCATCCCGATGGCGTTCTTCCCCGGCTCGGTCGGCATCATCTACCGGCAGTTCTCGATCGCGATGGTGACCTCCATCGCCTTCTCGGCCCTGCTCGCCCTCTCGCTCACCCCGGCCCTCTGCGCCACGATGCTGAAGCCGATCGAGAAGGGGCACGGTCACGCCAAGGGCGGCGTGTTCGGATGGTTCAACCGGTTCGTCGACCGGGAGACCGCCCGATACGGCCGCGGTGTGGCATGGTTCATCCGGAAGTCCGGCCGGGTGATGCTGATCTACCTCGTGCTGGTGGCGGGCGTGGCCTACGCCTTCATGCGCCTGCCCGAGGGCTTCCTGCCGCTCGAGGATCAGGGCTTCTTCACCGTCGATATCCAGACCCCGCCGGGCTCCTCCTTCAACCGCACGGAAGCGGCGGTGAAGAAGGTCGAGGATTATCTCCTGGCCCAGCCGGGCGTGGCGACGGTCACCGTCATCAACGGCTTCTCCTTCTCCGGCCAGGGCCAGATGACGAGCCAGGCCTTCGTCACGCTCAAGCCCTGGAGCGAGCGTGACGCGGCGAATTCCGCCGCCAAGCTGGTCGAGGGCACCAACAAGGCGCTCGGGGGCTACAAGGATGCCGTGATCCAGGCGCTGGAGCCGCCGCCGATCGACAACCTCGGCAACGCCTCCGGCTTCTCGTTCCGCCTGCAGGACCGGGCGCAGAAGGGCTATTCGGCGCTGATGGCGGCCCAGGAGCAACTGCTCTCGCTCGCCCGCAAGAGCCCCGTGCTGACGAAGGTCTATGTCGAGGGCCTGCCGCCCGCGCCCGAGGCCGAACTCATCATCGACCGCGAGAAGGCGGCCGCGCTTGGCGTCGATTTCGAGGACATCAACAACACGATCCAGGTCAATCTCGGCTCGGTCTACGTCAACGACTTCCCGAATCGCGGCAAGATGCAGCGCGTGATCGTGCAGTCCGAGGATCTCCAGCGCCTGCACGCGGCGGACCTGTTGAACTACTCGGTCAAGAACGCGCAGGGGACGATGGTACCGATGTCCTCCTTTGCCGACCTGAAATGGGGCGTCGGGCCGGCCCAGATCATCGGCTTCAACGGCTACCAGTCGGTGCGCATCACCGGCGATCCGGCCCCCGGCTACACCTCCGGCGACACCATCAAGGAGATGGAGCGGCTGATGACCTTCCTGCCGAAGGGCTTCGGCTACGCCTGGACCGGCCAGTCGCTCCAGGAGAAGGAGGCGGGCTCCCAGGCCTCGCTGCTGCTGGCACTGTCGGTGCTGATCGTGTTCCTGTGTCTGGCCGCGCTCTACGAGAGCTGGTCGATCCCGATCTCCGTGCTGCTCGTGATCCCGCTCGGCGTCATCGGCTCGGTGGCGGCGGTGTATCTGCGCGGCATGCCCAACGACGTCTACTTCAAGATCGGGCTCATCACGATCATCGGCCTGTCGGCCAAGAACGCGATCCTGATCGTGGAGTTCGCCCGCGACCTGTGGAAGCCCGGCACCAACATCGTCCAGGCGACGATCCAGGCGGCGACGCTCCGCTTCCGCCCGATCGTGATGACCTCGCTCGCCTTCATCTTCGGCGTGGTGCCGCTGGCGATTGCCACGGGCGCCTCCTCGAAGAGCCAGCAGGCCATCGGCACGGGCGTGATGGGCGGCATGATCTCGGCCACCGTGCTCGCGGTGTTCTTCGTGCCGGTGTTCTTCGTGGTGGTGATGCGCCTGTTCAAGCGCAAGGAGGTCGCCGCGGGCGAGAACGCGGAGCAGGTGCCTGCTCCGGCTCATCATGGGCACTCGGTGCCGGCGGAGTAGCAAGCTCAGGGAGCGGGCGCGGTTGGAACCGTGCCCGCCATGATCGGGTTCAGCCGAGCCAATCCGGCGCGACACCCGTGCAGGATGCGATGCGCTGCCGTTGCCCGTCGTCCGGATCGGCTTCCGCTCGCTCGAACCGGATGATGGCGTCTTGCGGGATGCCGGTGGCTTTCGAGAGGTCGGCCTGCGTGCCGCCGCCGTGAGCGCGGGCAGCCGCGACCGGCGAACCGTGTTCGACCACGAGCTTCACGAACCAGTGCGGTATCGCAGCAGGTTGCCCCGCTGCTTCCTCAATCAGGTACGCGTCCGTGATCCGTGCCGCGTCGCGATCCTCGGTCGCTTCGCCGTCGATGGTGGCGAGAAGGGCGTCGTACTCTCGTCGCGTCAGCACGACGAGTTCCTCGCCCGTTTCCGTTCTGATGATTTGCGGCTTCATGGCTGCTGCACCCTCTCAGGTGTAGATGTCACGTCGGTCACCGATCGCAAAGACCGAGATCGTATCGCCAGTCTCGGTGAAGACCGCGCGGTAATCGCCGATCCGCAGCCGCACACCGGGCCGGCCAACCAGGGACTTCGTCGAACCCAAGCCGGTTGCCGCGTAGCGTTCCAGCTTCGCCAGGATATCGGCCTGCGCGGGCTTGGGGAGTTTGGTGAGGCTTTTGAGGGCAGCGGCTGTGTAGAGAATAGTCTTCACGGCATCGGCGTCGCAGGCATGCGCGCAAGAGTGCAGAGTCGCTCAGACGATGCAGCCGTAAAGTGCCGGCGCGGCGATCAATGACGCCGGTCGAACACCCGCCGCGCGCCATATCCGGCCGCCGCCCAGAGAAACGCCGAGACCGTTCGCACCGGAAAGAACGTCGGCAGGTCGGCCGCGACAGGGGCCGGCCAGGGCAGGCCGATCCGCGTCACGAGCCACGCGAACAGCACCGAGACCCCCAAAGCGGCGATGGCCGCGATGAAGACCTTGCCGAACTGATCCGCCTTCCAGCCGAGGAACACGGCGATCAGGATCAGGAGGGGGTCGAACCCGGCGAGGATCCAGACCGAGAACGAATAGACCGGGACGACGGGGGCGGCGTTCACGCCCACCACGCCTTCGGCAGGCTGATCCGCCCGGCCGCATTCTCGATGGTCTGCGCGGCGGCGAACAGTGTCTCCTCGTCGAAGGGACGCCCGATGAGCTGGAGGCCGAGCGGCAGCCCCTGCGCGTCGAGGCCGGCCGGCACCGAGATGCCGGGCAGGCCGGCCATGTTCACCGTCACCGTGAACACGTCGTTGAGATACATCTCGACCGGGTCGGCAGAGGCCATCTCGCCGATGCCGAAGGCGGCCGACGGGGTTGCGGGGGTGAGGATCGCATCGACGCCGGCGGCGTAGGCCGCCTCGAAGTCGCGCTTGATCAGCGTGCGGATCTTCTGGGCCCGGACGTAGTAGGCGTCGTAATAGCCCGCCGACAGCACGTAGGTGCCGATCATGATGCGGCGCTTCACCTCGCGGCCGAAGCCGGCGGCGCGGGTGTTCTCGTACATCCCGGCGATGTCTTTGCCCGGCACCCGCAGGCCGTAGCGGACGCCGTCGTAGCGGGCGAGGTTCGAGGAGGCCTCGGCCGGCGCCACGATGTAGTAGGCCGGCAGCGCGTATTGCGTGTGCGGCAGCGAGATTTCCTTGATCGTCGCGCCGGCTTCCCGCAGCCAGTCCGCGCCCTGGTCCCACAGCCGCTGGATCTCGGCGGGCATGCCCTCGACCCGGTATTCCTTCGGGATGCCGATGGTGAGGCCCTTCACGCCCCGCGAGATCGCCGCCTCGAAATCGGGCACCGGCATGTCTACGGACGTCGTATCACGCGGGTCGTGTCCAGCCATGGAGCCGAGCAGGATCGCGCAATCCTGCACCGTGCGGGCGATCGGGCCGGCCTGATCGAGGGAGGAGGCGTAGGCGATGATGCCCCAGCGTGAGCAGCGGCCGTAGGTCGGCTTGATGCCGACGGTGCCGGTGAAGGCGGCGGGCTGGCGGATCGAGCCGCCGGTATCGGTCGCCGTGGCGCCGAGGCAGAGATGCGCGGCCACCGCTGCCGCCGAGCCGCCCGACGAGCCGCCGGGCACCAGCGGCGCGTCGGAGCCCTGGCGGCGCCAGGGGGAGATCGTCTTGCCGTAGGCGCTGGTCTCGTTGGACGAGCCCATGGCGAACTCGTCGAGGTTGAGCTTGCCCAGCATCACCGCGCCGTCGCGCCAGAGCTGGGACGAGACGTTCGACTCGTAATGCGGCTCGAACCCTTCGAGGATCTTCGAGCCTGCGGTGGTGTCGACGCCCTGCGTCGCGAACAGGTCCTTGATGCCGAGCGGCAGGCCCTCGAGCGGGCGCGCCTCGCCCTTGGCGATCTTCTGGTCCGAGACCTCGGCCATCTTCAGCGCCCGGTCGGGCGTCGCGACGATGTAGGCGTTGAGCGCCTTTGCCCGGTCGATGGCGTCGAGATGCGCCTGCGCGATCTCGCGGGCCGAGAAGTCTTTGGCCTTCAGCCCGTCGCGAGCCTCGGCCAGGGTGAGTTCGTTGAGTGCCGTCATGCCCGTTCCAAGTGTCTGCCAGGTATCCGCACCAAGCCCGCGGGCGCGTGGCGTCTCGCGGGTGGCAGAAAAGCCGCTCCGTCGCGTCCCAGGGGACTACTCGACGACCTTCGGCACGAGAAAATAGTTGTCCTCGGTCTCGGGCGCGTTGGCGACGATGTCGCTCGCCCGGCCGCCGTCGTTCACCACGTCGGCGCGCTTCTTCATGCGCATCGGGGTGACGGAGGTCATCGGCTCGACGCCCTCGACGTCAACCGCGCCGAGTTGCTCGACGAAGGCGAGGATCGCGTTGAGCTCCCCCTTCAGCGGGCCGACTTCCTCGTCGGTCACCGCGATGCGGGCCAGATGCGCGATGCGCCGTACCGTTGTCTCGTCGACCGACATGCCGCCCGTGTCGCCTCGCCTGCCGTGAGCGCGGGTGAAAGACCTCGCGCCGGGATCAGCCGGGCTATAGCACCCGCCTTCGCGCAGGGGCAACGCTCCGGGCCGCGCCGATGGCGGAGAGTGTCACAGAGCCTGTAATCCCCGATCGAACCGGCCGCTCAGACGATGACGTGGCCTCGCGTCACCGGCATGTCCACGGTGATTCCGGGGCGGCGGTAGCGGTCGGCGTTGTAGGCCCCGACGCAGAGGATCTCTACGGCAAGCGCCAGCATCAGCACGTGCCGCCGCATGAGGCGGCCGGAGGCGGGAGGGGTCGGCGTCGGCGTGAGGGGCACGGGGCGGTTCCGGCGTCGTTAATGAAACCTTAACACCGCTTTTCGCTTTCCGGTCCATCCCGGGAGGGACGACTGCCTGCCATGGTTAATCTGTGCGGTGGACAAGTCCGCGCGGGCGGGCGTAAGCCCCTCCCTCATCGGGATACGGGGAGGACGGGGCATGTGGGACAGCGTCTTCCGGGAACTGCGTCCGGGGCTGACCTCCAGCGAGGCGGATCTCGCCCGCGCCGAGGCCGAGCTCGGGTTCCCCCTTCCCCAGAGCTACCGCAACTTCGCGCAGAGCTGCGGCGCCGGGCGGATCGGCGGGCATCTGCGCATCTTCACCCCGGTTCCGGTGGAGGCGGCGGATCTTGGTTCGCGCGCGCACCTGATCTCGCACGGCGTGGCGCTCGCCCTCGACGGCCTGCGCGACGAGGACAGCGACGAGCCGCACCGCTTCACCATCGAGGGTGATGCCGATGCCGGGCTGATGGAGCGGGCCTGCTTCTTCGGGCAGACCGAGCGGGGCGATTTTCTGTTCTTCGACGTGACGCCCGGCTTTCCCGAATACGACATCTGGGTGCTGTGCGCCGATCTGGAGACGGTGCATTTCGGCGGCGCTGACCTGCCCACCTTCCTGCGCGGGCTTCAGGGCCTTGAGATCCTGCACATCCTCGGCGACGGGGAAGGTCCGCTGCCCGCGACCTTCGTCGGCGACGACGCAGCGGCCCTGGAACAGCTCGGAGCGACGGATTCGTGAACCGGGAGGAGATGGCAGCCTTCGCCGAAGCCTCGGCCGGCGCGCCGCGCCTGATCGGGCTCGACCTCGGCACCAAGACCATCGGAATCGCCCTGTCCGATGTCGGCCGGCAGATCGCCTCGCCGCTGGAGACGATCCGGCGGGTGAAGTTCACGCCCGACGTGGCGCGGATCGTGACGCTCTGCGCGACGCACGCCGTCGGCGGCCTCGTAATCGGCCTGCCGCTCAACATGGACGGCTCCGAAGGCCCCCGTGCCCAATCGAGCCGAAGCTTTGCCCGTAACCTCAAGCCGCTGTTGCCGCTGCCGGTCCTGTTCTTCGACGAGCGCCTCTCCACCGCCGCCGTCACCCGCACGCTGATCGAAGCCGACGCCTCGCGGGCGCGTCGCGGCGAACTCGTGGACAAGCTCGCCGCCGCCTACATCCTGCAAAGCTGCCTCGACGTGATGGGCGGGATGTTTTCGGGCGCGGCCGAGGAGGCGGACGGGTTTTAACCCCGCGTCACCCGCGCCACGATGGCCTCCCGCTCCCGGCGCGTCGCCGACAGCCGCTCGCGGGCGGCCGCGAGAATCTCTGGACCCGCGGTTTCGGGGCGGCCGGCATCGAAGGGCGGGGCCGGAGCGTATTCCTGATGGAGCTGGATCGCCTTCGCGGTCGCCACGTCGGTGAGTTCGGCCGCGAGCGTCAGGCCGAAATCGATGCCTGCGGTCACGCCGCCACCGGTGATCAGGTTGCCGTCGCGCACCACGCGCCCCTCGGTCGGGATCGCCCCGAAGGCGGCGAGGAGATCGTGCGCCGCCCAGTGCGTGGTGGCCCGCTTGCCCCGCAGAAGTCCCGCCGCGCCGAGCACCAGGGCACCGGTGCAGACGGAGGTGACAAAGCGTGCGTTCGCCGCCTGACGGCGCAGGAAGTCGAGGGTCTCGGCATCCTCCATCAGCGGGTTCACCCCCGCGCCGCCGGGCACGCAGATCACGTCGAGAGCCGGGCATTCGGCGAAGGTGATTGTGGGCGTCAGCACGAGGCCGGTGGCGCTCGTGACCGGTTCCAGCGCCTTCGCGACGAGATGGACGCGGGCGCCCGGCACCATGGCCAGCACCTCGTAGGGGCCGGTCAGATCGAGCTGCTGCACCTTGGGGAAGACGAGGAATCCGATCTCGATCGTCATGGTCTCGAAGCCTCGGCTCGGAAGAATCTGAAGCATCGTCCCGAAAGGTAGCCGCCGACTTTCGGAAAAAGACGGTGCAAAAACAAGAACCTAGCGCAGATAGATCACGCTGTAGAGCGAGGCGCGCAGCTCGTCCTCGTCGAGCCAGACCCGGCCGAGGTCGCAGCGCTCGGCGATGCCCGGCCGCATCCGGGCGCAGTACTCGCCGGTATTGTCCTGCAGGTGGTACTGGCAGCGTCCGCCCGCCTTGCGCCGGGCGAGGATCGGGCTCGAATGGTCGGCGGCGATGTCCGGCTCCTTCGGCAAGCGCTCTTCCAGCACGTACCAGGAATAGCCCACCACCGGCAGGCGGCCCCGGTCGAGGGCGTAGTCGATCATCGCCATCAGCCGGTCGGTGCCGGCCTTGAGGCCGGGCTCGCTGCGCGCGGCCTTGTCCATGAAGTCGAGCTGGTTGTCGGCGATCGACTCCGAGACCGGGATCAGCGGCACCGGCAGAGGCTTGCGGCGGCAGCGCCGCTCGACATGGGCGATCCAGCCGGCGTTGAAGGCGTCGGTCGCCGGATCGCGCAGCCGCGGCACCGTCCCGCCGAGGCTGCGCCACGAGATTTTTGGGGCCGCGACGCGGCTGCGCCAGCGCAGGGCTCCAAAGGTGCGCGCGTGCTGGCCGTAGCCGTCGAAGGAGGGCAGGTCCAGGTCCGTGCACAGGCCGCCGAGGTTGTAGAGAAGGGTCGCCGCCTCCTCCTGCCCATCCTCCAGCTTGTCGAAATAGGGCTTGCGGCCGGGGTTGCGGTCGCGGCTCGCCTCGGTGTCGTTGCGGCTCTCGGCGATCTCCTCCGCGAGGTCGGGATGCCGGCGCAGGTAGTTCCGCAGGGCACGGTCCCGGCTGCGTTCGAGGCCGGCCGGGTCGGCAAAGTAGTAGCGGGTGGCGACGTCGAGCGCCGACACGGTGACCCCGACGCGCTGCGAGATCATGTCGGCGGTGGCGTAGGCAAAGCAGATCGCACTGTCGCCCTGGCTCATCGGCGACAGGGCCGGGTTGGGGCTGATCCGATCGTCGAGTGGATGCGTGCCGGGCCGGCGCGCCGGCGCCACGACGGTGACGTCGGCGCAGGTCGGGTTGCGTGCGTAGCGCGGGTTTTCGGGCAGCAGGCGCAGATCGACCGCCCCGGCGGGCGCTGCCGCGAGCACAAGGCCGACTGCGACACAGCGGGCGGCGTGGGCCGCCCCGGATGATGGCCTCAATCCGTCCCCGCCTCGGCGAGCGCGACCGGTGCCGCCTCGGCGCCGTCGAGCACCGTGTCCTGCGCCGCCTCGGCGAGCAGGGCGTAGCCGCCATCCGCCATGTGCAGGCCGTCGCTGGCGAACAATTCGGTGCGGGTCAGCCGCCCCTGCCCGATCCAGTCGCGCATCAGGTCGGAGCGGCGGATCACCGGGACGCCGAGATCGGCGCCGAGGGTGCGCACCGCGTCGCGAAACCGGTCGGCGCCGGGCGTGGCGTCGAGCGTCGGGCACCATTGCGGCTCCATCAGAACCACGTCGATCCCCGCTGCGCGGATACGCTCCAGCGCCGCCTCGGTCGCCTCGCGGAAGTGATCGAGGGAGACGCCGCGCAGGGCGTCGTTGCTGCCGGTCTGCCAGATCACGAGATCGGGCCGGGGCGCGATCACGTCCCGGTCGAGCCGGGCCAGCATCTCGTCCACCGCCTCGCCGCCGATGCCGCGGTTGGCGACCGTGATCTTGCTGCCGAGATGCGGCAGGGCGCGCCGCAGCCCGGCTTCGAGGCGGGCGGGATAGGCGGCGGCCGGCGTCGAGGCGCCGATGCCTTCCGTCGAGGAGGAGCCGAAGGCGACGATGCTCAGCGGCCCGCCCAGCGCGATCTTCTGGGCGACGTGGGGAAGGCCGGCCGGGGCCGCATCCTCGAACAGGCCGAGATCGAGGTCGAAGCCGAGATCGAGGTGTTGCGGCAGCAGGTCGGCGTAGGCGAGCACCGCGGTCGAGGAGAGGGTGAGGGCCAGCATCAGCGCCGTCGCGCCGACAAGCCGCCGCGGACGTCCCGTCGGGACCATCCGCTTCCGAGCCTGAGGAAGAAGCCGTACCACCGTTCGAGCCCCCGCCCGCGGGCCACCTCGACCGGGGGGCTTCGCGGAATGACTGATATCGACCCTTCTAACCGAACCGAGGCCGGATTACGGCCCAATAATCGTGATTCGCCACAGCCGCAATGCGCAGTGTTTGATGGAGTCTTAAGGGCGAGACTCGGATCAAAGATTTGTCGGTCATGGACGCCGCCCGTTCGACGCCGGCATGAAGTTCGGGGGCCGCGATCGAGCGCGGTAACGGCGCCGTCCTGCCCCGGCGTCATGGGCCTTTCCTCGCCGGATCGGCCGCGTCACGCCCGCGAAACCAGGGAGACCGTCCCACTGCCGTGCCGCTCGATCCGGCCGTCGAGTTCGAGTTCGAGCAGCGTCGTCTGCACGATCCGAACCGGTAGGCCGGTGGAGCGGGCCAGTTCGTCGGTTCCGACCGGAGTCGGGCTCAGGCATGCGATCAGCCGCGCGCGGTCGTCCCGGGGCTCGGGGGGGGAGCCTCGATCGGCTCCGCCGCGGCGGGAAGCAGCGGCGGCGCGATCTCGGCTCGTCCGTCGAAATCGATCTCGTCCCAGTAATCGGGCGTGCGCCAAGTCTCGGAGCGGTCGTTCAGGCCGTCCGCCTGCGGCACGTCGCCGGCGATCAGCGGATCGAGCACCGACAGGACGTGCTCGACCTCCGAGACCAGCGTCGCGCCCTGGCGGATCAGGTCGTTGGTGCCCTCCGCCCGCGGATCGAGCGGCGAGCCGGGCACCGCGAAGACCTCCCGGCCCTGCTCCAGCGCGAAGCGGGCGGTGATGAGCGAGCCGGAGCGGCGCGCGGCCTCCACGATGACGGTGCCGAGGCTGAGGCCGGAGATGATGCGGTTGCGGCGGGGAAAGTCGCGCCCGCGCGGCACCCAGCCCATCGGCATCTCGGCGACCACCGCCCCACCCGCCCCGACGATCTCCTCGACGAGGCCGGCATGGTTCTCCGGATAGATCCGGTCCTGCCCACCCGCGAGGACCGCGACGGTGCCGGTGGTGAGCGTCGCCCTGTGGGCGCGGGCGTCGATCCCCCCGGGCGAGCCCCGAGACCACGACGAGACCGGCTTCGCCGAAGCCGCGGGCGAGCCGCTCGGTGAAGGCGAGGCCGGCGGTCGAGGCGTTGCGCGAGCCGACGATGGCCACCGAAGGCTTGAGAAGCGTGGCCGGATCGCCGCGAACGGCGATCAGCGGTGGCGCGGTGTCGGTGGCGTGCAGCGCCTTCGGGTAGGCCGCCTCGCCCATGGCGAGAAAGCGGATGCCGAGGCGGGCAGCGGCGGCCATCTCGCGCTCGGCCTCGGCCGTCGTGGGCGGTACGGCGCGTTTGCCCGCCCGCTTCGTCAGGTCCGGCAGGGCATCGAGCGCGGCCGACGCGCTGCCGAAGCGGTTGATCAGGCCGCGGAATGTGCGCGGGCCGATGCCGTCGGTGCGGATCAGGCGCAGCCAATCGAGGCGTTGCGCATCGGTGAGCTGCATCGGTCCCCCTCCGTCCGGGAGGGGGCGGCGCTCACCCCTTCTTCCCGATCCGCCCCTCGGTGCCGGCGGCGAGTCGGCGGATGTTGGGCGCGTGCTTCCACCATAGCAAAGCTGCGAGCACGAGGAAGAGCGCTGCAACCGCTCCGTGTCCCAGCGCCCACAGGATGAGGGGCGTGGCGGCCGACGCCGCAAGCGCGGCGAGCGAGGAGTATTTCAGGGCAAAGGCGAGCCCGAGCCAGATCGCGGCGAAAGCGGCCAGCGTCACTGGGCTTAGCGCCAGCAACACGCCGATGAAGGTCGCCACGCCCTTGCCGCCCTTGAAGCCGAGCCAGACCGGGAACAGGTGGCCGAGGAAGGCGCCGAGCCCGGCGGCGAGCGCCGGCCCCTCGCCCCAGTGGCTCGCTGCGAGCACCGGCAGCGTGCCCTTGAGCGCGTCGCAGAGCAGCGTCGCGGCAGCCAGGCCTTTGCGGCCGGTGCGCAGCACGTTGGTCGCGCCGATATTGCCCGAGCCGATCGCCCGCACGTCGCCGAGACCGGCGAACTTCGTGAGGATCAGCCCGAAGGGGATCGCGCCGCAGGCATAGCCGAGGACGAGAGCCGCGATGAGGACCGGCCAGCCGGCCGCGAGAAGCGTGGTCATGCGGCCAGGGCCGAGAGGTCGGAGCGGTGGACGATGCGGCCGCCGACCAGCGTCAGCACCGCGGCGCCCTGGAGCCGGGCCTCGTCGAAGGGCGAGTTCTTGGAGCGCGACTTCAGCTGCCGCTTGTCGAGCAGGTAGGGCAGATCGGGGTCGATCAGCACGAGGTCGGCGGGCGCGCCCTTCTCCAGGCGCCCCGCCTCGCGGCCGAGCAGCGTGGCCGGGTTAGCCGAGAGGGCCTTCAGCAGCGTTCCTAGCGTCACGTCGCCGGTATGGAGCAGGCGAAGGCTCGCGCCGAGCAGGGTCTCGATGCCGAGTGCGCCGTCCGCGGCTTCGGCGAAGGGCAGGCGCTTGGTCTCGACGTCCTGCGGGTTGTGGTCGGAGACGATGACGTCGATCACGCCTTCGTTCAGTGCGGCGATCACCGCCTGCCGGTCGTCCTCGCGGCGCAAGGGCGGCGAGAGCTTGCAGAAGGTGCGGTAGTGGCCGATGTCACCCTCGTTGAGCACGAGGTTGTTGACCGAGACGCCGCAAGTGACGGGCAGTCCCGCCTCCTTGGCCCGCCGGACGATGTCGACGGAATCGGCACAGGAGATCATCGCCGCGTGGTAGCGCGCGCCGGTGAGGCGCACGAGGCGGATGTCGCGCTCCAGCATCACCGTCTCGGCCTCGCGGGGGATGCCGATCAGGCCGAGGCGGGAGGCCATCTCGCCCTCGTTCATCACGCCTTCGCCGACGAGGTCCGGCTCCTCGACATGCTGCATCAGCAGCGCGCCGAAATCGCGGGCGTAGGTCAGCGCGCGGCGCATCACCTGCGCGTTGGTGACGGCTTTCAGCCCATCGGTGAAGGCGACCGCGCCGGCTTCCGCCAGCAGGCCGAACTCGGTCATCTCCCGGCCGGCCAAACCCTTGGTGATGGCGGCGGCCGGCAGGACGTTGACGCTCGCGGTGTCGCGGGCGCGGCGCAGCACGAAATCGACGATGGCCGGTCCGTCGATGACGGGGTTGGTGTCGGGCATGCAGACTAGGGTCGTCACGCCGCCGGCCGCCGCGGCAGCGCTCGCCGAGGCCAGGGTCTCGCGGTGCTCGGCGCCCGGCTCGCCGACGAAGGCGCGCAGGTCGATCAGGCCCGGCGCGAGGGTGAGACCCCCGCAATCGATCTTTTGGGCGCCCTCCGGTGCGTCGGGTGCGGCACCCCATGCGATGTCGGCGATGCGGCCGTCGCGCACGAGCACGGCACCGGGACCCTCGCGGCCGCTGGCCGGATCGAGGAGATGGACGTTGGAGAGGACGAGCGCGCTCATGAGTGTCACCCGTTCGGCAAGTGGGTCGCCAGCGCTTCCAGCACGGCCATGCGCACGGCGACGCCCATCTCGACCTGCTCGCGGATCAGCGACTGCGTCCCGTCGGCGATGTCGGAGGCGATCTCGACGCCGCGGTTCATCGGACCCGGATGCATCACCAGCGCGCCGGGCTTGGCCAGCGCCAGCTTGTCGCCGTCGAGGCCGTAATAGCGGAAATACTCCTTCACGCTCGGCACGAAGGAGCCGTTCATCCGCTCACGCTGGAGGCGCAGCATCATCACGATGTCGCAGCCTTTCAGCCCCGCGCGCATGTCGGTGAACACCTCGACCCCGAAGCGCTCAATGCCGGTGGGCAGCAGCGTCGAGGGGCCGATCACCCGCACCCGGGCGCCCAGCGCCTGGAGCAGGATGATGTTGGAGCGCGCCACCCGCGAATGCAGGACGTCGCCGCAAATCGCGATCTGAAGCCCCTCGATGCCGCCCTTGTTGCGGCGGATGGTGAGCGCATCGAGCAGCGCCTGGGTCGGGTGCTCGTGAGCGCCGTCGCCGGCGTTCACCACGGCGCAATCGACCTTGCGGGCGAGCAGATGCACCGCGCCCGCCGCGTGGTGGCGCACCACGATGATATCGGGCCGCATGGCGTTGAGCGTCGCGGCCGTGTCGATCAGCGTCTCGCCCTTCTTCACCGAGGACGAGGCGACCGACATGTTCATCACGTCGGCGCCGAGGCGCTTGCCCGCGAGTTCGAACGAGGATTGCGTGCGGGTCGAGGGCTCGAAGAACAGGTTGATCTGCGTGCGGCCCCGCAGGACGGTGCGCTTCTTCTCGACCTGCCGCGACAGGGCGACGGCGGCGTCGGCGCGCTCCAGGAGCGCTTCGATGTCCGGCCGGCTCAGGCCTTCGATGCCGAGCAGGTGCCGGTGCGGGAAGGCGGGTGCGGTCTGAGCGGTCATGCGGCGGTTCTGGCGTCGGCTCCGCGCTATAGGTGTCCGGGAGGGACCCGGCAAGGCGCAGGCGTGTCCGGTTGGCTGGCGCGACCGGCGCCGCGAGGAAAAATGGTCTCTCTCGGTCGCGGCTGAGAGATTTTCTTGATCATCGCGAGCCTGTGATCGAGAAAAATTTGAACGATCCGGCCTCGCTTCCGTTTTTCCAACATCTGTTGGGGTTTGCGCGCGACGAATGCCTGTCCCGGTATTCGCTGGCCGACCCGGAAACGAAGGGTAGCTCATGAATACGCGACTTCTCCTGACCGCCGGTGCGCTCTCGCTCGGCCTCGCCCTCTCGTCCGGCGCCTACGCTCAGGGCATGCAGCGGGGCGGCATGGAGCCCGGCATGGGCGGCCAGCCCGGCGGGCAAATGGGTGGCCAGATGGGCGGCCAAATGCAGCAGGGCGCCATGGGCGACGACATGGGCCAGGAGCAGCGCCCGATGAAGCGCAGCTCCAAGAAGATGAAAAAGCCGATGAAG
The DNA here is from genome assembly GCA_900234795.1 of Methylorubrum extorquens. Taxonomy (NCBI): domain Bacteria; kingdom Pseudomonadati; phylum Pseudomonadota; class Alphaproteobacteria; order Hyphomicrobiales; family Methylobacteriaceae; genus Methylorubrum; species Methylorubrum extorquens. The sequence goes on from LT962688.1 coordinate 2,207,582, forward strand.
AACAAGAAGATGATGCGCTCGAAGCGCATGAATTCCGGCTCCGGCATGGAGTCCGGCGCGGGCGGGATGTAATCCACCCGTCACCCGACTGTGACCGGATCGCCATCTAGGCGATCCTCGGCCCGCCCGGTTAAACCGGGCGGGCTTTTTCGTGTCGAACCAAACCTTCCGAGTCTTCCCGCGCCGAACAGTCCATCCCCCCGGCGCGGGTTGCTGCAACAGGGAACAGCCGCGCCGTGGCCGCAGGATCGACGCTCTCGGGGCCGGACATCGTCGAGACGGTGCGGCGGCGCTGGATGTTTCGCCATCCGCTGGTGATCCGGCTGGCGCACTGGCTCAACGTGGTCTGCCTCGCCATCCTGCTGATGAGCGGGTTGCAGATCTTCAACGCCCATCCGGCGCTGTACTGGGGCGCGGCCTCGACCTTCGATAAGCCGTTCGTCGCCATCACCGACGACCAGCGGGACGACGGCACGCCGCGCGGCATCGTCTTTGTGGCCGGCCACACCTTCGACACGACGGGGGTGCTCGGCCTGTCGAACCTCAACGGCCAGCAGGCGGGGCGCGCCTTCCCCGCCTGGGCGACCCTGCCGGCGCATCAGGATCTCGCCACCGGGCGGCGCTGGCACTTCCTGTTCGCCTGGGCTTTCGTCATCAACGGGCTGATCTACCTCCTCTACGGGATCGGGACGGGCCAGCTACGGCGGCGCCTCGTGCCTGACGGCGACCAGCTGCGCGGGTTCGGCTCCTCGATCCGCGAGCACCTGACCCTGCACTTTCCGGAAGGGGACGAGGCCAAGCGCTACAACGTGCTGCAGAAGCTCTCCTACCTCGTCGTGGTGGCGGTGCTGCTGCCGCTGATGGTGCTCACCGGGCTCGCCATGTCTCCTGGCGTCAACGCGGTGGTGCCCCTGCCCGACCTTTTCGGCGGCCGGCAATCGGCCCGCACGATCCACTTCATCGTCACGAACCTGCTGGTGCTGTTCGTGATCATCCACGTCCTGCTCGTGCTGCTCTCCGGCGTGGTCAACAACATGCGCAGCATGATCACCGGCTGGTTCGTGATCGAGCGCCAGAAACTTCCCGCCGGCCCGGGAGAGCCCCCATGACACCTCGTCTCATGACCCCCCGTCTCCACATCCCCCGCCCCCACCGCCGCGGTTTCCTCACGGCGGCGGCCGGCCTGCTCGGCGTCTCGGCGCTGGGCGGCTGCGACCGCTTCGCCGCGAGCCCGACCGGACAGCGCGCGCTGAAGGCGGGCGAGGACGCCAACCTGTTCGTGCAGCGCCTGCTGCTGACGCCGGCCTCGCTCGCCAAGGAATTCCCGGATTCGGAGATCTCGCCCTGGTTCAAGCCGAACGGCACGATCGAGCCGCCGGACCGGGCCTACAAGGCGCTCGCCGCCAAGAGCTTCGACGGGTTCAAGTTGCGCGTCGACGGGCTCGTCGAGCGGCCCCAGGATCTCAGCCTCGCCGATCTGCGGGCCCTGCCCGCCCGCACCCAGACGACGCGGCACGACTGCGTCGAGGGCTGGAGCGCCATCGGCAAGTGGACGGGCGTGCCGCTCGCGGAGGTGCTCAAGCGGGCCGGCCTGAAGCCGAATGCCCGCTACGTCGTGTTCCACTGCGCCGACACGATGGAATACGCCATGAGCGGCGGGGAGGACGAGGCGGAACCGGAAAAGACCGCCAATCCCAGCATGGAGACGCGGCCGGAGGGGGCCGAGAATCAGGCAAGCGATTCGCAGGCCGCAGGCGCGGAGGCACCGAATGCCGAGGACGAAGCGAGCCAGGGCACGCCGGTTCGCTATTACGAGAGCATCGATCTCACCGATGCCTACCACCCGCAGACGATCCTCGCCTACGACCTGAACGGCAAGGCGCTGCCGGTCTCGAACGGCGCGCCGCTACGCCTGCGGGTTGAGCGTCAGCTCGGTTACAAGCAGGCGAAATACATCCAGCGGATCGAGCTGACCGAGGGCCTGACCGGTATCGGCGACGGCAAGGGCGGCTACTGGGAGGACCGCGGCTACGAGTGGTACGCGGGGATTTAAGTGCAGGTCCGGCGCGTTCACCCGATTTGACAACGCCGCGCGGCTCACCCACTTCTGCGCGGCGCGAGAGCCGGCCTCCGACCGGTACGCATCCGCGCCATTCCCAAAACCGTATCTGCGGTGAGGCTCTGGCGAGAGGCAGAGGTTCATGAAAGTCGTCGTCGTCGAGTCGCCGGCCAAGGCCAAGACGATCAACAAATACCTGGGGCGCGATTACGAGGTTCTGGCCTCGTTCGGCCATATCCGCGATCTGCCGGCCAAGGACGGCTCGGTCGATCCGGAGGCCGACTTCGCCATGATCTGGGAGGTGGAGGATCGCGGCGCCAAGCGCGTGTCCGAAATCGCCCGTGCCGTGAAGGGAGCCGAGAAGCTTATCCTCGCGACCGACCCGGATCGCGAAGGCGAGGCGATTTCCTGGCACGTCATCGAGGCGCTCACCGCCCGCAAGGCGCTGAAGGGCATCCCCGTCGAGCGGGTGACCTTCAACGCCATCACCAAGGCGTCGGTCGACGCGGCGATGAAGAAGCCGCGCCAGATCGACCAAGCCTTGGTCGATGCCTATCTCGCGCGCCGCGCCCTCGATTACCTCGTCGGCTTCAACCTCTCGCCGGTGCTGTGGCGCAAGCTGCCCGGCGCCCGCTCGGCGGGCCGTGTGCAGTCGGTGGCGCTTCGCCTCGTGGTCGAGCGCGAGATGGAGATCGAGCGCTTCAAGCCGCGTGAGTACTGGTCGATCATCGCGACGCTGGTGACGGAAGCCGGCGGCGTGTTCGAGGCCCGGCTCGTCGGCGCCGACGGCAAGCGCATCCAGCGCCTCGACGTCGGCAATGCCGAGGAGGCCGCCGCCTTCAAGCGCGACCTCGAACTCGCGACCTTCCAGGTGGCGAGCATCGAGGCCAAGCCCGCCAAGCGCCATCCGCAGCCGCCCTTCACCACCTCCACGCTGCAGCAGGAGGCGTCCCGCAAGCTCGGGATGGCCCCGGCGCAGACCATGCGGGTCGCCCAGCGGCTCTACGAGGGCGTGGATGTCGGCGGCGAGACCGTCGGCATTATTACCTACATGCGAACCGACGGCGTCGACATGGCGCCGGAGGCGATCCAGGACGCGCGCCAAGTGATCGGCCGCGAGTTCGGCGACGCTTACGTCCCCGGCGCGCCGCGCAAATACACCGTCAAGGCCAAGAACGCGCAGGAGGCCCACGAGGCCGTGCGCCCGACCGATATGGGCCGGTTGCCGAAGCACGTCGCTCGCCACCTCGAGCCGGAGCAGGCCAAGCTCTACGACCTGATCTGGACCCGCACCATCGCGAGCCAGATGGAATCGGCGGAGTTGGAGCGCACTACCGTCGAGGTGAGCGCGAATGTCGGCCCGCGCCGGATCGACCTGCGCGCCACCGGTCAGGTCGTGAAGTTCGACGGCTTCCTCGCGCTCTATCAGGAGGGCAAGGACGACGAGGAGGACGAGGACGCCAAGCGCCTGCCGGCGATGAAGGCGGGCGACGCGCTCAAGCGCGAGCGCATCGCCTCGACCCAGCACTTCACCGAGCCGCCGCCGCGCTACTCCGAGGCCAGCCTCGTCAAGCGGATGGAGGAGCTCGGCATCGGCCGGCCCTCGACCTATGCCGCGGTGCTGCAGACCCTGCGCGACCGCGAATATGTCCGCATCGAGAAGAAGCGCCTTCAGCCGGAGGACAAGGGGCGGCTCGTCACCGGCTTCCTCGAAAGCTTCTTCAAGCGCTACGTCGAGTACGACTTCACCGCGAGCCTGGAGGAGCAGCTCGACCGGGTCTCGAATGCCGAGATCGACTGGCGCTCCGTGCTGCGCGACTTCTGGCGCGATTTTTCCGCCGCGATCGGCGGCACCAAGGAATTGCGCGTCGCGGAGGTTCTCGAGGCGCTCAACGGCCTGCTCGGGCCCCACATCTTCCCCGAGAAGGCGGATGGCGGCGATCCGCGCGCCTGCCCGACCTGCGGAGCGGGCCAGCTCTCGCTCAAGCTCGGCAAGTTCGGCGCCTTCATCGGCTGCTCGAATTACCCGGAATGCAAGTACACCCGCCAACTCTCGGCCTCCGGCGTCGAGGGCGAGGGTGACGGCTCCTCGGCCGAGGGCGGCCAGCCCGGCGTGCGCGTGCTCGGCGACGATCCGGCCACCGGCCTGCCCGTGACCCTGCGCGACGGCCGCTTCGGGCCGTTCGTGCAGCTCGGCGAGGCGAGTGCCGAGAAGGGCGCGGAGAAGCCCAAGCGCTCCTCGTTGCCCAAGGGTATGACGCCGGGCAGTGTGACGCTCGAGATCGCGCTTCGCCTGCTGTCGCTGCCCCGCGAGGTGGCCAAGCATCCCGAGACCGGCGAGCCGATCCTGGCCAATCTCGGCCGCTTCGGCCCCTACGTGCAACACGGGAAGACCTACGCCAATCTCGGCAAGGACGATGACGTGCTGGAGATCGGCGCCAACCGCGCCATCGACCTCATCGTCGCCAAGGAGCAGGGTGGCGGACGCGGTCGCCCCTCCTCCGATCCCGGCCGCACGCTCGGCCAGCATCCGGACGGTGCCGCCCTCGTGGTCAAGGCCGGCAAGTACGGCCCCTATGTCAGCGACGGCTCGGTCAATGCGACGCTGCCAAAGACCATGGCCGCCGAGAGCCTGACGCTGGAGCAGGCGATCGACCTCGTCAACGCCAAGCGCGCGTCGGGCGGCGGCAAGAAGCCGGTCCGCAAGACGGCTTCCCGCGCCCGCGCGCCGGCGAAGAAGGCGGAGGCCGGCGAGGCGAAGAAGCCGGCCGTGCGCAAGACCGCAGCAAAGCCGGCGGCCAAGGCGACGGCGACGAAGGCCGCGGCCAAGCCGGCAGCTGCGAAGAAGGCGACGGCGAAGACGAAGGCGGGCTGAGGGCTCGCCGGAAGCGGCCGCTTCCTCCAGATGTCGGGTCTTCCCGACATCCGGCCGACGCCCCGCGCTTCAATCGGGTCGAGAGGGCGTTCAGACGCCATCGCCGCGCGTTCTCTTCTGGCAGGTTCGTTCAGCCGGCCGTCATCGCGAGCGACCGCGCAATCCAGCCACGCGACCTTTCAAAGAAAGGCGGCGCGCCGGATCGTTTCGGCTTCGTTTGGCGATGATGTCGTGTTCGGCGGCTGGATCAGTCCGCGCCGACCCGCTCGAACGTGAGGTAGCTCGGCAGCCGGCCGGCCGCGAGGGCCTTGGCCTCGTAGCGGGTGCCCGGCCAGCCTTCGAACGGCTTGCGCCAGTCGTCGGCGGTCTGCGCCGTCCAGCGCAGCTGCGGGCAGCGGGCGGCGCGGACCAGGGTCCAGCCCACATAGTCGTCGATGTCGCTGGCGAAGCGGAAGTGGCCACCGGGGCGCAGCACGCGCGCAATCTCGGCGAGCGAGGCGTCCGACACGAAGCGGCGCTTGCGCTGGCGGCGCTTCGGCCAGGGATCGGGATAGAGCAGGTAGACGCGGGCGAGGCTCGCATCCGGCAGGGCGGCGAGCAGGGCGGTCGCGTCCTCGTCCCAGACGCGGACATTGCGCAAGTCGCGCTCGTCCACCGCGCGCAGCAGCTTGACCACGCCGTTGACGAACGGTTCGCAGCCGATGATGCCGGCTTGGCGGTGGGCCTCGGCCTGGGCAGCGAGATGCTCGCCGCCGCCGAAGCCGATTTCCAGCCAGACCTCGTCGACCGGCACCGGAAACAAGCTCGGCGGATCGAGGAATTCGCCGCGCTCGGGCAGCGTCACGCGAAGAGAAGGCAGCGCCCCTTCGAGGCGCTGCTCCTGGCCCGGGCGCAGGCGCTTGCCCTTGCGGCGCCCGTAGAAGGCCCGCTCGGTCTCCGCCGTCCCACCCGTCTCGGGAGGGATGTCGTCATCCCTCCCCATCATGGTTCGGGCTCAGAACGCCGACTTCAGCTTGTCGGCCAGATCCGTCTTCTCCCAGGAGAAGCCGCCATCGGCATCGGGCTCGCGGCCGAAATGGCCGTAGGCCGAGGTGCGGGCGTAGATCGGCTTGTTGAGCTGAAGCGCCGTGCGGATGCCGCGGGGCGAGAGATCGAGGGCGTCCATCAGGACCGTCTCGAGCTTGGCCTCGTCCACCGTGCCGGTGCCGTGCAGATCGACGTAGATCGACAGCGGCTTGGCCACGCCGATGGCGTAGGAGAGCTGGATCGTGGCTCGGCGGGCGAGGCCGGCGGCGACGACATTCTTTGCCAGATAGCGGGCGGCGTAAGCGGCCGAGCGGTCGACCTTGGTCGGGTCCTTGCCGGAGAAGGCGCCGCCGCCATGGGGCGCCGCGCCGCCGTAGGTGTCGACGATGATCTTGCGGCCGGTGAGGCCGGCATCGCCATCGGGGCCGCCGATCACGAACTTGCCGGTCGGGTTGACGTGCCAGACGGTGCCTTCGTTGACCCAGCCCTGCGGCAGAGCCTTGAGAATGTAGGGCTCGACGATGGCGCGCACGTCGGCCGAGTCGAGCGACTCGTCGAGATGCTGCGTCGAGAGCACGATCTGCGTCACCTCGACCGGGCGGCCGTTGGCGTAGCGCACGGTGACCTGGCTCTTGGCGTCGGGGCCGAGCTTGGCCGCGTCGCCCTGCTTGGCCTTGCGCGCGTCGGCGAGGTCCTTGAGGATCTTGTGGGCGTAGAAGATCGGGGCCGGCATCAGGGCCGGGGTCTCGTCGGCGGCGTAGCCGAACATGATGCCCTGGTCGCCCGCGCCCTCGTCCTTGTTGCCGGCGGCGTCCACGCCCTGCGCGATGTCGGCCGACTGCGCGTGCAGGTGGATGGCGACGTCGTTGTTCTTCCAGTGGAAGCCCGACTGCTCGTAGCCGATGTCGCGCACGGCCTCGCGGGTCAGCTCTTCGAGATCCTTGAAGGTCACGGAATCGGGGCCGCGCACCTCACCCGCGATCACGACACGGTTGGTCGTCGTCAGCGTCTCGACGCCGAGACGCGCCTCCGGCATCGCCGAGAGATAGGCGTCGACCACGGTGTCCGAGATCCGGTCGCTCACCTTGTCGGGGTGGCCTTCGGAGACGGATTCGCTGGTGAAGAGGTAGTCGGAACGAGGCATTGGCTGCACCCCCGATTGTCGGGCGCGCCTCGTGTGTCACGGCGCTTACCCTGGTCTCCAGAGGGGCGGCTTGTCGCATCGCCGTTCCGGACGGTCAAGCCGGAATGGCGAAATCGTCCGTTTTAACGAACGCTGTTGCATGCAACCGCAGCCTGCGGTTCCGAGCCCGATCGGGATTGGGGTGGCACCGGCACGGAGCGGTGACCGTCAGCCCTTGAGTTCCTGGCTCAGGATTTCGACGGCGGCCGAGAGTTCGCGGCGCTGTTGCTCGGTGAAGGTTTCCGTGAACTGGCGCGCGAAAGCGCGGGCAAGATCGGACCACGGCTCGACAGCGTAAGCGTGCTGGCCATTGTCTGAAAAGCCACGCTCCGTTTCCGGGTCCGGATGCGGAATGCCATCGAGAAAGTCAGAAACCGGAGTATTGGTGAGCCGACTGAGGATCGCGAGATGAATCGCGCTGATCCGGTTAACGCCTTTTTCGTACTTCTGGAGTTGTGCGGCAGACATCCCGAAGCTGTCGGCAACTGCTCGCTGCGTTAGCTTCGAGCGTTTGCGCTGCTCGGCAATGCGACGTCCGAGAAGGACGTCGCGCTCATCGGTCTTCTGGCCTGCCATCTTCGTTCTGCCCAAGCTCTTTCGGGCGATGCTTCGAACGAAAACTTTCCGCTTGCAAGGGCGCGTCGGGAGCTAATGGCAACGACACACACGTTATGTCATTTGTTATAGCTGCGGCGCGACGTCGCACTCAGATCGCAGGAAGTATCGGCTGTCCGCCTGCAATCTGAGGCAGCGAAAACCCTTGGCGTCCCCGGCAGGGCTCGAACCTGCGACCCCAGGTTTCATACCACTTCGACTTTCGCCGCCACGCTGTTCGCGCGTTCGTGGTCTGGACTATCCCTTCACCGTGGGCTTCGAACGAAGCCTTTAGGTGCCACCCGTCTAGTCTCTACACCTTCCCGTGGGCCGTGACCGGACCTCGGGCTTGGCTCGGGATCGGCAGAGCGCCGCGGCGCCGGAAGCTTTCCCCGAATTTGAGTGGATCCGCCGTGCGGTTTCCCATCACGGCGCCCAATTGTGGAGTTTAGGAAACCTGTGCTCTGTCCAGCTGAGCTACGGAGACGTCGATTCAGGCTTAGCATCATCGCAGGGGGCCGCCAACCGGTCCGGCCTGGGCCGTCGGCGATTGTACGGGGCGAGCCGGAGCGCGCGATCGGCGCGCTGTTGCCCGAGAGGCGCACGGGCCGGCAATCCGCGATTGTGCGTCCGCGGCGCTCTCGCGTGCCGCGATCCGGGCACTTTTCGCGCGGCATCTTCGCCTAAATCGAAAGGCCGAGCGCGAACGGTGACGATGTTGCCCGGTGGTGGTCACGAGATCGGCTCGCGTGGGAGCCGGACGAGCCGAGGCGGCGCCCCGGCTCTCGTTTGGCTGCTCGCGGCCGCGTGCGGCGCGCCCGGTGGTGCTTCAAGCGCTCCGCGGGTGGAGGAGGCGTGCCGGCCTTCCGCCTCGCGGGACGACCGCCTTGCCGAGATCGGACCCAGGGGCGAGCTGCGCCTCGCCTCCGGCCGCCGGGCCGTGCTCTCCGGGCTGCGCTGGCCCGACGAACCGGCGCTCGACGCGGCCGCGCGAACCTGGCTGCACGCCTTTCGCGGCGCACCCCTGGTTTTGACCGAACGCGGTGCCGAGGACCGCTGGGGCCGCCGTCGCGCCGACGCAATCGGGATCGCGGGCGAGGCGGAGCCGGTCGATCTTGCCGGAGGATTGGTCGCGGCCGGGCTTGCCTATGCCGATGCCGGCGAGGCCGACACGCTGTGCCGCCCGGCGCTCCGCGTCGTCGAGGCGGCGCCGCGCGCGGCCGGGCTCGGCCTGTGGGCCGGCGGCCCGCTCGCGGCGACCGATGCCGCGGCGCTGAGCGGGCGCGCCGGGCGCTTCGCGGTGGTGGAGGGGCGCATCCTGCATGTCGGCGAGCGGTCGGCCCGAACCTATCTCGACTTCGCGCGCCGGGGCGAGCAAGGCTTGACCGTAACCGTGCAGAAACGCTCTTGGCGGATTCTGAGCGAACATGGTTTGTCTGCGGCCACGCTGAAGGGCCGCCTCGTGAGAATCCGCGGCATGGTCGAGATCGGTCGGGGACCGTTCATCGACCTCGCCGGTGTCGACGGCATCGAGGTCATCGAGGGAGAGCGGGCGCTGCGGCGCTAGAACGGCATGACGGGGGATCGGCAGCATCAATCGGGGCGGCGGCGCGTGCGCGGGGGCGGTCGTCGGAGACTTGCGCGGCTCGGCACGCTGGCCGCGCTCGCGGGCCTGCTCGCGGCCTGCGCCGCCGACCAGACCGGAAGCGTCTTGACGCCGGCGGTCATCACGGTGCCCGAGCAAGCGCCGAAGACGACCGGGCGCACCCGATCCGACGAGGCGGACCACGCCAAGCTCGTGGCCTCGTTCGGCGGCGAGTACCGCGCGCCCGCCGCCCACCGGCTCATCACCGAGATCACCGACCGGCTGGTGCGCGCCAGCGACCGGCCGGAGGAGAGCTACGCGGTCACGCTGCTCGATTCGCCCGTCGTCAACGCCTTCGCCCTGCCGAGCGGCCGGCTCTACGTCACCCGCGGCCTGTTGGCGCTCGCCGGCGACAGCTCGGAGGTCGCGGCGGTGCTGGCGCACGAGATCGCCCACGTGACGTTGCGCCATGCCACCGCCCGCAGCGAAATGGCCCTGCGCTCGCAACTCGTCAGCCGCGTGGTCGCCGATGTGCTGAACGACCCCGTCACGGGGGCACAGCTCGAGAGCCAGTCCAAGTTCACCCTCGCCCGCTTCTCCCGCGAGCAGGAGCTGGAGGCGGACACGAACGGCGTGCGCGTGCTGGCCCAGGCCGGCTACGACCCGTTCGGTGCCGGCCGCTTCCTCGATGCGCTTCAGCGCACCATGGCGCTCAAGGCCGGCAACGGCAGCGCGGCCGAGCCCGACATGCTCGCGACCCACCCCGCGACCGCCGAGCGCATCGCGCTGGTCACCCGCGCGGCCCGGCGCATCGGCGCCCCCGGCCTCGGCGCCGACGACCGCGCCCGCTATCTCGCGGCGATCGACGGGCTCGCCTATGGCGACAATCCCGGCGAGGGGCTCGTGCGCGGTCGCCGCTTCCTGCATCCGGGCTTGAGCATCGCCTTCGAGGTGCCGGACGCCTTCGCCATCGAGAACACCCGCAACGCGGTACTCGGCACCACGCCCGAGGGCAGCCGCCGCCTGCTGTTCGATCAGGTCGAGGCGAGCGGCGACCGCAGCCTGGAGGACGTGCTGCGCGCGACCTGGAACGATGCCATCGAGGCGGGCTCGGTCGAGAACCGCATCGTCGGCGGTCGCTCGGTCGCCACCGCCCTGTCGCGGGGCAAGGACTGGACCTTCCGCCTCGCGGCGATCCGCATGGGCGAGACCACCTACCGCATGATCATGGCGGCCAAGGGCGCGACCGACCCCGAGCCGGCCTTCCGCCGCTGGCTGGAGAGCCTGCGCCCGATCGAGCCGGAGGAGACCGCCTCGCTCAAGCCGGCGCATCTGCGGATCGTCACCGCCGCTCCGGGCGACACCGTGGAGGGGTTGGCCCGCCGCATGAGCGTGCCCGACCGCGCCGTCGATCGCTTCCTCGTGCTCAACAGCCTGCAACGCGGCGCGGTGGTGAAACCCGGCCTGAGCTACAAGCTCGTCGTCGAGTGAAGTGCGAGGCCGTCGGGCTTGCGCGTCCGGGAGCCGGCGCCTAGGCCGTTGACCTCGATAACAGGTCCGACGTGACGCCCTCCGAGCTTCCCACCGATACCGCCGTCGCGGTCGTGTTCTTCCGTCCCTCGCCCGAACAGGTCGTGCGGATCGTCGAGCGCTTTGCCGGGCGCCTGCCCGTCTTCGTCTACGACAATGGCGGCATCCCGCCCGAGGCGCTGACGCAGCTGCGGGAGGCGGAAGGGCTCACCCGGCTCGGTGAGGGCCGCAACCACGGCATCGCCGCCGCCCTCAACGCGCTGGCCGAGGCGGCGACGGCCGCCGGGTTCCGCCGCCTGTTCCTCCTCGATCAGGATGCCGATGCCACCGTCGAGACGGCGCAGGCGCTGGGCCACGCCCTCGACCGGGCCATAGGCGAAGGCCCGCCCCCGGCTCTCGTCGGGCCGGCGCCCGCGCCGAAGCCCGGCCATAAGGCACCGGCCTACCCGCTGCGCCCCGGCGTGCCGCCCCGCGAAAACCTTCGACCGGTCGAATTCCTGGCAACCTCCGGCTCGCTCGTGGATCTGGCGACCTTCGCGCGGGTCGGTCCGTTCCGCGAGGACTTCTTCATCGACGCGGTCGATCTCGAATGGTGCTTTCGCGCCTGGGCCCGCGGCCGGAGCTGCTGGATGGACCCCGGCACCGCCATCCCGCACAGCGTCGGGCGCGGCACGATCCGGATGCGATTCCTGCCGGTGACGATGCCCGATCAGCCGCTGTTCCGCATGGCCGTCTACGTGCGCAACTCCGCCTATAGCTGGCGCCTGCCGCACGTGCCGGGCCGGTGGAAGCTGAAGCAGGCCGCCTACCTGCCGCTCCAGATCGCGCTCTACTGGAGCCGTCACCGGTTCTCGCCCCGCGTGCTCGCCCGCCTTCTCGCGGCCCTGGCCCAGGGGCTGGGCGGGCGTCTCGGCCGGCCGGCGGACGCGCCGCCGTGACCGCGACCCCCGTAGCCTCGCCCTCTGCGGCGGTCCTCGACGTCGTCATCGTCAACTGGAATGCCGGAGACCAGCTCAGGGCCTGCCTCGCGAGCCTCGCCGCGAGCGAGGGGGCGGAGCACCTGCGGGTCGTCGTCGTCGACAACGCCTCCTCCGACGGTTCGGCGGAGGGCCTGGATCGGCCGGGCCTCGCGCTCACGGTGCTGCGCAACGCCGGCAATCGCGGCTTCGCTCGTGCCTGCAACCAGGGCGCGGCTTTGGGCTCGGCTGCGGCCATCCTGTTTCTCAACCCCGACACGGGGGTCAGCCGGGACGGTATCGCCGCGGCCCGTGCTCAGCTCGGCGCCGATCCCGGCACCGGCATCGTCGGCGCCCGGCTGGTCGATGAGGCCGGGCAGACGCACCGCACCTGTGCCCGCCATCCGACGGGCGCGCGCTTGATCGCCCACACCTTGTTCCTCGACCGGTTGCTGCCCGGCCGCGTCGCGCCCCACTTCCTGCTCGACTGGGACCACACCGAAACCCGGCCGGTCGATGCGGTGATGGGCGCCTTCCTGATGATCCGGCGCCCGCTCTTCGCTGCGCTCGGCGGGTTCGACGAGCGCTTCTTCGTCTACTGGGAGGATGCGGACCTTTGTGCCCGTGCCGCCGCCGCCGGCTTTGCGGTGTGTCACGTCGCAGAGGCCGAGATCCGCCACCGCGGACAGGGCACCACCGAGGCGGTGAAGGACCGTCGCCTGTTCTACTTCCTGCGGGCGCAGACGCTCTACGCGTGCAAGCATCACGGCCGGGCGGTGTCCCTCGCCGTGCTGGCGGCCGCGCTGGCCGTGAACCTGCCCGTCCGCCTCGGCCGGGCGCTGGTACGTGGCTCGGCCGGAGACGCAGGTGCGGTGATCCGCGCAGGGCTTATGCTGATACGGGCCGTGCCGCGCCTGTTGACCGGCAGCGGTCGATGAGGCTTGCCCTCGACCGGGCATCTTGTTGTCCGCGGCGACCTCCGTCATGGTGCCGCCCTCCGGACGGTCCCGCTTGCACCCGCGGCGGGCGGCTGAACGGGGAGTATCGTGTACGACAGCGCGGACAAGGGCTCTCGACCGGCGGACCTCTCGCCCGCCTTGTACCGCGCGGCCTTCGACCGCGCGCCGGTGGGGCTCGCCGTGTTCTCGCCCGATGGGCGCACGATCCGCACCGCCAATCCCTGCCTGTACCGCTGGCTCGGCTACCCCTCGGGCTTCCTCGATGGCCGCCCGATCGACCAAGTGATCGGCCGCGACGCGTTCGACGGGGAGACGCCCGGGCTGAAGGCCGGCATCCGCCGTTGGCTGCGGGCGGATGGCAGCAGCCTCGATCTGCGCCTGACCCTGTCCGGAGAGGACGGTGGCGAGACGGTCGCGGTCGTGAACCTCGTCGATGCCGACGATCTCGTCCGGGCCGAGCAGAACCGCGACGCCCTGACGGCGGCGGGGCTCGGCGAATGGCGCTGGGATCTCGTCACCGGACAGATGGTGTTTTCCCGCCGCGCGGCGCAGATCCTCGGCTACGCGCCGGGGCGCTCCGTCACCTGGGAGGGGATGCGCGGCCAGGTCGATCCGGAGGACGCCGAGCGGATTCAGACCGCGGTCGCCGCCGCCATCGCCGAGCGGCGCCCCTACGCGTTCCAGACCCGTTTCCGGCGCGCCACCGACGGTGCCGAGATCTGGATCGGCGCCCGCGGCGAGGCGCTTCTCGCCGCCGACGGTGCGCCCATCGGCATCGTCGGCGTGGTGCAGGACGTCACCACCCGGGTCGAGGCTCGGGAGGCCCTGGCCGAGCGCGAGGAGCGCCTGCGGGTCGCCACCACGGTCGCCGACCTCGGCATCTTCGAGTGGCATGTCCTCGACGACCGGGCGACCTGGGAGAACGAGCGGATGTTCGCGATCTTCGGCCGCCGGCCGGACGAGGGCAGCATCGGCAAGTCCGCCTTCCTCAAGGAAATCCTGCATCCCGAGGATCGCCCCGTCTTTCGGCAGGCGATCCTGCGGGCGCTGCGCGACGACACGATCCTGCACGCCACCGGCCGCATCCGCCGCCACGACGACGGCCTTTGGCGCACCATCGACATGGCCGGCCGGTTCGAGCGGACCCGGCCGGGTGGGCTGCCGCGGCGCCTGATCGGCGTCGTCGCGGACGTGACCGACCGCCACCTCTCGGAAGAACGCCGCAGCCTCCTGATCCGCGAGCTGCACCACCGGGTGAAGAACACGCTCGCCACGGTCCAGGCCATCGTCGGCTCGACCGCGCGCACTGCCACCAGCATCGACAGCTTCCACGAGGCCTTCGTCGGCCGCATCAAGTCGCTCGCCCACACCCACAGCGTGCTCACCGAGGCGACGTGGCAGACGGCGAGCCTGCGCGATCTGCTCGCCTCCGAACTGATGCCCTATGCCGAGAGCGAGACCGAGACCTCGCCGGACCTGCGCATCGTCCTCGACGGCCCGGCAGTGGACCTGCCCTCCGAGATCGCCGTGCCGATCGGCATGGCGATCCACGAATTGACCACCAACGCCGCCAAGTACGGTGCCCTCTCGACGGGGCGCGGCCGGATCACGATCACTTGGAGCGTCGAGGCCGGCGTGCTGCACCTCGATTGGCGCGAGAGCGGCGGCCCCCGCGTCACCCCGCCGACCCGCCAGGGCTTCGGCTCACGCCTGCTGCAACGGGTGCTGACCGCGCAGGTTCAGGCGCAGATCACCACCGATTACGCGCCCGAGGGGTTCCACCTGACGCTCGCCGCGCCCCTGCCCGCACGAAACCCGGCGCTCAACCCCCTGGCGTGAAGGGGCCGGCGTGCCACCGGGCGCCGGTGGCGTTGCGCGCGTCTTGAGGTCGGCCGGGACGCGCAGCCCTCAGGCCGCGCCGCGCGCCTCTTCGCCCCCGGCATTGACGAAGGTCTTCAGCTCGTCGAGCGAGGCGAAGGTGAAGCGGCCGCGCGGCGTGTCCGCCTCGATCGAGCCGTCGGAGAACATCACGTAGGTGTTGGCGCCCGACGCGTAGGAGCCGACCGCGTGCCGCTCCTCCGGGGCACCCGCCGCCGGCTCGGGCTCCTGAGCCCTCGTTTCCCCAGCCGCGATTTCCTGCGGCGCAGGCGTCACGGCCTCCGGCTCGGGCGGCGTTTCGGCGGCCGGTGCGGGCGCCGGATCGTCGAGGAAGGAGCGCAGGCCGATCGGTTCGGCCGCGGGCGTCGGCGCCGCGATCCGCGCCTCGTCCCGCTCCTCGGCGACCGGGTTCGGGAGCGTCACCGGCTCGGGTTCGGGAAAGGACGTCGCCCGCTCGGGTTCGTGCGCCGGCTCGGGCATGCGGAACAGGTCGTCATCGCTCGCACGCGGCGGCGCGGCCTCCGGCAGCAGGTCGGGCAGCAGCGGCTCCGCGGCGCTCGGCTGCGGTTCGGCCGGGGGCGCCGGATCCTCGAAAATCGGCTCGGCACCGCGTGCGCCCGGCCGCAGCGCGCCGATCGACAGCCCCGCGAGGCCGGCCGCACCCGCGCCTACCAGACCCATGCCGGCGAGCGAGGGCCGCTCGGGCGGTGAAACCTCGGGAGCGGTGAAGGCCGGCGCTTCCGGTGCCGACGCCTCCCAGGGAACCACACCGGCGGGTACTGCGGCCGGGATGCTCGGCTGGGGGGAAGCCTCGCGCAGGCTTTCGACGGCGGTGTGGAGCCTGCGCAGGCGGTAGACGATGGCCGTCAGGCCGAGCAGGACGACGCCGGCCGAGGCCGCGGTCGAGCCGCCGATCACCATGGCCAGTCCGCTTTCCAGCCGGACGTAGGGAAAGCCCTGGACCACGGCGGCAACGCCACCGAGGATCATGACGGAACTGAGCGCGAGCAGCGCGACGACCATGGTACTCTCGACTGACTGTCGCGGGCGGCGTGAGGGTCACAGGATAACCCCCCGCCCGCTCATTGCAAAATCGCACGGTCACGCCACGCGCGGAAACCGGCCTTTCCGTCGCTCCATGCACAGCCGAGTGCCCGCCTTGCGGTGTCCTCACGCACTGCATCGGGCGATTGCAGCGGCGGACGCCCGCCGCAAAACGGTGGATGCCTTGCCCCGATCGGTAACATGCGCACGGATACGGCTCCGCTGGCGTTGCCGAGCCCGCTCCCCCGACTTACCTACCCGCGCGTCACCTCGCCGGCCGCGCGCTTCGAACTCCTTGCGCGCTTCGCCTCCGCTTCCCGCGAGACCCGGACAACCTAGGAGACACGCATGACGTTCACCCTGCCCGAGCTGCCCTACGCCTACGACGCGCTGGGGCCCTACATGTCGAAGGAAACCCTCGAGTTTCACCACGACAAGCACCACAAGGCCTATGTCGACACCGGCAACAAGCTGCTCGAAGGCACCGACCTCGCCGGCAAGAGCGTCGAGGAGATCGTCAAGGCGAGCTACAACACCAATCAGGCGCTCTTCAACAACGCCGGCCAGCACTACAACCACCTCCACTTCTGGAACTGGATGAAGCCCAACGGCGGCGGTCAGCCCCCGGCGGCGCTGGCCCAGAAGATCGACGAGGATCTCGGCGGCTACGAGAAGTTCAAGGCCGACTTCATCCAGGCCGGCGTCGGCCAGTTCGGCTCCGGCTGGGCCTGGCTCGCGGTCAAGGACGGCAAGCTCGCCATCCTGAAGACCCCGAACGGCGAGAACCCGCTGGTCCACGGCGCGACCCCGATCCTCGGCGTCGACGTGTGGGAGCACTCCTACTACATCGACTATCGCAACCGCCGCCCCGACTACCTCAAGGCGTTCATCGAGAACCTCGTGAACTGGGAGTACGTCGAGAAGCTGTACGGCGAGGCCAAGGCCTGATCCGCTTCGAGTCTTGATGCCGCCGCCCCGTTGACCGACGGGGCGGCTTTTTCATGCGCGGCGTGCCCGTGCGGTCATTGTCCTGCCGTGTCGCAGCGGCCTACTCCCCGTTCGAGTCTCCTCGTCTCCACCCTCATCCTGAGGTGCTGGCGCGTCGCGTCGGCCTCGAAGGATCCTCCAGTTCCCGCGCGATCCCTGGAGGATCCTTCGAGGCCGCTGACGCGGCGCCTCAGGATGAGGATGTGGATGGGATGAGGCGCCGCCTGCCCCCTCGTCACGTACGGGATCAACCGCGAAAACATGATCCGCTCGATCCTCTCCGTCGGCGGTTGGACGCTGGTCTCGCGGGTCACCGGCTTTGCCCGCGACGTGGTCACGGCGGCCGTGATGGGCGCCGGGCCGATGGCGGATGCCTTCGTCGTCGCCTTCCGCCTGCCGAACCACTTCCGCGCGATCTTCGGCGAGGGGGCGTTCAACACCGCCTTCGTGCCGGCCTATACCCATCTGGAACAGGCGGGCGCCGAGGGCGTCGCCGCGCGCTTTGCCGATCGCGTCTTTACCCTGATGCTGATCGTGCAGGTCGCTTTGCTCGCCCTCGCGCTCCCGGCGATGCCCTGGATCGTGCGGGCGCTGGCGCCGGGCTTCTCCGAGGACGGGGCGCGGTTCGCGCTGGCCGTGAGCCTGACGCGGATCACCTTCCCCTACCTGCTGTTCATGACGCTGGTGACGCTGTTCTCCGGCATCCTCAACGCGCATCGGCGTTTCGCCGCCGCGGCCGGCGCGCCGGTGCTGCTCAACCTTTCGATGCTGGTGGCCCTCGCCCTGGCCTTCCTGTTCCCGAACGCGGCCTATGCCGCGGCCTGGGGCGTCTCGGTCTCGGGCGTGCTGCAATTCGCGCTGGTTTGGTGGGATGCGCGCCGACGCGCCTACGCGCCGCGGCTGACGAAGCCGACCCTGCGCGATCCCGACATGATCCGGTTCTTCAAGATCCTGGGGCCCGCCGTGATCGGCTCGGCCGGCTTCCAGATCGCGACCTTCGCCGACACCATCATCGCGAGTTTCCTGCCGACCGGTGCGGTTTCGGCGCTGTACTACGCCGACCGGCTCTACCAATTGCCCTTCGGCGTCATCGCCATCGCCGCCGGCACGGTGCTCCTGCCCGAGATGAGCCGGCGCATCGCCGCGGGCGACGTGGCCGGCGCGCACGCGGCGCAGAACCGGGCCGCCGGGTTCTCACTGGCGCTCTCGGCCCCGTTCACCATCGCCTTCCTGACGCTGCCGGGGCTGATCATGGCGGCCCTGTTCCAGCGCGGCGCCTTCACCGCCGAGGACGCCGCCCGCGCGGCCTCCGTGCTCGCCGCCTACGGGCTAGCCCTTCCCGCCGTGGTGATGGTGCGCTCGGCCGTGGCGAGCTTCAACGCCCGGCAGGACACGACGACGCCGCTCTACGCCTCGCTGACGGCGATCGCCGTCAATGTCGCGCTGAAGCTGGTGCTGACCGGTCCCTACGGCGTCGCGGGTCTCGCCCTCGCCACCGCCATCGCCCAGTGGATCAACCTCGCTCTGCTCTACGGGCTGGCGCTGCGCCGTGGCTGGACCGCGCCGGGGCGGGTGCTTGGCGTCACCGTCGCCGCGGTCGTCGTGGCGAGTGCGGTGCTGGCGGTGCTCGCCGTCTACGGCTTGCCCTTCGCCGAGCGGATCGTGCCCGCCCTGCCCCATCTGCGCGAGATCGCGGTGCTCGCGCTCCTCGGCTTTGCCGGGGCGCTGGCTTACGCTGGCACCCTGCTTGCGGTGATGGGCGCGTTCGGCGTGCGATTGCGCCGCAGGTAGCCTTTCCGGATCGGGCGGGCGCCTCATTTCACCCGGTATGACCCTCCCCGATCTCCGCTCCGGCAAAAGCTACGCCGTTTTTGACGCCTACGGCACGTTGTTCGACGTGCATTCGGCGGTCGCGCGCCATGCCGGCGCGCTCGGGCCTCAGGCGGACAGCCTCTCCGAGGTCTGGCGTACCAAGCAGCTCGAATATTCCTGGGTGCACGGCCTGATGGGCCGCTACGTCGCCTTCTGGGACCTGACCGAGCGTGCCCTCGATTTCGCGCTGGCGAAGCACCCGGAGATCGACCGCGGCTTTCGCGAAAAACTCCTCGATGCCTATCGCGACCTCGACGCCTACGACGAGGTGCCCGGCGTTCTGGAGCGTCTACGCGAGCGCGGCGTGAAGACCGCGCTCTTCTCCAACGGCAATGCCGCGATGCTGGAGCGGGCGGTGGCCTCCTCCGGTCTGGGCGAGCGGCTCGATGCTGTGCTCTCGGTCGATCCCATCCGGACCTTCAAGACGGCGCCCGCCGCCTACCAGATGGTTCTCGACCAGCTCGCCACCGAGCGGAACACCGTATTGTTCTTCTCCTCGAACCGCTGGGACATCGCGGGCGCCACCGCCTTCGGCTTCGATGCGGTGTGGGTGAACCGGAAAGGACAGCCCGACGAGTACCCGGATCAGCCGCCTCGCGCGGTCGTGAAGAGCCTCGACGCGGTGATCTGAACCGCCGCGACGGCGCGTTCGCCAATCCTTAAGCTTGACCGGATTAATTCGGGCTCACGTGCCTGATTAGTCCGGTTGTCCAAAGGATCGGTTCTCGTGCCCGCCCTGTCCCTCTCCGTTCTCGCCCGCAAGGGCATCTGCGCGGCGCTTCTCGGCGCCGCGGTTCTCTCCGCCGCTCCCGCTTCCGCTCGCGACGGCCGCAACGGTGCCCTGATCGGTGGCGCCGCGGCCGGCGTCATCGGCGGCCTCGCCGTCGGCGCACTCCTCAACAACGGGGCCGCGCCTCCGCCCCCGCCGCCTGCGCGCCGGGTCTATGTCGAGGAAGAGCCGGTCTACGTCGCGCCCCCGCCGCGCCGGGGCCCGATCTGCCACTACGAGCGCCGCAAGGTGTGGCTCGACGAGGTCGAGTTCACCTACCGTCGGGTCGAAGTCTGCGAGTAAATCTCGCGACTTGGCTCTGCGTGAGAATGACGGGCGTCCGCTTCAGGCGGGCGCCTTTTTCGTCAGGATCCAGTCCTCGACCACGATGGCATCGAGGCCGGTGGTGTAGAACATCAGGATCGCGTCCTCCGCCGTGTGGAGGATCGGCTTGCCCATCACGTTGAAGCTGGTGTTGAGCAGGATTGGCACGCCGGTCAGCTCGGCGAAGGCCTCGATCAAAGCCGCGTAGGCCGGGTTGCGCGCGCGCGTCACGCTCTGGAGCCGGCCGGTGCCGTCCGCATGGACCACCGCCGGCACCTGATCCCGCACCGCCGCGCGCCACACGAGCGTGCGCTCCATGTAGGGGCTGTCGGCATAATCCTCGAACCAGTCGGGCCCGGCCTCGGCCAGGATCGAGGGTGCGAAGGGGCGAAACGCCTCGCGGTACTTCACCTTGGCGTTCAGCGATTCCTTGGCATGAGCCGGGCGCGGGTCGGCGAGGATCGAGCGGTTGCCGAGCGAACGCGGGCCGAACTCCGCCCGGCCCTGCACCCAGCCGACGAGCCCACCCTCGGCCAGGATCTTCGCCGCCTCCCGCGTCACGCCCTCGTGGCCGAGGCGGCGGGCGCGGGGCTCCCACTCGGCCATGCGCTCCAGCGGCTCGGTGGAAACGGTCGAGCCGAGATAAGGCGTGAGCGGACGCGCCGCGCGCTTCGGCCCCTTCCAGTCGGGATCGTCCTCGGCCAGCGCCAGCCACGCGGCGCCGATGGCGTTGCCGTCGTCGGCCGGGGCCGAGGGCACGTGCAGGCGGCGGAAGCCCGAGCGCCCGAGCACGCGGCCGTTATAGGATGAATTGAGCCCACACCCGCCGGCGATGACGAGGTTTTCGCTCGCCGCGAACCGCCAAGCCTCGGCCACCAGCACGTCCATGAGTTCGGAAAAAATGTCCTGGCCGCAGCGGGCGAGGTCGGCCCAGCCCTGCTCGCCGACATCCCCCGGGCGCCGCGACAGGATCTCGGCGGCGACCGTCTGCACCGTGGCCTCGTCGGCGAATTTCAGGCGTCCGTCTTCGACCGAGAACAGGCGGCGCAGCAGCGCCATCAGGTCGGGGTCGGTGCGGCCGTAGGGCGCGAGCCCCATGATCTTCCATTCCTCGCCCTTGATCTGGTCGAAGCCGGCGAGATCCGTGACGAGCCCGTAGAGGAAGCCGACCGAGCCGCGCCCGCGGTGGCGCCGCACCTCCTCGATCCGCCCGTCCTTCAGACGGTAGATCGCCGCGGCGCCGGTCTCGCCCATGCCGTCAACGATGAGCACGGTCGCCTCCTCGAACGGGCTGCTCCACAGGGCGTAGGCGGCATGCGCCAGATGGTGGGCGTAGCGCCGCCGCCCGGCAATGGTCGCCCGCGGCTTGCCGCTGAGCCCGCGCGTCTCGTTGTCGAGCGCCAGCACCGTGCCGTTGCCGGCCCGCGCCTGCATGGCGTGGAGGTCGGCGATGAAGACGCGCTCGGCCCGCTCCGGCACGAAGGAGCGGTTGAGGGTGGAGGGGTGCTGGGCCAAGGCGGGCAGCTCGAAGGCGCCGGACGCGGCCTGCCCTTTGAGAAACTCCGAGAACTGCTCGCCCCATGAGGTGGCGATGACCAGATCCGTCCCCTCGGGCACGTGACGCTTCAGCAGGCCCGCCATGCGGGTGCCGGGATCGGGCTCGCAGTTCGGCGCGCGCTTGTATTGCAGGTAGCGCTCGGCGGCCTCGGCGAACAACACGGTCCCGTCCGGCCCGACGAGGGCGAGCGCCGGATCGTGGAAGGTCGTGGCGAGGCCGAGATAGGTGCGCATGCTGCCGGGCTACACGCCGGCACGCGAGGCGACAACCGCGTTGCGCCGGGCAATCGCTCGCGGGCGACTGCTCTGTTTTTGCTCGGCCTCGAACGCCGGCACCACCTCTGCGGCCTCAGCTTTCGCCGCGCTTTTGTGTTCGAGCGACCGTTCCGGTCCTCGAACCCACTCAGCGGGGCGCACTTGGCGCCCGAAATGCGGTGCAACCCCGCTTCGGTCGATGGCCCGGCTGCGTTGCAGTGCTTCGATTGCCGTGCGAGACGAGCCGCCGATGACGGACGCCTTCCCCGCCTCGCCTCCCCTCGCCCTCGTGATCTTCGACTGCGACGGCGTGCTGATCGACAGCGAGCCGATCAGCCTCGCGACCCTGACGCGCGGGCTCAACGGGATCGGGCTCGCGATCAGCGTCGACAGCGTGCGGGAGCGGTTTGCCGGCACATCCATGACCTCGATCATGGAGCGCGTCGCCCGCGAGGATGGGGTCACGGCCCCGGACGGCTTCGTCGAGCGGGTGAAGGCGGAGACGCTCGCCGCCTTCGAGGCGGAGCTGGCCGCCATGGCCGGAATCGCCGAGGCGCTGGGTCTCCTGCACCTGCCGTTCTGCGTCGCCTCCAGCAGCGACCCCGTGCGGCTGCGCCGCTCGCTCTCGCTCACCGGCCTGCTGCCGCTGTTCGAGGGGCGCGTCTTCTCCTCCGCGCAGGTGGAGCGCGGAAAGCCGTTCCCGGACCTGTTCCTGTTCGCGGCGGAGCGGATGGGTATCGCCCCGGATCAGTGCCTCGTGATCGAGGACAGCGTGCCGGGGGTGCAGGCGGCGCGGGCGGCCGGAATGCGGGTCGTCGGCTTCACCGGCGGCGGGCATTGGGGCCACGACCGGGCCGGACGGGATCTCCTCGATGCCGGGGCCGCCGCCATCTTCTCGGCCCATGCCGATCTCGGGCGCATCATCGCCGGGGCATGAGGCCGGTTTCGGCCCGGGCTTTGCTAGATTTGGCGTGAGCCCTTCCCCGACAGACGGGACGCGCCGCGGATCGCTCGAATCGCGGCGCGAACTTTCTCTGTCAAGCTGAACTTCGAAAGAACATTCCGTTGACGGTTGGGGTTTGGCACCTCATCTTAAGACCGTGCGAACGACTTCGCGCCGCGGTGATTTGTAGTGGCAAGCTTGCGCCGCGTTATCAAACGCTAATGCATCACGACGCACTTGCGCCGTGGTCCTCGCGAGAGAGGAGGACTGGCCGTGAACGGTAGCTTTATTTGGAAGAAGTCGAGGTTGCCTGGCGGATGGGGTGCCCGGGCATGGGGATGTTGTCGGCAGACAGTCACATCCGTGGGCTAGAGCAGCGCCCGCGAACGCCTTGCCGATAACCGGCCGACGAAGGCCGCAGGAGTTCACCCCGTCATGACCCGTGCCCAGACCGCTTACCTCGACGACGACGCGCTCGACCTCTCCGCCGCGGATGCGACCCCCGCCCGCGTGATCGAGATCGGCGACATCACCGCCGGCATCGCCGTACCCGAGCGCGGCGGTGTCCGCTTCTTCTCGTCCGAGCGCCGCTTCGACGGACTCGACGGCACGCTGTTCCGCACCGTGGAGCAAGCGGCCCGCGCGGCGCGCGAGAAAGGCCGCCAGCCGCGCCTGCGCGCGGTGGTGTAACCCTCCGCAACACGCCGCATGAAGACAGCCGGCGGCGCCGTTTCGGGCCGCCGGCTTGTTTTTGCGGGGTTCGTTTCAGAAGCGTCTTCGATCGCAAGACGGCCACGTCCGTTCGTGACGGTCCCGGATCGGTGGGCCCGCGGTGAAGGCCGGCGATGCAGCCCTCCGATGCGAAGACCTACTTGCACTCCTCGCGTGCGCGCTTGAGCGCATCGGCGAAGCCGCCCAACGCGTAGTCGTCCTGAGTCGGCTTGCCGCGCTGAGAGGTCGTGCGGACCGTCGCGGTCTGGGTCCGGCTCATCTCCGTGACGATGCGCGGCTCGTCGGCCTGGTTCTGGATCCAGGCGTTCTCGTCCTTCGCCACGAGGCCGTAGCGGGTGCTGCCGACCGTGAGGTAGGGGTCGCTCGGGGCGGCGGCGGCGCCGGGCTTTGCTTGCGCGGCGGCCGGCTTCGGCTTGAAGCCGAGCATCACCGCGATCTCCCCCTGGGCGCCGCCCTTGGGGAAGGTGACGAACAGGTAGCCGGTGTCGCGCGCGAGCGTCTTGGGGCTGCGGGTCGTCGGCTGGGCGATGACGTAGCAGAGCTTGTCGCGGCCCTGCGCGCCGTTGGTGAAGACGTTCCAGTCGCCGAACACCGCCAGCGGGACGGCCTGTTGCATCCCCGGCGGAAGTGCCGAACTCTTCGACTCGCGGCGGCTCGACCGGGCGAGGATGATCTCCGCTCCCTGTATGCCCTCCTGTGCGAGCGCACGCCCCGACGGGCCGGGCAGAGCCGCGGCAGCCGCGGCGGCCAGCGCGAGGGCCGCGAGGGGGCGGCCACGCCCAAAGGCGGGATGAGAGATCGAAAGGCGGTGCCGCTGCATCGTTACTCGGGTGTACGGACGGCCGGGTCGGCCCTCTTCACGCGCCGTCAAGATGACGGGCCGCAGCGTAACAGGAAACCCCTGACCGCTCCGATTAACCGAAAACGGCCATGGGCCGCACCCGTCGACGCAGCCTGAAGCGGTCGGATGCGGTGTCAGGCCGCCCGCATCTCCGCGGCGAGCGTCGCCGAAGCGAGCGCGGCCGCGGGCAGGTCGATCGACGGATCGATCGGGGGAAGACGGATCTCGACCGCCGACGGAATGGTGCCGGGCGCCGGCTCGACCGGCTTAGGCTGCGCCGGCTTCTCCGGATCGTTGTAGGGGGTGTTGTAGGCCTTGCGGATCGAGGCCCAGAAGGCGCCCCGCTCCGCATCGGTGAGCCGTGCGAGGCGAGCGTCGATGACCGCCATGGCCTCCGCCGCTAGGGCAGGCGTCTCCTCGACGGTGATCCAACTCTCAACGTTCATGACGGCACTCCGCAGGTTCGGACAGTCGGATAGCCAAGCTCAGTTAGCTGAAACCTGAACGCCGCATTTTCCGTGCCCGTTCCCGCAGGGCTGTTTTTACTTCTCCACAGGGCCGAGCTTTTCCAGCCAAGCTGCCGCCTGCCGGCGCACGTTGTCCGGTGCGGTGCCGCCGTAGCTGGTGCGGCTCGCCACCGAGTTCTCGACGCCGAGGACCGCGAAGACGGCGTCCGTGATGCCCGGCTCGATCGCCCGCATGTCCTGGAGGGAGAGTTCCTCCAGCCCGATCCCGCGCTCGGAGGCTGCCGCGACGACGCGGCCGGTGACGTGATGGGCCTGGCGGAACGGCATGTTCAGCTCGCGCACCAGCCAGTCGGCGAGATCGGTGGCAGTGGCGTAGCCGGAGCCCGCCGCGCGCTTGAGCGTCTCGGCCACGGGTTCGAGGTCGCGCACCATGCCGGCCATGGCGGCAAGGCACAGCGAGAGCGATTGCAGGGCGTCGAAGGTGCCTTCCTTGTCCTCCTGCATGTCCTTCGAATAGGCGAGCGGCAGCCCCTTCATCACGATGAGCAGGCCCGTGAGCGCGCCGATGATGCGCCCCGCCTTGGCGCGCACGAGTTCGGCGGCGTCGGGATTGCGCTTCTGCGGCATGATCGACGAGCCGGTGGTGAAGCCGTCGGAGAGACGCACGAAGCCGAACTGGGCCGAGGTCCACACCACCAACTCCTCGGCAAAGCGCGAGAGGTGAACCGCGCAGATCGAGGCCGCCGAGAGCGATTCCAGCGCGAAGTCGCGGTCGGCCACGGAATCGAGCGAGTTCGCGGTCGGTCGGTCGAAGCCGAGGGCGGCGGCCGTGGCGTGCCGGTCGATCGGGAAGGAGGTGCCGGCGAGTGCGGCGGCGCCGAGCGGGCATTCGTTGAGCCGCGCCCGCGCGTCGCGGAACCGGCCGCGGTCGCGCGCCAGCATCTCGACATAGGCGAGGCAGTGATGGCCGAAGGTGACGGGCTGGGCCGATTGCAGGTGGGTGAAGCCCGGCATCACCGTCCCGGCATGCTTTACCGCCGTCTCGGCCAGCGCCCGCTGCAGGTCGGCGACCTGCGCGTCGAGGGCGTCGAGGGTGTCGCGCACCCATAGCCGCATATCGGTGGCGACCTGATCGTTGCGCGAGCGGGCGGTGTGCAGGCGCCCCGCGGCGGGGCCGACGATCTCAGTCAGGCGGCTCTCCACCGCCATGTGGATGTCCTCCAACTCGCGCCGGAAGACGAATTCGCCGCGCGCGATCTCCGCCTCGACGGACTTGAGCCCGGCTTCGATGGCTGCCACATCCTCGGCCGGCAGGATGCCTTGGCTCCCCAGCATCGCGACATGCGCCAGCGAGCCGCGGATGTCCTGGGATGCCAGACGCCTGTCGAACCCGATGGAGGCGTTGATCTCCTCCATGATCTCGGCCGGGCCGCTGGCGAAGCGTCCACCCCACATCCGGTTGCTCATGGCTGATCCCACCTTCCGCACGCGAAACGAGGTTCGGCCGTGACGGCGACCCCGAAAATCCTTGCCGCGGGCGGCGCGCTCGCCGCCGTCCTCGTCGGCGGCCTCGCCCTATACGGGACGGGCTCGAACGTCGGCAACCTCGCGGCCTCCGGCCCCTGCGCCGAAGCCGCCCCGGTCGCGGCCCGGCTCGCGCCGTTGGCCCGCGGCGACGTTGCCGCTTTCGACGCCTCCGCTGCCCCGAAGCCGGCACCCGCCGTCGCCTTCAAGGGCCCGGACGGCGCGCCGACCGATCTCGCGTCCTTGCGCGGAAAACTGCTCCTGGTGAACCTGTGGGCGACGTGGTGCGCTCCCTGCAAGGCGGAGATGCCGGCCCTCGACCGCCTTCAGGCGGAACTCGGTGGCGACAGCTTCCAAGTGGTGGCGATCAATGTCGAGACGCGCAATCTCGACAAGCCGCCCGCATGGTTCAAGGCCAACGGCATCGCGCATCTGACCTATTACGGCGACCCCGAGGGCAAGGTGCTGCCGGCGATCCAGTCGGCGGTCGGCTCCACGGGGCTGCCGACGACGATGCTGATCGACGCCAAGGGCTGCACGCTCGGCGTGATGAAGGGCCCGGCCGAATGGTCGAGCGAGGACGGCAAGCGGCTGATCCGGGCGGCGCTGGCGAAATCCTCCTGATTGTCCAAGGTGCCTGATTTTCCAAGCCAGCCCGATTTTCCAAGCCAGCGGGTTGCGGTGCCGGCCCAGGGCGGGCAACGGGTCACGGCATGAAGCCGCCGCCCCCCTCCGTCCGTGCGCTCCCGCGCCCTCTGCAACGCTCGTACTCGGCAACACGCCGCTTTCTCACGAACGAGGCGGCCGGCGGCATCGTGCTCATGGTCGCGGCCGGCGCCGCGCTCGTGGTCGCCAATTCGCCCCTGGCGCAGACCTACCACGACCTCTTGCACATCCATCTCGGGCCCTTGAGCCTGATGCACTGGATCAACGACGGCCTGATGGTCGTGTTCTTCCTGCTGGTCGGCCTCGAGATCAAGCGCGAGGGACTGGACGGGCGCCTGCGCACATGGCCCGACCGGGTGCTGCCGGGCCTTGCCGCCGCGGCGGGCATGGCGGTGCCGGCCCTGGTCTACCTCGCCTTCAATGCCGGGCAGTCCACGGCTCGGGGCTGGGCGATCCCCGCCGCGACCGACATCGCCTTTGCGCTGGGCGTCCTCGCGCTGCTGGGCTCGCGCGTGCCCGTTTCACTCAAGATCTTCCTGTCGGCGGTGGCCATCGTCGACGATCTCGGCGCCGTGGTGATCATCGCGCTGTTCTATACGGGGCAGCTCGATACCACGATGCTGGCGGCCTCGGCCGGGATGCTGGCCGTGCTGTTCGCCCTCAACCGCCTCGGTGTGCGCGCGCTCCTGCCCTATCTCCTCGCGGGCCTCGTCCTCTGGGTGTTCGTCTTGCGCTCCGGCGTTCACGCCACGGTGGCCGGCGTGCTGCTCGCCCTGTTCGTGCCGATCCGCCCGAGCCCGGGCCGACCGGAGGACGCGACCTCGCCCCTGCACCGTCTGGAGCACGCCCTGACGCCCTGGGTCTCGTTCCTGATCGTGCCGATCTTCGGCTTCGCCAATGCGGGGGTGACGCTCCTCGGCTTGCCGGCGCGGGCGCTGATCGAGCCCGTGACCCTCGGCGTCGCGCTCGGCCTGTTCATCGGCAAGCAGGTCGGCATCTTCGCGAGCGTTCGGCTCGCCGCCGCTCTTGGCCTCGTTTCTCGCCCGGCGGGGGCGACCTGGGTGCAAGTCTACGGCGTCGCGCTCCTCTGCGGCATCGGCTTCACCATGAGCCTGTTCATCGGCGCCCTCGCCTTCACGGATGGCCTGCACGAGACCGAGACCAAGCTCGGCGTCCTCGGCGGCTCGCTGCTCTCGGCGCTGTTCGGTGCCGTGCTGCTCGCCCGGGCGACCGCGCGGGTGGCGAGCCCGCGCCGGGACCTCGGAGCCGAGCCCGACCGCTTGCCTTGACCTCCGGCCTCGGCCTACTCAGGCCGGAAGCGTCGCGGTGGTAGATGGTCCGTCTTCCGGCCCGTCATCCCGCGCGAGGGCGAACATGCTGCGAACCGTTTCCCGTTTCCTCGGACTGCCGTTCTTCAGCCGGGCGCTCGGGCTCCTGATGATGGCGGCGGGCTTCGTGCAGCTCTGCTACGACGGCGCCCGCTCCATCGCCAATAACGGCCTGCGGGTGACGAGCCTCGCCGAACTGATCCAGTCCCTGCCGCAAGAGCGGATCACCGCCCTCGGAACCACGATCCGGCAGGCGGCACCCTGGGCGGATACGGTTCTGCTGACCCCACTCGGCCTCGTCCCGGCGGCCCTGTTCGGGCTCGGTGTCGGGGCCGTGCTGGTTTGGCTCGGCCAGCCGCCGCGGGAGCCGATCGGGTTTCTGACCCGGCCGTAGAGCGTCGTCCCGAAGAGGGTTCAGACGTCCTCAGATCCCCCAATACGGCGCCGCGTTGTAGTAGCGGTGGACGTGCTCCTCCCAGGCGCGCTCGTCCTCCGGGTCGCCGCCCTCCGGCGAGCGGGCGGGTGCGTCGCGCAGCTGCGCCTCGGTGATGTCGACGACGTAGGCATCGAGGCCCAGGTCGTAGCGCAAAACCGCCCAGGGCAGCGTGTAGTATTCCTCGCCCATGCCCAAGAAGCCGCCGAAGCTCATCACCGCGTAGGCGACGCGGCCGGAGCGCTTGTCGAGCATCAGCCGCTCGATGCGGCCGACCTTGCTCTCGTCGGTCCGGCGCACCTCGGTGCCGATGACGCGATCGCTGGCGATCAGGCTGCGGGGCGGGGGCGCCGCATTGGCCGCAGCTTCGGAACGAACCGGATCCATGGCGATCATCCTGCAACGTTGTTACAGCTTGCCATAAAAAACGCCCATGCGGCCGGGCACGTTCCGGCCGGTGCGGCACCCACCCTTGCCCCATCCTGCCCCGCCATCCCGGACGAGCCACCGCGCATGCCGCTGACCCGCCTGACCCTCCCTGCCCTCGCGCTTGCCCTCCCGGCGCTGCTGAGCCCGGCCGCGGCGCAGGACCGCGGCAGCGTCAACCCGAAGCCGCTGCCGCCGCTCGCCAACCCGAACGATCCCTCGACGCCGGCCAAGGCCCTGTTCGGCCGCGTCACCGGGCCGGCCAGCGGGCCGGCGCGGCCGTTCGGCTCCTACGCCAAGGGCTGTTTCTCCGGCGGCGAGGCGCTGCCCCTCGATGGCGCGACCTGGCAGGTGATGCGGCCCTCCCGCAACCGGATGTGGGGCACGCCCCATCTCGTTGATTTCATCGAGCGCCTGGCCGCCCGCGCGCCGCAGGCCGGCTGGCCCGGCCTTCTCGTCGGCGACATGTCCCAGCCCCGCGGCGGGCCGATGCTTACCGGCCACGCCTCGCACCAGCTCGGCCTGGACGTGGACGTCTGGCTCACGCCCATGCCGGACCACCGCATGACCCGGGCCGAGCGCGAGGAGACCTCGGCCACCGACATGGTGCGCTCGGACCGGCTCGACATCGACCCCGACGTCTGGACGCGCCAGCATACCGCGCTGATCCGCATGACGGCCAAGCAGCCCGAGGTGGCGCGGATCTTCGTGAACGCGGCGATCAAGAAGGCCCTATGCCGCGAGGCGGGCGGGGATCGCGGCTGGCTCACCAAGGTGCGCCCGATGTACGGGCACAACTACCACTACCATATCCGCCTCGCCTGCCCGGCCGGCGACGGCGCCTGTGACGACCAGGCGCCCCCCGCCCTCCGGCGACGGCTGCGGCTCCGAACTCGATTACTGGTTCAGCGCGGCGGTGCTGAACCCGCCCAAGCCCAAAACCCCGCCGAAGCCCCGCCCGCCGATGACGCTCGCCGGCCTGCCCGACGCCTGCCGGGCGGTGCTGCACGCGCGGTAGAGGTCGCCTACTTCTCGTGGTGTCCGGCCGAGAGCCGGTCGGTCAGCGCCATCAGCAGGCCGGACACCACGAACACCATGTGGATGCCGACCAGCCAGGACAGGTCGCGGTCGCTGTAGTTTTTTCACGTCGAGGAACGACTTCAGCAGCTGGATCGCCGAGATCGCGACGATGGAGGAGATCAGCTTCAGCTTGAGTCCGCTGAAGTCGATGGTGCCCATCCAGGTGGGCCAGTCCTTGTGGTCGGTGTGATCGAACTTCGAGACGAAATTCTCGTAGCCTGAGAAGATCACGATGATCAGCAGCGAGCCGGTGAAGGTCAGATCGACCAGCGCGAGAACGCCGAGGATGGTCTGCGACTCGGTGGACTCGAACGCGTGCGTGACGACGTGGCCGAGTTCCAGCAGCAGCCGGACCAGCAGGACGACGAGCGCGATCGTCAGCGCGGCGTAGAACGGCGCCAGCAGCCACCGGCAGGCAAAGAGAAAGCGTTCGAAGCCACGTTCCAGCATTGTCTCTCGATCCCGGCCATCCGAGGGGCCGGGATTTGGCATGGGCGCAACGGCCCCGCAAGACGGTCAAGCTTGGATCGGCCTTGTCGGGGCCGGGCGGAGTCTCACTCCGCCGCGACGCCGACACCCACGGGGCAGGACACGCCGGTGCCGCCGAGCCCGCAATAGCCGCCGGGATTCTTGGCAAGGTATTGCTGGTGGTACTCTTCCGCGAAGTAGAAGGTCTCGAGCGGCACGATCTCCGTCGTGATCGGCCCGTAACCCCGCGCGTCGAGCGCCTGCGCGTAGGAATCGCGCACCGCCCGTGCCGTTGCGGCCTGGGCCTCGCTGCCCGTGTAGATGCCGGAGCGGTACTGGGTGCCGACATCGTTGCCCTGGCGATACCCCTGCGTCGGGTTGTGGCTCTCGAAGAAGGTCTTGAGCACGGCCTCCAGCGGCAGCACGGCGGGGTCATAGGCCACCAGGACGACCTCGTTGTGGCCCGTGAGCCCGGAGCAGACCTCCTCGTAGGTCGGGTTGGGCGTGGTGCCCCCGGCATAGCCCACGGCGGTGACGTGGACGCCCTGGGGCAATTCCCAGAACTTGCGCTCGGCGCCCCAGAAGCAGCCGAGCCCGAGCACGATCGTCTCGACGCCCTCCGGATAGGGCCCCTTCAGGGGATTGCCGTTGACGAAATGGCGCTCGGCGGTCGGGAGGGGATTCGGCCGGCCGGGCAGCACTTCGGACGGAGCCGGCATCTCGGGCCGCTTGCGGAACAGAAGCATCGCTGTTTCCTCTGGTGGTCGCGGGGCGGGCACGCAGTCGGCGCGCCGGTGTGCATCCCGCTCGATTTCGCTTGATATGGTCATCGCCGTCTGCTTTGGCGACAGGGTCAGGTGAGGCCGCGCCCTCGGCGGCTTCGGCCGTGCCATTCGCACCTGGGGAGCGATCGGGAACAGATGGAGCCCGGCGACGACTGGCAACTGACGGAGCGGGTTCGCGCCAGCGTCCGTTCCGGCAAGGGCGATCCCTTCGCGGCGGCCGTGCGGGCCACGCGCATGGCGATGATCATCACGGACCCGCGCCGGCTCGACAATCCGATCATCTACGCCAACGACGCGTTCCTGCGGCTCACCGGGTACACGCGGCTGGAGGTGACGGGCCGCAATTGCCGCTTCCTGCAGGGGCCCGGCACCGATTTCGACGCGGTGGCGCGGATCCGTGCCGCGATCGATGCCGAGCGGGACGTGCATGAAGAGCTTCTGAACTACCGCAAGGACGGCTCGACCTTCCACAACGCGCTGTATATCAGCCCCGTCCACGACGAGGACGGCACGCTGCTGTTCTACTTCGCCTCGCAGTTCGACGTGAGCGAGCGCCACGCGCTCGCGGCCGAGCGCGACCGGACGCGTGCCGCCCTCGACGCGAACGCCCTGCTGCTGCGCGAGATCGGACATCGCGCCCGCAACGATCTCCAGATGATCTCGGCCATGCTGACGCTTCAGAGCGGCAACAGCGCCGATCCGGCGGTTCGCGCGGCGCTCGGCGAGGCGATCGGGCGCATCGATGCGCTCAGCACGCTCTACCGCCAGTCCGCCCCGCCGGAAGAGAGTGCGAGCCACGATCTTAGCGATCTCGTCCGCGAGATCGCCGAGACCCTGGTCGAGGCCTCGGGCCGGCGCGACATCGCGCTTGCGCTCGATCTCGCGCCACTCCGCGTCCGGCCCGAGGCGGCGGGACCGCTCGCACTCATCGTCAACGAGGTCGTTTCCAACGCCGTCCGCCACGCCTTCCCGTCCCGGGCCGGACGGCTGACCGTTCGCATCGCCCGGGATGGGGCGGAGGTCACGGTGGCGGTGGAGGATGACGGGATCGGTCCGAGCGCCACGGGCGACGGAAGCTTCGAGGCGACGCTGATCGATGTTCTGAGCCGGCAGGTCGGCGGGACGATCCGCGTCCGACCAAGCGATCCGGCGGGCACCGCCGTCGAACTCCGCTTTCCGGCCGAGCGCATCGGGGTCTAATCCCCCACTGCTCAGACGTCAGTGCCGGTCGTCGGGGGCCGGCGGCAGGGGCATGACCTCGATGCCCTCCTCGACCAGCGCCCGCGCTTCCTGCGGGCTCGCCTCGCCGTAGATCGGGCGCCCTTCCGCATCGCCGTAATGGATCGCCCGCGCCTCGTCGGCGAAGCGCTCGCCGACATCCTCGGCGGTCGAGACGACGTGCTCGCGCACGGCCCGCATCAGGGCGCGCAACTGTCGCTCCGGCTCGGCGGCGAGCATCGGCATCGGCACCCCGGCTGACGCCGCCGGAACCGGAGGCTGCGGCGTCGGCGTCTCGGCCCGGCCACGGTCGGTGCGCGCCACGGCCGGGGCCATCGGTGCCTTGGCGACTCTGGCCGAGTCGCAGAACGGACAGGTGACGAGCCCGCGGGCCGATTGCTCGTCGTAGGCCGCGTTGGAGGGAAACCAGCTCTCGAACTGGTGGCCCGAATCACAGGCGAGAGTGAAAAGGATCATGACCCTTAGAGCATCGTCCTGGATACCGGATCCGGGAGGATGCTCTATCCTCTTTTTTTTGCACCATCTCTTCCGAAAGCCGGAGACCACCTTTCGGGATGATGCTTAGATGGGATGGCTTCAGGCGCAGCGCACGCCGAAGCTGCGCGCGTGGGACAGGGTGGGAATGCGGGCGCGTGCATCCGCGACCCGCGCGAGGTCGATCTCGGCGAGGATGATGCCCGGCGCGTCGCCCTCGGCCTCGGCGAGGATGCGGCCCCAGGGATCGACGATGAGCGAGTGGCCGAAGGTCTCGCGTCCGTCCTCGTGCCGGCCCCCTTGCGCCGCCGAGATCATGAACGAGCCGGTCTCGATGGCCCGCGCCCGCTGCAGGATATGCCAGTGCGCCTCGCCGGTCTGGCGGGTGAAACAGGCCGGCGCGGTCATCACCGTGGCACCCGCCTCGGCCAGCGCCCGGTAGAGGGCGGGAAAGCGGATGTCGTAGCAGATCGTCAGCCCGAGGCTGGCGAGCGGCGTCTGCGCGACCACGGCGCAGTCGCCGCCCGAATAGGTCGCCGATTCGCGCCAGCTCTCACCGTTGGGCAGATCGACGTCGTAGAGGTGGAGCTTGTCGTAAGCCGCTTGGATCTCGCCCGCGGCGTCGATCAGAAAGGCGCGGTTGGCGATCTTCTCGCCCTCGCGGATCGCCAGCGATCCGATTTGCAGAACGATCTTTTCCGCCCGCACGACCTCGCGGAGGGCAGCAAGCGTGGCGTCGCTCTCCTGCGGCCCGACCTTTTCGAACAGGGCGGTGCGGTCGCGCTCGATCAGCGAGGTCGTCTCGGGCGTCTGCACATAGGCGGCACCCCGGCGGGCCGCCTCGCGCACCGCCTGCACGGCGGCCTCGCGGTTGGCGGCCGGATCGCGCCCGCCGCGCATCTGCACGCAGGCGGCGATGAAGGGCTTGTGGTCGGACAGGTCCGTCATGCCGCGAGCAGCGGATCGAGATCGCCGGCCCGCTCCAGCGCGTAGAGGTCGTCGCAGCCGCCGACATGCCGGTCGCCGACGAAGATCTGCGGCACCGAGGTGCGTCCGCCGGCCCGCTGGACCATGGTCGCGCGGGAGCCCGCCGTCTTCTCGACGTCGATCTCGTTGAAGGACACGCCTTTTTCGCGCAGCAGGCTCTTGGCCGCCGAGCAATAGGGGCACCAGGCGGTGGTGTAGATCGTGACCGGCTGCATGGGTCCGTCGCGTGCCCGAAAGGGGGAGAAGCGACGGATATAGGCGAGCCGCGCGGATCTTCCTACTGCGGCCGGGTCACAGAGTCGGGCGATCGCTGCGCCGGCTCTCCGCTCAAGCGGCTTCTACAGCGCATTCCGACGAAGTGGCCACCGGTTCGTCGAAAGAATGCGCGTCGAAACATAGGCCTAGAGACGCCGGTCTGATGCAATCAGGCCGGATACGGCTCTAGGCGGCCAGCAGCTTCTCGACCTCGTTGACGAGGTCGCGCAGGTGGAAGGGCTTCGAGAGCACCTTCGCATCCTTGGGCGCCTTCGAATCCGGGTTCAGCGCCACCGCAGCAAAGCCGGTGATGAACATCACCTTGATGTCGGGATCGAGTTCGGTGGCGCGGCGCGCCAACTCGATGCCGTCCATCTCCGGCATGACGATGTCGGTCAGGAGAAGCTCGAACGGCTCCTCGCGCAGGCGATTATAGGCGGAAAGGCCGTTGTCGAAGGACAGCACGTCGTAGCCGGCGTTCTGGAGCGCCTTGGCCAGAAACCGACGCATGTCGTTGTCGTCTTCCGCGAGCAGGATCTTCATCGAACGGCGTCCCGGTGCCCATGCGCCTTGGAGTGTCTCAGGAAAGGCCGGTCGCTACCATGCCGCTTGAGGGCATGACAGCGCTGTCGGCGCTTTGCGAGAGATGCTCGGTGGGTGTTCATTTCATAAAGCGTCGGCTTGGTAAACAGAGCGTTAAACGCGCCCGGTGTCGCGACGCACCCGACAATCGCGGGGCGATGTCCCCGCCTCTCCCGGCTCTGTGCGGCGCATGGTGGACAGGGCGGACGAGGCGCCGCAAAGTAGCGCCATGTTCCTTCCGTGCCACGGTCAGGCCCCCCGCTTCTCGATGAGCCCTTCACAGCCAGACGGAGCCGAGGCGTTCGATCCACCCTTCGCCGTGGACGAGCCGGCGCAGCACGCGATCCCCTTCGTGTTCAACACGCCGCATTCCGGCGCGCATTACCCGGACTCCTTCCTCGCGGCCTCCCGGCTCGACGCGCTGGCCCTGCGCCGCTCGGAGGATGCCCATGTCGACCGGCTGTTCGCTGCGGTCGTGGGCCTCGGCGCGCCCTTGATGCGGGCGAACTTCCCCCCGCGCCTATCTCGACGTGAACCGCGAGCCCTACGAGCTCGACCCGCGCATGTTCGCCGGCCGCCTTCCGTCCTACGCCAACACCCGCTCGATGCGGGTGGCCGGAGGGCTGGGCACGGTGCCGCGCATCGTCGCCGACGGGCAGGAGATCTACCGGGAGCGGCTACCGGTGGAGGAGGCGGTGCGGCGCATCGAGACGCTCTACAAGCCGTATCACCGAACCCTGCGCGGCCTGATCCATCGCACGGCACGGACCTTCGGCCGGTCCTTCCTGATCGATTGCCACTCGATGCCGTCCTCGAGTCTCGGGCGCGACGAGAGCGCCCAGGCCGATTTCGTGCTCGGCGACCGCTTCGGCACGGCCTGCCTACCGGCACTGGTCGATGGGTTCGAGACCCGGCTGAGGGCTCTCGGCTACAAGGTGGTGCGCAACAAGCCCTATGCCGGCGGCTTCATCACCGAGCATTACGGCGAACCCGGCCTCGGGCGGCACGCGCTGCAGATCGAGATCAACCGGGCGCTCTACATGAACGAGCAGTCGCTGGCGCTGACGGCCGGCTTCGTCACACTCGCGGACCATCTCGCCGCGGTCATCGCCGGGGTTGCTGCCGAGACGGTCGAGCTGCCGTCCCACCGCATCGCAGCAGAGTAGCCGCCCGGATCGGAACGGGGCTTTCAGCCCTCCCGACTCGACGCTTCGGACAAAAAAAGGCCGCCCCGAAGGACGGCCCGAAGTCTAGGGAGGAAACGCCCAAGAAGGGCTGCGGGACCGCGACGCCATCGCGATCTCGCAATGCACAAATCGCATCGCGCTGCACAAATCGCAAGGGCGATGAAACCGTTTCCACATGTGCGCCGCGCATATCTGTCCGGCAAGCGCAACGGGAACCGGATCAGGCCTCGCCGAGAAGCGCGCGGATCTCCGCTTTCAGGGCATCGGCCAGTTCCGGCCGCTCCAGGCCGTAGGCGAGGTTGGCGGTGAGGAAGCCGATCTTGGACCCGGTGTCGTAGGTGCGCCCATCGAAGCGCAGCCCAAAGAATTTCTGCTCTTCGGCCAGCCGGATCATCGCGTCGGTGAGCTGGATCTCGCCGCCCGCGCCGGTCTCGCCCCGCTCCAGAATCGAGAAGATCTCGGGCTGGAGGATGTAGCGGCCGGAGATGATGTAGTTCGAGGGCGCGGTGCCCTGTTTGGGCTTCTCGACCATGCCGGTGATTTCGAAGGTCTGGCCGAAGGTCTCGCCGACGGCGACGATGCCGTACTGGTGGGTCTCCTCGGGCTTCACCTCTTCCACGGCGATGACGTTGCCGCCATGCTGCTCGTACGCCTTCAGCATCTGGCCCATGCAGCCCCGGCTCAACATGTCGGGCAGCAGCACGGCGAAGGGTTCGTCGCCGACGATCTCACGGGCGCACCAGACGGCGTGGCCGAGGCCCAGCGGCGCCTGCTGCCGGGTGAAGCTGGTCTGGCCGGCCTTGGGCAGGTCCTTCTTCAACTCCTCGTAGGCCGCCTGCTTGCCGCGCTCCTGCAGCATGTGGTCCAATTCGAACGCGATATCGAAATGATCCTCGATCACCGCCTTGCCGCGGCCGGTTACGAAGATGAAGTGTTCGATGCCGGCCTCGCGGGCTTCATCGACGACGTGCTGGACGACCGGGCGGTCGACGACGGTGAGCATCTCCTTCGGAACGGCCTTGGTGGCCGGCAGGAAGCGCGTGCCGAGACCCGCGACGGGAAGGACGGCCTTGCGAATTCGTTTCATCTGGCGGGACCCCATTTTAGCGTGTGTCGGGGCGAGCCCTGATCGACAACGGATCAAATAGCACGCAGGCCGCCGCTAACAGCCCCGCTTGGGTTAGGATTGGCAGAATTTTGTCATAAGACGCGGCTGGCGCTTCGGCCGATGGCTGACGAAGACGGGTCAGGAGTGGACGATGGCGGTTCTGGTCACGGGCGGCGCCGGTTATATCGGCAGCCACATGGTGCTCGCACTGGTCGATGCCGGGCATGAGGAGGTCGTGGTCCTCGACGACCTCTCGACCGGTTACGACTGGGTCCTGACTCCGGAAGTGCGTCTCGTCGTCGGCGACGTAGCCGACCAAGCCCTCGTCACCGAGACCATTCTGCGCCACCAGATCGACACGGTCGCGCATTTCGCGGCCAAGATCGTCGTGCCGGAATCGGTCGCCGACCCGCTCGGCTACTATCTCGCCAACACCGTGAAGACGCGCGCGCTGATCGAGACCGCGGTGCGCACGAATGTGCGGCACTTCATCTTCTCCTCGACGGCCGCCGTCTATGGCGAGCCTGAGATCGTGCCGGTGCCCGAGACCCTGGCGCCGAACCCGATCAACCCCTACGGCCGCTCGAAGCTGATGAGCGAGTGGATGCTCGCGGATGCCGCCGCCGCGCACGGCTTCACCTACGGGGTGCTGCGCTACTTCAACGTGGCCGGGGCCGATCCGCGCGGGCGTTCCGGGCAATCGATGCCTGCGGCCACCCACCTCATCAAGGTCGCGACGCAGGCTGCGCTCGGCCAGCGCACGCATCTGGAGGTGTTCGGCACCGACTATCCCACCCGCGACGGATCCTGCCTGCGCGACTACATCCAGGTCTCGGATCTGGCCGCGGCGCATCTCACCGTGCTCGACTATCTGCGCGGCGGCGGCGACAGCCTGACCGTCAATTGCGGCTACGGCCGGGGCTACTCGGTTCTGGAGGTCGTGGAGGTGGTCAAGCGCATCTCCGGCCGCGACTTCGAGGTGCGGCTGTCGCCCCGCCGGCCCGGCGATCCGGCCCAGATCATCGCCGGCGCCGACCGCATCCGCAACGAACTCGGCTGGACGCCGAAGTACGACGACCTCGACGTCATCGTCGCCCAGGCGCTCGCTTGGGAGGACACCCTGGCGAAGCGGAACCGGCGGTGAGATCACCCCGCGCCGCCCTCATCCTCGCGCTCGCGCTGCTGGCGGGGCCGGCCCGGGCGCA
This sequence comes from Methylorubrum extorquens, assembly GCA_900234795.1. Classification (NCBI taxonomy): domain Bacteria; kingdom Pseudomonadati; phylum Pseudomonadota; class Alphaproteobacteria; order Hyphomicrobiales; family Methylobacteriaceae; genus Methylorubrum; species Methylorubrum extorquens. The sequence continues at coordinate 2,245,765 of LT962688.1, forward strand.
GGATAGCGACTTCTCCGACTTCGTCGCGTCGCTGCGCCCCGACGCCACGGCCCGCGGCATCTCGCAGCAGACCTTCGACGCGGCGTTTGCCGGCGTGCAAGGGCCGGATTCGGACGTCGTCGCCCGCACCCGCCGCCAGAGCGAGTTCAGCCGGCCGGTCTGGGACTACCTCGTCGGCGCGGTCTCGGGCGCCCGCATCACCCGCGGGCAGGCGCAGGGCAAGCGGCTCGCGGCCACCCTCGCCGCCATCGAGGCGAAGACCGGGGTGCCGCGCTCGGTTGTGCTGGCCTTCTGGGGAGTCGAGTCGGATTTCGGTGCCAGCGCCGGCTCCCTGCCGACGATCCGGGCGCTGGCGAGCCTCGCTTACGCCCGTCACCGCGGAACCCTGTTTCGCGACGAGTTGCTGGCCGCCCTTCAGATCCTCGAGAACGGCGATATCGAGTCGGCGCGGATGGTCGGCTCCTGGGCTGGCGCCATGGGGCAGGTGCAGTTCCTGCCCTCGGTCTACCTGCGGGAGGCAGTCGATTTCGACGGCGACGGACGGCGCGACATCTGGCGCTCCGAGGCCGATGCGCTGGCCTCCATCGCGCATTACCTGCAATCGCTCGGCTGGAAGCCCGGCCTGTCCTGGGGCTACGAGGTCAGCCTGCCGAAGGATTTCGACCTGACCCGCTACCGCGGCCCGCTCGCCGACTTCGCCGCCCGCGGGGTGCGCCGCACCGACGGCAAACCCCTACCGTCGGGCGGCGAGGCCAGCCTGTTCCTGCCGGGCGGGCTCGGGAGCCCGGTCTTCCTCATCACCGACAATTTCGAGGTGATCCGCGGCTACAACACCAGCGATTCCTACGCGCTGGCGGTCGGCCACCTCGCCGACCGGCTGGCCGGCGGCCCAGCGCTCGCCGCGCCCTGGCCCAACGGCGCCGCCCGCCTCGACGGGCCGGGCCTCAAGCGTCTCCAAGTGGGGCTCGCCGCGAAAGGGCTCTATGCCGGCGAACAGGATGGACGCGCCGGCCCGAAGCTGCGCGAGGCGGTGCGGCAGTACCAGATCCGCGAGGGCCTGCCCGCCGACGGCTACGCCCAGCCCGCGCTTCTGGAGCGCCTGGAGGGACGGCCATAATGTCTCTCAAAAAACTCCCGCTGCGCCGCCATCCCCAGAGGGGGCCAATGGGTGATCGGGCGCGTCGTGGGGCACGCTTAGACGCGCGCGCCTCAAGGCGCTATCCTGACCGGATGTGAGGTCGGACCCGCTCCGGCCCCTCCCCTTCGATCAAGGCTTCGCGCATGCAACGCCGCCCGACCGATCGCACCGCATTCCCGCGCTTTCCTGCGATCCTCGGCCTCCTCCTCCTCGCGGCCCTCTGGCTCACGGCAGCGTGGTCCGCTCTGCCGCAGCCGGCCGCGGCGCAGTGGGGCGACAGCTACGACGCACCCGCGGCCGATCCCTATGCCGCGCCACCACCGCGCCGCCGGGCCCGCGGCGCCTATGCCGACGAGTACGGCTACGGCCGGGCCCCCGCCCGCCGGGCCGCGCCGCCGCAGGAGGCGCCGCGCCAGTTCTACTGGCCGTGGGAGGACCAGCCGCGCGCCCAGCCGGCCCCGCCGCCCCAGCCCGCGCCCGGCTATGCCCGGCCGTCGCGCCCGCGTGCGCCTGCCGCTGCCCCCGCCCCCGGCCCCGCCACCGCGGGCCGCTCGGACGAGGAGCGTGCCGCCCGCCGCCGCCGGCCGAGCCCCGCCCCCGCGGTGGCGCAGCCCAAGGCCAAGGTGCCGAAGGCAGCGCCGACGACGCAGATTGCCGTGTTCGGCGACTCGCTCGCCGGCTACCTCGCCAAAGGTGCCGATGACGCCTTCTCCGACAATGCCGAGGTCGCCGTGCTCGACCGCTCGAAGGCCGATAGCGGCCTCGTGCGCAAGGATCTCGTCGATTGGGCCAAGACCGCCGAGGATTTTCTCAAGGCCACGCCCAAAATCTCCTACGCCCTGATGATGATCGGCTTGAACGACCGGCAGGCCATCCGCGAGGGCGACCAGAGCGTCGAGGCCCTGTCCGACAAGTGGCGCGAGATCTACGCGGCACGGGTCGATGAGGTCGCGAAGGTGTTTGCCGAGCACAAGGTGCCGCTGATCTGGGTCGGCCTGCCGCCGGTCCGCAGCGAAAGCCTGAGCCGCGACTTCGCTGCCATCAACGATCTCGTGCGCGAGCGGGTGCAGCGGGCCGGCCAATCCTATGCCGAGGTCTGGCAGGGCTTCGTGGACGACCGCAACCGCTTCACCGCGTCGGGGCCCGATGTGGACGGCCAGGAGGCGCGACTGCGCACCTCGGACGGGATCCACTTCACCGCTGCCGGCTCGCGCAAGGTCGCCCACTTCGCCGACGTGGAGCTGAAGCGCCTTATGGGGGAGAAGGGCGGCCTGCCCTCCGAGCAGCCCGCTGCCGCTATCGCCGCCACGCCCGGCGAGGGCGGTGCCGGGTTGGGCGTCGATGACACGGCGGCGATCGATCGCAAGATCACGGCGATGCTGCCGAGCCTGCCCGAGCCGCCGGGCATCCCGAGCCTGCCGGTCAAGCCCGCGGCGGGGCCGGTGGTGCCGCTCGGCCGCACCGAGACCTCGCCGGGCGGGACGCTCCTCACCGCACGTCCACAGGAGGGGGATGCCACAGGCACCCGCGAGCGCAGCCTGCAGCGCGGCGCCGCCCCCCTGCCCCAGCCGGGCCGAGCGGACGATTTCCGCTGGCCGCCGGGATAGGGCCTCTCGACCTCCGAACGAGGTCGATCAGGTCTCCGCGGCGGGTGGGCCGTGCGGGGCTGCCACGAGCCCGGCGCCGACGGCGATCCAGACCAGATGGGCGTCCGTGCGGGCGCCGAGCTTGGCCCGGATCAGCGAGAGATTGTTCTGGACCGTCTTGAGGCTGAGGCACAGCGCCTCGGCGATGGTCTGCGCCGTGGCACCCGCTGCCGTCATGCCGAGGATCTCGACCTCGCGCGGGCTGAGTTCGTCGAGGCTGCTGCGCCCGCCGGCCACCTCGTCCTGCGCGATCGCCAGGGCGATGTCGGTGCTCATGGCCCGCTCGCCGCGCAGGACGCCCGCGGCCGCCTCAAGCAGCTCGCGGGGGGCGCTCGCCTTGCTGACATAGCCGCTGGCGCCCGCCGCGAAGGCTTGGCGCGCGATGGCGGCGCCTGTGCGCATGCTGAAGACGAGGATGCGGGCCGCGCCGTCCCATTGCCGGATATGCCGGATCGCCTCGATGCCGCTCGGCCCCGGCAGCGACAGGTCGAGGATCACGAGGTTCGGCCTCTGCGCCTTGTAGAGGCGGTAGGCCTCCGCCGCGGTCGCGGCCTCCGCCACGACCGTGAAACCCGGCTGCCGTTCGAACAGGCGGCGATAGCCCTCACGCACGACGGGATGGTCATCGACGAGGAGGATGTTCGTCATCATCCGCCTCACCCGTGAACCGGAACGGTGACGCGGGCGCAGATGCCGCTGCCGTTCCCGGTGAGAGAGAGAGTTGGCCGCCGAGGGCGGCGAGCCGGGCGCGGATTCCGGGAAGTCCGCGGCCGGACGCGCTAGCCGCGCGGGCAGCATCACCCCCGCCGTCGTCGTCCACGGTCAGCGTGACGGTCCCGCCGCCGGTGCCGGCGCGCTGCAGCCGCAGGAAGACCCGGCTCGGTCGTCCGTGCCGCAAGGCGTTGGTCAGCAATTCCTGCGTGATCCGATAGAGGCTCGCGGACGCCTCGCCGGACAGGCCCGACCAGTCGCCCTCCATATCGAGGTGCAGGTTCGGCCCGGTCCGTAGCCGCGCCCGCCAGTCCGAGACGAGGCCGCGGATGCCGTCGCCCAAGCCGATCCCGGCAAAGTCAGGGAGTTCGAGCCGGGCCAGGGCGCCGCGCAGGCTCTCTCGCGCATGGCGGCGACGACCGCCTCGATGCCGCGCGCATCGGCGCGCAGATCTGCGCGGTCCGTCGGCGCGCCGGCCTCGATCGCGGCTGCGAGCGCCCCGGCGGCGGCAAGGCATTGGCCAAACGCGTCGTGCAGGTCGCGGGCGAGGCTCTGCCGCTCTTCTTCCTGCACGTGCACCAGCCGCTGCATCAAGGCGGTCCGCTCGCTCTCGGTCCGGGCCAGCCGCCCGGCGAGCGCGTCGAAGGCGGTGGCGATCCGGTCGAACTCCGCCGCCCTAAAGCGCGGCAGGGGCGGACGGGATGCGCCAGCATCGAAGCCGTCCAGATGGCGCACGATCCGTCCCGCGGGCGCGACGAGGCCGGCGGCGGCGAGCCACCCGAGGATCGCCGTGGCTCCGGCGAGCGAGAGGGCAAGGCCGCTCGCGAACCGCACCTGCCGCCACGCGCGCCCCGCTGCCGCGCCGGAATCGGGCCAAGCCGCGACGGTGCCGAGCCGGCGTCCGCGATAGACGATCTCTCGGACGACCGGATCGCCGAGGGTCCTCGCCGACAGGACGGCCGCGAGCCAGGACGGGGCCGTGCCGAGCCCATCCCAATCGCCGCAGAGCCGCCGCGGCACCTCGCTGCCGAGGCGGATCTCGGCGCAGATCCCCGGCAGCAGCATCAGGACGGTCGGCTCGGCCTGGGGTTCTCCGACCGGCAGCGCCGCCGGCCCGACGCTGCCGAGCCCCGGTTGCCGGGCAAGCGCTGCGGCGATCCGCTCCGCCGATACCGCAGACTCAACCCGCAGGGCGCTGCGCCCGTCCCAAAAGGGTCCAGGCGACGGCGCCCGCCAGACAGAGCAGGGTCACGATCAGAAGGCGCAGGGCGAGATGCGCAGGCAGGCTCATCGGGGCGACCGTGCAGGGGAGCGTCGCCCAAGATGGCACCGGCCGCCGTCTGGGGCGCAAGGGGGACGGAGGGATGCCGGGAAAAATGCCCGCGCGGAAGCGGGAGCCGTTCCCTGGGCGACCGTGACGAGGCGGCGCAGGATTTCGATCGCCCTTCCCCTCGCCCGGATTGCCGCCGATGCTCCCTCTGCCGACCCGTCGAGCCGTCCTCGCCGCGGGTGCCTGCCTGTCGATCCTTCGCTTTCCCGAAGCACGGGCTGCGGCCCCCGCCGATCGCGTCGGCGCCTTCACCGTCACGCCGCTGCGCGACGGCCACTTCCCGCTTGAGCCGAGTATGATCCCCGGCGCCGACAGCGAGGCCGGACGCGCCTTGCTCGCCCAAGCCGGCTTGCCACCGAGCGGCCCCTCGCCCGAACCGGTCAATGCGTTCCTGATCCGGCGCGGCGCACGGCACGGTTTGCTCGATGCCGGCTGCGGAACGGTGTTCGGGCCGGGCTTCGACCGGGTGACAGCGGCTCTCGCCGCGGAGGGGGTTGCGGCCCGACCAGATCGAGACCGTATGGCTGACCCACCTCCATGCGGACCATGCGGGCGGCCTGCTCACGGGCGATGGCCGCGCCCGCTTCGCCAATGCCGAGCTGGTGCTTCAGGAGCGTGAGGCCGCCTATTGGTCGGATGCCGGTGCGCGTTCCCGCGCGCCCTCCGCGATGGGGCTGTTCTTCGACACCGCGCAGGCCGTGCTTGCCGCCTATGCCGGCCGGGTGCGCCGCGTCTCCGGCGCGGCCGAACTCGCTCCCGGCGTCTCGTTCCTGCCGCTGCCCGGGCACACCCCCGGCCATGCGGGCGTGCTGATCGAGGACGGGCCGGAGCGGCTGCTGATCTGGGGCGACATCCTCCACTCCCGCCTGCTGCAGGTGCCGCATCCGGACTGGACCGTGATCTGGGATGCCGATCCGGCGGAGGCGATCGCAACCCGCCGCCGCATCTTCGACCGGGCGGCCAGCGAGGGACTGGACATCGCCGGGATGCACCTGGCGAGCCGAGGCCGGGTCACGCGCGAGGGGGCGGGCTACCGGTGGGAAGTTCGTGAAGGTGGGGGCGCCGACGAGGTTTCCCGATGATCCTTCGGGCCAAACGAAAAGGGCCACCGCCAGCAGCGATGGCCCCGATTGTCCGTGTCGCGTCCGATGGGGCGCCGCTTACAGCGGCAGGACGGTCGCGCCCATCAGCGCCTCGTCGATCGAGCGTGCGGCCTGACGGCCCTCGCGGATTGCCCAAACCACCAGGGACTGACCCCGGCGCATGTCGCCCGCGACGTAGATCTTCGGGTTCGAGGTCAGGTAGTTCTGATCGTTGGCAGCGACGTTGCCGCTCTTGTCCACGGCCACGCCCGATTCCGCGACGAGACCCTTCTGCACCGAGCCGGCGAAGCCGATCGCCATGAAGACGAGGTCGGCCGGCAGCACGAACTCGCTGCCCTCGATCGGCTGGCGCTTCTCATCGACGCGGGCGCAGACCACGCCGGTGAGCTGGCCCTTGCGGTTGCCCTCCAGCCGCAGGGTCGCGGCCTGGAACTCGCGCTCGGCGCCCTCCGCCTGGCTCGACGAGGTGCGCATCTTGGTCGGCCAGTAGGGCCACACCGTCAGCTTGTCCTCGCGCTCCGGCGGGCGCGGGCGGATGTCGAGCTGGGTGACCGAGAGCGCGCCCTGGCGGAACGAGGTGCCGACGCAATCCGAGGCGGTGTCGCCGCCGCCGATGACGACGACGTTCTTGCCGGCAGCCAGGATCGGCAATTCGCCGTTGCCCGGCATCGGCTCCGCGCCGACCCGGCGGTTCGACTGCACCAGGAAGGGCATGGCGTAGTGCACGCCGTCGAGCTCCTGGCCCGGTAGCTGCGGGTTGCGCGGATCCTCAGCGCCGCCGCAGAACAGCACGGCGTCGAACTGGCTCGTCAGGTCCTCCAGGGGCACGTTGACCCCGATATTGGCCTTGTAGTGGAAGACCACGCCTTCGGCTTCCATCTGCTTCACGCGCCGGTCGATGTGGCGCTTCTCCATCTTGAAGTCGGGGATGCCGTAGCGCAGCAGGCCGCCGGCCTTGGGCTCGCGCTCGTAGACGTGCACGTCGTGGCCGACGCGGGCGAGCTGCTGGGCCGCCGCCATGCCGGCCGGTCCGGAGCCGATCACCGCCACGCGCTTGCCGGTGCGGTTCGCCGACGGCTCGGGCTTCACCCAGCCCATGTTCCAGGCGCGATCCGCGATCGCCTGCTCGATCGTCTTGATGGCGACCGGCTGGTTCTCGAGGTTCAGCGTGCAGGCCTCCTCGCAGGGCGCGGGGCAGATGCGGCCGGTGAACTCCGGAAAATTGTTGGTCGAGTGGAGGTTACGCGAGGCCTCCTCCCAGTCCGACTGGTAGACGAGGTCGTTCCAGTCCGGGATCTGGTTATGGACCGGGCAGCCGGTCGGCCCGTGGCAGAACGGGATGCCGCAATCCATGCAGCGCGCGGCCTGTTTGGACAGGTCGTGCTCGTCGAGCGGCAGCGTGAATTCGCGGAAGTGCCGCACGCGGTCGGCGGCGAGCTGATACTTCTGCTCCTGCCGGTCGAATTCGAGAAACCCGGTGACCTTGCCCATCGATCAGTCCTTCGCAGGCGCGGATCTCTCGACCACGCGGCCTTGCCGTCTGCCCGGCATCACTGTGAACCGGTCGGCGGCTTCCTGCCGCCGACCGGTATGGCCCGCCTTGATGACGCTCGATTACTCCGCCGCCACCGGCATGCGCGCCATTTCCATCTCGCGCAGCGCCCGGCGGTACTCGACCGGCATCACCTTGACGAACTTGGTGCGGAAGGCCGCCCACTCGTCGAGGATCTGCTTGGCCTTCGGCGAACCCGTGTACTTCATGTGGTTGGTGAGGAGCTGCGACAGGCGCTCCTCATCGTGGCCCGACATGTCCGCGAGGATGTCGACCCGGCCCTTGGTCTCCAGATCGCCGTCCTGGTGGAAGCGGCGCATGAGGTCGTCCTCCTCCTCCACCGGCTCCAGATCGACCATCGACAGGTTGCAGCGGTCGCGGAACGAGCCGTCCTCATCGAGCACGTAGGCGATGCCGCCGGACATGCCGGCCGCGAAGTTGCGCCCCGTCACGCCGATGGAGACCACGACGCCGCCGGTCATGTACTCGCAGCCATGGTCGCCCATGCCCTCGACCACGGTGATGGCGCCGGAGTTGCGCACGGCGAAGCGCTCGCCCGCCGCACCGCGGATGTAGCACTCGCCCGCGATCGCCCCGTAGAGCACGGTGTTGCCGGCCATGATCGTACGGGCGGGGGGCGCCTTCAGCGCGTCGCTCGGACGGATGATCAGCTTGCCGCCGGACAGGCCCTTGCCGACATAGTCGTTGCCGTGGCCGGTCAGGTCGAGGGTGACGCCCGCGGCGAGCCACGCGCCGAAGCTCTGCCCAGCGGTGCCGTTGAGCTTGACCACGATGGTGTCGTCGGGAAGCCCGTCATGGCCGTGGCGCTTGGCCACCGCGCCGGAGAGCATGGCGCCCGCCGCGCGATCCGAGTTGCGGATCACGTCGGTGAGCACGACCGGCTCGCCGGTCTCGATGGCCCCCTCGGCGCCCGCGATCAGGCGGCGGTCGAGCACCGTGTCGATCGGGTGGTGCTGCGTCTCGACGTGACGGATCGCAACTTCCGGCCCGACATTCGGCCGGTGGAACAGCTTCGAGAAGTCGAGGCCGCGGGCCTTCCAGTGCTCGATCGCGTCGCGCTTGTCGAGGAGGTCGGAGCGGCCGATCAGGTCCTCCAGCTTCGTGAAGCCCATCGCCGCCATCAGCTCCCGCAGCTCTTCGGCCACGAAGAAGAAGTAGTTGATGACGTGTTCAGGGGTGCCCTTGAAGCGCTTGCGCAGCACCGGGTCCTGGGTGGCGACACCCACGGGGCAGGTGTTGAGGTGGCACTTGCGCATCATGATGCAGCCGGCCGCGATCAGCGGCGCGGTCGAGAAGCCGATCTGGTCGGCCCCGAGCAGCACCGCGATCATCACGTCCTTGCCGGTGCGGATGCCGCCATCGGCCTGGAGCGCGACCCGGCCGCGCAGGCCGTTCATCACCAGCGTCTGCTGGGTCTCGGCCAGACCCGTCTCCCAGGGACCGCCCGCATGCTTGATCGAGGTGAGCGGGGCGGCACCCGTCCCACCGTCGAAGCCCGAGATCGTGATGTGGTCCGCGCGCGCCTTGGCGACGCCCGCGGCGACCGTGCCGACGCCGACCTCGGAGACCAGCTTCACCGAGACGTCGGCGGCCGGGTTCACGTTCTTCAGGTCGAAGATGAGCTGGGCCAGATCCTCGATCGAGTAGATGTCGTGGTGCGGCGGCGGCGAGATCAGGCCGACGCCCGGGGTCGCGTAGCGGACCTTGGCGATCTTGGCATCGACCTTGTGGCCGGGCAGCTGGCCGCCCTCGCCGGGCTTGGCGCCCTGCGAGACCTTGATCTGCATCATGTCGGCGTTGACGAGATATTCGGTGGTGACACCGAAGCGGCCCGACGCCACCTGCTTGATCGCCGAGCGGCGCGAGCGCCCGTCCGGCCCGGTGATGAACCGGCGCGGCTCCTCGCCGCCCTCACCCGAGTTCGAGCGACCGCCGAACGAGTTCATCGCGATGGCCAGCGTTTCGTGCGCCTCCTTCGAGATCGACCCGTAGGACATCGCACCCGTGGCGAAGCGCTTGACGATCTCGGAGGCCGGCTCGACCGCCGAGATGTCGACCGGCTGGCGGCCGAGATCGGCGGCGGTCTTGACCCGGAACAGGCCGCGCAGGGTCTTGAGGTGGTTCTCCTGCTCGTTCACCAACCGGGCGTATTCGCGGTAGCGCTCGGCCGCGCCGAGGCGCACCGCGTGCTGCAGCGTCGCTACGGTGTCGGGCGTCCAGGTGTGGGTCTCGCCGCGCAGCCGGTAGGCGTACTCGCCGCCGACATCGAGCGCGTTGCGGTAGATCGGGGCGTCGCCGAAGGCGTCCTGGTGGCGCAGGGTCGTCTCCTGCGCGACCTCGGCCATGCCGATGCCCTCGACCGTCGTCGCCGTGCCGAAGAAGTCCTTGGCCACGAAGTCGGAGTTCAGGCCGATCGCGTCGAAGATCTGCGCGCCGCAATAGGACTGGTAGGTCGAGATGCCCATCTTGGACATGACCTTGAGCAGGCCCTTATCGATCGACTTGATGTAGCGGTAGACGATCTCGTCGTCGGTCAGGTCCGGCGGGAACTCGCCCTTCATCGCGATCAGCGTCTCGAAGGCGAGATAGGGGTTGATCGCCTCCGCGCCGTAGCCGGCCAGACAGGCGAAGTGATGCACCTCGCGCGGCTCGCCCGACTCGACCACGAGGCCGACCGAGGTGCGAAGCCCCCTTGCGGATCAGGTAGTTGTGCACGGCCGCGGTCGCGAGCAGCGCCGGGATCGGGATGCGGTCCGGCCCGACCATGCGGTCCGACAGGATAATGATGTTGTAGCCGCCGCGCACCGCGACCTCGGCCCGGTCGCACAGGCGATCGAGCGCACCCTCCATCGCCCCGGCGCCGGACTCGGCCGCGTAGGTGATGTCGAGCGTGCGGGTGTCGAAGCGGTCCTCGAAGTGCGAGATCGAGCGGATCTTCTCGAGGTCGCCGTTGGTCAGGATCGGCTGACGCACTTCGAGCCGCTTGCGGCGGGAGGCGCCCTCCATGTCCAGCAGGTTCGGGCGCGGGCCGATGAACGAGACGAGGCTCATCACGGCCTCCTCGCGGATCGGGTCGATCGGCGGGTTCGTGACCTGCGCGAAGTTCTGCTTGAAGTAGGTGTAGAGCAGCTTCGGCTTGTCAGAGAGCGCCGAGAGCGGCGTGTCCGAGCCCATGGAGCCGACGGCCTCCTGGCCGGTCACGGCCATAGGGGCCATGAGCAGCTTGAGGTCTTCCTGGGTGTAGCCGAAGGCCTGCTGGCGATCGAGCAGGGGGCACGTCCGTGCGCGAGGCCCGCGGCTGGATCGGATGCAGATCCTCCAGCACGATCTGGGTGTTCTTCACCCACTCGGCATAGGGATGCGCGGAGGCCAGCTCGCCCTTGATCTCTTCGTCGGAGACGATGCGGCCCTTCTCCAGATCGATCAGCAGCATCCGGCCCGGCTGCAGGCGCCAGGACTGGACGATCTTCTCGTCGGGGATCGGCAGCACGCCCATCTCGGAGGCGAGCACGACGAGGCCGTCATCGGTGACGATGTAGCGGGCGGGCCGGAGGCCGTTGCGGTCGAGGGTGGCGCCGATCTGGCGTCCGTCGGTGAAGGCGACGGCGGCCGGGCCGTCCCACGGCTCCATCAGGGCGGCGTGGTACTCGTAGAAGGCGCGCCGCTCCTCGCTCATCAGCGGGTTGCCGGCCCACGCCTCCGGGATCAGCATCATCATCGCGTGGGCGAGCGAGTAGCCGCCGGCCACGAGGAATTCGAGGGCGTTATCGAAGCAGGCGGTGTCGGACTGGCCCTCGTAGGAGATCGGCCAGAGCTTCGAGATGTCGTTGCCGAACAGCTCGGAATCGACGCTGGCCTGGCGCGCGGCCATCCAGTTCACGTTGCCGCGCAGCGTGTTGATCTCGCCGTTATGCGCGACCATCCGGTAGGGGTGCGATAGGCGCCAGGTCGGGAAGGTGTTGGTGGCGAAGCGCTGGTGGACGAGCGCCAGCGCCGAGACGAAGCGCGGATCCTTCAGGTCGAGATAGTAGTGGCCGAGCTGGTGCACGAGCACCATGCCCTTGTAGACGATGGTCCGGCTCGACACGGAGACGGGATAGAACGCCTTCACGCGCTCGTCTTCGAGGCCGTAGACCTTGTTCGAGATCACCTTGCGGGCGATGTAGACGCGCCGCTCGAAGGCGTCCTGATCGGCGACGCTGGCCGGGCAGCCGATGAAGACCTGACGGTGATGCGGCTCGGTCTCCTTCACGGCCTTGCCGAGATCGGCCGAGTCGACGGGCACGTCGCGCCAGCCGAGCAGCGGCAGACCCTCGTCGGACAGCGTCTTCTCGACGATCGCCTCGATGCTGGCGCGGGCCTCCTCCGCCTTCGGCAGGAAGAACTGGCCGATGGCGTACTGGCCGGCCGGCGGCAGCTCGAAGCCGAGGCGCGAGCACTCCTCCGAGAAGAAGCCGTGCGGGATCTGGGTGAGGATGCCGCAGCCGTCGCCCATGGTCGGGTCGGCACCGACCGCGCCGCGGTGGTCGATGTTCTCCAGGATCTTGAGACCCTGCTGGACGATGGCGTGGCTGCGCCGGTCGTGCATGTCCGCGACGAAGCCGACGCCGCAGGCGTCGCGCTCGTGAGCGGGGTTGTAGGCGCCTTCAGCCGCAGGAAGGCCCGGGTCGCGCAGGATCAGCGGCGTGGCACCGGCGCGCGACGGCGCGGCTTTCTCGCCGTTCATGACCGACACCGACAGCTCAGACGGGATTTCACGCATCGTCCGCACATCTCCGACCCTGCCCGCATGCGAGCATGTTTCGTGCCCGTACACCGCCGGTGTCCGGGCTGCCGCCTTCTTTATACCGAGTCGGGTGGGGTCAGGTTCTTCCTGCCGGAATCGCCCGCCAACCCGCGGGCTGAAGCTCCGGCTTGTTCAGCCGGCGCTCGCCCGGATCGCCTCGACGGTCACCGGTTTCTCAGCTCGTTCGGACGTCACGTCGATCACGTGATGGATCCCCAAAGCTGGCCCGACGGCCAAGCACGACAAATGGGACAGTCTTGCTGTCCTATAGGTGGACGTTGCCAGATTTCATTCATTCCAGCAAGGGGCCGCCGACCACCGCCGCCGGCCTTTTGAACATGCCTCGGATACGCGCAGCGCACCCGTCTCTTGGCACCCGTCTCTCGGCCTGAACTTGGCGGGCGGACGCGTGCCGGGCAGCACCGCATCACCACAATGGCACTGGCAGGTTCCGGCTCGGTTCGCAATGTCGCCCCAATCAACCGTTTAGAAAACCTTGCCGGCACGGAAGGAATGCGGGGATGCGTCTGCCGTGACGCCGGGGGACCCGCGATCAACAGCGGGCTCCCGGGACTTTCCTCTTCTTCTGCACAGCTTGGTTCGAGAGGTCCTATGGCTTCGAGCCGTCACGCCCCTGGTGGAGTCACGAGAGCGGCACTGCGTCGCGGTCTCGGATTCGGCCTCGTAGCCGCACTTCTGTCGGGCGCCGGTCTGCGGAGCGCCGCCGCCCAGGGCTTCTACCGTGAGATCTATGGGCCGCCGCGGGTGGTCTACCGCGAGGATGACGGCGTGTTGCCGTCCCGCGAGGTCGTCGATGAGCTGCGGGACCGCGGCTTCTCCGAGATCGGACGTCCTCGCTACGACGGGCGGAACTACCGTGTGGAGGCAACGAGCCCGCGCGGCCAGCGGGTGCGGCTCGTGGTCGATGCCCGCGAGGGCGACGTGATCGGGCGCGAGCCGCTCGAAGGCGTCTATTATCCCTCCGACCGGGTCCGTCCGGCGGCCCCCGGCTACGGCTGGACCGAGGAGGACATGCGCCCGCGCCGTCCGATCCGTGAGGCCGAGCGCATCATGCCGCCCGCCGACATCCCCTCCGTTCCCGGTCTGCGCAGCGCTCCGCTCGGCAGCGAGCGGGGTGCGGCGCGGGTCGAGCGCGTGCCGCCGGCCGCGCGGCCGGACGCCAATCCGCTCGGCGTCAATCCGGATGCGGCGACCCGCTCCGAGCAGCCTCGGCGCGCGGCGGCCCGGACCGCCCCGACACCCAAGCTGCCGTCCCAGGCGCGCATTGCCCCGACGGCTCCGGAGCCCTCGCTCCGCTCGGGTTCGCCCGCGTCGCCAGCGATGACGCCCGCCGCCAAAACCGAGCGGAACAAGGCGGAGACGAAGGAAGCCAAGGCGGTCGAGCCGAAGTTGGGCGAGCCCCGGCCTGAAACTGGCAAGGAAGCCGGCAAGGAAACCGGCAAGGCCGAAACGAAGCCTGACGCCGCCAAGCCGGAGCCCGCCAAGGACGCCACTAAGGAAGCGACGAAGACCGCCGAGTCGAAGCCGGCTGCCGGCAAGGGCTGGCAGGATCCGCCGGCCGATGGTCCGCGCAAGAACGTGCGGGTGATCGGTGGGGCGACGGTCGTCCCTGGCGGCACCGGTGAGGCCGGCAGCGCCGAGTAACGGGGCTCGGCGCCGGGAAGGCCGGGCTCAGCCCTCCTCCCCGGCCAGGATCAGCCGCTCGCGGCCGGAGAACACCGTCAGCGTGTCCGAGCGGGCAATGGCGCAGAGCGTCATGTCGTGGCAGCGCGCCCGCTCGATCGCGAGCGAGGTCGGGGCGGAGATCGCCACCAGCACCGAGGCGCCCAGGCTGGCGGCCTTCTCCGCCATCTCGAACGAGCAGCGGCTGGTGATGACGAGAAAGCCCTCGTCCGGCCGCACGCCCTGGCGCAGCAGCGCGCCGATGCACTTATCCAGAGCATTGTGGCGGCCGACATCCTCGCGCACCGCCAGCAATGAGCCGTCGAGGTTGGCCCAGCCGGCCGCGTGAACCGCCCGCGTCTCCCGGTTGAGCGTCTGACGGTCCGACAGGGCGGTCAGCGCCGTCTGGATCGCCGCCAGCGTCACCTGCGGGCCCTTGCCGGAGCGGGGCCGGGCAATCGGCAGGGCGGCGAGATCCTCGATGCCGCAGACGCCGCAGCCGGTGCGCCCACTGATCGCGCGCTTGCGGGCGAGGTGCTCGCGCAGCCGCCCCGGCGCGAGGTCGACCAGCAGCCTCAGGCCACCCTCGCCCGGTTCCACCGCGACGCCCCTGATCTCGTCGGGCGCCTCGATCACGCCCTCGGTGAGGCTGAAGCCGTAGGCGAAATCTTCGAGATCGGCCGGCGTCAGCATCATCACGGCGTAGGGTACGGTGCCGTAGACGACGTTGACCGGCATCTCCACGGCCAGCGCCCGGGAATCGGGCCGCGCCTCGGGCGCGTCATAGGCAACGACGAGCGTTCCGACCTTGACCGACGTCGCAGGGCCGTCCGCACCGAAGTCGTCCTCGGATTCTTGTCCGGCTTCCTGCCCAGGTATTCCGCCGACGTCCTGCATCCGTATCCCCAGAGGCAGCCAAATTGCCCGCTGCGCAACCCTGATACCGCGTCCAAGCGACGCTTGGGGGCGCTGTTGTGGTTGCGGTTTTTTGATCAGTATGGTTCTACGTCGCAACCGCCCATCCGGCAGCGACACGGTCACGCCGGAACCGGCAAGGCCCGTGATACGATCGGGCAGTTCTGGGATTTGCGACGCTCGTCGACAAATTCAAGGGCAAACAAACCATAGGCACCAGGGGAGCCAAGCGGGGACATGCGGACGACGCAGGCGCAACATCGGTCATCGTGGGGGCTCGCCGCGTTCGGCGCTCTCCTCGGTTCGTCCTCCTCCGCTCTCGCGGCCGGTATCGGTCAGCCCGAGCCGTGGCAGATGAGCCGTCAGATACCGGTCACGGCCGAGGCCGCTGACCTCCTCAACTTCGAGCACGGGCTGCACTGGATCGCCTTCGCGATCTCGGTCTTCGTTCTCGTTCTCATTCTCTACTGCATCTTCAAGTTCAACGAGAAGACGAATCCGACGCCGTCGCGCACCACGCACAACACGGCGATCGAGGTGGCCTGGACCATCATCCCGGTCCTGATCCTCGTGGCGGTGGCGATCCCCTCGTTCCGCACCCTGCGCACGCAGCTCTCGGACCCGAAGGCCGACCTCGTGGTCAAGGTCGTCGGCCATGCGTGGTATTGGTCCTACGTCTACCCGGCCGAGGGCGACAAGGGCGGCTTCACCTTCGATGCGAACGTCGACGAGGAGCAGCAGCCCAAGCTGCTCGCGACCGACAACGACATGGTCATCCCGGTCGGCAAGGTCGTGAAGGTGCAGGTCACCTCCGACGACGTCATCCACTCCTGGGCGATCCCCTCCTTCGGCGGCAAGATCGACGCGATCCCCGGACGCCTGAACCAGTGGTGGTTCAAGGCCGACCGCGAGGGCACCTATCACGGCCAGTGCTCCGAGCTGTGCGGCGCCCGTCACGCCTACATGCCGATCACCGTGCGCGTGGTCAGCGAGCAGGCCTACGCCGACTGGCTGACCGAGGCGAAGACCAAGTACGCCGCGATCGACAACGGCGCGCGCCTCGCGGACGCCCGCTGACGCTTCTCCGGGCCGGCACGCGCCGGCCGGATCTCCCTTCGCCAGAGGCGACAGACATCTGATTAAGGCAAGGATCGATGGCCACCGCCACAGCACATGCCGGGCATGACGCCCACCACGACCATAAGCCCTCCTTCTTCTCCCGCTGGTTCCTCTCGACGAACCACAAGGACATCGGCACGCTCTACCTGATCTTCGCCTTCATGGCGGGCATCATCGGCGCGTTCCTGTCCTTCGGCATCCGCATGGAAATGGAGGAGCCGGGGCTCCAGTACTTCTCCAACCCGGCGACCTACAACGTGTTCGTCACCGGCCACGGCCTCATCATGGTGTTCTTCATGGTGATGCCCGCCCTCATCGGCGGCTTCGGCAACTGGTTCGTCCCGCTGATGATCGGCGCGCCGGACATGGCCTTCCCGCGGATGAACAACGTCTCGTTCTGGCTGACGGTGTCGGGCTTCGCCTGCCTCCTCTGCTCGCTGTTCGTCGAGGGTTCGCCCGGTGCGTCCGGCGCGGGCACCGGCTGGACCGTCTATCCGCCGCTGTCCTCCTCGGCCGGCCATCCCGGCCCGGCGGTCGATTTCGCGATCTTCTCGCTCCACCTCGCCGGTGCGGGCTCGATCCTCGGCGCGATCAACTTCATCACCACCATCCTCAACATGCGCGCCCCCGGCATGACGCTGCACAAGATGCCGCTCTTCGCCTGGGCCGAGCTCGTCACCGCCTTCCTGCTGCTCCTGTCGCTCCCGGTTCTCGCCGGCGCGATCACGATGCTGCTCACCGACCGTAACTTCGGCACCACCTTCTTCGCCCCCGAGGGCGGCGGCGATCCGGTGCTCTACCAGCACCTGTTCTGGTTCTTCGGCCACCCCGAAGTGTACGTGATGATCCTGCCGGCCTTCGGCATCGTCTCGCACATCATCGCCACCTTCTCGCGCAAGCCCGTCTTCGGCTACCTCGCCATGGCCTACGCCATGGTCGCCATTGGCGTCGTCGGCTTCGTCGTGTGGGCCCACCACATGTACACCGTCGGCCTGTCGCTCCAGACGCAGTCCTACTTCGTCTTCGCGACCATGGTGATCGCGGTGCCGACCGGCGTGAAGATCTTCTCCTGGATCGCGACGATGTGGGGCGGTTCGATCCGCTTCACCGCGGCGATGCACTGGGCGGTGGGCTTCATCTTCCTGTTCACGGTCGGCGGCGTCACCGGCGTCGTGCTCGCGAACTCCTCGGTCGATAAGTACCTGCACGACACCTACTATGTCGTGGCGCACTTCCACTACGTGCTCTCGCTCGGTGCCGTGTTCATCATCTTCGCCGGTATCTACTACTGGTTCCCGAAGATGACCGGCCACGTCATCCCGGAATGGGCGGGCAAGCTGCACTTCTGGCTGGCCTTCATCGGCGCGAACGTCCTGTTCTTCCCGATGCACTTCCTGGGTCTGGCCGGCATGCCGCGTCGCTACGCCGACTATCCCGAGGCCTTCGCCGGCTGGCACAAGGTCGCGACGCTGGGCGGTCACGTCTTCGCCCTCAGCATGATCGTCTTCGTGATCGGCATCGTGCTGGCCTTCCGCTCCAAGACCCGCGCCGCGGACAATCCGTGGGGCGAGGGTGCCACCACCCTGGAATGGACCCTCTCCTCGCCCCCGCCCTTCCACCAGTTCGAGACGCTCCCGAAGATCGTCGACGAGCCGGCCCACTAAGGGCGGGACGAAAACCGAAGATCGCGAGGACCGCCCCGGCGGTCCTCGCTCTTTCCCGGAGGCCTCTCACCGCTAAGGCGAGGCCTCCCGCAAAGGGCGGCGCCCCGAACGGCGCGATCCGAAAACCTACGAAAACATCAGAACAAGCGTCAGAGCACGGTTTCCATGACGAGCCTGTCGAACAGCCTGAGTGCCGACACCGGCACCACGTCGTTCTCCCCCGCCGCGGGGGGCGAGGTTTCCGACTTCTTCGCCCTGCTGAAGCCGCGGGTGATGGTGCTCGTCATCTTCACCGCACTCGTCGGCATGGTGGTCTCGGACGCCACCGTGAACCCGGTGATCGCGGCGATCTCGCTGCTGATGATCGCCGTCGGCGCGGGTGCCTCGGGTTGCCTCAACATGTGGTGGGACGCCGATATCGACGCGCTGATGACCCGCACCGCCAAGCGGCCGATCCCGGACGGGCGCATCCGCCCCGACGAGGCGCTGGCCTTCGGCATCGTCCTGTCGGTCGGCTCGGTGCTGATCCTCGGGCTGGCCTCGAACTGGCTCGCGGCCGGGCTGCTCGCCTTCACCATCGTGTTCTACGCCGTGATCTACTCGATGTGGCTGAAGCGGGCGACCGCGCAGAACATCGTCATCGGCGGCGCGGCCGGCGCCCTCCCCCCGGTGGTGGGCCAGGCCGCCGTGACCGGCCATGTCGGCATCGAGTCGCTGGTCCTGTTCGCGATCATCTTCATCTGGACGCCGCCGCATTTCTGGGCGCTGGCGCTCGTGAAGAGCGGCGAGTACGCCCGCGCCGGCATCCCGATGATGCCGAACGTCGCCGGCCCGGATTCCACCCGCCGCCAGATCATCTGGTACTCGCTGGTCCTCGCGCCGCTGGCCCTCCTGCCGGTCTGGCTCGGCTTCGGCGGCTGGCTCTACGCCGTCGTCGGCGTGCTCGGCGGGCTCGGCATGCTGGCGGGCGCGGTGCAGGTCTACCGGCTGCGTGAGGGCGAGCCCGAGCGCAAGGCGGCGATGGGCCTGTTCGCCTTCTCGATCCTCTACCTGTTCCTGCTCTTCTCGGCGCTGCTCGCCGAGCAGGGACTCGGATTGTTCCGCGCGGTCGCAGCGTGAGGCCCGCCATGTCCGATCTCCCCGAAGGGATCCGTCCGCTGACGCCGGCGGAGGCCAGGACGCGCCGCAAGCGCTCGGTCGCCATTGCCCTGACGCTCGGCGCCCTGGTGCTGCTGTTCTTCGTGCTGACGATCGCCAAGCTTGGACCGCAGATCCTGCAACGGCCGCTCTGAAGGCGTGACCCGATGACGAATGTGGGCGAGAGGCAGAAACAGTCGGCGCGCGGTACGCGCTGGACCGTGCTCGCCTGTGCGGGCGTCGTGCTCGGCATGGGCGGCCTCGCGGCCGTCTCGGCGCCGCTCTACTCCATGTTCTGCAAGGCGACCGGCTTCAACGGCACGCCGCTCGTCGGCGCCGCGCCCACCGCTCCGACCGGCGAGGCTCTGGCTCCGGTCTCGGTGCGCTTCGATACCAACGTCTCGAAGAACCTGTCCTGGCGCTTCCAGCCGGAGCAGTCGCGGGTCGACGCCGTGCCCGGCCAGACCGCAACCGTGTTCTTCAAGGTAACGAATACCGGCCCGGCGCCGTCAGCCGGCATCGCCGTGTTCAACGTGCAGCCGGATCTGATGGGCAGCTACTTCGTCAAGGTGCAGTGCTTCTGCTTCGACGAGCACACGCTGCAGCCGGGCGAGTCGGCGGAATTCCCGCTGGTGTTCTACGTCGATCCGGCCCTGCGCAAGGATCCGGACATCGGCGATCTCTCGGAGATGACGCTGTCCTACACCTACTACCCTTCGAAGAACGGTGCGCCGGTGGCGGAGGCGGCCAAACCCGCCGCGACGCGCAACTTTTGAGGGGTGAAGCGGCGGGCCAAGCGTGACAATGGCGCGACCGCCGCAGTAGAGGGTTTTCAACCGAGGTCCGGTCCCGCCGGACCTCCAAGGCAACAGGGCCCGGCCGTCAGGCGGTGACGGGCAAGGGCTGAGGGAGAACCATTGCGATGGCCGGGGCGCACGCCAAGAACCACGACTACCACATCATCAACCCGAGCCCGTGGCCGCTGCTGGGCGCGTTCTCCGGGTTCCTGATGGCGTTCGGCGCCGTCTTCTGGATGAAGGGTCTCTCCGCGGGCGGCCTCGCCATCGGCCCCTACGTGTTCGGCGCCGGCACGCTCGGCGTGCTCTACACGATGCTGTCGTGGTGGCGCGACGTCACCCACGAGGCGAATTCCGGCGACCACACCCGCGTCGTCCAGCTCCATCACCGCTACGGCATGATCATGTTCATCGCCTCCGAGGTGATGTTCTTCGTAGCGTGGTTCTGGGCCTATTTCGAGGCCGCGCTCTACACCGCCGACCCGATCCAGCCGCAGCGCGTCGAGTTCACCGGCGGCATGTGGCCGCCGAAGGGCATCGAAGCCTTCGACCCCTGGCACCTGCCGCTCCTCAACACCCTGATCCTGCTCACCTCGGGCACCACCGTGACCTGGGCCCACCACGCTCTGCTGCACGGCGACCGCAAGGGCCTGAAGTACGGCCTGTGGCTGACGATCATCCTCGGCGTGCTGTTCACCGCCTGCCAGGCCTACGAGTACGCCCACGCCCATTTCGGCTTCTCGGGCTCGATCTACTCGGCGACCTTCTTCATGGCGACGGGCTTCCACGGCGCCCACGTCATCATCGGCACGATCTTCCTCGCCGTCTGCCTGCTGCGCACCTACCAGGGTGACTTCACCCCGAAGCAGCATCTCGGCTTCGAGTTCGCCGCTTGGTACTGGCACTTCGTCGACGTGGTGTGGCTGTTCCTGTTCGCCGCCATCTACGTCTGGGGCGCAGGCGCCGGCGGCGCGGCCCACTAACGGGTCGAGCCGACAGCATCCGCCGCCCTGCTCGGGCGGCAACCCTGAAGGGCGGCGCGAGCCGCCCTTTTTCACGTGCGGCGTGCCGTCCGTTGCACCATACCGGCGGACAGCGAGGAGCATCCCTTGAGCCGAACCGCCACGAATCCGCCCCCCTCCCCGATCGCGACGGGCCTGCGCGGGCGCTGCCCCGCCTGCGGCGAGGGCCACCTGTTCAAGGGCTTCCTCGCCGTCAAACCGGCTTGCGAGGTCTGCGGCCAGGACTTCTCCGCGTTCGATTCGGCGGACGGGCCGGCCTTCTTCGTGATGTCGATCACCGGCTTCGTCGTCGTCGGCATGGCCCTGTGGATGGAGATCACCTACGAGCCGCCGGTCTGGGTCCACGCCCTCGTCGCCGGCAGCCTCGCCATCGGCCTGAGCTTGGCTCTGGTGCGCCCGCTGAAGGGGCTGCTGGCGGCAGTCCAGTTCGCCAACAAGGCCGCGCAGGGGCGCTTCCGCTAGTGGCCGCTTTGTCCTCGACCGAGCGAAGCGCCCGCCTGCGCAGCCTGTGGGCGCCGGGCCTGGCGGCGCTGGTCTGTCTCGCGATCCTGCTGAGCCTGGGCACGTGGCAGTTGGCTCGCAAGAGCGAGAAGGAAGCGCTGATCGCCCGCATCATCGAGCGCTCGCATGCCGAGCCGCCGGCTGCCCCTTCCCCGTTCGAGGAATGGGGCGCGAAGGCCGACGAGTTCAGCCGGGTGCAGACCAGCGGCACCTTCCTGCACGATCAGGAGACCCTGGTGCACGGGCTGGCGCCGGGCGAGCCCGGCCGGGCGCTTCAGGGCTTCTACGTCATCACGCCGCTCAAGCGCGACGACGGGACGACCATCCTGGTCAACCGCGGCTTCGTGCCGACCGAGTTGAAGCGCCCCGAGGACCGCGGCGCCGGTCAGGTCTCGGGCGCGGCGACGGTGACCGGCATGCTGCGCGCGAGCGAGACCCGCACGCTGTTCGTGCCTGAATCCGATCCGAAGCGGGAGGCGTGGTTTACCCGCGACATCCCCGGCATCAGCGCCGCCCGCAATCTCACGAACGTCGCCCCCTACCTGATCGAGGCCGACGCGACGCCGAACCCCGGCGGCTGGCCCCGCGGCGGACAGCTCCGCGTCGATCTGCCGAACAACCACCTGCAATACGCCTTCACGTGGTTCGGCATCGCCGCCTGCCTGATCGGCGTCTTCTCCGTTTTCGCGTGGAAACGGCTCTACGATCCGGCGGACCCGAAGGCGGGTTGACGGCGTTGGCCCGCGTGTTGCCTCGATCGTAAGCGTGCGCGGGGGACGACCCGCCCCCGCGGCAAGCCTCGCGATCTGAGATGCGGAGGGCTCCCGATGCGTGCCGTCGCCGTCTTTCTGTTGGTTTTCCTGACATCGGCCGCGGTCCGGGCCGACGACGCGGCCCGCGATGCCGCCCGCGCCACCATCGAACGGCAGATCGAGGCCTTCCGCCGAAGCGACGCCGCGGCGGCCTATGCCGAGGCCGCGCCGCAGGTCCGCAACCTGTTTCCCTCGGCCGAAACTTTCATCGCCATGGTCGCGAAGGGCTACGCCCCAGTCCTGCGCCCACGCAGCTACCGCTTCGAGGCGACCGAGACGTCGGGCGAGGACGAGTTAGCCCAAGGCATGAGCCTTCAGGACGAGGCCGGCATCGATTGGGTCGCGCTCTACACGCTCCAACGTCAAGCCGACGGGCAGTGGCGCATCACCGGCTGTCACTTGAAGAAGGCGCCGGGCGAGAAGGTTTGACGCCGCAGATGTGAGAAACCGATCCGGCCCCGCTTCGACACGGCCGAATCGATCGTGTAGAGGGAGCGCCTTCCCGGAGGCATCTTTGCTGCACGTCTCGACCCGCGGCGCCGCTGCGCCCTTGAGCTTTTCCGATGCGCTGCTCGCCGGCCTTGCCCGCGACGGCGGTCTCTACGTGCCCGAGAGCTGGCCGCAGATTAGCCGTGCGGAGATCGCGGGCTTTGCCGGCATGCGCTACGCCGAGGTCGCCAAGCGCGTGCTGCGCCCGCTCATCGACGGCGAGATTCCGGACGACGCGCTCGACGAGATGATCGAGGCGGCCTACGCCACCTTCCGCCATCCGGCGATCTGCCCGCTCACCCAGATCGACGACAACCTGTTCCTGATGGAGCTGTTTCACGGGCCCACGCTCGCGTTCAAGGACGTGGCGATGCAGCTCCTCGGGCGGCTGATGGATTACGTGCTGCGCCAGAAGGGCGGCCGCGCCACCATCGTCGGCGCCACCTCGGGCGATACGGGCAGTGCCGCGGTCGAGGCCTTCAAGGGCCTCGATCAGGTCGACGTGTTCATCCTGTTTCCGCACGGCCGCGTCTCGGAGGTGCAGCGCCGGCAGATGACCACGGTCAACGCGCCGAACGTCCACGCGCTCGCCATCGACGGCAATTTCGACGATTGCCAGAACATCGTGAAGGCGATGTTCCAGCACGGCGACTTCGCCGACAGGGTGAAGCTCTCGGGCGTCAACTCGATCAATTGGGCCCGCGTCGCCGCGCAGACCGTCTACTACTTCACGAGCGCCGTGGCCTTGGGCGCCCCGCACCGGAAGGTGTCGTTCGCGGTGCCGACCGGCAATTTCGGCGATATCCTCGCTGGCTGGGTTGCCAAGCGGATGGGCCTGCCGATCGAGCGGCTGATGATCGGCACCAATGCCAACGACATCCTGGCCCGCACCCTGGAGCACGGGGCCTACGAGCCCCGCGGCGTGCAGCCGACGACCTCGCCCTCGATGGACATCCAGATCTCCTCGAATTTCGAGCGGCTGCTGTTCGAGGCTTTGGGCCGCGACGCCTCGGCGCTCGGCCGCCTGATGGCGGGTCTGAAGCAGTCGGGCGGGTTCTCGCTGAGCCCCGAGGTGCTGGGCACCGTGCGCGACGAGTTCGATGCGACCGCCGTGCGCGAGCCCGAGGTCGTGGAAGAGATCGCGGGCACCTTCCGCAAGACCGGCCTCGTGCTCGATCCGCACAGCGCCATCGGCGTGCGGGCCGGCCGCCGGCTGCTGGAGAAGGATCCGGCCACCCCGGTCGTGGCGCTGGCGACCGCGCACCCCGCCAAATTCCCGGATGCGGTCTCACAGGCGACCGGCGGCGGGCGCCCGGTTCTGCCGCCCCACCTCGCTGAACTGATGACCCGGCCCGAGACGGTGGCGAACCTCGCCAACGATCAGGCCGCGATCGAGCGCTACATCACGGAACACGCCCGCATCACCCGGGGCAACTGACGGACCGACAGCGTGACATCCAACCCAACCCCCTCATCCTGAGGTGCCGCGAAGCGGCCTCGAAGGGTCCTCCAGATCCCGCGCGATCTCTGGCCGATCCTTCGAGGCTCCGCTTTGCTCCGCACCTCAGGATGAGGATCAGGGTGGGAGACCGGATCGACCGACCGTTTGTCCACCTCCGAAATACGTGGTGAGTTGGGCCGAACAGGCACTGAGATCGAATGAACCAGCATTTCTCGACCTTCGGCGCCTCGCCCGGCCTCACCGTCAGCCGGCTCGATAACGGCCTGACCGTCGCCACCGAGACGATCCCCGGCGTTGCCACGGCCACGCTCGGCGTCTGGGTCGGGGCGGGCTCGCGGCACGAACGGCCGGACGAGCACGGGCTCAGCCACCTGATCGAGCACATGGCCTTCAAGGGCACGGCGACGCGCTCGGCCCGGAAGATCGCCGAGGACATCGAGAATGTCGGCGGTGAGATCAACGCCGCCACCAGCACCGAGAGCACGAGCTACACGGCGCGGGTGCTCGGCGAGGATGCGGGCGTAGCGCTCGACGTGCTCGGCGACATCCTGACCCGCTCGGTCTTCGACGCCGGCGAACTCGCCCGCGAGAAGGGCGTGATCCTTCAGGAATACGCGGCGGTCGAGGATACGCCGGACGACGTCGTCTACGACGCCTTCATCGAGACGGCCTTCCCTGACCAGCCGATCGGTCGGCCGATCCTAGGTCGGCCCGAGACGATCCAGAGCTTCGACCGCGCGGCGATCGAAGCCTATATCGCCCGCGAATACGTGCCCGAGCGCATGGTGCTCGCCGCCGCTGGGGCGGTGGAGCATGCCGAGATCGTCGAGGCGGCCGAGCGCCATTTCGGCGGCTTGAAGCCCGTCGCGGCCCCCCCGGCCGTGGCCGGCGTCTACGGCGGCGGCGAGCGGCGGATGCAGAAGCGGCTCGAACAGGCCAACCTCGTCCTCGGCCTGCCCGGTCTCTCCTTCCGCGATGACGGCTATTACGCGCTCCACCTGTTCTCGCAGGTGCTCGGCGGCGGGCTGACCTCGCGGCTCTGGCACGAGGTGCGCGAGACCCGCGGGCTCGCCTACGACATCCAGGCCTTCCACTGGCCCTTCAACGATTGCGGCCTGTTCGGCATCGGCGCCGGCACCTCGGGCGCGGATCTGGCCGAACTCGTCGATGTCACCATCGCCACCACCCGCGAGGCGGCGGAGCGGCTCGACGCGGCCGAACTCGCCCGGGCCAAGGCCCAGCTCAAGGTCTCCCTGCTCACCGCCCTGGAGACGCCGGGCGGGCGCATCGAGCGCAACGCCCGCCAGCTTCTCGCCTGGGGTCGGGTGATCCCGCCGCAGGAGCTGATCGCCAAGGTCGATGCGGTCGAGGTCGAGCATGTGCGCGCGGCCGGCCGTGCCCTGCTGCGCGGCGCCCCGACCCTGGCCGCGATCGGCCCGGTGAAGGGCTTGCCCTCGCTCGCGCGCGTCGCGTCGGCCCTTCAGGCGGCCTGACGCCGCCCTACCTCAGAGTTGTGAAGTCCGGCGCCGCGAACGGCGCCGTGCCCCGATCTCAGCGATAAAACCGCCCGCCATGAACCCCGTCGCCGTCGCGACCATGCTCGGCATCGCCCTCGGCTTCTTCGGCCTGCTCGCCTATGCGCTGACCGTGGGCGAGGCGTGGCTGCTCGCCCTCCTCGCCATCGTCGCCATCGCGCTGTTCGTGCGCTGGGGGGACTAAGCGGTGCCGCCGCAGAGGCGTTGATACCTCTCAAGATCGATGCGGCTCCCTCTCCCCGCGTACGGGTCGGGGGAATGGGCGCTGCACCGAATCGACGACCGGAAACGGCGTTACTTCTCCTCCAGCGCCGGGCCCCGCGTCGCATCGGCCCCCTGCCCCGTTCCCGCGAGCGGGCCGACCGTGACGGGCTGGCCGGAGCGGGCGGCGGCGTAGATCGCCTCCATCAGGATCATATCCTGCAGGCCCTCCTCGCCGGGCGTGCGGGGACGGCGGTCGGCAAGGATGCACTCGGCCATATGGTCGAGTTCGAGCGCGAACTGGTTCTTGTGCGTCAGCACCGGCTCGTCGCGCTGGACGTGGCTGCCCTCGCGGTGGGCGATGGTGAGGCGCTGGCCGCGATAGGCGAAGGCGTTGGCCAGATCGAGCGAGCCGCCCGTCGTGTGGACCCGGAGCGATCGGCTCTCGTGGACGCCGTAGCTCGTGCCGCATTGCGCGATCACGCCGGAGGAAAAGCGGAGCGTGAAGGCGACGCTCTCCTCGACCTCCTTGAAGCGCGGATCGTTCTCGGGCGTGACGATCTGCGCCTGGATCGAGACCGGCTCCTCGCCGAGCAGCGCCCGCACCCCGTTGAGGCAGTAGAGGCCGATATCGGGCAGCGCCCCACCGCCCGCGAGTGCCTTGCGCAGGCGCCACTGCTCGGGCAGCGCGGTGGTCTGGCCATTGAAGGCCTCGACCATCTTCACGCGCCCGAACTCGCCGGAGCGGGCGAGCCGCACGACCTCGCGGTTGAACGGCTCATACTGGCAGCGATAGGCGATCATCAGCTTGACGCCGGCCTTGCGGCAGACCTCGACCATCTCCTGCGCCTCGGCCGAATTATTCGCCATCGGCTTCTCGCACAGCACGTGCTTACCGGCGCCCGCCGCGGCGAGCACGTTGTCCCGGTGCAGGCCGTTGGGCGTGACGATGTAGACCGCCTTGACCGCCGGGTTGGCTTTGAGCCGGTCCCACTGGTCGTAACCATAGATCGCGTCAGCGGGGATGCCGTACTGCGCCGCCGTGATCCTGGCCTTGTCGGGCGAGCCCGACATCAGCGCGACGACCTTCGCTTTTTTCGCCTCGCCGAAGGCCGGAAGGATTTCCTCCAGGCTCAGGCGTCCGAGCCCGACGATGGCGAAGCCGACCCGCTGGGAGGGCGGCATCGGCGCGGGCGGCGGCGGGGGCGGCACGTCGCCGGCGTCGCGCCAGTTCGGGAAGACGATCCGGTCGCCCTGAACCGCGCCGGTATCGGCCGGCACCGATGGAGCCGGTGCATCAGAGGCGGCCCGCGCAGCCCCGCCGAGGCCGAGGGCCGCACCGGTCAGGCCGGCGCCGCCCGCGAGGAGGAGGCGCCGGGACAGTTGAGGGTCGTCGCTCATGACAGGATTCCGGCCTTGCTGATCACGTGCCTTGCGAGCACGAGGCCGGAACGCATCAGCCCGGCGCAGAGGTTCCTTTGATCTGGCCCGGGCCGGTCGAGGCCGGTGTCGGATCGGGATCCTCCACCTCGCCCCGGCGCTGGAGTTGGAGCGCGACGAACCAGCACAGGGCCGCCCAGGCGGCGCCGACGCACCAGCCCGCCACCACGTCGCTCGGCCAATGCACGCCGAGATAGACCCGGCTGACGCCGACCAGCACCGTCATCCCGATGCCGAGCGCCAGCATCAGCGCCTTGACGCTGTGCCGCCGCTCGACGCGGGCGAGCAAAGTCGCGAGCGTGAGGTAGGCGATCGCCGACATCATCGCGTGGCCTGATGGGAAGCTCGCCGTGAACACGTCCATGCCGTGCGGCACGAGATCGGGCCGCGGACGGTGGTAGAACAGCTTGAGCACCGTCGAGACCGCCTCGCCGCCGCCGACGGCGGCCAGCACGAACACCGCGACGCGCCGCCGGCCGGAGAGCGCGAGGTAGATCACCGCCGCCGCCGTGAGGAAGACGATGGTGACGACGCTGCCCCAGCCGGTGATGTCGCGCATCGCCTCCTCCAGCCAAGCCGGACCGAGCGGGTCGGAGAGGTCGGCGGGGTTGCGCAACCCGAGCAGGATCTTGCGGTCGAGCGCGGCGGTCGATCCTTCTCCGACCTCGCGGGCGAGCGCGAAGAAGCCGTAGCCGAGGGTGCTGACGAGAAGCAGCGACACCATTGGCCCGACTTCGTTGAGGTGCAGTCGCACCCAGACGGCGGACGATCCGCGCCAGAGGGCGCCCCCGCCGGTGCGGGCGATACCGGGTAGTCTCATGCCGCATCCCCGAATGCGATAGTTGCGACCCGCTCCCACGGGCCGCCGAGATAACGCCATAGCAGCACGCCCGGTGCACGGAAGTGCGAAGGCTCGAAGTCCTGGGCCAACGCGGCATGCAGCGCGCGGGCGGTCTCGGGGGCAACCTTGTTCTGCACGGTGACGTGCGGGCGCCAGCCCTGCCGGTCCTGCGCCGTGAGATGGTCGCGGAACGCTGCCGCGACCCGCTGGCGGAAGTCGGACAACGCGTCCGATTCCAGTGCGTAGGCGACGCCGCGCCCGGTGAAGCGCACGCCCGTCACCGCGACCTCCGGTGCGGCCTGCGCGCGGGCGAGCGCCGTCACGGTCTCGGTCACGCCCGCCGGATCCTCGCCCGGCAGGTGGTGGAACAGCGTCGCGTGGGCGGGGATGTGGTTCAGCGCCTCCGGAAAATGCCGCCGTCGCAAACCATTGAAGGTGGCGAAGGCCGCCTCGTCCATCTGCAGGGTCAGGATCAGCGGGGCGGGCTCGGGCAACGCGTTGAACTCTCGGTCGAGGCCGGGGCGTCCGGCGCGGGTCTGAGCAAGATGGCGCGGCCGGACCGCGTATCCAGCGGGCGGGCTGTGGTGTGGCTGCGCTGTTCAGCCGGTCGAGCTGCGTCTAGGTAGCTGCGATGACCCGCAGGAACAGAGAGATCATCCACCGGGGACGCGACGGATGGCTGTTCCTGATCGGGGGCACCAACGGGGTGCTCCTGCAATACCGGCGCTCGCTCGCCGGGTGGTGGCATCTGCGCCGCTGGGCGCGGCTGATCGAGGCGCGTGCGGCCCGCGCCCAGGCGCTCGGAATCCGCTACATCCACACCATCGTGCCGGAAAAGCTCTCGGTCTACGACGACCGCACCCTCGACCTCGACTACGACGCGCGCCTGTCGCCGGCCCGGCGGCTCGCCCGGCGGCTCGACCGGATGAGCGGTTTCGTCGATCTCGTCGCGCCCCTGCGCGCCGCCCGCGACGGGGCGGAGCCGCTCTACCGCCGCACCGATTCGCACTGGACCTACGAGGGATGCCTGGTCGCGTGCCGGGCGCTGCTGCGGGCCTGCGGCGCCGTGGCGCCGCCCGACATCGCCGACAGGCCGCGCTTTCCCCATGACGGGTTGTGGGATCTCGGCGACAAGCTGCCCGACCGGCCGCGGGAGACGGTGGTGAACTGGGCGGTGCATCGCGATGCGTCCCGCGCCTATGCGAGCCCGCTCGTCGAGTCCTACGAGGCGGAGGGCCGTGCGGGCGACCTCCATGTCGGCGCCCACGTCATCTACCGGAACCCCTCCCCCCAGGCGGACCCGCGCACCCTGGTGCTGTTCGGTGATTCCTACGCGCATTTCGCGCCGATCATGCTGACCAGCTTCCTCGCCGAGACGTTCCGCGAGATGCACTTCGTCTGGTCGTCCAGCATCGACTGGGGTTACGTCGAGCGCGTGCGCCCCGACATCCTGATGTTCGAGATGGCCGAACGCTTCCTCGTCCGCATCCCGAGCGACGATTTCGACGTCGCGGCCTACGAGAAGCCGGGGATGCAGAAGCCGGCGCGTCAGGCGGAGATGGCACCGCTGGTCTGACGCGAACGGCGCCCCTCGAACCGAGGAGCGCCGCCGATTGCTCAACCATTGAAGCGCTTAGCGCGAGCAGACCCGCTGGCGGGCCGGGCCGCCGCCGCCGGCTTGGTAGCTCTTCGCGTGGCCAATCGAGCCCGTCATGTCCTGGGTCGGATTACCGCCGCCCCGCTTCACCACGATGTCGCAATAGCCCGACCGGCTGCCTGCCGCGAGCGGGAGCGCGCCAAAGCCGCCATTGGCGATGAGGGAGGGCGCCGGCGGTACGACCTGCGACGGCAGCGCGGTCCAAGTTCCCTTCTTCGGCCGGGCCGACTGCGCCGCGACCGGCGTCACCGAGGTCGCGAACGTAAGCAGGAGGACGGATGCGTATGATGCAAAGCGCAGCATTGTGTGCTCCTCTCGTGTTCAATTGCCGCTTAATTTCCAAGCAAGAGCACACGTAACATGCAAATCCGGCAATCAAAGTGTGTAAAAGCACAATAATGCGATAAATTTTAATCCGTAGAAATATATTTTAATCTTCCAGGATTAAAACCATTACTCGCCCGTACTATACAGGTGTCAGCGAGTGTCGCGGGCCTTACGCGCTCGCGCCCGATGGCGCGATGGCTGCTGGCGCCTCATCGGCGGAGGCGCGCGAAATCGGGCCGCATTCGTTGAGCCGGATATGCAGCCCGTGCGTGTGAAATGGTGTGCCGCTCCGCCGTCCCGTCTCAACGGCGGCGGTTGCCGGGGATCACCGGAAGACGAAGACGAGAAAAGCCGCGTTCCCGTCGGGAACGCGGCCTGTTTTCAAAGCCGAAATGCCATGCCGGCCGTCGTCGGCTTGGGTGCCTCTCAGACCCCGAAGCGCTTCTGCGCCGATGGGGAGGCGGCGATCGGCATGCCCGGCGACGGCGCGCCCATCAGGGACATTCCCGCTGCGGCGGTGGCCTTCTGGGACGGGGCCTCGTTCGCGGCCGGATCGACGGCCTTCGCCTTGAAGCTCCCAGCGAGGTTCCTGGCTTCGGTGAGATCCTTCGGCGAGAGCTTGGCGGCGACCTCGTCCCGCTTGCGGCCCGCTTCCTGGTCCCCCTGCGTGGCAGCGGCCGAGAACCAGAGATAGGACTGGACGAGATCCTGCCCGACGCCGAGGCCGCGGGCGTAGAGCACGGCCAGGTTGTACTGGCTGTCGCGCACGCCGTGTTCCGCCGCCCGGCGGAAGGCGTTCGCGGCGGTCACGAAATCCGCCTTGCCGTTGGCCGCCGGGTTCTCGGCATGCAGCACGGCGAGGTTGTGCATCGCGCGGATATTGCCCTGATCCGCCGCGCGGCCGTACCAGGCCTTCGCCTTCTCGATGTCCCGGACCACGCCCGAGCCCTTCTCGTAGGCGTTGCCGACCTTGAACTGAGCCGGCGCGTAGCCGGCATTCGCGAGCCGCTCGTAGAGCTTGGCGGCGACCGCGAGGTCGCGCG
Source organism: Methylorubrum extorquens (assembly GCA_900234795.1). Lineage (NCBI taxonomy): Bacteria > Pseudomonadati > Pseudomonadota > Alphaproteobacteria > Hyphomicrobiales > Methylobacteriaceae > Methylorubrum > Methylorubrum extorquens. Next base: position 2,276,697 of record LT962688.1, read on the forward strand.
TCACGCCCCGGCCTTCGGCCTCGCGAGAGGCGATCTCCCAGACCGCGGCGCCGTCGCCGTCGAGCGCATCCTGCTTGAGCTTGGCCAGGGCCGGCGGCAGGCCGGCGAGGTCGGGGACGAGCGTGCTCATGCCCGCGACCTGGGGCAGCCCGCGCTTGGCCGGCGCGGATTTCGGCTCGGCGATGGATTGGGTGGTCGCCGGGTCGGGCGTCGTCTGGGCGGATGTACCGGTCTGGGGAGACGTCTCGGACGGAGCCTGGGCCTGCGACGCCGCTGCCTGAACGGGCTCGGCCGTGGTCTCGGTACGGCTCGCGGCGGCGTCGGTGGAGGCCGCCGGGGCGGTGCTCGCCACCGGACGGGCCTCCGGCACGGCCGGGTCGCCAGTCGGAGTTCCCGTTGGATTTCCCTTGCCCGCGACGAAGGCTTGGTAGGCGCCGAGCGCCAGCACCACGGCCGCGAGGCCGAGCAGGAGCGTGCGGCGGCGGCTGTCGAGGGCACCGCGGATCCGCGAAAGGGGCGTCGTCTCCGCGCCCGGCATGCGGGCCGGAGCGACCTTGTCGCGCAGCCGCGCCGTCAGCGGCGCCTCGGTGGCCGATTCGGCCTGCGCGGCCTGCGCCGCGCGCCGCGCGGCGGCGATGAAGCTGGTCTTGATGTCGGCGCCGCCGGTCGCGGCGGGGCTCGCCTCCGGCGCGGCCGGGCGGCCGGATCCGGGCCGGCCGGCACCGGGCTCCAGCAACTCGTCGGACAGGCGGCTCGCCTCCGTCCCACCGGCCTCGTCGGAGGTTGCGGTGCGGTTCGGGCGGGCAAGGTTCTGGGACGACGGCTCGGATGACGGCTTGGCAGCCGTCTTCGGGGCGGCGGGGCGCTCGTGCGAGACGCGCTCGGCCGAGGACAGCACGACGGGCGCGCGCTCCTGCGGGGCGGCGGCGGTGAGGGCCGCGGACGAGGTCATGGTGCGGTCGAGCTGCTCGCTCAGCCGCATCAGCACCGACTGGACGCCTTCCATCGTCGATTGGAGGCGCTGGTCCGCGCCCTTCTGGTTGGCCCGCATCTCGGCGAGATCGGCCCGCAGCAGCTCGAAACCACCGCCGGCCGCGAGCGGGGCGGCCGAGCCCGCCACGGCCTCACGGACCGCCTGCGCGACGGTGGCCTCCAGATCGGTTCCGTTGCGCAGGGCCGTGACCTGGGCGAGCAGGTCGCCCATGGAGCGCTCGAGGCGTGCCACGGCCGGATCGGTGTCGCGCGGCGCTTCGAGCCGGCTCGCCAGGGCGAGGACGTGGCGTTCCAGGGCATCGAGCCCGCTGCCGCCCGCGCTGACGCGATCGACTTTTTCGGCCACGCCTTCGAGCCGCTCGATCAGCTCGCCGACCGAGCCGGACTCCGTGCCGTCGAGCCGCTGCGCGAGCGCCTCGAAACGTCCGAGAAGCGCGCCGGGAAGCTCGCGGGAGGAATCGGGCGCCTTCAGCTCGCCGCGGATCTCTTCCAGCAGCGGCTTGAGGGTGGCGATGCCCGCATCCTCGTCCCGCTGGAGCTGGGTGATCTGGGCGCTGATCGCCTGCACGCCCTGGGCGAGGCTCTGGATGCGCTCCGGCCCTGCCAGGGACGCCACGAGGCGGCGGATCTCGTCGAGTTCGCGGAACACGCCGTCGAGGGCGCTCTGGTCGGCGGGGCCGGACAAGACGCCGGAGAGAACGGCATCGACCTTTCCGGCCAAGCGCTCGACCTCACCCGCGATGCGGGCATGGACGTTGTCCGCCACGTCTTCGGCGATCCGCTCCACTTGGAGGCGCATCAGCTCGACCGGTGCGGCGATGGCGGCGAGTTCCTGCGGCGCGCGCGCCCGCTGAAGGTCGCTGGCGACGGCCTGCATGGTCCGCTCCAGCTCGCTGACGTCGCGGCCGGTGGCGAGGCTGCCGAGCGCGTCGCGCAGCCGGTTCGTCTCGCGTTGCAGTTCGGCGATGGCCGGGGACGGCTCCTGGCCGGAGCCTTCCTCGGCCGGCGTCACCGCAAGTGCGGCCGGGCCATCCTGCGGCCCGTCCTTCAATTCTCCCGCGCTAGCGGCGTTCCACTCGGCGATGCCCTCTTCCAGCTCGCGCTGGCGGCGGCGCACCTCGGCGACGGCATCGCGGACCTCGGTGGCGAGCGGACGCCCGCGCCGACCCAGCGGGCGGGGCGTGTCGAGCTGGCCGGCGATCTCGCCCATCTTGCGTTCGATGTCGGCGATGCGTCCGGCGATCATTTCCGGTGCGACCGGCTGGCGGGCCGTGGTCAACCGCGCCTCGATCTCGTCGATCATCCGGGCGGCATCGGCCTTGGAGGCCTCGCGCTCCTGGCTGATCGAGCGGTCGAGGGCATCGAGCCGCCGCATCATCGCGCCGAGCGAGGCTTCCAGCGATGCCGTTTCGGAAGCCTCGGCGGCCGAAGCGCCCTGAGTGGCTTCCCGGCGCTTGTGCTGCGGCCCGTCCTTGCGTGAGGCGGGTGCGGGCGCCTTCTCCGGCGCGCGGCCTCCGACCTGCCGGGCCGGCTCTGCGCTGGCCTCCCTGGCTTGGGGAACGGCATCCGCGCGCCGCCGCCGCCGCGGGCCCGGCTTCGACGGGTCGGGCGTCGCCACCGAGGCGATCCAGCTCTCCAGCGGCACCCCCGCTCGCCGGGCGACCTCGCGGGCAGCCGCGAGTACCTCCGGGTCGAAGCTGTCGAGGCTGATCGGGGCAGTCTGTTTCATCTCGCGGAGATCCGAAGTCGGCGGCTTCCGGTGCCCGGCGGACCATCGTTTCGCGCAAGGCGTGAAACGGCGGACTGCGGATCGGACTGAAACGACCTTTTCCATTCTTGGTAAATGCTTGGTTAAGCGCGTGACCGAAGGGCCGCGCTTTTCCGGGACGGGCCGAATTGGTGGCGCGCGGGCCGCGCTGGGGACCGGCCCGGCCGGCTCTTGCGAAGCCGCCACGGGATAGTTTACATGTAAACTATCGAGGATCGGAGCCCGCCGAATCGGTGCGGACCACCTCAAAAAGATGCGGGAGGCTGACGCGATGCCGAGCTACCGGGCCCCGGTCGAGGACACCCTGTTCCTCCTCAACGACGTTCTCGCGATCCACCGCTACGACAATCTCCCGGGCTTCGCCGACGCCTCCGCCGACTTGGCCCAGGCGGTGCTGAGCGAGGGCGGCAGGCTCGCGGGGGGAAGTGTTCGCGCCGCTGAACCTGCCCGGCGACCGGGAGGGCTGCACCCGCCGGGAGGATGGCAGCGTCGTGACGCCGAAGGGCTTCAAGGCGGCCTACGACGCCTACGCCGCCGGCGGCTGGATGGGCCTGTCGATCCCCGAGGAGTTCGGCGGCCAGGGCCTGCCGCACGTGCTCAACACGGCGATGCAGGAATTCGTCTCCGGCGCCAACCTCGCCCTCAGCATGTATCCTGGCCTGACGCAGGGGGCGATCGCCGCGCTGCTCGTCCACGGCTCGCCCGAGCAGAAGGCGACCTACCTGCCCAAGATGGTTGAGGGCGCGTGGACCGGCACCATGAACCTCACCGAGCCGCATTGCGGCACGGATCTCGGCCTGCTGAAGACCAAGGCGGTTCCCAACGGCGACGGCTCCTACAGCCTCACCGGCACCAAGATCTTCATCTCGGCGGGTGAGCACGACCTGTCGGAGAACATCGTCCACCTCGTCATCGCCCGCATCGAGGGCGCGCCGTCGGGCACCAAGGGCATCTCGCTGTTCGTGGTGCCGAAGTACCTCGTGAACGCGGATGGCTCCGTGGGCGAGCGCAACGCGGTGGCCTGCGGCTCGATCGAGCACAAGATGGGCATTCACGCCAACTCCACCTGCGTGATGAACTACGACGGAGCGAAGGGCTGGCTCGTCGGCCAGGAGAATCGCGGTCTGGCCGCGATGTTCGTGATGATGAACGAGGCCCGCCTCGCCGTTGGCGTCCAGGGGCTCGGCCAGTCCGAGGCCGCCTACCAGAACGCGGTCGCCTACGCGCAGGAGCGTCTCCAGGGCCGCTCGCTCACCGGCGCGAAGGCGCCGGACAAGGCCGCCGACCCGATCATCGTCCACCCGGACGTGCGCCGCACGCTGATGCAGATCCGCGCCTTCAACGAGGCCGCGCGCGCGCTCATGCTCTGGACCGCCCTCAACTCCGACATCGCCCACCGCTCGCAGGATGCGGCCGAGCGGCAGGCGGCCGAGGACATGCTCGGCCTGATGACCCCTGTGGTGAAGGGCGTGCTGACCGACCGGGGCTTTGCCAACGCGGTCGAGGCGCAGCAGATGTTCGGCGGCCACGGCTATGTCGAGGAATGGGGCATGTCGCAGTTCGTGCGCGATGCCCGCATCTCCATGATCTACGAGGGCGCCAACGGCATCCAGGCGATGGATCTGATCGGCCGCAAGCTGCCCAAGGATGGCGGCCGGGCGATGATGGCCTTCCTCACCGAGGTGCAGACCTTCATCAAGGACCACGGCGAGGACGAGGGGATGAAGCCCTTCGTGGCGCCGCTCCAGCCGGCGCTGAACGATCTCCAGGCCGCGGTGATGTGGTTGATGCAGAACGCCTTCTCGAAGCCCGACAATGCGGGCGCCGCCGCCACCGACCTGATGCACCTGCTGGGGCAAGTCGTGCTGGGCTACATGTGGGCCAAGATCGCGCGGGCGGCGCTCGCCAAGAAGGTGGAGGGCGCCGACGTCGAGCGGATGGATGCCAAGCTCGTGCTCGGCCGTTTCTTCATGGAGCGGATGCTGCCGGAAACGAGCCTTCGCCTCGCCCGGATCAAGGCCGGCGCCGAGACGACCATGGCGCTGCCCGCCGAGGCGTTCTAAGCACGCGCGAGACTTGAGCCCTCCCCCGTCTCGGCGGCGGAGGGTGGGGCGAGGGGAAGCGCCGCACCCGGCAAGATCCAGGCAAGACCGGAGCCGGCCCCTCACCCGCCCGCCCAAGCGGGCACCCTCTCCCGCCGAGGGAGAGGGGTGATCCGCGGCAGCGATGAAGGACACGAGGAAGCGCATATGCCCGAGGCCTACATCTACGATCACGTCCGCACCCCCCGCGGCCGCGGCAAGCCGGACGGTTCGCTGCACGAGGTGACGGCGTTGCGCCTCGCCGAGACGGCGTTGCGCGCGCTCAAGGACCGTAACGGCCTCGACACGCGGCAGGTGGACGACGTGGTGCTGGGCTGCGTCGATCCGGTCGGCGAGGCCGGCGGCGACATCGCCCGCGCCGCCGCGCTCGTGGCCGATTACGGCACCCACGTGCCCGGCGTGCAGATCAACCGCTTCTGTGCCTCGGGCCTCGACGCCATCAACTTCGCCGCGGCGCAGGTCATGGCCGGCCAGCACGACCTCACCGTCGGCGGCGGCGTCGAATCGATGAGCCGCGTCGGCCTCGGCGCCTCGGGCGGCGCTTGGCCGGTCGATCCGGCGATCGCGGTCAAATCCTACTTCATGCCGCAGGGCGTCTCGGCCGATCTTATCGCCACCAAGTACGGGTTCAGCCGCGACGATTGCGACGCCTACGCCGTCGAGTCGCAGAAGCGCTCGGCCCAATCCTGGGGCGAGGGCCTGTTCAAGAACTCCGTCGTGCCGGTGCGGGACATCAACGGCATCACCCTGCTCGACCGCGACGAGCATATGCGGCCGACGACCGACATGCAGTCGCTGGCGAGCCTGAAACCGTCCTTCGTGCAGATGGGCCAGATGGGCGGCTTCGACGCCGTGGCCGTCGATGCCCACCCGGATGTCGAGGCGGTCCATCACGTCCACCATGCCGGCAACTCGTCGGGCATCGTGGATGGCGCGGCGGCGGTGCTGATCGGCTCGCGCGAGGCCGGTGACGCCGCGGGCCTGCGGCCCCGCGCCCGCATCCGGGCGTTCGCCAATATCGGCTCCGATCCGGCGCTGATGCTGACCGGCCCGGTCGACGTCACGAAGAAGGTGTTGGCGCGGGCCGGCATGAGCCTGTCCGACATCGACCTGTTCGAGATCAACGAGGCCTTCGCCTCGGTGGTCCTGCGCTTCCATCAGGCCTTCGACCTCGACCCGGCGAAGGTGAACGTCAACGGCGGCGCCATCGCCATGGGCCATCCGCTGGGTGCCACGGGCGCGATGATCCTCGGCACCGTGCTCGACGAGCTGGAGCGTACCGGCAAGGAGCGGGCGCTCGTGACCCTGTGCATCGGCGCCGGCATGGGCACCGCCACGATCATCGAGCGGGTGTGATCGGCCGGGCGGCGTCACGCCGCCGCCCTGCCCTGCCATCGCCGCGCAAACGCTGCTAAGGGCCTCCCACGCCGCGCCCTTTTTCGATCGGGTGCGGCCCCAGAACACCCATGGGAGAAACGCCACGATGAAGTCGACAAAAGCCGCCCTGTGCCTCGCCCTCGTGCTGGCCCTGCCGCTCGCCGCGCGGGCCGACGACAACGCGGACAAGCTCGCCGTCGCCACAAAGCTGACCGAGAAGACGGTTCTGAAGAACCTCGATACCGGCTTCGGCGGCGCGCTCGAGAAGACCGTCTCGACCATGCCCGAGGACAAGGCCGAGAAGGTGCGCAAAGAGGCCAAGGCCGAGTTCGACAAGCAGCGCAAGGAGCTGCTCGAAGGCCTGTCCAAGCAGTATGCCGACAAGTTCAGCCTCGACGAGCTGAACCAGCTCGACAAGATCTACGAGGACAAGACCTACCAGAAGTTCCAGGCCGTCAACGCCGACCCGAAGTCGGAGGTGAACTTGCTCTCGCAGGCGGTGGTGACCCGGCTCTTGAACATGCTGACGCTGGCGGCCGCCAGCGACCAGACCGGCGGCGCCCCGGGCGGCCTGCCCGGCGGCATGCCGACGCCCGCCAAGTAAGCGAGCAAGTAAACAGCTAAGTCAGCGGGCGAGGCAGGGATGAGCGGTGCGACGGGCAGCTTCGGGCGAAGGGCGTCAGGCGACGCGCTTCACCGGTGCGCCGTCGGCCGCGAAACCTGCCACCGGCGGCAGGGCTTCCAGCGCCGGACGGGCGAAGTGGTAGCCCTGCAGCAGGTCGATGCCGAGGCCGTGCAGCGCCTCGGCCTCGGCCGCGGTCTCGATGCCCTCGGCAATCACCGCGACGCCGAGCGCCCGCGCAATCTGGTTGATGCCGGCGACGATGGTGCGGCGCCCGGCATCCGCATCGATGCCGCGCACGAGATCCATGTCGATCTTGATCAGGTCCGGGCGGAAATTGGCCAGCAGGCCGAGGCCCGCATAGCCCGCGCCGAAATCGTCGAGCGCCGTGAAGAAGCCCTGCCGCCGGTACTCCGTGACGATGCGCTGGACATGGGCGATGTCGTGGAAGCGCTCGTTCTCGGTGAATTCGAAGTTGAGGCGCCCGTTGTCGAAGCCGACGCGGCGGGCGGCCTCCAGCGAGGCGCGGATGCAGGCCGCCGGCTCGTACACGGCGTTCGGCATGAAGTTGATCGACAGCTTGGTGTCGCCGCCGGGCGGGAACAGGCGTCCGGCCAGTTCGATCGCCTTGACCCGCGCCGCCTGATCGAAGCGGTAGAGCGTCTCGTCGGTGACCCGCGACAGGATCGAGCCGGCCGACTGGCCGTCCGGTCCGCGCACCAGCGCCTCGTAGCCCCAGACGCGCGCGTTGGCGACGTCGACGATGGGCTGGAAGGCCATGGTGAAGGAAAAGTCGAGATCCGCACCGTCGCGGCAGGCTCGGCAGGCGGTTCGCGGTGTGGCGTCCGTCTTCATGATCCGTCTGGGGGCTGGTGTGGAGAGCCGGGTCCAGTCGCGCACCCGTTGCATCCCCCATGACGGCCCCCTTCCCTTAAGAATCCGATACGGCCAGGCTCTTTTCCTTCGAGGCTCCGCGATGACCGCAACCGAGAATTTCCGCTTCGAGACCGATGCCGACGGCATCGCGCTCGCGACCTGGGACATGCCGGGCCGTTCGATGAACGTCATCACCATGGAGGTGATGGCGGAGCTGGAGCGGATCGTCGACGCGGTCGTCGCCGACGAAGCCATCAAGGGCTGCGTCATCGTCTCGGGGAAGAACAACTTCTCCGGCGGCGCCGACCTCACCATGCTTCAGGGCCTCGGGGTCGAGTACGAGCGGCTGAAGGCGAGTGAGGGCGAGGAGGTGGCCATGCGCCACTTCTTCGAGGAGTCGCGACGCCTCAGCCTCGTGTTCCGCAAGCTCGAGACCTGCGGCAAGCCGTTCGCGGCGGCGGTGCACGGCCTGTGCCTCGGCGGCGCCTTCGAACTGGCGCTGGCCTGCCACCACCGGGTGCTCGCCGACGACGACAAGACCCGCGTCGGCCTGCCCGAGATCAAGGTCGGCCTGTTCCCCGGCGGCGGCGGCACGCAGCGCGTGTCCCGTCTGATGCAGACCGGCGACGCGCTGCAGATGCTGTTCAAGGGCGAGCAGATCCGCGCGCTCATGGCCAAGAACATGGGGCTGGCCCACGCCGTCGCCCCGGCCGGGGAGATTGTCGAGCGGGCCAAGGCCTGGATCCGCGAGGGCGGCTCGGCGGTGGCACCGTGGGACGTGCCGAAGTTTAAGGCGCCGTCCGGAAAGGTCTACTCGCCCGCCGGCATGATGATCTGGCCGCCGGCCAACGCGATCTACCGCCGCGAGACCCACGACAATTACCCGGCCGCCAAGGCGATCCTGGCCTCGGTCTACGAGGGCCTGCAGCTGCCGATGGATCTCGGCCTTCGGGTCGAGAGCCGCTACTTCGCCCATATCCTGCGCACCAAGGAAGCGCAGGCGATGATCCGCACCCTGTTCATCTCCATGGGTGAGATCAACAAGGGCGCCCGCCGCCCGAAGGACGTGGAGGCGACCAAGGTCGGCAAGGTCGGCGTCATCGGCGCCGGCTTCATGGGCGCGGGTATCGCCTACGTCACGGCGCAGGCCGGGATGCAGGTCGTGCTGATCGACCGCGATCAGGAGGCGGCCGATGCCGGCAAGGCACATTGCCACAAGCTCATCACCGGCCAGATCAACCGCGGCAAGGCCAAGACCGCCGACCGCGACGCGCTGCTCGCCCGCATCACCGCCACGCCCGATTACGGCGCCCTGTCCGATTGCGACCTCGTGATCGAGGCGGTGTTCGAGGACCCGAAGGTCAAGGCCGAGGTGATCGCCAAGGTCGAGGCGGCGCTGCCGGCGCACGCGATCTTCGCCTCCAACACCTCGACCCTGCCGATCTCCGGCCTCGCTCAGACCTCGAAGCGCCCCGAGCAGTTCGTCGGCATCCACTTCTTCTCGCCGGTGGAGAAGATGCTGCTCGTGGAGATCATCCGCGGCAACCAGACCGGAGACCGCGCGGTGGCCACCGCCCTCGACTACGTGCGCGCGATCAAGAAGACCGGCATCGTCGTCAACGATTCCCGCGGCTTCTTCGCCAACCGCTGCGTGCTCGCCTACATCCATGAGGGCCACAAGATGCTCACCGAGGGCGTGCCCCCGGCGATGATCGAGAACGTAGCGCGGATGGCCGGCATGCCGGTCGGCCCGCTCTCGCTCAACGACGAGGTGGCGCTCGATCTCGGCCTCAAGATCATGCGGGCGACCGAGGCGCAGCTCGGCGAGGGCGCCGTCGATCCGGACCAGAAGCGGCTCCTCGTCGCGATGGTCGAGACGCATGGCCGGCTCGGGCGCAAGAACAAGCGCGGCTTCTACGACTACCCCGAGGGCGGCCAGAAGACGCTCTGGCCGGGGCTCGCCGAGATCCAGCCGAACCGGCTCGACCCGGAGGGCATCGACATCGACGAGCTGAAGCACCGCTTCCTCGTGGTGCAGGCGCTGGAGGCCGCCCGAACGATGCAGGAGGGCGTGGTGACCGATCCGCGCGAGGCGGATGTCGGCTCGATCCTCGGCTTCGGCTTCGCCCCGTTCACCGGTGGCGCGCTCTCCTACATCGACTTCATGGGCGCGAAGGCCTTCGTGGCGCTGGCCCAGCAGCTGGAGGCCCGGCACGGCGCCCGTTTCACCCCGCCGGACAACCTCCTGGCGATGGCCGAATCCGGGGCGCGCTTCTACGACGCGCTGAAGCAGGCGGCGTAGCGATCAGGCTGGCCCTCCCTCATGGGGAGGGCCGCCATGCGGAACCGAAAAGCTCCGCTTTCGTTCACCGCCCGACCGCACTGAGTGAACTGGAGTTTCCCGTTGTCGACCCTCATCAAGATCCTGATCGCGTTCTTCCTGCCGCCGATCTCGGTGCTGATGACGCATGGATTCGGGATTCAATTCCTCTTTAACATCCTGCTCTGCCTGCTGTTCTATCTACCGGGCTCGATCCACGCGCTCTACCTGCTGCTGAGCGACCGCTGATCCGCTGATCGAGCGGAGCTGAGCATCCTGCTCGGCTCCCGGACGATCCCTTGAGCCGGGTCGCTTGAGCGACCCGGACGTCAGACCCGGCCGATCGAAGGATTGCCGGAGGCTGAGGGCCGATGCTTCGTCTCCTGCTCCCCTTCCTCTTCGCCATCGCGGCGGGCGTCAGCATCGTCGTCCAGCAGGTGCTGAATGCCCGCCTGCGCGCGGATCTCGGCTCCGCGGCCTGGGCCGGTTTTGCGAGCTACGCCGCCGGCCTCGCCTGCATGGCGCTGCTCGCTCTCGCTCTGCGCGATCCCCTGCCCGCAGCCGGCGTGGCGGCGCGGGTGCCGTGGTGGGCCTGGAGCGGCGGCCTGTTCGGCGCGCTCTTCATCGGGCTGGCCATCGTTCTCGTGCCGCAATTGGGCGCGGCGGCCTTCATCGCACTCCTCGTCGCCGGGCAGATGCTCGCCTCGGTCACCTTCGATCATTTCGGCTGGATGGGCCTCGCCCAGCGCTCCCTCGACGGTCCGCGCCTGATCGGCGTCGCCCTGCTCGTTGGCGGCGTGATTCTGATCCGGCGCTGAAAGCGGCCTCAAGCGCCGACGGCGTGCAGCGCGATCTCGCGCCGATGCGCCCGGTCGCGATGCTCGATCAGGTAGATCCCCTGCCACGTGCCCAGCACCAGGCGACCGTCGCGCACGGGAATGGTGAGACCCGAATCGGTCACCATCGTGCGGATATGGGCGGGCATGTCGTCCGGACCCTCCATGCCGTGAACGTACTGACCGTGCCGCGGCGCGAAGCCGTCGAGCGCGGTCATCAGATCGATGCGCACATCCGGATCGGCGTTCTCCTGGATCGTCAGCGAGGCCGAGGTGTGCCGGCAGAACACGCTGACGAGGCCGGAGCGGAGGCCGCTCTCCGCGACGAAATCCGCAACGGCCTCGGTGATCTCGGTAAAACCCGGGCCGGGCGTGGCAACTGTCACCCGCGCACTCGCCTGCCGGGTCACTTCGGCTGTCAAAAAAGCCTTCGAGCGGCCCGATCTTCCCGCCACTTCTGCCCGCCTGCCTCATTCCGATGCCTCCATCGCCGCGCCCGGCGCGACCTCACGCTCGCCGCGCGCCAGAATCCGTTCCAGCACATCGACCCGGTCGGCCTCTGCGGCCGGCTTGTCCCAGCGGATGCGGCTGACGCGGGGGAAGCGCATCGCCACGCCGGATTTGTGCCGGGTCGAGCGCTGCACGCCCTCAAAGGCGATCTCCAGCACCAGCCCGGCCTCGCGGCCATAGGCGACCTCGCGCACCGGGCCGAAGCGCTTGGTCGTGTGGTTGCGGACGTAGCGGTCGAGCTTCTGCAACTCGGCATCGGTGAAGCCGTGATAGGCCTTGCCGACCGGCACCAGCTCCTCGCCTTCCGCCCCCCTCGCGCCAGCAGCCGAAGGTGTAGTCCGAGTAGAAGGACGAGCGCTTCCCGTGGCCGCGCTGGGCGTACATCATCACGGCATCGACCACGTAGGGCTCGCGCTTCCACTTCCACCACGGACCCTTGGGGCGGCCCGGCAGGTAGGGGCTGTTGAGCCGCTTGAGCATTACGCCCTCGATGGCGTCGGCATCCGCGCCGGCCCCCGCCGAGGCCGGGTCGGCGCGGGCGGCGGCCACCTCGTCCCAGGTTGCGAAGGGGACGAGCGGCGAGAGATCGATCCGGGCATGGTCGAGCCGCCGCACCAGGGCCTCCAACCGGGGACGGCGCTCGGCGAAGGGCAGCGGGCGCAAGTCCTCGCCCTCGGCCGCCAGCACGTCGTAGGCGCGGACATGGGCCGGGAACTCCTCCAGGAGCTTGCCCGTCACCGCCTTCCGGTTGAGCCGCTGCTGGAGCACGTTGAAGCTCTGGACCCGCCCCTCGCGCAGGATCAGCAATTCGCCGTCGATCGCGCCGTCGAAGGTGATCGCCTCGGCGAGGTCGGGGAACGCGTCTGAAATGTCCTCACCGGTGCGCGAGTAGACCTTTTGGACCTGCCGGCCCTGGCCGTCGCGCCCGCCCGCGAGCTGGACGCGGATGCCGTCCCATTTCCACTCCGCCGAGAACGCCTCCGGTTCGAGCTTGTCGAGGTCTTCGAACTCCTCCACCGGGTGCGAGAGCATCGGCGGCCGGAACGGGGCCGGGTTACGGCTCTCCGGCCGCTCGCCCCGGCTCTCCACCCAGGCGAACAGCTCGGTGTAGGGCGGTTTCAGCCCGTGCCAGACTTCCTCGACCGCATCCGCCTCGTGGCCGCCGAGCGCGCCGACCGCCGTCTTGGCCAGACGGGCCGAGACGCCGACGCGCAGGTTGCCGGTGACGAGCTTGAGGAGCGCCCAGCGCCCGGTCTCGTCGAGAGCGTCGAGCCAGTGGGCGAGATGCTGGGGCAGTTCGCGCTTCGGGGTGGTGGCGAGTGTTTCGACGACTTCGGCGAGGGTGGGGACGGAGGGCGGCGGGTTGTTGTGGCCCGGACCGGGGGGATCCCCTCTCCCCGCTTGCGGGGAGAGGGCTCTGCCGACCTCGTCGTCGGCAGAGCGAGCCGGCAGGCGGCGGTGAGGGGGCGATTCCGAAAGAGCCTCATCCTTCAAGGCACCCTCTCCCCGCATGCGGGGAGAGGGGTTCTCCTCCGGCCCCGGCCAGATCAGCGCCGTGGTCTCGGCGAGATCGCCGACATAGTTGTGCGAGAGCGAAAACAGCACCGGATCGACCCGCTCTTCCACCAGGCCGCGGATCAGCGCCGGCTTGGCCTCGCGGAAGGTGAGGCCGCCGGTCATGGCGGCGAGCGCCCAGCCGCGCTCCGGGTCGGGGGTGCCGGCGAAGAAATCCTGGAGCAGGCGCAGCTTGGCGTTGCGGCGCGGCTCGTAGGCGAGGCGGTCGAGGAGGTGGGCGAAGTCGTTCACGCCGAGGCCTCCTCCATCCGCGGGTCGTGTCCCGGATCGGGCTCGGCCTCGCCGTCGTCACCGTAGCCCAGGAGGTGCAGCGGCTTGGCGCGGATGCCGCGCGTGCCGCACCAATGCACCAGCGCATCCTCCTGGCCATGCGTAACCCAGACCTCCTCGGCCCCCGTATCGAGGATCGTCCGGCACAGGTCCGGCCAGTCGGAATGGTCGGAGATGACGAGCGGCAGCTCGACGCCCTTCTGCCGGGCGCGGGCGCGCACCCGCATCCAGCCCGAGGCGAAGGCGGTGACTGGATCGGGGAATTTGCGCGACCATACGTCCTGAATCGAGGAGGGCGGGCAGAGCACGATGGCGCCGTGCAGGGACTTCCGGTCGGCGGCCACCACCTTCGGCGTCTCGCCGAGCGGCACGCCTTCCCGCTTGTAGAGTTCGGTCAGCTTCTCCATCGCCCCGTGCAGATGGATCGGCCGGTCCCAGCCCTCCTCACGCAGCAGCGCCATCACCCGCTGCGCCTTGCCGAGCGCGTAGGCGCCGACGATGTGGGCGCGCTCGGGAAACAGCGTCACCGAATCGATCAGCTTGCGCACCTCGCCCCGCGTATCGGGATGGCGGAAGACCGGCAGGCCGAAGGTGGCCTCAGTGATGAACACGTCGCAGGGCACCACTTCGAACGGCAGGCAGGTCGGATCGGGCGCGCGCTTGTAGTCGCCGGAGACGACGATGCGCTGTCGAGGCCCCTTGCCTTCGCGCTCGATCGCGATCTGCGCCGATCCGAGCACGTGGCCGGCGGGGGCGAAGAACACGGTGACGTCGCCGATCCGCATCCGTTCAGCCAGCCGCGCCTCCTGGCGGGTCGTGCAGAAATCCTCGCCGTAGCGCACGGCCATGATCCGCAGGGTCTCGGGCGTGGCCAGCACCGTGCCGTGGCCGGCGCGAGCGTGGTCGGCATGGCCGTGGGTGATCAGCGCCCGCTCGACCGGCCGCGTCGGATCGACGTGGAAGCGCCCGAGCGGACAATAGAGGCCCTCGCGGGTCAGGGTGAGGAGATCGGAGGCGCGTTGCGACATCGGCCGGGATATAGGGCGGAGGTTTCCCAAGGCCGCAAACGCACGATGTCCCACCAGCGCTCCTCCGGCGATCTCCTCGCCGACCGCCGCTACGCCTATGCCGAGGCCTGCCTCAGTGAGGACGACCCCGCCGGGGCGGCGGAGATGGCGGAGCAGGCACTCGAACGCGCGCCCGGCTACGCGCCCGCCTGGTTTCTGCTCGGGCGCGCCCGCGAGACCGTGTTCGGGCACAGCCGCGACGCGGCCGACCGGCAGGCGGCGCTCGCGGCCTTCGGGCGGGCGCTCGATCTCGATCCGGAGGATGCGCTGGGCAGCCGCCTGCATCTCGCTGCGCTCGGCGGGGGCGATGCGCTCGCGGCGATCACGCCGGCCTATATTCGCGCGCTGTTTGACGGCTACGCCCCGCGCTTCGAACGGCATCTCGTGGACGAGCTCGGCTATTGCGGGCCGGCGCTGATGGTCGCGGCCCTCGATGCGCTTCCGCGGCCGGACCCGTCTTGTGCGCCGCAACACTTCCCGAACGGGCTCGATCTCGGCTGCGGCACCGGTCTGATGGGGCGGGCGCTCGCGGGCCGAGTCGGGCGTCTGGCCGGTTGCGACCTCTCGCCTGCCATGCTGGCGCTGGCCGGCCGCACCGGGCTCTACGAGCGCTTGGTCGAAGCCGACCTCGTCACGTTCCTCGCGGCCGAGCCGGCGGCCTCCGCCGACCTGATCGTGGCTGCCGACGTCTTCATCTATCTGGGGGATTTGACGTCGGCCCTCTCGGGAATAACCCGCGTGCTGCGGCCCGGCGGGCTGGCCGCCTTCACCGTCCAATCGCCGCAACCGGAGGAATCGGGCGTCGTGCTCGGTGCTGACGGGCGCTACGCCCATGCCGACACCTACCTGCGAGAGGCGGCCGATCAGGCTCGACTGGTCATCGCCGAGATGCGCCCGGCGGCCATTCGGCGCCAAAGGAAGTCTAACGTGCCGGGCCGGATCTTAATCCTACACAAACACTTGATCGGAGCCGGTGCAATGGACGCAACCGGACAGCCGTAATACCGTTGTGCTGCGGAGCAACATCAGAGGAACCGATGGCTGACGAGTCCAACAAGGCCTTTCCGGCAAGTCCAGTGACACGTGTACCAATCGCGCTGATGCTCGCGGGCACCGCAGGTGCCGCCGACTCGATCGGCTTCCTCGAATTCTCTCAGCTCTTCATGTCGTTCATGAGCGGCAACACCACGCGGTTCGGCGTGGCCGTCGCCGGCTTCGACTGGGACGGCGCCACCCGGTTCGCCAGCGTGATCGCGCTGTTCTGCTTCGGCGCCTGCATCGGCACGCTGATCGCGGCTTGGTCCGGCCGGTTCCGGCTCACGGTCCTGCTGATCATCCAGGCCGTGCTGTTCGCCATCGGCCTGTTCGTCCCGTTCGGCACCACGGCCTTCCCGCTCCACGCCTACCCGATCGTGCTGGCGCTCGGCATCCAGAACGCGACGCTTCAGGACGAGGCGGGCCGCAGCCTCGCCATCACCTACGTCACGGGAACCGTGGTGCGCTTCGGTGCGGGCATCGCCAACCTGATCCTGCACAAGCCGGCCCCTTCGTTCTGGCTGCAGGCGCCGCTCTGGGGCGCGCTCAGCACGGGCGCCGTGATCGGCGGCTTCCTGCACGGCTGGTACGGCGAGCGGGCCTTCCTGTTCCCGGCCGGACTCGCGGCGCTGCTGGCTGTGGTCTCGCTGGTGCTGACGGTCCTGCTCAAGGACACGCCCTACGTCTCCGGCCTCGCTGCCCCGCAGCCCGATGCGCATCCGGAAGCCAAGCCGACGGCGACCGTTCCCGCCGCGACCTGACGCTCGGCGACCGTCAATCGTCCCCAGGGCCGCCGCGCAGCCGTTTGACGCTGCTACGGCGGCTCTTTTCGTCGAGGCGCCGCTTCTTCGAGGCCAGCGTCGGCCGCGTCGCGCGGCGCGGCGTCGGCGGCACCGCCGCTTCCGCCACCAGCGCCGCGAGCCGTTCGCGGGCATCGGCCCGGTTGCGCTCCTGCGTGCGGAAGCGCTGGGCGTTGATGACGAGCACGCCCTCCCCCGTCAGCCGCCGGCCGGCGAGCCGCATCAGCCGCACCGCCACCGCATCGGGCAGGCTGCGGGAGCGGCGCACGTCGAAGCGGAGCTGCACCGCCGTGGACAGCTTGTTGACGTTCTGTCCGCCCGGGCCCGAGGCGCGCACGAAGGCCTCCTCGAGTTCGGCCTCGTCGATCTCGATCTGCGGCGTGCATTGGAGCGCCACGGCGGGTTCCCTTCCCTTAAAGCGTTCGGCCTCAACCGGCCTCGCCCGGCGTTCGGGCACGCACCGCCAGGGCGTGCAGCCCGCGCTTGAAGGCCTCGTCGAGAAGCCCGTTGACGATCCGGTGGCGTTCGACCCGGCTCTTCCCTTCGAAGGCCGCCGACACGACATCCAATCGGAAATGGGTCTCGCCCTCCGGCCGGGCGCCGGAATGGCCGGCATGCAGGTGCGACTCGTCGGTCACATCGAGCGCGGTCGGTGCCAACTCGGCCCCCAGGCGCTCGGCGATCCAGTCCTTCAGGGTCCCGGTCATCATGTCCTCGCTGCGAACGGAAGCGCTACGGCCGTGCATCGGCCGTGTGTCGGAGGCGTTTGCCCGGCCCGGTCCCGGCACAAAAGCGTCAACCCCGGATCGATGCATGCGGCATCAGGCCCAACGGCCTTTTCGTCGGCGCGTCCGCCCCTCATAATCGGCCCGTCATGGATCTCAACTCGCCGCTGTTCGACCGCATCCGTATCAAGCCGACCTGTGACGATCCCAAGCCGGGAGCGAAGGCGGGGGCGAAGGCGGGGGCGAAGGCTGGCGCACGCGCGAAGGCCGGTGCGGCCACGGCCGAGGCGTCCTGCGAGGCGGAAGGCTGCACCCATCCCGGCCTCTACCGCGCCCCCAAGGGCCGCAGGCAGGAGGGGCAGTACTGGCGCTTCTGCATCGACCACGTGCGCGCCTACAATGCCTCCTACAATTACTTCGACGGCATGAACGATGCCGCGGTCGAAGCCTACCAGAAGGATGCGATCATCGGCCATCGGCCGACCTGGTCGATGGGCATGAACGCGGCGGCTGCCACGGCCGAGGGGAAGGCCAAGGGGGCCAAGGGGCCCCAGCCCGAGGCTGAGCGCGACTGGGCCTATGCCGACCCGCTGGGAATCCTGCGGGCGAACGGGGTCGGCGGCGGGGCGGCGGGCCGGCGTCAGGCGGAGCCGGAGCCGCAGCGTCCCCGCCACTCGGCGGCGGTGCGCAAGGCGCTCGACGTGATGGGGCTCGACGAGACGGCCGATACCGCGGCGATCAAGGCGCAGTACAAGACGCTGGTGAAGCGCTTCCACCCGGACGCCAATGGCGGCGACCGCTCCTTCGAGGAGCGCCTGCGCGACATCATCCGCGCACACGACGTGCTGCGCGCCGCCGGGCTGTGCTGACCCGCGCCGCCCCGGCCGCCACTCAGTCGGGTGCGAGGCCGGGGACGCGAACGGGCATTGCGTCGAATGCTGGTCCGCCCGGCGGCGGGTGGGGCAGCAAATGTCCGCGCGCGCCCTATATCTCTCGGATACCGCTTCTATGTGAAGCCGGCTTCCCCGGATGACTCCTCCGTTTCGCCGAGCCCTCTTTCTGGCTGAGCCCCCTTGGCGATGCCGAGGGGCGGTGATTAAGGAAGACATCCGCCCGCTTCCCTGTGGGCCGCCCGGCAGGTGAGTGACGATTGAAAGCGCGGTCGCGCGGGTTCACGCCCGCTCCCGGCCGCCCCGATGAGGTTCCGTATGCTGTCTGACGAAACGCCCGCTTCCCTGCCCGACCGCCAGGTTTCCGTCCGCGAGGTGTTCGGCATCGACCTCGACCTGAAGGTGCCGGCCTATTCCGAGCCCGAGGAGCACGTGCCGGATCTCGATCCGGACTACATCTTCGACCGGGAGACGACGCTGTCGATCCTGGCAGGCTTTGCCCGAAACCGCCGCGTGATGGTCACCGGCTATCACGGCACCGGCAAGTCGACGCATATCGAGCAGGTCGCGGCACGGCTGAACTGGCCCTGTATCCGGATCAACCTCGACAGCCACGTCTCGCGCATCGACCTCGTCGGCAAGGACGCCATCGTCCTCAAGGACGGCAAGCAGGTCACGGCCTTCCAGGACGGCATCCTGCCCTGGGCCCTTCAGAACAACGTCGCGCTCGTCTTCGACGAGTACGATGCCGGCCGACCCGACGTGATGTTCGTGATCCAGCGCGTGCTGGAGCTCTCCGGCCGCCTGACGCTGCTCGACCAGAAGCGGGTCATCCGCCCGCATCCGGGCTTTCGCCTGTTCGCCACCGCCAACACGGTCGGCCTCGGCGACACGTCGGGCCTCTATCACGGCACCCAGCAGATCAACCAGGGTCAGATGGATCGCTGGTCGATCGTGACCACGCTGAACTACCTGCCGCACGACCGCGAGGTCGACATCGTGCTCTCCAAGTCGCCGCACTACCAGAGCGAGGGCGGGCGCGACACCGTGAGCCGGATGGTGCGCGTGGCCGACCTGACCCGCAACGCGTTCATGAACGGCGACCTCTCGACCGTCATGAGCCCGCGCACGGTCATCACCTGGGCCGAGAACGCCGACATCTTCCGCGATATCGGCTTCGCCTTCCGGGTGACGTTCCTCAACAAGTGCGACGAGCTGGAACGGCCCCTGGTGGCCGAGTTCTACCAGCGCGCCTTCGGCAAGGAACTGCCCGAGAGCGCGCTCAACGTCGCCTTGAGCTGACCTGACGGTGGCGTCCTCGCCCGCGCTTGGCGTGCGGCGGGGACGGCGCCCCTCTCCCCGTGACCGGGGGCGATCCCCCGGCCGGGCCTCCGAACTCGATCCGGTGGCGTCCGCGAAGATATGGCCCTGACCAACCGCCCCAAGACCGGCGACCGCAAGGAGCCCGGCGCCGAGCCGCTGAAGCGCTCGGTGGCCGGCTGCCTGCGCGCCATCGCCAAGCGGCCCGACATCGAGGTCACCTATGCCAGCGATCGGCCGGCGCTGATCGGTGACAAGGCGCGCCTGCCGGAGCCGACCCGGCGGATCACCGCCGAGGACGCGGCGATCCTGCGCGGGCATTCCGATTCCATGGCCCTGCGCCTCGGCTGCCATGACACCAGCGTCCACCGCCGCCTCGCCCCCGACAACGCAGCCGCCCGCGCGGTCTACGACGCGGTCGAGCAGGCGCGCGTCGAGGCGATCGGCTCGCGCCGCCTGGAAGGCGTGGCCGCCAACATCACCGCGATGCTGGAGGACCGCTACCACCGCGGTGGCAAGTACGAGAACATCACCGACCGCGCCGACGCGCCGATGGAGGATGCCGTCGCGCTGATGGTGCGCGAGCGCCTGACCGGCCAGAAGCCGCCGCCCGCCGCCGCCCGGATCGTCGAGCTGTGGCGCGAACATATCGAGGCCCGCGCCGGCAAGAACCTCGACGGATTGCTCGGCTCGCTCGAGAACCAGCGCCACTTCGCCCGCTCCGTGCGCGATCTCCTCTCGTCCCTCGACATGGCCGACGAGACGCCCCTCGATCAGGACGATGAGAGCGACGAGGACGAGAACCAGGCGCAGGACGACGAGCAGCAGCCGAGCGAGGGCGAGGCCGAGGAGCAGAGCCAGGGCGACCGCGCCGAGATCGAGGTGACTGACGAGGCCACCGACGAACTCGACGAGGGCGCCACCGAATCCGCCGACGCCCCCTCCGGCGAGCTGCCGGAGGAAGCCGAGGACGCCGAGTCGGAGGAGGCCTCCGAATCCTGGCGCCCGCCGAGCCAGCGCGGCAACGAGCGTACCGGTCCCGACTACAAGGTCTACAACCCGCGCTTCGACGAGACCGTCGAGGCCGAGGATCTGTGCGACGCCGAGGAACTCGCGCGCCTGCGCAGCTATCTCGACAAGCAGCTCGCCCACCTACAGGGCGTCGTCGGCCGCCTCGCCAACCGTCTCCAGCGCCGCCTGCTGGCGCAGCAGAGCCGCGCCTGGGATTTCGATCTCGAAGAGGGCCAGCTCGATCCGGCCCGCCTCGTTCGCGTCGTCACCGATCCGTTCCAGCCGCTCTCCTTCAAGCAGGAGAAGGATACCGACTTCCGCGACACGGTGGTCACGCTGCTGCTCGACAATTCCGGTTCGATGCGCGGGCGCCCGATCACCGTGGCCGCGACCTGCGCCGACATTCTCGCGCGCACGCTGGAACGCTGCGGCGTGAAGGTCGAGATTCTCGGCTTCACCACCCGCGCCTGGAAGGGCGGCCAGTCCCGCGAGGCGTGGCTCGCCGGCGGCAAGCTGCCCGCTCCCGGCCGCCTCAACGACCTGCGCCACATCATCTACAAGAGCGCCGACGCCCCCTGGCGCCGTGCGCGCAAGAACCTTGGGCTGATGATGCGCGAGGGGCTCCTGAAGGAGAACATCGACGGCGAGGCGCTGGATTGGGCCCACAAGCGCCTGCTGGCGCGGCCCGAGCAGCGCCGGATCCTGATGGTGATCTCCGACGGGGCGCCGGTCGACGACTCGACGCTCTCGGTCAATCCCGGCAACTACCTCGAGCGCCACCTGCGTTACATGATCGAGGAGATCGAGACCCGCTCACCGGTCGAATTGCTCGCCATCGGCATCGGCCACGACGTGACGCGCTACTACCGCCGTGCCGTGACGATCATCGACGCCGAGGAACTCGGCGGTGCGATGACGGAGAAGCTCGCCGAACTGTTCGAGGAGAACACGGGCGCGTCGCGCGGCGGCGGGATGAAGCGGGTGGCCGGGCGGCGCTGAACCGGCGGTTCTCCGGAGCGGCAAAGCTCCAGTTGGCAAGCGGTCTTCGTCGTCCTACCGTGTGGAAGCGTTGCCTCCAGCGAGGACCTTCCGATGTCGGGTGATGTGCGTGGCGTGCCGCGCCTGCTCCTCAGGATCGAGGGAGCGGCGCTGCTCGTCTGTGCCCTCGCCGGGTATGCCTGGATGGGCCAATCCTGGTGGCTGTGGGCGGCCCTGATCCTTCTCCCCGACCTCAGCATGATCGGGTATCTGGCCGGTCCTCGAATCGGCGCGGCGAGCTACAACGCGGCTCACACGACCACGGTCCCGCTCCTGCTGCTGGCGGCCTCACTGGTCCTTGGGAGTCCGATGGCGGCCGGACTGGCTCTCGTCTGGCTGGCGCATATCGGGCTCGACCGCGCCGTCGGGTACGGGCTGAAATATGTCGGCGGCTTCAAAGACACCCATCTCGGCTCGCTTGGACGAGCGGGAGAAAAGTCGAGCGTGAAGATCTGCCGCGTCTAACGTGAGCGCTGGCGCGCGGACGGCTATTTCTTGCGGTCCGAGCCGTCCGCTTCCATGCGGCTCAGGATCATCCGGCCCTCGAAGCCGTCGAAGCCGCCGCTATAGGTGAACCGGTTGAGCGCGAGCTGCTGTCGTCGCTCCGAGGTCAACTCGCTGCCCTGATAGAGACGATGTGCGTTCCCGATATGCCGCCGCCCCTTCGCGGGGGGTGTGCTGTACGGCTTCGGCATTCACGCGCTCCCTTCGGTCCTGCGTTCGAGTTCGATTCGTATCTCAAACTAGAGAACGGCACCGCTTCGCGACAGGTGCCACGATCCGGATCGCATCAGAACGGACTGATCGGAAAAAACCGCAGATACAGCTCGGCGTATTTTCCGTCGTCCCATACCCGCTGCAACGCGTCGTCGAGGGCACGGGCCAAAGCCGCGTCCTCGGTGCGGGTGACGAAGCCGATGCCTTCGCCGAAATAGCGATTCTCGAGATAATCGCCGCCGGAATAGGTGCAGCAACCCTCCGCCTCCTGGCCGTTCAGCCAGAGCGCGAGGCTCAAGCCGTCGGCGAACAGGTACTCGACCTCGCCGCGCTTGAGCGCGCTCTGGGCCGCCGAGAGGTCGGTGAAGGTCTTTCGCGTGGCGTTGGGGAAGAAGGCCTTCAGATAGGCCTCGTGGGCGCTGCCCTCGACGATCCCGACGTTGCGCCCGGCGAGTGCCGTCGCCGAGGGGGCGGGCAGACTGCGGTCCTTGCGGGCGATGAAGCGGGCCGGCCAGCGGAAATAGGGCCGCGTCGCCAGGAACCGCGCGCGCAGGCCCGGCGTCAGGGGCACGGCGGCGGCCACGACGTCACCCTGCTTATCGGCCAGCGCATCGAGCAGCGTGTCGAAGCGGCGCGCCTGCACCGTGCACGTCACCGTCAGCCGTTCGCAGACCGCGCGGGCGAGTTCCACGGCAAAGCCGGTCGGCACACCGTCGGGGCCTGCGAAATGCAGCGGCGGAAACTCGTCGTCGGTCATGAACCGAACCGCACGCCCCGTCTGAGGCGCCTCGACCCGCTCGCCGCGAGCACGGGGATTCCAGAAATTCGGAATGCTAACCGACGGGGCCGCCGGGTCGGACGGCTGTTGTGCCTGTGCAACATTGGTTAATAAAACGATAAAGGTTGCCGCCAGTATCCGCCGCATCCTGTGGTAGCGGATTGACCCTTCGGTTGTCGGAGTGGAGCAATGCACGTCCATGGAGAGGTCCTGGCCCATGCCCCTCCCTAGCACGGCGCGGGCCCGCGGGAAGCCGTTGCCCTGTCCGACCTCGACCGCCGTCGGAGCAGCCGCGCCGCTCCGCTCCCGCCGGAAATCGGCTTCCTCGCCACCGAGGGCGTGTCCCTCGAGACGCTGAGCCGGGCCGTGATCATCGCCCGTCGCTGCGGCACCGATGCCGCCACGGCCCTTCTCAACGAGGGGCTTCTCTCCGAGGAGGTGTTCTACTGTGCGCTCGCCCGCCGGCTCGGAGCACCATTTCTCTTCGGGCCTCTCGCGATCGGCGAAGGCGTTCCGTACGCGCGCTGTCTCATCTCCGGTGCCGCGCCGCTCGCGGGCTGCGAGGGGGGCGAAACCCTCGTCGCGGCACCGCGCGGAGCCGCGGTGGCGCGACTGATCGCGGCGGCGGACCGGCTGGCGGAGCCTCCGGCCATCACGACCCCGACGGCCCTGAGGCAGGCACTGTTCGCCCGGTACGGCGCCGCCATTGCCGAGGACGCGTCCGAGACCCTGGGGCGTCTTCGTCCCGAGTGGTCCTGCCGACCCGGTCCGCTGGCGCTCGACCTTGCCTTGGCCGGCGGCGTGCTCGCCCTCGTCGTCCTGCTCGCCCGCCTCCCGACGGCGGCGGGCTTCGTCCTGCTGCTGCTGGTGCAGGGTTTGATGCTGGCGCTGCTGACCTTCCGCCTCGCCGCGGCGGCGATCGGTGCCGCCGAGATCATGCGCGCCGATGCATCCGAGCCGCGACCGGTTCTGCTGACGGACGACGCGCTCCCGACTTACACGGTTCTCGTCGCCCTCTACCGGGAGGCGCCGGTGGTGCCGCGTCTTCTGGGAGCCTTGCGCCGGCTCGATTATCCGGCGGCCAAGCTCGACATCAAGTTCCTGCTGGAGGCCGACGACGACGAGACCGCTGCGGCTTTCCGCGCGACACCGCTCCCGGCCCGCTTCGAGATTGTCACCGTGCCGGAGGGGATGCCGCGCACCAAGCCGCGGGCGCTGAACGTGGCCCTGCCGCTCGCCCGCGGCGAGCACCTCGTGGTCTACGACGCGGAGGATGTGATCTCGCCCGAACAGCTTCGCCTCGCCGCGACGCTGTTCGCTCGCGCGCCGGCCTCGACGGCCTGCCTCCAGGGTCGCCTCGTAATCGACAATCACGGTGATGGCTGGCTGCCGCGCCTGTTCGCCATCGAGTACGCGGCTCTGTTCGACGTGCTCGGCCCGGCCCTGGCCGCGTGGCGGATGCCGACGCCGCTCGGCGGCACCTCGACGCATTTCCGCACTCGCGTCCTGCGCCAACTCCACGGATGGGATGCCTGGAACGTCACCGAGGATGCTGATCTCGGCCTGCGCATGGCGCTCGCGGGCTACCATGTCGGCGACCTGCCGAGCGCGACCTTCGAGGAGGCGCTCGCCCATCCGCGCAAGTGGCTGCGCCAGCGCACCCGCTGGATGAAGGGCTTCCTGCAGACGAGCTTCGCCCACGGGCGGCGCCCGCTCGACCTCTATCGCCGCCTCGGCGCGGCGGAGAGCCTGTGCGTGCTGGCGCTCCTGCCCGGCACGGTGGTCTCGGCCCTGTTCTATCCGTTCATGCTGCTCGGCGGCCTCGCCGACCTGATCATCCCGGCCGAGGACGGCGACAGCCTCGCGATCGTCAAGCGGGCGGCCTCCACGACGGTGTTCCTCGGCGGGCTCGCGGCGATGTGCCTGCCCGGCCTCGTCGGCTGCCTCCGGCGCGGGTGGTTCGATCTCGTGCCGCTCGTGCTGCTGCTGCCGGTCTACTTCCTTCTCGGCAGTCTCGCGGCATGGCTCGCCGTGTTCGAACTGGCGCGGCACCCGCACCGCTGGAACAAGACCGAGCACGGGCTGGCCCGCACCTCCCGCACGGGAGCGCTCGCGCGGCGCCCCTCGGCGGCGATCAGATCCGCTTCGACAGCTCCGCCGCCGTCTCCGCTGCCGGCCGGTTGAGGTTGACCGCGCCGACGAAGCCGTTGCGGGCGTCCATCAGGTAGACGAGTGCGGTGTGCTCCATCGTGTAGTCGCCGCTCGAACCCGGCACTTTCTTGGCGTAGGCGCGGAAGGTCTTGACGGTCGCCGCCACCTGCTCCGGGCTGCCGGTGAGGCCGACGATGCGCGGGTCGAAGCTCGACAGGTAGGTCTTCAGCGAAGCGGGCGTGTCGCGCTCAGGGTCGACGCTGACGAAGGCGACCTTCAGCCCGTCCGCCTTAGGGCCGAGCGCCGCCAGCACGTCGCTGATCTGCTGGAGCGTGGTCGGGCAGACATCGGGGCAATGGGTGAAGCCGAAGAACATCAGGTAGGGCTTGCCGGCAAAATCGCGCTCGCTGACCGTCGCGCCGTCCTGGTTCACCAGGGTGAAGGGACCGCCGATGCCGCTCGGGCCGCTCTGCGGATGCTGCGGCACCAGCGTCATCACCAGCGCGACGGAGATCGCCACGAGCCCGGCCACGAAGGCGGCCAGCGGCAGGAGAACGCTGCGGGACGGACGCATGGGGGAACGCATGGGAGCCCTCGAAGGCGTGTCTGTGGCGGCGACCCGACGGGCGCGGCGGCCGCATGGAAAGGGCCCGGCACAGGGCATCGCCGAAAGGGGAAGCGGCGGTCCGAGCGTGTCGGGTAATGCCCCTCACATCACAGAGCCGGGGCGTGCCGCAAGCCCGCGCGACGCCGCAAGGCTTAGAGCATCATCCCGAAAGGTGGTTACCGGCTTTCGAAAAAGATGATGCAAAACAAGAGTCTAGAGCATCCAGCAGGATGCTCTAGCGTCGCACGAGCCTTCGCAGCAGGTTCAGGAGGCTTCCGCGCGGATCTCGACGTCCCGGTCCGCGCTGCGGGCGTTGTGCTGGCGCAGGGCCTCGCCGACCATCAGCAGCGCCGGGCCTTCGAGCCCCGAGGCCTCGACCCGCTCGGCGAGGTCGGCGGCGGTGCCGGCCACCGTCGCCTGCTTGGCCCGGGTCGCATTGAACACGACGAGGGCCGGCGTCTCGGGCGCCAGCCCTTCGGCGACCGCCCGCTCCAGCAGGACGCGCAGCGTGCGCTTGGGCATGTAGACCACGGTGGTGACGCTGCGGTCGGCCAGCGCGCTCCAGTTCAGATCCTCCGGCAGCGCGCCGCGGCGGTCGTGGCCGGTGACGAATTGCAGGCGCCGGGCCGCATCGCGATGAGTCAGGGAGACGCCGAGCGCGGCCGCCGCACCCTGCGCCGCGCTGACGCCGGGGACGATGGTGCAGGGAATGCCCGCGGCCTCGCACGCCTCGATCTCCTCGCCGGCCCGGCCGAAGACGAGCGGATCGCCGGATTTCAGCCGCACCACCTGCTTGCCGGACTTCGCCAGCGAGACCATCAGCGCGTTGATGTCGTCCTGGCGGCAGGACGGGCCGTGGCCGGTCTTGCCGACCAGCATGGTCCGGGCCTCGCGGCGGGCATAGTCGAGGATCTCGGGGGCGACGAGGTCGTCGTAGAGGATCACGTCGGCGTTGCGCAGCGCCCGCAGCGCCTTGAGGGTGAGGAGTTCGGCATCGCCCGGCCCGGCCCCGACCAGGGTCACCGCGCCGCCGAGGGGCAGCGCCTCGGCCTGACCCATCAGGTCGGCGAGGTCGGCGTCCGTCGGGGAGCGGTCCGGCTCGGCGAAGGCGCGGTCGGTGAAGCGCTCCCAGAAGCCGCGCCGCTCGGAGAAGCCGTGGAAGCGTGCCGAGACCACCTCGCGCCAATCGCGGGCGGCCGCGACCCAGTGCTTGAAGCCGCGCGGCAGCATCGCCTCGATGCGCGCCCGCACCGTCTGCCCGAAGACCGGGGCGGCGCCCTCGGTCGAGATGCCGACGACGAGCGGCGAACGGTTGACGATGGCGCCGAACTTCACGTCGCAGAGATGCGGCCGGTCGACCGCGTTGACGATGGCCCCAGCCGCGCGCGCCGCCGCGACGAAGGCGACGCAATCGTCCTCGTCCTCCATGGCACCGATGGCGAAGGCCGCGCCCTGCAGGTCTTCCCGGGTCCAGCGGCGCTCGTGCAGCGTCACCGAGCCGGCGGCGATCTCGGCCGGCACGCCGCGCAGTTCCTCGCTCGGCTCCTCGGCATAGACATCGACCCGGGCGCCGGCGGCGGCGAGCAGCTTCACCTTCCAGGGTGCGCCGCCGTTGGAGCCGGCGAGCACCGCCCGCTTGTCCTGGAGCGGCACGAACACGGGCAGCACCGCCAGCGGCTCGAGGCCGGCGCGGGTTTCGCGGGGTTGGCGGGGCGTGCTCATGGTCTTTGTGTACGACTCGACTCGAGGTTCCGGTCCGCTTCGCTCATCCGAAGAGGCTGCTTTGCAGCATGTCAGGATGAGGGCGAGAGTGGGACCGGGAACCTGAAAACTGCGCCTATGCGGCGCTGCGCGCAAGCGCCGGCGACAGCAGCTTGCGGATCTCGGGGATGCATGAGCCGCAATTCGTTCCCGCCTTGCAGGCCGCGCCCACCGCCTCGACCGAGCCGGCCCCGGCGGCGATGGTCGCGGTGATGACGTCGAGCCCGACGCCGTGGCAGGCGCAGACCACCGGCCCGGTCGAGGCCGTTGCCGCCCGGCCCGAGAGCAGCGTGCGCCGGTCGATCGCCTCGATGTCGGGGGCGGCAAACACCCCCTTGGCGAGTTCCCAGTCCGGCCGCCGATCCCCCGGCGCCACACTGAGCGCCGCCACGAGGTGATCGTCGCGCGTGACGACACAGCGGTAGAGTCCGCGGGCGTGATCGACGTACTCGGCCAGTTCGTGGCCGGGGAACATCCCGCGCACGGACAAAGCCATCTCCCGCGAGCCCTCCTGGGTCGCGAAGATCAGGCCGGAGCCGCCGGAGACGGTCGCCCGCGCCCACCACCAGCCGGCGGGGGCCGCCTGGGCGTCCCGCGTCAGCAGGTAGCCGCGGGAGCGGTAGGCTACGGCCTCGACGGAAGCCGGCGTCGCCTTCAGTTCGGGCTGGCCGGAGACCGGATCGGGGATGCCGCGGGCCAGCGCCGCCGCGCGCCCGTCCGAGGCGGTCATGTCGCTCCAGTGCATCGGCGCGAAGATCGAGCCCGTCAGAACGGCATCCGTCACCGTGACTTCGAGGATTGCGCTGCCGAGATCGGTCGCGACGCGGGCGAAGCCCCCGTCGCTCAGGCGGTAGCGGGCCGCGTCGTCGGGATGGATCTCGACGAAGGGCACGGCGCGGTGGGCCGAGAGGCGCTGGCTTTTGCCCGTGCGGGTCATGGTGTGCCAGTGGTCGCGGATGCGGCCGGTGTTGAGCACGAGCGGGCGCTCGGCGGTCACGGGCTGCGCCAGGGCCGGCGGCTGCACCGCGACGAAGCGGGCGCGCTGATCGAAGGTGTAGAAGCGCCCGTCGGCGAAGAGCCGGGCGCGGCCCTTCTTCGCATCCGGGCCGCGCTTCGGCACCGGCCACTGCATCGGCAGATGCACGTCGTAGGCGCGCCGGTCGATCTCGGCGAGGCCACCGAGATCGAAGTCGCGGGTGCCATCGTTCTCGAAGGCCGAGAGCGCGGCGTGCTCGCGGAAGATCTCGACAGCGGAGTTATAGGCGAAGGCCTCGCCGTGGCCGAGGCGGCGGGCGACGTCGCAGAGGATCGCCCAATCGGCCCGCGCCTGCCCCGGCGCCTTCAGGAAGGCGCGCTGGCGCGAGATGCGCCGCTCGGAATTCGTCACCGTGCCGTCCTTCTCGCCCCAGGCGAGCGCCGGCAGCAGCACCGTCTTTTGCCCCGTTGCGCGGGCGCTGTCGCTGGTCGCGACGGCTTCCGAGACGACGTAGAGGTCGAGCCCCTTGATCGCCTCGCGGATGCGGTCGGCCCGCGGCATGGAGACGAGCGGGTTGGTGCCGATCACCCACAGCGCCTTGATCTTGCCCCGCTCGATCGCCTCGAACAGGGCAACCGCCTTCATCCCCTCGCCGGTGATGATGTTGGGCGCCTTCCAGAAGCGGCGCACCCGGTCCACCTCCTCGGGGGCGAAGTGCATGTGGGCGGCGAGCATGTTGGCCAAGCCGCCGACTTCGCGCCCGCCCATGGCGTTGGGCTGGCCAGTGAGCGAGAGCGGGCCCATGCCGGGCTGGCCGATCCGCCCCGTGGCGAGATGGCAGTTGATGATGGCGTTGCCCTTGTCGGTGCCCTGCGCCGACTGGTTCGCGCCCTGGCTGAAGGCGGTGACGACCCGTTTCGTTAGGGCGAACAGCTCGAAGAAGGCCTGTACGTCAGCCTCGGCCAGCCCCGTGGCGCGGGCGGTGGCGGCGGCGTCCGGCGCGATCTGCCGGGCGCGCTCCAGGGCGCCCTCGAAGCCGGCGGTGTGGTCCTCGATGAAGCGTCCGTCGAGCTTGGCCTGACCGGCGAGATAGGCGAGCAGGCCGGAGAACAGCGCGGAATCGGTGCCGGGCTGGAGGCCGAGATGCAGGTCGGCCTCCTCGCCGGTCTGCGTGCGGCGGGGATCGACGGTGACGATCTTGGTGCCGCGCTTGGCCCGCGCATCGACCATGCGGCGGAACAGGATCGGGTGGCACCACGCGGCGTTGGAGCCGACGAGCACGATCAGGTCGGCCTCGTCGAGATCCTCGTAGCAGCCGGGCACCGTGTCGGAGCCGAAGGCGCGGCGGTGGGCGGCGACCGCCGAGGACATGCACAGCCGCGAATTGGTGTCGACATGCGGCGTGCCGAGGAAGCCCTTCGCCAGCTTGTTGGCGACGTAATAATCCTCCGTCAGGATCTGGCCGGAGAGGTAGAAGGCGATCGCATCCGGCCCGTGCTGCTCGGCGATCCGCCGGAGGCCGCCGGCCACGGTGCCGAGCGCGCCCTCCCAGCTCACGGTCTGGCCATCGACGGTCGGGGCGAGCAGCCGGTCGCCGAGATCGACCGTCTCGCCGAGCGCCGAGCCCTTGGAGCAGAGGCGGCCGAAATTTGCCGGATGCTCGGGATCGCCCGCGATCGCTACGCCGCCCTGCCCGTCCGGCGTCGCGAGCACGCCGCAGCCGACGCCGCAATAGGGGCAGGTCGTCTTCACCGCAGGCGCGGCGAGATCGGGGGCGGGCTGAGACATCGCGAATCCTCGGCGGATTTTTTCGCCACACGGACGTTTCGTCAGGGGTCGCAAAAGTCGGGCCGGTCGCTCTCAAACCACCTGAAGGTGGCCGAAAGGCCTAGCTGTCTCAGGCGGTTCGGGCCGGGCTTCGTCTGCTATCCTCGGGCGCGCTTCAAGCCGCATGGATATCCGCTGCCTCGGCCTCAGATAGCCCAACAAGACCCATCAGGAGAGGAAACCATGAGCGAGTCCGCGATCCCCGCCGCCGAGCGGATCGAGCCCGTGACCGCCGAGCAGGCGGACAATGCCGGCACACCCCTGCGGGTGACGGCGACGCCGGCCGCGCTCGAACTGATCGACGAGCTGAAGGCCGCGTACGGCCCGGTGATGTTCCACCAGTCGGGGGGCTGCTGCGACGGCTCCTCGCCGATGTGCTACCCCGTGGGCGACTTCATCACCGGCGACGGCGACGTGCATCTGGGTCAGGTCGGCGGCGCGGATTTCTTCATCTCGCGCTCGCAGTTCGAGGTCTGGAAGCACACCCACATCATGCTCGACGTGGTGCCCGGCCGCGGCGGTATGTTCTCCCTGGAGAACGGCCGCGAGAAGCGCTTCCACATCCGCTCGCGCCTGTTCACGAGCGCGGAGAACGAGGCCCTGTCGGGCGCCTGCCACCTGTAGCGCGTGGTCCCGAGAGCCAGCGGCCGGCTCTCGGGACGCGAGCGGCCGGTCAGACGAAGAACAGGTCGTTCACCGTGCCGATCAGCGGCGTGTCCCAGGTCCAGTTGGACTGGCCGATCAGGTCGTCGGCGCGGGTCACGTCGAGCGGGGCGGCGCCCTGCCCCTCGGCGACGAGGTGGTCGTTCTTGAACAGGCGCATGTAGCCGCCATCCGTCACGCTGGCCTGCCAGTCCGCGGTCTCGCCCTGGACGATCACGTCGTGGGCGGTGATCTGGTGCTTGACCGAGCCGGTGAGGATCTCGAACGCCATGTCGTCGCCGTTCCCGACCTGGCCGACCCAGATGTTGTCGCTGTCCCGGCCGTTGCCGGTGTCGAACAGCCGCTGGTAGTGTCCGCCGGCGAGGTTGTCGAAGCGTGCCTCGGCGAACATCGTGAAGGCGCCGTCGATCTCCGGGATGACGTTGTGCGCCGTCACCGTCAGATCGCTCACCGTGCCGATCAGCGGCGTGTCCCAGGACCAGTTGGACTTGCCGACGAACTCGTTGGCCCGCTCGATGTCCCGCGGCACGACGCCCTGACCCTGGGCCAGCAGCGCGCCGTCCTTGAACAGGCGCATCCAGCCGCCGGCATCGACGTCGGCGGTCCACTCGGCTTCCTGTCCCTGGACGATGGCGCCCCTGGCGACGATGCTGGCCGCCTTGCCGCCGTTGAAGACCGTGAACTCCATGTCGCTCGAGCGGCCGACCTGCCCGATGTTGTCGGAGGCCGGCCCGTTTCCGAAGTCGAAGACGCGCTGCCAGGAACCGCCGGCGAGATCGGCAAACAGCACCGTCGCGCTGGCCGTGAACGCGCCGTCGATGTCGGCGACGTCCGTCGCGATCGGATCGTCCGCCTCGGGCGAGAGCGCCAGCTCGAACTTCTGGCTGCCGGACGGAAGGGCGCCGACCCGGGCTTCGAGATGGGTGAACACGCCCTGGGCCTCCAGCGCGGTGTCGTCGAAGACCAGCGTTTCGATCGAGGCGAGCGTGTCGAGCGCGCCCGTGGCGATGTGCTTGACCGCGAACGCGCCCGCCGTGGTCGAGGCGTCATAGACGATCGCGTAGTCCCGGCTCTGGCCGGCGAACCGGGCCGCGTCGATGCCCTCGCCGCCGTCGAGCCGGTCGCTCCCCGTACCCCCCTCGAGGACATCGTTTCCGGCATACCCGAAGAGCGTGTCGTTGCCCGCTCCGCCGATCAGGGTGTTGTCGCCGTCGTGGCCGCGCAGGATGTCGTCCTTCGATCCGCCGATTGCGGTCTCGATCGCGACGCCGTTGGCGATCAGAAACCCGCCGTTCAGCTTGTCCGAGGTGGAGACGAAGCCACCGCCGCCGATCTCGTCCTTCAGCGTGGCGGCGCGCAGGTCGATCTTGGCGCGGCTGCTGCCCACGTACCGGATGGTGTCGTTGCCGCCGGTGTCCCAGATGGTGTTGAAGCCGGCATTCGTCCGGAGATCGTCACCGAACGTGTAGACGGTGTTGCCCGTGTTGGCTGCCTTGGCCCCGTACAGGTGCTGCAGGGCGGCGATGTCGATCGGCATGTAGGAGCCGACCGACGCGTTCATGAAGGTCTTGCCGGCGTCCTTGGCCGTGGTCCACGGATTGTCCTCGCCCCATGCGAAAGGGCTGTACGACATGACGGTGTAGAGCGACGAGTTGAGGAAGTTGGTGCCCAGATCGGCCTCCGATCGGACACCCGCGATGGCGCCCGGCCTCTCGAATGGGTGATCGAGGCCGAGGCTGTGGCCGATCTCGTGATACCAGACCTCCGACCATTGCCCCCGGAAGACCACGTCCGACGCCTCTGCGACGGTGCCCTGGATCCCGACCGACGTGTGGGTATTACCGTTCGGCATTCCCGGATGCGGATCGAACGAAGACCCGCCGCCACCGACCGTCAGGATCTGCCCGAGCGTCGATTCCTCGAACGAGGTCTCATGGAATGTCAGATTCGTGAAACTCGAAATGTTGTCGAAGATCGATTTGTAGAAACCGCGCCACTGCCCTTCGTTGAAGTCCGAGATGCCGTTCTGGTCGATGTCCTGAATTTGGAAGCCGTAATTGAGCGTCGTCGCGTCCCACTTGTTGGGGGCGAGCACAGCGTTGATCAAGCTGCTGTCTGACTTCTCGGAGATACTGGTTTCGACCATGTTTTGCCCCTGGCATGCCGCGGACCGTGCGGCGAACCCTGGGGCGACAACACCACGCAAAAACTGCTTTTTGATAGTTTAGATACTGCGGATTTTATCGATCGCGCTTTGCAGCCTGCGGTCGTCACGCGCGGGCCACACCCCGCGTCGGACGCGGCGGCCGGCGGGGCGAGCCGAGAGTCGTGCCCGACCACGTGAGGTCGGGTCACGCCTCCAAGCCTTTGCTGTGACGCGCGTTCTTCCAACGAACCGGTGGCCGATTCGTCGAAAGGCGCCCTAAGCGTCCCGCCGCAGGGCGTGGACCGAGAACAATCCGTCCCGGTCGGTCCAGGCTTCGATCGAGGCCCAGCCGGCGCGGGCGGCGAGCGCCCGGAAGCCGTCGACTGTGTACTTGTAGCTGTTCTCGGTGTGGATCGACTCGCCCTCCGCGAAGGCGAAGCTGCGCCCGGCCACGCGCAGGCTCTGCGCCCGGCGGCTGACGAGATGCATCTCGACCCGCGAGGCCTGCGCGTTGAAGAAGGCCCGGTGTGCGAAGCCCTCGACGTCGATCGCCGCGTCCAGCTCGCGGTTGATGCGGTGGAGCAGGTTGAGGTTGAACGCAGCGGTGACTCCGGCGGCGTCGTCGTAGGCCGCCTCCAGCACGTCGCGGTCCTTCACGAGATCGACGCCGATCACCAGCGTCGCGCCCGGGCCGAGAATGCGCCCGAACACGTCGAGGAGGCGCGCCGCCTCGCCGGGCTCGAAATTGCCGATGGTCGAGCCGGGAAAGAAGCCCGCCAGCGCCCGATCGCGGATGCCGTCCGGCAGAGCGAAGGGCCGGGTGAAATCGGCCACGACCGCCTCGACCGCAAGATCGGGGAAATCGCCGCGCAGGGCCTGCGCCTGCTCCGTCAGGAACTCGCCCGAGACGTCGACGGGGATGTAGGCCGAGAGACCGGGCAGGTGCCGCAGCAGGCGCCGCAGCTTGGCGGTCGAGCCGCTGCCGAACTCCACCAGAGCCGCGCCCTGCGGAAGCAAGGCGGCCAGGGCCGGGCCCCGCTCGTCGAGGATGCGCAGCTCGGTGCGGGTCGGGTAGTACTCGGGCAAGGCCGTGATCTGCTCGAACAAGGCCGATCCGGCGGCGTCGTAGAAGTACTTGGCCGGCAGCGCCTTCGGGCTCGCCGCCAAGCCGTCCCAGACATCGGCCAGGAACACGCCGTTTTCCGTAACCGGTTCGGCTCGGTGGGAATCCGTCATGCGGGGATCGATCGTCAAAGGCCTTCTCCGGGACAGCGGGGCAAACGGTTGTGCGGACAGGGTGCGCGGGTGCGTTCAGCTCCCGGCATCGGCGAGCCGCAGGCCCGTGAACTGCCAACGCTGATGGGGGTAGAAGAAGTTGCGGTAGCCGACCCGCGCATGCCCCTGCGCCGTCGCGACCGAAGAGCCGCGCAGCACGTACTGGTTCGACATGAACTTGCCGTTGTACTCGCCCAGCGCACCGGGTACCGGCCGGTAGCCCGGATAGGGGCCGTAGGCGCTGCGGGTCCATTGCCAGACGAGGCCGAAGGCGTCGTCGATCAGGCCGTCGCGGGCGGCGACCTCCCACTCGGCCTCCGTCGGCAGGTCGCGCCCGGCCCAGCGGGCATAGGCATCGGCCTCGTAGTAGCTGACATGGGCGACGGGGGCCGCCGGATCGACCGGCTTGCGGCCGGCGAGCGACATCGTCGACCAGCCATCCGCCTCGCGCCGCCAGTAGCCCGGCGCCTCCCAGCCCTCGCGCTGGAGCGCGACCCAGCCGTCGTTGAGCCAGAGTTCGGGCCGCGCGTAGCCGCCGTCCTCCATGAAGGCGAGCCAGTCGCGGTTGGTCACGAGGCCGCGATCGATGCGGGCCTCCAGCATCAGGACGTCGTGGCGCGGGCTCTCGTTGTCGAAGGCGAATCCATGACCGTCGTAGCCGATCTGGGTGATGCCTCTTTTCAGGGCAGACTGGCCGGCGGATGCCTGCGCCGCAGGCAGGCTCCAGCGCGCGTTGTAGACCGGATCGAGCGGGTTCTGCGCGAAGGCGTGCAGGATGTCGGTGAGCATCAGCTCCTGGTGCTGCTGCTCGTGGTAGAGGCCGATCTCCAGGATCGGCAGCGCCCGCGCCAGGGCCTCGTCGGCGGCCTCGCGCAGCCAGACCGACACCGCGCGATCGACATGGGCGCGGTAGGCGGCGGTCTCCTGGGCCGTCGGCCTCGTGATCATGCCGCGCATGAAGCGCGGCTGCCGGGGGCCGGCCTGCACGTAGTAGGAATTGAACAGGTAGTGCAGGCGCTCGTCGAAGAGGCGGTAGCCCGGCTGATGGTCTCCGAGAAGGAACTGCTCGAAGAACCACGTCGTATGCGCCCGATGCCACTTGGTCGGGCTCGCATCCTCCATCGACTGGATCTGCTGATCCTCGGGCGAGAGAGGGGCGGCCCGGCGCTCGGTCTCCTCACGCACGGTGCGGAAGGCGGCGATCCAGGCATCGCGGTCGATCGGGCGGGCGTCGAGCGGGGGCGGCGGGAAGGCCGCGCCGCTCTCAGGTGGGGTGAGACGTGCTGCGCCGGCTGCCATTGTTGGAATCTCTTCCTCCGTTGCGCGCCGGAAATAGACGCCGAATGTCGAATGACAACGTGGAGGCCCGCCAAGCTGTTCGTCGCACCCCTTGTCGCACCCGGCCCGAAGCGCGGCCTTTTTGCAGCCGCAGTGAGATGTCCTTAACCGTCGCCGACGGACACTCGCTCCCCCACGGTTTCCATGGATGCGCGAGCCCGGGCGGCGGTCATGCGGATCGATCTGATGGCAGGGGCGACCCTTTCGGCGGCATTGCCGGCCCAGAATTCTCAGCCGGTCATTCTCGTCTTCGATTCCGGCCTCGGTGGTCTCACCGTGCTGGAGCAGGTGCGCCGCGCCCGGCCGGACGCGGCCTATGTCTACGCGGCCGACGACGCGGCCTTCCCCTACGGCGCCCTGACCGAGGACCGGCTCGTGGCGCGGGTGATCGCGGTGATGGAGCGGCTGCTGCTGCGTCACGCCCCCGACCTCGTGGTGATCGCCTGCAACACCGCCTCGACCCTGGTGCTGCCGGCCCTGCGTCAGCGCTTCGTCACGCCCTTCGTCGGCGTGGTCCCTCCGATCAAGCCGGCCGCCGCGCTGACGCGGACCCGCCTCATCTCCCTGCTCGCCACCCCCGGCACCGTGGCGCGGGCCTATACCCACGATCTCGTGGCGAACTTTGCGGGCGATTGCGCGGTGACGCTGGTGGGCTCCAAGAACCTCGCTGGCTACGCCGAGGCCGAGATGGCCGGCGAGCCGGTCACGGACGCGGCGATCCTGGCCGAGATCGCGCCCTGTTTCGTCGAGGGGCCTGACGGCGCGCGCACCGATGTGGTCTGCCTCTCCTGCACCCACTACCCGCTGCTGCTGCCCCGCTTCGAGCGCCTCGCCCCGTGGCCGGTCACCTGGATCGACCCGGCCCCGGCCATCGCCCGCCGGGTGATCCAGCTTCTCGGCGAGATGCCCGCGCACGCGCTCGACGCGCCGCCCGCTTGCGCCGTGTTCACCGGCGGGGCCGGGCTCAACCCGGCGCTCGGCCGCTCGCTGGAGCGGCGGGGCCTGTCCGAGACGGTGATCGAGGCGATGCCGCTGACGCTGTGCTGAGACGGGCCGTCAGCGCCTCTCCCACGCTGCCAGTTCCTCCGGCACCAGCGTCGCCGCATCCTGCCGGGCGATGATCTCCGCGAGATCGACCGGCGAGAAATCCCAGGCATCGACGCCGACGTCGCAGGAGCGGGTGGTGTCGGGCAGAGTCGCGTGGGTGTGGCCGTAGAGGTGCCGGGTCTCGCGCCACAGGCCGGGCCAGGCCCGGTGGGCGTAGTGCGCGAGGAACAGGCGCCAGGACCGGCCCGCCGCGTCCGACACGGAAATCCGGATGCTTTCCACCGGCGGCTCGGCCCAGGGGAGGTCGAGCACGCGGTTGCTGTCGTGGTTGCCCCGCACGAGCCGCTTGATGCCGTTGAGCCGGGCGAAGACGCGGGCGCAATGTTCGCGGCTGGCATGGGCGGCGAAGTCGCCGAGATGCCAGATCTCGTCCGCGACCCCGACGCGCGCGTTCCAGCGGGCGATCAGCGCCTCGTCATGGGCCTCCACCGAAGCGAAGCCGGTGCGTCGGCGCTCAACGAGCCGGGCGTCGCCGAAATGGGTGTCGGCGATGAAGAGGGTTGCCATGCGTTCTTCACGAAGATGTGAGACAACTCGGAGGGCTCGGCGGGGCGTGTACGGATCCGCGGGCGCGACGATCCCGGCTCGCTTGACGCAGCCGGGCCTCCATCGCAAACAATAACAAAAGGTACAATGATGCCGATCCGCGCGCCGCAGCTAATTAACTGGCGGGTTAATCACCGCGGATGTGTCGAAATGCGCATCATTTTTCACAGGACTTGTGGCGAAGTGTCACCTGTATCGCTCGGCGCACCAGTACAAACGTGCTAGCGCGGCGGGCATGCCGGTCTGGACAAAAATCCTCATTGTCGTCGCCATTGCCGTGATCCTGACGGCATGGGGATGGATGCTGGACTTGAGCCTGTCCGCCGCCCATGCGTGGCTTCTCGACCGGATCGGCCATACGGGGATGCGCCTTCTGATCGGGATGATGGTGTTCGCGGGGGCCTGGGCCCTCTGGAAGGAGACGGAGGATCGATGAGCCGCCCTCTCGCCGTCGCGCTTCTGGCGCTGTCTCTCTATCTCGGCGTGCTGGATTGCGCCTTGAGCCTCAGCTTCTCGACGGTCCATGCGTGGCTACTCGATCTGGTTGGCCGAACCGGCCTGTGGCTCGTGATCGCGGCGACCCTGTTCGGCGGCACTTGGGTCGTCTGGAGCGAGCAGGAAGACGGCTGACGGCCGCCGTCACGGCGTCTCTCTAGAATCGGTCGATCACCGCCGCGCCCCAGAGCAGGGCCGCGATGACCTGCGTCAGGAACGCCCCCGCCGAGGCCAGATCCTTCACGATGCCGATCCGCTCGTGCCGGCCGGGATGGAGATGGTCGCACAGCTTCTCGATCGCGGTGTTCAGGAGTTCCGCCCCGAGCATCAGCAGCAGGCTGGCAATGAGCGCCACCCGGACCCACAGATGGCCGCCGAGAGCGAGCGCTACGGGCAGGCCGAGCGCCAGCAGGAGGAGTTCGAGCCGCACCGCCCGCTCCGTGCGCCCGCCATGGACGAGGCCGCGCCAGGAATTCAGGAAGGCGAGGTAGAGCGCGGTCACGGTCGCTCTCCCGGAACCGCCCGGGCGATCCACTTGGCGAGGATCGGGCCGGTCGCCAGCACGACGAACAGGCGCAGGGTCTGCACCGCCAGCACGAAGGACACGTCGGCCCGCGACCCGACGGCGATGATCGCCACCGAATCGAGCCCGCCGGGACTGGTGGCCAGGAAGGCGGTGAGGAAATCGATCGGGAGCCAGTGCGTCAGGACCCAGGCCCAGACGCCGCAGAGCAGGATGATCCCGATTGTCGCCGTCAGCACGCCGGGCAGCGCGTGGAGGGTCTCGTCCAGGGTGCGGCGGTTGAAGCGCAACCCGACATACCAGCCGATCGCCGCATAGGCCGCCTCGAGCACCGGCGCGGGCAAGGCGATGTCGATGAAGCCGGCGGCGTGCAGGCCCGCGCCGAGCAGCATCGGCCCGATCAGGGGGGCAGAGGGCAGCCGCAGCAGCGATGCGAGGCCGAACCCGGCGGCGGCGACCGCGATCGTTGCCGCGAGGCCGGGCCAGTTCCACGTCTCGCCGGACGCGCCCGCGCCGGCCGGGCCGGCGACGTCGGCGAGGAGGCGCGCGGCGAGCGAGGCCGAGAGCACCACGGCGGCGACGCGCACGTACTGCATGAATGCGACCAAGCGCGGGTCGGCGCCGTAATCCTCCGCCATCGCCACCATGGCCGCGGCCCCGCCCGGCGAGGAGCCCCAGGCCGCCGTCGTGCCGGGCAGGACGCGCAGCCGCGTGAGCGCCAGCCCGGTGAGTGCGCCGGCTGCGACCGTCACGCCGACGACCGCGAGGATGATGAGGCCGTCCTCGCGCAGGGTCGCGGCGATCTCGGTGGTGGCGGAGCGGGCGACGAGGCAGCCGATCACCGCCTGCGCCGCCAGGAAGAGCGGCCGGCCGAGCGAGAGCCCGGCGCCGCGAACCCCGAAGGCGATCGCGGCGAGCATCGGCCCGAGGAGGAAGGCGGCGGGGAAATGCGCGCGGCTCAGGCCAAAGGCGAGAGCGGCCGAGACGGCGACGAGCGCCGCCCAGCGCAGGAGGATGCGGGTCTCGGGCACGGGCCTGGATGCTGGATGGCGCGCAGGAAGAGGAAGTAGAATTGCGCGAGGCTCGCGCTACACGCTCTTCCCCGAACTGTCACGGCGATCGCCGCGAAGCCGCCAAGCGGCTTCGAGCGATTGGCCTTCGGGATGCTGCCACCGGGGTGGGCGTCAGGCGGTCCACCGTTCTCGCTCGCCGGGCGGCGGGGCACCATAGGCCTCATCCTCCCGGCAGGCGGCGGTGCCGGGCGGGGCGTGCGCCCGGAAGAAGGCCGCGAGATGCGCAAGGCCCGCCGCCCGCGGATCGCTGGAACGCCATGCCAGCGCGAGCGTGCGGCCGGGGCCCTCTCCCTCGAAGTGGCGCACCACCGTGAGCCCGGTCGGATCGGGGCCGGAGGGGATCGCAAGCGCCGGGATCAGCGTATAGCCGGCGCCCGCCGCCACCATCGAGCGCAGCGTCTCGAGGCTCGTGGCGTGGCGGCCCGCGCCGCGCAGGGTGCCGCAGGCGGCGATGGTCTGGTCGCGCAGGCAATTGCCCTCGTCGAGCAGCAGCAGGTCCGGCCCGTTCAGGTTTTCCGCCCGCGGCGGAGCGCCCTGGGCGAAGGCATGGTCCACCGGGCAGGCGAGCCGGAAGGGCTCGACGAAGAGCGGCGAGATGGTGAGTCCGGAGGCGGCCACCGGCAGGGAAACCAGGGCCGCATCGATCCGCCCGTCGCGCAAGCCGTCGAGGATCTCGGCGGTGCGCGCCTCGCTGAGCGCCAGCGTCAGCAGCGGAAATTCCTGGCGCAGCAGGCGCAGAACCAGCGGGAAGTAATAGGGGCCCAGCGTCTGGATCGCGGCCAGCACC
Source organism: Methylorubrum extorquens (assembly GCA_900234795.1). Taxonomy (NCBI): domain Bacteria; kingdom Pseudomonadati; phylum Pseudomonadota; class Alphaproteobacteria; order Hyphomicrobiales; family Methylobacteriaceae; genus Methylorubrum; species Methylorubrum extorquens. Next base: position 2,316,602 of record LT962688.1, read on the forward strand.
AGCCGGCCGGTGAGCGGCGAGCCGCGCCCCTCGACGGCGAGCGCCAGCAGGCGCTGTGCCTCGCCGAGCACCACGCGGGCCTGCCGCACGATCCCCTGCCCCGCCACCGTCAGCAACACGCGACGGTTGGATCGTTCGAACAAGGTCAGCCCGAGCGCGTTCTCTAGTTTACGAACCTGCACGGACAGCGTCGGCTGGCTCACGTTGCAGCGCTCGGCAGCCCGGCCGAAATGTCCTTCATCGGCAACAGCGACGACATATTCGAGATCGCGCAGGGACAAGCCGGAGAGATTCATAGGCTGCATCTATCACAGCGTTTGTGACGATGCATTTGCTAATGGGTCATGCCTGGGTCATACCATCGAAACAGAATGGTTCCAGGCTGTGCGGACGCGCCGAGCGATCCACCCTGAAGCCCCTGCCTCCCAAGGAGAGAGTGACGCATGAGCGAGAACCGTCCGATTCTGACGACCCGTCAGGGCCATCCGGTCCGCGACAACCAGAGCACGCGCACGGTCGGCGAGCGGGGCCCGGCGACGCTCGAGAACTACCAGTTCATCGAGAAGATCACCCATTTCGACCGCGAGCGCATTCCGGAGCGCGTGGTGCATGCCCGCGGCGCCGGCGCCCATGGCTGGTTCGAGGCCTATGGCAAGATCGGCGACGAGCCCGCGTCCAAGTACACCCGCGCCCGCGTGCTGAACGAGACTGGCGTGAAGACGCCGATGTTCGTGCGCTTCTCCACCGTGGCCGGCGCCAAGGAGAGCCCTGAGACCGAGCGCGACCCGCGCGGCTTCGCGGTGAAGTTTAAGACCGTCGACGGCAATTGGGACCTCGTGGGCAACAACCTCAAGGTCTTCTTCATCCGCGACGCGATCAAGTTCCCCGACATGATCCACGCGTTCAAGCCGGACCCGGTGACGAACCGCCAGGAGGCGTGGCGCTTCTTCGACTTCGTGGCGCAGCACCCCGAAGCGATCCACATGGTCACCCACCTGAAGTCGCCGTGGGGCATTCCGGCCAACTATCGCGAGATGGAAGGATCGGGCGTCAACACCTACAAGCTGGTCAACGACCAGGGCGAGGCGGTGCTCTGCAAGTTCCACTGGGAGCCCAAGCAGGGCGTGCGCAACCTGACCTCGGCCCAGGCCTCCGAGATCCAGGCCAAGGATGTCGGCCACGCGACGCGTGACCTCTACGACAACATCAAGGCTGGCAATTTCCCCGAGTGGGAATTCTGCGTGCAGATCATGCCCGATGGCCCGAACGACCACCTCTCGTTCGATCCGCTCGACGACACGAAGCTGTGGCCGGTCGAGGATTTCCCGCTGCTGCCGGTCGGCCGCATGGTGCTGGACCGCGTGCCGGACAACTTCTTCGCGGAAGTCGAGCAGTCGGCCTTCGGCACGGGCGTGCTCGTGGACGGCATCGACTTCTCGGACGACAAGATGCTCCAGGGCCGGACGCTGTCCTACTCGGACACGCAGCGCTACCGCGTCGGCGCCAACTACCTGCAACTGCCGATCAACGCGCCGCAGCCCGGCGTGAAGGTCTACTCGAACCAGCGCGACGGTCAGATGACCTACAGCGTCGACGGCACCGGCCCGAACCGTCACATCAACTACGAGCCCTCGACGCTCGCTGAGGGCCTGCGCGAGGCCCCCAAGCCGGCCAAGGATTACCACCAGCCGGTCCAGGGCAATCTCGGCCGCTACCAGACCTCGCGGACTGAGGACGACTACACCCAGGCCGGCGTTCGCTACCGCTCGTTCCAGGATTGGGAGCGTGAGGATCTGATCGCCAACCTCGTCGCCGACATGAAGCAGTGCCCCGAGCCGATCCAGCTTCGGATGGTCTGGCACTTCTGGCACGCCGACGAGGATTACGGCCGCCGCGTCGCCGAGGGCGCCGGGATCGATCTGGAGAAGGCCAAGGCCCTGCCGCCGCTGCCGGGCCGTGCCGCCCCGCATAAGCGTCTCCAGGCCGAGACCTACACCGACGGCAGCACCGCCGCGCACAAGGTCGCCGCCGAGTAAGGCGAACGGCCGAACGACGTAAAAAACCCCGCTCGACCATCCGGTCGGGCGGGGTTTCTTTTTGGAAGAGGGCGGGAGCCCCAAGCTGAGGCTCCCATCGTCTTAGAGCCTTACGGGCAGGAGCGACGCACGCCGCGGCGGACGATGTAGGTCTGCGTCTGCGGGTCGTAGGTCTTGAAGCGGCGCGCGCACTCGGCCACCAAATCCTCGTCACCGCCGGGCGCGACACCAGTCGTCACCGTCTCGGTGCCGTAATAGCCGGCCGGTGCGTAGTAACCGTCATCGTAGCCGTATCCGCCATAGCCGTAGCCCGGATAGCCGTAGCTGCCGTAGAGGCTGCCCGCCGCGAGGCCGAGACCGGCGCCGAGTCCCAGCCCGAGGCCAACACCACCGTAGTCGTAACCCCGGCGATAGTAGCCGGCATTGCGCCAGCGGTTGCCGCCGTACCAGCCGCGCTGGCCGCCGTAGCCCGGTCGCACGCCCGCCACGCCGTTGCCGAAGCCCGGACGACCTGCGCCGAAGCCAGGGCGGCCGCCAAAAAGCCATCACCACGGAAGCCGCCACCAGCGAGGCCAACGCCGCCGCCCCGGAACCCGCCGCCAGCGAGGCCCGCTCCGCCACCGCGGAAGCCGCCCCCGGCCAGACCGGCGCCGCCGCCGCGGAAACCACCACCGCCGATCCCGGCTCCACCACCGCGGAAGCCGCCCCCGGCAAAGCCGCCGCCGCGACCGAACCCGCTCACACCGCCCGCACCGAGCGCGCTCCGGAAATTGCCGCCGCCAAGGCCGCCGGAGCCGCCGACGCCGATCGGACGCGCGTCCGCGCTGGCCGGAAGATAGGCCAGGGCGCCCGCAAGGACGGCCGAGGCCAGGAAAATCTGTTTCATCGTCATTCCCTTGGAATTCGAGAGAATGGCCTGCACCGGTTTCCACCGGCGAAAAATGGGCCGTTATCTTGAGAACGCCGGGCGATGACGGATGATCCTACGGCCAAGATTGCGCGAATGTCGCGTATGCGTTGCAATTCACGCGCGGTCGTCTCGAAAGCTCCGCAGCCTCACCTTGGCCGTTACGTCCGGCGGCGGCGCGCGCGGCGAGCGCGATCAGGAGGCAGCCGATGAGGCCGGCCCCGAAGGGCAGATCGCCGAAGGCGGCGTAGAGGGTGCGACCCGGTAGCCTTGCCGGCAGCCCCGCATCGAGCACGCCCTCGATCCCGAGCGGAAGGCTCGCGATGACCCGGCCATGGGCGTCGACCACCGCCGAGATGCCGGAATTGGCATCGCGAACCAGCGGCAGCCCCTCTTCCACCGCCCGCAGCCGGCTCTGCGCGAAGTGCTGGCGCGGGCCCGGCGTATCGCCGAACCACGCATCGTTGGTGAGGTTGAGGATCAGTCCCGGCACGGCGGGCGCACCCTCGGCCGGATCGGGCGGCAGGATCGCGCCGGGAAAGATCGCCTCGTAGCAGATCGTCGCCGCCACCGGCGGCAGGCCCGGCACGTTGAGGATGCGCTGGCCGGCGCGATCTCCGGCGGTGAAGCCACCGGGGATGGACACGAACTGGCGCAGGCCCAGAGCCCGCAGCAGCGCATCGAGCGGCCCCGGCAGGTATTCGCCGAAGGGGACGAGGTGGACCTTGTCGTAGAGGTCGCCGAAGCGCCCGCCCGCGCCGATCGTCAGGATCGAGTTGAAGAAGACGGCGTTCTCGCGGGTCAGCCGCTCGCCATCGGGCAGTTCGCGCACTCGCGCGGCGCCGGTGATGAGCTGCTTGCCCTCGGGCAAAGCCGCACCGATCCGGCCGAGCGCCTGTGGATCGCGCTGGATCAGGAACGGGAAGGCCGATTCCGGCCAGATCAGGTGGGTGACGTCGGCGATGCCGGTGCGGTCGGGCGAGAGCGCGCGGTCGCTGAGTTCGAGATACTTGCCGACGATCCGCTCGCGGTTCTCCGAGCCGAACTTGTCGTCCTGCGGGATGTTGGGCTGGATCAGCCGCAGGCGCACGCCCGCCACTGTCGGATCGGGCGCGGACGGCACGCGCCCGGCGCCGTAGGCGGCAAGCCCCGCCAGCGCGAGGAGTGCGGCCAGTACCGGCCCGAACCGGCCCCGCGGCGTCGCGCCGGTGGCGAGCGTCGCGGGCGCGGCGGCGATCAGCACCGCGAGCAGCGTCAGGCCGTAGAGGCCGACGAGCGACGCGGCTTGCATCGTCCAGAGATTGCCCCCGAGCGCCATGCCGAGGGTGTTCCAGGGAAAGCCCGTCAGGATATGCCCGCGCAGCCACTCGGCGGCGGCGAGGCCGAAGGCCAGCGCCGCGATGCGGGCGGCCCCCCGCGACCAGACGAGGCGCGCGAGGGCAAAGCCCGCGGCGAAGAACAGGGCGAGCACCGCCGGCAGGCCGACGACGCCGAGCGGCAGCGCCCAGGCGAACTGGTCCGCCTCGACGAGGAAGGCGGCGCCGAGCCACCACAAACCGGCGGTGAAGTAGCCGAAGCCCCAGGCCCAGCCGATTCCGGCACAGACGCCCAGGGTGCGCCGGCCGGAGCCATCGATCGCCGCCCCGTCGATCAGCCAGACGGCGATCGAGAGCGATACGACGAGCGCGGGGAACAGCCCATAGGGCGGCATCGCCAGCGCGCCGCAGGCGCCGGTCGCGACGGCGATCGCGGCCCGCGTCCATCCCTGGCTCAGGATGATCCGATGCGCGATGGCCTCGAAGAGGCCGATCCGCGCTGCAGCCGGGCCTGTTCCGGCGCCGGCTGCGCGGCCAAGCGGAGCGGTCATGCCGTGTCGCTTCGGTTCCGTTGTGTCTTCAGCGCCCGGCCTCGGCGGCCTGCGCTGCGTCCGTGTCGGGTGCTTGCGGCGCCGCCGGGCGGGGCGGCGGCAGGGCGAGCGGCACGACGGTGCCGATCTTGGCCTGCGCGCGCTGGAGCTTGATCCGCTTCACCCGCCGGGGATCGGCGTCGAGCACCTCGAACTCGATGTCGTCGGGACCGGGGATCCGCTCGCCGCGGGCCGGAACCCGGCCGGCTAGCGTCACGATCAGGCCGCCGATCGTGTCGATCTCTTCCGCGAGTTCCCCGAAGGCGGCGGCGAGATCGAGGCCGGTGGCCGCCGACACCTCCGCGAGCCCGGCGCGGGCGTCGGCGATATAGGCCTCCGTCTCGCCTTCCATGCGGTTGACGAGCTGGCCCTCGGCCACGTCGTGCTCGTCCTCGATGTCGCCGACGACCATCTCGATCAGATCCTCGATCGAGATCAGCCCGTCGGTGCCGCCATACTCGTCGATGACCAGCGCCATGTGGGTGCGCGTGGCCTGCATCCGCACCAGCAGGTCGATCGCCGGCATGGAGGGCGGCACGAACAGGACCGGGCGCTGGATGCGGGTGGAGGCCAGGGTCGCGGTAAGATCGACCTTGCCGAGATCAAGGCTGCGCAGGGCGCCGCGGGCGGAGGCCGTGCGGCGCGGGCGCGGCGTGGGCTTGGCCTCGGCGCCGGTGGCCACCACAGGCTGCGGCGCGGCCCGGCGCGGGGCGGCTTCCGCCTGGGTGGCGAGGTATTCCACGAAGTCGCGGATGTGGACCATGCCGCGGGGATCATCGAGGGTTTCGCCGTAGACCGGCAGGCGCGAATGGCCGGCGGTGCGGAACAGCTTCAGGAGATCGCCGAGGCTGGTGTCGCTGGCCACCGCCACGATGTCGGCGCGGGGCAGCATCACATCATCGACGCGCACCTTATGCAGCCCGAGCACGTTCTTGAGCATGGCGCGCTCAAGGGGAGAGAAGGCGTCCTCACCCGTGTCGGGCTCGGCCAAGGCCTCCTCGATGTCGGTGCGCAGAGAGTCGCGCGGACGCATTTGGAAGACGTTCAGCAGACGATCGTACCACGCCTCGCGTGGGGGCGGTTCGGCGTCCGCGGCTGGCGCGGCCAGGGCCGCGCCGCGACTTCGGTCGTTGGTCATGGGTCTCTAGGTTGGATTCGGCGGGAGTGCCGGAGATCAGTCGTCGTACGGGTTTGGAACGCCGAGTGCGCGGAGCGCGGCGACCTCGAGCGCCTCCATGGCGTCGGCCTCAGCCTCGCCGGTCTCATGGTCCTGTCCGAGAAGGTGAAGGGTGCCATGGACGAGGAGGTGGGCGAAATGGTGCTCGAAGGGCTTCGACTGCTCCGCACTCTCGCGCACGAGCGTGTCATACGCAAGAACCACGTCGCCGAGAGGCCGCGCCAGACCCGGCTGGGACGGTTGCTCCGCGGCCGGAAACGATAACACGTTGGTGGGTTTATCCTTGTTCCGCCACGTGCGGTTCAGCTCCTGGACGGTGGCGTCATCGGCGAGCAGGACGCTCACTTCGACGGGTCCGGCGGCCGAATCGGGTAGAATCGCCAATCCCGCCTCGACGGCCCGCAGCGTGAACGCCTCCAACTCGGGGATCGCCTGTTCCCAGCGCGCATCCTCGACGGCGATGTCGATCTCGTTGTCGCTCATGTGTGGTTTCTGGTCGGTACCGTCAACGCCTGTGCGGTGCCCGTAGGCCGCCGCGATTGATGTCGCCCGTCACGCCAGCGGCCGGCGCCGCGGGTTCGGGTTGCGGTCGGACTCGCCCTCGCCGTGGGCGGCGGATTCGTAGGCGGTGACGATGCGGCGCACGAGGTCGTGGCGCACCACGTCGACGTCGCGGAAGCGCACGCGGCCGATGCCCTCGACGCCGTCGAGCACGTTGACCGCCTCGACGAGGCCGGATTTCTGGCCCGGCGGCAGGTCGATCTGGCTGGGATCGCCGGTGATGATCATGCGGGAGTTCTCGCCCAACCGGGTCAGGAACATCTTCATCTGCATGGAGGTGGTGTTCTGCGCCTCATCGAGCAGCACCACGGCATTGGTCAGGGTGCGCCCGCGCATGAAGGCGAGCGGGGCGATCTCGATGATGCCGGTCTGGAGGCCGCGATCGACGTGGCGCGCCTCCATGAAATCGTAGAGCGCGTCGTAGATCGGGCGAAGATAGGGATCGACCTTCTCGCGCATGTCGCCGGGCAGGAAGCCGAGCCGTTCGCCGGCCTCGACGGCCGGGCGCGACAGGATCAGCCGCTCGGCATGGCCCTGCTCCAGCAGCGAGACGGCGTGGCCGACCGCGAGCCAGGTTTTGCCGGTGCCGGCGGGGCCTTCAGCGAAGACGAGTTCGTTGGCGCGCAGCAGCTTGATGTAGTCGCTCTGCGCGGCGTTGCGGGCGCGCACGGCGCCGCGCTTGCGGGTGGCGATCTGCTCGAACTGCTCGCGGCCGTTTTCCGTCGCGATCTCGGCGGAGGGGAACAGGTTGCCCTGGACGGTGACCTCTTGGATCACCCCGTCCACGTCGCCGAGCGTCAGGGTCGTGCCGGCCTTCTGCACTCGGGTGTAGAGCCGCTCGAACACGCGCCGCGCCTTCTCGGCGGCCTCGGGCGAGCCCTTGACCACGAGGTGGTTGCCGAGCGCCGTGCCGGTGATGCCGAGGCGCCGCTCGATATGGGCGACGTTCTGGTCGTACTGGCCGAAGACGAGGCTGGCGAGCCGGTTGTCGTCGAAGGTGAGCGAGACCTCTACGGCCTCGGCGAGACCCGGACGCCCCGGTGAGGGGCGGTTGTTGCGGCCGGCAGGGCCACGGGCGGACGCAACGTCAATCGGCACGCGAGAGATCCGGCATGGTGATGGGCCTCATATAGGTCACGCGGCCGCCGCCGCACCCTCCAGCGCTTCGCCGAACAGGCTGTTGGAGCCCGCACGCGTAATCCGCACCGGCACCACCGTGCCGATGGTCGAGGCCGGCGCATCGAACTGCACCGCCTGGAGATGCGGCGTCTTGCCCGCGACCTGACCGGGATGCCGGCCGGTTTTCTCGACCAGGATCTCGGCGAGCGTGCCGACACTCGCCGCGTTGTAAGCGTGGCGCTGGCGGTCGAGGAGGTCTTGGAGGGCGGCGAGCCGCTCGGTCTTCACCGCCTCCGGCACCGCATCCTCGCGTTCCGCCGCGGGCGTGCCGGCCCGCGGGCTGTACTTGAATGAGAACGCCGCCGAAAAGCCGATATCGGAGACGAGCCGCATGGTCTCGGCGAAATCGGCATCGGTCTCGCCGGGGAAGCCGACGATGAAGTCCGAGGACAGGGCGATGTCGGGCCGCGCATTCCGGATGCGCTCGATCAGCCGGCGGTAGGCGTCGCCCGTGTGGCGCCGGTTCATCGCCTGGAGGATGCGGTCCGAGCCCGACTGCACCGGCAGGTGCAGGTAGGGCATCACCAGCGGGTTTTTTTCGTGCGCGGCGATGAGGTCGTCGGCGAAGTCGTTGGGGTGGCTCGTGGTGTAGCGCAGGCGCAGGAGGCCCGGCACCGCGCAGAGCGCGTCCATCAGGTGGCCGAGGGTCGCGGGTGCGCCGTCCGGCCCGTCGCCGTGATAGGCGTTGACGTTCTGGCCGATGAGGGTGATCTCGCGCACCCCGCCCTCGACGAGGCGGCGTGCCTCGTCCACCACCGCCGCCACCGAGCGCGAGACCTCCGCACCGCGGGTATAGGGCACGACGCAGAAGGCGCAGAACTTGTCGCAGCCCTCCTGCACAGTGAGGAAGCCGGTGACGCCGCGGTTGCGCCGGGCGGGCAGGTGGTCGAACTTGTCCTCGGCCGGAAATTCGGTGTCGACGACGCGAGTCTCGCGGGACTGGCGGAGCAAATCGGGCAGGCGGTGATAGCTCTGCGGGCCGACGACGACATCGACCGCCGGTGCGCGCGAGAGAATCTCGCGGCCTTCCGCCTGGGCGACGCAGCCCGCGACCACGATGCGCGTATCCTGCCCGCTCTCGGCCCGCTCGCCCTTCAGCACGCGCAGGCGCCCGAGTTCGGAATAAACCTTCTCGGCGGCCTTCTCACGGATGTGGCAGGTGTTGAGGACGACGACATCGGCCTCCTCGACCGTGTCCGTCGCGCTGTAGCCCTCGGCCGCCAGCACGTCGGCCATGCGGCCGGCATCGTAGGCGTTCATCTGACAGCCGTAGGACTTGACGTAGGCTTTCTTCAAGATCGCAACCCTGCCGCCGGCGGGCGGTGATTTTTTGAGGATTTTTGCTCGACAGGCCCTCTATCACGGTTCGGCCGCCGACACGATTCTCTCAGCGATCCGAACTTTCGCCCCTTCGAAAAGGTCCGCCCGTGAGGCTTGCCGAAGATCCCGCCTTCTTCGCCCTGCTGACCGGGAGCTTCCTGCGCCTCGTCGGCCGCCCGCTCATCCCTGCGCCGGATCTCGGGCCGGACTGGCTCTACGCGCAAGCGCCCTTCGCGGTCCTGGCTCACGACACGAGCGCCGACCCGCTCTTCGTCTACGCCAACCGGGCGGCGCAGCGGGCCTTCGGTTACGACTGGGCTGAGATCGTCGGGATGCCCTCGCGGCTCTCGGCCGAGGCGCCGGAACGGGCCGAGCGCCAGCGCCTGCTCGATGCGGTCGCCGGCGACGGATTCGTCTCGGATTATGCAGGCATTCGCGTTGCCAAGGATGGGCGGCGCTTCCCGGTCACCGCGGGCATCGTCTGGCAACTCGTGGATGAGGGCGGGATCGTTCGCGGCCAGGCGGCGACCTTCCCGCTGCCGGCCTGAGCGGTCACACCGCGGCGATGCCCGGCGCCGAGACGTCGGCGCCCTCCCCGATCGTTTCCGGCGCCGCCGGCACCGGACGGGGTGTGGCCCCGCCGAGGTGGATCTGGCGCAGGCCCTGCCGCACCGCGGCCTCGGCCTGCAGGGTCGCGACCTTGCGGTCGGTGGCGGCCTCGAAGGCGATCGGTGCGCCCCAGTTCACGTGCACGTCGATGGGGCCGCGATTGGCGAACAGGGCGAGATGCGGCGGCAGTTCCATGTCGCCGTACCACGCGATCTCCGGCCGCTCGGCGCGGGTCACCGGTAGGCCGTTGCGGCGCGGGTAGCCCAGCGCCAGGGGCTGGAGCCGGATGCGCGCGAGCCCGCCGGTCTCCGCCGTCAGCGCCGTCCGGGCGGCGCCGACCAGCGAGGAGCGGAACGGCAGCAGGCGCAGGCCATCGCCGGTGGTGCCCTCGGCGAACAGCACGATCAGGTCGCCATCCGCCAGCCGTTGCCCGACCGTGGCGTTGACGCGTGCGGTCGCCGTCCGCTTGGACCGCTCGATGAAGACGGTGCGCTGGAGCTTGGCCAGCAGGCCGATCAGCGGCCAGCCCGCGATTTCCGACTTGGCCACGAAGGAGAGCGGGCGCAGCGAGCCGAGCGCAACGATGTCGAGCCAGGAGACGTGGTTCGACAGCACGAGCGCCGGCTCGCCCGGCTGCGGCGGCGTGCCGCTCTGCGTCACCCGAACGGAGAACAGGCGCAGGAACAGGCGGTGGAACAGCATCGCGATGCGCGCCGCGACCCAGCCCCGGCCAAAGCGCAGGCTGAGCCAGTGCGGCCCGATCACGATCAGGAAGGCCAGCGCCTGGATGAAGAGGCGGAGGCCGATGCCGACGCGCGTCATCGGGCGGATGCGCTCCCGCAAAGCCTCACGACAGCGTCGCGCTCATGGTCAGCGCCGTGGCCCGGCTGCCGTCGGGCAGCGGGTAGTAGCCCTTGCGCTCGCCGACCTTGAGGAAGCCATGGCGGGTGTAGAGCTTCAGGGCCGGCGTGTTGCCCTCGTCGACTTCGAGATGGACTGTGCGGATGCCGGCATAGGCCAGCGCATTCAGGTGCTCGCGCAGGAGCCGGTGGCTGTGGCCGCCGCCGCGAGCGGAGGGCGCCAGAACGATGGTGAGGATTTCCGCCTCGTCCACGGCCTTGCGCGACAGCACGAAGCCCAGCAGCGCGTTGCCCCGGCGCAGGGCATGCGCCTCGATCGAGCGCTCGCACAGCATCCGCTCGAATTCGTGAGCCGCCCAGGGGCGGGCGAAGGCGGTGGCGTGCAGCTTTTCCAGGTCGGACGCCTGACCGGCGTCCCGCAGCGGCGCGACGTAGGGCACGGAGCCCCAGGCGTCCCACCATGCGGACCACCAATCGAGCGGCCAGAACGGGGAGACGGTCCGCGTCATGCCCTTGCGAGCCTCGCATGATGCTGCGGCTGGGCGTCGGGCCCGCGCAGGTAGAGGGGGCGCGGCAGCGCCTGGTCCGGATCGGCGACGAGCCCGAGCGAGGCGACCCAGGCGATCTGCGGCGCGCCGGTCTCGGCGACCTCGACGGCGATGCCGGCGGAAGCGGCCGCCGCCGCGAGCGCGGGAGCGCCGGAGCCGGTGAGGATCGCCCGTCGCTTGCCGAGCAGGGTCACCGCTTCTTCCAAAGCGATGTGCCGGGGCGGAATCACCGTGCCTTCCGTCACGCTCATGGCTTGGAGGTAGACGGCGCCGTGGCGCGCATCGATCGCGGCGACCACCGTATCGTCGCCGTTAAGGGCGAGCTGCGGCGCGAGCAGGGCGGACAGGGTGGTCACGCCCACCACCGGAAGGCCGGCGGCGAGCCCGATGGCGCGGGCGGCGGAAAGCCCGACGCGCAAGCCCGTATAGCTTCCGGGCCCGACCGTGACCGCGACCCGGTCGAGACCCTCGAAGCCGCCCTCGACCCGGGCCATGACCCGCTCGATCAGCGGCAGCAGCGCTTCGGCATGGCCGCGCACGAGCGGCATCGACTCCTCGGCGAGCAGGTCGTCGCTGTCGTCGGTGGCCACGCAGGCAGCGCAGGCTTCGAGCGCCGTATCGATGGCAAGGATCCGCAAACGTCGATTCCATCCGGCGGCAGGCCTCGAGCGCCCGCCCTCCGGCTCTTCTTAGGACGAAACCGCCCTCCCCGTCAGCGCATCCGCGACCGGACTCCCCAAGGAAGCGGTGCGGTGTTGCGCCGATGTCAGGGAAAACGGGCGGCGGGGCCGCCGATCAGATCGCCTGCACTTCCCGCACGGAAGGGAGGAAGTGGCGGAACAGGTTCTGCACGCCCTGGCGCAGGGTCGCGGTGGAGGACGGACAGCCCGAGCAGGCGCCCTTCATCTCGAGGTAGACGATGCCGTCGCGGTAACCGCGGAAGGTGATGTCGCCGCCGTCGCCCGCCACCGCCGGGCGCACGCGGGTCTCCAGCAGATCCTTGATGGTCACCACGGTATCGTGGTCGGCCTCGTCGTAGAACTCCTCCGTCTCGTCCTCGGCGAGCGCCGTGCCCTCGGCCAGCACCGGGCGGCCGGACTGGAAGTGGTCCATGATCGCGCCGAGCACGGCGGGCTTCACCTGCGGCCACTCGTTGACGCCGTCGGCCTTGGTGACGGAGATGAAGTCGTGCCCGAAATAGACGCCCGAGACGCCGGGCACCGCGAACAGGGCGGTGGCGAGCGGCGAGCGCTCGGCGCTCGCGGTGTCGCGGGCCTCGAAGGTCCCGTCGGTGAGCACGACCCGGCCGGGCAGGAACTTGAGCGTGGCGGGGTTCGGCGTGGCTTCGGTCTGAATGAACATGTGAAGAATCCTCGGGTCCGCTGGCGCCGGTTCAAGGCCGGCCGGGATCGGTGCCGGGTTCGACCGGCGCCGCTTTCCATGTGGACCGACAGGGACGGATTCTCAACCGCTCCCGCGACTTGTTGGACAGCGATAACCGGTGTAGGAAGCCCGTTCATCACGCATATCGTTCGTATCCGCGCCTGAGGAAGGAGCCGCCTCGCATGGCTCGCGTCACCGTCGAAGACTGCATCGAGAAGGTCGAGAACCGCTTCGAGCTGGTCCTGCTCGCCAGCCACCGGGCGCGCCTGCTCGCCGCCGGCGCCCCGCTGACCGTGGAGCGCGACCGCGACAAGAACCCCGTCGTGGCCCTTCGCGAGATCGGCGACGAGACCATCACGGCGGAGGATCTCAAGGAGCAACTCATCCACTCGATGCAGAAATACGTCGAGGTGGACGAGCCCGAGGCCGAGACCGTGCCGCTCCTGTCGAGCTCGCCCGCCGCTGCCGCGGTGGCGCCCCAGTCGTCCTCGGACGACAAGAACGTGCAGTTCGACTTCATGAGCGAGGAGGATCTCCTCCGCGGTCTCGAGAACCTCGCACCGCCGACCGAGACCGACGACGAGGGCGAGTAAGCTCTTTTCGCGCTCCACCTGACGATCCACGCCCGCCCTCGGTCCCCGAGCGGCGGGCGTTCGCGTGTTTCGGGGTGAAGCCCCATTCTGGCGTCCATGCGAGGGAGGCGGAGCCGTCGCGCTTTCGCCGCGACGCCATGGGTCTGGGCAAATGCGCGCCGATGCAGGAAGGTGTCGGACGAGCGACCGCGTCCGTCCGGGCCGGGCCCCCTTGAGAGTGCCGCACGAAACGCCCGACCGCCGATCCTCGCCCTTCTGAGGCACGGCGGCGGAGCGGGCGTCTTGCGAGAGGCACCGAGCAGATCGAGAGCAGGATCCTTCGGCGGATGATGCGCCAGTACGAACTCGTCGAGCGGGTCAAGCGCTACAATCCTGCCGCGAACGAGGCGCTTCTCAACCGCGCCTACGTCTACGCCATGCGGGCGCACGGCACGCAGAAGCGCGCCTCCGGCGATCCGTTCTTCGCCCATCCCCTCGAAGTCGCCGCGATCCTCACCGACCTGCGCCTCGACGACGCGACCATCGTCGCGGCCGTCCTGCACGACACCGTCGAGGACACCGCCGCCACGCTCGACGAGATCCGCGAGATCTTCGGGCCTGAGATCGGCGCGCTGGTGGACGGGCTGACCAAGCTCAAGCGGCTCGATCTCGTCTCGAAGCGAGCCGTGCAGGGCGAGAATTTCCGTAAGCTGCTCCTGGCGGTGGCCGAGGACGTGCGGGTGCTTCTGGTGAAGCTCGCCGACCGCCTGCACAACATGCGCACGCTCCACTTCATGCGCGACGACAAGCGGGCACGGATTGCCGAGGAGACCCTCGACATCTACGCGCCGCTCGCCGGCCGTATGGGCATGCAGGAGCTGCGCGACGAGCTGGAAGACCTCTCGTTCCGCACGCTGAAGCCCGAAGTCTACGCCACCATCACCAAGCGGCTCGAAGACCTCTCGGCCAAGTCCGGCAGCGTGATCGAGAGCATCGAGCACGACCTCACCGCCCGGCTCGCCGCGCGCGGCATCGCCGCTCACGTGAAAGGGCGGCTGAAGAAGCCGTTCTCGATCTGGTCGAAGATGGAGCGCAAGTCGGTCGCCTTCGAACAGCTCTCCGACATCGTCGGCTTCCGCGTGATCGTCGGCACCCTGGCCGAGTGCTACGCGGCGCTCGGCGTCGTCCACACGAGCTGGCCGATGGTGCCGGGCCGCTACAAGGACTACGTCTCGACGCCGAAGCAGAACGATTACCGCTCGATCCACACCACGGTGATCGGGCCGAAGCGCCAGCGCGTCGAGCTTCAGATCCGCACCGCCGAGATGGACGAGATCGCCGAGTACGGCATCGCCGCCCACGCCCATTACAAGGAAGCCGGCAAGGAAGGCGTGGAGGGCGAGATCCACCCCCGGCTCGCCACCGAGAGCGGCGCCTACCAATGGCTGCGCCGCACCATCGAGCTTCTGGCCGAGGGCGATTCGCCGGAAGAGTTTCTGGAGCACACCAAGCTGGAGCTGTTCCAGGATCAGGTGTTCTGCTTCACGCCCAAGGGCCGCCTGATCGCCCTGCCGCGCGGCGCCACGCCAATCGACTTCGCCTACGCGGTGCATACCGATGTCGGCAACACGGCGGTGGGCGCCAAGATCAACGGCCGGCTCGCGCCCCTGCTGCACGAACTCGCCAACGGCGACGAGGTCGAGATCGCCCGCTCCGACGGCGCCTCGCCGCCGGCCGCGTGGGAATCGCTCGTCGTCACCGGCAAGGCGCGCTCTGCGATCCGGCGGGCGACCCGCGCCGCCGTGCGGCGCCAATATGCCGGCCTCGGCCGCCAGATCCTCGACCGGGCCTTCGAGCGGGCCGGCAAGAGCTTCTCCGAGGAGAAGCTGCGCGGCGCGCTGCCCCGGCTCGCCCGCGCGAGCACCGAGGACGTGTTCGCCGCCGTCGGGCGCGGCGAGATGTTCTCCGGCGACGTGGTGAAGGCCGTCTATCCCGACTTCAAGGAGGAGCGGCGCGCGGGGGCCAGCGGCGGTCCGGCGGCCAACGGCGCGGCGGGGCGCCTCACCCGCTCCAAGGATCAGACCATGCGGCTGACCTTCTCGGGTGAGGCCGAGGCGGCCTCGGCCTTGGCCAGCATTCCCATTCGCGGGCTGGCCGGCGACCTGCCGGTGAGCTTTGCCCCGAACGGCGGCGCCCTCCCGGGGGATCGCATCGTCGGCATCCTCACGCCCGGCGTCGGCGTGACGATCTATCCGATCCAGTCCGCCGCGCTCGCCGCCTTCGACAACGAGCCCGAGCGCTGGCTCGACGTGCGCTGGGATGTGGAGGGCTCGCAGGAGCGCTTCCCCGCCAAGCTCGCGCTCGAATCGATCAACGAGCCCGGCACGCTGGCGCAGATCGCCCAGGTGATCGCCGAGCATGACGGCAACATCGACAATGTTTCGATGAAGCGTCGCACGCAGGACTTCACCGATATCTCGATTGATCTCTCGGTACCGGATCTGAAGCATCTCACCGCCATCGTCGCGGACCTGCGCGGCAAGCGCTCGGTGAGCCGTGTCGAGCGAGTGAACGGCTGACGGTCGATCGCTGTCGGCGCCGCTTGCCGGAACCGAGGCCGGGACACGTCATTCCGTCATCGGATCGGTCTATGGACGGCTGGGCCTGCGACGCGCTTTTCCGGAGCGACCCCCATGAAGCTTTCCCTGGTCACCGCCATCATCCTCGCAGCTTGCATCCCGCTCGCTGAAGAGGCCGGCGCGCAGGATCTGCAGCCCGGTATGCGGACGATGCTCCAGCGGGGCGGCGCCGAGGGTCTGCCGCTCATCCCCGTCCATCCCGACGATCTGGACGACAGCAAGCTGCAGCCGGGCATGCGCACGATGATCCAGCGCGGCGGAAGCGAGGGCGTGCAGCTCGGCGCGCTCCTGCCCCGCGCCTATGATCCCTATGATGGGCCGGACTACGATCCGTCCTATCCCCCGCCCGCCTACGAGGCCCGACCTGATCGGCGCCGGGAGCCGCTTCGCGCGCGGAACTAGCGTTTCGGAGCTGCGTCACCGAGGGAATCGGCGGTTCGGCGACGCACAGCGCTGTCCGACGAAGCCCGATTCTGCCCGTCGTGTCGTCATCATCCGAAGACCGGCAGCCGTCATCGCGGTTGATGCGCTCCCGGTTGATGCGTTTGGCCTTCGGCTTGCGCGCTGCCTGCGCCGCTGCAAGAAGCAGCGGAACACGGTTTGGCGAGCAGGTGATCATGACGCCGGAAGAAGTTCTCGAAGAGTTCCGTTCCGCAGGGGCCCTGCTGCAGGGACACTTCATCCTCAGTTCCGGCCTGCGCTCGCCCACCTTCCTGCAGAAGATGACGATCTTCTCCGATCCCGCGCGCACCGAGCGGCTGTGCCGGGCGCTGGCTGAGGTGATCACGGCCCGCTTCGGCCGGATCGACATCGTGGTCTCTCCGGCCATCGGCGGCATCATCCCCGGCTACGAGACCGCCCGCCATCTCGGCGCCAAGGCGATCTTCGTCGAGCGCGACCCCGGCGGTCCCTTCACTCTGCGCCGCGGCTTCTCGATCCCCGCCGGCACCCGTGCCGTCATTGTCGAGGACATCGTGACGACGGGTCTCTCGGCCCGGGAATGCCTCGCCTCGCTGAAGGACGAAGAGGGCGACGTGGTGGGTGCCGCCTGCCTGATCGACCGTTCGGGCGGGCGCGGCGCGATCGGCGTGCCGCTCCTGTCCCTGGTCACGCTCGACATCCCGACTTACGCACCGGACGCCCTGCCCGCTGAGCTGGCCGCCATCCCCCCGGTCAAGCCGGGCAGCCGGGCCTTGCCGAAGCCCTGACCCGGCGCGGGACGGGCGCTGGTTCGGCCGCGAAGTTTCCGCGCCGGCAGCCCATGTCAATTCCCTCTCCGCGGCAACTTCAGGTATGTAAATACTGCGGCCGATCCCTGTTTACGCCGTGTCGCAACCGCTAGTGCGAAAATTATCGCGCAGAATACGCTCTGGGTTGCGTCAAAATCATCTTCGTTTGGATTTGGCGCGGGCGGCCTTAACTCTTTCTGGCGCTTGACAGGGATTGCCGGCTCGGCCACCACAAGGGGGATTCGGGCCGGACTCTGCTACGCTGTTCCGAGTCCTGCACCTTTCAGACACCGCAATCTTGTTGGCCGGATTACGCTCTTCCGAACGGAAAGCGTGTCTCGGCATACAGGAATTGCTATGCGTCGAGAGTGCAGGGATGCTGGACTTCGGCAGCGCATTGAATCCACGGTTTCATGTACTGCATTCATGTCTGAATTTCTAGAAACAAACTTTTTTATCTCAAGCACACGGACCTATCGATGAGTAATAAGCAACGTACCGCGGTTTTTATCGACGGCGCAAATCTGTATGCGACCACGAAGGCGCTCGGTTTCGACATCGACTACAAGCGACTGCTCAAGGATTTTCAGAGCCGCGATAATCTCATTCGCGCTTTCTATTATACGGCAATGATTGAGGATCAGGAGTATTCCTCGATTCGCCCGCTGATCGATTGGCTCGACTATAATGGCTACCGGGTCGTTACCAAGCCGGTGAAGGAGTTCACCGACTCCGCCGGGCGCCGCAAGATCAAGGGCAACATGGATATCGAGCTCGCCATCGACGCGCTCGAACTGGCCCCGCACATCGACCACATGGTGCTGTTCTCCGGCGACGGTGATTTCCGTTCGCTCGTGGAGGCGATCCAGCGCCGCGGCGTTCGCGTCTCCGTCGTCTCCACCATCCAGACCCAGCCGGCGATGATCGCAGACGACCTGCGGCGTCAGGCGGACGAGTTCATCGATCTCGCCCATCTCGCGAGCCGGATCGGCCGTGACCCGAGCGAGCGCACCGCCCGCGCGCCCGGTGACGGCCCCCGCCGCGACTTCGCTGAGCGCGCGCCCCGCCCCAATCCCGGTCTCGAGAGCCGCTACGGCATCCGCCCCGGCGCGACCGACGAGGAAGCGGAAGGCTGAGCGGAGCCTTGGTGCTCGGATCGCGGTGACGGGCGAAGACCCGTCACCGTCGATTGCGAGGCTGCGCCGAAATCATCCGGCGCTCTGCCCTCTCCAGAGAAAACGCGCCCGGGATCGCTTCGTCTTGCGATGACGGTGGAGCGCGTCGGGACTTGGTTGGGGGCGTCGCCAATCGGACGGCGACGGCATGTCCCAGCGCCGAAAACGCCGAGGGCTTGAACCTCAGCCCTTGTCGCGCATCAGGCGGGCCTTGTCGCGATCCCAGTCGCGCTGCTTGACGCTCTCGCGCTTGTCGTGGAGCTGCTTGCCCTTGCCGAGGCCCAGCTCGACCTTCGCCCGGCCCTTGTCGTTGAAGTAGATCTTCAACGGAATCACCGTGTAGCCCTGGCGCTGGGTGGCGCCGATCAGCTTGTTAATCTGGCGGCGGTGCAGCAGCAGGCGGCGGGGCCGCTTGGTGTCGTGGTTGAAGCGGTTCGCCTCCAGATATTCCGGGATATAGGCGTTGAACAGCATCAGGTCGTTGCCGGACGGCCCGGCATAGGACTCACCGATCGTCGCCTTGCCGCCACGCAGCGATTTCACCTCGGTGCCGGTCAGCGCGATGCCGGCCTCGAGCGTGTCCTCGATCGCGTAGTGGTAGCGGGCGGAGCGGTTGTCGGCGACGACGCGCCGGCCGGGATCGGGTTTGGGTGCCATTCGTCTTCAGGTTCGTGGTCAGGCGGCGGTCCACCGATATGGGGACCGCCACGTTCTCCGGCGAGGCTTCCCGCCGGATCTTCTCGGATCAATCCGACGGCGTCAGATCAGGCCGGCATGGCTGAGCGCGGCATCGACCGCCCGGCGGCAGCCCTCGGTCGCCGGCACCAGCGGCAGGCGCACCTCCTCCGACATGAGGCCGAGGCGCGAGAGAGCGTATTTCGCCGGCACCGGGTTCGATTCGTAGAACATCTGCACGTGCAGCGGCATCAGCCGGTCCTGGATCTTCAGGGCCTTGGCGTAATCGCCCGCCAGCGTCGCCTCCTGAAGATCGGCGCAGAGCCGGGGTGCGACATTCGAGACCACGGAGATACAGCCGACCCCGCCATGGGCATTGAAGCCGAGCGCCGTCGCATCTTCGCCAGAAAGCTGGATGAAGTCTTCTCCCAAAGCCTGTCGCTGGAGGCTGACACGGTCAATCTTGGCCGTAGCATCCTTCACGCCGGCGATGTTCTTCAGTTCGAACAGCCGCTTCATGGTGTCGACGCTCATGTCGACCACGGACCGGCCGGGGATATTGTAGATGATGATCGGGATGCCGACGGCGTCGTTCACCGCCTTGAAGTGGGCGTACATCCCCTCCTGCGTCGGCTTGTTGTAGTAGGGCGTGACGGTGAGCACCGCATCCGCGCCGACGCTCTCGGCATGACGCGCCCGCGCGACGGCCTCCCGCGTCGAGTTCGAGCCGGCGCCCGCGATCACCGGTACCCGGCCGGCGGCCTCGGCGACGCACACCTCGACCACGCGGTCGTGCTCGGTGTGGCTCAGCGTCGGGCTCTCGCCGGTCGTGCCGGTCGGCACCAGGGCGTGGGTGCCCTGATCGATCTGCCAGTTCACGAATTTCCGGAAGGCCAACTCGTCGAACTCGCCGTCGCGGAACGGGGTCGCGAGCGCGGTCATCGAGCCGCGAAGGCGGGCGTGGGTATCGGTCATCCTGGCGTTCCCGGCCGTTCTTCTTGCCTGTTTTCTGGCGTGCCCCGGTGGCTGCGGCCGCGTACGGGCCGCGCTTGGGACGCGCGAGACATAGGCCCTCCCCCGTCCGCGCGCAAACGCTTCGCTTGCGCAGTTAATGCCATCTTAACGGACCGAGGCCCAGCTTAAGGCTTGGCCTCCGGTCGGGGTGTCTCAGATCATGGCGTTGCCCACACGCTCCCTGCCCCTGCTCCTCGGCCTGTTGCTGTCCGGCACGGCCGTGCTGCCACAGCGCGGCGGGGCCATCGAACTCCGCAACCCGCAGCCGGCCTCCGCCCCCGCCGCCCCCGCGAGCGACGCCACCGCGCCCGCTGGGCAGCCGAGCGACGGCCAGGGCCCCGCCTCGGATCCCGTCGCGGCGGATGCGCTGCGCCTCGATCCGAGTTCGGGCGAGGCCGCTTCCGACAAGCCGCTGCCCGCCGCGGCGTCCGCCTACGCCTCCACCGAATCGGATGGCCCTGTCGCCTTCCCGCTGCCCGATGCGGCCGTGTCGCCGGCTGCCCCCTTCCCTGAAGTGCCGGACCCGGCCCGGCCCGTTGCCTTCGGCGAGACGGATCTCGGCCAACTCCGCGAGACGATCGACCTCTACCGCAAGGGCAAGGTCTCCGACGGCGACCGGCTCGCCGCAGGCTTCTCCGATCCGGCGGCGCGGGCACTGCTCGAATGGGTCGCGATCCGTGCGGGCGCCGGCGTCAGCTTCGAGCGGGTCGTCGCGTTCTCGCGCGCCAATCCCGATTGGCCAGCGGGGCCCCTGCTGCGCCGCCGGGCCGAAGAGCGGCTGCTCACGGAGAAGAAGAGCCCTGCGATTGTGCGCGCCTATTTCGCGAGCGCCAAGCCCGCGAGCGCGCCGGGCAAGTTCGCCCTGGCCCTGGCCCTGCGCGCCGACGGGCTCGACGCGGATGCGGCCGAACTCGTGCATGACCTGTGGCGCGAGGAGAGTTTCGGGCGCAGCCTCGAGGCCAAGGTCACCGACGCCTTCCCCGGCGTGCTCACGGTGATCGACCACCGCTACCGGATGGAGCGCGCCCTCCTGAAGGAGGATTGGGCCACCGCCGCGCGCGCCGCCGACTATGCCGGCGGCTCCTATGCCAGCCTCGTGCGCGCCCGCCGGGCGGTGCAGGGCAAGGCCGGGGCGGCGGCCGCGCTCGCGGCGGTGCCGCCGTCGTTGCGCAACGATTCATCCTACCTGCTCTCGCGCGCCCAGTATTTCCGCCGGGCCGACAAGGCGCCGGAGGCGGCCAAGGTGCTGCTCGCCGCGCCCACCAACCCGGAGGTGCTCGCCGACGGTGACACGTGGTGGGTCGAGCGCCGCATCGTCGCCCGCAAGCTGATGGATGCGGGCGAGACCAAGACCGCCTACGCCGTAGCCGCCGCGCATTCCGCCCGCACCTCCGAGAAGCGGATCGAAGCCGAATTCCATGCCGGCTGGATTGCGCTCCGCTTCATGGCCGACCCCGCGGCGGCTGAGCGGCATTTCGCGCAAGCCGCGAGCGTCGCCGAGACGCCGATCTCCCTGGCGCGGGCCGCCTATTGGCAGGGCCGTGCGGCGGAAGCCGCGGGCAAGATTATCGAGTCGAAGAGCTTCTACGAGCGCGCCGCGCTCCAGCCGATCGCCTATTACGGGCAGCTCGCCCGTGCCCGGCTCGGCCAGCACAGCCTGCCCCTGCGCCGCGCGGCCGAGCTGAGCCCGACGGCGCGCGCCGCCTTCGACGACCGGCTCTTCATGCGCGGCCTGAAGCTTCTGGCCGTCGCCCAGATGAAGGACTTGGCGCTGCCGCTCTACATCGACGCCGCCCGCTCGCTGACCGAGGAGGCGCAGGTCAACGCGCTCGGCGAGACCGCGGTGGAGATGCGAGATGCGCGGGCGCTGGTCTCCATTGGCAAGCTCGCCACGCAGCGGGGGCTGGCACTGGACACCCATGCCTACCCGACCATCGGCATCCCGAATTACGAGACCTTCACCGCGGTGCCGCAGGTCGAGCGCGCCATGGTCTTCGCCATCGCCCGGCAGGAAAGCCAGTTCGATCCCCGCGCCCAGTCCGGCGTCGGCGCGCGCGGGCTGATGCAGATGATGCCGGCCACTGCCCAGCGCACCGCCAAGCGCGTCTCGACGTCCTACGAAACGGACCGGCTCACCAGCGACCCCGCCTACAATGCGCGGCTGGGCCAAGCCCATCTCGGCGAGCTGATGGAGGACTGGAAGGGCTCCTACATCCTCGCTTTCGCCTCCTACAACGCGGGCGGCGGCAACGTGAAGAAATGGGTCGATGCCTACGGCGACCCGCGCCGGCCGGATGTCGATCCGATCGACTGGGTCGAGCGCATCCCCTTCACCGAGACGCGCAACTACGTGCAGCGGGTGATGGAGAACCTGCAGGTCTACCGCAACCGCCTCGACGGCAAGAGCGCGCTGATGATCGAGCGCGATCTCGCCCGCGGCGCCCGCACCGCCGTCAGCGCCGAGGCGCAGCCGGTCACGCCGTAGTGGCGTGGCCCTGGTAGTGGCGGCGGACCAGCGCCTCCACGAAGGGCCAGAGACCGGGGATGCCGCGCTCGATCACCGGCTGGTATCGCGCCATCACCTGTGCCTCGGTGAGGTCGTTCTCGGCCCAGGTGCCGCCCTCGGTCAGCGTGTTGAGCAGCAGCGGCTGGAGCCGGTCGAGTGCCGTGGCGAAGCGCGCCTCCGCCGTCTCGCCTGCCTCGAATTCCCGCCATAACGCGACGAAGCGGTCCCGCTGCGGCTCCGGCAGGAGCCCGAAGATCCGGGCGGCCGCAGCCTCCTCGACCAGCGCCAAGGCAGCGGCGTCGTAGGCGCCATGGATCGGCACATCGCCGGCATCGACCTCGACGATGTCGTGCACCAGCAGCATCGCGACGACGCGGTTCAGGTCGAGGCCGGGCGCGCGATCGCCGAGAACGAGCGCGAACATCGCCAGATGCCAGGAATGCTCGGCCGAGTTCTCGCGGCGGCGCTCGCCGATGGTCCGGTTCTGGCGCAGCACGGCCTTGAGCCCGTCGATCTCTGCGAGAAACGCGAATCGGCGCGCGAGGGCGGAAGTGTCGTCGGTCACATCGTCCATGTCATTGGTCCCGGCATCTGGCAGTACGGTTGAAGGGTTCGGAACGCCCGGGCAAGGCGGCTATGCAGTCGATTTCCCACAGACATCGCCTGCCCGGTGCTTTTGGATCGCCGCCGGGGCGCCGATAGAGTGGGTCCGCCATGGCCATCACGGACCCGATCTCAGCCTCTGACCTCCGCAGGATCGAAGCCCACCTGATCGCGCGTGCGACCGCGTCGGACGAGGCGGAGGCCATCATCGCGGAGTTCTGCGAGGCGCTGGCCGCGGCCGGTCTCCCGCTTTGGCGCCTCAGCCTCGCGGTGCCGGTGATCGATCCGCTGTTCCGCGGGGTGAGCGTCGCGTGGCGGCGTGGGCAGGGCATGGCGGTGTTCCCGACCGTGCATGGGCCGGAGGGCGAGGACACGTTCTTGCGCAGCCCCGTCGGCTGGCTGCGGGCGAACGACCTCTCCTTCGTGCGCTGGCGCCTCGACCAATCGAACGGCTGTCCCGATCTCCCGCTTCTCGATACGCTGAGGCAGGCGGGCGGGACCGATTACCTGCTCCATGCCGCCGCCTTCGCGCCCGGCAGCGCCATGGAGGGCGTCGGCATCTCGTTTGCCACCGACCGGCCCGGCGGCTTCTCGCAAGCGGAGCAGGCGGTGGTCGCCGGACTCGTGCCGGTGATCGCCCTGGTGACGGCCAAGCTCAGCCTGTCGCACGCGATTCGCGAGATGCTCGACACCTATCTCGGCCCGGCGACGGGGGCGCGGGTGCTTGCGGGCGAGATGCGGCGCGGGCAGAGCACGGTGGTCCATGCCGCGATCCTGCTCGCGGACCTGCGCGGCTTCACCACCGTGGCGGACCGTGACGACCCGCTGAAGGTGGTGGGCTGGCTCGACGAGCATTTCGATGCGCTCGGCGAGCCGGTGCAGCGCCATGGCGGCGAGATCTCGAAATTTCTCGGCGACGGCTTTCTCGCCGTCTTCCCCGTGGCCGAGCCGGACGCTCTCACCTGCCCGGCCTGTACGGGGGCGCTCGATGCGGCGCGCGAGGCGCTGGCGCGCAACGACCGGCTGAACGCATCCCGCCGCCAGGATGGGCTGCCGTCGCTGGAGGCGGACATCGTGCTGCATTACGGGCGCGTCGTCTCCGGCAATGTCGGCACCGACCGGCGCCTCGACTTCACGGTGATCGGCCGGGCGGTCAACGAGGCGAGCCGGATCGAGCGGCTCTGCGACGAGTTGGAGCGCTCGCTGCTCCTCTCCGACGCCTTCGCCCGGCGTTGCGGGGCAGCGCTCGTCCCGGTCGGCGAGTTCGCCCTGCGCGGCGTCGGGCGCAAGCAGCGGATCTGGGGGTTGGCCCCGGAATCGGACGGTCTATCGGACGGGGTGGCGTGAGGCGGAGCGCCCGAGCCCGCCCGGAGCGAGGCGACGGGCAGGTCACGAGCGCAGGCTGAGGCCGATTCCCTGCCGGTCGGAGAGCGGTGCGACGCCCGTCGGCGCGGCGGCGCGTTCCAGCGGCACACCGGCCTTCTGGAGGTAGTCCACCACCGCGAGCGCCCGTGCCCGCGCGAGATCGGCGCCGACATCCGCCCGCTCGGCCTCGTTCTTCTCGGGCTTCGGTTCGGACTTCGCTTCGGGCTTTTGTTCGGATTTGGACGCCTCCTGCTTCGTCTCGGCTTTGGCCTTGCCCTTGTTGGCCTTCGCGTCCTTCTTGGTGTCCGCCTTGGCGGGCTTGGGTGCCGTCTCCTTCGCGGCCTCGTCGGCGACCGGGTCGGCTTGGGTCTCGGGCTTCACGCCCGCCGGGTCGAGATGACCCACAACCTCGATCCGCTCCGCCGGACAGGCGCGTGCCAGCGCCGCCACCGCGTCGAGCACCGGGTAGAACTCGGGCGCGAGCGCCGTGCTCCCTGGGGCAAAGCGCAGGGTATGCCCGGCCGTGCGCTCGGCGAGGCGCTGTCGGCACGGGCCCATCTCGGCCGCCGCCGAGGGGGCCGCGTCCGAGGTGACGGCGACCGTGGCGTTCCAGCCCGCCGGCATCGCCTTCGGCAGGGATTGAGCGAGGCGGGCGGCGCTCTCGGGATAGAGACTGGTGCCGGTCAGGCGCAGGCTGGTGTCGGTGATCGTCAGCTCCCCGCTCGCCAGCGTCGAGAGCGGATCGACCGCCGCCGCAAGCGCCGCGCCCAGAGCGGCCGGCGCACCGTCGGCCAGCCGCGTGCGATCGTGGATCGATTCGCGGAAGAAACGCGGGTTGAGCCGGGCGAGCAGCGCCTCACGCGTCGCCCGATCCGGCAGATGGCCGCTCACCGTGACGCTGTCGCTGCCGCGGCGGATGCGCAGGACGTAGGGGACGATGGGACGGGCGGAGAGGGCCCCACGGCCCGCGGCGATTCCGGGGGGCCGGGCGTCGCGCATCAGCGTCTGTGCCTCGGCGACCGCGCCGGCATCCAGCGCATTGCCCTCGACCGAGACCGCGTCGCCCTCGAAGCTGACGCGCCCCTCGTGCAGGAGGCCCGCGAGCTGGAACACGAAGCGCGCCAGGGCCGGGCCGTCGATGCCCGGCGGCAGGCCGCGGGCGTCGCGCAGGCGATCATCGACGGCCGCCCCTTCCGCGGCCTCCGCGGCGGCGGCCCGGATCTCTTCGCGGGCGCTTTCCGAGGCGACGTGGCCGTTCAGTTCGAGGCTGCCGTCCGGCCGGCGGGAGACACCGAACCGGAAGTCGCCGACGACCGGCGGCGTGATTTCGATCGTGCCGAGGGTGTAGCCCTGCGGCGGGGTTGCCAGCGCCGTGCGCAGGGCATCGTAGGCGGCCAGACTCGCCGCTTCGCCGCGAATCGAGATGACGGTGTCGTTGAGCGTGGCGACGGCGCCGGTGGTGAGATCCTGAAGCCGCTCCACGGCGAAGGCTGCGGCATCGGGGAAGTCGCGCGGTGCGCCCCGCGCGGCCCGGGCGTTGTCGCTCAGGGTGGCATCACGCGGCAGGGCCGGCTTCAGGCGCTGGGCCAATTCGAAGGCACCGACCTCGGCCGGCCGGCTGCCGGTGGCTTCGACGCGGCCGGCGGCGGGGCGCTCCACCGACCAGACGAAGGGGGAAACTTCCTCGACCACGCCGGTCCGGTCAGTGAGGCGGCGGATGCCATCGATGGCGGCGAGCCGGCCGACGGCTGCCTCGCGCTGGGACGCCTCCGGCGCTTCGCCCGTCGCCGTCAGGTCGCGGCCCGCCACCGAAACCCGCAGCCAGGGCTCGGGCTGCCCCTCTCCGGTCGCGGCGGCGATCGCCGTCGCCTCCCGCTCGAGGCGTTCCGTGACGCGCAGCATGCCGAAATAAGCCGCTGCGGCGATCACGGCGAGAAGCGGAAGGCCGGCGATCCAGCCGGCCCGAATCAGACGAGACCGGAGCGTGCGGCCGTGCGGCGGTATTTGCGAAGGCGTGGACGAAGGCATGGACATGGGCTCGACCTCCTCGGCGGCCGGCGATGATGGCCAGAAGACAGGCCCATCGGGGCGCTTTGAAGGCCGTGCCCGTCGCGCGCGCCGACGGCAGTGATTCGCACGGCCCGTGGGTCCGACCCGTCCCGGGCCAACAAAAAACCCCGGCCGCGAGGCCGGGGTCTGGAAGGTGTTCGTCGTATCCAGCCCCCCGCGCGGGCGGGGGGCGGTTGGGCTCAGAAGTCGCGCTGCACGCGGAAGCGAGCCTGGAACACGTCTTCGCTGCTGACCGTGCGGGTCGGGATGTTGTTCACGAAGCCGCCCTTGTCGCTGTCGGAGACGCGACCGTTCTTAACGCCCGTTTTGATGTACTGGCCCTCGACGCCGATATCGAGATCCTTGACCGGCGACCAGATCAGGCTCGCGCCGGTGACGACCTGATAGGTGTCACGCAGGGCGGGGCTGAGGCTGTAGCCGACGGCGTTGGTGAGGTAGGACGGCGGTGCCACGGTCGAGGCCGCGCCGACCACCGAGTTCGCCTGGCTGACCGCCTGGCGGGCGCCCTGCGAGAACCAGATCTCACCGTAGCTGGCGTAGAAGGCCGAACGCCATTCCGGCGACCAGTAGTGGAGGTAGGACGCCACCGCCGTGAAGCTGTTGGACAGCTCGATGCGGCCGGTCAGCGGGTTGACGATCGCGTCGGAGAGGTACTGGTTGAACGGGTTGCCCGCGTAGACCGAGGCGTTGCTCAGGTAGCCGGCGGTGAAGCGGTTGATGCCGGTGTAGAACGAAGCACCCTCGCCGTAGGCGCCCTGGAGGTAGAGGCCGTCGCCGGGGGCGATGAAGGGCAGGTTGAACTTCATGCCGCCCTGGATCGCCCAGCCGTACTCCGTCTGCGCGCCGGCGTTGATGCCGCGCGCCGCCAGAGCCGCTGCCGTGTTGCCGGCGAGCGCGGCGCCCGTGCCGGGAACGCCGATCGACGAGCCAGCGATGAAGCCGCCGGTGTTGATGTCCTTGACGGCGGCCGAGAGCTGAGCCGAGCCCCAGGCGGCGTCGTAGCGCAGCGAGCCGACGAAATCGGGCAGGCGCGAGCGCTGGACGGCGTCGATGAAGGCCACGGCGGTGGCGTTACCGGCGGCGTTGGTCCCGAGGATGATCGGGGTCGGGGCCGTGGTGAACACGTTGTTCAGACCAGCCTGGCCGGGGACGAGGGCCGTGCTGCCGGCCGCGTCGGAGTAGAGCGGGTTCTTGCGGTAGTTCGGGTCTTCCATCGACAGCGTCACCGACCAGCCCTCACCGAACTTTTGGGTGTAGGCGAGCAGGTTGGTGGACGGCAGGTCGGAGCCCAGCGACGAGCCGATGATCTCGAAGTCGTGGGCGTAGAAGTCGAAGAACGAGGAGGCGCGACCGGCGGTCAGGCCGGCGAACTGCACGAACGCCTTGTCGACGTTGATGAAGTTCTGAACGCGGCCGAGCTGGTCCTGGCCGGTGCCGGAGAAGGCGTAGGCGCCGCGCAGGTTCGTGCCGGAGGAATACTTCGTGTTGCCGGTACGGCTTGCGGCGTCGAGGCGCAGGAAGGCGCGCAGGGTGCCGTAGCCGGTCTGGGTGCGGGCATCGAAGTTGAAGCGGGCAAGGCCCGTGAAGCCCGAGATATCGCCGCCGCCGGGGACGTTGCGATTGTCGGTGCCGATATAGCCGTACTCGGCGCGGGCGCGGCCGGAGACACGCAGGCAGGTATCGGTGCCGGGAATGTAGAAGAAGCCGGCGCCGTAAGCGGTGCAGACGCGGACGTACTCGATCGGAACGGCCTTCTTCACCGGCAGGTCGGCGGCCTGAGCCCCACCCACGACGGCCAGCCCCGCTGCCGATCCAAGGAGAAGGCTCTTCACGAGCTTCATGGTATACCCTCCAGAAGTTTCGAGACCCACGGGATCGGACTTCTGTTTTGGCCGGGCGCCCACCATTCCGTGGTCGTTCCGGCTTGTCCTTTTTCCCTTGGAGCTTGGCCCTTCCCTTCCGGGTTATCGGCCAAGCCGCAGCGGGGTTATCCCGTCCGCAGCGGCACCATGAGCGAGCGTGGCCTTACGGGCAACAGAGATGACTGTCTTGGAGCTGACACAAAGCTGCTTCGCTGCACTCTGTTGCAGCATCGCAACTTAATCCCCGTCCGCTAGCAAAAGTTTTCCACGAATCGAGGCATCGTAGAAGGTCCGTCGAGGGATGGTCAGCCGCCTTGTGCTTCGCGCTGCATCTCCAGCGTCAACCAGCGCTCCTCGGCCGCGGCTAGTTCGGCTTCGGCCGCACCGAGCATGGCGGTCGCCTTCTGAAAGCGGCCGGGATCGCGGCTGTACAAGCCGGAATCGGACAGAACCTCACGCAGTTTGGCGATCCCCGTTTCCAACTCGGCCATGCGGACGGGCAGGGTCTTCAGCTCGTGCTGCTCCTTGAAGCCGAGCTTGTTCCGCGCCGGAGCAGCCTCCGCCCGCGTCGCCTTGTCCCACGGCTCGGCCCGTTCGCGGGCGGGCTTCTCCCGCCCGTCGCTGCGGGCCTCCACGCCGCGCCCGCGCTGGGACAGCATGTCGGAATAGCCGCCGGCATACTCGACCCAGCGCCCCTTCCCCTCGCTGACCAGCACGGTCCCGGCCACCCGATCGAGGAAGTCGCGATCGTGGCTCACCAGAATCAGAGTACCGGCATAGTCGCCGAGCATCTCCTGGAGGAGGTCCAGCGTTTCGAGGTCGAGGTCGTTGGTGGGCTCGTCGAGAACGAGGAGGTTGGAGGGCTGGGCGAGCGCTCGGGCGATCAGCAGCCGGTTGCGCTCGCCGCCTGAGAGCACGCTCACGGGCGTGCGCGCCTGTTCGGGCGCGAACAGGAAGTCCTTGAGGTAGCCGATGACGTGGCGGCTGCGCCCGCCCACCGTGACGCTGTCGCCGCTTCCGCCGGTCAGCACCTCCGTGACGGTCGCGCTCCCCTCCAGCACGGCACGGGCCTGATCGAGATGGACCATGTTGAGGCTGGTGCCGAGGCGCATCTCGCCCGAATCGGGCGCGAGGGCACCGGTCAGCAGGTTGATCAGCGTGGTCTTGCCCGCCCCGTTCGGGCCGACGATGCCGAGCCGGTCGCCGCGCAGGACGCGCAGGGACAGGTCGTGGACGATCCGGCGCTCGCCGTAGGATTTCGAGACGTGCCGGGCTTCGGCGATCAGCGTGCCGGAGGCCTCGCCCTCGCTCGCCGTCAGCACCGCCTGCCCCACCGGGCGGCGGTGGTCGCGGCTCTGCTTGCGCAGGGTCTGCAGGTCGGAGAGGCGACGCACGTTGCGCTTGCGCCGGGCGGTCACGCCGTAGCGCAGCCAGTGTTCCTCGTCGGCGATCTTGCGGTCGAGCTTGTGCTTGTCGCGCTCCTCCTCCTCGAAGAACGCGTCGCGCCACGCTTCGAAGCTCGAGAAGCCCTGCTCGATTCGGCGGGTCACGCCGCGGTCGACCCAGATGGTGGAGCGCGACAGGGCCGAGAGAAAGCGGCGGTCGTGGCTGATGATGACGAGGGCCGAGCGCGTGCGCTTCAGCTCGGATTCCAGCCACTCGATGGCGGGGAGGTCGAGATGGTTGGTGGGCTCATCGAGCAGCAGGATGTCGGGCTCGGGCGCGAGCGCCTGGGCGAGTGCGGTCCGGCGCGCCTCGCCGCCCGACAGGCGCTGGGGGTTTTCCGTGCCGTCGAGACCCAGACTCTCCAAGAGATAGCGGGCGCGGTGCGCGTCGTCGCCCGGCGCGAGGCCGGATTCCGCGAAGGCCAGCGTCGTCTCGAAGCCGGAAAAGTCCGGCTCCTGCGCGAGGTAGCGGATGGTGGTGCCGGGCTGCACGAAGCGCACCGCGCGATCCGGCTCGACCAAGCCTGCGGCGATGCGCATCAGGGTCGACTTGCCCGAGCCGTTGCGGCCGACGAGGCAGGCGCGCTCGCCGGGCGCGATCGTCAGCTCGGCGCGTTCGATCAGCGGGGTTCCGCCGAAGGTGAGCGCAACGTCTTGAAGGGTGAGAAGCGGGGGAGCGGCCATGCCGGGCTTATGGCAGCAGCCGCACGCCGGAACAACGCAAGCGGGCCGGGCCTTCAAGGCGATCGCCGGAAAGCGATAGCCCTGATTGTTTGCCGGCCCCGGTCGTCGGCGCCCGCCTCCGCCGATTCAGGCTTTCGCGTCGCGCGGAGCCGGCGTTGCTTCGAGTGACGCGTTCAGGCGGTCGGGTTGGCCGGGCCGGTCGGGATCGAATCCGGCAGGCCGGGGCTCTCGACGGGAATCTCGGTCGGCGTGGTGCTGGGAGCCTCGGCGGGCGTTCCGCCGGGGATTTCAGGGCCGGGACCGGGCTCGGGGATCTGGGGCGAGTCAGGCGTTTCCGGTCCAGGCGTCTCGGGGCCGGGCACGGGAGTCTCCGGGATCGATCCGGGATTGGCCATAGGGGTCGAAGCCTCGCTGGCGGCGGGCACCATGCCGCCGTGTCACGCCAACGAGGCGTCGCCGGGCCGGTTCCCGTGGCCCGGTTCCCGCGACGTCCCGGCTCCGGCTACTTCTTGGTCAGGAGGAGCTTGTTGCCCTCCTTGCCGACGATCTTCTGGATCTTCTGGGCGAACATCGAGAGCAGCAGCGGCATGCGCACCTCGACGCGCACCACGTCCTGGCCGACATCGATCTGGCCGTCCACGGTCTGGGTCATGGCCGTGACCGAGTAGTCGAGCCGGTCACCGGTCCAGGCCAGGGTGTTGATGGCGATGCCACTCTTGCCGAGCGCCTCGCGCACGCGAACGGTGCCCTCGTCGATGCGCCGCCGGGCCTCGTCGCGGCCGAGTTCATGCGGAATCTCGACCACCATCGGCTTCGCCATCTCGGCTCCTCATCCCTTTGCAGCCCGGATCGAAAAGCGTTCCGGGCCTGCGCGTCATCGATTGAGACGAAGATGGGAAGGGGGCGGTTCCCCGGCAACGCCGGATGGAACGGAGGCGGTGTTCGCCTCAGCGCACCACGTTGAGCGAAACGTAGCTGACGCCCGACATGCCGATGGCGCGGGCCGAGCCACGGGCCAGATCGATCACCCGGCCGCCGATGAACGGGCCGCGATCGTTGATGCGCACCACGACCGAGCGGCCGTTGGACTGGTTCGTGACGCGGACGCGGGTGCCGAAGGGCAGGCTACGGTGGGCGGCGGTGTAGCCGTTGGGGTTGAACCGCTCCCCATTGGCCGTCTTCTTGCCGCTTCCGTACCAGGAGGCCCGGCCACCCTGGGCCTGGGCGGGCAGCGCCGAGAGGGCGCCGATGACGGTGGCGAGGCAGACGGCAGCGGTCCGGATAGAAACCTTCATCGAGGATCGCATTCCCTTGTTTTTGCGGCGTGTTGTGAGCGCCGCGGAAAATGAGCCCGATCCCGGCTAAAATAAGACCGGGATTTTGCGCCGCGGCATGAGCCCAGGATCAGACTATCGAGCGCGGTTTCGGGGTTTCCCGTCGCGGCAAGCATTGATTACTTGGCTCGACGCGTGCGCTCGGTCTCTCGATATCCACAAAACTTGTCGCGAAAGAATTCAGCGCCGCTCCGCACGCGGCCGGGAAAGCCTTGACAAAGCTTCGGGCGCGCTTGCCCGAGCGGCACCGCAGCCTTGCATTTGATGCATGGCGAGACCCGGCAAAAACTGCCGCCCCATATCGAGACGCAACCGTACGGCGACGGCAAACGCGACCTTTACCGTGATCGGGCCATGGTCCGGTTGTCAGTCGCGTAACCGGTGTTTGCCATGGCTTCCCCGCGTACCGCGGTCGTCGGCGCCACCGCCCGGAATCAAGTCTCGCGTACCGGGCGGATCGCGTCGGCGCCGCGGATGGGTCTTGCACCCTCCGTTCAGCGTCTTCCCAGCACCTTACCCCTCGACGAAATCCTGATCGGCGACTGTATCGCCGCGATGGATCGTCTGCCGGCGGAAAGCGTCGACTGTGTCTTCGCCGACCCGCCCTACAACCTCCAGCTCGGCGAGGCGGGACTGACCCGTCCCGACCAGAGCGTGGTCGATGCCGTCGACGACGACTGGGACAAGTTCTCCAGCTTTTCCGCCTATGACGACTTCACCCGCGCCTGGCTGAAGGCCGCGCGCCGCGTGATGAAGCCGAACGCCACGCTGTGGGTGATCGGTTCGTATCACAACATCTTCCGGGTCGGCAGCGCGTTGCAGGATCTCGGTTACTGGATCCTGAACGACATCGTCTGGCGCAAAGCCAACCCGATGCCGAACTTCCGCGGCAAGCGCTTCACCAACGCGCACGAGACCCTGATCTGGGCCTCGCGCTCGCCGCAGGCGAAGTACACCTTCCATTACGATGCCCTGAAGGCCGGCAACGAAGACCTTCAGATGCGCTCGGACTGGTTCATCCCGCTCTGCACGGGCGAGGAGCGGCTGAAGGACGAGGCGGGCCGCAAGGTCCACCCGACCCAGAAGCCGGAAGCGCTCCTGGCCCGCACGCTGCTGGCGGCGACCAATCCCGGCGACGTGGTGCTCGACCCGTTCTTCGGCACCGGCACGACCGGCGCGGTGGCCAAGCGCCTTGGCCGCCACTTCATCGGCTGCGAGCGCGACCCGACCTACGCCACCGCGGCGCGGGCTCGGATCGACGGCATCGAGACGCTGTCCGCCGCCTCGCTGGCGCTCGCGACGCCGAGGCGGGCCGAGCCGCGCATCCCGTTCCTGAGCGTGGTCGAGGCGGGCCATGTCCGCCCCGGCGAGACGCTGACCGACGAGCGCCGCCGCTTCCGGGCGACGGTGCGGCCGGACGGCCAGCTCAGCGTCGGGCCGGCGATGGGCTCGATCCACAAGGTCGGCGCCCTGGTGCAGGGCCTGCCCGCCTGCAACGGCTGGACCTTCTGGCACGCCGAGCGCGGCGGAAAACTCGTCTGCATCGACGATTTTCGGACTGAGATGCGGGGCCAAGCCGGGGCTTAGCGCTCGTCGCGGTTTCGAAAGGACGAGTCCTTTCACGGGTGCAGGGCAGAGCCCTGCATCTTTTTATCGTGTCCGAACCGGCTTCGGTGCCTTCTTCACGATCCGCGCCAGATCCGACGGCCGCGACGAGGCGAGCTTCGGGATCGGCCCACGCCGCGGCGGCGGCTCGGGTTCCGGGATCGTGGCGAGATCGGGTTCGCGGACCGGAACCGGCTTCGGCGCCACCACGGGCACCGGGCCGGTGAGCGCGTGGGCGAGCACCTTCTTCATTGCACCCGGCAACGGCTCGGTCTCGAGCGCGTCGCGGGGGGTGAAGCGCATGCCCTCCGGCGGCTTCGTGTCCGCCGCGACGCGGGCGAGAAACACCGTCAGTTCGAGCGGGAAATGGGTGAAGCCGTGCTTCACCACGCCGGGCAGGCGCTTCCAGCGGGCATCGAGCGGCGCGTCGAGCAGGCCCTTGGCCGGATCATAATCGGGCAGCCACTCGCTCGTCGGCGGTTCGGCCATGGCGCCGAGCAGGCCTTCCGGCGGCCGCGTGCGTAGCAGAACCGCCTCGTCGCCGGCCCGCAGCGCGACGAAGGCCGCGCCCTTTCGCAAGATCCCCTTCTCCTTCTTCACTTTACGCGGAAACGTCTCTTGCAAACCCTCGGCGCGGGCGCGGCAGGGCAGCATCCAGGGGCAGAGGGCGCAGGCCGGGCGCTTCGGGGTGCATAGTGTCGCGCCGAGATCCATCAGCGCCTGCGCGAAGTCGCCCGGCCGCCGGTCCGGCACAAGGGCCTGCGTGAACAGGCGAATCTGGGCGCGGGCGGCGGGAAGCGGCGTCTCGATGGCGTGGAGACGGCTCATCACCCGCTCGACATTGCCATCGACCGCCGCCGCCGGCCGGTCGAAGGCGATCGCGGCGATGGCGCCGGCCGTGTAGGCGCCGATGCCGGGCAGCTTGCGCAGGCCGTCTTCGGTGTCGGGAAACCCGCCGGCGCTCGCGACCGATTTGGCGCAGGCATGCAGGTTGCGGGCGCGGGAATAGTAGCCAAGCCCGGCCCAGGCCGCCATCACCGCCTCTTCCGGCGCGGCCGCGAGCGCCGCGACGCTGGGAAACAGCGTCAGGAATTTTTCGAAGTAGGGTTTGACCGCCGTGACGGTGGTCTGCTGCAGCATCACTTCCGAGAGCCAGACCCGGTAAGGGTCGGGTGTCTCACCCGGCAGCGCCCGCCAAGGCAGTGCCCGGCGGTGGCGGTCGTACCAAGTGAGGAGGTCGGCGGCCGAGGCGGCGGGCATGGCCCGTCCATAGCGGGAGCGCGGCTGCGAAAACAGCGCCTTGCCGAAATGTGACGCGGCGGCGTCCTCGCTCCCTCGTGCGGCGCTCCCGACTCCCGTGCCGGCCGCAATTCGGGTAGGTTGTGAATGGGGCGCGTCCGTTATGCGGCCCTTGTGTTCCGGAGTGCCGATGGCGCGCGTCAAACCGCTGAGCGAACTGATCGAGGGCTGCATCGGCCCGGCCTTCGCCGCGCAGGGCTTCGCCTCCTCCGACATTCTCGCCGCGTGGCCGGACATCGTCGGCGCGCGGCTCTCCGAGGCCTGCCAGCCGGTCAAGCTCGAATGGCCGCGCCGGGCCCGCCGCGATGCGGAGGGCCGGCCGGAGCCCGGCACCCTGGTGGTGCGGGTCGAGGGTGCCTTCGCCCTCGAACTCCAGCATCTCGCGCCGATCGTGATCCAGCGCGTCAACGCGCATTACGGCTGGGCCTGTATCGGCAAGATCGTCATGCGCCAGGACCGCGTGCACCGGGCCACACGCCGCGCCCCGCAGAAAGACCTCGACCCGGCGCGGCGCGGCGAGGTGGCGCTGGCGGTGGCGCGCATCGAGGAGGAGCGGCTGCGCGACGCCCTCGACCGACTCGGCATCGCCGTGGTTGCGCGGCGATAGCGACGCGGGCCGGAGCCTCGTGCGGGAGACTTGATCCGGGACGAGGCTCGGGACTCTCGCTGTGACATCCTCTTTTTGCCGAAAGCCGGCACCACCTTTCGGGCCGATGCTTTGGCGGCGCATCAACGCAAGGACGTGCGGGCGGCGGCGCGGCGTGATAAGCGGCTCGCGAAAGGCCGTGCGGCGACGCGTCCCCCGGCCGGACGGAGCCGTTCCGTCCTATCCTGCGCGGTATCGGGCCGAATGCGGCCCGCGAACGGAGCCCGCCCCTGCCATGATCACCCGGCGCGACGCCCTGAAACTGACCGGCCTTGCCCTCGGCACCGCCGCCCTGCTTCCCCGCCTGACCTTCGAGGCGCTGGCGCAATCGGCCGACACGGCCGCGCTGATGCAGCCCGGTCCCCTCGGCGATGTCTGGCTCGGGCCGGCGGACGCCAAGGTGACAATCATCGAATACGCTTCGATGACCTGCTCCCACTGCGCCCATTTCCACGCGACGACATGGCCGGTGCTGAAGGAGCGCTACATCGATACCGGCAAGGTGCGCTTCACCCTGCGCGAGTTCCCGCTCGATCCGCTCGCCACCGCCGCCTTCATGCTGGCCCGTTGCGACGGCGAGTCGAAATACTACCCGATCACCGATCTGCTGTTCGACCAGCAGCAGAACTGGGCCTTCGTGCGCAAGCCGCAATCGCCGGTCGATGCCCTGGAGCAGCTCCTGCGTCAGGCCGGGTTCTCGAAGGAGAAGTTCGAGGCCTGCCTGAAGGACCAGAAGACCTACGCCGCCATCAACGCGGTCAAGACCCGCGGCCTCGACACCCTCAAGGTCGAATCGACGCCGACCTTCTTCATCAACGGCGAGAAGCGCGCCGGCGCCCTCTCGATCGAGGAAATGGAGAAGATCATCAAGCCGATCCTGGGGGCCTGATCCGGCTTCCGAAAGCCGTGGAAAAATGAAGAATTATGTTGTTCCATCAACAACTTAATAGGCAGTTTGGCCGCCTTGACACTCAAGGTTGGCGAAACTATGGTGCGCCGCGCCGAGGGGGTGAAACCTTTCCCTCCGCTCCCGACGACATGTGGGGTCGCCCGTGAGTGGCGGCCCGGCAGATGATGGGAGCGGGCCGGAAAAGGCTCCCGCCGACGGCGATCTCTCCGCGAGGCTCAAGCGTCTCGAGACGCAGCTCGAAGGCAAGCGGCCCAGCGCCGGGCCCGACAAGCTTGCGCGCACCGGCACGTCCGGCGGGTCTGCCCCGCTCGGTCAGGCCATGCGGCTCTCGACCGAGTTCATCGCGGGCGTGATCGCCGGGGGAATCCTCGGCTACATCGTCGATCATCTCTTCGGCTCCAAGCCGTGGGGCATGATCGTGCTGCTGATGCTGGGCTTCGTGACGGGGATCTACAACGTCATGCGGGTCAGCGGCTTCAGCACCAAGAAAACTGAGAAAGATCGCCGGTAACGGTCTCCAAGACGCCTCAGGGGTCTTGAGACTCGCCCGGCATCGTGTAAGGGCGACGCGCGACAGACGGGAGCCGCAAAGGCTTCCTCGCGCGACACACAAAGGGGCGGAAGCGGGCACATGGCGGTCAGTATCGACCCGATCCACCAGTTCGAGCTGCAGCCGCTCGTCTCGCTGGGTCACATCGGCAACCAGCAGCTCGCGTTCACGCAATCGGCTCTGTACATGTTCGCCGCGGTGGGCATCATCGCGCTGCTGACCATCGTGGCGACCTCCGGGCGCTCCGTGGTTCCGGGCCGTCTCCAGGCGCTGGCCGAGACGCTCTACGAATTCATCGCCGATACGGTGCACCAAGCGACCGGCGAGGACGGCAAGCGCTTCCTGCCGCTCGTGTTCTCCCTGTTCATGTTCGTGCTCATCCTGAACCTGCTCGGGATGATCCCCTACGCCTTCGCGGTGACCAGCCACCTCATCGTCACCTTCGGCCTCGCGCTGGTCGTGATCCTGACCGTGGTGATTTATGGCGTGGCCAAGCACGGCACCCACTTCCTCGGCGTGTTCGTGCCGTCGGGCGTGCCGAAGCCGCTGCTGCTCATCATGGTGCCGATCGAGATCGTGTCGTTCCTGTCGCGGCCGATCAGCCTCTCGGTTCGTCTCTTCGCCAACATCCTGGCCGGCCACATCGCGCTGAAGATCTTCGCCTTCTTCGTGGTCCAGCTGCTGGTTGCCGGTGCTTGGGGCGTGCTCTCGCCCCTGCCGCTCGCGCTCACCATTGCGCTGACGGCTCTCGAGTTCCTCGTCGCGGCCCTTCAGGCTTACGTCTTCGCGACGCTGACGGCGGTCTATCTCGCCGACGCCCTCCACCCCGGCCACTGATCCGTCCCGGCCGGACCCTTCCGCCCTCAACGAACCCCGTTCGAACTTCAGGAGTGTTTCATGGATCCCGTCGCTGCGAAGTACATCGGCGCCGGTCTCGCCTGCCTCGGCATGGCGGGCGCCAGCATCGGCCTCGGCAACCTGTTCGGCCAGTTCTACGCGGGCGCCCTGCGCAACCCGTCGGCCGCCGATAGCCAGCGCACCAACCTCCTCCTGGGCTTCGCGCTCACCGAGGCGCTCGGCATCTTCTCGCTGCTCGTCGCGCTGCTGCTCCTCTTCGCCGTCTGACGCGTCGTTCTTCGGGGGAGCGCGGGCCGGCTAGAGAGTCCGCCCCGCGCTCCCCCGCTCGTTGAGAGTGCCTCGCGAAACCTCCTCTGCGCGGTCGTCCGCCCTTCGGCATGGCGGCGCAGCGGCGGTTTCGTGAGAGACACCGATCCGGCCGCTCCGTCCGCGGAGCCGGCCTTCCGACGTCACCGGACAGGGCCATGGCCGAGCAGAAGAATCCCCTCACGACCCCCTTCCCGAACGCGGACACGACGATTGTCCCGGCGGGAAGCCCGCACACCCATACCGAGCAGCCCTCCGGCGGCCATGGCGGTGCCTTTCCGCCCTTCGAGAGCCACACCTTCCTCTCGCAGTTGATCTGGCTCGCGCTGGCCTTCGGCCTGCTCTACTACCTGATGTCCAAGGTTGCGCTGCCGCGCATCGAGGCGATCCTCGGCAACCGCGCCGGCCGGCTCTCGTCCGATCTGACCGAGGCGCAGCGCATGAAGACCGAGGCCGACGCCGCCGGCGCCGCCTACGAGAAGTCTCTGCGCGAAGCCCAGGCGAAGGCGCAGGCCATCGCCCAGGAGACCCGCAACAGCCTCTCGGCCGAGGCCGACGCCAAGCGCAAGACTCTCGAAGCCGAGCTGAACCAGCGGCTCGCCGCCTCCGAGGCGACCATCCGCACGCGCACGACGGAAGCCATGGGCAATGTCCGCGCGATTGCCGGCGAGACCGCCTCGGCGATCGTCGAGCGGCTGACCGGCCAGGCTCCCGACCAGGCGAGCCTGAACCGCGCCCTCGACGCGACGCCCGCCGTACACTGATCCGAGGGCCGGCCCGTTGCCGGCCCCTCCCATCCGACCCCGGCCCGGCCCGCCGGGCGGAGGGCCGATCAAGGGTTTGAGACCGACATGTTGTTGACCGCGGAATTCTGGGTCGCCGTCGCCTTCGTGGCGTTCCTGGTCATCGTCTGGCGGGTCGGCGGCTTCTCGATGATGACCAACGGGCTCGACAGCCGCGCCAAGCGCGTGCGCAACGAGCTCGACGAGGCCCGCCGCCTGCGTGAAGAAGCCGCGGCCGTGCTCGCCGACTACAAGCGCCGCCGCACCGAGGCCGAGCGCGAGGCCGAGGCCATCATCGCCGGTGCCCGCGAGGATGCCGAGCGCATCGCCGCCGAGGGCCATGCCCGCCTCAACGATTTCGTTGCGCGCCGCACCAAGAGCGCCGAGGCCAAGATCGCCCAGGCTGAGGCGCAGGCCTCCGCCCAGGTTCGCGCCGCGGCGGCTGACGCAGCCGTGAAGGTCTCCGAGACGCTGCTGCGCGAACGCCTCCAGGGCGCGGCGGCACAGGATCTCCTTCGTGCCAGCCTCGGCGACGTGAAGAGCCGTCTTCAGGCCTGAGCCTGACCCTTCGACCGAACGTGCCCTTGCCGGGTTTCGGTAAGGGCACGGCGCAAATCGGCAAGCGGCATTGATCGGAGCCGCTACGGTTCGCGGGCGTGTTCGCGGGCCGGCCTGTCACCGACTTGATCGGTCCTGCGACACCCGGCCCTGCCGGGTGTTTTCGCGTGTGGGGCTAGCCGAATGCGCTGCGGTGCCGCAGAACGGGGCTGATCCCGTTAAAAATTTTGAAGACAGGCGAAAAATCACCTGTGCTTGGCCTGTGCTGCCGCGGCGTGTACGAATAGTGCCTGAAAAACACCCCCGTGAACGCCGACGGGAGAGCGGGTGGGTTTGCCCGTAAACAACGAAAAGAGGCTACGCTCATGAGCGCCGGAACTGCGACCGACACCACCGACCTCGACTCCTTCTTCTCGGCTCATCTTGCCGAGACCGATCCCGAGATCGCCAAGGCCATCTCGCAGGAGCTGGGCCGGCAGCAGCACGAGATCGAGCTGATCGCGTCCGAGAACATCGTCTCGCGCGCCGTGCTCGAAGCGCAGGGCTCGGTCCTGACCAACAAGTACGCCGAGGGTTATCCGGGCCGGCGCTACTACGGCGGCTGCCAGTTCGTGGACATCGCCGAGGAACTCGCCATCGACCGGGCCAAGCGCCTGTTCGGCTGCGGCTTCGCCAACGTGCAGCCGAATTCCGGCTCCCAGGCGAACCAGGGCGTGTTCATGGCTCTGATGCAGCCCGGCGACACCTTCCTCGGCCTCGACCTCGCGGCTGGCGGCCACCTCACCCACGGCGCCCCCCCGAACGTCTCGGGCAAGTGGTTCAAGCCGGTCTCCTACACCGTGCGCCGTGAGGATCAGCGCATCGACATGGAGCAGGTCGAGCGCCTCGCTCAGGAGCACAAGCCGAAGGTGATCATCGCCGGCGGCTCGGGCTACCCGCGTCACTGGGACTTCGCGAAGTTCCGTGAAATCGCCGATTCCGTCGGCGCCTACTTCTTCGTCGACATGGCCCACTTTGCCGGTCTCGTCGCCGCGGGCCTGCACCCGTCGCCGTTCCCGCACGCGCACGTCGCCACCACGACGACGCACAAGACCCTGCGCGGCCCGCGCGGCGGCATGATCCTGACGAACGACGAGGCGCTGGCCAAGAAGTTCAACTCGGCGATCTTCCCCGGCCTCCAGGGCGGCCCGCTGATGCACGTCATCGCCGCCAAGGCGGTGGCCTTCGGCGAGGCGCTGAAGCCCGAGTTCAAGATCTACGCCAAGCAGGTGATCGACAACGCCCGCGCGCTGGCCGACACCATCATCTCCGGCGGCTACGACATCACCTCGGGCGGCACCGACAACCACCTGATGCTGGTCGACCTTCAGAAGAAGGGCCTGACCGGCAAGGCGGCCGAGGCGGCGCTCTCCCGGGCGGACATCACCTGCAACAAGAACGGCGTGCCGTTCGACCCGCAGAAGCCGACGATCACCTCCGGCATCCGTCTCGGCACGCCGGCCAGCACCACCCGCGGCTTCGGCGTCGCCGAGTTCAAGCAGGTCGGCTCGCTGATCGTTCAGGTGCTCGATGGCATCGCCGAGAAGGGCGATGGCGGCGACGCGGCGGTCGAGGCGGCGGTGAAGGAGAAGGTCCACGCCCTCACCGATCGGTTCCCGATCTACGCCTGAGCCTGACGAAAAACACCTCCGGCCCGTGACGCGGGCCGGTGCGGCCGCGGATCTCCCGATCTGCGGCCGCTGTCGTTTCGGGACCGCCTCAAAGTTAATCCACGTAAGGTTTGTCGTTCCGGGGAGTGTACACGTCGTTGCATCCTTGAAATGATGTGGGTCGAGCCATCCTTCACCTGAAGGTTGCGCGGCACCGCTCGGGAGGGCGACCCTGCATCTCTCGCTTCACACGGATTACGGCCTGCGTCTGCTCATGCACCTGACGCTGGCCGAGCGGGGAGCCTGGGTCGCGACCCCGGCCGTCGCGCAACGCTTCGACATCTCGGTGCACCACCTCCAGAAGATCGCGCAGACGCTGGTCCGGGCCGGTGTCGTCGAGGCCAGGCAGGGTCGTTCCGGGGGGCGTGCGTCTCGCGCGGGACGCGCGCGAGATCCGGCTCGGACGGCTCGTCGCCGATCTGGAAGGAGTCGGTACCGTGGTCGATTGCCGGCGCGACCCCTGCCCGCTCCTGGGCCGCTGTCGTCTCAAATGGGCCTTCGACGCGGCGGAGCAGGCGTTCTTCCTCGAACTCGACCGCCTCACCCTCGCCGACGTGGTGGCCGGGCCGACGGCAGCCGCACTCCGCGCCCTCTTCCGCGCCGAGCCGGGAGACGGGGGTGCGACGCCCGCCGCGCCCGTTCCGACCGATCCCACTCCTGGCAATTGAGTGGCGGGTGGGGCAGAGAGAGGGGCGGCTTTTGAGAGCGTCCGGGATGAGGTGGTGAGCGCGCGATGCGGTGTCCGTTCTGCGGAGGTCCCGACACCCAGGTGAAGGATTCGCGGCCGAGCGAGGATTCCTCAGCGATCCGCCGCCGCCGTGTCTGCCCGGATTGCGGCGGTCGCTTCACGACCTTCGAGCGGGTGCAGTTGCGCGAACTCGTCGTGCTCAAGCGCTCGGGCAAGCGCGTGCCGTTCGATCGCGACAAGCTCCAGCGCTCGATCGACGTGGCGCTGCGCAAGCGCACGGTCGATCCCGAGCGGGTGGAGCGCCTCGTCAGCGGCATCACCCGGCGCCTGGAGAGCGGCGGCGAGGGTGAGGTCACCAGCGAGGCCATCGGCGAGGCGGTGATGGAGGGCCTCAAGGGGCTCGACGACGTGGCCTATGTCCGCTTCGCCTCGGTCTACAAGAATTTTCGCGAGGCACAGGATTTCCAGGATCTGCTCGGCACTCTCGGGGAGCGGTTGGAG
Source organism: Methylorubrum extorquens (assembly GCA_900234795.1). Lineage (NCBI taxonomy): Bacteria > Pseudomonadati > Pseudomonadota > Alphaproteobacteria > Hyphomicrobiales > Methylobacteriaceae > Methylorubrum > Methylorubrum extorquens. The sequence goes on from LT962688.1 coordinate 2,358,673, forward strand.
GGCGAAGGCGACCTGCCCGAAGAGGGGGACGCTGTGCCCACCCCTCCCGACGAGGCGGTTGCCGCCCCACGCCGTGGCCGTCCGGCCCGGAAGCGGGCGTGACGGGGCGAGCCGTGGACCTGTCCGAGCAGCAAGCCCTCGATCGGCGCGCCATGCGCCTCGCCCTCGCCCTGGGGCGGCGCAATCTCGGCCGGACCTGGCCGAATCCGAGCGTCGGCGCCGTCGTCGTGGCCGAGGGCCGCATCGTCGGGCAGGCGGTGACGGCGGTCGGCGGTCGCCCGCATGCGGAGCCGCTGGCGCTCGCCATGGCCGGCGAGGCCGCGCGCGGGGCCACGCTCTACGTCACCCTCGAGCCCTGCTCGCATCACGGCCGCACGCCGCCCTGCACCGACGCGACGATCGCCGCCGGGATCGCCCGCGTGGTCACCGCGATCGAGGATCCCGATCCGCGGGTGGCCGGGCGCGGCCATGCGGGTTTGCGCGCGGCCGGGATCACGGTGGAAACCGGCCTGCTGCGCGAGGAGGCCGCCCGCGATCATCGCGGCCATTTCTCCCGCGTGACGCGCGGACGCCCGAGCCTGCACCTCAAGCTCGCCCGGACCCGCGACGGCTTCGCCGCGCCCTCAACCGGCGAGCGGCTGAAGATTACTGGTCCGGTCGCGGATGGCGCGGTGCATCTGTGGCGCGCCCATGCCGACGCGATCATGGTCGGCATCGGCACGGCTCGCGCCGACGACCCTTCGCTGACGGTCCGGCTTCCGGGGCTCGCCGCGCGCTCGCCGCTGCGGATCGTGCTCGACTCGACATTGCGCCTCAACCCCGCCAGCCACCTCGTGCGCGGGGCCCGCGACCTGCCGACCCTGGTTCTCACCGGGCGCGGCGCCCCGGCCCATGCCCGGCGGATGCTCGCCTCCTTCGGCGTCGAGATCGCCTTCGTTCCGACCGATGCGGGGGGCCGCATCGATCTGCCCGCCGCGCTGAAAGCGCTGGCGGAGCGCGGCCTGACCCGGATCTGCAGCGAGGGCGGGCCGGCGCTTGCCGACGCGCTCGCGGCGCACGATCTCATCGATGCCTGCACGCTCATCACCGGCTCCGTCACGCTGGGCGAGGCCGGCGGCTTGCCGGCGCTCGGGGGCAACCTCGCCCGCCGCCTCGCCGACGGCTCGCTGAGCGTGGTCGAGACCCGCGATTACGGCCCCGACACGGCGGTCACCTACGAGAGGATCTGACATGTTCACCGGACTCGTCAGCGATGTCGGCCGAGTCGTCTCCGTGGAGGGCTCGGAGCGCCTGCGCCGGATTGTGATCGAGAGCGCCTACGATCCCGCCGGCATCGCGCTCGGCGCCTCGATCGCCTGCTCCGGCCCCTGCCTCACCGCCGTTGCGGTGGAGCCGCACGGGGCGGGCTGCCGCTTTTCGGTCGATGCCGCCGCCGAGACCCTGGCCCGCACCACCGTGGGCGCTTGGCGCGAGGGCACGCGGCTCAACCTCGAACGCTCGCTCAAGCTCGGCGACGAGCTCGGCGGCCACCTCGTCACCGGCCATGTCGACGGCGTCGCCGAGATCCTCGCCCGCGAGACGGTGACCGGCGAGGACAACCCCTGGGGCGCCAGCGAGCGCTTCACCCTGCGGGCGCCGGCCGCGCTCGCCGGCTTCATCGCCGAGAAGGGCTCGATCTGCCTCGACGGCACCTCGCTCACCGTCAACGCGGTCTCAGGCCACGATTTCTCGGTGCTGCTGATCCCGCACAGCCTCTCGGTCACGACCTGGGAGGAACGCCGCGAGGGGGATCGGATCAATCTGGAGGTCGATCTGCTCGCCCGCTACGCCGCGCGCCTCGCCGAGACGCGCGGGTTGTTGCCGGCGTAAGGACCGGTCCGGCTTACTTGCCGTCGTAGGAGGCGGCGAGACTGTTCATGATCTGGTTCGTCTCGGCGTCGTACTTCTTGTCACCCTCCGGCGAGGCCCAGTAGCTCACCAGCAGATGGCGCTGGCTGTCGGCTTTCGGCACGACCGAGAGGTAGCGCAGCACCGTCGGCTTGCCTTCATAGGTCGCAGGATATTCGGTGACCTTGAGGGCGTAGGTCGGGAAATCGACCTCCTTCGACTGGCCCTCGCCGGTCACCTTGACACCTTGTTCCTTGAAGTAGGCGTTGTGCTCGCCGAACAGGGTGTCGAACTGGGCGGGCTTGTAGCTCTCGAACCAGAGATAGATTTCCTCGTCCGCGGTCCGCGCCTGGACGCCACGGTCGATCGTGGTCACCTTCCACGCGGCGGGGATCTCGACGGAAATCGGTCGATCTCCGGGGACGACCGTAACCTTCTTGGCAAGGGCGGCGCTGCCGGCCAGCAGAAAGAAGGCGAGTGCCGCGCCGGCCAAGAATTTCGGCGATCCGATCGTCATGAATATCCCCTGTCGGCCCGCCTCGTTGCGAACGAGCCGGCGCTAGACTTGCCGTCGGTCCCGGTTTTCGGCAATGCACGACCGTCCCAAATCGACAGAAACCTTTTCGCCGAGACCGCGCGCCCCGGAATTCGTGGCGACGGGACCTCCGCATTGTGTGACCGCCGGATGCCTCTCCGGTTCGACAAGTTTTCGTGAGAAAGCCACCGGATCATTTGTGAGGAAGACTTAACTCTTCCCATCGAATCCTCTGCGTCGATTCGGATTCGCTTCGTGAAAGGGCGGTCGCCACCATGACGGTTACAGGACGCCGCGACCGGGTGCTGGCGGCGCTGACCGCGCTGAGCGGTGCCCTCCTCCTCGCCGTCCTTCTGGGACGGGGCGCGCTGCGCGATGCCGGCTTCAACTCGCACGGTGCGCTGGCCGACGCCTTCCTGCACGGCCGGCTCTGGGTCGAGCGATGCCCCGAGATCGATTGCGCCGTGTTCGAGGGGCGCACCTACATCATCTTCCCGCCGCTGCCGGCACTGCTGCTGACGCCGTTCGTCGCGCTGTTCGGCTTTCCCGGCTTCAAGGGCTTCGTGCTTCTCGGCCTGGGCCTGTCGGCCCTGGGCCTGCTCGCCTGGAGCCGCATCTTCCGCGCGCTGGAGGTCGAGCGCGGGCAGGCGTTGTGGCTGCTTGCCGCGCTCGCCTTCGCGAGCCCGCTCTATCAGGTCACGCTGCGCTCCGACGGCGTCTGGTTCTTCTCCCAGACCGTCGGCTTCCTGATGATGACATTGAGCCTGTGGGCGGTGATCTGCCGAAGTTCGCTGCCGCTCGCTGGATTGTTCGTCGGCCTCGCCTTCCTGTGCCGGCAGATGGCGATCTTCTATCCGCTGTTCCTGCTGGTTCTGGCCCTGCCCCGCGGGCGCCCGCTGCTGGCGAACCCGGCCTCGGTGGCGAAATCCGCGATGCTGGCGGGCCTGTTCGTCGCGGCCGCCATTGCCGTCTACTGCGCCTACAACGCCGCGCGCTTCGGAAGCCCGTTCGAGACCGGCTACGCCTTCATCCACAATCCCGGACAGGACAGCTTCATCTGGCGGCGCATCACCGAGGGCGGCCTGTTCTCGCGCGACTACCTGCTGTTCAACACGCTCTACCTGTTCCTGCAGGGGATCCATTTCGAGTTCGGCGGCCCCCGGCTGACCGAACTCGTCGGCTTCGACAAGGCCGGCACGGCACTCCTCGTGGCGAGCCCGTGGCTGCTGCTAGCCTTCTACGCGCGGCTCGACCGGGTCTTCGCCGCCGGGGCGGCAACCATCGCGGTCATCGCCGGGATCACCCTGTTCTACCACTCGAACGGCGCCGAGCAGATCGCGACCCAGCGCTACGCCCTCGACTGGCTGCCGATCCTGATCGTGCTGATGTTGCGCGGGGAACGCCCGCCGGCTTTCGCCGCCCTACCGATCCTCGTCACCTGGGGGGTCGTCGCCAACCTCGCCGTGGTGACGCTGCTGGCCCTCTACCGGCTCTGAGGCTGAGGCCGCAGAGTTGCGCCGAAGGTGAGAAGCCGGTGGCCGAGATAGTTCGCCACGGCGCCGACGGCGATGCCGACGCCGTGGCCGAGGGCTTGCGCCACGGCCGGCTTCAGATCCGGCAGCAGTCCGGTCAGGCCGTCGATCATCAGCGTGCTGACCGCGAGGACCACCGCGGCGCCGATGGCGTTGACCGCAAGGAACAGGGCGAGCTGCCCGGAGAGCGACCCGTGCGAGGCCGCCCGGAACACGAAGGCGCGGTAGAGCCAGAAGCCGGCGGCCATGCCGATGCCATAGGCCACGATCAGGGCTGCCTCGAACGGCAGCACCAACGAGAGCAGGATCCGCGCGAGCCAGTTGATCGCCGCCGCCGAGCCCCCGGCGATCAGGAAGCGGACGACCTCGCTTCGCATCACAGCCCGAACCCTTGTGGCAGGAGACCGGGCGGCAGGCCGAATGCCGCCACCGCGAAGGCGAGGCCGGCCACACCCGCGAGCACGAGGCTCGGGCGGTCCCTGACCGCGAAGGCGACCGGGTCGTCGTGGAGCGCGTCGCGGCCCGCCAGCAGCCAGACCCGGCCCATGAACAGGACGAGGATCAGCGGGAAGCTCCACAGGGCCAGCGGCGCGGCGAGCGCCGCGTGGCGGAACGCCTCGTTGGCGAGATACAGGATGAAGATAACGACGCTAGCGAGCCCCGAGGCGATGCCGAAGGCGAGCACCACCGGCTCGTCCGCCGGCTCATAGCCGCGCCCGGCGATGGTGCCGGCCTGGCCCCGTCGCGCCGCCCCGCGCAGCTCCGTGTGGCGCTTGGCGAAGGACAGCGAGGTGAACAGGAACATCGAGAAGGTCAGGAGCCAGGGCGACCACGCCACCGCGACCGCCGCGACGCCGACCGCGATGCGCAGCGAGAACAGGCTCCCGAGCGTCAGCGCGTCGAGCATCGGCACCCGCTTGAGCCACGCGGAGTAGGCCAGCGTCAGGGCGAGATAGGCGAGCACGCCGGTGAGCACCGCCGCCCCGGCCCAGGCCGCAACCGCCAGCCCGCCCGCGAGGCCGAGCACGATCGCCGCCAGACCGGTGGCGATGGGAAGCCGGCCGCTCGCCAGGGGGCGCTCGCGCTTCGACCAGTGCGCCCGATCGTGCGAGAGGTCGAGCAGGTCGTTCAGGAGGTAGCTCGCCGAGGCGACGAGTCCGAGCGCGAGAAAGGCCAGACCGGCGCTCCCCCAGGCTTGCGCGTCCCCTGCCCGGCCGCCGAGGACGAGCGGCACGAAGACCAGGGCATTCTTGGCCCATTGGTGCAGGCGCAGGGCCTTGAGCAATGCGTGCGAACGCGAGGCGGCAGGAAACTCCTCGACCGGCTTGCCGAGCCGCCGGGCCGCGCGGAGCACGGAACCGGAGGCTCCGACGACGATCACCCGCCGGGCCGCGGCCCAGACCGGAAGGTCGGCCGCGGCATCGCCCGCGTAATCGAAGCCCTGCGGGTAGAGCGCCCGGAGCTGCGCGGCCTTGGTCTCCCCTTTGAGGTTGCGCACCCCGTCGCTCGCCACCACACGGTCGAAGACGGGAAAACGCCGCAGGGCGCGCAGGGCCATCAGCTCGTCGGCGGCCGTGGCAAGCACGATCTCCTGGCCCGCCGCCTTCCGTGCCTCGATATGGGCGAGCAAAGCCGCGTTGGCCGGCAGAGTCGCGACGTCGAGCACGGCGCCCTCCGCGATGCGGCGCTTGAAGAAGGCCCGCCCCCGCGGCAGCCACAGCAGCATCACCAGCAGCATCAGCGGGTTGCGCCGCAGCAGCGCAATGATCCCCTCTAGAAGCAGGTCCGTGCGCAGCAGCGTGCCGTCGAGGTCGATCACCAGCGGCACCGGCCGCAACGCCGAGGCCGCGTCCTCGATCAGGATGGGGGCCGTCTCCGCCCTTCGCGCATGCGCCGTCGCCATGCTGGATAACCCCCGTTTCCAGTGCGGGACCGATGGTCGAAGGCCCGCAAACTTGCGTTCGACAGTCTATCGCCGGGACAGACTTCGGTCCGGTTAATAAGGGGCACCGCAGGTTGTGGCGGCGGTACTTCCGCCTGATTTGATTGATCAAACCTTCCCGGGCTAACCGAAAGGCGAAGCTTCTATGGGCCGGAACATGCGCCCCGGTCGCGCACCCGCCGCGCCCCGTGCCGCTTGTGGAGCCCGCGGCACTTGGGCTAACCCTCCGGCCCGCCCCGAACATTCGTGAACTCGCCCCGGAACGACAGTCGCATGGTCTCCCAACGCCGGGACGCGGACGCGCCCAAGGACAGCCCCAAAAGCATCCTCGAAAGCCTCGCCGGCACCCGCGTGCTCGTGGTCGAGGCGCGCTACTACGACGACATCGCCGACGAATTGCTGGCCGGTGCCCGCGCGGCGATCGAGGCGGTCGGCGCCGAGGCGCGGGTCTTCACGGTGCCGGGCGCCCTCGAGATCCCGGCCGCCATCGCGATCCTGATGGATGCCGGCCGCAAGGCCGGCGGTCCTTTACGATGCGGCGGTGGCGCTCGGCTGCGTCATCCGCGGCGAGACCGGCCATTACGACATCGTCGCCGGCGAGAGCGCCCGCGCGCTGATGGACCTTTCCGTGGCTGAGCACCTGCCGCTCGGCAACGGCATCCTCACCGTGGAGACCATGGAGCAGGCGCTCGCTCGCGCCCGGGTCTCCGACATGAACAAGGGCGGCGGTGCAGCGGAGGCGGCCCTGAGCCTCCTCGCCATCAAGCGCGCCGCCAACCTGGAACCCGCCCGATGACAGACCCCGCCGCGACACCGGCCCAGCCGAAGCCGAACGCCCGCACCGGCGCCCGCCTCGCCGTGGTGCAGGCGCTCTACGAGATGGAGATCTCGGACAAGGGCGTGATAGAGGCGCTCGCCGAGTTCGAGGCCTTCTGGATCGGTCAGGAGGTCGATGGCGTCGTCCACCCGCCGGCCGAGATCGCGTTCTTCCGCGATGTGCTCCGCGGTGCTGTGGAGGAACAGCGCGCCATCGACCCGAAGCTCGATACGGCGCTGGCGAAGGGCTGGCCGCTGCGCCGGCTGGAAGCGGTGCTGCGCGCCATCCTGCGGGCGGGCGCCTATGAGCTGATGTTCCGCCGCGACGTGCCGGCCCGCGCCGCGATCTCGCAATATATGTCGAGGTCGCCTACAGCTTCTATGGCGGCGACGAGCCGGGCATGGTCAACGCCGTGCTCGACCGGGTCGGCCGCGAGGTGCGCTCCACCGAGTTCGGTATCCCGGCCGCTCCCGGCCCGGCGAAGAAGGGCTGACCGGAATGGCGCGCGCGGGCGAGGAGGCGCTGATCGCGCGCTACTTCGCGCCGCTCAGCGGCCCCGGCGCCGAGGGCCTGCGCGATGACGCCGCGAGCCTGACGCCGACGCCCGGCCACGACCTCGTGGTGACCGCCGACGCCATCGTCGCCGGCATTCACTACTTCCCCGACGACCCGCCCGTCTCCATTGCCAGCAAGGCGCTCGGCGTGAACCTGTCGGATCTCGCCGCCAAGGGCGCCACTCCGCGCGGCTTCCTCCTGACTCTCGCACTGCCGGACGACTGGACCGAAGCGTGGCTCGGGGGCTTCGCCGAGGGTCTCGGCGCGGCGAGCCGCGCCCATGGCTGCCCGCTGCTGGGCGGTGACACCGTGCGCTCCGGCGGCCCGGCTCTGATCGGCGTGACCGCCTTCGGCGAGGTGCCGGCGGGCGCGATCCTGCGGCGGCAGGCGGCGCAAGCCGGCGACCGGCTCTGCGTCAGCGGCACCATCGGCGACTCGGCTCTGGGCCTGGCCCTGCGGCTCGCGCCCGATCCCGCGCTGGCGCCCCCTCCACCGCGATGCGCTCCTCGATCGCTATCTTCACCCGCGCCCGCGGCTGGCGCTCGCCCCCGTGCTGCGTCGCCACGCCCGCGCGGCCATGGACGTCTCGGACGGATTGGCGGGCGATCTGACGAAGATGTTCGCCGGCACCGGCCTGACCGCCCGGGTCGAGGTTCCGGCGGTGCCGCTCTCCCCAGCCGCGCAGGCGGCCATCTCCGGCGATGCGAGCCGGCTCGATACGGCTCTCACCGGTGGGGACGATTACGAGATCCTCTGCGCGGTGCCGCCCGGTTCCGTGGGCGCGTTCCTGGCCGAGGCCTGGGCCGCCGGGGTGCCCGTTGCCGAGATCGGCACCGTGGAAGCCGGTGACGGCCCGCCTCGCTTTCACGACGCGCATGGGCGCGAGATGGGCTTTGCCCGCGCCTCGTTCAGCCACTTCTGAAGCGTCCTCTCCGCTTGGCGGCCTGAAGCCTGATCGCTGCCAAAAAACGCCCGATCACGGCGTCGCAGCGGGCGTTCCGTGACGGACACCCCGGCGGCCGATGGCAAGCCGGGTCAGGCCTCGATTCCGGTCTGGCGCCGGCTCAGGGTCCAGACCCGCTCCTGCAACGCCTCGTCCCGGCTGAGGGCGGACGAGGCGGTCTCGCGGCTTTTTGGCGAAGTAGCGTCCGCTCACGCCGTCGAGTTCGGGCGCGGTCGCGACATGGAGCGAGGTCCTGGCGCCAGCCTCGGTCGAGATCAGGAACGGGCGGATCAGGCTCCAGGCGAAGCCGAGCCCGCCCCTGGTATTCTTGGCGAAGTCGCTCGCCACGACACCCGGATGCACCGCGTTGACGGTGATGCCGCGTCCGGCCAGCCGCCGGGCGAGCGCATAGGTGAACAGCACGTTGCCGAGTTTGGCCTGGGCATAGGCCTTCATCGCCGCGTAGCGGCGCTCGCCGCCGAGATCGTCGAAGTCGATGCGCCCGCGGGTATGGGCGGCGGAGGCGAGGTTGACGATGCGGGCACGGGGCGCGGCTTCGAGCGGGCGACGCAGCTCGTGCGTCAGCAGCACGTAGGCGAGATGGTCGAGGGCCCAGGTCCGCTCGATTCCGTCGGCCGTGACGTGGCGCTCCGAGAAGATCGCGCCGGCATTGTTCACGAGGAGGTCGAGGGCGGGGTAGCGCGCCCTCACCTCGCCCGCGAGCCGGCGGATCTCGGCTTGGCTCGACAGGTCGGCGAGAAAGACGTCCGCCGCGCCGCCGGTCTCCCGGCGCAGATGCGCGGCGGCGCGTTCCGTGCGCTCGCGATCGCGCCCGACGAGGCCGACCCGCGCCCCGAGGCGGGCGAGCCCGAGGGCCGTCTCGGCACCGATCCCGGAGGAGGCGCCGGTGACGAGGGCGGTGCGACCGTCGAGGCGCACGGTTGGAGCCCGCGGCTAGAACACCACCTGACCGACGGCCAGCGCGATCACCACGATGACGATGGCGACCACCAGGAACAGGCCGAACAGGATGCGGGCGATCGAACTCGCGCCGGAGGCGATGCCGGTGAAGCCGAGGCCGCCGGCAACGAGCGAGATAACGAAGGCGATAGCGGCCCACTTGAGAAGCGTCATGGCAGTTCACTCCGAAACAAAAGCGGAGCAGTAACGGCCAACGACCCGGCGGCGTTCCGTCGCGGTCTGCGCTTTACGCGCTTCGTTCTCCGGCCGCCCGCCGCACCAGCACCTCCGCCAAGGTGTGATAGAGGCCGCCGCGGCAGATCAGCTTCGAGACCGCATCCGCGACCAGCGCCGCGAGCATCAGCGGAATCATCATCGCGTGGTTCTGGGTCATCTCGGTGACGATGACGAAGGAGGTGATTGGCGCCTGGAGCACACCGGTGAGGTAGGCGGTCATGCCGATCAGCACCAGCGCGCCGACCGGCACGTCCGGCAGGAACAGGCTCGCCTCCGCCCCCAGCCCGGCGCCAACGGCCAGCGACGGCGCGAACAGGCCGCCGGGGATGCCGCTGATCGAGGACAGGACGGTCGCCAGGAACTTGAGCGGGGCGAAATCCCAGCGCGGGTCGTTGCCGGCGTGCAGGAGCGCCCGCGCTTCCTCGTAGCCGGTGCCGTAGACGGTGCCGCCGGAGGCGAGCCCGCACAGGGCGACGCCGAGCCCGCACAAGCCGGCGAACAGGACGGGACGGCGCCCGATCATCCCGCCCACCTGTCCCGGCAGGCCGCGGGCGAAGGCGATGACGATACGGCTGAACAGCCCGCCGGCAAGGCCGCCCGCCACGCCGAGCAGCGGCACCGCGAGCCAGCCGGCGGCCAGCGAGAGCCGCGCGTCCGACGTGCCGAAATAGGTGTAGTCGCCGAGGATCGCCAGCGAGGTCAGGCCGGCGGCAATGATGGTGGCGACGATCAGTGCGCTGCCGCGGCTGTCATAGGCCCGGCCGAGTTCCTCGATGCCGAAGACGATGCCGGCCAGCGGCGTGTTGAAGGCCGCCGCCACCCCCGCCGCGCCGCCCGCGAGCAGCAGGCCGCGCATCCGCTTCGGGCTCAAAGTCCCGAAGGAGGCCATGATCGCCGCGCCGACCTGCACGGTCGGCCCTTCGCGGCCGATCGAGGCGCCGCACAGCAGCCCGAGGCACATCACGACGATCTTGCCCGCGGCGACCTTGAGCGAGACCAGCGCACGGCGCGCCGGCCCGGCATCCAGGGCGCGCGCGGCGATCACCTGCGGGATGCCCGAGCCCTGGGCATTCGGGAAGACGGTGCGGGCGAGCCATGCGGCGAGCGCGAAGCCGGCCGGACACAGCAGAAGCGCCAGGGCCGGCGAGGCGTGGAGCCCGTGCCGGAAGAGTTCCTGCGCCGCATCGGCCGCCTTGGCCATCAGCACGGCCGCCAAGCCGACGCAGACGCCGCCCACCAGGAACAGGCTCCGCCTGCGCCAGGTCGTCCACGCATCGCCGGAGGCACCGCGCAGCCGCGACAGGGCGGGTCTCAGGTCCGTGGGTCTCAGCGGCATGGGGGCGGATCACGCAAGGGATGGGCCGTGTCACCCGCACCCTGGCGGCGAAATCGGCGCGGGGCCATCGCCGCGGCGCGATGATCCGGCGCGAACGTCCCTTCCGGTGTGGAAGGCGAGGCCGGGCGCTGCAACAAATGGTCTCGGTTGCGAGATGGATGAGGATCTGCGCGTTTAGAATGCTTCATGACACCTCCGGCTTGCCGTGACCCATGCCGGGTCCCGAACGGCCGGCGGTCAACGCGGGCGAGGCGTGGATCCGGCGGAACCGGGCCACGCGGCAATCAGCCAGGGAGACGGCATGGGGCGGCTGACCACGGTACCCGCGAGCGCGGTCCTTCTCGGCATCGCGGGGTTGATTCCGTTCGTGGGCTTTGCGGCCCTATCGGTCAGCGGCACGGATGTCGGACTCGGCACCATCGGCTTGTCGCCGCGCACCATCCTCTCGGCCTACGGCGCGGTGATCGCCTCGTTCCTCGGCGGCATCCGCTGGGGGGCGGCGGCGGCACGGGGGGCGGGCTGGCGCGATTACGGGCTCGCGATCGTGCCTTCGCTGCTTGCCTGGGCGGCGCTCGCCGCGCCGCCGCCCTGGGATCTCCGGACCCTCGGCGCCCTCGTGCTGCTGTGGGGCATCGTCGATCAGGACCTTCCCCGCCGCGGCATGGTCCCGGTCTGGATGGGCCGCCTGCGGCTGGCCCTGTCGGCGGTCGCCGGGGCGGCGCTGCTTGTGGCAGCGTGACCCGGTTCAACCGAAATCCGATCGATTGCTTCGCAATGCGGATTTCGGACTTCGCTCAAATGCCGCGTGGGCTCGGTGATACGATCTCCGCTTCGATCGAAGCAAAGATCGTATCAATCCCGCCCGAGCATGGTCCGGCCGATCGCGAACACGCGTCCGTCGCCGAGCAGGTAGGCGGTGAACCCCTTGGGGAAGAGTGGCTCGAAGGCGGCGTCGCGCACGTTGAGGCCGCCCGTATAGGCGCCGAAGGCCGGCATGACGAGGCGGTGGCCGTCGCTGACGAAGCAGCGGCGGCGCACGGAGCGGCCGCGCATGCTGACCTTGCCGCAGGGGTGGAGATGCCCCGCGATCTCGCCCGCTTCGGCCCCCGCCAGCGGCTCGTGGCGCAGCGTCAGGCCGCCGACGGAAACCGTCTCGCAGTAGCGTCCGCCGACGCCCTCGCTCACCGCCGCATCGTGGTTGCCGGCGATCCAGACCCAGTCGCGGCCTTCCTGAAGCGCGGCGATCATCGCCCGGTCGCCGGGCTCCATCCGCTCGGGGCCGCGGGCATCGTGGAAGGAATCGCCGAGCGCGACCACGCAGGCCGGATCGAGCCGCTGAACCACCTCGTGCAGGCAGGCCAGGGTCTCGCGGGTGTCGTAGGGCGGCAGGAATTGGCCGGAGCGGGCGGCAAACGACGAGCCCTTCTCCAGATGGAGGTCCGACACCACCAGGGTGCGGTGTTCGGACAGCCACAGGGCGCCGGTGCGGTCGAGGCTCAAGGCCTCGCCGGCAAGCGCAAGGTCGGTGCCCTTCACGGTCTTCTCGAGTCTCTGGCCGAGTGCCAACGTTTTTGTCCCAAGCTTCGCGGAGGAGGCGGCACGCCGCGTCAGCCGAGCGCCTCTTGGAGAAGCTCGGCTTCGGCCTCGGCCAGGATCTCGTCGGCCCCCTCCCCGTAGACCCGCTCGCGCCCGATTTCGAGCATGACGGACACGGAGAGCGGCGAGACCCGGTCGAGCGCCCTGTGGGTGATTCGCCCCCGGATACGCCTCAGCATCATGCCGAGGCGGGTCACGTCGAGGAGTCCGGTTGCCGCATCCTGCCGCGCGGCGCGCAGGAGCAGGTGGTCGGGCTGGTGGCGGCGCAGCACGTCGTAGATCAGATCGGTCGAGATCGTGACCTGCCGGCCGGTCTTCTTCTGGCCGGGAAAGCGCCGCTCGATCAGCCCGGCGATGACCGCGCATTGGCGGAAGGTGCGCTTCATCATCGCCGACTCGTCGAGCCAGGCCTCCAGGTCGTCGCCGAGCATGTCCTCGTCGAACAGGGCCTCCATGAAGCCGGGCGAGAGCGCGGCGCGCTCGCTCAGATCCTTGGTGCACCAGATGGCGATGCCGTAGTCGTTGGCGGCAAATCCGAGCGGGCGCAGGCGGGCGCGCTCCAGGCGGCGGGTCAGCAGCATGCCGAGCGTCTGGTGGGCGAGCCGCCCCTCGAACGGGAAGGCCGTAAGGTAGTGACGCCCGGCCCGCGCAAACGTCTCGACCAAGAGGTCGCGCTCGCCCGGCAGCACGGAGTGGCGGCGCTGCTGCGCGAGGTAGTCGGCGAGCTGGCGCGGCAGGCGGTCCCACTCGAACGGGTCGGCGATGATCGCCCGCACGCGGGCCGCGAGGAAGGTCGAGAGCGGGAATTTCGAGCCGGCATAGGAGGGGATCGCCGGATCGGTGCCGGGCCCGGCCCGCGTGACGAGACATTCGTCCTCGGCCAGCCCCTCGAAGCGCAGCACCTCGCCCGCGAACAGGAAGGTATCGCCAACGGTCAGCGTCTCGGCGAAATCCTCCTCGATCTCGCCGAGCGTCCGTCCCCCCTTCGGAAGCACGGTGCCGGGTTTGGAGCGCAGGCTGCGGGCCATCCGCACCTTGATGTGCGTCGACTCGACGATGGTGCCGATATTCATGCGGTATTGCTGCGCCACCCGGGCATCGCGCACCCGCCATTTGCCGTCGGGCCCGCGCAGGATTTTGGCGAAGCGCTCGTAGGCGCGCAGGGCGTAGCCGCCGGTGGCGACGTAATCGACCACCGCCTCGAAATCCTCCCACGACAAGGTCGCGTAGGGCGCGGCCGAGATGACCTCGTCGTAGAGTTCGAGCGGATCGAAGGCGTCGGCGCAGGCCATGCCGAGCACGTGCTGGGCGAGCACGTCGGGGGCGCCGAGGCGGGCGTCGGGCGTGTCCTGGGCCGCCTCCTCCACCGCGTCGAGGGCGGCGCGGCATTCCAGCATCTCGAAGCGGTTGCCGGGGACGAGATAGGCCTTCGACGGCTCGTCCATCCGGTGGTTGGCCCGTCCGATGCGCTGCATGATCCGGCTCGCGCCCTTCGGCGCGCCAAGATTGACGACGAGATCGACGTCGCCCCAGTCGATGCCGAGATCGAGCGTCGCGGTGCAGACGATGGCGCGCAACTGCCCCGCCGCCATCGCCGCCTCGACCCGGCGGCGCTGCGTGGCGTCGAGCGAGCCGTGATGCAGGGCGATCGGCAGCGTGTCGTCGTTGAGCCGCCACAACTCCTGGAAGGTGTACTCGGCCTGCAGCCGCGTGTTGACGAAGACGAGCACCATCCGGTGCGCCCGGATCAGGTCGTAGATCGCCGGCATCGAGTGCCAGGCGGTGTGGCCGGCGAGCGGGAGCGTCCGGTTCACTTCGAGCATGTGCAGGTCGGGCTTGGCACCGCCCTTCACCACGACGAGCTCGGCCCGGCGGTCCTCGCCCGGCACTTGGCCGACGAGGTACTTTTGGAGTTCCTCCGGTTCACGCACGGTGGCCGAAAGGCCGATGGCACGGGCCTCCGGCGCCAGCCGGCGCACGCGGGCGAGCGCGAGGGAGAGGAGATCGCCGCGCTTCGAGGTGACGAGGGCGTGCAACTCGTCGAGCACGATCGTCTTAAGCCCGGCGAAGAAGGCCTCCGCCTCCCGGTGGGCGAGCAGCAGCGAGAGCTGTTCGGGCGTGGTGAGCAGGATGTCGGGCGGGCGCTGGATCTGGCGCGCGCGCTTGTGCGCGGGCGTGTCGCCGGTGCGGGTCTCGACCGTGACCGGCAGATCCATGTCTTCGATCGGCGCGTCGAGGTTGCGGGCGATGTCGACCGCCAGCGCCTTGAGCGGCGAGACGTAGAGGGTGTGCAGTCCCTTCGCCTTGCCGCCCTTGCTCGCGCTTCCTTGCCGCTCGCTCAGCTCGACCAGGCTCGGCAGGAAGCCGGCCAGCGTCTTGCCGGCTCCCGTGGGGGCGACGAGCAGCGCCGAGCGTCCGCCCTGGACGGTCGCGAGCAGTTCGAGCTGATGCGGGCGGGGTGACCAGCCGCGGGAGGCGAACCACGCGGAGAAGCGCGGCGGGAGGTCGGGAGGCGGTGGCACCCGGCTCAGGTACGACGTGCGCGGCGCGGCGTCACCGCGTCACGCCAGCGCCATCAGGAAGCGGTCGATCAGCTCCAAGGCGCGCTCAGTCAACGCGCCGGGGTAGCGCACGAAGATGTGGCAACCGCCGGCATAGACCGCGGTGTGGCCGCCGTTATTGGCCGCCGCCCAGCGGGCCGACATGTAGAGCGTGTCGTCGAGCAGCGGATCGGCGGTGCCGACCGTGAACAGGGCCGGTGGCAGGCCCTTCAGGTCGGCATAGAGCGGCGAGACGTCGGGCCGGCGTCGGTCGATGCCCTCGCGCACGTAGCCGTCGGCGAAGCGCTTGAGGTCGGTGGTGTTGATGACGAGGCGTTCCTCGCCCCACAGCCGCACGCTCGGGGTCAGGCCGAGATCGTAGAAGCCGGCATTGAGGTTGGCGCCGCGGAAGGCGCGGGGCAGGTTGTGCCGGTCGCGCAGGCGCAGCAGCGTCATCACCGCGAGATGTGCGCCGACGGATTCGCCGCCGATGGTCAGCGCGTGAATGCCGAGTTCCGCCTTGCCGGGGCCGGCGAGCCACAGGGCGGCCGCCTCGCAATCCTCGAGCGCGGCGGGATAGGGATGCTCCGGCGCCAGCCGGTACTCGACCGAGAGGCAGACGAAGCCGCAGGTGTCGGCGATGCGCTCGAGCCAGGGGTCCTGCTCGTCCGCCGCGCCCCAGACCCAGCCGCCGCGGTGGATGTGCAGGTAGGCGCCCCGCGCCTTGCCCTGCGGTCGGATCACCCGCAGCGCCAGCGGTCCGGCGGGCCCCGCGATGGTGACGGTCTCGGCGCGCGGGCTGCGCGGCATGGCGGGCGATGCCTGCGTGCCCGCCCGGCGGCGCGCGCGCACCTCTTCGATCGGCAGCGACCATGGGTCGGCCTGCGCGGCGTGGGCTGCCACGATCTCGGCATTGAGCGCCTTCGTCTCGGCATCAATGGTCGCCGGGTCGAACAGAGCGTGGTCGATCATGGCCTGAATCAGGTCGCGCTTTACGGGGTCAACGGGAGCCGGCAGGGCCGGATGCAGCCTGCCATCTTGAGCGGAACGTTCGAGGATGCCATCTGGCTGCTACCCCGAATGCGTCGAATGATGCTGCGGTGTCCCGGTTTCGCAGGAGTGTGGCGAGGCTGCAACGCCGTTGCGAGGGTGCCACGGAACACCAAGGATACCGGCAGAATGATCGGCGATCACGACTCGCGGCGCCGCGCCCCGCTCGACTCGGGCGCCTATCCGGCCGATCCGCGCACCGATCCGCGCTATGGTGCGCCCCGCCGCCGCTCCGGCCTCAACCGCTTTCTCGGCGGCTCGCCCGCGGCGGTGTTCGTGAAGCTGCTGTTCCTGTCCGTGCTCGTCGGCGCGGTGATGGCGATGTTCGGCCTGACGCCGGGCCTGCTGTTCTGGCAGCTCTACGACTTCACCCGTTCGCTGATCGACCTCGGGCTCGACACCTTCCACGATTTCGGCCGATGGATCCTCGCGGGCGCGGTGGTGGTTGTGCCGATCTGGCTGATCGCCCGCCTGCTCACCGTTTCGCGGGAGCGGTGACGCCGGACCGCTGCGTCGATCCCTCCGGACCGACGCGTCGGCCGTCGTCGTGAGGGCGTGCGACACAGCAACAGCTTAGAACCGTTCCGATTGTTCGCCCGCGCGAACGGTTCTAAGACTCGCACGAGAAGTAAGAAACCGCATCGAGGCGTGTCGTGCAGACCAATTTCGCCCCCGAGCAGCTCGCCGACCCCGCCATGGCGGCCTCGGAGAAGATCCTGCGCACCTGCGTGCATTGCGGATTCTGTACCGCGACCTGCCCGACCTACCTCCTGCTCGGTGACGAACTCGATTCACCGCGCGGACGCATCTATCTCATCAAGGACATGCTGGAGGGCGGCAAGCCGGCGAGCCGCGAAGTCGTCAAGCACATCGACCGCTGCCTCTCGTGCCTGTCCTGCATGACGACCTGTCCGTCGGGCGTGCATTACATGCACCTCGTCGATCACGCCCGCACCCATATCGAGAAGACCTACGCGCGCCCGCTCTCCGACCGGCTCCTGCGCGCGGTGCTGGCCCTGGTGCTGCCCTATCCGAACCGGTTCCGGGTGGCGCTGCTCGCGGCCAAGATCGGGGCGCCGTTCCGGCCGCTGGTCGCCCGGCTGCCGCGGGTCGGCAACCGGCTGGCGGCGATGCTCGATCTCGCCCCGGCGCAACTGCCGAACCGCAACCGCACCGACCGGCCCGGCACCTTCCCGCCGATCCCTCGGCGCAGGAGATCAGCGACCTCTTCCAGACCGGTGAGGACAAGGCGCCGGCCAAGCGCCGCGGCCGGGTCGCGCTGCTGCGCGGCTGTGCCCAGAGCGTCCTGCGGCCGGACTTCAACGAGGCCGCGATCCGCCTGCTCAACCGCCACGGGGTCGAGGTGGTCCTGCCCAAGGGCGAGGGCTGCTGCGGCGCACTGACCCATCACATGGGCAAGGAGGCGAACGCCCACGGTCACGCCAAGCGCACCATCGACGCCTGGATCGCCGAGATGGAGGGGCCCGGCCTCGATGCCATCGTCGTCACCGCCTCGGGCTGCGGCACGACGATCAAGGATTACGGCTTCATGTTCCGCGACGACCCGGCCTATGCCGAGAAGGCGGCGCGGGTCTCAGGTATCGCCAAGGACGTGACCGAGTACATGGCCGAGATCGGCCTGCTGCCCCCGGTCGAGGATACCGACCTCGTGGTCGCTTACCACTCTGCCTGCTCGATGCAGCACGGGCAGGCCATCCGCACCGAGCCCAAAACCCTGCTCAAGAAGGCGGGCTTCACGGTGAAGGACGTGCCGGAGGGCCATATCTGCTGCGGCTCGGCCGGAACCTACAACATCCTTCAGCCGGAGATCGCCGCCCGTCTGCGGGATCGCAAGGTCGCCAATATCGAGCGCGTCCGGCCCGACATCATCGCCACCGGCAATATCGGCTGCGCCACCCAGATCGGGAAAGGCACCGACATCCCGATCCTCCACACGGTCGAGCTGCTCGACTGGGCGACAGGCGGGCCGCGGCCGGAAGCGCTGGCGCATGTGAAGGCGCGTCCGGCACCCGTCCCGGCGCACGTTTAAGGTCAAGATTGAATTTCCCGCTCTGCACAATTGCGGGTCGTCCCTTCCTTGACCTCGCTGCAGGTGCGAATTAGGCCCGCAACCAGTGTCGGCCCGAGATCGTTTGCAGGCTTATGACAGAGAACCCGACAGAGTCGCCCGTCGTCCTCCTCGTCGAAGATGACGGTCTGCTGCTGATGGAAGCGTCCGATACCCTGGCCGAGGCCGGGTTCAACGTCCTCGAAGCGCACCATGCCGACAAGGCGCTCGACGTGCTGGAAGGCCGGCCCGATGTCGGGATCGTGATGACCGATGTCGACATGCCGATGGGCTCGATGGACGGCTTCGCCCTGGCCCGCCTCGTCGCCCACCGCTGGCCGGAAATCCCGGTGCTGATCGTCTCCGGCATGGGCACGCCCGGCCCCGGCGACATGCCGGACGGTGCTCGCTTCATCCCGAAGCCCTACGCGCCGACCATGCTGGTGCGCACCCTCAAGGCCTGCCTCAAGCGCGCCGCCTGACGGCCGCCCGCAGACGTTGCGCGCATGGCCGATGCGCGCGGGGACCAATCGCGGGTTTCGCCGCGGTCCGTTTCGCGGCAGAAGGCGGGTGAGAGTGGCGCGCTGCCCCGCGCGCCGACAGACCGATCAGTTCAGGTCCCGCCATGACCGCCGAGCCAAAAAACCCTCCGCTTCGCCACGCAGGCGGTCCATGCGGGCGCTGCCCCCTGATCCCGCCACCGGTGCGCGGGTGCAGCCGATCTACTTCACCAACGGCTTCGTCTTCGACTCGACGGAGCAGGCTGCCGACATCTTCGCCATGCGCAAGACCGGCTTCTCCTACTCGCGCGGCTCGAACCCGACGGTCGCCGCGCTGGAGCGCCGGGTCGCCGCATTGGAGGGCGCCAAGGCGGCGGTCGCCGTCTCGTCCGGGCAGTCGGCGGTTCTGCTGGTGATGATGACGCTGATGCAGACCGGCGACGCCTACGTCGCATCGCCGCGCCTGTTCGGCGGCTCGCTCGGCCTGATGCGCCGCCTCGAAGGGCGCTACGACCTGACGCCGCAATTCGCCGCGGACCTGACGCCGGAGGCGTTCGAAGCCGCGATCACGCCGCAGACCAAGGCGATCATCTGCGAGTCGATCGTCAATCCCTGCGCCACGGTGATGGATATCGAGGGCATCGCCGCGGTCGCCAAGCGCCACGGCCTGCCGCTCGTCATCGACAACACCCTGGCCTCGCCCGCGCTGATCCGCCCGATCGAGTACGGCGCCGACATCGTCGTCCACTCGACGTCGAAGTTCCTCGGCGGCTCGGGCCAGGTGATCGGCGGCATGATCTGCGATGCCGGCACCTTCGATTGGAAGGCGCAGGGCTCGCGTTACAATCTCATCAACGATCCCTGGCCGGACTATGACGGCCTGATCGTCAGCGACCGCTTCCCCGAGATCAGCTTCGCCGTGGCCTGCCGCCTGTTCGGCCTGCGCGACCTCGGCCCCGGCCTCTCGCCGATGAACGCCTTCCTGACGCTCACCGGCATCGAGACGCTGCCGCTGCGGATGGAGCGCCACTGCGCCAACGCCAAGGCGGTTGCGGCCTACCTCAAGGACCATCCGGCGGTGGATTGGGTGAGCTACCCCGCGCTTCCCGGCCAGAAGGGTGAGGCGTTGGCCAACCGCTACGTGCCGCAGGGCCCGGGCTCGATCTTCACCTTCGCCCTGAAGGGCGGCGAGCCGGCGGCCCTGGCGTTCATCGCGAACCTCGAACTGGTCTCGCACCTCGTGAACATCGGCGAGATCAAGTCGCTCGTGATCCACCCGGCCACCACGACCCATCGCCAGCTCCGCCCCGAAGAGCGCGCGGCGGCCTGCGTCGGCCCCGAGACCGTGCGTCTCTCGATCGGCCTGGAGGATCCCGAAGATCTCATCGCCGATATCGAGCAAGCGCTGGCCAAGGTCGGCGCACAGATCGGCTGAGGCCGCGATGGGACGGCGCGGGCGCATCGCTGCGGTGATCGGCGGCCTCGCCGTCCTCGGCGCCGGTGCCGTCGTCCTCGCCGACTTCTCGCAAGTCGGCCGCACCGAGCCCCCGCTGGTGGCCGAGGCCGAGCGCGCCGACCGCATCCTCGTGGAGAAGGCGGCGCGCCGCCTGACCCTGCTGCGCGAGGGCCGTGTGCTCGCGACCTACCCCATCTCCCTCGGCTTCGCGCCGGAGGGCCATAAGGCGCGCGAAGGCGACGGGCGCACGCCCGAGGGCGTCTATGCAGTCGCGTTCCGCAATTCGCGCAGCGTCGCCCATCTCTCGCTCAAGGTGTCCTACCCCTCCCCGGCCGACGCGGCGGCGGCGCAGGCCGGTGGCTATTCGCCCGTTGGCGACATCATGATCCACGGACTGATGAACGGCTTCTCCTGGCTCGGCCGCCTGCACCGGCTGAAGGATTGGACCCAGGGCTGCGTCGGCGTCACCAACGCCGAGATGCGCGCGATCTACGCCCGCGTCGATCTGGGCACGCCCATCGAGATCAGGCCCTGAACGTCGTCGCGTCCGCGACCGCCTCGACGGATCGACAAAAAGGGTGGACGCTCGGCGCGGGGGATCGTCTGTCGAGCGAGCCCATTCGGACCGATCTCGGCGCTCGAAAATTCTCGTGTCGAAACTATTCGGCGCGCATACGCCGTCTCGGCAAGCATTGTAAGGTCGTTTGAATTCGAAACAACCGCCATATCCGTTGTTTTCAGGTCAGGCGAACATCGAGAGTGCATGGGCTGGTTCGACGCGACGAGAAAATCAATACACCAATCATGTTGCTCAGGAGATCACGAGAGGTCGATTTCAAAGCTGGATGATGCCGATTGCAACCTCCGGCTGAAGAAGTTTTGGCGAGTGGCCGTTCCGATCGGCTGAAAGCAGATTACGACAAATCGTGGGGCGGATCTCTTAATCCTCTCGTTAAGACATTTCATTTATCAATTTTTTGTCAGCAGACCTGGGTGATCCGTGCGCGGCGGACATTTCAGCATTTTACGCGCCTTACCCGTCCGATGCGCTTCTCTCTCAAAGCTGCTCTCATCGCCCTGTTCGGTGGGCTCACGCTCATTACGATCGGCCAGGGGGTGGTCTCCCTGATGGAGCTGTCGTCGATCCGCCGAGGTGTCGATGCGGTCGCCACCAACTGGCTTCCGTCCGTCCTCGCCGTCAACGAGATGGGGACGGCTGCAAGCCAGATGCGCCTGCGGCAGTATCGGACCGTCACGACCTCCACCGATCCCGAGACGTTGGCGGCGAACCGGAGCAACTACGAACGGGCGCTGAGCGACATGGCGGCGGCGCGCAAGCGCTACGAGCCCCTGATCTCGTCCCCGGAAGAACGTGCGCTCTACACGCAGTTTTCGGAGCTGTGGTCCCGCTACGATGAGGCGAGCCGCCGTATCATCGCGATGATGGAGCGGGGCGAGCAGCGGGAAGCCATGGCGGAACTGGTCGGGCCCGGCCTGCTCTCGTTGTACAGCCAATCGAGCGACCTGATCACCCGCGCGATCACCCTCAATCGCGACGGCTCCACGCGCGACGCGTCGACCGCGGTCGGCAATGTCGAGACTGCTTCGATCGTTGCGAGTGTCACGATGGCGGTCGCCGTGCTCGTCGCCCTGTTTGCGATGGCGTTCGGCTTCCTGCGGATCTCGCGGCCGATCACCGGCATCACCGGCATGATGGGCGCGCTCGCCGCCGGGGACGTCGAGACGCCGGTGCCGTACCGTCAGCGCCGGGACGAAGTCGGCGCGATGGCGGCCGCCGTCCAAGTGTTCAAGGACAACCTGATCCGCACCCGCGCCCTGGAAGCCGAGACGGCGCTCGCCCGCGCTTCGGCCGAGGAGCAGCGGAAGGCGGCGATGCGGTCGATGGCCGACAGCTTCGAGGCCGCAATCGGCGGGATCATCGGCACCGTGACCTCGGCGGCGACCGAGTTGCAGGCCACGGCCCAGAGCATGTCGGGGACCGCGACCGAAACAGCCTCCCAGTCGATCACCGTGGCGTCCGCCGCCGAGGAGGCGGCGACCAATGTAGGGACCGTCGCGGCCGCAGCGGAAGAACTCGGCACCTCCGTGCACGAGATCGGCCGGCAGGTGGCCACTTCGTCCGAACTCGCCCAGGCCGCGGTCGGCGAAGCCGACCAGACCGCGGGGCTGGTCCAGAACCTGTCGAGCGCGGCCGCCAAGATCGGCGACGTGGTGTCGATGATCTCGTCGATCGCCGGACAGACCAACCTGCTCGCGCTCAATGCAACCATCGAGGCGGCGCGGGCCGGCGAAGCCGGGCGCGGCTTCGCGGTGGTCGCGGCGGAGGTGAAGGAACTCGCCAACCAGACCGCCCGGGCGACCAGCGAGATCGCACAGCAGATCGGCACGATCCAGAGCGCGACCGATCAGGCGGTCTCGGCCATCGGCGGCATTTCCGGCCGCATCCGCGAGATCAACGGCGTTGCCGCCGGCATCGCGGCGGCGGTCGAGCAGCAGGGCGCGGCGACGCAGGAGATCGTGCGCAACGTCGCCCAGGCCTCGACCGGAACGGCCGAGGTGACGAGCAACATCGCCGGCGTTGCCCGCGCCTCCGAAGAGACTGGCGCGGCGGCGAGCCAAGTGCTCGGCGCGGCGTCCGAATTGTCGCGTCAGTCCGAGCAGCTCTCAGCGGAGGTGAGCCGCTTCCTCGCGACCGTGCGGGCGGCATAGCAAGGCCCGAACCAGCACACCGATTGGGGATTCGTGAGGAAGAGGTCGCCTTCGGGCGGCCTCTTCCCATATGCGCCTGCCATGAGTGCCCGCGTTGAACCCAAGACGCGAAACCCCACGGGAGACCGCCATGCGCGCCTACGAGATGTCCGCCGCCGCCGGCCTCGACAGTTGGAAGCGTGCCGAGCGCCCGACGCCCGAACCGGGCCGCGGGCAGGTTCTGGTGCGGATGCGTGCCGCCTCCCTCAACTACCGCGATCTGCTGATCTGCCAGGGCCGCTACCCGTTCGCGGTCAATCTCGACCGGCTGATCCCGCTCTCGGACGGGGCGGGTGAGATCGTGGCGCTCGGCGCCGGCGTGCGCCGCTTCATCGGCGGCGAGCGGGTCGCCGGGATCTTCTCCCAGAGCTGGCTCGGCGGCGCGCAGGTGGCCGACACGTGGCAGACCGCGCTCGGCGGCGCCATCGACGGGGTGCTGACCGAGTATCAGGTGTTCGACGAGGACGGGCTCGTCACGCTGCCCGATCATCTCAGTTTCGAGGAAGGGGCGACGCTGCCCTGCGCAGCGGTGACCGCCTGGAACGCACTCTACGGGCTCAAGCCCCTTCGGGCCGGCGAGACGGTGCTGACGCTCGGCACCGGCGGCGTCTCGATCTTCGCGATCCAACTCGCCCACGCGGCCGGTGCGCGGGTCATCGCCACCTCGTCGAGCGATGCCAAGCTGGAGAAGGCCCGCGCGCTCGGCGCGCACGACACCATCAACTACCGCACCCATCCCGATTGGGAGAGCGAGGTGCGCCGGCTGACCGGCGGAACCGGGGTCGATCACGTCGTCGAGGTCGGCGGCACCGGGACGCTCCCGCGCTCCATCGCCTCGACCCGGCCCGGCGGGCATATCGGCTTGATCGGCCTGCTGGCCCAGGGCGAGGCGATCGACCCGCTGGCGATCCTCGGCGCGAGCTGCATCGTGCGCGGCGTCGCCGTCGGCCCGCGGGAGATGTTCGAGGACATGAATCGCTCGATCGCCCTGCACGGGATCAAGCCGGTGATCGACCGGGTCTATGGTTTCGACGAGGCGCCGGCGGCCCTCAAAGCCCTGGCCGAGGCCGGGCATGTCGGCAAGATCGTGATCCGGATCGATTGATGCTCGGGCGTCGGGGGAGAAGGCGGGTGATGCGCGCAGGGGTCGGACGGGGACTGCTCGCAGCGCTCGTGTTGCCGGTGGCAGCGAGCGCTGCGGACGTCACGACGGTGCGGACCGAGACCTTCCCCCGACCGCCCTATTCCGGGGCGACCTATTACGTCTACGAGCGGGCGGGCCAGACGATCTGCACCAAGCTCGCCGTGTGCAACAAGTTCGACCAGTGCGAGACCAGCTACGTCCCCGGCGCCTTTCGCGCGCCCGAGGACACCGCCACCGGAGATCCCTACGGGACCACGCCTGCGGTGCCGATCGCGCCCGCCTCGCTCGCCAAGCATGTCTGCCTGACGCGGTTCGGACTGGTGCAGCGGTAGGCCCTACGCCTCGTCGGTCGTGCGAGCCTTCCGGTTCAACGCCCGCAGCGCCCCGCGGAAGGTGCGCACGTCCTGCTCGGACATCGCCATGCGGTGGAGCATGTCGCGCATGTTGCGGGCGATGATCTCCTGCTTCTCCGGCGGGTAGAAGCCGGCCCCCGCCAACGTCTCCTCCAGGCTCGCGAACAGCGAGAGCATTGCTTCGCGAGTGGCGGGTGGCGAGAGCATCTCGCCGGAGAAGCGAAGGGTGGCGAGACCGGCGGCGCGGCGCCACTCATAGCCCATCAGCAGCACGGCCTGAGCGAGGTTGAGCGAGGGGAACTCGTCCGTCACCGGGAAGGTGACGATGGCGTCGGCCAGCGACACCTCGTCGTTGCTCAAGCCCACCCGCTCGCGTCCGAACATCAGCCCGATCCGCTCACCGTGACCGATCCGCTCGGCGGTGGCCGTCATGGCGTCCTCGGGGGCGAAGACGCGCTTCATCTGCCCGCGCTCGCGGGCGGTGGTGGCGAGGAGAAACTGCAGGTCGGCGATGGCCTCCGGCAGCGTGGCGTAGACCTTGGCCCCATCGAGCACGTAAGTCGCGCCGGAGGCCGCCTCGCGCACGCCCTTCTTCGGCCAGCCGTTCTTGGGCGCCACGAGACGCAACTCTGACAGGCCGAAATTCGCCATGGCGCGGGCGGTCATGCCGATATTCTCGGCAAGTTGCGGCTCGACCAGGATGACGACGGGGGCGCTCATGGCCGCCCTCTCGCACGCCACGATCACAGCCTCAATCCGGGAAGAGCAGCGATTCCCAATCCCGCACCCCACTCATGACGTGCAGGATCTCAATCCGCTCGCCGCGCACCCGGTAGAAGATGAGGTAGGAACTGTAGGAGCGCCGCCGGACGCCGCTGTCGGCGTAAAGCGGAACCAGCGGGAAGCCTTCGGGAAATTCGGCGAGCCGGAGGCACCGCTCGACCAGTTCGGTGACGAAGCTGACAGCCCGGCGCGGATTGTCCTGGGCAATGAAGTCGCCGATACGCTCCAGATCGGCTTCAGCCTCGGCGGTGAAGACGACGATCATGCATCCGGGCCGGACAGCTTTTCGTATTTGGCGATCAACCGTGCCCTGACGTCTTCGGCCGGCGTCACCCGGTCGGCGTCGGCATCGGCGGCACCACGGGCCAGGGCCGCATCAAGCAGAGACAGGCGCTTCTCGCGCTCTTCGACCAAGCGCACGCCCTCGCGAAGAACCTCGCTTCGGGAGCGGTAGCGGCCCTCTTTCACGAGCGACGTGACATAGCTTTCGAGGCGGGTTCCGAGGTCGGCGCTGCTCGGCATCGTCGCTGCTCCCGTCGCTGCGGAAGGGGGAGGATAACTGTTATCAGTCGCGGCGCCAACAGAACCGCGCCGCCGGCAGGGCCGACGGCGCGATCCTCCAAAAGATTCAGATCTTACCGTCGAGGCCCATCTGGTAGTATTTATGGACGATCTTGTCCTGGTTCTCGAGGAGCCAGTCGATCGAGGGCTCGTTGGTCATGGCCTTGCGGATCGCCTCGGTCATACCCTTGCGCTGGATCTCGAACAGCGCCTTGTGATCGACGGTCTCGGCCTGGATCACGCCCGGGCTGAGCCAGACCGAGCAGATGATGCCGAGGTCGTTGGCCTTCTCCTTGGGGATGTAGCCGGCCCGCACCGCGTCGAGCACGCCGTTGGCGATGGCGTATTGCACCGTGCCCATCAGGATCGAGGTGTACTTGTTCTCGGTCACGCTCACCTTGGAGACGCACAGCGTCACCGGGCGGACCATGATGTCGGTGTTCAGGAGCGCGAAGACGCGGCTGTGGCCGACGACTTGATCGCCGGTTAGGGTGGCGAGCGCGGTGCCGACCGGCCCGTCGAGCTCGCCGATGATGACCTCGGGCTCGGACGCCGTGTTGGGCGGGCCGCCCGCAACGAGGGCCTCGCCGGCGCGCAGGATGATGCGGTCGCTCATGGTGTGTCCTTCCTCGTGATCGGCCGTTTTTCTTGACGCGCGGGTCGTCGCAGCGGCAGCCGGGTTTGTCCAGGCCACATAGCGCGGCCGTGGCGTGCGCTCTTGTGCGGGAGCGACACTCGCTTTGGCTGGTGACCGCGCCGGGTGGCCGTGGCGTGCCGCCTCGTTTATGCCCGCCACCCATGACGGAGACCGGAAACGACCGCGACGGCCTGCGCTACACCGTGGCGCTGATCGAGATCCAGGGCGGGCTGGTGGGCCTGTGGGCCTTCCTGCACGACCTGATGCAGACCGGTGCCGCGGTGCCGCTGACCTTGCTGCCCGGCGTGCTGTTCATCGGGCTGGTGCTGGCGGCGAGCGTCGTCGCGGGCGTGGCGCTTTGGCAGGACCGGCGTCTGGGCTACACCCTCTCCGTTCCGGTGCAGCTCGCCCAGGTGATCTGGCTCGTGAGCGCGGGCCTCACCGTCCGCATCTCGGCCAGCGGCTGGCTGCTGGCCGACGTGTTTCTCCGCGCGCCGGCGGAGGGCGGGCTCGTGCTCGGCTGGCAGTTCGATGCGGCACGTAAGGGCGGCTACGCCCTCTCGCTGGCCCCGCGGGAGGATTTCACCCTCGCGCTGAACCTGATCGCCCTCGCCATCCTGATCTGGCTCGGATTTCGCCTGCGCGGCCTACTGCCGTTCCGCAGGGGCGGGTAACAGTTTCGCGCATCCGAAACAGGCTGCCCGAGCCCGGCTTTGTCGCCTTGCTGCGCTGCGTTATAGGGGCGGCGACAGGGTTCCGGAGAGACGCGCGAAGGGCAGCCGGCCGGGCGCGCGGCACCGGGCAACTGAGGGACCGACATGGCGAAGATCAAGGTGGCCAATCCGGTCGTCGAGCTCGACGGCGACGAGATGACCCGGATCATCTGGGCGGAGATCAAGAACAAGCTCATCCACCCCTACCTCGATCTCGATCTCGACTATTACGATCTCGGTGTCGAACACCGCGACGCCACAAACGATCAGGTGACGATCGATGCGGCCGAGGCGATCAAGCGCCACGGCGTCGGCGTGAAATGCGCGACCATCACGCCGGACGAGGCCCGCGTCGAGGAATTCAAGCTCAAGGAGATGTGGCGGTCGCCCAACGGCACGATCCGCAACATCCTCGGCGGCGTCATCTTCCGCGAGCCGATCATCTGCAAGAACGTGCCGCGCCTCGTGCCGGGCTGGACCCAGCCCTTCGTGATCGGCCGCCACGCCTACGGCGACCAGTACCGCGCCACCGACTTCAAGGTGCCGGGCAAGGGCCGCCTCACGATCAAGTTCGAGGGTGACGACGGCACCGTCATCGAGAAGGAGGTGTTCAAGTTCCCCGACGCCGGCGTCGCGATGTCGATGTACAACCTCGACCAGTCGATCATCGATTTTGCCCGGGCCTCGTTCAACTACGGCCTCGCCCGTAAGTACCCGGTCTACCTCTCGACCAAGAACACCATTCTCAAGACCTATGACGGCCGCTTCAAGGACCTGTTCCAGAAGGTGTTCGATGAGGAGTTCAAGTCGAAGTTCCTGTCGCTCGGCCTGACTTACGAGCACCGCCTGATCGACGACATGGTGGCCTCGTGCCTCAAGTGGTCGGGTGGCTACGTCTGGGCCTGCAAGAACTACGACGGCGACGTGCAGTCCGACACCGCCGCGCAGGGCTTCGGCTCGCTCGGCCTGATGACCTCGGTGCTGATGACGCCGGACGGCCAGACCGTGGAGGCCGAGGCCGCCCACGGCACCGTGACGCGCCACTACCGCGAGCACCAAAAGGGCAAGGCGACCTCGACCAACTCGATCGCCTCGATTTTCGCCTGGACCCGCGGCCTGTCGCACCGGGCCAAGCTCGACGGCAACGCCGATCTCGCGAAGTTCGCCGCGACCCTGGAGAAGGTCTGCGTCGATACGGTCGAGGCCGGCCACATGACGAAGGATCTCGCCCTCCTCGTCGGCCCGGACCAGAAGTGGCTCACCACTAACGGCTTCCTCGACAAGGTCGATGAGAACCTGAAGACGGCGATGGCCGTCTGAGGCAGCGTAATCGCCCTCCCCCGCAAAAAGGGGGAGGGTCGAGAAGCCTCAGCCCGTCTTCTTCGCCGCATTCCGCTTGCGCGTCTCGGCCGCCTTCTTGGCCGAGGCGGAGCGCTGCTCCTTCGTGCGCGAAGCCGAGGCCGTGCCGCCGGTGCGACCGCCTTTATGCGCGGCGGGATGGTCCGTCGTCTTGCCGCGGCCCGAGCCGCCGGGCTTCTTGCCGCCGCCATCGTCCTTGTTGACTGTCGCCCAAGCGCGGGCCTCCGCTTCCTTTTCCGGAACGCCGCGGGACTCGTAGGATTCGGCGATGTGCTCCGCCTTGCGAACCTGCTTGTCGGTGTATTTCGACTTGTCACCCTGAGCCATGGTGCTCTCCCCGATCTGTCGCGCCGGTCAGCTCCGGTTCGGCGCATCGATGGCCGCCCGCACCCGCCGGATCAGCTCG
Organism: Methylorubrum extorquens; assembly: GCA_900234795.1. NCBI lineage: Bacteria > Pseudomonadati > Pseudomonadota > Alphaproteobacteria > Hyphomicrobiales > Methylobacteriaceae > Methylorubrum > Methylorubrum extorquens. Next base: position 2,387,352 of record LT962688.1, read on the forward strand.
GCACGGCGGTACGGCTTGTTCAGGATATCGAACTCCGGACGCTCGATTCCGGTTCGCTCCAGGCTGGCCTCGGCATAGCCGGTGGTGAGCAGGATCTTCAGATCGGGATGGCGGCGGCGCGCCTCGCGGGCGAGCGTCAGGCCGTCCATGCCGCCGGGCATGATCAGGTCGGAGAACAGCAGGTCGATCTCCGGATGGTCGTTCAGGATCTCCAGGGCCTCGCGGCCGTGGCGGGCCATCAGGGTGCCGTAGCCGTAGTCGCGCAGGATCGCCCGGGCGAGTTCGGCGACGTCGGCACGGTCGTCCACGATCAGGATCGTTTCCGTGCCCGGCCGCTCCTCGACGGTGGCGGCCGGTTCTGCGCTCTCCGGCGCACCGGCCTCGTCGCTCGCGGGGAAGGAGAGACGCACCGTCGTCCCCTTCCCCATCACCGACTCGATCTGCGCGAAGCCGCCGGACTGCTTGGCGAAGCCGTAGACCATCGACAGGCCGAGCCCGGTGCCCTTCCCCTCCTCCTTGGTGGTGAAGAACGGGTCCATCACCCGCGCCAGCATGTCCGAGGGGATGCCGGCGCCCGTATCGCTCACCGCGACGCTCACGTGCCGACCTGAACCGTCGGGCCGGCCGGATTCCTCGTTGCGGGTCGTGATCGTGACGCGCCCGCCCTCCGGCATCGCGTCGCGCGCGTTGATGAGCACGTTGAGCAGGGCGACCTCTGCCTGGGTCCGGTCGATCCGGCAGGGCCAGAGGTCTGGGGCAAGATCGGTCTCGATCGTCACCGCGTCGCCCAGCGTGCGCCCGGCCAGTTCCTTCGTCTCGGAGACGAGGTCGTTGAGGTTGAGGGTGCGGCCGTCGAGGCGCTGCTTGCGGGCAAACGAGAGCAGTTGTTGCGTCAGCGTCGAGGCCCGCTCGGCCGCCTCGCGGATGTTGCCGACGGCGCGGCCCATGCGGCCCCGATCGGCGTCCGGCCGGTCCAGGTTGGTCGCCAGCGAGTCGGCATAGCCCAGGATCACCTGGAGCAGGTTGTTGAAGTCGTGGGCGATGCCGCCGGTGAGCCGACCGATCGCCTCCATCTTCTGCGCCTGATGCAGCGAGTCTTCCGCCAGCCGGCGACGGGTGATGTCGAGCTGCGAGCCGAAGAAGTACAGGAGGTCCCCGGCGGCGTTGTAGACCGGGCTCACGAATAGGGCGTTCCAGAACGACGAGCCGTCCTTGCGATAGTTGAGGATCTCGGTGGCGACGTCGCGCCGCGCCGCGACGGCGTCGCGCACCAGCGCCCGCGTCGCCGGATCGGTCTCGGGGCCCTGGAGGAAGCGGCAGTTGTGGCCGATCACCTCGTCCCGAGCGTAGCCGGTCATTTCCAGGAAGGCTTGGTTCACGAACACGATCGGGTGGTCGTCCTGGTTCGGATCGACCACCACCATCGGCATGCGCGTCATCGCGACGGCGGCGAAGAAGATGCCGCTGCCGGACTCGAATTCATGGCCCTCTGCACCGGCCTCGACGCTGGGATGGACGCCGTGGGGTCTTTTCTCGGGGATGTCGGTCATGCGAACCCGCGGCGTGACAAATCGTGTGAGGCTGCCAGCACGGCCGGCGCATCCCCGAAGCAGAGCGTAAGATAGGGCTGCGGGAAGAACATAGGGTCCGGAGCGCCGAGGCTCCGGAACCCATCGAAATCGGCAGGGGCCGCTTGCGGCGAGCGGCCCCTCGCCCGTGCCATCAGGCCTCCTCGTCGATGCCGAAGCTCACGCTCTCGACATTCGCCCGCTCGAAGGCCTGCATCACGTACTGGTAGGAGCGCTCCATGTCGCTGTGCTCCTCGTCCTCGTCCTCGTTCTCGACGGGCTTGAGGACGAACATAAGCATCGAGCGCCCCGTGACCGAGTAGCTCTCGCCGACGGCGAAGCTCTCCACCTCCTGGCTGTCGGGCAAGTTGGTATCGAGCAGCCGCGTCCAGGACGTGCCGCCCGGCGCCTCGGGGAGAGTGAAGTCCACCACGTCGTGATAGGCGTTGTAGAACAACAGCAGGGTGGCATCGCCGCCGCGCTTGTGGATGCCGCTCGCCTGGGCGCGCCCGTCCAGCAGCACGGCGAGGGTGCGCGAGTTGCCGTCGTTCCAGTTCTCCGGGCTCATCTCGGTGCCGGTGGGCGTGAGCCAGGTCACGTCCTTGACGCCGAACTCCTCGTCGTAGGCTCCCGTGACGAACCGTCCGCGCGAGAGCATCGGCAGGGCGTTGCGCAGCAGGATCAGGCGCTGCGTGAACTCGGCCAGATCCCGCTCCTCCTCGCCGATGGCGCCCCAATCGACCCAACTGACCTCGTTGTCCTGGCAATAGGCGTTGTTGTTGCCCTTCTGCGTGCGGGCGAACTCGTCGCCGGCGAGCAGCATGGGCGTGCCCTTCGACAGGAACAGGGTCGCCAGCATGTTGCGCATCTGGCGCAAACGCACGGAGCGGATCTCGGGATCGTCGGTCGGGCCCTCGACGCCGTAATTGTAGGAGAGGTTGTGGCCGTGCCCGTCGCGGTTGCCCTCCTCGTTCGCCTCGTTGTGCTTCTCGTTGTACGAAACCGTGTCGTTCAGCGTGAAGCCGTCATGCGCGGTGATGAAGTTGACCGAGGCCCAGGGCCTGCGCCCGCGCTTGTTGAACTTGTCGGCCGAGGCGGTGATGCGCGAGGCGAGCCCCGGCAGCAGCCCGGCATCGCCCTTCCAGTAACCGCGCACGTCGTCGCGGAACCGGTCGTTCCACTCGGCCCAGCCCGGCGGGAAGCCGCCGACCTGATAGCCGCCGGGGCCGCAATCCCACGGCTCGGCAATGAGCTTCACGTCGTTGAGGACGGGGTCCTGACGGCAGGTGTCGAGGAAGCCGCCGCCCTCGTCGAAGCCGTAGGGCTCGCGGCCGAGAATCGTCGCCAGATCGAAGCGGAAGCCGTCGACCCGCATCTCGGTCGCCCAGTAGCGGAGCGAGTCGGTGACGAGCTGCAGCACGCGGGGATGCGAGAGGTTGAAGGTGTTCCCGGTGCCGGTGTCGTTGATGTAGTAGCGCGGCTGGTTCGGCAGCAGGCGGTAGTAGGAGGCGTTGTCGACGCCCTTGAACGAGAGGGTCGGGCCCTTCTCGTTGCCCTCGGCCGTGTGGTTGTAGACCACGTCGAGGATCACCTCGAGGCCGGCGCCGTGCATGCGCGCGACCATCTCCTTGAACTCGGAGAAGGCGAAGTCCGGCACCGCCGCGTAGCGCCGGGCGGGCGTGAAGAACGAGATGGTGTTGTAGCCCCAGTAATTGATGAGATCCTTCTGCTGCAGATAGTCGTCCTGCACGAAGGAGTGGACCGGCAGCAGCTCGACCGAGGTGACGCCGAGGCTCTTGATGTAGTCGAGCACCGCCGGGTTACCGAGGCCGGCATAGGTGCCGCGCAGCTTCTCCGGCACCGCCGGGTGCAGCTTGGTGAACCCCTTGACGTGGGTCTCGTAGATGATCGTGCGCTCCCACGGCACGCGCGGCTTCACATCCCGGCCCCAGGTGAAGGCCGGGTCGATCACGCGCGAGCGGCGGGTATAGGGGGCGGAATCGCGCTCATCGAAGGTGAGGTCGTCGCCCGTCTCCATCTTGTAGCCGAACAGGGCGGGGTTCCACTGGATCGTGCCGACCAGACCCTTGGCGTAGGGGTCGATGAGGAGCTTGTTCGGGTTGAAGCGGTGGCCGGCCTCGGGCTCGTAGGGGCCGTGGACGCGGTAGCCGTAGATCGTGCCGGGGCGCGCGTCCGGCAGATAGCCGTGCCAGACCTCGTCGGTGTACTCAGGCAGCTCGATGCGCTCGATTTCGTTCTCGCCGGCATCGTCGAACAGGCACAGCTCGACCTTCGTGGCATGGGCCGAGAACAGCGCGAAGTTCACGCCGCGGCCGTCCCAGGTCGCACCGCGGGGATGCGGCGAGCCTTCGCGGATACGCGTGCGCGATGTGCGGGGCCTCGGCGTCGCAGTCCTGTCGGTATCGGCCATCGATCGTCCCATTCTCACTTATAGCGGCCCCCGCGGGTCCAGCCGGACTCTGAACGTGCACGGAACGGCGAAGCTCCGTGTCGTCTGACGCGACGCAGCAAATTTTTGTCGATCCGCTGCGCGCCGCCGCGGATGTGGTAGGCCTTGGACGAAACTCACGGTGAGGGTTCGCGTTGCAAGGCCCCTCATCGATCGACACGGACAGGTTCGAGGGGGACCATCACCCATGATCGAAGACCCCGAACATCGGCCCGCCGGGCTTCAGGCCCTGGCCGAGCGGCACGGCGTCAGCCTGGAGGCGGTGCGCCATCTGCTGCGCGCGCTCCAGGCGGGCCAGGGCAACATGGCCCAGTTCGACCACCCCGATCTCGGCGGCTTCGGGCAGTGGTCGCGCGGCGGCATGGTGATGGTCGGGCGCATGAACGACCATGCCCTGAAGGCGCAGGTCGATGCCCTGTGCACCGAACTCGCCACGGCTCTGCCGCTCTCCGGTTTTCGCGAGGAAGCCGCCTCCGGCAACTGGTGGCCGGACGAACTGGGGCTGCCGTCGAGCGCGGGTGCGCAGAACGCGACGCGCTACGCCTTCTTCCCCGAGCGCCGGCGCCTCGCCATCGAGACCGACGGGCGGCTCGCCCTCTACGACACCGGGGACCGCCTCGTCACCGGCGTGAGCCAGCAGCAGGGCGGCAGCTCGTCGCTGCGCTTCAGCGGACCGCAGGGGAGCTTCTCGCTGGAGGATCTGACGCCGGTCGAGCGGGATGCGGTGGCGGCGCCCCCGGCCCCCAAACCGCCGGCGGACACGAGTTTTGCCGCGTTCGCGTCGTCATCGGTCGCCCCCGCCGCCAGCCCGATCCCGTCGGCGCCTGCCGTAAGCCGGCAGGACGCGGCACCCTCCGGTACACCGTCGAGTGCAGGCCCGACCGACATCCTGTCGATCCTCGAACGGCTGGCCGACCTGCACAAGAAAGGCGTGCTGACCGAGGGAGAGTTCTCGGCCAAGAAGGCGGAGCTGCTGGCGCGGCTCTGACAGGACGGCCTGTCGCCGCAGGCCCCGCCGGACGGCCGCGCTCGCCCTAGATCCAGGCCATGGCCCCGCGCGACCTCATCGACATCGACCGCATCTTCCACGAGCCGGCGGTCGCCGATTATCCGCGCGGACGCGAGATCCTGGCCCGCTATCCGAACGCCGAGCGGATCGCTGTCCCGTCGCACTGGAACATCCCGGAGCTGCACGGCAATGCCGGCTCGGTCGAGGACTGGGTTCGGATCAAGCGATCGAGCCTGGTGCTCGGCGTGAAGAAGGGGCTCGCGATGCGGCCCAACGGCCGTTCCGCCCACTTCATCGCACCCTCGACCTCGAACGGCTGCGCGATGGCCTGCGCCTATTGCTACGTGCCACGCCGCAAGGGCTTTTCCAATCCGATCTCGCTGTTCGTGAATGTCGATGCGGTCTGCGCGGCAATTACGCGCCATGCGGCCAAGCAGGGCCCGCTGCCCGAGCCCGATCAGATCGACCCGCAAGCCTGGGTCTACGATCTCGGCGAGAACGGCGACCTCTCGGTCGATGCGATGATCTGCGACAACGTCCGCGATCTCGTCACGCAATTCCGCGGCATTGCCAACGCCAAGGGCTCGTTCGCGACCAAGGCCGTGAATCGCGATCTCCTCGCCTACGATCCGCAAGGCCGCACCCGCATCCGCTTCTCGTTGATGCCGGCGCGGATCGCGCGGGTCGTCGATGTGCGCACCGCCCCGATCCCCGAGCGGATTGCCGCGATCGACGACTTCCTGCGGGCTGGCTACGAGGTCCACGTCAATTTCTCGCCCGTGATTCTCTACGAGGGCTGGGAGGCGGATTGGGTCGCGTTGTTCGACGAGATCGACGCGTCGATCTCGAATGCCGCCAAGAATCAGCTCGCCTGCGAGATCATCATGCTGACCCACAATGCCGGGCTGCATGCGGTGAACCTCGGCTGGCACCCCAAGGCTGAGGATCTACTCTGGCGGCCGGACATCCAGGAGACCAAGCGCTCGGAAGGCGGCGGCGAAAACCTGCGCTACCGCACCGGCTGGAAAGGGAAATGGCTCGCCCGCTTCAAGGCGCTGCTCGCCGAGCGGATGCCCTATTGCCGGGTGCGCTACGCATTCTGAGGAGAAGAAAACCGATGCCGGATCACGAGAGCTATCTGCGCGAGGCGACCGAAATCGCCCTCGCCAACGTCGCCGAGGGTGGCCGACCCTACGGCGCGGTGATCGTGCGGGATGGGGAGGTGGTCGCGCGGGCGGCCAACCGCATCCATGCGACCAACGATCCGAGCGACCACGCCGAGATGGTGGCGATCCGCGCGGCGAGCCAGCAGCTCGGCCGGCCCAAGCTTGACGATTGCACCGTCTACGCCAGCGGGCGGCCCTGCCCGATGTGCCATGCGGCGATGCGGCTGGCCGGGGTCAAGCAGGGCTACTTCGCCTTCACCGCCGAGGAGGCGGAGGCCGAGGGTCTGCTCAGTGCCGGAATCTATGCCGAGTTGTGCCGGCCGCTTGAAGAGCAGCCGATGCAGGTGCGCCACCTCCCGCTTGCCGACGAGCCGAGTCCCTACCGCGCCTGGGCGGAGCGGAAAGGGCGCTGAACGCGAGATTCAGCCTCACGAACCGCCCGCTGCTTCCAGCGCGGCGGGCGCCTCGTGAGAGACACTCAGTGTGTCCAGGGCGCCGTGCGGTTGAACTTGAAATTGTCGGAGTAGGAGAGGCCCTTGCGCGCGATCGGCGGCGGCGTCTCCTCGACGCGGTAGGCGATGCCCGAAGCCTTGGCGTAGGCCACCGCCTCGTCCGAGGTGTCGAATTCGAGCCGCACCTGCTGCAGCATGTCGGAGGAGCCGGTCCAGCCCATCAGCGGGTCGGTCTCGCGCGGTTCGGTCTGGTCGAACTCCAGCACCCACTGCTTGGTGCGGGCGAGCCCGGACTGCGTGGGATCCTTGGCGGGACGGTAGATGCGGGCGCTCGGCATCGGCGGCTGACGTCTCCGGGGAAGGTATGGTCGGGGCGATAGGATTCGAACCTACGACCCTCTGCTCCCAAAGCAGATGCGCTACCAGACTGCGCTACACCCCGACGCTGTGAGGGAGATACCCCCTCGGGTCCCGGCCGGCAAGGCGCTGCTCGTCACACGAGAATATCGAGGACGCGTTTCTCGGTCTCGATCGAGGATTTCAGCACGGCGGTGTTGATGGAAACACCGAGCGAGGCCGAGGCCAGCTCCGTGACGGCCGTGACCGGCTCGGCGGCAGATTGCGGTGAGGCGACGCGGGAGGCCGCCCCGTCGAAGCGCTGCATGGCCGCGCTGAGGCCCGCCGAACTCGTGGACACTGCCGAGACCATGAACCGCCCTCCCTGCGTCCCGGCAGCTCAGCACGAGAAAGGTAAAGGACGTCCTCCGCGGATTGGCGCAAGGCGAGCGCATTCCCACGAAGTGGCCACCGGTTCGTCAAAACAAGGACCGAGAGACGCTGGCCCGATACAATGGGGTCGGATACGGGCCGAAGGGGACCGGCCGCGGCTTGATCGGATCGCTCGACATTCCCACTTCGCCGCAGGCCTGAGGCATCGCCCTCGTGGGCGCGAAGACAAGGTGTCGCGATGATCGACCTGCATTACTGGCCGACCCCGAACGGTCACAAGGTGACGATGTTTCTGGAGGAGGCCGGCCTCCCCTACACGATCCACCCGGTGGATATCGGCAAGGGCGCGCAGTTCGAGCCGGCCTTCCTGAAGATCGCCCCGAACAACCGGATGCCGGCCATCGTCGATCACGAGCCGGCCGATGGCGGTGCGCCGGTCTCGCTGTTCGAGTCGGGCGCGATCCTGCTCTACCTCGCGGAGAAGACCGGGCGCTTCCTGCCCGCCGACCTGGGCGGCCGGGCCGAGACCCTGCAATGGCTGTTCTGGCAGATGGGCGGCCTCGGGCCGATGCTGGGCCAGAACCACCATTTCTCGCAATACGCGCCGGAGAAGATCCCCTACGCCATCGACCGCTACGTCAAGGAGACGAACCGGCTCTACGGCGTGCTCGACCGGCGGCTCGCCGACCGCGCCTTCGTTGCGGGCCCCGACTACACCATCGCCGACATGGCTTCCTATCCCTGGATCGTGCCGTGGGAGAAGCAGGGCCAGCGCCTCGACGACCACCCCAACCTGAAGCGCTGGTTCGAGGCGATCGCCGAGCGCCCCGCCACCAAGGCCGCCTATGCGCGGGCGGTGGAAGCCAACCCGAACCACGGCCAGCCGATGAGCGAGGACGCGAAGAAGGTGATGTTCGGCCAGACCGCGACGAACACCAAGCGCTGAGGCTTACCGCCCGCTGCGCCGGGCGGCCACCGTGGCGAGCCCAGCAAAATCCTTGTCGCCGTCGCCGTGGGCGATGGCGTCGAGGAGGTTGTCGCGCAGCACGCTGGCGAACGGCATCGGCACGTTGACCGCCTCGCCCGCGGCCAGAGCGAGGCGGACATCCTTGAGGCCGAGCCGCATGGTGAAGCCCGGCGGCTCGTAGCGGCCTTCCATAATCATCGCGCCGTAATTCTTGTAGACCGGCGAGGCGAACAGCGTGCTGGTGAGCATCTCCAGCACGTCGGCCCCGGCGATGCCGTGCCCCTCGGCGAAGGCGGCCGCCTCGCCCATCGCCTCGATGGCCGAGACCAGCATGAAGTTGCCCGCGAGCTTGACGGCGTTGGCCTTCTCCGGCTCCGCGCCGAAGCGCCAGGTCTTGCTGCCCATGGCGTCGAACAACGGCTGCACCCGCGCGATCGCCGCGTCGTCACCCGCGGCGATGATGTTCAGCGCGCCCTTTTCCGCGGCGTCCGGCCGGCCGAAGACTGGCGCAGAGACGTAAGGCACGCCCGCCCGGCCGTGGACCGCGGCCAGTTCCCGGGCGAGCGCCACCGAGATCGTGGACATGCCGACATGGACGCCGGGCCGCTGCCCGGAATCGAGCAGCCCGCCTTCGATGGTGACGGCGCGCAGGGCCGCGTCGTCGGCGAGCATGGTGATCGCGGCGTCGCCCGCAAAGGCCTCTGCGGCGTTGGCCACGGGCTCGGCGCCCTCGATCGCCCTCGCCGCCTCCGGCGACCGGTTCCACACCCGCACCCGGTGGCCCGCCGCGACGAGCCGCGCCGCCATGACCCGGCCCATGCGGCCGAGCCCGATGAAACCGACATCCATGTTTGAAACTCCGGATTTGCTGTCACGTCGCCGTCCGGGTGCAACGCCCCGGCCGGCGATGGGTCGCGAACGGCCGAGCGATCAGTGCGTGTTGAGGAATTCCAGCGTCAGCGTGTTGAACATCTCGGTCGCCTCCATGTGGACGAGGTGGCCGACATTGTTGAGGACCTCGGCCTTTCCGTTCGGCATCCGGCCGGCGAGCGCGCGGGCATGGCCCGTGTTGTCGCCCATGCTGGAGCGCATCTCCGTCGGCGCAAAACCCTTGCCGGGGGCGTTGTGGTCGTTCGCGCCCATGATGAACAGGGTCGGCGCCTTCACGAGCGGGATCTCGTGGACGATCGGCTGGCCCCAGATCATCTGGTAGGAGTTCACGAACGACTTGAGCCAGCGCGGATACTCCCCCGAACCCTTTACCCGCTCGCGGATCGACACGAACGGCTCGATGGCCGAGGCGGGGATCGACAGCGCGTAGCTTGTCATCAGCTGCTTGCGGTAGGCGTCCGCGGTCAGATCGGCCTCGCGGGCGATCAGGGCCTCGTCGGAGACCGGCGGGACGGTGAAGCGGTAATCTTCCAGCCCGATCGGCGCTTCCAGCACGAGGCTGTTGACCCGCTGCGGATAGTTGCGGGCCATTCGCACCGCGAGCATGCCGCCCATGGAATGCGCGACGATGTCGAACCGCTGGATCTTGAGGCTGTCGGCGAGCGCCAGGGTGTCGGCGGCCATCCGGTCGAAAGTGTAGGAGCCGATCGGTTTCGAGGACTTGCCGAAGCCGAGCTGATCGGGGACCACGACGCGGTAGCCCGCGTTCGACAGGGTGCGGATCACCGGCTCCCAGTAGCTCGACGGGAAATTGCGTCCGTGCAGCAGCAGCACCGTGCGTCCGTTGGCGTTGTCGGCGGCCGGCACATCCATGTAGGCGAGGCGCTGCGCCTCGCCGTCGCGGCTCAGCGGCAGGAAGCGCACCGGAAACGGATAGGCGAAGCCTTCGAGGCCGATGCCGAGCGGCGACGGCTCCTCGGCATGGGCGGCGGGCGCCAGCACCGGCGCGAGCGCGAGACAAAGCGCAAGGCAGGGCGCGAAAATCGGGTGGGAACGCATGGACACTTCGTCTCCGGCTCGAGCATCGTCCCGAAAGGTGGTGGCCGGCTTTCGAAAACAGACGATGCAGATACAAGACGCCTGCGCATCGTCCCCGGCGCGGGGTCCGGGGGCGTTGCGCGAACGGCGCGGGCTCTGCCCCGGCGGCGCGCCGACAACGCGTAGCGAGGCCTCCGGTGAGAGACAGATAGGGCGGATCGCTCGCCTGCAAGCACCGGAAAATGGACGGTGACGGCTCAAAAGGCCGGAGTCGGGGGCGGCGACGGGCTGCCGCTGCGCGAGCGGCTCCTGGCGCTCTGCGCCATGGCGCTTGCCATCTCCATGGCGGTGCTCGACGGAGCGATCGTCAACGTCGCCCTGCCGGTGATCGCCCGTGACCTCGACGTGCCGGCCTCGGAGGCGATCTTCGTCGTCAGCGCCTACCAGATCGCGGTCACCGCCGCCCTGCTGCCGCTCGCCACGCTGGGCGAGATCTGGGGCTACCGCCGGGTCTATCTCGTGGGGCTTGCCGTCTTCACCGTCGCCTCGCTCGCCTGCGCGGTCTCGCCGAACCTGGCAAGCCTCACCGCCGCGCGGGTCGCCCAGGGGTTGGGTGCAGCCGGGATCATGAGCGTCAACATCGCTCTGGTGCGCTTCATCTATCCGAGCCGGCTGATCGGGCGCGGCGTCGGCAACGTCGCGCTCATCGTGGCGGTGGCCTCCGCCTCCGGTCCGACGGTCGCTGCCGCGATCCTCTCGGTCGCCGCCTGGCCCTGGCTGTTCCTCGTCAACCTGCCCGTCGGGCTGTTGGCGCTGGCGGTGGGCGCGCGCACGTTGCCGCGAACGCCCCGCTCCGCCCGGCGCTTCGACCTGCGGAGCGCAAGCCTCAACGCCCTCACCGTCGGCCTGCTGATCGTCGGTCTCGACGCGTTCGCGGATCCGGACACCCGCGGGCTCGCCGTGGCCGCGATCACCGCCTCGGTTGCGGTCGGCATCGTGTTCGTACGGACCCAAATCCGGCTCGCGGCGCCGCTGCTGCCGCTCGACCTCCTGCGGATTCCGGCCTTCGCCCTGTCGATGGTGGCCTCGATCTGCTCCTTCGCGGCGCAGATGATCGCCTACGTCGCCCTGCCCTTCTACTTCCACGATGCCCTCGGCTTCTCGGAGACCCGAACCGGCTTCCTGATGACGCCGTGGCCGCTCGCCATCGCGGCGATGTCGCCCTTTGCCGGCCGGCTCGCTGACCGCGTCCCGCCGGGGCTGCTCGGCAGCCTCGGCCTCGTCCTGCTCGCCTTCGGCATGGCGGCGCTGGCCCTCCTGCCGGAGGCGCCGGCGACCTTCGACATCGTCTGGCGGCTGACGCTGTCGGGGATCGGTTTCGGGTTGTTCCAGTCGCCCAACAACAAGGTCATCATCACCAGCGCGCCGCGGGAGCGCAGCGGCGGCGCCAGCGGCATGCAGGCAAGCGCCCGGCTCGTCGGCCAGTCCCTCGGCGCGGCTTGGGTCGCCGTGTTGTTCGGCCTCGTCCCCGGTGGTCCGGCGGGCGCCTTCGCCGTCACGCTCTGGTGCGCCGTCGCCCTGGCGCTGGCGGGTGCCCTGGCGAGCGGCCTGCGGCGGACGGGACCCTGACCGCGCATCTTCGCTCAGCACCATGGCCCGGCTCGTGCGTTGACGCCGGGACAGGGACGGCCGCGGCCAACGGAGGCGAATGATGGATATCGACCTGAAGGGGCGCAGCGCCCTCGTCCCCGGTTCCACCGGCGGCATCGGCTACGCGGTGGCCCGCGAACTCGCCCGGCTCGGCGCCTACGTCGCCGTCAACGGCCGCACCGGTGAGCGGGTGGAGGCGGCCATCGCGCGCCTGCGCGGCGAGGTGCCGGGGGCCGAGTTCATCGCCGGCATCGGCGATGTCGGCACCGAGGAGGGGGCGGGAGAACTCCTCGCCGCCCTGCCGCGGGTCGACATCCTGATCAACAACGCGGGGATCTTCGAGCCGAAGCCGTTCTTCGAGATCGCCGATGCCGAGTGGCGCCGCTTCTTCGAGATGAACGTGATGAGCGGTATCCGCCTCTCCCGCGCCTACGGTCCCGGCATGGTCGAGCGCGGCTGGGGACGGATCGTCTTCATCGCCAGCGAGTCGGGCGTCAACATCCCGCCCGAGATGGTCCATTACGGCGTGACGAAGACGGCGCAGCTCGCCATCTCCCGCGGTCTCGCCGAGACGGTGGGGGGCAGCGGCGTCACCGTCAACAGCGTGCTCCCCGGCCCGACCATGACCGAGGGCGTCGCGGATTTTCTCGAATCGATGGGCGGGGGCGAAGGCGATCTGGAGGCCAAGGGCCGCGCCTTCATCGCCGAGAACCGGCCGACCTCGCTCCTGAAGCGCCTCGCGCAGCCGGAGGAAGTGGCCAACATGGTCGCCTATCTCTGCACGCCCGCCGCGAGCGCCACCACGGGGGCGGCCCTGCGGGTCGATGGCGGCGTGCTGCGCGGCATCATCTGAGGCTCACCGCTCCCGAGCCCACCGGACGTACGGGGCCGGCTGGACCGGCACCGTACTCCGAGGGACGGCCCGCGAACGGTCCTTCAAATCAGGACTTGAGGTGCGCGGCGAGGTGCTTGTTCATCTCGAACATCGAGCACTTGTCCTTGCCGAAGATCTTCTTGAGCTTGTCGTCGGCGAGAATTTCGCGCTTGTTCTCCGGGTTCTGGAGATTGTGCTTCTTGATGTGCTCCCACACCTTGCTGACGACTTCGCCGCGCGGCAGGGGGTTGTCGCCAACGATGGCGGCGAGTTCGGGAGACGGCTTCAGGGGCTGCTGAAGCGCGTTGGGCTTGGTGCCGGAGGCGGCCTTCGTGGCGGTCTCCTTCTTCGGGGCACTCTTGGGCGCAGCCGCCTTCTTCTCCGTCGTCTTGGTAGCCATGGTTTCCCTCCGTCCTGCGGACCGGCGATTCGTGACACGAGGCCGAGCGGCATCGGGGCACTGAGGAGCAACAACTAAGCGGTGCCGCGCCCGTTCCAAGTGGAGAACAGCGCCGCCGTGGTGTCCATCCACAGATCAGCGGACCTTTCCGCAGCTCAATCCACTGCCCGAGGGATTTTTTCGCGCTGACCGGGGCTGCTCCGGTGATCCCGCCGCACGTCTCGGTCGAGGCGGGAACCGTGTTTGCCGCCTCGCATTCAACCAAGACACCCGGATCACGGGCCTGTCGCGGGCCTGTCAGGGATATGCTGGAGACGTGGATGCCGACGGATCTGCCCGAAGAGCGGGCCTTTCGTAAGCCGGGAACGCTGGAACTGGACCCGACCTCCGGCGAGGGGGTCGCGACCGACGAGACACCCCGGTTGATCGCTTCCGACAAGGTCGAGGGCACCCCGGTCTATGACAGCACCGGGCGCCACCTCGGCAGCGTTTACAATTTTATGGTCGACAAGGTGTCGGGACAGGTCGCCTACGCCGTGCTGTCGTTCGGTGGCTTCCTCGGCTTTGGCGAGAACCACCACCCCCTGCCTTGGAACGCGCTGACCTACTCGGTCGAACTCGGCGGATACGTGGTCGATATCGACCCTGCCGATCTCGAAGGCGCGCCGACCCAGGGGCCCGGCGAAAACCCGTTCGACGATCCCGGTTTCGGCGGGCGCCTCAACGATCACTGGGGCGGCCGCAAGGCGCCGACCGCCTGAGGCGGCGGCGCCTGTAATCCGAAGTCAGGCGCGGCTCAGAACTTGCCGCCGAGGCCGACACTGCCGCCTGCGCCCATCTGGGGGGCGAGACCGCCGGAGCTGGACCGCGACGTCGTCTCGCCGTCGATCTCCTCCCGGCGGATGCGGCGCGGGCCGTCATCGGCGGTGCGGGTGTCGCCGCGGAAGTTCTTCGGCAGCTCCAGGGCACGGGTCGGGGCGGCGGCGAGCGGACGGCCGTCATCGTCGGTCTGAGCACTGCGCAGGGGGCGGCCGGGCAGCGTGCCACGGGCGGAGGGCGGCGGGCCGAGATCGGTTTCCGGCATCACGCCGCCGCCGCCACCGAGCGCCTGGCAGCCGCCAAGGCTCGCCGCAAGAAGCGCCGCGGCGCAGAGTCTCGACGGGTCGAACATGCAGTCTTGTCCTCGTACCGGCCGTTCCCGGCCACGGCTCGGCCTGGGGACGGCCAAGGGTCGGGAACGTTAAGATTTCCTGCATCCGTCTAAGGCAGGGTTTGGGCGAAAACCAGACGGCCGTCGCCCGTGTCCACCCGGTTCCGGCGGGACGGTCGAAGCGGCCGGGGCGGCGTTTCCGGCCCATCCACAACTTCGCCGTGGTTGCCGGGCATGGACGATGCGTCCGCCCGCCCCATGATGTCCGGGGAGCGCCGGCTCGCAGAGGCCGGCTCGCTCATCTTTTTCGACTGTCGAGAGGTAGTAGGGGTGCTCAGACTGATCCGGCCGATCGTGACACCGGCGATCGCCCTCCTCGCTACGGCGGCCATGGCCGCGGACGGCTCGTCGGGTGCCCCCGGCGGCGCTTCGCCTCCTGTCGTGACCGCTCCGCCTCCCGCCGCGACCGCTCCGCCTCCGGCCGCAGCGCCGGCGCCGGCTGCACCCGCGAACGGTGCCGTGACGCCGTCCCAGGAGGGCGGCACCCCGGCGGTGGTGCTTGATACCCAGGATTACGAGAGCCTGCTCGGCAAGAGCGTGCGTGCGATGAACGGCGACGATCTCGGCCGGATCATCGACGTCATCATCGACCGCGACGGACGTCCCCGCGCCGCGGTGATCGATTTCGGCGGCTTTCTCGGCGTCGGCTCCCGCAAGATCGCGGTGGATTGGCGCGTCCTGAAGTTCACCACCGAGGGCAAGGTCGGGCGCCTCACGCTCCAGCTCAACCGCAATCAGGTCCGCGTCTCGCCCGAATACAAGTCCGGCGACCCGATCGTCGTGCTCGGGGCCACTAGCCCCGGTGCCCCCTCCAGCCCAAGTACCGCCAGCCCAAGTGCCGCCAGCCCGGGCGCTGCGAATTCCGGTGCCGCCGTCCCGCCGGAAGGTGACGCGTCTGCCGCCTCCGAGAAGCCTGCCGCCCCGTCCGACAAGGCCCCGGACCGGCCACCGGAGAAGACGCCGGACAAATGACGGCAAGCCCGGTGACGGAACGGCGCGCCTATCCAGCGCGCGAACGCGACAGCCATCGAACCGACCTTCGCGAGCGCGGCGGCTCCCGCCCGGTGCGGCGCGCGGGCCGACCGAGCACGCCCGGCCCCGCCGGTCCGTCGCGACGGGCGACCTACGGCCTCGACGCGTTCACGTTCTTCATCGCCAACCTGCAGACTGGGTTCGGGCCCTTCCTCGCCGTCTACTTCACCCAGCAGAAGTGGACGCAGTCGGATATCGGCCTCGCGCTCACCGTGGGCAGCCTCGTCAGCCTGCTCGGGCAGATGCCGGGCGGCGCCTTCGTCGATGCCTCCCGCTCGAAGCGCTTCGCGGCCGGTTTCTCGGCGTTCTGGGTCGGCGCGAGCGCCGTGATGCTGGCTGCACTTCCGACCTATCTCGTCGTGATGCTCGCCATGGCGATCCACTCGGCGGCGAGCTGCGTGCTGACGCCAGCCATCGCCGCGATCTCCATTGGCCTCGTCGGCCATGCCCGGGCCGGCGAGCGGCTGGGGCGCAATGCCAGCTTCTCGGCGGTCGGCAACGCGCTCGGCGCCGCCGGCATGGGCGCGATCGGCTATTATCTCTCGAACAATGCGGTGTTCTATCTTGCGGGCGTGCTGGTGATCCCGGCCCTGGTATCCCTGTCGTTCATCCCGTCGGGGCGCGCCGTGGAAGCGGGCAGGCCCCGGCCCGCCGCCCAGGAACCGGAACCGCGAGAGGCCGGCGGCATCTCGGCGCTCCTGAAGAACCGGGCGCTCCTGTGCTTTGCCGCCTGCATGGTGCTGTTCTTTCTGGCCAATGCCGCGATGCTGCCTTTGGTCGGCAGCGTCATGACCCTGCGCGCCAGCGAGACCGCCACGGCTCTCGTGGCTGCCTGCATCATGGTCCCGCAGGCGGTGCTCGCGCTCACTGCCCCCTTCGTCGGCCGCCTCGCCGAACGCTGGGGACGAAAACCGCTCCTCGTGATCGGTTTTGCGGCCCTGCCCGTCCGCGGCCTGCTCTTCGCCTTCGTCAGCGACCCCTACTGGATGGTGGCGATTCAGGTCTTCGACGGCATCTCGGCCTCCGTCCTCGGCGTCATGGTCCCGCTGATCGTCTCCGACGTCACCCGCGGCACCGGCCGGTTCAACACCGCACTTGGGGCGGTCGGGACCGGCATGGGCATCGGCGCCGCCCTCTCCACGGCACTCGCCGGCTTCATGGCCGACGAACTCGGCAGCCGGACCGCGTTCCTGGGACTCGCCATCGTCGGCGCCGCCGGCCTCGCCCTCGTCCTCCTGATCATGCCGGAGACCCGGCGCAGGAACGGGGATGAGGCGCATGACCCGTCTTGACCTGCGCCGGCCGACGGGGTTGGAATCGTTTTTGCGCCGCACATCCGCTTAAGCGCGGTTCATCTTCGCCGAGCTATCCGGCGGAAAGCCCCGCGCGCTTGAAACATAAGGCGACGCTTCGCGTTGCGGTTAACGGGTGCCCTGTGCGCCCTCCAGCCACAATCGGCGCCCAGCGGGTCTGATCGAATCGGGACTGACGATCGCGATGGAAGATCTCTGCCAATACGCCAACAGACCGGGGGCCTTTGTCGGGCGCTATCTCAGGCGCCGGATCGTCCCGCATCTCGTGATTCTCTTCTCCGTGCTCGGTGCGGTGTCCTTCTCGGTCTCGACCGACTACGCGCTCAAGGGCGTGGTCGATGCCCTCGGCAAGGGGCCGAGCGCAGGGCAGGTCTGGACGGCCTTGGCGGTGCTGATCGGCTTCATCGCCGCCGACAACCTGCTCTGGCGCGTCGCGGCTTTGGTCGGGGCCTTCACCTTTGTCGGCGTGACCGGCGACATCCGCCGGGATCTCTTCCGCCACATGACGGGCCACGCCCCGTCCTTCTTCGCCGACCGCCAGCCCGGTACGTTGGCCTCGCGCATCACCGCGACGTCGAACGCGATCTTCACCGTCGAGAACATGTTCACGTTCAACGTGATGCCGCCCTGCGTCGCGGCCGTGCTCTCGATCATCTATATCGGCACCGTGAACCTCACGATGGCGCTCGTGCTCGCCGGCATCTTCGCCGCGGTCGTGCTGCTGATGTTCAAGATGGCCTCCGCCGGCAAGCCGCTGCACCATGACTTCGCCGCCAAGGCCGCGAGCGTTGACGGCGAGATGGTCGATCTCGTCGGCAACATGCCGCTGGTGCGCGCCTTCTCCGCGTTCAACCGCGAGTTCGTGCGCTTCGACGGGACCATCGGCTCCGAGATGCGGGCGCGCCGCTCCTCGCTCCTCTACCTCGAGAAGCTGCGCATCACCCACGCCATCCTTACCGTGATCTCGATCCTCGGCCTGCTCTACTGGTCGATCAAGATGTGGGAGGCCGGTCAGGCCACCACCGGTCAGGTCGTCCTCGTCTGCACGCTGGGCATCCGCATCCTCGCCGCCACCCGCGACCTCGCCGTCGCGCTGGTGGACGCGACCCAGCACACCGCCCGCCTGTCGGAGGCGCTGCACACGCTGCTGCAGCCGCACGAATTGGTCGATCATCCGGAGGCGGAGAAGCTCATCGGCCAGACCGGCGCCGAGATGCATTTCGACCACGTCGCCTTCAGCTATCCCGACGGGCGCACCGTCTTCTCCGATTTCGACCTGCTGATTCCGGCCGGCCAGACGGTGGGGCTGGTCGGCAAGTCGGGCGGCGGCAAGTCGACCCTGTTCTCGCTGATCCAGCGCTTCTACGAGGTGCAGGGCGGGCGCATCCTCATCAACGGACAGGACATCAACCGCGTCACGCAGGATAGCTTGCGCGAGGCGATCACGGTGGTGCCGCAGGACGTGTCGATGTTCCATCGCTCCCTACGCGAGAACATTCGCTACGGCCGGCCCGACGCGACCGACGAAGAGGTCTGGAAGGCGGCGGAAGCGGCCCACTGCACCGACTTCATCCAGTCGCTGCCGGAAGGCTTCGACACCATCGTCGGCGACCGCGGCGTGAAGCTCTCCGGTGGCCAGCGCCAGCGCATCGCCATTGCCCGCGCCATCCTGAAGGATTCGCCGATCCTGCTTCTCGACGAGGCGACCTCGGCGCTCGACGCCGAGTCCGAGGAGGCGATCCGCGCCGCGCTCGCCAACCTGATGAAGGGCCGCACGGTGATCGCCATCGCGCACCGCCTCTCGACGCTGAAGGACTTCGACCGGATTGTCGTGCTGGAGGGCGGGCGCATCGTGCAGGACGGCTCGCCGGAGAAGCTGACCCATCTCGACGGCTTCTACCGCGAGCTGATGAAGAAGGAATCGATGTCGATGTCGCTCGCCGCGGCCTGACATTCGAGCGGTTGCATCTCTGCCCATCGGCTGGGAGGGGTGCAAAAATCGGCCCTTGGATCGACATGGGTGTCATGAGGCCGGGCGGGTCCCTCACCGCCCGGCCTTCTTTTTGACGCCGATACGAAGCGGGAGCGTGCCGTGGCCGAACAGCAATTCGCCAGCGACAACTATGCCGGGATCTGTCCGGAGGCCCTCGCCGCGATGCAGGCGGCCAATGCCGGCCACGCCCCGGCCTACGGGGCCGATACCTGGACGCAGGCCGCGGCCGACGGCTTCCGGCGGTCGTTCGAGACCGATTGCGAGGTGTTCTTCGTCTTCAACGGCACTGCCGCCAACTCGCTGGCGCTGGCCTCGCTCTGCCAATCCTATCACAGCGTGATCTGTGCGGACTCGGCGCATATCGAGACCGATGAATGCGGTGCGCCGGAATTCTTCTCCAACGGGTCGAAGCTGCTCACCGCCGCGACCGATGACGGAAAGCTCACGCCCGAGATCGTGCGGACGATCGCCGGCAAGCGCAGCGACATCCATTTCCCGAAACCGCGGGCGGTGACGCTGACCCAGGCGACGGAGACGGGGCGGGTCTACAGCCTCGACGAGATCGCGGCCATCTCGGCCGTTTGCCGCGCTTTGGGCCTGCGCCTGCACATGGACGGCGCCCGCTTTGCCAATGCCTGCGCCTCGCTCGACGCCTCCCCGGCCGAACTGACCTGGAAGGCCGGCGTCGACGTGCTCTGCTTCGGCGGCACCAAGAACGGCATGGCGGTCGGCGAGGCGGTGATCTTCTTCGACCGAAAACTCGCGGAGGATTTCGACTATCGCTGCAAGCAGGCGGGCCAGCTCGCCTCGAAGATGCGCTACCTCTCGGCGCCCTGGGTCGGCATGCTGGAGAACGGGGCGTGGCTCGACAACGCCCGCCACGCCAATGAATGTGCCCGACGGCTGGTGCGAGGGATCGCCGACGTGCCGGGCATCTCGCTCGCGGCACCGGTGGAGGCCAACGGCGTGTTCCTGAACCTGCCCGCGCCGGTCCAAGAGGGGCTGCGCGCCCGCGGCTGGCAGTTCTACGGCTTCATCGGCGGGGCGTCCCGCTTCATGTTCGCCTGGGATTCAGAGCCGGCGCGGGTTGATGCGCTGGCGCAGGACATCCGCCTCTGCGCCCTGCCCGCGGCGGCGTGACCGCTGCTTCGTTCGCGGCAGGATCAGACGAGATAGGTGATGGTGGCTGCCAGAGCCGTCGCCACGGTGGCGATGGCGAAGCCCGATGACGAGAGCAGCATCGCGGAACGGGACGCGGTCGGCTCGGGCTCGTCGGCATAGCCGAAGGCCTGGCCCGCGGCCTGTTCCAGGCGCATGAGGGAGAGGTGACGCGCTTGAGCGGCAGCGGGGGTCATCGGCGTGGCTCCCTTACGGTCAAGCTGACCGTGCTGAGTTAACGTCCGGAAACCATCTTCTGTTCCCGTCGCCATCCTGGGCCGCGCCGCCTTAACGTTCCGCTGCCTTGTTTCAGCCGCAGGATTGCCGCCCACCACAGGCTTCGTGAGGCCGTCTTAACCATCCGCCCGCATCACTGTGATGACAACGCGCCGGGCTTGGCAGGATCGTCGGGCTTCGAACGCGGCCGGCCGTCGTGGTACTGCGACCGGCGGAAGCGGACAGGAGACTTTTTGTTTCCTGTTTGTTCCGCTACAGTGAGGGTATGAAGAGCCATGCAGCCCGTCTCCGACCCGATTCGAGGAGCCGTCGCGTGAGCGATCCGGCACGCGACCTGTTCGGGCCTGGTGCCAAGCCTCCCCCCGCGGAGGCCGAGCGCCGCCGCCGCCTCACCCCCGTGGCACCGTCTCCGGCGCCCGCGCCGGAAACGGCGGAGGCGGGTTATGACGCCTCGGCGATCGAGGTGCTGGAGGGGCTGGAGCCGGTGCGGCGCCGGCCGGGCATGTATATCGGCGGCACCGACGAGCGGGCGCTGCACCACCTCTTCGCCGAGGTGATCGACAACTCCATGGACGAGGCGGTCGCGGGCCACGCGAGCTTCATCGAGGTGGAGCTGGAAGAATCGGGCTCGCTCGTCGTCACCGATAACGGCCGCGGCATCCCGGTCGATCCGCACCCGAAATTTCCGGGCAAATCCGCGCTCGAGGTCATCATGACCACGCTGCACGCGGGCGGTAAGTTCGACTCGAAGGTCTACGAGACCTCCGGCGGCCTGCACGGCGTCGGCATTTCCGTCGTCAACGCGCTCTCGGACGTGCTCGAGGTCGAGGTCGCGCGCAATCAGACCCTCTACCGGCAGTGCTTTTCCCGCGGCCATGCGCAGGGAAGCCTGGAGACGATCGGGCGGGTGCAGAACCGGCGCGGCACGCGGGTGCGCTTCCATCCCGACGCGCAGATCTTCGGCTCGCTGCGGTTCGACCCGCGTCGCCTGTTCAAGATGGCCCGTTCCAAGGCCTACCTGTTCGGCGGCGTCGAGATCCGCTGGCGCTGCGCCCCGGCCCTGCTCGAAGGGCTGGAGGATGTGCCGGCGGAGGCGGTGCACCGCTTCCCCGGCGGGCTCTCGGACTATCTCGCTCGCGACATCGAGGGGAAGGAGCTCGTCCTCGATTCGATCTTCTCGGGAAAGATCACCAAGCCCGGCTCGCACGGCTCGCTCGAATGGGCGGTCGCCTGGACGGTCGCCGATGACGGCGTCTCGCACTCGTACTGCAACACGATCCCGACGCCGGAAGGCGGCACCCACGAGGCGGGCCTGCGCGTCGCGCTGCTGCGGGCATTACGCGAGCATGCCGAGCGCGTGAACCAGGCCAAGCGCATGACGGCGGTGACCACCGACGACGTGATGGCGACCTGCGCCTCGATGCTCTCGGTCTTCATCCGCGAGCCGGAATTCCAGGGCCAGACCAAGGATAAGCTCGCGACGGTGGAGGCCTCCCGCATCGTCGAGACGGCGATTCGCGATGCCTTCGACCACTGGCTCGCGGCCTCGCCCGCCCAGGCCAACAAGCTGCTCGATTGGGTGATCGACCGGGCGGAGGAGCGCCTGCGCCGCCGCCAGGAAAAGGAGGTCGCCCGCAAGAGCGCCACCCGCAAGCTGCGCCTGCCCGGCAAGCTCGCCGATTGCTCGGCCGCCGGCACGGTGGGCTCGGAGATCTTCATCGTCGAGGGCGACTCGGCCGGCGGCTCCGCCAAGCAGGCCCGTGACCGCGCCACGCAAGCTGTGCTGCCGTTACGCGGAAAGATCCTGAACGTGGCCTCGGCGAGCCGCGACAAGCTCGGCGCCAACCAACTCATCTCGGATCTGACGCTGGCGCTCGGCTGCGGCACCGGCGCGAACTTCCGCGAGGCGGACCTTCGCTACGACCGGGTCATCATCATGACCGACGCGGATGTGGACGGCGCCCACATTGCCTCGCTCCTCATCACCTTCTTCTACCGGCAGATGCCCAAGCTCATCGACAAGGGCCATCTCTACCTCGCGATCCCGCCGCTCTACCGGATCAGCCAGGGCGCGAAATCGGCCTATGCCCGCGACGATGCGGACAAGGAGCGGATCATCAAGACCGTGTTCAAGAACGGCAAGGTCGAGATCGGCCGCTTCAAGGGCCTCGGCGAGATGATGCCGGCGCAGTTGAAGGAGACGACGATGGACCCGAAGAAGCGGACGCTGCTGCGGGTCGCGATCCTCGACGAGGCGCGGGAATCGACGGGTGACACGGTCGAGCGCCTGATGGGCAACAAGCCCGAGGCGCGCTTCGCCTTCATCACTGAGCGAGCATCGTTCGCGGATGGGACGGAGCTGGATATCTGATCCGCTCCGCTTTTCCCTCGACGGAAGCCGTCTGGGGCAATGAATCGCTCTAGTGCCGAGTCGTGTCGCTGATGCTCGCGCCGCAGCGATCCATCAGGCCGGCTCGGCCATCGCCCTCTCCGTGATCTCCACGATCCGCCCTTCCGCCAAGTGCAGCACCCGGTCGGCAGCGTCGAAGTAGCGGTCGTCGTGGCTGATGACGATGAGCGTCCGGCCGCCGCTTCGCAGGTCCGGCAGAAGCTCCTCGTAGAAGCGGCGCCGGAAGGTCGGATCCTGTTCCGCGGCCCACTCGTCCAGCACGAGAACCGGGCGTCCTTCGAGAACGGCCTGGACCAGGGCGAGGCGCTTGCGCTGGCCGGTCGAGAGGTCGGTGGTGGAGAAGCGGCCCTCGCTGATGCCGACCTTGTGGGCCAGATCGAGCCGTTCCAGCAGGGGCCGGGCGGTCTCGGAGGCGGCGCCGTCGGCGGGGATCAGCTCGTCGAACAGGTGGTAGTCGAAGAAGATCGCCGAGAAGTGCTGGCGGTACGCGTCGCGGGTCTGCGCCGTCACCGGAATGCCGTCGAGCAGGATCTCGCCAGCCTGGGGCGGATAGAGACCGAGCAGGAGCTTGATCAGCGTCGTCTTGCCCGAGCCGTTCTCGCCGACGATGAACAAGATCTCGCCGGCCCGGATCGTCAGGTCGAGCGGTCCGAGGGCGAAGGGGGCCTTGTCGCCGGCCGCCGGGAAGCCGTGGCTGACGCCGCGCAGGGTAATCTCGCGGATGCGGCGGCCCGCCTCCGACGGCACAGCGGCGAGAAGGCCGGCTTCCGCCTCCGCTCCCTCTTCAGAGAACTCGGCGATGCGCCGGTAGGCCACCTGGGCCTGCCCGATCATCGGCACGAAGTGGATGAGCTGGCCGATCGGCGCCTGGATGTAGAGCAGCACGAGCACGAAGCCGGAAAGTTCGGCGCCGCTGATGCCGGCCAGGACCTTGTAGGCGATGAGACCGGCGAACAGCAGAAAGTTGGTCGATTGGCTCAGCATCGACAGCGATTGCTGGATGACGGCGATCCGCGTCATCAGATGGCGCCCCTGCTCGATGCAGGCACTGAGGGCGACGTCACGGAGGTGGAGCCGACGTTCGCGACCGATGCGAAGCTCCTTCGCTGCCTCGGTCAGGGTGAGGTAGTGCTTCTGGGTCGCCTCGCGGTTCTTGCGTACTTCCTCGAAGGACTGGAGCATGTTCCGGCGCAGGGCGTTCGCGCCGAGGCTCTCGAGGATCAGGACCACCGCCGTCACCACCGAGAGGGCGGGTGACAGGAAGATCATGTAGGCCGCGCAGCCGACCAGCGTCCCGCCCGCGACCACCATCGGCGAGAGGAACGCGATGGCCGTGAAGATGGTGGTCACGTCGCCCTGGAGCGAGGCGAGCAGCTTGTGCTTGCCGAGGCGCTCGATCCGTTCGATCGGCGCGGTCAGGATCTTGTCGGTGAGGTCGCGGCTGAGCGCCGCCTGGATGCGTCCGCCCGCGTAGCTGTTGCCGAAACTGGCCGCAAACGTGCCGAGAACGCTCAAGGCGGCGAACCCGGCAAACGCCAGCAACACGCCGTCGGCGAGCGCGCCCTCGCCGTAGAAGGCCTCGTTGATCTTGGCCAGAGCCGCGGCGGTGGCAAGGCCGCCGACCGCCCCGAGCGCTGTAGCGACGCTCACTTGCGGCCAGACCGGCCGGAGCAGCCGGACCGCGTCGTGCCGGAAATGACGAAGGATTGTGCCGTCCTGCCCCATCCTGCCGATTCCTCCAAGCAAGGTCGCCGCCCGCTACGGCGACCGAGGCATCTGCACTAACGACAGGTCTGGTGAGGGTGAAATGCCGATCCGGCGCGGCTCACCCCTCGCGCGGATGAATTTTACAAATCCTCACTTCGGAGATACTTGAAGAGCAGGCCCGATTCGCCGATGCGTTCAGTCTCAGGCGCCGGATCGATCTGCGGCGGTCTACGGCTTCGTCCCCACGCTCACCACCGGGGTCGCTTCGCGATCGCCCACGATCATGATGAGCATGTTCTGGGCCATGCTGGCGCGGCCCTGATCGTCGAAGAGGATGCCGGCATGGCCGTCCTCCGGCTGTTCCAGGCGGCGGATCGTGTCGCGCACGATGGCGACCGCGCCCTCCACGATCTGGCGGCGGGCCGCGATGATGGCGCCGGCCTGCTGGCGCTTGAGCATCGCGCCTGCGATCTCCGGTGCGTAGGCGAGATGGGTGATCCGCACGTCCTCCACCACTACGCCTGCTACCGCGACGCGCTGGCCCAGTTCGGTGATCAGGTCGGCATGGATCGCGTCGCGGTCGGCCCGGAGCGAGGCGACGCGGGTGGCCTTCTCCGCGAGCCGGCGCTTGGCGTCGCCCGCCTCGTCACCGACGTTTTCCGCCTCCTCGTGGTCGTAGGGCCGGGTCGAGGCGATGTTGCGCAAGGCCGCCTCCGCCTGGAGGGAGACGAAGTCGTGGTAGCTGCCGACGTCGAAGGTGGCGCGCGCGGCATCCTGTACCCGCCAGATCGCGGCGGCCGCGATGGTGATCGGGTTGCCCATCAGGTCGTTGACCGTGATGATCTTGGTCTCCTGCGCCTCGGTCGCGAGCGAGACCTTGGCAACGGCGGTCAGCGGGTTGCGCCACCAGAACCCGTCGTGGGCGATGGTGCCGTGATAGCGCCCGAACAAGGTCAGCACCGCGGCCTGCCGGGGCTTGAGGGTGATGAGCCCGGCCAGCAGCACGATCCCGGCGACCAGCGCCACCACCGAGACCAGCAGGAATGCGGGGCCGACGCTGCCACGACCGAGCACCAGCACGCCGCCGCCGAGGAAGGTCAGGGCCGCTAGTACGAGGCAGGGAATAGCAAGGCCGAGTGCCAGCCAGCCGTTCAGGGCGCGATAGGGCACATCCTGCGTGACGCTCGCTCCAGCCATGCTCGCTTCCCTCGTATCGCCTTGCGGCCAGAACCTTACGAAGGCGGTGCGTGCAATCCTAGGGCGGTGGCCTCCTCACGGCCGGCGTTCATGAGCGATGATGCCGGGCCGCGGCGGCGCACCATATCGGCGGCACCAAAGGGTTGATGCGGACGGAGGACCCCGTTGAGCGAACCTCGAAAACAACTCCATCTCGGCGCGTTCATGCGCCCGATCGGCATCCACACCGCGTGGTGGCGCTATCCCGGCGGCTTTCCCGACGCGAACTTCAACCTCGACCACCTCGTGCGCTTCGCCCGCACCCTGGAGGCCGCCAAGTTCGACGCCTTCTTCATGGCCGACCATCTGGCGGTGATGAACATGCCGATGGAAGCGCTGAAGCGCTCGGCCACCGTCACCTCGTTCGACCCGCTGACGCTGCTGCCGGCGCTGGCCATGGTGACGGAGCGGATCGGGCTGATCGCCACTGCCTCCACCACCTACAACGAGCCCTACCATGTGGCCCGCAAATTCGCCTCGCTCGATCATATCTCGAAGGGGCGCGCCGGCTGGAACCTCGTCACCTCCGGCAACCCGGACGAGGCGCTGAACTTCGGCCGCGACGCGCATCTCGACCACGCCACCCGCTACGCCCGCGCCCGCGAGTTTTTCGAGGTCGTCACCGGGCTGTGGGATTCCTGGGCCGACGACGCCTTCCTCCGCGATGTCGAGCAGGGGCTGTTCTTCGACCCCGAAAAACTCCGCACCCTGAACCACCAGGGCGAATTCCTGAAAGTGAAGGGGCCGCTCAACGTCGCGCGGCCGGTGCAGGGCTGGCCGGTGATCGTGCAGGCCGGCGCCTCCGAGGCCGGGCGTCAGATCGCGGCAGAGACCGCCGAAATGGTGTTCGGCTCGGCCTCGTCGCTGGAGGCCGGCCAAACGTTCTACGCCGACGTGAAGGGGGCGGATGGCGGCGGCCGGCCGGTCCCGCGACGCCCTCAAGATCCTGCCCGGTGCCTTCGTCGTGGTCGGCGGCACGGAGGAGGAGGCGAAGGCGAAGAAGGCGCGGCTCGACGCGCTGGTGCCGGTCGAGAGCGGGCTTGCCAACCTCTCGGTCCGCCTCGGCACGGATGCCAGCGGCTTCGACCTCGACGCGCCGCTCCCCGAAATCCCGGAATCGAATGCCAGCAAGAGCGGGCAGGCGCAGATCGTCGACTATGCCCGCCGCACTGGGGCGACGGTGCGCGACCTCGCCCGCCGCGTCGGCGGCTATGGCGGGCTCAGCTTTATCGGCACGCCGGAGCAGATCGCCGATCGGATGGGGGAATGGCTGGAGGGGGAAGCCTGCGACGGCTTCAACGTGATGTTCCCCTTCGTGCCGGAAGGGCTCGACGACTTCTGCGTCGGCGTGGTGCCCGAACTCCAGCGGCGCGGCCTGTTCCGGACGGAGTACGAGGGCACGACCCTGCGCGACCATCTTGGCTTGGAGCGGCCGGGCAACCGCTTCTTCGAGACGCGATAGGCTCCCCGCCGAACCCATCGACGGTCCCGCGGGGGAGTCTTTCAGCGCAGGTCAGCGCCGGTTCGTCATCCCGTAGATCGCGAAGCCTACGAGCGCCGCGAGGCCGAGGGTGAGCAGGCGGTTGCTGCCGAGCGTGTCGGCGGCGGCCCAGCCGGTGCTCTTGGCGCTCTCGATCACGGCACGGCCCCGCAGGATGCGCGCGGCCCGCTGCCGGTTCGCCTCCCGCGTCGGCAGATGGACGATGTAGGTGTTGCCCTCACGGTCGATATCGATGCTGTTGCGGGCGAACCCCGCCCGCACGAGGCGGTCCTTGGCGGCGTGGGCCGCTTCACGGCTCGTGAAGTCGGCTTCGACGCTGACGGTCTCCTGGGACATGTCTCCTCCTCGTCAAATGTGGGGATGTGCCGCGCGCGAACCGTTCGCCGCCGACCGTCGCAGGACGGCCGGTGGCATGCGTTTCGTGCGGCACTCCAAGCGGGAGGAGCAATCCGGGCCTGGCCTTCACGGTTCCGCGAGAAGGTTCACGCCGCCTCGGCCTCGCAGGCATCGATGCGCACGGCGCCGTCGGCCGTCAGCGAACAGATCACCTCCGTTCCGTCGTCGAGCGCGAAAGCATGGAACAGGCGGCGCTCGAGTTCTTCGAGCCCTTCGCCGGGTAGTTCTGCGATTTCGCCGCGCGTCCGTTCTTCGAGAGCGGGAAGAACACCGCTTCTCTCAGCGATTTCCTGCGCGGATTGCGTCAAAACGATATCGAAAGACATTGCCGCCTCCCTGTTACGACGCCGGTTACGACTTGTTCGATCCCCGCGAAGACAGGCCCCTCTTGCGACTTTTTTGGGGCAGCCTTCTTACGGCGCGGGAAACGCGAGCACGATCAACGGCTTGGCAGAGGCCTGCAGCCGCGCAGCCGATCGCGGCCTATTGGCCGGAACGCCTTGGGACGGGCCGCCGTCCGGGTCGGAGCACGGACATCCCGCCCGGCCGAACCCGACCGGGCTGCTGTGACGCATCGGCTCGGCGCAGCTTTTCGAGGTCTTCTCCGGTTTCGACCAGCGGGCCGCGCGTTCGACGCTGGCCCGCCGGTCGCTAAGGTCCGCCCAAAGGTCCGCCGGAGCGTCGCGCGTTCCGACCACGCGAAGAACATCCCCGGCAGGGAGGCCGGCCCCATGAATTCCATCCTCGTCGTCGCCTTGATCTGTGCGTCCAGCGTTCAGATGCCCGATTGCTCGCGGGAAACCGCTCTGGACGTGATCATCGGTCCGGCCCACACCCTTCAGGAATGCCTGATTCAGGGTCCGGTCCTGGCCGCAAGCGCGGGCCATGGCTCGGGCGCCGACACCTACGTGAAGACGCGCTGCGAACAGCGGAAGCCGCGATAGGTTTCTGTGTCGCGCCGGCTTCTTCCGAAGGACGGCAACGACCCTGTGGGGCAAGGCTTTGGGAGGCACCGATGACAGAGGATGAAACGGTCGATCCGGAGCGCGCCGTCGCGGTGGGCCTACGGGCCCGCCTTGCGGTGGTCGAGCGCACGGCATGGTTCGGTTTCATGCACGCCATGCGCGAGCGGCCCGAGGAAACCCAAGCCTTCATCGAGGCCGAGCGCGTGCGATGCCGCGAGGGTTTTGGCAGCGGCGCCTGGGCCAAGGACCTGACGGCGGCGGAGCGGGCGCTCCTCGGCGAGGAGGTCGATGCTGGCCTCGCGCAGCTCGTGGAGGATGCCCGCGCCGAGCTCGGCGACGGCACCGACGGCACCTGAACGGCGCCCTCCCCCGCGCCATCCTTTCGCCTTGCGGACATGGCGGGAAGAGTACAGTGTCCCCCGCCAAACCGGGACCGGCCGGAGGAAGCTCCGTCCGTCGGGCCCGCGAAGGAGCCGTGACTGGTGCCCATGTTCGGATACGCCGCCCGCCGGAGCGCCACCGCGCTCACCCTGCTGCTTGCTTCGACCGGTCTCGGCACCCTGCCGGCGGCGGCCATGCAGCCGCGGGAATCCTCACCGCTCTCCGAGTACGAGCCGGCGGAATCGCTCGAGGGCAACTTCCTCTCCGCCTATATCGCCGGCGCCTCGAAGGACACGGCCGCCGCCGCGAGCTACTACCGCGAGGCGGTGAAGGGCGACCCGCGCAACGCCGAGCTTCTGGAGCGCGCCTTCGTGTCGCTCCTCGCCGACGGCGCGATGACCGACGCCTTCCGCGCCGCCGAGCGGCTCGCCACCCGCGAAAGCTCGAACGGCCTCGCCCAGCTCGCCCTCGGCGTGCGCCAGCTCAAGGCCGGCCAGTACGGCCCTGCCCGCCAGAGCTTCGGCCGCAGCGGCCGGGGTGCGGCCGCCGACCTCACCGGGACGCTGCTGACCGCCTGGGCCTATGCCGGCGCGGGCGACGGCAAGCGCGCCTACGAGACGCTGAACCGCCTGCGCGGCGAGCGCTACTTCAACGTCTTCCGCGACTACCATGCCGGGTTGATCGCCTCGGTCATCGGTGACCGGGCGGAGGCCGAGCGCAAGCTGAAGGCGGCCTACGACGCCGACCACAACACCCTGCGCATCGTCGACGGCTATGCCCGTTTCGAGGCCGGCATCGGCCGCACCGATCTCGCCATCGACGCCTACAGCGAGTTCGAGAAGGTGATGCCGCGCCACCCTCTCGTGGTGGACGCCCTCGACAAGCTCAAGGCCGGCAAGCCGCTCAGTCCCCTGATCGCCTCCGCTCAGGAGGGCGCGGCAGAGGTGCTGTACGGGCTCGGCTCGGCCGGCTCGACGCAGGGCGACGAGCTTCCGGCGGTCGTCTACCTGCGGCTCGCGCTCTACCTCGCCCCCGACCACGCCGTGGGACGGCTGACGCTCGCCGACGCCCTCGACCGCATGAAGCAGGTCGAGCGCTCGAACGAGGCCTATGCGCAGATCCCGGCCTCCTCGCCGCTCAAGCTCAACGCCGACATCCAGATCGGTCTCAACCTCGAGCAGTTGGGCCGGGGTGACGAGGCGCTCCAGCACCTCGACACGGTCCTCAAGGCGAACCCCGACAACGTCGACGTCATCTCGGCGCTGGGCAACGTGCAGCGCGCGCGCAAAAAGTTCACTGAGGCGACCGAGACCTATACCCGCGCGATCAACCTGATCGAGCCCGGCCGCGAGGCCAACAATTGGACGCTGTTCTACTTCCGCGGCACTGCCTACGAGCGGGCCGGCGAGTGGCAGAAGGCCGAGGCCGACCTCAAGAAGGCGCTGAACCTCGTTCCGCCGACCCAGCCGAACGCCAAGGCGCAGGTTCTCAATTACCTCGCCTATTCCTGGGTCGATCGGAACATGAATATCGACGACAGCTTCACCATGCTGAAGCAGGCCGTCGATCTCTCTCCCCGCGACGGCATGATCATCGACAGCCTCGGCTGGGCCTATTTCCGCCTCGGCCGCTGGGACGACGCGGTGCGGGAGTTGGAGAAGGCGGTCGAGCTGAAGCCGGGCGACCCGACCATCAACGACCACCTCGGCGACGCCTATTGGCGCACCGGCCGGCGGCTCGAGGGCAAGTTCCAGTGGCAGCACGCCAAGGATCTGAACCCCGAGCCAGAGGAACTCGCCAAGATCAACGCCAAGCTGAAGGACGGCCTGCCCGAGCCGGACAAGCCGACCGCCACCGCCGAGAACCCGCCCGCGCAGGACCCGGCGCAGACCGTGCCCGCCCCGGTGGCGGCGCCGCACAACGCGGAGAACCCGGAATTGCCGAAGGGCGCCCCCGCCCCGAGCGAGCCGCCGGGCGCCGCGGACAAGAAGCCGGGAAAGTGAGGGGCGGCTCGTCCCTCCTCCCCTGCGCGATGTCGCGCTCGAATCCGCCGAGTGGCGCGGCCGCTGACGGTCATTGCGGGGCTCGGCGCCGCTCATCCTGAGCGCCGCTTCGTTCGGCGCGTTCGTGTCCGTGATGGCGCAAGAGCGGATCGACTGACGCTCTTCGCCCCGATGATGTCTCTGCGTCGTCCGGGACGTCGGGCGGGCCTTTCGTGATGCATCGTCTGTTCGCGAGGCTCGGCCGTCACCGCTCGGGTGGGTGCCCCGAGATGTGCCTCTGCCCAAACCGGTGGCCGGGTTCTGCTGCAAATGTCGGCATCGCCGACCGGATCCCGGGTGCCTCTGCGCCCGCCTCCGCCGCCCGAAATCCATGTCCGAAGCGGTAACTTATCATTTGTTGCATCGCCGCAACATGTCGCCCGAGGCGGATGTGTTGGTTTGATCCTGCCGTATTTCAACGGCTCGGGTATTCTCAGCGGGCGCTCGAAAATTCATTCGCGTCCGAGAAGGTTTGTTAGCTAAACTGGCTGTGATTTTTACTATAGATTTGATAATTTACTTTATGAATCTGCATAATATTGTATATATCCGATCTTGTGGCCCAGAATTGCGACGAGCTTGATTTACTTGCAAATATCGAATTATCAAGACGGAACTTAATATTTTATATACTTAAGACGATAATAAATTTATGCCGTAATTATTTGATTTTCGCTTTCCTGTTCCGATCTAAGTTCCAGCCGGCGATACGTTTTGGCTCCTCATCATCGTTAGACCGAATTGAGGCCGTGGTCGGCGGCCTACACCTGACACATGTCGCCGCGCGAACTGTGCGGCCGGTCGAGTCTTGCGAAACGGCGCCGATCTGAGCGGCACAGGACTTGTAGTAGCTTCGACATCCGCAAACCAACCGGCGCGTGTAGCCGGAAGAGTAGTGTCGATGTCGCGATTGAAATCGTCGGGCCTGCTGGCCTGCTGCGCCAGTCTCGCCGCCGGCCCTGCCGGACACGCGGCGGATTTCCCCAGAGGGGGACAGCGGACTGGCCAACGACTTGCGCGCCTGCAACGCCTACGGTGCCGGCTTCTTCTTCATTCCCGGTACGGATACGTGCGTGCGCTTCTCCGGCCGGGCGCGCTACGAGGCAGGTTTCGTTCCGAACCGCAACCGCACGCAGAGCCAGGGTGACCAATCCCAGGCGCGCGGGATGATCCGTCTCAATCTCGATGCCCGCAGCCAAACCGATTACGGCGTCTTACGGGCCTTCCTCCGCATCGACGCCGCGAGCCGCACCGGCATCCTCCAGTCCACCGGTACGCAGCAGCGCATCGCCAATGCCTTCCCGGCGCTCGGTCAGGATACGTTCGGCCGCGTCCAGAACTTTTTCATTGCGGAAAAGGCCTTCGTCCAGTTTGCCGGCATCACCGCTGGCCGCGCCGCCTCCTTCTTCGACTTCTACGCGCACGATTATGAGATGAGCGGCCTCACGACCGGATCCAATCTCTCCTCGACCAACCTACTTGCCTACACGTCGAGGATCGGCGGCGGCCTGAGCCTGAGCCTGTCGATGGAAGACCCGTTTTTCCGGAAGCAGCCGGTCTACGCGGCCTCCGTCGCGGCCGGTGCCGCCCCGCTCGGTGCGCCCTCGCAGTTCGTCGCGCCGACGGCGGCGCCGACACCTGTGATCCTGGCGACCGATGGCGGCTTCAACGCCACGGGCGCTGCCTTCCTCGACGCCGTGCAGCGCTCGCGCATGCCGGACTTCGTGGCAGCGCTGCACTACGATGACAGTTGGGGCTCCGCCCATCTCTCCTCCGCCGTCGCGAACATCAATGTGGGCGGCTTCATCGCCACCCCGGCGCTCGGTCCGGCCGGCACCACCATCGCGAATGACACGGCGGCCGCACTCCTGGCGGCGCGGGGTGTCACGTCCGGCGCGCAGACGGATTACGGCTGGGCGGTGCAAGCCGGCGTCAAGCTGAACCTGCCGATGATCGCATCGGGCGATGGCATCTATCTTCAGGCGGCCTATGCCGAGGGCGCCATGAACTACACCGGCTTCACGTTTTTCACGGGCAGCTACGCCAGCAATCTGACGCCGATTCAGGGGGCTTCCGTCCAGCAATTCGTCTCGGATGCCGTGGTCAACCCGATCACCGGCAAGCTCGAACTGTCGACGAGCTTCACCGTGGTCAGCTCCTTTCTCCATTACTGGACGCCGGAATGGCGCTCGGCTTTCTACGGCAGCTACGGTGCGCTCAACTACAAGCGCGGAACCCGCGAGACCTTCAGTATGCTGAATGGGTTGGTCGGCAATTCCGCCCCGCCCAATGCTTTCGCCAATCCGGTTGCCTTCGGCCTCAGCCCCGTGCTTCGCGACACGGATCAGGTGATCGCCGGCGTGAGTCTGATCTGGTCGCCGGTCCGGGATCTCGATATCGGCATTGAGGGCACGTATATCGGCACTTCGGTCCAGAGCGGGCGCGTTCCGGATGCGACCTACCCGATCCTGGTGAACGGTCTGCCGTTCGTGACGGCCAATCGCCACGATGCGGGTCAGATCCGCATGCGCATCCAGTGCGATTTCTAGAGTATTGCCCCGAAAGACGGGCGCGCAATCGTCGGCCGATGCGGGCCGGTGCAAACCGCCTTGCTCGTCGGGAAGGCTCCCCCTATGGCAGTGCCCGTCCCCCGCCTCATCGGCCGAGAGCTCCTGTGTCCGTCCTCACCACCCGCGCTCCGGCCAAGATCAACCTGACCCTGCACATCCTCGGCCGCCGGCCCGGCGACGGCTACCATGCGCTGGAGAGCCTCGTGGCCTTCGCCGACGTGGCGGACACGCTGGAACTGGTGCCGGGCCCTGATCTATCGCTGGACATCTCCGGCCCCACCGCCGGGCCGGCCGGACCGCTCGACGACAATCTCGTCCTGCGCGCCGCCCGCCACCTCGCCGCAGGCGTGGAAGGTCTGAGGCTCGGTGCGTTTCGTCTGCACAAGCAACTGCCCGTGGCGGCTGGGATCGGCGGCGGGTCGTCTGATGCAGCCGCGGCCCTGCGGTTGCTCGCGGAATCGAACGGGCTCGCCCTCGACCATCCGGCCGTGATCGCCGCGGCGCGGGCCACCGGCGCCGACGTGCCGGTCTGTCTCGATCCGCGGGCGCGGATGATGCGCGGCGCGGGCGAGGAAATCGGGGCGGTGCTCGGCCTCGCATCGCTGCCGGCGGTGCTGGTCAATCCCGGCGTGCCGGTCTCGACCGCGCCGGTCTTCAAGGCGCTCGGCCTCGCGATCGGTCAGCGGCTCGACGGGGCGGAGCATCCGGTCGTCGGGTATAGCCTCGATGCGGACGCCGTGCTCGGCGTCATCACCCCCGCGCGCAACGATCTCGAGGCGCCGGCTCTCACCGTCGCCCCGGTGATCGGCGAAGCGCTGGCGCTGCTGCGGGCTCAGGCCGGGTGTCGGCTCGCGCGGATGTCGGGCTCCGGGGCCACCGTGTTCGCGATTTTTTCCGATGACGGGGCGGCGGAGACGGCGGCCGGAGCGATCCGCGCCGCGCAGCCGGGCTGGTGGGTCGAGCCGACGCGGCTCGCCTGACGCGGCCGCGCCGCGGGCGCTCAGTGCGCCCGGGCGATGCAGAAATCGACCACCTGCAGCAGGGCGGCCTTCATCGGCCCCGGCGGGAACGGCTCCAGTGCCGCGCGGGCCTGATCGCCGTAGTGGTGCGCCCGCTCGATCGTGTCGTCCAGCGCGCGATGGCGGCTCAGGATGGCGAGCGCCTGCTGCAGATCGCCCTCCGCCCGATCCTCGCGTTCGAGGGTGCGACGCCAGAAGGCGCGCTCCTCGTCGGAGCCGCGGCGCAGCGCCAGCACGATCGGCAGGGTGATCTTGCCCTCGCGGAAATCGTCGCCGACATTCTTGCCGAGCGCCGCGCTGGTGCCGCCGTAATCGAGCACGTCGTCGATGAGCTGGAACGCGATGCCGAGATTCATGCCGTAGGCGCGGCAGGCTGCCTGCTCGGATTCCGGCCGTCCGGCTAGAACCGGGCCGACCTCACAGGCCGCCGCGAACAGCTCCGCGGTCTTGCCGCGGATCACGGCGAGATACTCGTCCTCGCTCGTCTCGATGTTCTTGGCGGCGGTGAGCTGCATCACCTCGCCCTCGGCGATCACGGTGGCCGCCGCGGACAGGATGTCGAGGGCGCGCAGGCTCCCGACCTCGACCATCATGCGGAAGGCTTGGCCGAGCAGGAAGTCGCCGACCAGCACGCTCGCCTCGTTGCCCCACTTGATGCGGGCGGCGACGCGCCCGCGGCGCATGTCGCTCTCGTCCACCACGTCATCGTGGAGGAGGGTCGCGGTGTGCATGAACTCGACCGCGGCGGCGAGCTTCACCGCGCCGTCGCCGCTGCCGTAATCACAGAGATCGGCGCAGGCGAGCGTCAGGATCGGACGCAGGCGCTTTCCGCCCGACGCAATCAGGTGGTTGGCGACCTCGGGGATCATCGCCACGTCGGAGCCCGTGCGCGACAGAATGGTCGCGTTCACCCGCTCCATCCCGGCCGCGACGAGGCTCACAAGATCGGTGAGGCTGGCCTCCGGATCGGAGCGGCCTTCATCGAGGGTAACGACGACGCCCAAAGCGCGATGCCTCCGGAAAAACTCTCGACCGGCACCCTGCCGGAACCCCTGCCCCGCGGCTGCCCCTGTCGCACGGGGCCGGCGGCAGGGCAACACGCGGTCGTGCCGCACGGCTGCGCAACAGCGTGGAGAATGTTACCAGCCGGAAGGCCGCGCGATCCGGCCACGGGGTGCCGGCGAAGGATGATGATGCCGTGAAGGAACTGATCCGCAGCAATGACATCGTCCTGATCGGCTTCGCGCGTTCGCTCCTGGAAGAGGCGGGCGTGCCGCTCTTCGTCGCCGACGAGCATATGAGCGCGCTCGAAGGATCGATCGGCGTGTTCGGCCGGCGCCTGCTGGTGCCCGACGACCATGCGCCGCAGGCCCGCCGCATCCTCATCGATGCCGGTCTGTCCGCCGAACTGCGCGACGAGCCCTGAGTGAGCCACGCGTGAGCGCTGAGCCGGATGCCTTCCTCGGCGGTCGCCTGAGGCTGCGCCAGCCGCCCCGCGGCGCCCACCGCGCCGGCACCGACGCGGTGCTGCTCGCCCGCCTTCTGGCGCCCGCGCCGGGCGCCACGCTCTACGACCTCGGCGCGGCCACCGGCGCGGTCGGGCTGGCGGTGGCGCGGCTCTGCGAGGCGGGCCGTGTGGTGCTGGTCGAGCGCGACCCCGACCTCGTCGCCCTCGCCCGGGAGAATGCCGCGGCGAACGGGCTCGACGCGCGTGTCGCGGTGATCGAGGCGGATATTCTGGCGCCGGGGGCGCAGCGCCGGGCGGCGGGCCTGGAGCCGGACAGCGCCGACATCGTGCTGACCAACCCGCCCTTCTTCGAGGAGGGCGCACACCGCCCCTTCCCCGTCCCGCAAAAAGCCTCGGCCCACAGCTTCGCGGCCGGCGGGCTCGATCTGTGGCTGAGAACCTGCGCCGACCTGCTGCGCCCCGGCGGCCGGCTCGGCCTGATCCACCGGGCCGATGCCCTGCCCGCCTGCCTCGACGCCCTACGCGGGCGTTTCGGCGATTGCGCCGTCCGCCCGGTTCACGGGCGGGCCGATCGACCGGCGATCCGCGTGCTGGTCGCGGCGGTGAAGGGCAGCCGCGCGCCGTTTCGCCTGCTGCCGCCGCTGGTGCTTCAGGACGAGGCCGGGCGCTTCACCCCGGAAGCCGAGGCGCTGCATCGGGGCGAGCCCTGGCCGGCGCCGTGAAGCCGGATCCCGGTCGAAGCGGGCGCCCGCTGCAATGGATCGGCTGGCGGCGTCCTGTTAACGGAGAACGGACCTGCCTCGTGGAGCCGTATCCGACCCCATTGCATCCGGTCGGCGTCTCCCGCCCCATAATTAGACGCGCAGTCTTTCGACGAATCGGTGACCGCTTCGTCGGGATGCGATCTAGGAAGCCGCGCACCCGCGCGTTCTGAAAAAAAGGCCGCCATGCCGCTGACCATCCCGACCTGGATGCGCCGCCTCCTGCCCCGCCGCTTCCGCGAGACCCCGCCGCGGGTCGCCGTGGTGCGCCTGAGCGGGGCGATCGGCGCCGTCTCGCCGATCCGGGCGGGCCTTTCCATCGGCACGGTGGCGCCGAGCCTGGAGCGCGCCTTCACCATGCCGGGCCTGTCGGCGGTGGCGCTCGTCATCAATTCCCCCGGCGGATCGCCGGTGCAGTCGCACCTGATCTACCGGCGCATCCGGGCGCTGGCGGCGGAGAAGGAGATCAGGGTCTTCGCCTTCGTCGAGGATGCCGCGGCCTCGGGTGGCTACATGATCGCCTGCGCCGCCGACGAGATCGTCGCCGATCCCGCCTCGCTCGTCGGCTCCATCGGCGTGGTCTCGGCCGGCTTCGGCTTCGACCGGCTGATCGAGCGCATCGGCATCGAGCGCCGCGTCCACACCGAGGGCGAGGCCAAGGCGATGCTCGACCCGTTCCGCCCGGAAAACCCGCAGGACATCGCCCGGCTGAAGGAGATCCAGGCCGACGTGCAGGCCCTGTTCTCCGGCCTCGTACGCGAGCGCCGGCCGACGCTCGACGCCAGCCGCGATCTGTTCACCGGCGCGGTCTGGACCGGGCGGCAGGCGCTCGATCTCGGCCTCGTCGATGCGCTCGGCGACCTGCGCGGCACCCTGCGCGCCCGCTACGGCGAGAAGGTCGATCTGCGGCTCGTGGCCGAGAATCGCGGATCCTGGCTCGCCCGCCTGCTCCGCCGCGCCGGTCCGGGCCAGACCGCGGCCGGACTCCCCGATGCGCTGATCGCGGCGGTGGAGGAGCGTGTGGCCTGGGCGCGATTGGGACTATAGCAATCTCGGAATTGCTTACACTTCGTGCATATAGTTTCAGCCAGGTCTCCAGAAGCGATCGACAGTATGCATTGAGAATTGCATTGAATTATTGCGACGACGTGTCCGAAAGGACGTCGGGTAGGAATAAATCAGTGCCCGCATCACCTGTTGACCGGATTGCCGAATGGATGAGCGTTGGGTCTAGGCGGACCGTTCTTAAATCAATCTACGTGATCGGGATCATTTTATCGCCGATCTGGGTTTCACTTTTCGTATATTTTACTATGAATTACGGATTTATTGATGCCGTCGGATTGGACTTAATTTATACGCCAGTATTCATTGGGACGGTCGGGTGTCTGATTCTGCCAATCAAATCCGTGATCTTAAGGATATTGATTGCTGTCGCCTACGGGCCAACATCGCTAGTTTTACTTCTTGCTTTTCACCTTAGTGTTGGATGTATGCTTATCGGGTTTTGCGTATAGAGAATTAGAAAGTTCCTGCGCGAGCCTGAACGGCTTGCATACGTTATGCACCAAACGGACGACTTTCATAAATTCGTCGGCAGAATCGCACTTGCCGGCTTGAACGAGTTTCTGTACCGATCGGTTTGCAGTTGACCGATCAGTACAGGAAGGCTTTGCCATGTCGCGCCCCCCGCTTCCGCCCTTCACCGACGAGACCGCTGTGCAGAAGGCGCGCATGGCGGAGGATGCCTGGAACAGCCGCGACCCGGAGCGCGTCGCCCTTGCCTACACGCCGGACAGCGTCTGGCGGAACCGGGCGGAGTTCGTCCGGGGACGCGAGGAGATCGCGGCTTTCCTACGCCGCAAGTGGGCGCGTGAGTTGGAGTACCGGCTGATCAAGGAAGTCTGGGCGCATCAGGGCAACCGGATCGCCGTGCGCTTCGCCTACGAGTGGCGCGACGACAGCGGCCAGTGGTTCCGTTCCTACGGTAACGAGAACTGGGAGTTCGACGAGGCGGGCCTGATGCGCCACCGGATCGCCTCCATCAATGATCTGCCGATCGCGGAAGCCGACCGGAAGTATCATTGGCCGCTCGGCCGCCGCCCGGACGACCACCCGTCCTTGAGCGATCTGGGGCTGTAGGGCGTGGCCCGCACCGTTGCCGAACGGTCCGACGTGCTGCCGCTGCTCGCGGAGGTGTTTCGCGAGCACGGCTACGAGGGCGCGAGCCTGTCGCTGATCTCGAAGGCGACGGGGCTCGGCAAGGGCAGCCTCTACCACTTCTTTC
The DNA here is from genome assembly GCA_900234795.1 of Methylorubrum extorquens. Classification (NCBI taxonomy): domain Bacteria; kingdom Pseudomonadati; phylum Pseudomonadota; class Alphaproteobacteria; order Hyphomicrobiales; family Methylobacteriaceae; genus Methylorubrum; species Methylorubrum extorquens. The sequence continues at coordinate 2,426,252 of LT962688.1, forward strand.
CCGGCGGGAAGGAGGAGATGGCAGGCGCCGTGCTCGCCGAGATCGATGGCTGGTTCGAGTCCAACGTCTTCCGCCCCCTGCGGGAGACGGAAGACCCGGCGGAGGCCGTGGCGGCGATGTTTGCGACGGTCGCTGACTATTTCCGCTCCGGCCGCCGGGTCTGCCTCGTCGGGGCCCTGAGCCTGAGCGACGCACGCGACCGGTTCGCGGGCCGTCTCCGGGACTACTTCGCCCGTTGGGTCGAAGCCCTCGCCGCGGCTTTGGGCCGGGCGGGACATCCTTCGGCGTCGGCCCGCATGATCGCCGAAGAGGCCGTCGGCGGCATCCAGGGGGCGGTGGTGCTGGCCCGCGCCCTCGATCGGCCGGAGGTATTCGAGCGGATCCTGGCCGGATTACGGGTGCGGTGCCTCGCCCGACCCTGAGCCGGTTTCAGCTCAGCGCGCGCAGCCGGCCGGGGCACTGTAACCGGAATAGACCACCCGGACCTTGCGGGCGCAGGTCTCGGCGGCGGGCATGGCGGCGACCGGCGCGATCTCGACGGGGGTGACCGCCACCGTCTTCTCGACGATGCCGCTGCCATCCTGCGTGGCGAAAGCGTTCGAGGCGCCCATCATGAGCGACGTGGTGGCGAGCGAGGCCGCGACGAGGGCGGCGAAAACAGTCAAACCCGTGCGCATGATCTGTCCGAAAGTGTTAACCGCTCGCCGCGAGGGCCGGAGCGTGGCTGTTCATTTGCCGTCTTAACTTGGCAGAAACCTTTGCCGTTCCCGCGATGCGGCTGCGTCCGGTAAAAAGATGTGCCGGGGCGCACCGGGGCCCCGCCACGGGCCCCGTTCGGCCCTTGGCCTCGTAAATGCCGGCCGGCGCCCCATATGAAGGACACCCTCCGCGCAATCCCGTGCTTTGGGCGTTTTTGCGGAGACCGATATGGCTTATTCTTCGGATAAGGGCGGCGCACGCCCCGTGTCAGCGACCGACTTCAACGACCGCGTGAAGCAGTTGCTGGCGGACAAGCCGGCAATCCAGGCCGTGCCGAAGGACCGGACGGCCAAGCGGAACTTCACCCGCTCCGCACCCCGGGCCTAGACCGATGACAGGGGGCGGCCCCGGCAGCGAGTTTGCTTGACACCCCGCCCCCCGCTCTTAAACGGTCCGGCAGCTTCCCTCCTGTCGGACCTTCCATGCCGAGTGACGCCGACCTTTCGCCCACACGCTCGTTCCAGGGCCTGATCCTCACCCTGCAGCGCTTCTGGGCAGCCAAGGGCTGCGTGATCCTCCAGCCCTACGACATGGAGGTCGGCGCCGGCACCTTCCATCCGGCCACGACCCTGCGGGCCCTCGGCCCGAAGCCGTGGAAAGCGGCCTATGTGCAGCCCTCGCGGCGGCCGAAAGACGGGCGCTACGGCGAGAACCCCAACCGGCTGCAGCACTATTACCAGTTTCAGGTGATCCTGAAGCCGAACCCGCCGAACCTCCAAGAGCTGTACCTTGCCTCGCTGGAGGCGATCGGCGTCGATCTCAAGCTCCACGACATCCGCTTCGTCGAGGACGATTGGGAGAGCCCGACGCTCGGCGCCTGGGGCCTGGGCTGGGAATGCTGGTGCGACGGGATGGAGGTGAGCCAGTTCACCTACTTCCAGCAGGTCGCGGGCTTCGAATGCGCCCCGGTGGCCGGCGAGCTGACCTACGGCCTGGAACGCCTCGCGATGTACGTGCAGGGCGTCGAGAACGTCTACGATCTCAACTTCAACGGCGGCGAGGGGGACGACAAGGTCACCTACGGCGACGTCTTCCTCCAGTCCGAGCAGGAATATTCGCGGCACAACTTCGAGGCCGCGGACACGGCGATGCTGTTCCGCCACTTCGCCGACGCGGAGAAGGCCTGCCGCCTCTATCTCGAAGCCGGGGCCCCCGAGAGCGAGGGTGCGCGCCACCGCATCGTGCAGCCGGCCTACGACCAGTGCATCAAGGCGAGCCACGTCTTCAACCTGCTCGACGCCCGCGGCGTGATCTCGGTCACCGAGCGTCAGAGCTACATCCTGCGCGTACGCGAACTGGCTAAGGCCTGCGGCGCCGCATGGTTGAAGACAGAGGCCGGCGGCCACGCCGCAGCGGCCTGAACGATGCGCCGCCGCGCCGTCCTCGCCCTCGCCCTCGGGCTGCTCGTCGGCCCCGCCTTCGCGCAATCCGCGACCGACCCGGTGGAGACCGTGCGGGCCTTCTACGCGGCGGACGACATCAACGCGGTGCGCTTCTACGCCAAATCCCTGCGCGTGCTCTACGAGCGCGACCAGCGCGAGGCGAAGGGCGAGGTCGGGCGGCTCGGATTCGCTTTTCACGTCAACGGCCAGGACACCGAGCCGGGTTTCGCCAAGTCGTTGGCGCTCGCCCCACTCTCGAACGACGGCGAACGGGCCGAGGTGCGGGCGACCTTCCGCAACGGCGGGCCGCAGGAACTGCGCTACAACCTTGTGCGCGAGGCCGGCGCATGGAAGCTCGCCAACGTTCGCTCGCTGAAGGGCGAGACCTGGGATCTCGTTGCCATCCTGTCGGCGCCGCTGCCCTAGAGCCGTATCCGACCCCATTGCATCGGGCCGGCGTCTCTCGGTTTCTGTTTCAACACGCTTTCTTTCGCCGAACCGGTGTTCACTTCGTCGGAAAGCGCTTGAGCGCGCGGTCGCGCAGCGAACCGTCCCGTCATCGAAGCGACATCGGACGGGCGTAGGCGCGCCGCCTCACGAAGGTGGATGAGACGCGCCCTATGTCCGACACGCCCGACGCTCCGACCCTCGATGCGGTGATCGCGCAGCGCTTCTCCCGGCGCGACCTGATGCGTGGCTCTCTGGCCGCCGCGCTCGCCGCCGGACTCGCGCCGCAGACCGTCGCGGCCCCCGCCGAGGCCTCCGCCTTCGACTTTCCCGAACTCGCCGCCGGGATCGATGAGCACCTGCACGTGGCCGAGGGCTACGAGGCGAAGCCCCTGCTGCGCTGGGGCGACCCGCTGTTTCCCGACGCGCCGGCCTTCGATCCGCAAAAGCAGAGCGCGCGGGCTCAGGAGCGTCAGTTCGGCTACAACAACGACTTCGTCGGCTTCATCCCGCTCGACGCGGCGGGCCAGCGTGGCCTGCTCGTGGTCAACCACGAATACACCAATGCCGAACTGATGTTTCCCGGCCTCAAGGCCGCCGACCGCAAGGGCGTGATCGCCGCCCTGAGTCCGGAGCAGGTCGCGATCGAAATGGCAGCCCACGGCGGCTCGGTGGTCGAGATCGTCCGCGAGGCGGAAGGCTGGCGCGCGGTGATCGGCTCGCCCTACACGCGGCGCATCACGGCGGAGACGCCGATCGCCCTCACAGGCCCGGCGGCGGGTCATCCCCGCCTCATGACCGAGGCCGACCCGACCGGCCGGCGCGTGCTCGGCATAATCAATAACTGCTCCGGCGGTGTCACGCCCTGGGGCACGTGGCTCTCGGGCGAGGAGAACATCAACTACTACTTCTCCGGAACTCTCCCTGCCGGACATGCGGAGGCCGGCAACGCGAAAGCGATCGGCATGGGCAGCCCGCAATATGCCTGGAGCCGCTTCCATCCGCGCTTCGATCTCGCACAGGCGCCGAACGAGCCGAACCGGTTCGGCTGGGTGGTCGAGATCGATCCGTTCGATCCGGCCTCGACGCCGAAGAAGCGCACGGCGCTCGGCCGGTTCAAGCATGAGGGTGCGGCGGGCGCGCGTTCACTCGACGGACGCTACGTCGTCTATCTCGGCGACGACGAGCGCTTCCAGCATGTCTACTGCTTCGTCAGCGAGGGCCGGGTGCAGGCCGAGCGCGCGGACAACGCTGACCTCCTCGATTCCGGCACGCTCAGCGTCGCGCGGTTCGAGCCCGACGGCACCGGCCGCTGGCTGCCGCTGGTGCACGGCGCGAACGGGCTCGATGCGGGCAACGGTTTCGCCTCCCAGGCCGATGTGCTGATCGAGGCCCGCCGCGCCGCCAAGAGCCTCGGCGCCACGGCGATGGACCGGCCCGAGGACATCGAGGCGAACCCGCGCACCGGCCGCGTCTACGTGATGCTGACCAACAACGGGAAGCGCAGCGCCGATCAAGAGGAGCCCGCCAACCCGCGCGGCCCCAACGCCTTCGGCCACGTCATCGAGATCGCCCCCGACGGCACCGACCACGCCGCCGAGACCTTCCGCTGGGAGGTGCTGGTGCGCTGCGGCGACCCGGCCAAGCCCGAGGTGAAGGCGAGCTTTTCCGCGCTCACCACGGAGAACGGGTGGTTCGGCATGCCCGACAACTGCACAATCGACGGGCGCGGCCGCCTCTGGATCGCCACCGACGGCAACAACCGCCGCGCCACCGGCCGGGCCGACGGTATCTGGGCGGTGGAAACGGAAGGCCCGCGCCGGGGCACCGCGCGCCACTTCCTGCGGGTGCCGGTGGGCGCCGAGATGTGCGGCCCCTGCTTCACCCCCGACGACGAGACCTTCTTCGTCGCCGTCCAGCATCCCGGTGAGCCCGACGAGGAGGGCGCCCTCGGCTCCTACGAGAAGCCCTCGACCCGTTGGCCGGATTTTTCGCCCGACCTGCCGCCGCGGCCCTCCGTCGTGGCGGTGCGGCGGACGGGGGGCGGACGGATCGGCTGACGGGACCGTCATCCCGAGGAGACGCCGAATCGATCCCGAGAAACCGCGTCCCTGGCCTGCTTCGCGGACGCGCGCGATGACGATGGGGCGGCGGTGACAGATGGGGGCCATCTCCCGTCTCGACGCGGCCCGAGCGGGCGGCTATTCCCGCGCGCATGCCTGACCTTCTGCTCGAACTCCGCTCCGAAGAGATCCCCGCGCGCATGCAGCGGCGTGCGGCCGAGGATCTGAAGAAGCTCGTCACCGACGCGCTGGTCGAGCGCGGTTTCCTCTACGAGGGCGCCAAGGCGTTCGCGACGCCGCGGCGGCTGGCGCTGCACGTCGCCGGGCTGCCCGCCCGCGGCGAGGCGGTGCGCGAGGAGCGGCGCGGCCCCCGCGTCGGCGCGCCGGAAGCCGCCGTACAGGGCTTCCTGAAGAGCGCGGGGCTCGCGAGCATCGATCAGGCCACCACCGTCACCGATCCGAAAAAGGGCGAGTTCTACCTCGCGGTGATCGAGCGGCCCGGCCGCGAGACGCTGGACGTGCTGGCCGAGATCCTGCCGGGCATCATCAAGAGCTTCCCCTGGCCGAAATCGATGCGCTGGGGTGCGGCTTCGGCCCAGCCCGGCTCCCTGCGCTGGGTGCGCCCGCTGCAATCGATCGTCGCCACCTTCGGCCCCGAGACTGAGACGCCGGAGGTCGTGCCGTTCTCGGTCGATGGCATCACCGCCGGCCTGGTCACGAGTGGCCACCGCTTCCTCGCGTCCGAACCCTTCGAGGTGCGCCGCTTCGACGATTACGTGCAGGCGCTGGAGCGCGCCGACGTGATCCTCGATGCCGACCGGCGCAAGGACATCATCCTGCACGACGCGAAGGATCTCGCCTTCGCCCGCGGCCTCGACCTCGTGGAGGACGAGGGCCTGCTGGAGGAGGTGGCCGGGCTGGTGGAGCGGCCCGTGGTGCTGATGGGCTCGTTCGAGGAGCGCTTCCTGGAGATCCCGGCCGAGGCGATCCGGGCGACCATTCGCGCCAATCAGAAGTGCTTCGTGCTGCGCAAATCCGGCTCGGACGAGCTGGCGCCGGCCTTCGTGCTGGTCTCGAACCTCATCGCCTCCGATGGTGGCGTGGCGATCACCGCCGGCAACGAGCGCGTGGTGCGGGCCCGCCTCTCGGACGCACGCTTCTTCTGGGAGACCGATAAGGCGACGAAGCTGGAGGACCGTCTCCCCCAAGCTCGATTCGATCGTCTTCCACGAAAAACTCGGCACGCAAGGCGAGCGCGTGGCCCGCATCGCCGCGCTCGCAAAGGAAATCGCGCCGCTGGTGGGGGGCCGACCCGGCGCTCGCCGAGCGCGCGGCCCGGCTCGCCAAGGCCGATCTCGTCACCGAGATGGTCGGCGAGTTTCCGGAATTGCAGGGCCTGATGGGCCGCAAGTATGCGGCGCTGCAGGGCGAGCACGACAGCGTCGCCGCGGCGATCGAGGAGCACTACAAGCCGGTGGGCCCGAGCGACCGCGTGCCGACCGATCCGGTCTCCATCGCCGTGGCGCTCGCCGACAAGCTCGATACGCTCGCGGGCTTCTGGTCGATCGACGAGAAGCCGACCGGCAGCAAGGATCCGTTCGCTCTGCGGCGGGCGGCTTTGGGCGTGATCCGTGCCGTGATCGAACGGTCGCTGCGGCTGTCGCTGGCCTCCCTGCTGAAAGGCCGCTTCGTGAGCGGAAGCGATGAGCGCACCGCGGATCTCCTTGCCTTCTTCGCCGATCGCCTCAAGGTCTATCTCCGTGATCAGGGCGCCCGTCACGACCTGATCGATGCCGTGTTCGCCCTTCCCGGCCAGGACGATCTTTTGATGGTCGTCCGGCGGGTCGAGGCGCTGGGCGCGTTCCTTGCCACCGACGACGGAAAAAACCTGCTCGCCGGCTACAAGCGCGCGGCCAACATCCTGCGCATCGAGGAGAAAAAGGACGGCCGCGCCTACGACGAGGCTCCCGATGCGGCACTGGCCGCTTCCGGACAGCCGGAGGAGCGGGCGCTCGGCGAGGCGCTGGCCGCGGCCCGCCAGGAGGCCTCCGCCGCGGTGGCGGCCGAGGATTTCGCCGGGGCGATGCGGGCGCTCTCGCGGCTGCGGGCGCCGGTGGACGCCTTCTTCGAAAAGGTCACCGTCAACGCCGACGACCCGGCCCTGCGCAAGAACCGGCTGCTGCTCCTCAACGCGCTTCGCGCGGCCACCCGCGAGGTCGCCGACTTCTCCCGCATCGAGGGCTGACGGGGCGGCCCGGCCTCCCTGGCTCGGCGGGGCGATCCGGGCTTCGCGGCGGCGTTCGCGCGTGAGCGTAACATTTCCGCCGCAAGTCGTGGGGCAATCCGGGAAAGACCTCTCAAGATCGAGAGCTGTGGCGCATCGGCAATCGTCGGTTGCCCTGGAACATGCTTCAGATTGGGGTTCGTTCCACCCGGAGCGCCTTCCGTCGAAGTGGTTGCCGGTTCGGCGAAGGAAGGCGCATCACAATGAGGGTCCGGAGGCGCCGACCTGACGGAATCAGGTCGACATCTCTCATGTCGGTCGATGCCCGGTTTCGATCCTCTCGCCTTGATCGACGCGTGCTACGCGGCGGCCGTCGAACCCGAGACGTGGTCTGACGCGCTCGACGGGATCGCCGATGCGGTCGGGGCCCGCGGTGCGGTGATCGTCTCGCACGATCCTGCGCGCACGGCGCAGACGCTGGCCTCCGAGCGGATCGCCGACGTGAATCTCGATTACGGCGTCGGCGGCTGGTGGCAGCACGACACGCGCATCCGCCTCGGCCGGGAACGCGGCATCATGCGGCCGGGCATGGTCACGGTCGATGAGATGTACCTGACGGCGGAGGAGAAGCGCGCCGATCCGTTCTTCCAGCACTTCATCGACCGGCACCGCCTCGCCAATCTCTGCGCCTATGTCGGGGCCGATCCGATGGACCGCCACACCCTGTCGTTCAGCGCCTCGCGCGATGTGCGCAACGGGCCGTTCGAGGGCGCCGAGATCGAGCGGATGGGGCTCGTCGGCCCGCACGTCATCCGCGCCTTCCGGCTGACGGCACTCGTCGGCGAGATGCGGCGCGAGGCGGAGGGTCTGACCTCCGCCCTGGAGCGGATGCGCGCCGGCATCGTCGTCCTCGATGGCCGCGGCCGGGTCCGTCTCGTCAGCCCCGTGGCGGAAAGGTTGGCAGCAGGCTACCTGGCCCTGCGCACCGGCGCCGAGCCGGAGGCGGCGGAGCCCATCGACAGCGCGCGGTTCGGCCGCTTCCTGGCGGATGTTCTGCCCGAGCGCAGCTGGCCGCGACAGGAGACGATCCTCCTGCGCCGCCGGGGCGGCGGGCGCCCGCTCTATGTCGAGGCGCTTCCCTTGCGTGGCGCCGATCCGTTTCCGGTGCCCGGCGCCGGGCTCGGCGGCGGCGTGGTCCTGCTCCTGCGCGACCTGCTCGCGCCGAGCACGCGCCCGATCGAGCCGCTGCTGGAACAGCTCGGCCTCACCCGGGCCGAGGCGCGGGTCGCGGCACTGGTCGGCCGGGGCGCGCCGCCGCGGGAGGTGGCCGAGCAACTCGCCGTCGGCGAGAGCACGGTCCGCAGCCAGCTCAAGGCGGTCTACGGCAAGCTGGCGATCCGTCGGCAGAGCGAGCTGGCGGTCTTCATCACCCGTCTCGACAGCCTCTGACCACCGGATCTCTTATTCCGGCTCGTCCCGGCGCAGGCGCAGTTCGGGGGCGGGCAGCTCCGGTTCGGCGACCGGCGTGCCCTGGCTCTCCGAGCGGCTCGAATCCACGAACAGCCGCGCCTCGCCCTCGCGCACGCCGAGGCTGCGCAGGGCATAGTTCATCATGCCGAGCGCCAGTTCCCGCTCGGCCATGAGGACGAGGCCGACGCCGTCCTCCTCCAGCCGGCGGCGCTCGCTGTCGCTATGGGTCCGCACCACGCTGTCGATGCCGGGATTGGTCGCCCGTGCCTTGGTCAGCAGCCGACGCGCCTGATGCGGGTCGGGCGTCGCGACGACGACGAGGCGGGCGGAGCCGATATCGGCGGCCTCCAAGATGCCGGGTGCGGTGGCGTCTCCGAACACCGCTGGAACGCCCTGAGCGCGCAACTCCTCGACCCGGCGCCGGTCGCGCTCCACCACCACGAAGGGCAGGTTCCAATCCTCCAACGCCTTGCCGATGGCGCTGCCGACACGGCCGTAGCCGATGATCACCGCGTGGCCGCTCATGCCGGGCGCGGATGCGTTGACCGGCAGCGGAGCGGCGGCGCGGCGCTCCAGGCGGCGGCGCAGCTCCGGCCGCTCGCCGAGCCAGCGCGACACCCGGCCGGCCAGTGCGAAGAACAGCGGGTTGAGGGTGATCGACAGCAGCGCGCCGCCGAGGATCAGGTCGCGCCCCTCCTCCGGCAGCAGCTTCAGCGAGATGCCGAGACCGGCCAGGATGAAGGAGAACTCGCCGATCTGCGCGAGGCTCGCGGCGATGGTGAGCGCCGTGCCGACGGGGTGACCGAAGGCGAGCACGATGGCGATGGCTGCCAGCGACTTGCCGAGCACGATGACGCCGACCACGCCGAGGATCGAGAGCGGCTCTCGCAGGACGATGCCCGGATCGAACAGCATGCCGACCGAGACGAAGAACAGCACCGCGAAGGCGTCCTGCAACGGCAGGGAATCGGCCGCCGCCTGATGGCTGAGGTCCGATTCGGCGAGCACCATCCCGGCGAAGAACGCGCCGAGGGCGAAGGACACGCCGAACAGCTCAGAGGAGGCGAAGGCGATGCCGACGGCGCTCGCCAGCACGGCCAGGGTGAACAGCTCGCGCGAGCCGGTGCGGGCGGCCAAACCCAGCAGGTAGGGAATGAGGCGCCGCCCGCCCACGAGCATCACGGCGACGAACACGCCGACCTTGGCGAGCGTCAGCCCGAGCGTCACCCACAGGCCGTGCTCCGGTGGGCCGTGGTGGCCGGCGGCCTGCATCGCCTCGCCGCCGAGCGAGGGCGCCAGCGCCGGCAGCAGCACCAGGGCCACCACCATGGCGAGATCCTCGACGATCAGCCAGCCGACGGCGATACGGCCCTTGTCCGAGTCGAGAAGCCCCTGTCCTTCGAGCGCCCGCAGCAGCACGACGGTGCTCGCCACCGAGAGCGCCAACCCGAAGACGAGGCCCGCCCCGGCCCCCCAGCCGAAGCCCCAGGCGAGACCCGCGCCCATGGCGGTCGCCACGGTGATCTGCACGATCGCGCCGGGCAGGGCGATGGTGCGGACCGCGAGCAGGTCACCGATGGAGAAGTGAAGCCCGACGCCGAACATCAGCAGGATGACGCCGAGTTCGGCGAGCTGGCTCGCCAAAGCCGGATCGCCGACGAAGCCCGGCGTGAATGGGCCGATGGCGATGCCGGCGACGAGGTAGCCGACGAGCGGGGGAAGCCGCATTCGCTGGGCCAGCATGCCGCCGATGAACGCGCAGACCAGCCCCAGCGCGATGATCGAAATGAGATCGGTGGCGTGTTGCAACGCGCTTCTATCCTCCTGGGGCAGGAGCCGGCCCCAGGATCAGATAAGGCAAATCACGGTCCCGTGTCCGCAACAGCGATGCAGTGCGTGCACGGTTCCTGTCGATCCCTCCCACCTTCATGCCCTCACGCCTTCATGCGGACATAGGTGCCCGGTGCCGGCGCCAGGGAAGGCAGCGCCCCCGTTCCGGGAATGCGGGCGGGCACGCGCTCGGGCGCCTGCTCTTCGAGCCACTTGTACCAGTAGGGCCACCACGAGCCTTGATGCTCCGTCGCCGTCGCGACCCAATCCTCGAACCGGCCTCGGGCCGGGCCGCCGGTGCGAAAGCCGTATTTGGCCTTGGGGCCCGGCGGGGCGACGACGCCGGCGATGTGGCCCGAGCCCGCCAGCACGTAATCGACCTTGCCGCCGAACTTGGCCGACCCTTCGAAGACCGAGAGCGCCGGGGCGATGTGGTCCTCGCGGGTGGCGAGGTTGAAGACCGGCACCTTCACCTTCTTGAGGTCGAGGCGCACGTTGCCGAGCACCATCTGCCCCTTGGCGAGCGTGTTGTTGAGGTAGCAGTTGCGCAGGTAGAACGAGTGGTTGGCCGCGGGCATCCGCGTGGCGTCCGCGTTCCAGTAGAGCAGGTCGAAGGCGGCCGGCGCTTTGCCGCGCACGTAGTTGTTGACGACGTAGGACCAGATCAGGTCGTTGGGCCTGAGCATGTTGAAGGCGTTGGCCATGCGCGCGCCCTCCAAGTAGCCGTGCTCGGCCATCCGCTCCTCGATCGCCTTGATCTGCCCCTCGTCGGCGAAGACCTTGAGATCACCCGCATGGGTGAAATCGACTTGCGTGGTGAGGAAGGTCGCGCTCTTGATGCGCCGGTTGCCGGTCGCCGCCTGGTAGGCCAGTGTGACGGCGAGCAGCGTGCCGCCGACGCAGTAGCCCGCCGCCGCGACATCGGTCTCGCCGGTCGCCACGCCGATCATGTCGATGGCGGTCTCGATGCCTTCCCGCATGTAGGACTCGAAGTCCTTGTCGCGGTGGCGCTCATCTGGGTTCACCCAGGAGATCACGAACACCGTGATCCCCCTGAGACACCATCCAGCCGATGAGGCTCTTCTGCGGGTTGAGATCGAGGATGTAGAACTTGTTGATCCAGGGCGGCACGATCAGCAGCGGACGCTTCAGCACCGTCTCGGTCGTGGGCGCGTACTGGATCAACTCCATTAGATCGTTGCGGAAGATGACCTCGCCGGGCGTCACCGCCACGTCCTTGCCGAAGGTGAAGGCGGACAGGTCCGTCTGCCGCACCCGGAGCTGACCGCCGCCGGCTTCCAGATCCTCCTGCAGCATCTTCATGCCGCGCATCAGGTTGGCGCCCCCCTCCTCAAGTGTCTGGCGCAGGAGCTCGGGGTTCGTCATCACGAAGTTCGAGGGCGAGTAGGCCGAGAGGAGCTGGCGCAGGTAGAACTCCGCCTTGTGGCGGGTGTGCTCATCGATGCCTTCGGCCGTCTCGACCATCTCCTCGGCCCAGCGGCCAAGGAGCAGGTAGCTCTGCTTGATCAGGTCGAAGACCGGGTTCGCGCTCCAATCGGCATGGGCGAAGCGCTTGTCCGTGGGCGGGGGCTGGACGACCGGCTCGGTGACGGCCCCCCTGCATCCGGGTCAGGGTCGAGGCCCAGAGCGCGGCGAAGGACTGGCCGAGCTTGGTTTGGGCCTGAAGCGCCTTCTCGGGATCCTTCAGCCATGTCTCCGCGACCCGCGTGAGGGTGCGGGTCATCTCGTCGATCTCGCTGGCGCCCTGGAGGTTCGCGCCTGGGAGCAGGGCTCCCTGACCCGCCGGCTCGAACGGCTTCAGCGAGGCGGCGGCCGATTGCCGGAACACCTCCGCGAGCTGATTCGCGTTGCGCGCGATGGTCTCGAAATCCGGCGCTCCCGGGTTCGTCCGCTCGGTGCCCACGCGACACGTCCTCCCAAAGGTCCGCCCGCATCCCGCCCCGTGGGGCGGCCCGAGCCTCGTTTCCGACAAATTAACGCTCCACCCAGCAGAAGTCGCCCTTCCCAGACTCCATTTTCAGACCGTTGTCATGAACGTGCGCCGCACCGTCCGCGCCATCGCCATCGCCTTGCCGGTTTTCGCCGCCGCGGCGTCGACCGGCGGCTGCTCCGGCGACGTGAATCCGCTGAAGGCGGCGATGGTCGGTGCGGGCTCCGGCATCAAGCCGGTGGAGGCGCCCGATTTCGTGGCGCAATCCCGCAAGAGCGATGCGAGCTACATGCCGGTGGGCGAATCAGCGCCTCGGCGGGCCGTCCGCGCCCGCAATTCGGCCGGACAGAGCGCCCTGCAGGCCGAGTTGGAAGGCGCGCGCAACCGCAACGAGTCCAAAGGGCGCGCAGCGGAAGGGGCGGCCAAGAATGCCGCGCAGGGGCTCGCCCCCAACCCGGTGGAGTGATCGTTCCACCCCGATCGCGGCGGGGCCTCGCGATGTTGATTTTTAAGTCGGCGCGCGAACGCGTCGATGGTAAACAGGCAGGCTCCTCACCGCCGACGCATCCTCGCGGGAGGATCAGTTCCGCGACACCGGACAGACCAACGCCATGACCGATTTCCACCGCATCAAGCGCCTTCCGCCTTACGTCTTCGAGCAGGTGAACCGGATCAAGGCCGCCGCCCGAGCCCGCGGCGCCGACATCATCGATCTCGGCATGGGCAATCCCGATCTCGACGCGCCGCGCCACGTCATCGAGAAGCTCGTCGAGACGGCCGGCAAGCCGCGCACCGACCGCTACTCCGCCTCCAAGGGCATTGCCGGCCTGCGCCGCGCCCAGGCCGGTTACTACCAGCGCCGCTTCGGGGTGAGCCTCAACCCTGACACGCAGGTGGTGGCGACGCTCGGCTCGAAGGAGGGCTTCGCCAACATGGCCCAGGCGATCACGGCGCCCGGCGACGTGGTGCTGGTGCCGAACCCGAGCTACCCGATCCACGCCTTCGGCTTCCTGATGGCGGGCGGCGTGATCCGCTCCGTGCCGGCCGAGCCGACCCCGGCGATGTTCCCGGCCCTGGAAAAGGCGGTCGTCCACTCGATCCCGAAGCCGGTGGCGCTGGTCGTCTGCTACCCCTCGAACCCGACGGCCTACGTCGCGAGCCTCGACTTCTACCGGGATCTCGTCGCCTTCGCGAAGAAGCACGAACTGATCCTGCTCTCGGATCTCGCCTATGCCGAGGTCTATTTCGACGACAACAACCCGCCGCCCTCCGTGCTGCAGGTGCCGGGCGCGATCGACTGCACCGTGGAGTTCACCTCGCTGTCGAAGACCTTCTCGATGGCGGGCTGGCGCATGGGTTTCGCTGTTGGCAACGAGCGCCTGCTCGCGGCGCTGACGCGGGTGAAGTCCTACCTCGATTACGGTGCCTTCACGCCGATCCAAGTGGCGGCCACCGCTGCGCTCAACGGACCGGACGACTGCATCAAGGAGATGCGCGCGACCTACAAGAAGCGCCGCGACGCCCTGGTCGAGTCCTTCGGCAAGGCCGGCTGGAAGCTGCCGACGCCCGAAGCCTCGATGTTCGCCTGGGGTGCCGATCCCGGAAAAATTCCGGGAGCTCGGCAGCCTGGAATTCTCCAAGCTGCTTCTGGAAAAATCGGATGTCGCCGTGGCGCCGGGGATCGGCTTCGGTGAGCACGGCGACGATTACGTCCGCATCGCGCTCGTCGAGAATGAGCAGCGCATCCGGCAGGCGGCCCGTAACGTCCGCCGCTTCTTCGACAACGCCGACCGCACGCTCCACAACGTCGTGCCGTTGCAGAAGGCGGTCTAGCATCCTGTGACGCCGATCCCGACTGATGGCGGGATCGGCGCGGCTGGATGAACCGCGCCGGACGTTGTTGCGGCGGGGCGACAGGGCCCGCGCAATCGGCCCTGTCCGGGCGGGCATCGGACCGGGGAAGCTTGTCAGCGGGCATCCGTATCCGCAGGGTCATGTCCGGTTTTGCCGCCGGGTCGTCCCGGCGGACGGACGCGTTTCGAGGTTCCGCATGCGCCGCCTGAAGCTCTTCGCCGCCCTGGCGCTCGCCGGCGCTGCCGCCGGAGCCTGCGCGCCCCACCCGATCGTGGCGCGCGATCCCGTGCCCACCCCCTCGCCCGAGGAGGCCTATTCCTGCAGCTCGACGCCGCTCCCGCTGAACGCCTACAAGTCCGATTGCAGCCCCCGTGGTGCGCGAACCGCGCACCGTCCTGCAATCGAAGGGGTGAGGCGACGATTGCGGAGGGCCGAGAACGCCGGACTTCCGCACGTCAACGTTTCCTTGTCACGTTCCGGGGTCTGATCGCAGCCTCGAGACGTCAGCCCGAGCTGATCCCGATTGCCCTGCGATCCCGATCGGCTCATGTCCTATCTTGATGCGTTCTCACCGGGTCGGAGCGGCCATCGCTTCGGTCGGAAGAGTGCGCCGACGACGGAGCAACCCGTGGCCCGTGCCCGCCTCCTCCTTGCCGCCTCCCTCTTCGGGCTCGCCGCCCAGGGGGCTTCTGCCCAGAACTTGCAGGATCGCCCCTACGGCGATGCGCGCGGGCCAACGGTGTACGAGGTCGATCCCGAGAGCGGCCGCTTCCGTGGCCCGCCGATCAGCACCGACGGTCAGGATCTGCGCGCCATCGGTGCCGTGCCGGTGCCGACCGTGATGAATGGCGGCGGCTTCGGCCCCACCGGCAACGACTATTACGGCAATGTGCTCCTCGCGACGCCGCAGGGCCCGCGCCATGCCTCGGACGGCTACGTCTTGGCTCCCGCCTACCGGGCTCCGCCGCTGCGCTGAGATGCCGGCCTCCGGGTCTTTGACTGGCGATCCGGTAGGCATGCTGGGCGCGCGGTTCTCAGCTCGAGAGCAACCGGCGCGCTGGGTCCCTGATTGGGGTTTCATCTTCCAAGCCGCCTGCCGCGCGGAAATCAGCGCTCGTGCAGCTTGAATGCCCCCAGCCTCACGATTCGGACAGGGCCGTTGCGGCTCTCATTCGGGGTGGGTGCCCTTAGAGCGATCCGCTCTCAACCCTATTGCGTCAAGTGCGATACCGTTTCGGCCCATGATGGGGCTGGACATCCAATGGCGATCTCAAAGCTCCTCTCAATCGCCCCCTGAACGCATCAAATCGAATTTGCCGCATCGCTGCGGTGATCCGAATATTGGTGTGTGCCAGCAAGGGCGTTGCTCGTTGCGGCGCGCGTTCACCGGCGGCGATTGCTCGTCTGCCTCCTGCCGCTCAGCACACGAAGTAATGGCCGGCATCCAGAAGGCACGTTGCGTCTCCGTCCTATCTGGAAGCAATCAGTTCAGGAGAAATCTCTGATAATGCGCCGATCGTAATAACAGCGTTAAAATCAAGTATTTATCGGTAAAATAGTTATTAAAATAGGGCTTTCGCAGTCTCAGCGACGAGGGTCGTATCGTCGGATTTGTTCCAAGCTGTGTGCCTCCACCGAGGATGACGCTTTCGATATGTTTTCATATTAACCTGCGGAACTTGAGGTGCCCGTACGACTCCGCTATCTCCCGATTGTGATCGCCGCAGGCCGGGCCGGGACCGTCCCGGTGGCGTTGAAGCGTTCTCCGACATCCTCCGATCGGGTCATGCGCCTCGTACTTGCCTTTCGAACCAGCGCGGGCCTCGCTCGGGGCAGTCATGTCGATCAGGCAAAGCCGCGCATCCAATCCGCCGTCGGCGCTTGGGGGGCGGCAATGCAGCCAGCGTGTTGTAAGCTTTGCGAGGTGCGTCTTGTACACGTTGCGTGACGACCTCGACGGCCTGCGCTTGGCGGCTCCCGACAGTCCGGATGTCTGGCTGGTTTTCGGAGGCCGGCGGCACCGGGTCGCGAGCCCGACCGTCTATCAAGCCCTATTCGCGGGGCCGGACGATCTCATCTTCAGAGAGGATATCCCCTCGATCACGATGGGACCGGAACTGAACGAAGGCACCTGCCTCGTCCGTCCCATCGGCTCCCACGCCATCTTTCTCGTCACCGGCCGCGCCCCGCCGCGCAGGTACCACATTCCGACCTATGAGAGCTTCACCGATTTCGGCTTCAACGAGCGGGCCGTGATCGACGTGCCGGCCTTGATCCTTGAGGCGGTCGAGCTCGGGGGTGAACTGACCAGCGCCTTCGATCGGGCGCGCCGGGCGCCGGCCTCGACGGAAGAGGGATAGGTTTGGGCGAGCGCAGCGTCACCATCGCAATTCCCGTCCACAACGGCGCGAACTATCTCGGCGAGGCGATCGAGAGCGCACTGTGCCAGAGCCACCCGGAGACGGAGGTCATCGTCGTCGATGACGGCTCTGACGACGATGGGCAGACCTTGGCCGTCGTGCGCGCCTTCGGAAGCCATATCCGCACCCTGCGCCAATCCAATAGCGGGGTGGCAGCAGCGCTCAATACCGCTCTCACCTGCGCCTCCGGTCGCCTGTTCTCCTGGCTGTCGCACGACGATCTGTTCGAGCCTGGAAAGACCGAGCGTCAGGTACAGATTCTGGACACGCTCGACCGTGACGACATCTGCCTGTTCTCCGATCTGTCATGGATCGATTCGACGGGCCGCGTTACCGGCGAGCAGCGGCTCGACCCCGCTGCGCTGGCGCGCAACCCGCGCCTCGCTTTCTACGAAGGCCTGATCAACGGCTGCACCATCCTGACTGCCCGCGACCTGCTTCTGCGCGTCGGCGGCTTCGACACGCGCTATCCCTACACCCAGGACTATCGCATGTGGTGGAGGCTGACCCGCGAGGCCCACTTCGTCCACGTTCCGCACTGCCTCCTGCGTTCGCGGCTCCATCCGGATCAGGGTTCTCACCGCCGCGATGCGCTGTCCGAGAACAGTGCCTTCTGGAGCGACGTGCTCGGCGAGACGAGCGAGGTCGAGGCCGCGATGGTGGACGGAAGCCGGGAGCGCTTCCTGAAGCGGACCGGCGGTTTCCTGCGCTATCGGAGCCCGAACCGACGGGTTGCCGATCATGCCGACCGGATGGCCCAGGCGAGTGCCGCGGAGGCCTCGGTCTCGGTGGTCATCGATGTCGGGAGTGATCTAGCGGCCGCGCGTCGCGCGATCGACAGCGTAGAATCCCAGACCCGGCTGCCGGACGAGATGGTTCTCATCGGAGATGACTCAATCCTGATGGCGCTCGACCGAGACGGTGCCTGTGACCGGGTGTTGCGGCCGACGCCGGAGCAACGGACTCCTTCGCGCCTTCGCCTTGGGCTCATGGCGGCCCGCGGCGCCTACGTCGCATTGTTGATGAGCCCGGACGTCTTCGCTCCCGACAAGATCGCGCGTCAGGTCGCACGAATGTCCGCTCTGGGGTGCCTCGCCTCGCACAGTTCCTATCGCAGTGGCGGCGAGACGGTCGCAACCGGCAGCTTCGGCGGGCGCGTCTATCCGGAGATCGTCGGCGACTGTCATGTCGAGATTTCCACCGTGATGATACAGCGAGTGCTGTTCCTGGCCGGCCTGTTGTTCATGGATGATGACGCCCCCCTCGCGTCGAACTGGATCGATATCGCGGCCCGCCACGAATGGCTTGGTCTAGAGGAGGCCCTGTCCGTCGTCGAAACGCCACGCGCGCCCGGGGAGAGGGCGCTGCTTCTGACATGGCTGCGCGCGTCGGCGGAGTATCGCCACCATACCGTGCAGATCGGTCGTCTCGAGAGGCGGCTCGCCGACGCAACGCTGCCGATCCGTGCGTCGCTGGGAGGCTCCGATGCCGCTGCGTGACCTGTTCCAGCGAGGGCGTGCCCTCCTCACAGCGACGCCGACGGCGGACGAGGCGGCGGGAACCGCCGTGACATCCGCTGCCGATTGCGACGCGATCCAGGCGCTGTTGCACGAAACACAGCGCCGGCTCTCGGTGGCCGATCAGCGATTCGCGATCCTTGAGAGCAGCAACCGGACGGCAGTGCGGGCCGTGCGCCGATTCCTGCAAGACCGTGACCGTCTCGTTGCTGAGCGGGAGGCCGCCGTCATTCAGGTTTCGATCGCCGTCGGGGATCGGCAGCGCACGATGATGCTCAACGACCATCTCCTGTCGGCGCTGCGCGACAGCGAAGAGGCCCGCGCACGGCTCGAAAGCGACAACCGGGATCTGCGTCGGCAACTGGCTGAAAGTGGCCCATCGACCGCACGGACCATCGAGGCCGACGGCTTTACGGGCTGAGCCGAGGCGGCGCGCGATCCGAGGTGCTCCCGGCCCTCCGATCTTCTGCGCCGACGCCAAAAATGGGCTGCCTCGAGATTGTCCGGACGGGGCGTGAAGGCAGCTTCTCCGAATGTCTGGCGCCGCAGCGATTGCACTGCAATAACACGAAACTTGTCAGTATTCTGCGTATTGGCCGTTTCGGAAGGTTCTCAACGGCACGAGGCATTTGCGCTGGACGCCGAAGTTTGGCAATTAAGTTCAGCTTCTCGAGGGAGGGCGCCTGAAGCCGAGCAACGTCGCAGCAACGTTCGACGGCCATTCCGGCCGGGCTCGGCACACCACAATCAAAAATCAAGGACGCACGCATGACCGCACTTTTGCTGATCATCGTGGGCGGGCTCTGCGCCGTTGCCTACGGTGTCGTGACTATCCGTGACGTAATGCGACGCGATGCCGGCACCCAGCGCATGCAGGAGATCGCAGGCGCCATCGCCGAGGGCGCGCAGGCTTACCTCAGGCGCCAATACGCCACGATCGGGATCGTCGGCGTCGTCCTCTTCGTCCTTCTGGCCTACTTTCTCGGCATCAAGGTCGCCATCGGCTTCCTGATCGGCGCGGTGCTCTCGGGCGCGGCCGGCTTCATCGGCATGAACGTTTCGGTCCGTGCCAACGTCCGCACGGCGCAGGCCGCCACGCAGTCGCTCGGCGGTGGGCTGGAGGTCGCCTTCAAGTCCGGCGCGGTCACCGGCATGCTGGTGGCGGGCCTCGCGCTGCTCGGCGTCGCCCTCTACTACCTTTTCCTCACCCGCGGCGCCGGGCTGGCGCCGGGAAGCCGCGAAGTCATCGACTCGCTGGTGGCGCTCGGCTTCGGCGCCTCGCTGATCTCGATCTTCGCGCGGCTGGGCGGTGGTATCTTCACCAAGGGCGCCGATGTCGGCGGCGATCTCGTCGGCAAGGTCGAGGCCGGCATTCCCGAGGATGATCCGCGCAACCCGGCCACCATCGCCGACAACGTGGGCGACAATGTCGGCGACTGCGCCGGCATGGCCGCGGACCTGTTCGAGACCTATGCGGTGACCGTGGTCGCCACCATGGTGCTTGCCGCGATCTTCTTCGCGGGCAACGCGCCCGTGCTCGAAGCGATGATGATCTACCCGCTCGCCATCGGGGCGGCCTGCATCGTCACCTCGATCATCGGCACCTACGCGGTGAAGCTCGGTGCCAACCAGTCGATCATGGGCGCACTCTACAAGGGCCTGATCGCGGCGGGTGTACTCTCGATCGTCGCCATCGCCGGCGTGAATCTCGCGCTGTTCGGCGGGTTCTCGACCACCTTCACGACGAATACCGGCCTGACCTTCTCCTCGGGCGCCCTGTTCGGCTGCGCGGTGCTCGGCCTCGTCATCACCGCGCTGATCGTCGTCATCACCGAGTACTACACCGGCACGAACTTCCGCCCGGTGAAGTCGATCGCCACCGCCTCCGTCACCGGCCACGGCACCAACGTGATCCAGGGGCTGGCGATCTCGCTCGAATCGACCGCGCTTCCGGCCCTCGTCATCGTGGCGGGCATCA
The DNA here is from genome assembly GCA_900234795.1 of Methylorubrum extorquens. Classification (NCBI taxonomy): domain Bacteria; kingdom Pseudomonadati; phylum Pseudomonadota; class Alphaproteobacteria; order Hyphomicrobiales; family Methylobacteriaceae; genus Methylorubrum; species Methylorubrum extorquens. The sequence continues at coordinate 2,446,147 of LT962688.1, forward strand.
TCTCCACTTACGCGCTGGCCGGCCTGTTCGGCATCGCCATCGCGGTCACGGCGATGCTGGCGCTCGCGGGCTTCATCGTGGCGCTGGACGCCTTCGGCCCGGTCACCGACAACGCGGGCGGCATCGCCGAGATGGCAGGCCTCCCCGCCGAGGTGCGCAAGGCGACCGACGCGCTCGATGCGGTCGGCAACACCACCAAGGCCGTCACCAAGGGCTACGCCATCGGCTCGGCCGGCCTCGGCGCCCTGGTGCTGTTTGCCGCCTACACCTCGGACCTGAACTACTTCATCGCCAATGCCAGCCCGACGCAGTACCGCTTCTTCCAGGGGGTGAGCGTCGATTTCTCTCTCTCCAACCCCTACGTCGTGGTCGGCCTCCTGCTCGGCGGCCTGATCCCGTTCCTGTTCGCGGGCATCGCCATGACGGCGGTGGGCCGCGCGGCGGGCGCGGTGGTCGAGGAGGTGCGGCGCCAGTTCCGGGCCAAGCCCGGCATCATGCAGGGCACCGACCGGCCGGATTACGGCCGCGCGGTGGACATGCTGACCCGGGCGGCGATCAAGGAGATGATCATCCCCTCGCTGCTGCCGGTGCTGTCGCCGATCGTGATCTTCTTCGTGATCCAGGCGATCGCGGGCAAGTCGCAGGCTTTCGCCACGGTCGGCGCCTCGCTGCTCGGCGTGATCCTCACCGGCCTCTACGTCGCGATCTCGATGACCTCGGGCGGCGGCGCCTGGGACAACGCCAAGAAGTACATCGAGGACGGCCACCACGGCGGCAAGGGCTCGGACGCGCACAAGGCGGCCGTGACCGGCGACACCGTCGGCGACCCCTACAAGGACACGGCGGGCCCCGCCGTGAACCCGGCGATCAAGATCACCAACATCATCGCCCTGTTGCTGCTCGCCGTGCTCGCCCACGCCTGAGCCCGGACAGCGCAAAAAAAGAACCCGCCGCGGTCATCCGCGGCGGGTTCTTCTTTTTCAGGACTGAAATTCCAAGAAAATCAGTCGCAGTTCTCCTTGGTGACCGTCTTGCGGTCGCCCACATCGTTTTCCTTCGTCACCGTCTTGCTGGAGCAGCCGTCCGAATGCTCGCGCCGCTCGACGGTGGTCGAGGAACTGCTCGGCGAGCGATCCACCACGACCCGATCCGGCGCGTCGCGCTCGATCACGGTGGTCTGGGCCATGGCGCCCGAGGCCCCGGCGAGCGTCAGAACCGCGGCGGCGGCGAGAAGGGATTTGCGCATGACAATCCTCCGATTGGGATAAATCTGCGCCTGTAACGGCGAGCGAACCTGAACCGTTCCAGCGAACTTCAGGTCGGAATTCGGGTCGCCGCCCGGCTCATCAAAGATACGCGATGAGAAGTTGTAGGCCGGGGCGCGGCCCGAACTTTCACGCGTTCTCCCGGTTCGCTCCCTCAGATTTGCTGAGACGCGAGACTTTTTATGACTGCCGCACCGATTCGCTACCACGACGGTATCGAGACGCTGAGCCCCGACGAGAACGAGACCACCGATCGGATCATCGCCGCGATGACCCACGAGAGCGAGATCACCGCGAAGCGCTACGGGCATGCGGTGCGGGCCTCGCATGCCAAGATCAGCGGCGTTGCCGTCGGTACGTTGGAAATCCTCCCGAACCTTCCGCCCGAACTGGCGCAGGGCCTGTTCGCGACGCCGGGCACGCATTCGGTCATCGTGCGCTTCGCGCAGGGGCCCGGCGAACTCCTGAAGGACCGCGTCTCGACCCATCGCGGCATGGCGATCAAGGTGCTCGGCGTCGAGGGCGACAAGCTGCCCGGCCACGAGGCGCCGACCCAGGACTTCGTCTTCGCCACCGGGCCGGTCTTCCCCAATCCCGACGCCAAGGGTTTCCTGGGCAGCATGAAGCAACTGGAGGCGGGCACCTCCGCACCGGAAGGCGTGAAGGCCGCCGTCTCCCGGAGCGCGCGGGCGCTCGACGGGGTGGTGAAATCGATGACGGGTGAGAGTTCGCCGCTCCTCGACTTCTTCGGCCATGTGCCGCACCACCCGCTGGCCGAACCGTACTACTCACAGGCCGCGCTCCGCTACGGCGACCACGTCGCCAAGCTTGGCGCCTTTCCCGCCTCACCGGCGCAGGCGGCGCTCGCAGACGCGCCGCTCGACACCGGACGCGAGGACGGGAACGTCTTCCGCCACGCAGTGCTGAGCTATCTCGCGGGAAGCGAGGCGGTGTTCGACATTCGCGTCCAGCTCTGCCTGAACCTCGACGAGATGCCGGTCGAGGATGCCTCGAAGCGCTGGGACGAGGCGCAGAGCCCCTATCGCACCGTCGCCCGCCTCGTTCTGCCGGCGCAGGATGCGTTCAGCGAGGCCCGGCGGAACTACGCCGACGACGTGCTCTCCTTCCGTCCCGCTCACAGCCTGGCGGCGCACCGGCCGCTGGGTTCGCTGATGCGGGCGCGGCTGAAGACCTATCAGGCGCTCTCTCGCTTTCGCCACGCGCGCAACCGCGTGCCGGAGGTGGAACCGGCCTCGATCGACGACGTGCCGGCCTGACGGGGACAACGCTTTCGTGAAGGACCCCGGCCGCGTGCACCGGGGTTGCGCTGGCAATCCCGCCCATCATCGGCCCGAGGTTGTCCGACCATGACCAGATCCCTGACCGCCCTCGCCGTGGCACTCCTCACGGGTACGATGGCGAGCGCCCTCCCCGCCCGCGCGCAGGAGGGAAAAGCCGCGCTCACCAAGGTCGCCAGCTTCGAGCATCAGGTGACCGGCATCACGGTGGCCCGCGACGGGCGCATCTTCGTCAACTTCCCGCGCTGGAGCGAGGACGCGCCGGTCTCGGTGGCCGAACTGAAGGACGGCAAGCCCGTGCCCTTCCCCGACGACCAGTGGAACGCGTGGCGTAACGCGCGGGCCGACGAGCTCTCGCCGAAGGACCATTTCGTCTGCGTGCAGAGCGTCGTCGCCGACGGGCAGGACCGGCTCTGGGTGGTGGATGCCGCCGCCCCCGCGATGGCGCATGTGATCAAGGACGGGCCGAAGCTCGTCGGGATCGACCTCAAGACCAACAAGGTCATCAAGACGATTCCCTTCGACACCACCACGGTGCTCCAAGCCTCCTACCTCAACGACGTGCGGATCTCGCCGGACGGCAAGACCGCCTATCTCACCGATTCCGGTGCCGAGGGCGCGCTGATCGTCGTCGATCTCGACAGCGGATCGGCCAAGCGCATTCTGTCGGGCGATCCCTCGACCATGCCCGACAAGTCGGTGACCGTGAGTTACGACGGCAAGCCGCTGCGCCGCCCCGACGGGCGCGGCGTAGAATTCGCCGCCGACGGCATCGCGCTCTCGAACGACGGCAAGACGCTCTACTGGCAGGCGATCAAGGGCAAGACGCTCTACAGCCTGCCGACCGATGCGCTCACCGGCTGGGCCGCTGCCTCGGTCGTGCCCGACACGCTCACCGACAAGAGCCTTTCAAGCAAGGTCGTGAAGGTCGGCGAGAACGGCGTCGCCGACGGCCTGCTGATCGCCCGCCGCGACGGGCGGATGTACGTGACCTCGCCGCAGGACAACGCGGTGAAGGTGCGCGACCTCGCCGGCGGCAAGGACGGGCTCGCCACGTTGGTGCAGGACCCAAGCTTGCGCTGGCCGGACACGTTCGGCGAGGGGCCGGACGGGACGATCTACGTCACCACCTCGCACATCCAGGATTCGGTCGACTACAAGCCCGGCGCGCCGCTCAGCCTGCCGACGGAGCTGTGGGCGATCAAGCCGCCCGCCTCCGATGCCACCGGCTCGACCACAAGCGCTCCGGCCCGCTGAGCCGGCCCTCTGCGACCCGATGGACTCATGGGGGCGCGCATCGGCGCGCCCCGTTCAAGGAGCCTGGCATGCCCTTCATCGAGACCAGGGACGCGACGCGCCTCTTCTACAAGGATTGGGGGAGCGGCCCTCCGGTCGTGCTGATTCATGGTTGGCCGCTCGATGCCGACATGTGGGAGTATCAGCAGCCGGCTCTGACAGGTGCGGGCTTTCGCACCATCGCCTATGACCGGCGTGGGTTCGGGCGCTCGGACCAGCCCTGGAGCGGCTACGATTACGATACCTTCGCCGACGACCTGAAGGCCGTGCTCGACAGCCTCGACCTTCAGGACGTGACCCTCGTCGGCTTCTCCATGGGCGGCGGCGAGATCGCCCGCTACCTCTCGTGCCATGGCGGCGCACGGGTGGCGCGCGCGGTGCTCGTCTCCGCGGTGACGCCGATGCTCGCCAAGACGCCCGATCACCCCGAGGGCGTCGATGCCAGCGTGTTCGAGGGGACGATCGAGGGGATCGAAAGGGACCGGCCGCATTTCTGGTCGAACTTCGTCAAAAGCTTCTTCGGCGCCGGCCTGCTTTCCTCGCCGGCTTCATCGGAGCTGATGGCCTGGACCGGGATGATGGCGATGCGGGCCTCGCCCAAGGCGACGGTCGATTGCGTGCGCGCCTTCGGCGGGACGGATTTTCGGGCCGACATGGCCGCGTTCCGGGTGCCGACCTTGGTGATCCACGGCGACGCCGACCAGACCGTGCCCTTCGACATCAGCGGCAAGGCCGCGGCGCAGGCCATTCCCGGCGCCCGCCTCGAAGTCTACGAGGGCGCGCCGCACGCCATCCCCTTCACCCACAAGGACCGGCTGACCGCGGATCTCCTGGCCTTCCTGCGCGTGTAGGGGGCCGATCAGCCGTCCTGAAGTGCTGCCGACGCGTCGGCACCGATCAGGCGCGCCCGGAGCGGCTGGGCGCGCCCCGTCAGCGTCAGCTCCTGAAGCGCGCCGGGGGAGATGCCGGCGGCCTCGTAGACGGCCTCCGAGACGATCGCGACCTGCCGCATCGGCCCGGTCAGCCCCTCGAGCCGGGCGGCGACGTTGACGGTGTCGCCGAGCACCGTGAAGCGGGATTCGGTCTCGTCGCCGAACTCGCCGACGATGGCCATGCCCGCATGCAGGCCGACGCCGTAGCGCAGGCGCTCGCCGAGATCGGCGGCGAGCATGCGGTTGAGCTGCTCCACATGGCGCGCGATGCCATCGACCGCCTTGAGGGCGTCGCGGGCCGCGTGCTTGGGATCGCGATCAAGGCCGAAGATCGCCATCAGCCCGTCGCCGAGATGCTGGTTCACGGTTCCGCCCGACTCGCGCACCGCCCGGCCGACCGCGCCGAGGAAGCGGCCGATGACGAAGACGGTGTCGTAGGGCAGGTGTTCCTCCGCGAACCGGGTCGAGCCGCGCAAGTCGGCGAACAGCACGACGACGAACCGCTCCTCGCCGGTCGCGGCCCGCTCCGGATCGCGCATGGAGGCGGCGCGGGCCTGCGGCGTGAACAGCGGCGCGACGGTGAGGTCGCCGTCGGGCCGGAGCTGGCAGGCGAGCCTTATGCCGGGGCTCGCGCCGATGCGGTCGAGGACGAGACGCTCGGCCCGTTCCGGCTCCGGCAGGAGGCGGCTGCGTTCCGTATCGACGACCCGGATGCGGCAGGTCGAGCAGCGCCCGCGCCCGCCGCACACGCTCGCATGCGGGATGCGGCCGCGCCGGCTCGCTTCCAGCACGCTGCTCCCCCGCGGCATGCGGACGGTGCGCCCGTCGGGATAGCCGATGCGCACGAAGCCGCCCCGCGTCTCGGCAAGGGTGCGGGCGCCGCGCGCGAGCAGGACGAGGGAGAGCAACGCCATGTATGCCAGGAACAGCCCGCGCCGGATCGCGCCCAGCCGTTCGGTCTGCTCGGCCAGTCCGAGATGGTTCGGCCCGAGCTCCTGTGTCCGCCACGCCGGATCGGCGGCGAGCGCCGCGACGCTGCGCCCGCCCTGCACCACGCCGAGGAGGGCCAGCACCGGCACCAGCACCGCGCCCGCGAGCAGCCAGGGCGCGGCGCGGGCAAAGCCGCGCTTGAGCCGGAGCCAAAAATAGAGGCCGAAGCAGCCGTGCAGCCACGCGACGACCAGACCCGCCGCCAGCATCAGGCCGTGGCCCGGCGCGGCGACCCAGGCGGCGTAGAGAACCTGGGCATAGCCCCGGTCGAGTTCTTCGACGCTCCAGGCCAGACGCGTGCCGACGACGTGACTGAGAAGGAGCAGGGGGACGAAGAGGCCGAGCAGGAGCTGCGCGGTCTCGGCGGGCCGCACCCGGTAGAAGCGCCGCTCGTAAAAAGCCTGGAGCCCGAGGGCGAGGTGAACGAGAAGCGCGCCGTAGAGGACCACGAGTGCCGGCGGCGTGCGCCAGAGCGCGACCTTCACCGCAAGCCCGGTCTCCAGCGCATCGAGCGAGATGTTGCCCAGCGCGTGGCAGAGCAGGTGCGTGAGCACGTAGGCGAACAGCACGAGGCCGCTGCCGAGACGAAGCTGACGTAAGGTGGGCCGGGCGGGCCAGCGCAAGCCGAGGGTGCGGCCGAAGCCCGGACGCGCCGCCTGCCCCACCGCCCCCGCTCCTTCTTCGAAAACCGCTTCAGTCTTCCATAGCGCGCGGCGGCGCTCCGACGAAACCGTCCGCCGCGCGGGAAAAATTCGTGCGTCCCATGTCACGGCGCCGCCTTCCGCCTCGTCATGGGGGCAGGACGATGGAACGGGCCGGCTTGCCGCCCTCCCCATCGCCGCTTCGATGGAGAGGGACGATGATCCGATCGTGTCTGCGTGTCGCCGCGTTCGCGGCGCTGCTGACGAGCGCTGCCGCCCACGAGATGAAGGGGAGAGAGGCCGCCGGGACAGGCGGGGACGCCACGGCCGCCCTCGTCTTCGACCATGCCCTGCCCAACGTGCCGGGCAAGAGCCTGCGCGCCGTGCTCGTCACCTACGGGCCGGGCGGTGCCTCGACCGCGCATACGCATGCCAGGAGCGCCTTCATCACCGCGACGGTTCTGGAAGGGGCGATCCGCAGCCGGGTGAACGACGGGCCCGAGCGGGTCTACCGGGCCGGTGAGAGCTTCACGGAGATGCCCGGCGATCGCCACCCTGTCAGCGCCAACGCGAGCGCCACCGAGCCGGCCCGCCTGCTCGCCGTCTTCGTCCTCGACAGCGACGAGACCCGCCTGACCACGCCGATCCGCTGAATCTCACTCTCTGCAACGAAAAGGACGAAGCCCATGACACCGCGTGTCGAAAACCCCTACGATCACGCACCCGCCGCCATCAAGGCGATGCTCGCGGTGGAGACGAGCTTGCGGACCGGTGGCCTCGAGCGGAGCCTGATCGATCTCGTGAAGCTGCGCGCCTCGCAGATCAACGGCTGCGCCTACTGCATCGGCCTGCACACCACCGAGGCCCGCCGGCATGGCGAGAGCGAGATGCGGATCGTTCTGCTCAACGCGTGGCGAGAGGCCGCCCTCTACAGCCCGCGCGAGCGCGCCGCTTTGGCCTGGACCGAGGCGCTGACCCGCCTATCCGAGGCGGGTGCGCCCGACGCGCTCTATGCCGACCTGCGGACGTCCTTCACGGAGGCCGAACAGGTGCAGCTCACGCTCCAGATCGGCGCGATCAACCTGTGGAACCGGTTGCAGGTCGGCCTGCGCGGCGTCCACCATCCCGACCCGTCCCGTGATGCGGCCTGAGGCGTTCGATCCGTTCGAGGCAGAGCGGGCGCGGCTGACCCGCCTCGCCTACCGGATGCTCGGTTCCTTCGCCGAAGCGGAGGATGTGGTTCAGAGCGCGTGGCTGCGCTGGCAGGCGGCGGACCGCGCCGCCGTCGCGGTGCCGGGTGCTTTCCTGTCGCGCATTGTCACCCGGCTCTGCCTCGACACGATGAAATCGGCCCGCGCCCGCCGGGAGGTCTATGTCGGGCCTTGGCTGCCGGAACCCTCCCTCGACACGGAAGAGACGATCGACGGCGACGACCTCACCCTCACGCTGATGATGGCGCTGGAGCGTCTCTCGGCCCTGGAACGGGCGGCTTTCCTCCTGCACGACGTGTTCGGCGTGCCCCTCGACGAGGTGGCGGCGACGCTGGGGCGGGCGGCTCCGGCGGTGCGCCAGCTCGCCGTGCGGGCCCGCCAGCATGTCCGCGCCGAGCGCCCGCGCTACCCCCTGCCGCCCGAGGAGGGCGAGCGGATCGCGCGCGCCTTCTTCGACGCCTCGCGCAGCGGCGACGTCGCCGCCCTGCGCGGCCTGCTCTCGCAGACCGTGACGATGCGGGCGGATGGTGGTGGCAAGGTCGTCGCCTTCCTCAACCCGATTCGCGGAATCGATCGCGTCCTGCGGCTGTTCTCGGGGCTCGCCCGCAAACATTCCGGGTCGCCTGCTACCCTCCTCCGCGCCGTGCGGGTGGATGGCCTGCCGGGCTTCGTCAGCCTGGAACGCGGCGGCGTTCTCCAAGTGACGGCATTGGAAATCCGCGACGGGCGGATCGCAGGCATCTACATCACCCGCAACCCGGACAAGCTGCGCCGGGTGGCAGAGGCCGTGGCGATGCCGGCCGCGCGCTGAGCGCAGCCCTTACAGCGGAGCGGCCAGCACCTCTTCCAGGGTGACGAGGCGCCCGGCTTCCTCGAAGCGGCGCAGCAGCGCCGATTGGCGAAAGCGCGGATCTCCGGTTACCTCGAGGCCGAGCCAGGCCGGGCGCTCGAAGGCCTGGGCCTCGTGCTCCAGCTCCACCTCGGCCAGGATCATCCCGGCCAGCGTCCCACCGTAGACATCGATCTCCCAGACGAGCCCGGCATGCGGCACGCAGTGGCGGGTCTTCTCGATGAAACAGGTGTCGCAGACGAGGCGCATCATCGCTTCCGCGTCCGCCCGCGGAATCTCGTACTCGAATTCCGGCCGGCCGAGGCCGATGCGCGCGCCCTTGATGGTGAGCCAGGCCCGGTCCTCGTCGAGCCGAACCCGCACCTTGCCGGTGTCGAACTGCCCGATCAGCCCGTCGGTGAGCCGGTGCCGGCGGACGACGCCCGCCTTCCAGCCGTCATCGGCCACGAGAAATTTCCGCTCGACCTCGAAACGCATCGGCACAAAAGGACCCTGGCGGCGGGATTATTCCCGCCCCCTTCAGCCGCTCCGCCTTACGGTACTCACAGGTTGCGCGCCATCGTCTCCCGCGCAACGCCCTCTCGCGGGTCGGGATAACCTCAACGCCAGAACGGCTTGGTGTCGACGAGATCCTCGTGCGCCTCGGCCGCCGCCTCCAGAAGCTTGCGGCTGCGCGCCTCGATATCGGCTGCCGTCATCCCGGCGGCGAACAGGGTCGTCGCGCCGGCCGGCTCGACCGTCAGGTCCCGCATCAGTTCGTGGCCGGTGGCGATGTCGTTGAGCGCGCCGAGATGGTCCTGCAGGTCCGAGAGGGCCTTGCCGAAGGCGCCGTGGCGCTTGCCCGCCTTCTTGCCGGGGAACAGGGGCGCGAAGAATTCCGCGCCGTAGCGCAGCTTCTTGGCGGCGATGCGCACCCGGTGGCGCTCCTCGGGGTCGAGGTCGTCGAGATGGCGCCCGCGCCGCTTCACCTGCCGCCGCCGCCGGTCGAGTTCGCGGGCGGCGAAGACGCGGGCCGGCTCCTCGCGCAGGGAGACGCGGCCGGGGCTGTCGTCCCGCAGCCAGGGGCCGGCATTGATCCAGCCGATGAGGTCGAGCAGCAGCATCCGCCACGCATCGGAGCGCAGCAGCGCGGCGAGGTCGCGATAGGCCTTCGCGCGCTCGTCTTCGAGCTGCCGCTCGAGGCCGAGCAGGCCGACCTCGTCGGGATGCCGCTCGCGCTCGGCCGGCAGGATGGTGGCGAGGAAGACATCGAGGTTGCGCGCCCGGCCCAGCGGCTCGGTCGCCGCCTTCAGCTCCGCGCGGATGCGAACGCCGAGCGGATCGTCCACGAGGTCGCCGAACAGCGAGAAGGCCGAGCGCAGGCGCCGGATCGCGACGCGCATCTGGTGCAGCGCATCGGCGTCGCGGCTCTTGAGCAGGATGTCCTCGTTGATGCGCATGTGGCGCAGGCAGGCATGGGCGACGGCGCGGAACGCCTCCGCCGCGCTCATGTCGTCGTGCAGCGGCACCGGCTCCGACTTGCGCACCCGGTCGATCTTGCCGGCGGCCAGGGCGTAGCCGCGCTCGGCCTTGCTGCGCACGCCGAGCCGCACGGGCACGAGGGCGGCGATGGCGTAGGCGAGCGCGAACACGTCGCTCGCGGTCCCCTCCTTCAGTTCGAGCTCGATCTCGCAGATCGACAGGATGTCGTCGCCGGCGGCCGGCGCCTCGATCCGGCCGAGATCGAGGGCGACCTCGATGCGGGACTCGCCCTGCTCGACGAGGTAGGTCCGCCGGGTGACCCGGGTGGTGAAGAGCGGCTCCAGCGCGGCATCGTCCGCGACGCGGCGCGCGAAGGGCGTGTCGGCGAGCGCGGCCCGGTCCGGCTCGGCGCCCTCGACCGGCTGCTCCCATTCCGGCCGATCGAACAGGCCATCGCCCTCGGCCTTGAGGGTCTGGACGAAGCGCCCTTCGCTCTCGCGCACCCGCAGGCCGAGCCCGGCCGCGTGCAGCTGCCGGTCCGGCGTGTCGAAATAGACGGAGGCGAGCTCGGCTTCCCCCTGTACCGCCGCCTCCCGCAGGAGCGGATGATCCTGCAGGACGGCGAGGTCGGAGGGCTCGCATTCCAGCTTCAGCTCGATCTCGCGCGGGTCGCTCATGCGGTTTCGTCCTGCTCCTCGTGAGGGTTGTGGCGGATGTGAGCCTACATCCTGCCGCATCGTCCGGGACAGGCACAACGCGGCTGAACCCGTGATGGATCACGCATCCGCGTGACGATCCAGCGACAGAAGCGGGGATATGGTCCGAACAACCTCCGCCATCGACGGCCGCGCCCGCGGATCGGCCCCCCGGCAGGCCTGCTCCAGCGCGCGCCAATCGGCGATGCCGGCGGGTTCGGTCGCGCAATGGTCGAGCAACTCGCCGAGCAGGATACCCCAGGCGCGGGTCTCGATGCGCTGCCAGGCCGCGCCGGCCTCGCCGGGCGGCAGCACGGAGGCGGCCCCGAAATCGCTCAGCACCGCCTCGCCCATGCCCCCATCCCACAAGGTATTGTGGCCGTAGAGGTCGCCGTGGAGCACGCCGCAGCCGTGAAGATGGGCAGTTGCCCGCGCCACGCCGGCCGCGATGCGCAGAGCCGTCTCCGGCGCCAGGGCGAAGTCCGGCGCGTAGACGTCGCGGCTGCAGCTTTCCAGGCTCGGCGATCCGGCCAGAACCCGCCAGCCCTCCGGGATCAGCGGCATCAGCAGCCCCTGCACCCCGTCCGGATGCCCCTCGATCCGCCCGAGCGCGCCGGTGAGGTGGGGATGCCGGCCGGCGGCGAGGCAGGCCGCCATCTCCTGTTCGGGCAGCCCGTCGCTGGTCATGCGGCCCTTGAACAGTTTCACCGCGACCGTCGCCTCCCCGTCCGGCCGACGCCACAAAGCCCGGTGGATCCGCCCCGAGGCGCCCTCGCCGAGACACGGGCCGAGCGCGAGCGCGTCCCAGGGCACCTGCGGCACGCGGGCCGGCGCCGGCTCGCCGTCGAGGGGATTGCCGGCCCAGGCGATCCAGGCGAGCCGCGGCAAAGCCGTCAGCCAAGCGGGCAGCGCGTCGAAGCGGTTGGCGGAGAGGCGCAGCAATTCGAGGCTTGGCGCGCCTTCGAGCGACGCGGGCAGCGCCTCCAGCCGGTTTCCCGCCAGCATCAGCTTCTGCAGGTGCGGGCGCCGGCCGAGGGCGTCCGGCAGGTGCGCGATCCGGTTGTCGGTCAGCGTGAGCCAACGCAGGGCCGGCGGCAGCGCCTCGCCCGGCACCTCCCGCAAGCCGGTGGCGCGAAACCCGACCTGACTCAGCGCCGGGCAATCCCCGAGGGCGGGCGGCAGACGCTCGAATCGGTTCCCCGAGCAGAACAAGACGCGCAGCCGCTTGAGCCGGCCGATGTCATCCGGGAGTGCGGTGAGGCCGCAATCGCTGAGATCCAGCAGTTCCAGGGTATCGGCGAGGCCAAAAATTTCGGGCGGGAATTTTTTTAGGGTTCCGCTCAGGCGCAACTCCCGCGCTCCGGCGAGGTCGCCGCGGCGGAGGGCATGCAGCGTGGGGGGCGGTGGGGTGTTCATGGGGGTCTCGCGGGGGCGCTCCCGCGGGGATGACCGCCGCGCGACCGAGGATCAACCCTCTGCGCGTGGGAGTGAGCGGCGAGCGGTCCGCCTGTTCGTCACCGGGCAACACCCGGGCTTGCGATTCGATGCCGAGAAAGACTTGTGCGCCTCGCACGCTCGCAATGCCCGCTTCAGCAACAAGGCGCGCAGCGAACAACTGTCTTCGGGTGTGTTTCAGCTTGATTGAGGGGCGACTTGGCCGAACTCGAAAAAGCGAAATCTGTGGTGAGCGCGCTGGGACTCGAACCCAGGACCTACAGATTAAAAGTCCGTTGCTCTACCAACTGAGCTACGCGCTCGCACCCGGTTCGCGCGGGGCCGCCGTGGGGCGGGCCGGTTGCGCTCGGGGCGTGGGGCTCGCAATAGGGGGTCGGGCCGGGAGGGTCAACACGGCTTCCGCATGGTGCCAACCGCTGAGTCGATACGAAACCCGATGACGAGAGCGAACCCGGCGGGGGCGCCGCCCGAATGGCGGCGCTTCGTCCTGCTGTTCCTGGCTGTGGCGGCGGTTCTCGGCGCCGTCTGCATCGGCTTCGTGGCCGCCCTCGACCCCTACGGGCTGCGGGCCGGGCCGGGCCGGGCGCAGGGGCCGCTCATGGATGGCAACCAGCGCTTCATGTACCCGCAGATCGCGCGCAGCGGCGCCTACGATGCGGCGGTGTTCGGCACCTCGACCCTGCGCCTGCTCGATCCGGCGGATCTCGGCCGCGCCTTCGGGGGGCGCTTCGCCAATTTGTCGATGAATGCGGCGACCCCCTACGAGCAGAGCGAATTAGCCCGGCTCTACCTGCGCCACGAGCGACCGAAAACGCTGCTGTTCGGCATCGACCCGACATGGTGCGAGCCGGATGCGGCCGAGCGCCGCCTGACCTTCCGCGCCTTTCCGGCGTGGCTCTACGGACGCATCACCCTGTGGGACGCGCTGCGGCAGGTGAACTGGCAGAGCCTCGGCACCGCTTTCGAGGGCGCGCTGCACCGGCTCGGGCTCGTGCGCGCGCGGCTTTCCGAGAACGGCTACGCGGTCTTCACCCCGCCCGAGGCGCTTTACGACGCGGCCCGCGCGCAGGCGCATATCCGTAGCGCAGCGGCGATCCAGGCCGCCGCCGAGGCCGCGCCGGGCTACCGGCCGACGCCCGCCGAGGCGCCGATGCCGGCGCTCGGCTGGCTCGACGCGCTCCTGGCGAAGGCCCCGCCCGAGACTCAGACGCTTCTGGTCTTCCCGCCCGTCCACGTCTCGCAACAGGCGGCGCCCGGCTCGCCCGCCGCGGCGCGGGAGGCCGCCTGCAAGGCGCAGGTGACGCGGATTGGTGCGGCCCATGGGGCGACCGTGGTCGATTTCCGCATCCCATCGCCGATCACGACGCAGGACACGAATTACTGGGATCCGCTGCATTACCGGCTGCCGATCGCCGGCCGGATCGTGGCCGGTTTGAAGGCGGCGCAGGCGAGCGGGCGCGACGATGCTGAGGGCACCTACCGGGTTCTGGCGCACGCGCCGTAGGCCGAAAATTCGATGAACCGCGCCGCGGAACGGGGGTTCTCCGTGGCGCATGAGTGGCTTGGTCCGTGTGGCTTGGTCCGTGTGGCTTGGACTGCCACGAGCCGGCCGTACTCTCGCCCGATCGGCAGGCTCTACACCCCGCGGCCCCTTCCGCTGCGCCTGCCTCGAAGGCAGGAGCGGACGGGGGCCGTCATATCGGAGTTGCAGAGAGTCCCATGATCGCACGCACAGCCATCGCCCTGATGATCACCACGAGCGCGGCTCTGGCCGGCCCGGCGGCGACACCGGCGGGGGACCGCGACGCCCTGCGGCAGTACTGCACCGGGGATTACCTGAGCTATTGCGGCGAGTTCGCGCCGGACAGCACCGAGGTGCGCGCCTGCTTCAAGCAGAACAAGGCCAAGCTCTCGCCGGGCTGCCAGGCGGCCATCACCAGTTACAACAAGGCCCAGAAGCGCGCCGACCTGCGCTGAGACGAATGGCCGTCACGCCTTCGCGGCGGCCTCGGCCCGCGCCCAGCCGTCCTTGGTCTCGGCCACGAAATCCGCGAGCCGCCCGGCCGCGATCGCCGCGCGCATGCCGGCCATCAGCGCCTGATAATAGGCGAGGTTGTTCCAGGTCAGCAGCATCATCCCCAGGATCTCGTCGGACCGGACGAGGTGGTGGAGATAGGCGCGTGAATAGTCCCGCGCCGCCGGGCAGTCCGAGGCCTCGTCCAGCGGCCGCGTGTCCTCGGCGTGGCGGGCGTTGCGCAGGTTGATCCGGCCGTGCCTCGTATAGGCGAGGCCGTGGCGGCCGGCGCGGGTCGGCATCACGCAATCGAACATGTCGATGCCGCGCATCACCGACTGCATCAGGTCGTCGGGGGGTGCCGACGCCCATGAGGTAGCGCGGCTTGCCGGCCGGCAGATGCGGCTCCACCGTCTCGATCATCGCCAGCATCACCGCCTGCGGCTCGCCGACGGCAAGCCCGCCGATGGCGTAGCCCTTGAGCCCGAGATCGGTCAGCGCCCGCGCGCTCTCGACGCGTAGTTCGGGCACGTCGCCGCCCTGGACGATGCCGAACAGTGCCTTGCCGGGCTGCTCGCCGAAGGCGACGCGGCAGCGCTCGGCCCAGCGCAGGGGAGAGGTGCATCGCCTTCTCGATCTCCGGCCGCTCGGCCGGCAGGCGCACGCATTCGTCGAGCTGCATCTGGATGTCGGAGCCGAGCAGGCCCTGGATCTCGATCGAGCGCTCCGGGCTCATCCGGTGGGCGGTGCCGTCGATATGCGAACGGAAGGTCACGCCCTCTTCGTCGATCTTTCGCAGGGCCGACAGCGACATCACCTGGAAGCCGCCGGAATCGGTAAGGATCGGCCCGTCCCAGCGCATGAAGCGGTGGAGGCCGCCGAGCCGCGCCATCCGCTCGGCGCCGGGGCGCAGCATCAAGTGGTAGGTGTTGCCGAGCACCACGTCGGCGCCCAGATCGCGCACCTGCTCCGGATACATCGCCTTCACGGTCGCGGCGGTGCCCACCGGCATGAAGGCCGGCGTGCGGATTTTTCCGCGCGGCATGGCGATGTGGCCGGTGCGGGCCTGGCCGTCGGTGGCGGAGACCGTGAAGGAGAAGTCGGTCGGGGGATCGAGCGGTTCGGTCATCGGTCCGGGGATGTGGGAGGCTCGGGGCGGGCGTGATAGCCCGGCGCGGCGTCGATCAGGAAACGCATCGCATCGAGGCCGGCCCGCATCGTCGCCTGCGACACCGCCTCCAAGTCACCGAAACGGGCCGCGAGGGCGTCCTCGACCGCTTCGTGATAGGCCTTCGGGAGCAGGACCGTTAGGCGGCGTCCGGCCTCGGTCTTCGAGACGATCCGGCCGCTGGCGAGGGTCTCGATGATGCGGCCCACCCCCAGCACGCCCCATTCCAGGGCTCCCGCGTCGCAGGCGTCGTCGGGCGCCTTTCCGGCCAGCGCCGTCTCGTGATGCACGAGCCAGGGGCGCCAATGGGCTTCGAGGTGGGCGAGGCCGTAGGCGTGCAGCGTTGCATCATCATCGGCGATGTTCAGTGCGGCCGGCGTCGCCCCGAGGATCGGACGGCTGGACCGGGTAAGGCACCGCCAAGTGGCCGGATTCACCCCATGGCAGGGCTCGCCGCTGCGAAGCTGCCCGTCCACGCTGAAGGGCACGACGGCGCCGGGCTCCGGCGGGTGCCGCAGGGCCTCGATCGGTAGGTAGAAGCCGTCGAAATGCGGCCCGCCGGCCCGTGCCAGGGCGGCGTGGACCCTCGCCAGCGCGTCCGTCTCCGCCGCATTGAGGGGGCCGTCGAGGCAGGCGACGAAATCGATGTTGCTGCGGCCCGGCCGGAAATCACCGAGCGCCACCGAGCCGACGAGATAGAGGCCGCGCAGTTTCGGGCCGCCCTCGCTCGCGATCAGGCCGAGGAAGCGATCGACGGTGCGGGCGACATCGACCCGGAGCGGTGGGCGCCGGCTGCTCATGTGATGGACTCCGAAACCGGGGCACCCTCCGGAAACAGCAGGCTGGCATCGCCATAGGAGTAGAAGCGATAGCCGGATTGGATTGCGTGGGCATAGGCCGCGCGCATGGTATCGAGGCCGGCAAAGGCCGAAACCAGCATGAACAGGGTCGAGCGCGGCAGGTGGAAGTTCGTCACCAGGGCATCGACCGCGCGAAAGCGGTAGCCCGGCGTGATGAAGATGTCGGTGGCCCCGGAGAACGGGCGGATCGTGCCGTCCGTGTCGGCCGCGCTCTCCAGCAGGCGCAGGGCCGTGGTGCCGACGGCGACGACCCGGTTGCCCCTCGCCCGCACGGCGTTGAGCCGCGCGGCGGTGGCGGCATCGAGGATGCCGATCTCGGCGTGCATCCGGTGGGCGTCGGTGTCGTCCGCCTTCACGGGCAGGAACGTGCCGGCCCCGACATGCAGGGTGACGTGGACCCGCTCGATCCCCGCCGCGTCGATGCCCGCGAGCAGCGCGTCCGAGAAATGCAGGCCGGCGGTGGGGGCGGCGACCGCGCCGGGCTCGCGGGCATAGACGGTCTGGTAGTCGGTGGTGTCCTGCGCGTCGGTGGGCCGCTTGCCCGCGATGTAGGGGGGCAGCGGCAGGGCGCCGAGCCCGGCAATGGCTTCGTCGAGCGCCGGCCCGGACAGGTCGAAGCGCAGCAGGATCTCGCCGCCCTCCCCCCGCTCCTCCACCGTGGCATCAAGCCCCGACAGGGCGCAGACTTCACTGGCGCCTTCGCTGCCGAAGCGGATGCGGTCGCCGGGGGCGAGGCGCTTGGCCGGGCGGGCGAAGGCGCGCCATCGATCGGGCGCCTCGCGCAGGTGCAGCATCGCCTCGCAGCGCTGCCCCGAGCCGCCGGCCCGATGGCGGATGCCGGAGAGCCGCGCGGGGATCACCCGCGTGTCGTTGAAGACGAGGGCGTCGCCGGGGCTCAGGAGGGCGGGCAGATCGCGCACGCCGCGATCCGCCAAGGGGTCGCCGGGGCGCACCACGAGCAGGCGGCTCGCGTCGCGCGGGCTCGCCGGCCGCAGGGCGATCGCCGCCTCCGGCAACTCGAAATCGAACAGGTCCACACGCATCCCAGGGCCATCAGCACGGATGGGCGCCCGACGCAAATGGCGGATTGATCGCAGAGGCCGGCCGGAGCAGCATGACACCGGAGGCATCGCCAATGGCAGACGTCCTGATCGTCGGCGCCGGGCCGGTCGGCCTGACGCTCGCCTGCGAGCTGGCGCGCTACGGCGTCGGCATCCGGCTGATCGACCGCGCGCCTCAGGCGACGCAGACCTCGAAGGCGCTCGTCGTCTGGTCGCGCACCCTCGAATTGATGGACCGGATGGGCTGCACCGAGGCCTTCCTCGCGGCGGGTCTGCGCGCCCGCGGCGCGACTCTGCGCGGTGGCGGCCGGGTGCTCGGCGGCCCGGACTTCTCCGACATCGCCAGCCCCTACGCCTTCGGGCTGATGATCCCGCAGAGCGACACCGAGCGGCTGCTGGCCGAGCACCTGCGCGGCTTCGGGGTCGCGGTCGAGCGCGCGGTCGAACTCACGCGCTTCTCACAGACGCCCGACGGGGTGGAGGCACGGCTCTCCCACGCCGATGGACGCGAGGAACGGGTGGCGACAGGCTTCCTGATCGGCTGCGACGGCGCCCACAGCGCCGTGCGCCACGGGCTCGGCCTGCCCTTCCGCGGCACGGCGCAGGGCGACGAGTGGCTGCTCGCCGACATCCGCCTCGACGGCGCGGGTGTCCCGCCCGGCGACGCGATCGCGGTCTATTTCCACCGGGACGGTCCGTTCGTGATCTTCCCGATCCCCGGTGGTCGGGCGCGGGTGGTCGCCACGGTCGGACGCGCGGACGGGCGGCCGCGACCCGATCCGACGCTGGACGAGGTGCAGGCCCTGGTCGCCGCTCGGGCCGGGCCCGGCCTCCGCGTCTTCGATCCGGTCTGGCTCAGCCGCTTCCGCATCCATGAGCGGAAGGTCTTGGAGTACGCCCGGGGCCGCGTGTTCCTGGCGGGCGATGCCGCGCATATCCACAGCCCGGCCGGCGGCCAGGGCATGAACACCGGCATGCAGGACGCGGTGAACCTGGCCTGGAAGCTCGCCCTGGTGCGGCGCGGCGCGGCCGCCCCATCGCTCCTGGACAGCTACAGTTCGGAGCGCAACGCCGTCGGCGAGATGGTCTTGCGCAATGCCGGATGGCTCACCGCCATGGCGACGCTCACCCACCCCCTCGCCCAGGCCGTCCGCAACCGCGCCCTGCGTCTGTTCCTCGGCTTTCACACCGTGCGGCGCCGGATGGCGGCGACGATGAGCGAGATCGCAATTGGCTATCCCGCCTCTCCGCTCTCGGTCGGGCCCGGCGCCGGCCGGCGCTGGCGGCCGGAGGATGCGGACGGCCCGCCGCCGGGCGCCGGCGCCGACCCACGCTTCGTCCTCTACGCGGCCGATGCCGAGCGCGGGACGGCGCTCGCCGCCCGCTTCCCCGGTCTGGTTCAGCCCGCAGCGCGAGCGAACCCCGAGCCGGGGCGCCTGCATCTGGTGCGCCCCGACGGGTATGTCGGCCTCGCGGCCGGCGCGGCCGACTGGGACGCTGCGGCGCACTACCTGAAAGAACGTGGACCGGTCTGAACGCGGTGCAGCCGAGGCGCATTTTCGCGCGTTGAGGTAGCGATTCGACGGAGAACGCCGCCCACAATGAAATGGTTTGTAATCAGCCCGCGGGATTCCGCCGACCCGCGCTGGCCGCTTCCGGAAACGCCGCGGATCACCCTCAAGGCCGCGAACGCGAACGACGCCCGCTGCCGCTTCGAGGAAGCCTATCCGAGCGAGCCCTTCGGCACGCCGGGCCATCCCACCGGCGATGTCGGACTCGGCAGTTTCCGGGGCGATGCGGAGGCGCTGCTGGTCGAGGAGACCGACACGCCACCCGCACCGGACGCTTGAGCCGTGCCGCCGGCCACAGGAATCTTCGCGCCATGACCGAAACCACGACCGAAACCGGCAAACGCTCCCCCGCACGAGACCCTCGACGCGCAACTCGTGCGCTACTGGGAGCGGGAGGCCACTCGCTTCGACGAATTGTCGGCGCGGGCCAGCTTCGGCTGGATCAGCCGCAACTATGCCCGCAGGGCGCAGCGTGCTCGCGAAAAAGCCGAACGCAGCCGCGCCAAGGAGGTCGCCCGCGGCCGCTTGCCCGCATCTGCGCAGGCGGCCGATCGGGACGGCGATAGCCCGAGCTAAAACCTTTGCCGTGGCCTTCCGGGGCCACGGATCGTAAGGGCGGGGCCGTCCCCTCCCCGCCCCCTTGAGCCGCATGACAGGAACCGAAAAGGCTGCCCTGGCGAGCGCCGCCGTCGGCGTGCTCGTCACGGCGCTGAAATTCACCGCCTATTGGCTCACCGGCAGCCTCGCGCTCTATTCCGACGCGCTGGAGAGCATCATCAACGTCGTGGCCGCGGCCTGCGCGTTCCTGGCCGTGCGCGTCGCCGCGCAGCCGGCCGACGAGGATCACCCCTACGGCCACCACAAGGCGGAGTATTTCTCCGCGGTGATCGAGGGCGCGCTGGTCATCGTCGCCGCCCTGCTGATCCTGCGCGAGGCGTATTTCGGCATCCTCGACCCGAAGCCCCCTCGACGCGCCCGCGCTCGGTCTGGCCGTCAACGGCGTCGCCACCATCATCAACGCGGTCTGGGCAACGCTGCTGTTCCGGCGCGGCCGGCGGCTGCGCTCGCCCGCCCTGTTGGCCGATGCCCGCCACATCCTCGCCGACGTCGTGACGTCGGGCGGCGTACTCCTCGGTCTCGGCTTCGTCCTGGCCACGGGAACGCCGGTGCTCGATCCGGTCGTAGCGGGCTTGGTGGCCCTCAACATCCTCTGGTCGGGCTGGACGATGGTGCGCGATTCGATCAACGGCTTGATGGATCAGGCGGCCTCACCCGAGATGGTCACGCGCATTCGCGCCCTAATCTCGGCTCACAGCGAGGGCGCCCTGGAGGCCCACGACGTGCGCACCCGCCATGCCGGCAGCGCCACCTTCATCGACTTCCATCTCGTCGTGCCCGGCGAGATGACCGTGTTCGAATCCCACGCGATCTGCGACCGGCTGGAGGGTGTGATCGAAGCGGGGATCGAGGGCGCGGTCGTGGTGATCCATGTCGAGCCGGGCGATCAGGCCAAGCTGCGCGGCGTGCCCGTGATCTGAAGCCGGCTTCAGGCGCGATATCGGGGCTCGCATGAAGCGGGTCTTCCTCACCTCCCCGCCGAGCCACCGCAACGCCTACGACCTGTTCGACGGACGCCGGGCGAGCGATCTCATCGAATTCGTGCCTGGCCTGATCCGGGTGCTCGCCCATCACGGGCTAACCGAAACGGCGACCCCGACTTCGGGAACGGCCCGGCCGTGACGCTCGCCGCGCAGCGGCCAGGCGTGGCTTCACCGGCTTGACCCGTCCGGCAAGGGCTCCCTACACACTCGGACAGGCGCCGATCCGGCGGCGCTGGCACTGAAGTCGAAGAGAATGACCGAGCGCGTCGATCCGAAGAAGCTCATCAAGGGCGGCCTCCACGACTGGGAGGTCGTGATCGGCATGGAGATCCACGCCCAGGTCACGAGCCGCTCCAAGCTGTTCTCCGGCGCCTCGACCGAATTCGGCGGCGAGCCCAACGACCACGTCTCGCTGGTCGATGCGGCCATGCCCGGCATGCTGCCGGTCATCAACGAGGAATGCGTCGCCCAGGCCGTGCGCACCGGTCTCGGGCTCAAGGCCCAGATCAACCTTCGCTCGGTGTTCGACCGGAAGAACTACTTCTATCCGGACCTGCCGCAGGGCTACCAGATCTCACAGTACAAGGACCCGATCGTCGGCGAGGGCGAGGTGCTGGTCGATCTGCCCGAGGGCGAGTCGATCACGGTGGGCATCGAGCGGCTGCACCTCGAACAGGATGCCGGCAAGTCGCTGCACGATCAGGATCCGACCAAGAGCTTCGTCGATCTCAACCGCTCCGGCGTGGCGCTGATGGAGATCGTCTCCCGGCCCGATCTGCGCTCCTCGGAGGAGGCACGGGCCTACGTGACGAAGCTGCGCACGATCCTGCGCTATCTCGGCACCTGCGACGGCGACATGGAGAAGGGGAGCCTTCGCGCTGACGTGAACGTCTCCGTGCGCCGCCCCGGCGAGCCGCTCGGCACGCGCTGCGAGATCAAGAACGTCAACTCGATCCGCTTCATCGGTCAGGCCATCGAGACCGAGGCGCGCCGCCAGATCGCGATCCTGGAGGACGGCGGCAAGATCGATCAGGAGACGCGCCTCTACGACCCGGGCAAGGGCGAGACCCGCTCGATGCGCTCGAAGGAAGAGGCGCACGACTATCGCTACTTCCCCGATCCCGACCTGTTGCCGCTCGAATTCGATCAGGCCTACGTCGATGCGCTGGCCTCGGGCCTGCCGGAACTGCCGGACGCCAAGAAGGCGCGCTTCATCAAGGATTTCGGCCTCAGCGCCTACGATGCCGGCGTGCTCGTCGCCGAGCGGGCCTCGGCCGACTACTTCGAGGCGGTGGCCCGCGGGCGCGACGGCAAGGCCGCCGCGAACTGGGTCATCAACGAGCTGTTCGGCCGCCTCAACAAGGAGGGGCGCAGCATCGAGGACACGCCGGTCTCCGCCGAGCAGCTCGGCACCATCGTCGATCTGATCGGCGACGGCGTGATCTCGGGCAAGATCGCCAAGGACCTGTTCGAGATCGTCTGGTCCGAGGGCGGCGACCCGCGCGCGATCGTCGAGGCCCGCGGCATGAAGCAGGTCACCGATACCGGCGCCATCGAGGCGGCGGTGGACGCGATCATCGCCGCCAACCCCGACAAGGTCGAGCAGGCCAAGGCCAAGCCGACCCTGCTCGGCTGGTTCGTCGGCCAGACCATGAAGGCGACGGGCGGCAAGGCCAATCCGGCCGCGGTCAACGCGCTGCTGAAGGACAAACTCGGTATCGAGTAGGTCCGGTGGTCGCACCTAGAGTGCGTTCATACCAAGGGGCCACCGGTTCGTCGGAAGAATGCGCGGCAACGCGATGACCTCGGCCGCTTTTTCAGCGAAGCGGATGCCGGTTCGGCGAAAGAAAGCGCATTGAAACAGAGACCTGGAGACGTCGGCTCGATGCAATCCGATCGGATACAACTCTAGCCAGATCAGGATTCGAGCCGTTACCGCAGATGTTGGCCCGACGGTCGCCGGGCGACCCTCGGGCCAACGTTAAGTCAATTCGCAGTTCGCGGCGTGAGGGTCGCGGGCGGGGAAATATTTTCAGGAATTGTCTCTCAGCATCCAATCTCCTTTAACTTCGAGCTGAGAAGCTTCGCTCTCCCCACCAGCCTCGGGCGCCGGCCTCGGTCGACGCTTTCGGGGGAGCCAAGCGATGTCCGCGTCCCGTCCGGTGCCACACAGCGATCGTGGAGCCGCTGCACCCGTCCAGAACGCGCCGCGGGAGGACGGGTTGGAAAGCCGCCTCGACGCTCTGTGCCGCTCCGTCGCCGAGGTCTTCGCCGTCCCCATGGCGGCGATCGCGCTCATCGACGCGGATCGCATCCGTTTCCGCGCCCGCTACGGGCTCGCGGAGGCCGTCATCGACCGCGACGACGCCCTCTGCCATCACACGATCCACCAGCCGCGCGGTCACGCCCTCGTGGTGCCGGACCTGATCCGTGACGAGCGTTTCGTTCATTCTCCCCTCGTCGTCGGCGCGCCGCATGCCCGCTTCTACGCGGGTCTGGCGATCCGCTCGGGAGCGGGCCGGGTCGTCGGCACGCTGTGCCTGATGGATCGGGTGCCGCGGGACGATGTCTCGTCCGACCGAGTGCGCGTCCTTCAAGAATTGGCGCTCGTCGCCGAGGCGCATCTTGAGCTCGACGAAGCCCGCCGCGCGAGCGAGGCCGCGGAACGCCGACGGGCGGAGGCGCATCTCTTGGAATGGGAGGCGCGCCAGAGGGCGCTCGAGGCGGCCCACGCCATGGCTGAACAGATCGCCGCCTTCGGCCATTGGCGGATCGATGCGGCCACCTGCACTATCGCGTGGTCGGACGGGATCGCCGGCATCTTCGGGCGCAACGCCGAACGCGCGACGCTGCCGCTCGAAACCCATATCGGCTTCTATCATCCGCATGACCGCGAACGCGTCTGGGCCGCCATGGACGAGGCGCTCGCGGGCCGCAGCCGGACTCTGGGGGGTGGCTACGAGCACCGCTCTCGCATCCTTCGTCCCGACGGCGAGATCCGGGTGGTGGCTGTTCACGGGATCGGCGAACACGATGAGGCGGGCCGCCTCGTCTCGATCTTCGGCGTCTGCCTCGATGTCACCGGCATGGCCCGCTCCGAGCAGCGCCTGCGCGAGACCGGCGAGGCGATGCGGGCCGCTCTCGAGGCGATGGATCAGGGCCTCGTCATGATCGGCCCCGACGACCGGGTTCAAGTCCACAACCAGCGCGTCCGCGATCTCCTCGAACTGCCGGAGGACGTCCTGCACGAGGGTGTGTCCTACAGGGCGGTGCGGCGCTTTCTCGGCCGGCGCGGCGAGTTCGTGCATGCGCCGCCCGAAGCCCAGGAATGGCTGGAGCACGGTGACTTCCCGCCCGGCGTCCAACGCTACGAGGGGATGCGGCCCAACGGCACGATCCTGGAGGTGCGGCACGCTCCGATGGCTTCCGGCGGCCACATCTGCACCTTCACCGACCTGACGGCGTCTCGGCAGAGCGAGGCGGCCCTGCGCTCGGCCGAGGCCGATTACCAGTCGTTGTTTCAGAATGCGGTGATCGGCGTCTATCGGGCCCGGCTCGACGGCGGCATCGTCCAGGCCAACCGAGCGCTCGCACGGCTGCACGGCTACGGCGATGCGGGCCTGTCCCTGCCGGATGGCGGCTTCAGCCACGACTGGTACATCGAGCCGGGCCGGCACGAGGCCTTCCTGGCCTGCCTGAAGCGGGAGGGCCACGTCGAGGACTTCGTATCCGAGGTGCGCCGCCACGCGGGCGGGGAACGCATCTGGGTCTCCGAGACCGCCTGGGTGGTGCGCGACGCGGCGGGCCGGCCGATCTGGTTCGAGGGCACTGTCGCGGATGCGACGGAGCGCAAGCGCGCCCAGGCGCTGATCGAGCACATGGCCCGCCACGACGCGCTGACCGGGCTGCCCAACCGCCGGCTGTTCCAGGAGACCCTGGCCCGGGAGATCGACGGAGCCCGGCGCGACGGCGGCTCGGTGGTGGTGCTGTGCTGCGACCTCGACCGCTTCAAAGCGGTCAACGACACCTTCGGCCATCCCGCGGGCGACGCCCTGCTCCGCGTCGTCGCGGGCCGCCTCCGCGCGACCCTGCGCGAGGGCGACGTGGTGGCCCGGCTCGGCGGGGACGAGTTCGCGATCATCTTGCCAAGCCGGGGGAAGCAGCGCCGCATCGCCGCCTTCGCCCGCCGGCTGATCCAGGCCGCCGGGCGGCCGGTCGATCTCGGCGGCCGCGCCACCACCGTCGGCGTCAGCATTGGCGTGGCGGTTTGGCCCAAACACGGCGACAGCGCCGACACCCTGTTCAAGAACGCCGACATCGCACTCTACCGGGCCAAGGATTCCGGGCGGAACACCTTCCGTTTTTACGAGAGCGGGATGGCTCTCGCGGTCGTGACCCGCAACCTTCTGGAAATCGAGATGCGCGAGTCGATCCGCTCCGGCGGGTTCGCGCTGCATTACCAACCGATCTTCGCCCTCGCGGACGGTGCGCCGCAGGGCTTCGAGGCTCTGTTGCGCTGGAATCATCCGATGCGAGGGCCGATCTCGCCGGGGGCCTTCATCCCGCTGGCGGAGGAGAGCGGCCTCATCACCCAACTCGGCGCCTGGGCGCTGCACGAGGCCTGCCGCGAGGCGGCCTCCTGGCCGGGCGATCTGCGGGTCGCCGTCAATGTCTCGGCGGTGCAGTTCCGCAAGACCGGGCTGGAGCAGAGCGTCGTGCGCGCGCTCGCGGCGTCGGGCCTACCGGCCGGGCGGCTCGAACTGGAGATCACCGAAAGCGTGCTGATGCAGGATTCGGACGCCGTGATCGGTTCTCTGCACCGCCTGCGCGCCATGGGCGTGCGGATCGCGCTCGACGATTTTGGCACGGGCTACTCGTCCCTGAGCTACCTCTGCCGGTTCCCCTTCGACAAGATCAAGATCGATCGCGCCTTCATCCGCGACATCGACGAGCCCGTGGCGGCGGCGGTGGTGCGCGCGGTGGTGGGTTTGGGCGAGCGCCTCGGCATGGCCATCACCGCCGAGGGCGTGGAGACGGAGGAGCAGTTGGTGCAGGTGCGGCGCAAGGGCTGCACCGAGGTGCAGGGCTTCCTGCTCGGCCGGCCGCTGCCCGCCGCGGAAGCCATGACCCTCGTCGCGGGGCGGGTGGCGGCCTGAGCCGGTGCGCGAGGACGGCCGGATGGCGGCACCTGTCGGGGGCGGATCGGCGGAAGTCCTGAGCGGAGGGCGAGCCGGCGCGTCGATGGGAAAGACTGAAATTTAAGAGTAATCGGCTATCGCTTCGGCCGTGACGTCGATGGCGAGAGCGGTGTCCGACCCCGTTGGGTCGGGCACCGCTCTATCCTCTTGTTTGCGGCGCTTTCTTTCGATGAACCGGAACCCGCTTCGTCGGAAAGCGCTCGAGGGGCGGTGATGCAGGGACAGATGCAGCAGGCGGATCCGGACCTCGACCGCGCTCTGGCTCCCGCGCACCGCGCCTGGGAGGCGCTGCGGCAGTATGCGCTGCCGCCCTCCCCGCGGAACTACGAATTGCTGCACACCTTCTTCGCCGGCGCCAATCCGCCGCTGAGCGAACGCCTCGCGGCCTGTCTGGCACCCGGTGGAACGCTGACCGAGGAGCAGGCGAGCGCGCTCTACGACGCCTGCATCGCCGAGACCGGGACGGAGGCCTCCGTGCTCGATGGGGCGGGCCGGCTGGCGGAGGCGGCCGGTACCCTGGCGGAGCGCGTCGCGGGCAGCCGGAGGGCGCTCGCCGGCTATGGTGACGCCCTGACCCATTGGTCCGGCCGCCTGAATGCACGTCCGACCGCCGACGAGCTGATGACGGCGCTCGTCGCCCTGATCGGCGAGACCGAGCAGGCGCAGACCCGCAACCACCTGCTCGAGGAGCAGCTCTCGGCCTCCGCCGCCCACATCGCCAAACTGCACAAGGATCTCGTCGAGACGCAGCGCGCGGCGGCGACCGATGCCCTGACGGGGCTTGCCAACCGCAAGACCTTCGACGGGTTCCTGCGCGACTCGATCGCCCGCACCCGGAGCGATTCCGGCAGCACCTTCTCCCTGCTCATGCTCGACATCGACCACTTCAAGGGTCTCAACGACCGGCACGGCCACCGCTTCGGCGATCAGGTGCTGCGCCTCGTCGGACGGCTGCTCAGCGCGAAGACGACGGATCGCGACCTCGCCGCGCGCTACGGCGGCGAGGAATTCGCGATCGTGCTCGGCGAGGCCGGCATCGGTGCCGGCGTCGCACTCGCCCAGGAGATCTGCGGCCGGCTGCGGGGTCAGCGGCTGGTCAAGCGTGGCACCGGCGATGTCGTGGCACAGGTCACGATCTCGGCCGGCGTCGCGCAGTACCGGCCGGGCGAAGCCGCCCGCGACGTGATCGAGCGGGCCGACCGCGCGCTCTACGAGGCCAAGCGGACCGGCCGCGACCGTGTCTGCCCGACGCCGCGGGCCGCGGTCGCGTGAGGTCGCGCGGCGATCAGCGGAAATCGGTCGGCGCGAGGCCGTAGCGGGCGATCTTGTCGTAGAGGGTCTTGCGCGGCACGCCGAGGGACTCGGCTGCCAGCCGCACGTCGCCGCCGGCCATGATCAGCTCCTCGCGGATCAGCCCGCGCTCGAACCGCTCGACCTGGTCGGACAGGCTGAGAGCCGCCGTCGGCGTCGCCTCCGGGGCGGCTTGGCCGGCGAGGCCCAGGGCGCAGCGTTCGGCGAAATGATCGAGTTCGCGCACGTTGCCCGGCCAGGAATGGCGCAGCAGGTGGTCGCGCATCGCCGCCGTCACCGGGGGCGCCTCGCGGCCGAACCGGGCAGCGGCGCGGGCCAGGAAGTGCTGGAACAGCATCAGGATGTCCTCACGCCGCTCGCGCAGGGGCGGGATCACGACCGTGACGACGTTGAGCCGGTGGTAGAGGTCGTCGCGGAACGTGCCGGCGGCGGCCTCCTGGCCGAGATCGACCTTCGTCGCCGAGACGACCCGCATATCGATCGGCCGCCGCTCGTTGGTGCCCAGCGGCTCGACCACCCGCTCCTGCAGCACGCGCAGCAGCTTCACCTGAAGCGCCAGCGGCATGCTCTCGATCTCGTCGAGGAACAGTGTGCCCCCTTGCGCGTGCTCGATGCGTCCGACCCGGCGCTTGAGCGCCCCGGTGAAAGCGCCGGCCTCGTGGCCGAAGAGTTCGCTCTCCACCACGCTGTCGGGCAGCGCGCCGCAATTCATCGCGACGAAGTTCTTCGAGGCGCGCCGGCTCCAGCGGTGGAGGGCGTTGGCCACCACCTCCTTGCCGGAGCCCGTCTCGCCGAGCACGAGCACATCGACATCGGCGCCGGCCACATCGCGCACGAGGCGGCGCAGGCGTACGATTTCCGGCGAGATCCCGAGGAAGGCGGGATCCTCCTCGATTGCCGCGTCGAGCCGGGCGATGAGCCGGCGGTTATCCAGAACGAGGCGGCGGCGGTCGAGGGCGCGACGCACCGAACCCATCAGCGCTTCGGCCGGGTAGGGTTTGGCCAGGAAATCATAGGCGCCCGAGCGCATCGCCGCGACCGCCATCGAGATATCGCCGTGCCCGGTGATGAGGATCACGGGCAGGTCCGGGTCCTCGGCCTGGATCCGCTCCAACAGGGCGCGGCCGTCGAGACCCGGCAGGCGCACGTCGGTGACGACCACCCCCGGTGGCTCGGCCCGGATCGCTGCGAGGGCGGGTTCCCCCGCCTCGAAGGTCTCGACCTGGAAGCCGTCGAGTTCGAGGCTCTGGCGGTTGGCGCGCCGCACGTCCTCCTCGTCGTCGATGAAGACGATCCGCTCGGACGCGCCGTCCGGCTCGCTGCTCATATGGCCTCCAGGCTCCCGACCGGCTTTGCGTTCCGCTTGTCCTGCGCCGCATCCGCCGGTGCGGGGGCGCGGGTCAACTCCATCCGGAAGGTCGTGCCGTCGGCGCCCGAGTGCAGCCCGAGCGTTCCGCCGCATTCCTCGACGATACCGCGGCAGATCGCCAGACCGAGCCCGAGGCCTTCGGATTTCGTGGTGAAGAACGGGTCGAACACCTGCGCCCGCACGGCTTCCGGGATGCCCGGCCCGTTGTCGGCGACCTCGACCGCGATCCGCTCCTCGCTCGCCTCGACCCGCAGGGCGATCCGCGCCTCCGGGCGGCCGGTCACCGCGTCGAGGGCGTTCTGCAGCAGGTTGACGACGACCTGTTCCAGGCGTGGCCCGTCGCCGAGCACGGCGAGATCGGGCGAGGGAAGCGGCGCATCGAGGGCGATGCCGGTCTGCGCGGCGCGCCAGGAGACGACTTCGAGGCTTCCGCGGACGATATCGGCGAGGCCGACCGGCTCGCGCCGGCCCGAGGCGCGGCGGGCGAAGCCCTTGAGCTGGCGGGTCAGGGTGCCGATGCGCTCGGTCAGCCGACCGATCGCCGAGACGTTCTCCGCCGCATCCTCCACGCGCCCGCGGCGCACGAGAAACGCGGTGTTGTCGGCATAGGAGCGGATCGCGGCGAGCGGCTGGTTGATCTCGTGAGCCATGCTGGCCGCGAATTGACCCAATGCCGCGAGCCGCCCGGCCTGGGCCAGTTCGCGGCCGAGGCGCTCGCGTTCGGCCTCGGCGCGGCGGCGCTCCTCGATCTCGCCGAGAAGCTGCCGGTTGGCCTCGCTGAGCGCGTGCGTGCGCTCGGCCACCCGCGCTTCCAGGTCTTCGCGCCGGGCGGCGGCCTCTGCGAGCCGGGTCCGCATCCGCCGCCGGCGGCCCATCAGCATGGCGAGCCCGGCCCAGGCGAGACTCGTCGTCAGCAGGGCGATCACCCGGCCCTGCGCCCGCTCGCGCTGAACCGCGGCGGCGATCGGGGTCAGGGTGTGAAGGCGCCATTCAGTGCCGGGGATCGGGGCGTCGAGCATCAGTGCCGGCCAAGCCGGCTTGGCGCTGCCGCCGACCCGGACGAGATCGTCCGCGCCGAGATCGGCGTAAAGCGGCAGGGGCAAGAGCGCCGCTTCGCCGAATTCGAGCGCCTCGCGGATGCGCTTGCGCTCCGCCTCGTCGATGGCGCGCAGCGCCTTGAAGCGCCAGGCCGGGTCGCTCGCCACCAGCACGATACCGCGGGCATCGGTGACGAACACGCTCTCGCGACTCGTGCGCCATGCCGCCTCGATCGCGTCGAACTCGATCTTGACGACGACGACGCCGGCCGCGCGAGGGAGCCGGCGAGCGAGATAGTAGCCCGGCCGGCCGCTGACGGTGCCGAGGGCGAATTGCGAGCCGGAGCCGGTCGCCATCGATTCCCTGAAATAGGGGCGAAAGCCGTAGTCGCGGCCGAGGAAGCTCTTTTCCGAGGTCGCGTTGCTCGCGGCGACCGTGACGCCGTCGGTGCCCATCACGTAGATCACCGCGGCCCCGGTCGCCTCGGCGATCTGAGCGAGGCGGCCATTCACACCCTCGACGAGTTCGGGGTCGGGCGCGGGTGCCACGATGCGGGCGATCTCGGGGTCCGCGGCGAGCGCGAGCGGCAGCGAACTCTGCGCCTGCATCTCGGCCCGAAGCGCCGCGACTTGGAGGCCGAGCGTCGAGGAAGCCGAACGCCGCAGATCGGTCAGCGCCCACCGTTCCGCCACCCGCCCGCCGAGCCAGCCCGACAGCAGCAGAGCCGCGAGCCCCGCCAGCACCACGAGCGCCCGCCGGTAATCTTTCGCGGAAAGCGGAGCGGCGACGATCACCGCGGCAAGTCCAGTGCGAAATTCCGGAACGATCCGGAACCCTGCGTGCGGATCACCGCAACAGGCATTCGAGCGCCTTGCACCTGCGAACGTGAAATATCATTCATTTCAGTGCTTTAACAAAAAGTTATCGGCGCCTTCGGATTGGCATGCCGGTTGCCATTCCCTGATCGTAACGCAGCCATGACTGAACTGCAGAGCTGTGTGCCGCGAGGCCAAAAGCAAGAGCGGACGGTACCGGAATCCTCCTCGGGAGGCGTCCGGCGAACCGATCCGACGGACCGCCCACCGTCCGACAGGGAGAAACGCCCATGGCCACCGTGCCGTCCCCTTTGACCGCGCCCCACGCGCCGCCCGCACCCATGCCGCTCTATCGCACGCTGTACTTCCAGGTGCTGGTTGCCGTCGCCATCGGCATTGCCCTCGGGCATTTCTACCCGAAGCTCGGCGCCGACATGAAGCCGCTCGGCGACGCCTTCATCAAGCTCGTCAAGATGATCATCGCGCCGGTGATCTTCCTCACCGTTGTCTCCGGCATTGCCGGCATGACCAATCTCGAGAAGGTCGGCCGCGTCGGCGGCAAGGCGCTCATCTACTTCATCACCTTCTCGACGCTGGCCCTGATCGTCGGCCTCGTCGTCGCCAACGTGCTCCAGCCCGGCCATGGCCTGCATATCGACCCGAACTCGCTCGATCCGAAGGCGGTCGCGACCTATGCCGGCAAGGCCAAGGAGCAGAACATCGCCGACTTCCTGATGAACATCATCCCGACGACGGCCGTCGGTGCGTTCGCGGGCGGTGAAATCCTCCAGGTGCTGTTCTTCTCGGTGCTGTTCGGCTTCGGCCTCGCCTTCCTCGGCGAGCGCGGCAAGCCGGTGCTCGACATCATCAAGGTGATGTCGGAGGCGATCTTCGGCGTCGTCAACATCATCATGAAGGTCGCCCCCATCGGTGCCTTCGGCGCGATGGCCTTCACCATCGGCAAGTACGGCATCTCCTCGCTCGCCAACCTCGCCTACCTCGTCGGCGCCTTCTACCTGACCTCGGCGATCTTCGTGCTCGGCGTGCTCGGCGCAGTCGCCCGCTACAACGGCTTCTCCATCCTCAAGCTCATCCGCTACATCAAGGAAGAGCTGATGCTGGTGCTCGGCACCTCCTCCTCGGAGTCGGCCCTGCCCTCGCTCATCGACAAGATGGAGAAGGCCGGCTGCTCGCGCCCCGTCGTCGGCCTCGTGGTCCCGACCGGCTACTCGTTCAACCTCGACGGCACCAACATCTACATGACGATGGCGGCGCTCTTCATCGCCCAGGCCACCGACACCCCGATCACCTACGGCGAGCAGATCCTGCTGCTGCTGGTGGCCATGCTCTCCTCGAAGGGCGCTGCGGGCGTGACCGGCTCGGGCTTCATCACCTTGGCCGCGACGCTCGCCGTCGTTCCCTCCGTGCCGGTTGTCGGCATGGCGCTGATCCTCGGCATCGACCGCTTCATGTCGGAGTGCCGCGCCCTCACCAATTTCATCGGCAACGCGGTGGCCTGCATCGTCGTCGCCCGCTGGGAAGGTGAGGTCGACGAAGCCAAGCTTCACGCCGCGCTGGGTGGCAAGCCGGTCGCCGCGGCGACCCCTGCCCCGGTCCTTCAGCCGGCTGAGTGATCCGGTCAGGAGGGCGCACCGTCCTGCGTCCTTCGTCCGGTATGGGAGCCGCGGCAGCCGGAAAAGGGCTGCCGCGGTTTCTCGCTTTCTGAGGCCTCTCAGAGCGCATTTTCGCAGAGTCTGTTCTTACCGGTCCTTCGGGACGATGCTCTATCCTCCGGCGCATCGCTGCCTGGCGATTCGAGGAGGTTTCATGCTCAAGGGACGCTGCCATTGCGGGGCCATCACCTACGAGATGCCGAGCGAGGTGGCCCATAACACGCTCTGCCACTGCTCGGATTGCCGGCGCCATTCCGGCGCGCCGATGGTCGGCTGGGCGACGGTGCCGGCCGAGCGCGTAACGATCTCCGGCGAACTCTCGGTCTACGCCTCCTCCGAGCACGGACGGCGGCATTTCTGCGGGCGTTGCGGCACCGGCCTGTTCTACGTCAACGAGCAGACTCTGCCGGGCATGATCGACGTGCAGACCGGCACCCTCGACACGCCTGAAGCCCTGCCGCCGCAGGCGCATATCCAGGTGGCCGAGCGCGTCGCCTGGATGGAGGAGGCGCACCGGTTGCCAAGCTTCGAGCGGTTTCCGGGCGGTTGATACCAAGCTGTCTGGACCCCGACCGATGCTTGCTTTCCGGGCGTTCGGCGGAAGCTCGCCGCGCCGCCGCATGGGCAATCGGCGATGAACCCTCATCGTCGTCGATTGTATGAGGTCTCCTCCGGGACATGCATGGGGCTTTGTATTCTACCCTATGTTGCATTTACTTGATGCGCCTGCGAAGCAGAACGGGCGGATAGCCGGTCCGTCGCCTGCCAAGAGCCCGTCATGCCGAGTGCGCCGTGGCCGCTGATCGAGATCTACGTCGCGGCGGTGTCCGACGATAACCGGAGCAGCCTGCGCAGCGCATTGCTGGAATTGGTGGCCGAGACTCCGAGCCTTGATTTCTCGACCGATTCGACGACCGGCCGATTCATCTTCAAAGCCGGGACCGAGCGGTGTCTCGGCGTCGCACTCGAGCGTCTCCGAGCCGGTCCGATCGCCTTCGAGACTGGGCAGCTGCAGGTCGCTTATCGCGAGAGACTGACCCGTCGACGTGAGATCGACTTCCTGCACAAGCGTGTGATCAAAGGCGACAAAGGCCAGTTCGCGCGCGTGAAGCTCCGGTTCGAACCGAGCGAGCCCGGTGTCGGCAACGTGTTCAACGCGAAGATCCCCGAAGCGACTCTGCCGAGCGAGTACGTCGATGGTATCGAGAGGGGCGTCGCTTCGGTGCTGAGCGCCGGTGTCGTGGCCAGCCGTCCCGTTATCGACATCACGGCTGAGCTGATCGACGGCGCTTATCACGAAATCGATTCTTCGCCCCTCGCCTTCGAAATCGCAGCCCGCGCAGCCTTCCGTGAGGCGCTTCACGGCAGCTCCGTGCTCGCCGAGCCGATCATGGCAGTCGAAATCGCGGTACCGGAGCGATCCGCCGCCCGGGTGATCAGCGACTTGCAAGGCCGCCGCGGTCTGATCCGGGACAGGAGCGTGCGCAGCGACGCGACCCTCATCACCGCGACGGTGCCTCTCGCTGAGATGCTTGGGTTTGGTTCGCGCCTGCAATCCGTAGCCGGCGACGAAGCCTGCTTTTCAATGGCATTCAGCCATTATGCACCCGTCCCATCGTTGGATCTCGATCCGCCGCCGATGGTTGCTGCACTACGCGCGTAAGGATCTTGCGCCGAGCGTGAGAGCGCTCGCGCAAGAGAATTAGAACGCCGACAGCCGTCGACAAACCCGCTCGATGAACCGTGCGCGCATCGGTTGCGTGGCCCCATCCATGCCGGTGAGCGCGATCCAGTCGAGCCGGCAGCGCGGGGCACAAAGCGGGCAGATGCCGAAGCGGAACATCCGCCAATCGGGCCAGCCGACGAGCCAGAGCAGCCAGCGCGGCGAGCCGTAGGTCGTCACCACGGCAATCCGTCGGATGTTGGTGAGGCGTGGTTGCAGCACCTTCGCCCCGCCCAGCGCGAAGGCCACGCCCGGCAGCCAGACCCGGTCGAACCAGCCTTTCAGCATGGCCGGCGGCCCGAACCACCATGTCGGGTAGACGAGGACCAAAGCCTCGGCCCGGCGCAGCGCGGCGATGTGGCCGGCAAGGTCCGGCCGCCCGGCACCCTCGTCGTAATAGGCGCCCCGTTCCGCCGCGCTCAGCCGCGGATCGAAACCCTCTTCGTAGAGATCGAGCCGTTCGATCACATGGCCCGCCGCTTCGAGCGCGGTGGCGGCGGTGTCGCATAGGGCCGCGTTGAAGCTGTCGCGGCGGGGATGGCAATGGACCAGCAGGACGCGCATCGGCGGCTACGGTACCGGCGCGTTCGCTGCCCGCACCCGATCGAGCAGGGCGGCATCGGCATAGCCGTCGGGGACGAGGCCCTTGGCTTCCTGGAAGGCGCGGATCGCGGCGCGGGTCTTCGGGCCGATCTTGCCGTCGGCGCCGCCGACCGGATGGCCCAGCGCCGCGAGCCGGGTCTGCAGGTCGGTGCGCTCCTCGGTCGTGAGCATGCGATCGGTCCGCGGCCAGTCGCGGGTGAAGCCGGGTGCGCCGCGCAGCCGGTCGGAGAGATGCGCCACGGTGAGCGCGTAGGCGAGTGCCGTGTTGTAGCGCAGGATCACCCGGAAGTTCGGCTCCAGCAGGAAGGCCGGCCCCTTCGCGCCCGTCGGCAGCAGCAGGGCAGCGCGGCGCGCCGCACCATCAGGAAAGGCGCCGTTGGCCGGCTTGAGGCCGAGCCTTTGCCATTCGGCGAAGGGCCGCTCGGTGATCTCGTCGGCGACCCGGTAATCGAACCCGTCCGGCAGCAGCACCTCAAGACCCCAGCCTTCGCCCGCGCGCCAGCCGGACTGCTTCAGGAAGTTGGCGGTCGAGGCGAGCGCGTCGGGCACCGAGTGCCAGATGTCGCGCCGGCCGTCGCCGTCGAAATCGACCGCGTGGCGCAGGAAGGCGGTCGGCATGAACTGGGTGTGGCCCATGGCGCCGGCCCAGGACCCGCGCATCCGTTCCGCGTCGGCATCGCCGTCGGCGAGGATCTTCAGGGCCGCGACGAGTTCGTCGCGCCACAGGCCGGGCCGGGCGGGATCGCCGCAGGCCAGCGTCGCCAGCGCCGGAACGACGGGACGCATGCCGGCGCCTTCGAGGGCGGCCCCGAAATTCGACTCGACGCCCCAGAAGGCGACGAGGATGTGCCGATCGACGCCGTAGGCCGCCTCGATCCGCCCCAACACCTCGGACCACTGGGCGAGCTTGGCTTGACCCGTCGCGATCCGCTCCGGCGTGACGCTCGCCTCGATATACTCCCAGACCGGCTTCACGAACTCAGCCTGCGACTGGGTCGCCGGCACCACCGACGGATCGTGCGCGATCCCCGACAGGGCCATCCCGGCCACTGTCCGCGGAACCCCTCGCTCCTCCGCGAGCGTCTTCAATTCACCGAGGCAACGCGCGAAATCCGGCGGCGCCGGGTCGGTCGGTGCCTCGGCCCGCGCCGGGATCGGCCCGGCGAGGATCGCGGTGGCGAGAAGGAGCGCTTTGGCAGAGGGCTGCATGGGCGCAGCCTTACCATTTCTCCGGCCGATCGCGCGACCGGGCGCGTCAGCTTCCGAAGGCGCTCGCCCGGGCGAAGGCGGCGGCGAAGCCGGCGAGCGGCACGGTGATGATCGTCGGCTCCTTGGCGTCCGGCTTCGTCGCCGAGACGGTGAGGCTGGTCGCCGTCTTCATCGTGTCGGTGGCCAGCGTCGGCAGGCTGATCGGTACGAGGCAGCCGTCGCTGACGCAGAACGAGAAGGGCGCGCCCTTGCCGAGTTGCCGGTCGTCGAGCTTGAACGAGACGCCGGGCTCGATCTGAAGGCCGAACGGCATCAGGATCAGCCCCTCGCTCTTCCCGTCCTTGGGCGGGCGCAGCTCGACGCTGAACAGCCGCTTGCCCGTGCGCCGGTCGCCCTGCGACTGGATGATCACGCAATCGGTGCGCGCCTCGGCGCGGTTGCAGTTCATCGTCCAATCGCCGTAGCTCTCGCTGACCGAGGTGGCACCGGGCGGCCACTGGGCCGATCCGGAGGCCGCTGCGGGTTCCAGCACCGTGCCGGAGGGCGCGGCGCTCGCCGGCTCTTTCGCCTCTTCCTTCTTCGGTGCCGGCTTGCGCGGGCGCGGCTTGGGTCGCGCGGCCGGCTCCGCGGGGGCGGCCTCGGGCGCGGCATCCTGAGCGGAGGCGATGGTCGGCCCGACCAGGGCCATCAATCCGGCGAGCAGAAGCGCCGTGGAGGACGCGGTTCCGCGGGACAGGGACGGCATGGTGGAGCTCCTGCGAGTGTCGTCCGGGGCTCTGAGACTGCCTCACACAACGTCCGATCACCGATCGTCTCCCTTCCGGGCCCGTTGGCGCGGCAGGAGTTGTGTAGGAGACACTAAGCCCTTGTTTTAACGTGCTCTCTTGCGCCGGGCCGGTATCCGGCCCAGCCGAGAGCGCTCTAGCCCCGCTTGATCAAGGATGCAATTGCAGGGACGCCGCACGGCACGGGACAATGGTATTTCCAGTCGAGCCTGGAATCGTTCCACGAAATTCAGGACAATATCACCCTTGGGGGCGGGACTATTGAGCAATCGACGGCGTTGGGAGCGGTCATGAGCAACCTCTACGATCATGCTCCGCGCGACGCGCGTGGCGGACTGCATCCCCTGTCGCAGTATCGCGGCAAGGTGCTTCTGGTGGTCAACACCGCCTCGAAATGCGGGTTCACGCCGCAATATCAGGGCTTGGAGACCCTATGGCGGCGTCATCGCGCCCGCGGCCTCGTGGTGCTCGGCCTGCCCTGCAACCAGTTCGGTGCGCAGGAGCCGGGCGATGCCGCCGCCATCGAGCAGTTCTGCTCGTTGACCTACGACGTGACCTTTCCGGTCCTCGCCAAGGTCGAGGTCAACGGCCCCGGCGCCGACCCGCTCTATGTCGATCTCAAGCGCGAGAAGCCCGGCCTGTTCGGCACGCAGGCCATCAAGTGGAATTTCACGAAATTCCTGATCGGCCGGGACGGCCGGGTGATCGGCCGCTTCTCCCCATCCACGAAGCCCGAGGCCTTGGACGGTGCGATCGAGCGGGCCCTGGCGGAGCCGGGCGAGTAGCCTTTACCGCCCCGCCCGTGCCGTCGGCCCCGGATCGATCGCCGGCAGCTCGCCGGGGGGCAGGCCGGGGATCGCGGCGGATGCCTGCGGCGCTTCGAGGCCGCGGGCGCGATTGGCGAGCGCCACGGTCAGCTTCTCGGCCGGCTCCGAGCCCATTAGGGCGAGCACCTCGGCCATCTTGCGCGGGTTCATCGCCGTCACGATCGGCACCAGCGTCTCAAGGTTCAGGCGGTCGAAGACCCGGGCCGCGTCCTTCGGCTTCATCGTCTCGTACATGAGGACGATGCCCTTCATCCCGGCCTTCTCCGCCTCGGCCCGCTTGGTCCCCTCGGACCCGACCTTGTCCTCGGCCCCCTTCAGGTCGGCCACGCCGGTTTCGAGCTTGCGCTCGGCATCCTTGAGCATCTGCTCGCGCAGGTCGAGTTCGTCCCGGCGCTGCTTGAGCGTGTCGCGGCGGGCCGCGAGCTTTTCCAGGATCGCCCGCTCGCTATCCGAGACCGGTTCGGGCACCTGCGGCTGGTAGACCGGCGGCGGAGCGGGTTCCGCCGTCTTCGGCGGCGCCGAGACGGAGCCCGTGGTCGTCGGGTCGGTCGGCTCGTAATTGGTGCGCGCCTTGGCCAGCACGCGGGCGAAGTCCGGCAGCGGCGCGCCGGGCGCCGGCTCGTCCGCAGCCATCAGCGCGGTGAGTTTGAGCACGAGAAGCCCGATCGCCGCCAGGGTCACGGCGTCGATCAGGCGCAGCCGGAAGGGGCGCGCCGGAAGGCTCGCGAGACGTGCGAGTCGGCGCGCGGGAAGGGTCATGCGGCCCTGGCCCGGAGGCGATCGAGGGCGCGTTCGGACAGGGCCTGGGCCGCGGCGAGCGCCGCGCCGACGCGCTCACCGTTGCCGATGGCGGGCACGGCCTCGATGGCCACCGGACGCGGCGCGGCGGGCGCGGCGGCAGGCGCCGCCGTGGTCCGCGCCTGGCCGACGATGGCCGCGATGCGGCTGATCACGCTCTCCCCCGCTTGCACATGCGCGGCGAGATCGGTGCTGGTGCGCTCGGCGCCGGCGAGACGTTCGGTCAGCGTCCGGTCGCACTCGTCGAGGGTGGCGCGCAGGCCGGCGATGGCCCGCTCGGCGGTGGCGCTCGCCACCACGAGGTCGCCGATGGTGGAGCGCAGGGCCGCCTCGTCCGCCTTGAGCCGGTTGATACGCCCCGACAGCTTCACCGAGGAGGCGATGGTGGCGACCAGAAGAACGGCGACGAGCACGTCGGCGGCCATCGAGACGAAGAAGGTCATCATGGTCTTCCTGCCGCTACCCGTCGTTACGGTTCTGCATCGAGATCTCGTAGGCCTGCAGCGTTGTGCGAGACTGCCGCAGCGGCCGGGCGATCTGCACCGCGATCGCATCGTCGATCCGGCCAATCCGCCCTTGCGTCAGCGCCCAGTCGCCGCAGCGCACGGTGATGAGGTCCGAGGGCTTGCGGTCGAACATCAGTGTGTCGCCGACCTTGAGGTTGAGCACCCGCTTCAAGGGCAGCGTCACCTCATGCAGCACCGCCTCCATGTCCACATCCGCCTGCCAGATCTCGGTGGCGAGGTGGCTCTCCCAGACCTGATCGCGCCCGAGCCGCTCGCCCATGAAGCTCTGCATCAGCAGGTCACGGATTGGCTCGACCGTCGCGTAGGGGAACAGGATCTGCATCCCGCCGCCGCGCCCGTCCATGTCGAGCTTGAGCGTGATCAGGATCGCGGCGTTGCCGGGCCGGGTGATGGTGGCGAAGCGCGGGTTGGTCTCGATGCGGTCGATGCCGAAGCGCACCGGCGAGAGCGGCTGGAACGAGAGTTCGAGGTCGGTGAGGATGATCTCGACGAGGCGGCGCACCAGGCTCATCTCGATCGTGGTGAAGGGCCGCCCGTCGAGCCGGCTCGACGAGCCGCCGCGCTTGCCCCCGAGCAGGAGATCCATGGTCGAGTAGGCGAGCGTCTGCTCGACGGTGACGAGGCCCGAGCCCTCCCAG
The DNA here is from genome assembly GCA_900234795.1 of Methylorubrum extorquens. Classification (NCBI taxonomy): domain Bacteria; kingdom Pseudomonadati; phylum Pseudomonadota; class Alphaproteobacteria; order Hyphomicrobiales; family Methylobacteriaceae; genus Methylorubrum; species Methylorubrum extorquens. The sequence continues at coordinate 2,485,030 of LT962688.1, forward strand.
GCATCGGCCTTGAACACGCCGAGCAGGGTCGGGAGCGGGATCGCGTTGAGATAGTCGCCGAAGCGGACCGAGGTGATGTTGTCGAGGGTCACCTCGACGTTGTCCTGGAAGAAGTTGCGCAAGGACGTCGACAGCAACCGGATCATCCGGTCGAAGACGATTTCCAGCATCGGCAGGCGTTCGTACTGAACGACGCCCGAATCGACGATGGCGCGCACACCCCCCGCGCCGGAGGCGGAGAGTTCGCGCAGGGAGAATCCGAGGACGCCGTCGATCTCGTCCTGGTTCAGGATGCGGTCGTTGCCGGCGAGTTCGGGGAGATTCTCGGTCTCCCCGTCCTCGATCATCGTCGCCCATTCGGCGGCGACGTCGCCGGCGCTCTTGGTCGTGCCCTGCTCAGCGAGCGCCGCGCCCCATTCCTCGGCCAGCGACGCGTCGCCGCCACCGCCCTCGCCGCCCTGCTCGGCAAAGGCGGCCGCCCAATCGTCCTCCAGCTCGTCTTCGGGGCCGATCATGCCTGTCGCGCGCTCGCGGTTGTCTTACGAAAGGGGGATTCGGAGGGATCTAGGTGTGGGGACGGGGCGGCCGCGCGATTCACTGGACGATCACGTCCTTGAACAGCACCGCCTCGGCCTTGGCCGGGTGCAGCGCGATGTTGACCCGCCGCAGCAATTCCTCGCGCAGGCGGTAGAGACCGGCGGAACCGGCCAGATCGCTCGCCCGGATCTCGCGCAGGTAGGTCTGGAAGGCGTCCTCGACCCGCGGCATCAGCGGCTTGACCGTCGCCTCGACCTTGGCGTCCTTCAGCTCCAGCGCGACGCGCAGCTTGAGCACGTTGGACTTGGTCGCCCCCGGATCGGGACTGAGGTTCACCAGCATGTCGCGCATGTCGAGGAACACGGCCTGCGCCTTCGGGTCGAGCTTCTCGGCCCCGTGCTCGCCGTGGGCGTCGGCATGCGCCGCGCGGCTCTTCATGAAGAAGAACCCGCCCCCGCCGCCCCCGAGCAGCAGCACCGCGGCGGCGATGATGATGAGCTTCTTCTTGGACTTCGGCGCTTCCGCCGCGCCCTCCTCGCCTTCGGCCGCGGGCGCCTTCTTCGGCTTCTTGGCCATGTGCTGCTCGTCGGCAAACCGGATCGGGGCGATGGGCGGGGCTCGCGCGTGACGCGCAATCCCCTTGCCTTCCGTTCTCGGCCGACGTGGTTAACCCTCGGTTAAGGCGGCAGAACTTGCCGGGTCGGACTTGCCGCCGTCCCCCGGCGGGCCGGTGTCGGCGTAAGGCTTCGTTTCAGTCAAAGTACTGAATATTAAGGTAAAAACGAAGTTTCCGGGATTGGCACAGCCCCTGCGGTGGAGGGCATGAACCCGTCGCCATTCGAGGCACACCATGCAGAACGCGCTCTTCGTCGGAGTCTCCGCCCAGACCGCCCTGGCTCGCGAACTCGACGTCATCGCCAACAACATGGCCAACGTCTCGACCACCGGCTTCAAGGCGCGCTCGGCTCGCTTCCAGGAATATCTGATGCCGGTGGCCTCCGCCGACAGCTTCCAGCGGAGCGACCGCCGCCTCTCCTACGTCATCGACCAGGGCACCCCGCTCGACCTCACGCAGGGCCCGGTGGAGCCTGACAGCAACCCGATGCACGTGGCCCTGCGCGGCGACGCCTTCCTCGCCGTCCAGACGCCGCAGGGCCTGCGCTACACCCGCAACGGCGCCTTCGAACTCGATGCCACGGGCAACCTCGTCACCTCGGACGGCCACGCGGTGCAGGGCGACGGCGGCCCGATCACCATCGGCCAGCAGGAGACGGGGCTCGCCATCGCCCCCGACGGCACGATCTCGACCAATCTCGGTATCCGCGGCCGGCTGCGCCTTGTCACCTTCGCCGACGTGCAGGCGCTGAAGTCGGAGGGCGCCAACCTGTTCTCGTCCGAGGCGCCTGCCCGGCCCGCCGGCCCCGGTGCCCATCTGGAGCCCGGCGCGCTGGAGCGCTCCAACGTGAAGCCGGTGGTCGAAATGACCCGGCTGATGGACGTGAACCGCACCTACTCGATGGTCTCGAGCGTGATCTCGCGCCTCGACGACCTGCGCGGCACGGCGATCCGCCGTCTCGCCGACGTCGCCTGACCCCCCGGCTCTAAGGACCGACGCCGATGCGCGCCCTCTACGCCGCCGCCACGGGCATGGCGGCCCAGGAACTCAACGTTCAGGTCATCTCGAACAACATCGCGAACCTGCGCACCACCGGCTACAAACGCCAGCAGGTGCATTTCCAGGATCTGCTCTACCAGAACCTGCGCCGCTCCGGCTCCTCGACCTCGGACCAGAACACGATGCTGCCCGCCGGCCTCGCGCTGGGCTCGGGCGTGAAGACCACCTCGACCGCCCGCGCGATGAGCCAGGGGCCGCTGGCGCAGACCGAGAAGGACTACGACGTCGCGATCCGCGGCGAGGGCCTGTTTCGCGTCCGCCTGCCGGACGGGCGCACCGCCTACAGCCGCGACGGCTCGTTCGACCTCGACGCGCAGGGGCAGATGGTCACCCGCGACGGCTACCTGCTCGATCCCGGCGTGACGGTGCCGAACACCGCGACCTCGGTGACGATCTCGGCCACCGGCGCGGTGCAGGCGACCATGCCGGGCCAGACCGCACCGCAGGCGCTCGGCCAGTTCCAGCTCGCCCGCTTCGTCAACAAGGTCGGCCTCGAATCGATCGGCGACAACCTGTTCGTCGAGACCGCCGCCTCGGGCCCCGCCATCACCGGCCTGCCGGGCTCGGAAGGCTTCGGCAATCTGCAGCAGCGCTACCTCGAAGAGGCCAACGTCAACGCGGTCACCGAGATCTCGTCGCTGATCGCGGCGCAGCGCGCCTACGAGATGAACTCCAAGGTCGTCACCGCCGCCGACCAGATGCTCTCCACCACCTCGCAGATGTTCCGCGGTTGAGGATTCGACCCGTGATGCACGCCCTCCGGCCGATCCGCCGTCCCGTCCCGCTCGCCGTCACCCCGCTCTCGCGCGGCATGATCGGCCGGACCGTCCTCGCGCTGGCCGCCTTCCTCACGGTGACGTTGTTCACCCTGCCGCTGATGGCCGCCGGCACGACGCTGCGCCTGCGGGGCGACGTCACCGCCCGCGGCGACACGCTCAGCTTCGGCGACCTCGTGGAAGGCGCCCCTGCCGATCTCGCCGCCCGCGCGCTGTTCCGCGCCCCGGCCCTCGGCGCGGTCGGCACGATCCAGGCTCGCCGCATCATCGAGGCGGCGGCCGCCCTCGGCCTGACCGGGATCGAGACCGGCGGGCGGCTCCAGGTGACGGTGCAGCGCGCCGCCCGCCGGGTCGGGGCGACGGAGATCGAGGCGGCGCTGAAGCGCGCGCTGGAGACCGGCTACGGCCTCGATCCGAAATCCCTCTCGGTGCGTCTCGACGGCGATGCGCCGATGCTGCTCGCCCCGCTCGACCTCGACGGGCAGGCGGCGGCGGTCGATCTCACCTACGATCCGCGCACCCGCCGGGTCGCCGGCCTCGTGGTGCTCGGCGAGCGTCAAGCCTCGCTGCGGGTGGCCGGCGTGGCGGTCGAGACCCGCGAGGTAGCGGTGCTGACCCGCAGCCTCAACCGTGGCGAGGCGGTCGCCAGCGCCGACCTCACTGTCGAGCGCCGCCCGCGCGACAGCGTGCCCAACGACGTGCAGGGCGCGCTGACCCTGGTCGTCGGACAGGTGGCGCAGCGTCCGCTCAGCGCCGGCGCCGTCCTGCGCTCGGGCGACGTGGCGCCGCCCGATCTCGTCGCCCGCGGCGACAGCGTCGCCATCGTGTTCGAGACCCCCCGGCGTGTCGCTGTCGCTGCGCGGCATCGCCAACGAGAGCGGCCGCCTCGGCGCCAGCGTCTCGGTGACGAACGCCGCCTCGAAGAAGGTGCTGCAAGCCGTGGTGATCGCCCCGGGGCGGGTCTCGGTCGGCCCGGCTCCGCAGCCTCAGCCGATCCTTCAGGCCAGCGCCGCCCCGTGAGCCGCGCCGCGTCCCTTCCGTCTTTCTCCCCTTCCCGCTAGCGCCGGACCCATCCGATGACCGCTCGCCGTCCCCGCCTCTCCCGCCTTGCCGTGATCCTGGCGCTTGCGCCGCTCGGCGCCTGCAACACCGTGGACCGCCTCTCCCAGGTTGGCGCCACGCCGACGCTCTCGGCGATCGAGGATCCAACCGCGCAGCCGGGCTACCGGCCGGTGCGCATGGCGATGCCCGATACGAGCCCCGTCTCCTACGCGCCGAACTCACTCTGGCGCACGGGTTCGCGGGCCTTCTTCAAGGATCAGCGCGCTGCGCGGATCGGCGACCTGCTCACCATCAAGGTCAACGTGACCGACCGGGCCAACCTCAACAACGAGACCAAGCGTTCGCGCACCAACGCGGAAGGCTTCGGCCTGCCCAACGCCTTCGGCCTGGAGAACAGCGCGGGCGTGGCCGCGGCCGGCATCGCCCCCCGACAAGCTCATCAACGGCACCTCGACCTCGTCGAGCGACGGGGCCGGCTCGGTGCAGCGGGCCGAGACGGTGACCACCAACGTCGCCGCCGTCGTCACGCAGGTGCTGCCCAACGGCAACCTCGTGGTCGAAGGCAAGCAGGAGATCCGCATCAATTTCGAGGTGCGCGAGCTGATCGTGGCCGGCGTGGTGCGGCCCGAGGACATTGAGTCCGACAACACCATCGATTCGAGCAAGATCGCGCAGGCCCGCATCGCCTATGGCGGCCGCGGCCAGATCACCGACGTGCAGCAGCCTCGCTACGGCCAGCAGCTCGTGGACATCCTGCTGCCGTTCTAACGGCTCCCGCGAAACGCCCGCTTCACCGCCGTGCCCGAAGGGCAAACGAGCGGTGACGGGGCGTTCGGTGACGTACTTTCAAGCCGGACGGCGCAGGCGCTCTCACCCGGCAAAAAAGCAAAAGCCTCGTCCTGGGTGTCGGATCCAGGATGAGGCTTTTTCCTGTTGTTCTGCTTCGTCGTCTTCCGAAAGCCGGCAGACCCCTATCGGGGCGCCGCTCCGGAGGCGTCAGTGCTCGGTGCCGGGCCGGTTCGGGCGAGGCGCTTCGCCGTGGGCCTGGGTGAAGGCCGAGCGGTGCGGGTCGTTCTTCGACTGCGCCACCCGGGCCCGCTGCCAGATCGCGAAGGCCGCGACGAGGACAATGGTGACGATGGCGAGCAGCGGAATGAGCACGTCGTTCGACATCGCCATTTCCTCCGATGATTGTGTTCGGGGGCAAGCGGCGCGCGGATGAAAAGGTTCCGGAAGATCGTACTTGGCTATTCCGCTGCGGTCCGGCCAGTTTTCGCAAGTCTTTGATCGGATTCGCAACGGTGCGACTTCACGGCTTCGCGAGCGGAAAGCGTTCGTGAGCCGGCCGTAGCGCTTCGGGAAGGCGCGCTCATGGCCCGGCGCAGTCGAGGCAGCGTGGTTCGCTCGCGGCTTTTCTCGCGCGCCATCGATGCACGGCCATGCGAGGCCGGTGGCGCCCGACGTCACGGGGCCGCCGGGGCGCCGTAGCCCCGGATCGTGTCGCCGATGCTTACAGGCTGCGCGAGAACACCAGCGGCCCGCCCTGCGCACCCCGGCCGTAGGGCGAGGGCGAGACGGAGGGGCGGCCGTAGACGGTGGGTGTGCGCGCCTTGGCGACTTCCTCGGCCAGCGCCTTGATCAGCCCTTCGGAGACAGCGCGGGCGGTGGCAAGCACCTGCTGATTGGTTTCCACCACGGCGGCGAAGCGGTGCTGGGCCGCCTTCAGCGCCTCCAGACCCTCCGGCGCGAAGCGGGCGAGTGCGATCGCGTTGGCCTTGGCCGCCTCCAGGCCGTTCATGTAGGCGGAGGCGAGTTCGGATTTCGACGCGGAGTCCGTCAGCGCCTGGGCGATCCGCCCGGCCCGCACGCCGTCGCTCTCGCGGGTGAGCACCGCTTCCAGCTCGATCATGGTGGCGAGCAGCCCGCGCACGAAGGTCTGGGCCGAGGGGCGATCGGTGAGGCGCAGGGCGAGGGTTCGATCAACGGCCATTGCCCGCCTCCTGCATCCGCATCATCTCGGAATAGACCTGATTGCTGATGCCGACGCCACCGGTCTTCACGATGGCGTTGGCGTATTCCTTGGTCATCATCGAGCGCCAGACGCCGCCGCCGGTGCCGTTCTCGCCCATCGGCCCTTCCGTGCCCTCGCTCTGCGTCAGCTTCTCCAAGCTGTCCTCGAGGAACATCTTCTCGAAGTCGTCGGCGGTCTTACGCGCCTTGACCGAGGCGGTGGACTTGGCCGTGTCCATCGTGTTCGCGTCGGTTTTCGCGAGCGTGTTGAGCAGGTTCTTGCCGACGCCGACGGCGGCGGAGGCCGCGAAGGTTGCGAGGGGCAGCATGGTGCGGTCTCCCAAGGGGAAAGAAATTACATCAGCTCGATGTCGGCCTGGAGCGCGCCGGCCGTCTTGATCGCCTGAAGGATCGAGATCAGGTCGCGCGGGCCGACCCCGAGCGCGTTGAGGCCGTCGACGAGTTCGCGCAGGCTCACGCCTTCCTTCACCAGGGCGAGCTTGTTGCCGTCACCGGTATCCACCTTCACGCCGGTGCGCGGCACCACCGCAGTCTGGCCGTTCGACAGCGGCGCGGGCTGGCTCACCATCGGCTGCTCGGTGATCGTCACCGTGAGGTTGCCCTGCGCGATCGCGACCGTGGAGACCCGCACGTCGCGGCCCATCACGATGATGCCGGAGCGCTCGTCCACCACGACTCGCGCTGTCTGGTCGGGCTCGACCTTGAGCTGCTCGACCTCGGTGATGAGACGGATCATGTTGCCGCGGTACTTGGCCGGGATCTGAAGGGTGATCGTCGCCGGGTCGGTCGGCTCGGCGGTGTCGGCACCCATGAAGTCGTTGATCGCTGAGGCGATCCGCTTGGCGGTGGTGAAGTCGGGGTTGCGCAGCGACAGCCGCAGGGAGCGCGCCTCGTTGAGCTTGAACGCCATCTCGCGCTCGACCAGCGCGCCGTTGGAGATGCGCCCGTTGGTCGGCACGCCGCGGGTGATCTTGGCGGCCTCGCCCTCCGCCGAAAAGCCGGCGATCGCCACCGAGCCCTGCGCCAGGGCATAGATCTCACCGTCGGCGCCGAGCAGGGAGGTCGCCACCAGCGTGCCTCCCTGAAGCGACTTGGCGTCGCCGAGCGAGGAGACGGTTACGTCGATATGCGTGCCCTGGGTCGCGAAGGGGGGCAGGTTGGCCGTCACCATCACCGCCGCGAGGTTCTGGGTGCGCATGGTCGCGCCGCGGGTGTTGATGCCGAGCCGCTCCAGCATCGCCTGCAGGGACTGCTTGGTGAAGGGGATGTTGTTGAGGGTGTCGCCGGTGCCGTTGAGGCCGACCACGATGCCGTAGCCGACGAGCTGGTTGGAGCGCACGCCCTCGACGGCAGCGAGATCCTTGACCCGCGACAGGGCGCTGGCCGGGGCCGGCGGCAGCAGGACTGCGAGGCAGGCGAGCACCGCGACGAGACGCCGGGCGAGCAGGGCAGGAGACAGGGGGCGAGGCAGGGGCATCGGAACTCGGCAGCCGGACAGGCGACTTTACGCCGGTTCGATCTCTGCCAGGGCCGTGCCAAACACTAAGCCGCTGAAGATGAGACCGTTTCTCTTTTCCGGTGCCGCCGGAATGGCCTGGGGGACGAGAGCGTTTCCTGCCGCCCCGGCAGCTTCTGCCGGGCTGTTTACCCGCGCTTAACCCTGTCGGCCGATGTCTTTGGAGATCGGTACCCGCCGTGCATCGTCGGGTGCGAAAAGGTTTCGGACGATCATGCGCGTCGACACACGCTTTGCCGCGGCCGCCGCGGGTGCGCTCAACGCCACCCGCCGCGCCGCCGCGCCGGGCGCCTTCGCCCCGACGTCGGGAGCAGAAGAGACGCCCCGGGCGGCGACCGCGGGCGCGAGCCAGACCGGCATGCTCACCGGGCTCGACGCCCTCCTCACGCTCCAGGGACAGGACGGGGCCGCCGCGCAGAAGGAGCGGCGCCGCCGTTCGGTGCAGCGCGGGCACGACCTGCTCGACGGGCTCGACCGCCTGAAAGCCGCGCTGATCGGCGGGCGGGTGGCGACGCGCGACCTTCAGGCCATCGCCGGCCGTCTCGCCGAGCGGAATGCGGAGAGCGGCGACCCCCGCCTCGACGGGCTGGTGGCCGAGATCGAACTGCGCGCGGCGGTGGAACTCGCCAAGCTCGAAGTGGCGCGCGGCGCCTGAACACGAAGAGGGCCGGACCCCTTTGCGAGGTCCGGCCCGTACGATCACCAGTAATAGGGCCGTGGGCGGTAATAGCCGTAGGGCCGGTAGAGTGGCCGCGGGCGATAATAGCCGGGGGGCGGGCCGCCCCAGTAGCGCCGCGGACCCCAGTTCGGACGGCAGATGCCCCAGGGATTGGGGTGGAAGCCCGGCCCGCAGCCGCCGGCGGTGCGCTCCACGAGCGCGTTGTCCGTCGCGGTCGCGAGGGGAGCGGGGCTGAAGGGTGCCGCCTGGGCGCTGCCCGCAACACCAAGGCTGCCGGCGATTACCGCAGCCAATGCGAACGCCTTCGCGTGCGTCATCGTACGATTTCTCCGTTGCGGCCGGACCATACGGCCGATGCCGGAAGCTAGGTCTGCCTCGATGAACCGAAGCTGACTGAGGCCTGTCCTTCGCGGTGCGGCACGACCACTGCCGGTGAGCCTTGCACATATCCAGGTCATCCGAAGTCCGGACCCTGGTTGCTTGCCGGTATTTCCGTCGGGCGCCTCACGGTGTGCCCAGAGGCGAGGATGATTCCGCCGCGCCCCGGGCCGCTTCGGCGCAATTGACGGTTCCGCTTCGATCCCCGACAAGGCTGGCCGCGTGAGCGGGCGCGCGCCGGTCTCACCGGATCGCCAGCGGAGCCGGATCGCCGAGAGACCGGATCGCCAAGAGACCGGATCGCCAGGGGAATCGTCCGCGCCGCGATGCTGTTCAACTCCTTCGTCTTCCTGCTCGCCTTCCTGCCGGCCGCGCTGCTGCTGCACGCCGCCGCCGAACGCTATCGGCCGCAGGCGCGGCTGCCGCTTCTCGTCGGGCTGTCCTTCGTCTTCTACGCGTGGTGGGATTGGCGCTTCCTGCCGCTGCTTCTCGCCTCCATCGGCGTGAACTGGCTCGTGGCTCGAGCCCTGCCGCGGGATCGCACCGGCTGGCTGTTTCCGGTGGCGCTCGCCGGCAACCTCGCGGTGCTGGGCGCCTTTAAGTATCTCGGATTCCTCACCGATCTCGCCGACATGATCCCCGGCATCGACCTTCCACGGATCGATCTGGCCCTGCCGCTCGGGATCTCGTTCTTCACCTTCCACCACATCATGTACCTGACGGACCTGAGGGCCGGGCGCGCGCCGGCTTTCGGGCTGACCCGCTACGCCCTCTACATCGCCTTCTTCCCGCAGGTTCTCGCCGGCCCGCTCGTGCGCTGGAGCGAGATCATGCACCAGTTCGAGGAGCGCCCCTATGCGCGTCCCGACGCGGCCGAGCGGATCGGGCGCGGGCTGATGCTGCTGACCGTCGGGCTTTCCAAGAAGGTGTTCCTCGGCGATCCGCTCTCGGTCTACGTCAACCCTGTGTTCCAAGCGGCGGCCGCGGGCAAGGCGGTGACGATGGCCGAGGCGTGGCAGGCAACGCTCGGCTTCACCTTCCAGATCTATTTCGACTTTTCCGGCTACACCGACATGGCGCTCGGCCTCGCGCTGCTGTTCGGGATCGTGCTGCCGCAGAATTTCGACGTGCCCTACCGTGCCACCTCGCTGCGCGACTTCTGGCGGCGCTGGCACATGACGCTGTCGCGCTTCCTGCGCGACTACCTCTACATCGCCATGGGCGGAAACCGCCGCGGTCTCGCGCTCCAGGTCGGCGCGCTGTTCGCGACCATGACGCTGGGCGGCCTCTGGCACGGGGCGGGGCTGACCTTTGTCGCCTGGGGCGCCGCCCACGGTGTGGGCCTCGGGGCCGGCGTGCTCTGGCGCCGGGCGGGCGGACGGCTGCCGCACCTCCTCGGCTGGGCGCTGACGGCCGGATTCGTGATCCTGACCTGGGTCCTGTTCCGCGCCTCCTCGTTCGAGGCGGCTTTGGCGATCTACAAGGGGTTGTTCGGGTTGGCGCCCACGGGGGCGGGCTTCAAGTGGCGCACCATTGCAATCGCCGCCGCCGTCGCGATGATCGGCCCGACTGCCTGGGCCGCCGTGCACCGCCTGCCGCCGAACCGTTGGCTCGCGGCCGCCTTCGCCCTGTTGTTCGTCGTCGTGCTCCTCAAGATCGGGGACGATGCGAACTACGAATTCATCTACTTCCAGTTCTGAGATGGGACCCGCCTCCGGCAGCGTCGCGCGGCAGGACTGGGCGGCTTTCGCGCGCCGGTTCCGGCGGACTGCCATCGGCCTGCTCGCCGGACATCTCACGCTCGCGGTCCTGATCGATCCCTACGACAGCGGGCGCTCGACGCTGTTCTCGGCCGGCGCCGTGCGGCCGCAGGGTCCGCGCACCGCCGCCGCGTCACGCGGGCGCGACCCGGCTTTCGCCGGGGCGGTGTTCGGCAATTCGCACATCCAACTGATCGAGCCCGCGCGGCTCACGGCGGCGACCGGCATTCCCTTCGTGCAGCTCTCCGTGCCTGGGACGGGTCCTGGAGAGCAGCTCGCGCTGCTCGGTTGGTTCCTGCGCCACCATCCGGCGCCGCAGGCCGTGGTCCTCTCGGTGGACGATTTTTGGTGCACCGACGATCCAGCGCTGCCCAACGACAAGCCGTTCCCGTTCTGGCTCTACAGCCCCGATCCGCTTGCCTATCTGCGCGGTCTCCTGCGCTTTTCCGTGGCGCAGGAAGTCGTCGGCCGCATCGGCTGGCTCTTCGGCGCGCGCCGCAAACGGGCGGTCGCCGACGGCTGGTCGGACTATGAGCTGGATTTCCTGAAGCGCGGCACGCTCGACGACGAACGCCTCCGCGTCATGCGCGAAACACCGGTGCCCGACGCGGCGGCTCCGGGCAAAGCAGGGCCGGACTTTCCCGCCGCGGACCGTCTCGGCACTGCCCTCGCCGCGCTGCCGGCCGAGACCGCCGTGGTCCTGGTCTTCCCGCCGGTCTACGCCGCCGGCCTCCCCCGGCCCGGCACGCCGCGGGCCCAGGCCGAGGCCGCCTGCCGAAGCGCGGCGGCGGCGGCGATGCAACGGCACGGGCGCAGCGCGCTCATCGACGCGCGGCGTGAGCGGCCGGCCCTGCACGATCCCGGCCTGTTCTTCGACCAGACCCATTACCGGCACGCCCTCGCCCGCCCCCTGGCCGACGAGATCGCCGCCGCCCTCGTCCGGCTGCGCGGTACGCCCTGAACCGGGATGGTCTCATGGATGAGCTATCCCTGCCTCCGTGGACGGACTCCATCGCGCGACTGTGGCAGCGGACCCACCGGCTCAACCTGATGTCGGGTCGGGGGCCACTTGAGCGTGTCGTCTATGCCGCATCGCGAGAGCTTTTCACGCGAGACGGTGCAAGGCGGCATCCGCGCGTTGTAGAGCTTGCCCGGCTCGATTATAGCCTCGCCGACGATCGCCGCTGACCGGCAGGGAGCGCGAGGATAAGACGATGGCGAAGGTCACGATCGAGGACGGCTACAGGCCCTCCGACGACGAGCCCTTCATGAATGAGCGGCAGCGCGAGTACTTTCGGCGCAAGCTGCTCAATTGGAAGAGCGAGATCCTGCGCGAGGCGCAGGGGACTCTCACCGCGCTTCAGAGCGAGAACGAGAACCATCCGGATATCGCCGACCGCGCCTCCTCGGAGACGGACCGGGCGATCGAGCTGCGCGCCCGCGACCGTCAGCGCAAGCTGACGAGCAAGATCGACGCGGCTCTGGCCCGGCTGGAGGACGGCTCCTACGGTTTCTGCGAAGAGACCGGCGAGCCGATCTCGCTCAAGCGGCTCGATGCGCGGCCGATCGCGACCCTGTCGCTGGAAGCGCAGGAACGCCACGAGCGCCGCGAGCGCGTCTATCGCGACGACTGACGCGGACCGCTTCGGCCTTCCTCAGCGTTGTCCCGCCTCGATCCGGACGAAGCTGCGGACGGGTCCCAGGGCGGAATCGGTCCTTGTATCGACCGCGATGCGGCCCTGCACGGGGACGGCATGACGGCGCGGGCCGACATCGGCACCGGCCGTCACCCGGCCCGATAGGCGGATGCAGCTCGCCGTGCCCGGAATCCGGAAGAAGCCCGCCCCCTGGCTCGGACAGGGTTCCATCGGCGCCTCGGAAGGATGCGGAGCGCGCTCGAACGCGCTCGCGGAGAACGGCACCAGTGTGAGGCACAGGCCGAGGCAGCGCATCACGCTCCGCATCCGTATTACGCTCTCCCCTGCCCTCACGAGACCAACGCGCCTCAGTAATGCGGCGGCGGCGGCTCCGGCGCGCCGCTGGCGCTCCGGAAGGCGCTGTCCTCGACCTGCTCCTGCAACCGGCCGAGCTGGCGGGTGAGCCGGTCGATCACCTTCCACTGCGCTGTGATGGCCGCGTTCAGATCCTCGATCACGGCCTCCTGTTCGGTCAGCCGAATCTCGAGGCGTGCAAGGCGATCGGTGTCGGGCGGCAGGTCGCTCATCGCCCGACCATGCCCGGAGCGGCCGCTTCCTGACAACCGGCTGTGATCAACACGTCCCGTTCGCCATCGTATCTGAGCATGAGCGATATGCTCCCCTGGAATGGCTATCGGCTGGGGTCGGAATTCATCCGGTCTGAAAGCGCGCTGGCGAATTCCGCTTCGTATTGGCGCCGGCGCTTTCATTCGCCGAGAGAAATGTCATGTAAAAATCTTTGTCGGTTACAAGCTAGGAAGCCGAAAGACATCCTCTGAAATCGAACCTGTTCGACAGGGGCGAGACCAGGACTGGGTTGTCGGTGAGGCGAGGCGGTCCTCGCCACATTCGGGCGCTTGGTCCGGCGGCTCGCCCGCGAAAATTTCGGAAAAGTCGAGGGATTTTCGGCGTTTTCCCTTCAGAGCTGCAAGGCCAGTGTCGCGCAACGATGACACGCGGCACCATGATCGAGCGCCCAGCCTCCAACCTCCATACGGTGTTCCTCCCTGCGCTGTGTTGGAGCCGGCGGCAGCCCGATTTCTACGCGGTGACGCAGGATCTTTCCCGGACCGGCATCACCTTCCGGTCGGCCTCCGATCCGGCGGTCAATGAGCCGCTCACCTGCAGCATCCGCTATATCGGCCAGGTCGAGGCCCGCGTCGTCAGCAGCGGCGACAACCAGTTCGTCGTGCGCCTGATGGCGTCCCGGCAGCGGGCGGCCGAGGTCGCCCGCACCATGCTGGCGCTGGCCCGCGAGCAGGGGCGGACCTTCGAGTCGGCGCGGGCGCATCCGCGGATCAACCCGGCGCGCAAGGACGTGCTCGTGACCCTCGAAGACGGTCGCGTCCTGCCCGGTCGGCTGATCAACGTCTCGTCGTCCGGCGCGGCGCTCGCGATCGACCACACGCTTTCGCGCGGGGCGAGCATCACGATCGGCGACACGGCGGCGAAGGTGGTGCGCATCTTCCGCGACGGCATCGGCGCCACCTTCGCCTTTCCTCTCGATCCCGGGCAGGTCCATGCCGGGATCCGGCTCTGACGGTGCGGCCCTTCCCCTCGCATCCCGCCCTCGCATCCCGGCCGCGGAAGGACTAAGTCCCGGGCGTGCCCTGCCCGATGCCGCGGCCGAAAGCCTGCCCGTGACCGACTACATCAAGAAGATCCTCTCCGCCCGCGTCTACGACGTGGCGATCGAGAGCCCCCTCGATCCGATGCCCCGCCTGACGAAGCGGCTCGGCCGTCCCGTGCTGCTCAAGCGCGAGGATCTGCAGCCGGTCTTCTCGTTCAAGCTGCGCGGCGCCTACAACAAGATGGCCTCGCTGCCCCAAGAGCGGCTCGAGAGCGGCGTGATCTGCGCCTCGGCCGGCAACCACGCGCAAGGCGTGGCCCTGGCGGCGGCCAAGCTCGGCGTGCGGGCAGTGATCGTGATGCCGCGCACGACCCCGGCGATCAAGGTCGATGCCTGCCGAGCCCGCGGTGCCGAGGTCGTGCTGCACGGCGACGCCTTCGACGAGGCTCTGGCGGAGGCTCGGCGCCTCGAAGCGCAGTGGGGCCTGACCTTCCTGCACCCGTTCGACGATCCCGAGGTGATCGCCGGACAGGGCACGATCGGCATGGAGATCCTGCATCAGCATACCGGACCGATCGAGGCGATCTTCGTGCCGATCGGTGGCGGTGGCTTGGCCGCCGGCATCGCCACCTTCGTGAAATATCTGCGCCCCGAGACCAAGGTGATCGGCGTCGAGCCGGACGACGCCGCCACCATGTCCGAGGCGCTCCGGGCCGGCGACCGGGTGATGCTGCCGAGCGTCGGGCTGTTCGCCGACGGCGTCGCGGTGCGGCAGGCCGGCGAGGAGACCTTCCGGCTCTGCCGCGAGCATCTCGACGCGGTCATCACCGTCGATACCGATGCGATGTGCGCCGCCGTCAAGGACATCTTCGATGATACCCGCGCGATCTCCGAGCCGTCGGGCGCACTGAGTCTGGCCGGGGCGAAGGCTTGGTCGGCGATGAATCCCGGTGCCGGGCCGCTGGTGGCGATCTCGTCAGGCGCCAACCTCAACTTCGACCGCCTGCGCCACATCGCTGAGCGGGCGGAGATCGGCGAGCAACGCGAGGTGCTGCTCGGCGTCACCATCCCCGAACGGCCCGGCGCCTACCGTGCCTTCATCGGCGCGCTCGGTCCCCGCGCGATCACCGAATTCAACTACCGCTACGCGCAGGGCAGCGACGCGCGCATTTTCGTCGGCATCAACCTGCCCGGCGGCAAGCCCGAGAAGCGCGACCTGATCGCCGCCCTGGAGAGCGCCGGCTACCGCGTCGCCGATATGAGCGACAACGAGATGGCCAAGGTGCATGTCCGCTACATGGTGGGCGGCCGCGCGGCGGGGCTCGCCGATGAGCGGCTCTACCGCTTCCAGTTCCCCGAGCGGCCCGGCGCGCTGATGAAGTTCCTCGAAGCACTCGGCGACGGCTTCAACATCAGCCTGTTCCACTACCGCAATCACGGCGCAGATTACGGCCGCGTGCTCGCGGGGATCGAGGTGCCGACAGCGGAGCGCGCCCGCTTCGACGCCGCCCTCGAAGCGCTCGCCTATCCCTATGTCGACGAGACCGACAACCCGGCCTACCGGCTGTTCCTCGACAACGGCATCGGAGCAGCCGACCACTGACGCACCGTCGCGCCCGGCCCGCGTCCGTCACGCGGGCCTCTGCCGGTCCTCCGGCGCGGACCGGATCGCGTCACGCCGTGGCGTGAGCGGGCTGGCTGCGGAACAGGGCGGTGCAGCCGGCATCCCGATGCATGCTCAGGATCGAGGCACGGTCGATCTCGGGATGCTCGGCGAGAACGCGGCGCACATCCTCCACGACCTTGTCGTAGCGGTGGGCGTCGAAATTCTTCTCGAGCGGACTGACGGCGATATAGGCCTCGACCACGAGCACCCGTTCGGTGCGCTCCTTGGTGACATCGACGGCGATCCAGGCCGATTTGACCAAGCGGTTGGCGGCGAGCATGGGACGACCCTCCGATGCCGCCGCGTTGTCCGGCGGCTTTCGACGGCGAGCATGTACCGCGCCGAAGACATTGCCAAGGGATTCCCAGGTCGAGCGCAGCCTCAATCCTCACGGATCTTGCGCAAACTCTCTCGCAACCGATGCAAGAACTAGCCCGGTCTGCTGCCGGCGCCGACATGAGCATCGCACGCCGACCTTGGTTGCGAAGCGACCGCAAGGCGGTGGCGTGATCGTGCGCCGGGGGCCTCGTGCGAGGGAATCGAGCGCGTGCCCGATGGCCCCGGCGATGCCCCCGACCTCTCCCGTCACATCACGTGTCGGAGACGAGCCGCAGGCCCCCGTATCCGTTCGGGCGGGACGGGGGCGCGTAGCTTCCCGTGCCGTCCTCGGCGTCGGCCGTGGCCGATCCCTTCTTGCGCCCCTTCATCAGCGTCGGGCGTGCGATCCACCGCACCACCTTGTCGCCGTTGTATCGCCCGGTCCGCCGCTCGTCCCTGCGCAAGACCCAGCGCGGATGAACCGCCCCATTCCTCACCATGACCCGTCCCCCTCGGGGGGCGCCGCGCCGCAGCCGGCGCCCCCTTGGCACGCCCCGGTCTCACTGCGGCCTGGGCCCCCTCGGGTCGTAGCAGGCAATGATTTCGGGACAATTGCATCCTCCAAATTAGGGATATCCGGCATCATTTGCACTTAAGTAGTCTCGGGCATCCTCAAAGATATTTTTAAGCCTCACAGCGCATGACGCACCTTCCGTCACCGCATCCAGCCGGCCGTGCATTCAACGCAACAATCGACGCAACATGCCGGCAAACCGCCAAGGCTAGCCCGCTTCTTGCGAAATGTGAGATTCCACGAGGGGAAAGATGCCGAAGATCGTCGCCGCCGCCCGTGTCGCCTCGATCGTCCTGATCCTGTCCTGCCTTGTTCCAGGCTTGCCGGCGCGCGGCGCCGTACCGGAGGTGCGCTCCGCGGAGTTCGGTGCCGTCGGTGGGCGCGGCCGTGTTCTGCGCACGACGCGCGCGCCGGATGCGCTACGGGCCTTGTGCCCTCCGCGCTGGCCCGACATCGATCTCACCTGCACGGCGTGATGCGGCCATGACCCTGTTCATGATCCTGCTCGCCTGCAACCTTGCCCTCGGGCTGGTCTTCTCACTGATCGCCGCATCGGTGGAGCGAGCCTGATGGCTGGCGCCGGGGCTTCGAGCGGCGCGCTCGACCGGCGCGCTTGACCTCGGTGCCGGCTTGCGCGCACGAGGTCTTATGCTGACGCTTGTTCGCCTGATGGCATGGGTCGTGGCCATCGGCCTCGTCGCCGTGACGCTTTCGCCGCTCGAGGCACGTCCGGTCCTGGCGCCCCCGACCCTGGAGCGGGCCGGGGCCTACGCGCTGTTCGGCTTCCTGCTCGTGCTCTCGTATCCGCGGCGTTGGGGATGGGCGCTCCTCGTGGCCGTTGCGCTGGCCGGGGGGCTCGAGGCGGCACAGGGCCTGACCGTGAGCCGGCATGGCCGACTCATCGATTTTCTGGTGAAAGGCGGCGCGGCTCTGGCCGGAGGGCTCGCCGCGCAGGGGATGCATCTCCTGCTCACCCGCCGCGCGGTGCGTTAGGCCATCCGCCGGCTCTCGGGACGAGTCTCTCGAGACCGACGAGCTGACGGTCGGATCAGTCGTAGCGGGCCAGGGCGCCGACGCCGACATGGCGCAGACCTTGGCGGCGGGCCTCTTCCGGCGCGTAGACGTTGCGCAGATCGACGAGGACGGGGGCGCGCATCAGACCTTTGAGCCGGGCGAGATCGAGCGCCCGGAACGCGTTCCATTCCGTCACAATCACCAGAGCGTCGGCCCCTTCCGCGCAGGCATAGGCGTCCTCGGCGTAAGCGACGGCCTGCAGCAGCGGCCGCGCCTGCTCCATCCCCTCCGGATCGTAGGCCACGATCTGTGCCCCCGCATCCTGCAAGCCGGCGATGATCGACAGCGAGGGCGCGTCGCGCATGTCGTCGGTGTTCGGCTTGAACGTCAGCCCGAGCAAAGCCACCCGCTTGCCCCGCACTGACCCGCCGCAGGCAGCGATCACCTTGCGCGCCATCGCGCGCTTCCTCTGGTCGTTGACCGCCACTACCGTCTCGACGATCCGAACCGGCGTGCCGTAATCCTGCGCCGTCTTCACCAGCGCCAGCGTGTCCTTCGGGAAGCATGAGCCGCCATAGCCCGGCCCCGCATGCAGGAACTTACCCCCGATGCGGTTGTCGAGCCCGATGCCGCGGGCGACCTCCTGCACGTTGGCCCCGACCTGTTCGCACAGATCCGCGATCTCGTTGATGAAGGTGATCTTGGTCGCCAGGAACGCGTTGGCGGCATACTTGGTCAGCTCGGCCGTGCGCCGTCCGGTGAACAGGATCGGCGCCTGGTTGAGGTAGAGCGGTCGGTAGACCTCCTGCATCACGGCGGCGGCGCGGTTGTCCTCGGCGCCGATGACGATGCGGTCCGGCCGCTTGAAATCGCCGATGGCGGCGCCCTCGCGCAGGAATTCGGGGTTCGAGGCGATGCCGACATCGATGTCGGGGCGGGCCTCGCGAATGATGCGCTCGACCTCGTCACCGGTGCCGACGGGCACGGTCGATTTGGTGACGACCACGGTGTAGCCGGTGAGCGCCTCGGCGATCTCGCGAGCTGCGGCATAGACGTAGGAGAGGTCGGCAAAGCCGTCGCCGCGGCGAGACGGGGTGCCGACCGCGATGAACACGGCTTGCGCCTGCGCCACGGCGGGCTTGAGGTCGGTGGAGAAGGAGAGGCGTTTGGCCCGCACGTTCTCGGCGACGAGGGCGTCGAGGCCGGGCTCGTAGATCGGCATGCGGCCCTCGTTGAGGGCGGCGATCTTGCCGGGATCCTTGTCGATGCAGACGACCTCGTGGCCGAAATCGGCGAGGCAGGCGCCCGACACGAGGCCCACATAGCCCGAGCCAATCATCGCGATGCGCATCGGTGGTCCGTCTCCCTGAAGTGGCGGACCCTGATCCTCAAGAACCGTCGAGGAGACCGCCCGTCACGAGGGTCGGCATATTTTCCGATGCGGGCAATTCGCTCAGCGTGGCCGGCGCGGGCGCATCCGGGGGAAGGCGAAGTCCCGAAAGGCTGTGATCCGTTTTCGGGAACGAGGATCGGGCGACGCGCCGTCCAGGGCCTCTACTCCGAGGTGCTGGCCCGCAAGGGCTCTATTGGTCCCCGTAATAGTCGAGATACCACCTCACGAAGGCGGGGATGCCGGTCTCCAGCGGCGTCTCGGGCAACCGGCCGACGAGGTCGCGCAGCAGGTCGGGGCTCGCATGGGTCCGGATCACGTCGCCGGGCGGGAGCGGCTTCAGCACCCGCTCGGCCTTGCGCCCCAGGGCCGCCTCCAGGGCGCCGATCATGGCATCGAGCCGGACCGGGCGGCCGCCGCCGATATTGACCAGACGATAGGGCGCGACCGTGCTCAGCGTGTCGGCCGCCGAGATAGGGCCGCCCTCGGACGGCATCGGCGGCGGGCGCTCCGACAGCGCGACGATCGCGTCGATGAGATCGTCGATGAAGGTGAAATCGCGCTCCGCCGCGCCCTCGCCGAACACCTCGATCGGTTCGCCCGCCAGGATCTTCCGGGTGAACAGGAACAGAGCCATGTCGGGCCGCCCCCACGGTCCGTAGACCGTGAAGAAGCGGAACGCCGTCGTCGGTATGCGGAACAGGTGGGCGTAGGAATGCGCCATCGCCTCGTTGGCGAGCTTCGAGGCGGCGTAGAGGGTAAGCGGCGAGACCGCACGGTCGGTCTCGCGGAACGGGACGCTCGCGTTGCCGCCATAGGCCGAACTGGTCGAGGCGACGAGCAGGTGCTTGACGGGGTGGGCGCGCACCGCCTCCAGCAGGTTGGCGAAGCCGACGAGGTTCGCCTCGACATAGGCGCCG
This sequence comes from Methylorubrum extorquens, assembly GCA_900234795.1. Taxonomy (NCBI): domain Bacteria; kingdom Pseudomonadati; phylum Pseudomonadota; class Alphaproteobacteria; order Hyphomicrobiales; family Methylobacteriaceae; genus Methylorubrum; species Methylorubrum extorquens. Next base: position 2,504,593 of record LT962688.1, read on the forward strand.
GGGTCGATCAGGCTGTAGCGAACGCCCGCCTGCGCCGCGAGATGGAAGACGAGGTCCGGCTTGACCCGCGCCATCACGTCGAGGAGCGCGCCGGGCGTCTCGAGCCGCGCCTCCACCGCCTCGAAGCCGGGAGATTGGGCGAGATCCGCGTGCCGGGCGCGCTTCAGCCCGACATCGTAATAGGGCGAGAGGCCGTCGAACCCCGTCACGCCGAAGCCCGCCGCCAGCAGGCGGCGACTCAGCGCGTGGCCGATGAAGCCGGCCGAGCCCGTGACGAGAGCATGCATGTGAGGCCCGGTGCGCCGTCTTCCAGAGGATCCGTGTCGCTCACTCAACTCCCGCTGCGCCGCCGTGCCAAGAGCCTTGCCAAGAGGAGAGGCGATCGGAGCGGCGATCGGCGGCCGGGATTTTCATGAGGCACGCCGAAACGGGATAGCGTCGGCCCGCCCGCGTCGCAAGGAACGCAGTCAGCCGTCAGGAGGTGGGTCGCCGGGCTGATCGGGAACGTTGTGTCTCAACTTCGATTATCGTTTTCACAGGGTTTTTCAGGCAGGTGTCCGCCCGCCTTTCGCCCGGTGAACGAGCTAACCCTGCTTCCAGCGCGCAGCTGTCGCGCCGGCTCAGGGGTTGTTTGTCGGGGAATCAGGTATACTTACACCAGACTATCAGCCGACCTTCGTCTTGCGCCCGCTCGCGACGCCGGTCCCGCGTTCTGCCGGGACTGACCGTCGTCGTACGGATCGCGTGAGACGCGCGGGTCGGCCGAAACATCCGTCCAGGCCCAGGGCGCTGTGCCGCCCCTCGCTTGGGTCCAGCGAGTCCGAACACCGAGTGTCCGCACGATGAACCAACTTTTCCGCCTGCCGCAAGTCGGTGAGGCCGATGCGATTGCCGAACCGTCCGCCGATCTTCGTGTCCCCTTCGCGCAATCCGGCACTTTCGTCTGCAAGTTCATCATCGGTGAGCCGAGCGACCAGGCCGTGTGCTGCGGGGCTCCGGTCGCCGATGGCAAGAGCTGGTGCGCCTATCACCGCCGCATCGTATTCGAGCCGGCTCGTCCCGGCCGCGCTCGCTGAACGCCTCTCAGGTCCCCGGTCTCTGACGGCCCCGCCTCTGTCGAAAGGCGGAGTCGATCTCCTATGCCGCGCCGATCAGTCGAACGGTGATGGCTGGTTGCTCACGAGGCCGGTCGGCATGCCCGGTCCTCGCCAGCGCATGACGAGGTGGCCGTCTCCGCGCATCCCGACGGTGCGATAGGCCGGTCCGCCGTCCGACGGGAGGCCGAGCTCGCCCGGCCTGTTCCCGACGGTTCCGACCCGGCGCTGTTCGTAATAGGCCTCGGCCGGGGCATCGGGTGCGATGTACCCGTAGACCGGGCCCAGGCTCCGTCCCGTCGCCCTGACCGTCCTTGGTGGCGGCATCAACCGGGCCACGACCCGCCGGCTCGGTCGACTCTCTACCTTCCGTAACACTTCCACCCGTGCTTGGCGGATCGGCCGGGCGCGGCTCGTGGCCGTTCGGACCCGCTCCGGGCGAGCCTTGGCCGCACGTCGGCTCGGCCGGGTTTCGGAGCGGGCCGAGACCTTGGGCTCTTCGATCTTCGCAGGGGTCGTGGCCGGTTTTGCCACGGCGGCGTTCATCGCCGGGGTGTTCACCTTGGCCGGCGGATCGGTCCATTGGCCCGCGGCCTTATCCTCGGCGCCTGCAGAAGGCGCCGCCAGGATCGTGCCGAGCAGGAGGAGAAAGGTCGGAAAGCGGCTGCCGCGCGACATGGAAAATCCTCTCGGGGTCGGAGAAGGACAACGCCGGCCGTGGGCTTTCGCGTCGCGTGCATCGGCACCCGCTGCGGAAGCTTTCAGCAAAGATAGGGGCGCCTCCGCACGGCGTCCATAGATCCATGTATCAAAACGCGAAGTTCTGCGAAGCTTCCACCACAAGTCTCAGGCAAGACGCTTTCGCCTCGGCGACTCCACCCCAAAAGCCGTATCCGACCTGATCGCATCAGGCCGTCTTCTCTGGGTCTTCGTTTCGACACGCATTCGATCGACGAACCGGTGACCCCTTCGTCGGAATGCGCTCTCGTTTCGCTGTCCGATACAACCGGAGCGGTCACGGGTCCGGTCTCACCTTCGATCGATCTCAGGAGTCGGCATGGCAGCGGATGGCACGGTCGCGCGGCGGCTCTGGATACGCGATCCCCTCGCGATCCTGGCGGACGGAGCCGGCGGGGGCGTCGTCGTCGAGGGCAGCCGCATCGCCGAACGCGTGCCGGCCGGCGGGCAGCCCACCGCGCCGGTGGACGAGACGTTCGACGCCTCGCGGCACGTCGTCATCCCCGGGCTCATCAACACGCATCACCACTTCTTCCAGACGCTGACGCGGGCCCATCCGGCGGCGATCAACAAGCCGCTCTTTCCTTGGCTGCAGGCGCTCTACGGGATCTGGGGTCGGCTGACGCCGGAGGCGTTCCGGCTGGCGACGCGGCTCGCCTATACCGAGCTGCTCCTGTCGGGCTGCACCACGGCGGGCGACCACCACTACCTGTTCCCGCAGGGACTGGAGAACGCCGTCGATATTCAGGTCGAGGAGGCGCGCAGCCTCGGCATCCGGGCCATCGTCACCCGCGGCTCGATGAGCCTGTCGCAGGATGAGGGCGGCCTTCCGCCAAAGGCGCTGGTGCAGGAGGACGACACCATCCTCGCCGACAGCGAGCGGGTGCTGCGCCTGTTCCACGATCCCGAACCCGGCGCGATGATGCGGATCGGGCTGGCCCCCTGCTCCCCCTTCGCCGTCACCAAGCGGCTGATGCGTGAGAGCGCCGTGCTGGCCGAGCGCTACGATTGCCCGCTTCACACCCATCTCGGTGAGACTCGCGACGAGAACGCCTTCTGCCTGGAGGCATTCGGCCAGCGCCCGGTCGATTACCTCGAAGAGGTCGGCTGGATGACGCGGCGGGCTTGGCTCGCCCACGGCATCCACTTCAACGACGACGAGGTGCGCCGCCTCGGCGCGGCTGGCGTCGGCGTGTGCCATTGTCCGACCTCGAACATGGTGCTCGCCTCGGGCCATTGCCGGACCTGCGAGTTGGAGGCGGCGGGCTCTCCCGTCGGCCTCGGCGTCGATGGCTCGGCCTCCAACGACAGCTCGAACCTGATGGAGGGCGTGCGCCACGCTCTGATGATCAACCGCCTGACCTACGGTGCGGAGGCGGTGACCCATCTCGACGCCCTGCGCTGGGCGACGGAGGGCTCCGCCGCCTGCCTCGGGCGCAGCGACATCGGCCGGATCGAGCCCGGCCGCGAGGCGGATCTGGCGCTGTTCACCCTGGACGAGTTGCGCTTCTCCGGCGCCCACGACCCGCTCGCGGCGCTTGTGCTGTGCGGGGCCCACCGGGCGGATCGGGTGATGGTCGCGGGCACGTGGCGGGTGATCGACGGTCAGCCGCTCGGCATCGAGACCGGCCGCCTGCGCGAGGAGCATTCGCGGCTCGCCCGGCACCTGTTCGGCTGACATCAGCATCCGCGATCGGTCTGGTCGCTCCAGGAGCTGGCGACCGGGGCTTGATACAGCCCCTCCGGCTCGGCCACGCCGAAGCGGATCGGCACCGCGTCGAGGAAAGCAGACTCCCGCAGGACGAGCCCGGCGCGGAGATACTCGCCGATGTGGAAGCGAAGTCCGTAGGTCGCCGGTACCGGGCGACGCCAATCATCGGGGGGCATCAGTGCGCCTGTCCGCATTGGTCGCGGCGCGGGCGACCGTCACCGATTCGCCCCCGACGATCGGCTGGGAGAGGTGGTCGCGGTACTCCTCCACGGGATACATTTCGTTTAGTCCCGGCAGAAACGCGCGCCGTGTCCGCGCGCACATGCCGGGAAAGGATCATGCCACATGCTATGCAAGCAGGCAGATTTTTTGATTAATAACTAAATCACTGAGAATTATAGAGAATATTGTGCAGCGGAGGCTGCGCTCTCTGGCCAGGGTTGTTTGAAGTGCCCTGCTGGTGCCCGCATTGTACGCAATCGGTGGCTATCCAGTGGGCTTCGCTGCACAAATTCTGTGAGCATCGCGCCCGCGCCGTGCTTATCTCCCTGACCGAAACACCTCATTCGGGAGACAAGAACATGTCCGTACGCATCTTCTCCGCCGCACTCGTCGCGCTCGCGGTCTCTTCGGGTAGCGCTTTTGCTGGCGATCGGGGCCGGATGGTCGGGGCGCCGCAGCCGGAGGCGACCGGCAGCGTTTCCCGCTCGGCCGAGCGGCTGAACCTGTTCGGTGTCCCGGAGCGCGATCCCCGCCTGGTCGCGCCCGAGCGTCAGACCCGCAGCACTTTCAACGCCAACACCGCCCGCGCGCGCCACTACGAGCGCTGAGCGCCTGTCGGGCAACCTTGCTTCGGTGCGTCCGGCCGCTCCCCACCGAGCGGCCGGGCTTCGAGGCTGCGGGCGTAGCGCCTCGATTAAGTGCCGTTGCGAAACAAGCCGGCTCGGCGCTCTGCGCCGCGGCCGGCTTTCCGCCTCCGCAAAGGCGATCAGTCGCCCTTGGACTCCGGACGCGGCAGAACGCGATAATGCCGCCCGGCATAGAGCAGGCTCTCGGCGCCGCTGATCTCGGCGAGCGCCTCGACCGCGCAGATCAGCACGTCGTGCGTGCCGACCTCGTGGCGGTCGACGATCCGGCAATCGAAGGCGACGAGCGCGCCTGCCAGCACCGGAGCGCCGGTCTGCAACCGGCCCCAGTCCGGTCCCGCGAAGCGCTCGGCCTGCGGCACGCGGCCGGCGAAGTCGGTGGCGAGGCCTTCATGCGCCGCCGTGAGCGTGTTGATGCAGAGCACGCCGTTGCGCAGGAAGGCCGGATAGGCCGATGAATTGCGGTTGAGGCAGACCAGCAGCGTCGGCGGGCCGTCGCTGACGCTGCACACCGACGTCGCCGTCAGACCCGCACGGCCGCCGGGCCCGTCCGTGGTCACCAGATGCACCGCACTCGCGAGCTGAGCCATCGCTTCGCGGTAGGCCGAGGCGGAGACGGCCTCGGGGTCGGATGAAATCATGACGATCGCCTCTCGGGGCCGGATGAGGTCCCGATCGTTGAGCAGGACGTCGCAAGGCTCGGTTGAACGCCCTTGAAACGATGACGCGGTGGGCGTTCCGGCCGCTCCGGTCAAGGGGAAGAGTGACCACCTCACGGTCAAGAACGGCCGTCGCTGCCCGCATCCTGTGCCATCGCTGCCAAAGATCGGTGCGGGATGGCACCCGTCCGGTGGTACCCGCCACCTTGCGGACCGGGGCTCGGGTGGCCGATGAAGCCGGCACCCGCTCCGCCGGAGGCCGTCCGATCCCCGCCGCCGAACCGCTTCGCCCCGCCTTGTCCCGCCAGCGCTCGCAGGGCGCGGTGCATCTGCGCGTCGCCCCGGCCGGAACAGCCGCGGATGCGCCAACGCGGATCGTCGATCTCGCCGAGAGCGGCCCCTTGCGCCTGCGCTGTCCCCGCCAGGGGGCCGAGCGGATGCTGGAGGGCGTGCTGGTCAACACTGGCGGCGGCATCGCCTGCGGCGATGTGTTCGCGGTGTCGGTGACGGTCGAGCCGGGTGGGGCCTGCGTGCTGACGACCACCGCGGCGGAGAAGATTTACCGCTCGGACGGACCCTGCGCGGAGATCGTCAACCGGGTGAGCGTCGGCGCGGGCGGGCGGCTCGATTGGCTGCCGCAGGAGACGATCCTGTTCGACTGCGCCCGGCTCGTGCGCCGCTTCGAGGCGGACCTTGCCCCCGACGCGTCGCTGCTTGTCGCCGAGATCGCGGTGCTCGGCCGTGCCGCCCGCGGCGAAAGCCTGGAACAGGCGCTGTTCGAGGATCGCTGGCGCATCCGCCGCGACGGCCGCCTCGTCTATGCCGACAGCCTGCGCCTCGACGGCGCGGTCACGGCCCTCATGGACCGCCGGGCGATCGGCGGCGGGGCCCGCGCGCTGGCGACGATCCTCGACCTTTCGCCGCGTGCGGAAGGCCGGCTCGACGAGGCCCGTGCCCTTCTCGACGCCCTGCCGGCGCAGGTCGAGGCCGGGGCGAGCGCCTGGAACGGTCACCTCGCCGTGCGGATGCTGGCCCCCACCGTCGCTCCCCTGCGCGACGCCGCCGCCCGCTTCCTTGCTGCATGGCGCGGGCAGCCGATGCCGCGCGTGTGGCAGACCTGATCAGCTTGACCTTGGGCCGAGCATGATCCTTGCTCGGCCCACCTTCAGGCCCGCCCGACTCTCACCTCAGGACGCACGCCTTGCTCCTTACGCCCCGCGAGAAAGACAAGCTCCTCATCGCCATGGCCGCGCAGGTTGCCCGCAACCGGCTGGCGCGGGGGGTGAAGCTCAACCATCCGGAGGCGATCGCCCTCATTACCGACTTCGTGGTGGAGGGCGCCCGCGACGGGCGCTCCGTCGCCGAGTTGATGCAGGCCGGCGCCCGCGTTCTCGATGCCTCCCAGGTGATGGAGGGCGTGCCCGAGATGATCCACGACATTCAGGTCGAGGCGACCTTCCCCGACGGGACCAAGCTCGTCACGGTCCACCACCCGATCCGCGGCGCACCCTCGGCGGACGTGCCGGGCACGGTGACGACATTGCCGGGCGAGATCGTCTTCAATGCCGGCGCACCGCGCACGGTGATCGAGGTCGCCAATACCGGGGACCGCCCGATCCAGGTCGGCTCGCACTACCATTTCTTCGAGGCGAATCCCGGCCTCGTGTTCGACCGTGACAAGGCCCGCGGCCAGCGCCTCGACATCGCGCCGGGGACGGCGGTGCGCTTCGAGCCGGGCTCGACCCGCGAGGTGGCACTGGTGCCGCTCTCGGGCGACCGAAAGGTCTACGGCTTCCGCGGCGACGTGATGGGGGCGCTGTGACGCGCGCCCCCACACGAAGTTCGGCTCGCTCACGCCTCCAGTTCGGGCAGGGGCAAACCCGTTGTCGACCAGTGCATGCCGAAGAGGTCGCGTACGGCCTCGACGCGGTTCTCGCTCCCCGCTGCACGCGTGACCAGCGCCAGGAGGACATCCGCCGGATCCCTGCCGTCGAAGGCGGCAAACGCGGCCTGCTTCAGGCGCGGATCGATCCGTTTCGACACCAGGGCCGCGAAATCCTTGCGGGACAGGTCGCCATGCTCCGCCACGAATGTGCGGATCGCGCGGGCTTGCTCCGCAAGTCCTGCATTGACCGTACCCTGGTAGGTCAGCACCCGTTCCCCGATTTCGGGCGGGAGCAAGGGGATCACGTCGTCGACCGCCCCTGTCGCGACCCAGGCGAGCACGTTCTTTTCCAGATGCACCCCGGACAAGGCACGGTGGCGCAGGACGTAGGCATCCGTCTTCAGCTTCAGCCGATGACCGTCGTCGAAACAGACGACGTAGCCCTCGATTCCGGCTTCGCGACGGGCGGCCTCCGCGAAGGCCCGAGCATCCGCGATGCTTCCATGGCTGCGCACCAAAGGCACCGCGAAGCGCTCGGCCAAATCTGCCAATTCGATCTGCGGCAGATAGGTGCCCGAGACCATGTCGCGCGCCGTGAGCAGGGTCAGTGCCGGCCGCTCGTAGGCGACGACGATACGGTTTTCCGGCGAGGTGAATTCGAAGACGGGCGTGATGCCGGCCGCGAGCAGGTGACGCGACAGGTCAAGCGTTCCGGAATCGGCCTCGGACCCCGCCGCCATTGCCTGAGCGGTGGCCCCCATTCGCGTCATGAAGGTGAGGCTGCCCTCCAACAGGACGGGATGGACCATCGAGCCGTCGAGCTTGTCCTGGACCGCGTGCGGCACCGACCAGTCGATCTCTTCGATCCGCTCGCGCTCACCCAGATTAAAGAATTTGTGGAAGGGGCGCCCGATGAGGAGGCCGTCGCGATCGAACTTCAGGCCTCCGCACTCGCGGGCGATCGGGGTGTCGAAGGTCTCAGGCAAGGCAAAGACGTAATCGATGACGGTATGGTTGGGGCGCCGCGAAACGACAAAACCCTTATCGAAAGAGACGTGCGGCGTCACGTCGTCGATATGTTCTATTTTTGGGAAACTCATGTCGGTATCTTTCTATGTATTTTATGATCGGCGCACGGATTGGATCGATGATTGAGCATCGGATGCCAAAGTCGAATGGTCATGATTCTCTCCTGATTCGGCCGATGGATCGGCTGACTGAATATGGCTGTCTAACCTTGAGCCCGGCAAGTCTGCGCTGACGCGATCGCCGCCGTTTTCCGCTGAACGTGCTGCCACCCCTTCCAAGGCATCTCGAGCTATGGCCGACATCCGCAAGCCCGCCGCCCTCCCTCGCGCCGCCTATGCCGCCATGTTCGGGCCGACCACCGGCGACCGTATTCGTCTCGCCGACACCAGCCTCGAGATCGAGGTCGAGCGTGATCTCACGACCTACGGCGAGGAGGTGAAGTTCGGCGGCGGCAAGGTGATCCGCGACGGGATGGGCCAGTCGCAGGCGACCAACGCCGAGGGCGCCGTCGATACCGTCATCACCAACGCCGTGGTGCTCGACCATTGGGGTATCGTGAAATGCGATGTCGGCATCCGCGCCGGCCGTATCTTCAAGCTCGGAAAGGCCGGCAACCCGGACGTTCAGGCCAATGTCGACATCGTCGTCGGCCCCGGCACCGAGGTGATCGCGGGCGAGGGCAAGATCCTCACGGCCGGCGGCTTCGACAGCCATATCCACTTCATCTGCCCGCAGCAGATCGAGGAGGCGCTCTGCTCCGGTGTGACGACGATGCTCGGCGGCGGCACCGGGCCGGCGCACGGCACCTTCGCCACCACCTGCACCCCCGGCCCCTGGCACATCGCGCGGATGATCGAGGCGGCCGATTCCTTCCCGATGAACCTTGCCTTCGCCGGCAAGGGCAATGCCTCGGTGCCCGGCGCGCTGGAGGAGATGATCCGCGCCGGCGCCTGCGCGATGAAGCTGCACGAGGATTGGGGCACCACGCCCGCCGCGATCGACACCTGCCTCTCGGTGGCGGACGCCTTCGACGTGCAGGTCATGATCCACACCGACACGCTCAACGAGTCGGGCTTCGTCGAGGACACCATCGCCGCCTTCAAGGGCCGCACCATCCACGCCTTCCACACCGAAGGCGCCGGCGGCGGTCACGCGCCGGACATCATGCGCGTGGCGGGGCTGGCCAACGTGCTCCCGTCGTCGACGAACCCGACACGGCCCTTCACAAAAAACACCATCGACGAGCATCTCGACATGCTGATGGTGTGCCACCACCTCGACCCGTCGATTCCAGAAGACCTCGCCTTCGCCGAGAGCCGCATCCGCAAGGAAACCATCGCGGCCGAAGACATCCTGCACGACATCGGCGCGCTCTCGATGATGTCGTCCGACAGCCAGGCGATGGGCCGGGTCGGCGAAGTCGTGATCCGCACGTGGCAGACCGCCGACAAGATGAAGCGCCAGCGCGGCGCCCTGCCCGGAGACGCGTCGGGCAACGACAACCTGCGCGCCCGGCGCTACGTGGCGAAATACACGATCAACCCGGCCATCGCGCACGGCGTCTCGCGCCATATCGGCTCGATCGAGCCGGGCAAACTCGCCGACCTCGTGCTGTGGACGCCCGCCTTCTTCGGGGTGAAGCCGGACCTCGTGCTCAAGGGCGGCATGATCGCCACCGCGCCGATGGGCGACCCCAACGCCTCGATCCCCACGCCGCAGCCGGTGCATTACCGGCCGATGTTCGGCGCCTACGGCCGCGCGCCCTATGCCACCGCGCTCACCTTCGTCTCGCGGGCGGCGCTCGAGGACGGCGTGAAGGAGAAGCTCCGCGTCTCCAAGGAGCTGGTGGCGGTGGAGAACGTGCGCGGCGGCATCTCGAAGAAGAGCATGATCCTCAACGACGCGACCCCGAATATCGAGATCGACCCCGAGACCTACGACGTGCGCGCCGACGGCGAATTGCTGGTCTGCGAGCCGGCGGAGGTCTTGCCGATGGCGCAGCGCTACTTCCTGTTCTGAGCTATGATCCGCGCCACCCGTGTCATCCGCCGCGACCGTCTCGGCTCCGGCGAGATCGTCGATCGCATCGTGCTCGACTCGAACGACCGGCATCGCCGCCGCATGGCGATGCGCGGCGTCGGCGGCACCGCGTTCCTGCTCGACCTCGCCGAGGCCACCGTGCTCGATGACGGCGACGCCCTCGCGCTGGAGGACGGCCGGCTCGTCTGGGTCGAGGCGGCGCCCGAGGCGCTGCTGGAAATCCGCGCGCCCACCCCGCACGCCCTCAAGCGGCTGATCTGGCATATCGGCAACCGGCACATCCCCGCCGAGATCGGCGAGGCCGCGGTGTGGATCGGTCACGACCACGTGCTCGCCGAGATGGTGCGGGGTTTGGGCGGCAGCGCCGAGCCGGTGATGCGGCCGTTCCGGCCCGAGGGCGGGGCCTATGCCGGCGGCCATGCCCATGGCCACGGTCACGGACATTCGCACGATCACCCGCACGCCCATGATTGACGCCCTGCGGCTGATGGCGTGGCTCTCGCCGACCTATCCGGTCGGCGCCTTCGCCTATTCGCACGGGCTCGAATGGGCGGTGGAGTGCGGCGACGTCCGCGACGCCGCCACCCTCGGCGATTGGCTCGCCGACGTGCTGGAACGGGGCGCGGGGCGCAACGACATGATCCTCTGCGCCGCCGCGCATCGCGCCACCGAGGCCGGAGACGATGCGGGATTGGCCGAGATCAACGACCTCGCTTTGGCGCTCGCCCCCTCCCGCGAGCTTCATCTGGAGACGAGCCAGCAGGGGCGCAGCTTCCTGGATGCGACGCTGCGGGCCTGGCCCTGCCCTGCCCTCGCGACGGTCGCCGACCGGCTGAACGCCGAGGTCGCCTATCCCGTCGCCGTCGGTGCGGCGGCGGGCGCGCACGGCGTCGCGCGGGCGGCGACGGTGGCGGCCTACGGCCTCGCCTTCGTTCAGAACCTCGTCTCGGCCGCGCTGCGGGTGGCGCCGGTCGGCCAGAGCGCGGGCACGACGATTCTCGCCGCGCTGACCCCTCGCGTCGCCGGACTGGCCGAGGCGCTGCATGAGGCCGGACTCGACGCGCTCGGCAGCGCAACCCTGCGGCTCGATCTCGGCTCCTTTCGGCACGAGACGCAGTATTCCCGCATCTTCCGCTCCTGAGGATTTTTGGAAGTCATGGCATCCGTGAACGGACCCCTGCGCGTCGGCATCGGCGGACCCGTCGGCTCCGGCAAAACCGCGCTGATGGAACAGCTCTGCCGCCGCTTCCGCGATTCCTACGAGATCTGCGCGATCACCAACGACATCTACACCAAGGAGGATGCCCGCATCCTCACGGTGGCCGGCGCCCTGCCGGAGGAGCGCATCCTCGGCGTCGAGACCGGCGGCTGCCCGCATACGGCGATCCGCGAGGATGCCTCGATCAACCTCGCAGCGGTGGCGGAGATGCGCCGCCGTTTCCCGAAGCTCGACCTCGTGCTGATCGAATCCGGCGGTGACAACCTCGCGGCAACCTTCTCGCCGGAACTGGCCGACCTCACCCTCTACGTCATCGACGTGGCGGGTGGGGAGAAGATCCCGCGGAAGGGCGGCCCCGGCATCACCCGCTCCGACCTGCTCATCGTCAACAAGACCGACCTCGCCCCCCTCGTCGGCGCCGACCTCTCGGTGATGGAGGCCGACACCCAGCGGATGCGCGGCACGCGGCCCTACGTGTTCGCCTCCCTGCGCGAAGGGCACGGGGCGGACACGGTCGCCCGCTTCATCGTCGAGGCCGGGGGGCTGGGCTGAGGGTGCTTCGCAAAACCTGATCGACTCAGTGCATGCCCTCTCCCCGCGCAGGGAGAGGGGAACCCGCTCGTTATCCTTACGACGCGGCCGAGCGGCGGAAGGCGTCGCGCTCCTCCAGCACCTCGATCAGGTCGAGCACCCGCACGACCTGCCCCGACACGTTCCACCACGGCGGCAGGCGGCGCGCTGCCGGGACCGGATGGTGCATCACGGCTTCCACGAGGAAGGCGGTCTCGGGCAATGGTGGCGCCGATAGCCCCCCGCCGCCCGCGGGCAGGATGGCGGTGGCCAGAAGCCCGGCCTTGCGCGCGCCGGTGACGCGCGCGCGGCGCGTGACCGAATCGAGGCCGTTCGCCTCCACGGCACGGCCGATCTCCGCGTAGATCAGGCCGGCGGCGCGGATCGCCGGGCGGCAGCTCAACGGGAGCGCGGCGATGCCGGGTTCGGCGCGGGCGTAGAGTTCGTCGGCCGCGGCCAGCAAATCGGCCACGACCCGCTGCAGGCTGGGGCGGAGCCGAGGCTCGGCAAGGAAAGCGTTCGCGTCGATGCCGGCCGCGTCGAGCCACTCGCGAGGCAGGTAGAGGCGCCCGGCGCGGGCATCTTCGCCGACATCGCGGGCGATGTTGGTGAATTGCATGGCGACGCCGAGATCGCAGGCGCGGGCGAGCGCGGGGCCGTCGCGCACCCCCATCACCAGCGTCATCATTGCCCCGACCGTGCCCGCGACCCGGGCGGCATAGGCGGCCACCTCCGACAGAGTGTCGTAGCGCCGGCCCTGCGTGTCCCAGGCCAGCCCTTCGAGCAGCGCCCGCGGCAGCTTCTCGGGGATGGCGTGGCGGGCGAGCACCTCGGCGAGCGCCCGGTCGGCCGGGTGGTTGTCGGGCCGGCCGGCACAGGCCGCCGTCAGCCGTCGTTCCAGGCGGGCGAGGGCCGCAGCACGGTTGCCTCCCGCCTCGTCCACCGCGTCGTCGGAGACGCGGCAGAAGGCGTAGAGGCCGTAGGCCGAGACCCGAACCGAGGGCGGCAACAGCAGCGAGGCCGCGAAGAAGCTCTTGGAGCCGGCGCGGATCGCGGCCCGGCAGGCAGAGCGGTCCGCCGCACTGGTGGCGAAAGGGTCAAGCGCAAACACGGGCATCCGGCACCACGGAATCGAGGACACGCGCCGAGGACAGCACACCCGGCAGACCGGCGCCGGGATGCGTCCCCGCGCCGACGAGGAAGAGGTTGGCCACGTCTTCCGAGCGGTTGTGCGGACGGAACCACGCCGATTGCGTCAGCACCGGCTCCAGCCCGAACCCGGAGCCGCGGAAGCTCAAGAAGTCGTCGGAAAAGTCCTGCGGCGTCGTCACCCGCGAGGTGACGAGGGCGTCCGACAGCCCCGGCAGCACCGAGCTTTCGAGGAAGCGTGCGATCCGCTGGCGGTAGGGCTCGGCAAGCTGAGCCCAATCCTGGCCGCCGTCGAGGTTCGGCACCGGGGCGAGCACGTAGAACGCGTCGTGCCCCGGCGGCGCGAGCAGCGGGTCGGTCGCGGTCGGGCGGTGGAGATAGAGGCTGAAATCGTCCGCCAAGTGCTTGCGGTCGAAGATGTCCTGCAACAGGCCGCGATAGCGTGGGCCCATCAGGATCATGTGGTGATCGACCTCCGGGTACTTCTTCCGGGTGCCGAAATACCAGACGAACAGCCCCATGGAGGACGAGGCGCGCGCCAGACGCCGCGGGCTCCAGCGCCGGGTTCGGCCGCCGAGCAGCGTACCGTAGGTGAAGGCGGAATCGGCGTTCGAGACAACGATGTCGGCGGGGATGACCTCGCCCCCCGCCAGCACCACACCGGTCGCCCGCGCGTCCTCGACGCGGATGCGCGCAACCTCCTCGCCGCAGCGGACTCGGCCGCCCTGCCCCCGGATCAGCCCGCAGAGTCCGTCCACCAGCCGCCCGGTGCCGCCCATGGCGAAATGGACGCCCCATTGCCGCTCCAGATGGGCGATCAGGCAGTAGATGCCGCTGGCGCGAAACGGGTTGCCGCCGATGAGCAGGGGATGGAAGCTGAAGATGGTGCGCAGCCGCTCGTCGCGGATGAAGCGGGACACCACGTCGTAGACGCTGCGGTGGCCCGACAAGCGCAGCAGATCGGGCGCGATGCGCAGCATCGAGCCGAGGCTGCCGAACGGGACGTGGCCGAGTTCCTCGAAGCCCATCCGGCACACGGCCTCGCTATGGGCCATGAAGCGCTCGTAACCGGACACGTCATTGGGCGAGAAGCGGGCGACCTCGGCCCGCATCGCCGCGCGGTCGCCGCTATAGGCGAAGCTCTGTCCGTCCTCGAAGCGGATGCAGTAGAACGGCTGCATCGGCACGAGGGTCACGTCCTCGCGCATGTCCCGCCCGCACAGCCGCCACAGCTCCTCGAACAGGAACGGCGCGGTGACGATGGTGGGCCCCGCATCGAAGGTGAAGCCGTCCTGACGGTGGACGCGGGCGCGGCCGCCCGGCTGGTCGAGCCGTTCCAGAACGGTGACGCGATAGCCGCGGGCGCCGAGCCGAACCGCCGCGGCCAGCCCGCCGAAGCCGGCCCCGATCACGACCGCATGCGGCCGGGCATCGGGGTCGGACGTGACAGTCGGTTTGACGGCCAGTGTCAACATAGGTTGACACTATGGCTGGGATTTTCGTCAGCGCAAGAGGCGTCTCAGGTTGCCGAGGCGCGAAGGGCGTCCGCTTCCGCCAGAATGATCTTCGCCACCCGCTCCGGCGCCTCCTCGTGGGCGAGGTGGCCGAGACCGCGCAGCAACTCGACGCGCGCGCTCCGCAGCCGCTCGCGCAAGGCGAACGAATCGTCCGGCTTGATCGCCTTGTCGTCCCCGCCGACGACCAGCAGCGTGCGGGTTTCGAGCCGCGGCAGGTCGCGGGCGAGCGCCGGGAGATCCCAATTCGCCATCATGCCGAGGGCGCCCGCGACATGGCCGGGGCGGGTGAACAGCCGCCGGTAGAGGTCGAGCCCCTGTGGGTCGAGACGCGAGCCGGTGCCGTCGATGAGGCGACGCACCGCTGCCCGGTCGGCGCTCCAGGCAAAGACCTTCGGCGTCACGGGGTTCAGGAACAGCATCCGGGCGATGCCGGGGAAGAGGAAGCTGACAACGCCCGGAAACGGGGTCAGCGCGCCGTTGAGCGCCACCAGCAGGTCGGGATCGATGCGCCGGTCGACGCACATCCGCGCGAGTACCGCCGCACCGGCCGAATGGCCGATCGCGAGCCGCGGGTTCAGGCCGAGAGCGGTGACGAGGTCGCCCACCGCCTCGGCCATCCCTGGCAGGGAGAGCCGGCGAGGGGGCAGCGGATCGGTGAAGCCGTGGCCCGGCAGATCGGGCGCGACGACCCTGAACCGTTCGGCGAGAAGCGGTGCCAGCCCGCGCCAGGAATGGGTCGCGGCGCCGGTGCCGTGCAGGAGCAGCAGGCCGGGCGCATCCGGCTCGCCGAATTCCTGGACGTGCCAGCGCAGGCCTGCCGCCTCCACGAAGTGGCTCGCTGCCCGGTGCGGCCAATCGCGGCCATCAAGCTCCCAATCCGGCCGGTCGTCTTTAGAGGGCAAGGGCACAGGGGGCCTCAGGCTGTGGCGGCGCGCACCGCCGCGCTGACGCTGCCCGCATCGGCATGGGGCAGTGGACAGTAACGCCCCTGCGCCGCCTCGGCGAGGCCGCGCGCCCCGTCGGGCCGGGCGCCGGTGTCGATCACGAGGATGGGCAGCGCCTGCACCCGCAGCACGCGGGCGGCGGCCAAAGCCTCCTCGCCGGCCAGCGCCCGGCCGCCGAGGCCGGAGCGGGCGACGTTGGCGCGCCCGTCGGTGAGCAGGACAATGACGGGGCTTCCGCCCGCGCGACGGATGCCGAGGGCCAGGGCGGCGGCGGTGTCGAGCCCGGCGGCGAGTGGCGTGCCGCCTCCGCCGGGGAGGCCCGCGAGCACGCGCTTGGCTCTGACCAGGGAGCGCGTCGGCGGCAGCACCGTCTCGGCCCGCGCGCCGCGGAAGGCGACGAGGGCGATGCGGTCGCGCCGGACGTAAGCCTCGGCGAGAAGCAGTTCGACGGCGCCCTTCGCCTCCGCCAGCCGTTCGAGCGCCGCCGAGCCGGAGGCATCGACGCAGAAGATCGTCGTCGTCTCGCTGCGCCGCTTCAACCGGCGAATCCGGAAATCCTCCGGGGTGACGCAGACACGGCGCGGATCGGCTTCGCCCCGGCGCAGGCGCTGCCACGGGGCAGCGGCGCGCAGGGTCGCGATCAGGTCGAGCCGGCCCCGGCGCGGATCGCCGGGACGGCTGCCGACCGGGCGGCCCGCGAGCGGCGAGGCGGAGGCCACCCCCATCCGTCCGGCCGCGCCGGCGCGCAGCGGCGGGCCGCCGGCCAGGAACCGGGCGAGCAAGTCCTTCGGGAGGGCGGCACGGACCGCGTCGAGCACCGTCTCGTCGGCTTCTCTCGGCGTGGCATCCGCCCGCTCGGCTGCGTCCTCGGGGGGGCGATCGGCGTCCTGTGGGGGCTGCGGCTCCGGCGGCGGCGGGTCCGCCGGTTCCGGCTCGGCCGGTTGCGGCGGCGCGGGAAGACGCGTCGCCCGCGGCGCCAGGACGAGGTGGGCGGCTTCGATCAGGTCGGCCTCGTTCGGTTCGTCGCGCCCGGCCTCCCCTGCGATGAGCCGTCCAATCCGCAGGGCGAGAAGCGGCGCCCGCAGCGAGGCGATGCCGAAGGCCTCAGCGACGGCGCAGAGGGTGGCGGTCGCGTCGGGCGCGGGTGGGCCTGCCGCTGCGTCCGCTCCGCGAGCGGTATGCGAAGGGGCGGCTCTCACGTCCCGCAGGCTCACGCCGGACAGGTCGAGGCGGAGTGCCAATCGGTCGGCCAGCGCCTCCGCGACAGTCTCGTCCTCCTGCCCCTCGTCGAGCAGCACGAGGCCGAAGCGGGCCGGGAGCCGTGCGGCGAGGCCATCACGTTCCAGCACCAGCATGCCGGTGTCGAGGGCGCCCGCGAGCCGGGCCACGGTGCCGCGCTCCAGGCGTTCAGCCATCGGCACCACGACGACACCGCCATCGGCCTCCGCCAGCAGGCCGCGCTGGATCACCGGACGGCCGGCCCGCAGGGTGGCGGGCAAATCGAGCCCACCGATCAGACGGTCGTCGGCGATGCCCGGCGGCATCCGCCGCACCGGGCCCGTCAGCCTGTCGCGGAGATGATCGAGCCAGAGATCGCGCACCGGACCGGCCCCGGCGCGCAGCACGATCCCGCCGAGACCGTGCGGGTCGGCGGCGAATAGGTTGGCGGCACGCAGCGCATCGTTCCAGACCCCAGCCGGATCGTCGGGCTCCGGGGCCATCACGGTTAGCGCTTGAACATCGGGTGCTCGACCCGGTCGCCCGCGCGGATGCCGAGCTTGGCGGCGGTGCCGGCGTTGAGTTCGAGCACCGCGAGAACCGGCTCGCCCGACGGGATCACCTTGGTCGAGAGCGGCTCGGTATCCGGCGCGATCCGGGCGATCGAGCCGTCGGAGCGGATGAACACCATGTCGAGCGAGAGATAGGTGTTCTTCATCCACATCGTGGCCGGCGCCGGCCGCTCGAAGTCGAACAGCATGCCGTGGTCGGCGGCCATGGAGCGGCGGTACATCAGCCCCTTGGCGCGCTGCGCGTCGGTGCGCATCACCTCGACCTGGAAGGCATGGCGGCCGTTCTTGGCGACGATGCCGAGCGGCTCGGTCGCGGCCTGGGCGGCGGGCGCTGCCTCCTGCGCGCGGAGCGGAAGCGCCGGCAAGGCCGACAGCGCGACGAGGCAGGCGGCGAGGCGCAAGAAGTTTGTTGCGAAGGGAAGCAGCTTTGTCGCGGAGGGAGACACGGGCACGCGGATCACCGTCAATGGGAAGCCGGAAGCGCCCCGTCGACGAGGCGGACTTCCGCCGCCATAGCACCCTTCGAGCCGTCGCCGTAGCGCACCATCACCTCCTCGCCGGGCTTCAGCTCGGCGATGCCGTAGCGGCGCAGGGTCTCCATGTGGACGAAGATGTCCGGCGTGTCGTCGCCGCGGCTGAGGAAGCCGAAGCCGCGTAGGCGGTTGAACCACTTCACCACCGCGCGCTCCAGCCCGCTCGTCGGCGTGACGACTTCGTGGGTGCGCGCCATCGGCAGTTCGGAGGGGTGGAGCGCGGTGGACTGATCGAGCGAGAGCACCCGGAAGGCCTGCCAGCCGCGGGCGCGCTGCACCGCCTCGACCACGATCCGCGCGCCTTCGCTCGCGGCCTGGTGCCCGTCCCGGCGCAGGCAGGTGATGTGCAGCAGCACGTCCGCCGAGCCGTCATCCGGCACAATGAAGCCGAAGCCCTTCGAGACGTCGAACCACTTGATGCGCCCAGCGACCTCCAAGAGTTCGGCCGGACGTTCCTCCTCGGTCTCCCGCTCCATCGCGCGGTCTCGCGTCTCCGGCATACGAAGCCCGACGGCACTCAGTTCGTGTTCGTTCGACATGTAAGCAACCCGTGCCGAATCGCGCGGCGCAATCCCGGAGCTACGTTAACAAAGTCACATTACGCGGAAAGCCCGTTTGGTCGGCAACGGGACACTTCAAATGATCATTTTTCAGAAGCATGGCGACAATGTCGCATCTCGCATGCGCCGGGTTGCCCGTCCCCTCAATTGATTTGAAGGCCGTTCCGCGACGCGAGAGCGTGGCCGGACAACGGGTTAGGATCATCCGTACCGATTTCAGTGCCTTTTTGGTCTCATGCCGGGCTGATTCGATTGGCCGCAACTCCGCCTGGACGACCGGTCGTCCAGGCGGAGTTGCGCCTGCCCTTCGCCTCGACCGGGGAACGGTGATAGGGCGCGGCCATGCCTGCCTCCCCCGCGCCCACGCCCCCCCGTTCGAGCCGGCGGATCGATGCCCTCGACCTCGCCCGCGGCGCGGCGCTCGCGGCGATGGCGGCCTATCATGGGCTGTGGGATCTCGGATTCCTGCAGCTCACGCCGCAGAACTTCGCGCTGACCCCGCCGGGGCGGCTGGCGGCCCACGGCATCGCCGGGGCGTTCCTGCTGCTGGTGGGCGTCGGCCTCGTTCTCGCCAATGGCGACGGCGTGCGCTGGCGGCCCTTCGCCCTGCGGCTCGCGCGGATCGGCGGGGCGGCGCTCCTCATCACCCTGGCGACGCGGCTCGCGTTTCCGCAGAGCTACATCTTCTTCGGCATCCTGCACTGCATCGCCGTCTCGAGCGTGCTCGGCTTACCCTTCGTGTTCCTGCCGGCCCCGGTGACGGCGCTCGCGGCCGCCGTCGTGCTGGCGGCGCCACACGTCGTGGCCCATCCGCTGTTCGATGCGCCGGAGCTGTACTTCCTCGGCCTCGGCCGGGAGCTGCCGGACACTAACGATTGGGTGCCGCTGTTTCCCCTGGTTCGGGATGGTGCTGGCCGGGATTGCGCTCGCGCGGATCGCACGGCCGGCTTTGGCCGGGTCGTGGCTCACCCGCTGGCGGGCCCGGAACGCCGTGGCGCGCGGGGCAGCCTTTGCCGGGCGGCACAGCCTCGCCGTCTATCTCGTTCACCAGCCGGCTTTGCTCGCCCTGTTCACCGGCCTCGTCACGCTGACCGGGCCGCATCCGAAGGCCGGGCTCGCGAGCTTCCGCAAGGATTACGTGGGCAATTGCACCCGCTCCGGCGGCGAGCCGCAGGCCTGCCGGATCGCCGCCCGCTGTACGGCCGATGCCCTGCGGCGGGAGGGGCTCTGGGGCTCGGGAAAGCCCTATTCCGCGGAGGAGCGGGCCAGGGCGCAGGGACTGTCGCAGCTTTGCTACGACGCCGCGGAAGGCACCGCGGCCCCGCCGTGAGCGGATCTATCGATCGGAAACCCCAAGCCTCTCCCTCATCCTGAGGTGCCGGCGCGAAGCGGAGGCCTCGAAGGGTGTTCCAGAAGCCGCGCGGGATCTGGAGCACCCTTCGAGGCCCGCTATCGCGGGCACCTCAGGATGAGGAGTGGATGGGGGAGCCGCCGACCGAGAGAAAATCAGTCCTTGGCGCGCTCCACGTAGGAGCCGTCGGCCGTCATGATGACGACGCGGGTGCCGGTGCTGACATGCGGCGGCACCGAGGTCTTCACACCGTTCGAGAGCAGCGCCGGCTTGTAGGACGAGGAGGCGGTCTGGCCCTTGGTGACCGGCTCGGTCTCGACGATCTCGAAGGTCATGCGCTGCGGCAGCTCGATGGTCAGCGGCACGCCGTTATGGGTCGAGAGGGGTCACGGTCATGCCCTCCTGCAGGTATGGAGCGGCGTCGCCGACCACGTCCGCGGGGACGGCGATCTGCTCGTAGCTCTCGGGGTTCATGAAGTGATACCCCTCGCCGTCCTGGTACAGGAAGGTGTGGTCGCGATCCTCAACGAAGGCGCGCTCGACCTGCTCGGTGGTGCGGTAGCGCTCGGAGATCTTCACGCCGTCGGTGATGCGGCGCATATCGAGCTGCGTCACCGGAGTGCCCTTGCCGGGGTGGATGTTCTCCGCCGTCAGGATGACGTAGAGCTTGCCGTCCTTATCGACGACGTTGCCCTTACGAAGGGTACTGGCGATCACTTTCACGAGCGTGGACCTTGGCTTGACGAGAACGGCGGCTCTTCACCGGCGTCTCGGCCGGATGAGCGGAATCATCCGCGAGGCCCTACCCTATCCGCGGCTCGGTTGCCAGCCGGAGGCTGTTTTCGCGTGAGTCACGAGTCTTCGCCCTGGTGGCATCCCGGCCTCCATGCGGATCGCCGGCCGCTGCTGCTCACCCGCAACCGCATCCTCGCGGGTTTTCGCGCGTGGTTTGCCGAGCGCGATTTCGTCGAGGTCGAAGCCGCCGCGCTGCAGGTCTCTCCCGGCAACGAGGCGCATCTCTCGGCCTTCGCCACGGAGGCGATTCTGCCCGATGGCGGCCGCGAGCCGCTCTACCTCCACACCTCGCCGGAATTCGCCTGCAAGAAGCTGCTGGCGGCGGGTGAGCCGCGCCTGTTCAGCCTCGCCCACGTCTTCCGCAACCGCGAGCGCGGCGCGCTGCACCATCCCGAATTCACGATGCTCGAATGGTATCGGGCGGGCGAGAGCTACGACGCGCTGATGCAGGACGGCGCCGCGCTTCTCGCGCTCGCTGCCGAGACGGCGGGCGTGCGACGCCTGACCTTTCGCGGGCGCGAGGCCGATCCGTTCGCACCCTTCGAGCGGCTGACCCTGGCGGAGGCCTTCCAGCGTTACGCGGCCATCGACCTCCTCGCCACGGTCTCGCCCGATGGCGGCAGCGACCGGGATACACTGGCCGATGCGGTGATGACCCGCGGCCTGCGGGTCGCCCCGGACGACACCTGGGCCGACCTGTTCAGCCGCGTCCTCGTCGGGCTGATCGAGCCGCATCTCGGCCAGGGGCGTCCGACCATCCTGTGCGAGTACCCGGTGAGCGAGGCGGCGCTCGCCCGGCCGAGCCCGCGCGACCCGCGCGTCGCCGAACGCTTCGAGCTCTATGCCTGCGGCGTCGAACTCGCGAACGCCTTCGGCGAACTCACCGATCCGGCCGAGCAGCGCCGCCGCTTCGAGGCGGAGATGGCGGAGAAGGCCCGCGTCTACGGCGAGCGCTACCCCATCGACGACGAGTTCCTGGACGCGCTGGCGATCATGCCCGAGGCGAGCGGCATCGCGCTCGGGTTCGACCGGCTGGTGATGCTCGCCACCGGCGCACCCCGCATCGACGACGTGATCTGGACACCGGTCCCCCGGAACCGGTCGCGGTGAGCTTCGCCCTGAAGAGTGCCACCGCGCTGGCCCGCGCCGGGCTGGTCGACGCACAAGCCCTCCCCGCCCTGGAGCGGGTCGCGGCGCGCTACGCCGTCTCGGTGACCACCGACATGGCCGAGCTGATCGACGCCAGCGATCCCGCCGACCCGATCGCCCGACAGTTCATTCCCCGCGCGGAAGAAACTGAGACGCGTCCGGAAGAGCGCGCCGACCCGATCGGCGACGACGCGCATGAGGCGGTGCCCGGCATCGTCCACCGCTATCCCGACCGGGTGCTTCTGAAGCCGCTGCACATCTGCCCGGTCTATTGCCGCTTCTGCTTCCGCCGCGAGCGCGTCGGGCCGGCCGGCCAGGGTTCGCTCAGCGAGGCGGAGTTGGCGGGTGCCTACCGCTACATCGCCGCGCATCCGGAGATCTGGGAGGTGGTGGTGACCGGGGGCGACCCCTTCGCCCTCTCGCCCCGGCGGCTCGCGGCGATCACTGAGGCGCTCGGCGCGATCCCGCATGTGCGGGTGCTGCGCTTCCACACCCGCGTGCCAGTGGTCGAGCCTGCCCGCGTCGACGCGGCCCTGGTCGCCGCCCTCAAGGGTTTCTCCGGCGCGGTGTTCGTGGCGCTCCACGCCAACCATCCGCGCGAATTCACGCCGGCCGCGCGCGGTGCCATCGCCCGGCTGGTCGATGCCGGCATCCCGATGGTGAGCCAGAGCGTGCTCTTGCGCGGTGTCAACGACGATGCGGAAACGCTCGAAGCCTTGATGCGGCGGTTCGTCGAGAACCGGATCAAGCCCTACTACCTCCACCACGGCGACCTCGCGCCGGGCACCGGCCATCTGCGCACGGAGCTGCCGGAGGGGCAGGCGCTGATGCGAACCTTGCGCGGTCGCCTCTCGGGTCTCGCCCAGCCGCTCTACGTGCTCGACATTCCCGGCGGCCACGGCAAAGTGCCGGTGGGGCCGGGCTATCTTGACGCGGCGGGCGAGTCCTGGCGGGTAACCGATCCGAGCGGGGCCGTTCACGCCTATCCCCCCGAGAGCGACGACGAGGACCGAGGATGACGCTGAAGCTGTGGGGGCGGGCCAGCTCCGGAAACGTGCAGAAGGCGCTCTGGGCGCTCGACGAACTCGGTCTGGCCTACGAACATATCGAGGCGGGCGGCGCGCATGGCATCGTCAATGATGCCCGCTACCGCGCGATGAATCCCAACGGCCTCGTGCCGACGCTGGAAGAGGACGGCTTTGTCCTCTGGGAGTCGAACGCGATCCTGCGCTACCTTGCTTATGCCCATGGCGGCCCGCTGGCCCTGCCGGAGGCGCCGCGCGCCCGCGCGCTCATCGACCAGTGGCTCGATTGGCAGGCCACCACCTTCACTCCGGCGATGCGCGACGCCTTTCTCCAACTTGTGCGCGTCGCCCCCGACAAGCGGGACGCGGGGGTGATCGAGGCGTCGCGGGCGGCTTCCGAGCGCTGTGCCGCCCTGCTCGATCAGCATCTGGCGGACACGGCCCACGTGGCGGGCGAGCACTTCTCCATCGCCGACATCGCCGTGGGGCTCGCGGCGAATCGCTGGTTCCAGCTGCCGCTGGAGCG
Organism: Methylorubrum extorquens; assembly: GCA_900234795.1. NCBI lineage: Bacteria > Pseudomonadati > Pseudomonadota > Alphaproteobacteria > Hyphomicrobiales > Methylobacteriaceae > Methylorubrum > Methylorubrum extorquens. The sequence goes on from LT962688.1 coordinate 2,527,743, forward strand.
GGAGGAGCGCCCGAACATCCGCCGCTGGCTGGGCACGCTGGCGCAACGGCCCGCCGCCTCGGCCGTTCTGTCGCTGCCGCTCACCTGATTTTCCCGGTGAAGCTCAGCCCGTGACGGATGCCGTGTCGAACCCCGGACGAAAGAAGACGATGTTCTTCCCGCTCTCGAAGCTGATCTTCTTCGTCCTCACGCCGTCGAACTTCCTGATCCTGCTGGGGCTCCTCGGTTGCCTCCTGCTCTTCACCGAGGCCGGCCGCGGGATCGGACGGGTTCTCACGGTCGCCAGCTTCGTCGGGCTCCTCGTCGCCGGGCTCTCGCCGCTCTCGGCCTGGACGCTGGCGCCGCTGGAGAACCGGTTTCCGAGCTTTACCGATGACGGCACGCCGGTGACAGGCATCGTCGTGCTCGGCGGGACGGTCGAGGCCGATACCTCGATCGGCCGTGACCAGATCACCGTCAACGAAGCGGGCGAGCGGGCCATCGCCCTGGCCGACCTCGCCCGGCGCTACCCGCAGGCGCGTCTCGTCTTCTCCGGCGGCGCCGGCAGCACGCGCGAGGACGCGGTCTCGGAGGCCGAGATCGTCAGCCGTTACGCCGACACGCTCGGCGTGCCGCGCAACCGCCTGATCCTGGAGCAGCAATCGCGCAACACCCACGAGAACGCGGTGTTTACCGCGCGGATGGTGCAGCCGAAGCCGGGCGAGCGCTGGCTCCTCGTCACCTCCGCCTGGCACATGCCGCGCTCGATGGGCTGCTTCCGCAAGGCCGGGTTCGACGTCACCGCCTATCCGGTCGATTATCGCACCAACTGGCCGCGCGATGCGTACCGCCTCGCCAGCTTCGCCTCCGATGGTCTCGGCGAACTCGATATCGGCGTGAAGGAGTGGGTCGGAATGATCGCCTACCGGCTCACCGGCTACACCGACGCGGTGATGCCGGCGCCCTGAACCGCCGTTACGCCCGCGGCAGGCTCAAGCGATAGATCCCGCGGAAATCGTCCGGATCCTCCACCGGCTTGCCCTTGCGCAGGATCTGAACCCGGCCCGCCTTCGTCAGCCGCACGGCGACGCGGCGGACCGGCTGCATCAGCGGGCTCCAGCCATCCGGATGCGGGCCGCCGAGCGCGCGGGCGATCTCGGAGGGGCAGCAGGTCTTGTCCGCCCCGCGCTCGCTCACGAGCCGCAGCATCGTCTCTTCGATCGCGGCTTCATCGGCCATGTGGGTCTCCCTCGGCGAGCAGAAAGGCGCGAATCCGCGAGGAGAACTGGCGCCGCCACATCACCCAGACCACGCTGGCGGTGGCGAGCATCATCACCGGCGCGCTCACGAACCAGCCGAGATAGGCCAGCGCGAACAGGAAAGCACGCTGGCCTTTGGCGAAATGCGAGCCCGCCGCCACGTTCATCGCGCCGGCCCGCTCGGCGGCGCGGAGCATCACCGCCTCGGAGGCGCCCGAGCCCTTGGGCGGGACCGCACCAATCAGGATCGCGCCGTAATTGAACAGCCGGTAGGCCCAGGCGAACTTGAAGAAGGCATAGACGAACACGACGGCGAGCCCGGCGACCTTGATCTCCCAGGTCTGGCGGGTCGTCCCCGCGCCGAAGGGCAGCGCGGAAAACAGGTTGAGCACGTCGTCGCCCGAGCGCGAGAGCGTCAGCACCGAACCGAGTGCGATCAGCGAGGTCGAGGCGAAGAAGGCGGTGCCGTTCTGAAGCGAGGCGTTGATCGTCGTATCCACCACGCGGTTGTCGCGGGTGATCATCTGGACGGCCCATTTGTGCCGCTGCCGATTCATGATCTGGCTGAGGCTCAGCCGGTCGCCCCGTCGCCGCTGCACGGCGAAGCTGTAGCCGGCCCAGGACGCCACGAAGAAGAGGAGCGCCGCGAAGTCGAGCGGGGAAAAGGCGTGGAGGTCCCACATGGTCAGGGCGTCGTCATCGCGGTGTCGTCTCGCCGGTCCGGGTGGGTGTGCTGCCCCGGCGGCTACAGGCCGGCGGCCCGGCGAGCAAGCCCTCGACCTGTCTAGGCGCGGATGTTGAAACCCGCGCCCGGAGCGGGCTCGGCCTCCTCGCTCACCTCGATGCCGTCGACGCGCGCCGCGAACGGACCGCGTCGGCACGCGGCGAGCAGCGCATCGACCGACTCGGCGGGGCCCGAGAACAAAGCCTCGACGGTGCGGTCGGGCAAGTTGCGGACCCAGCCCGCAACGCCGTGCCGGTCCGCCTGCTTCTTGGTCCAGGCGCGATAGGACACGCCCTGCACGCGGCCGCGGATCACGATGCGGATGGTCTTGTCGTCGGTGCTCACGATGGAGGGGACTCCCGGTTCCGTGCCGGAGCCGGGAGCCTCGCGCTTCCGGCTAGCGGGTGGCCATGGCGGCGGAGGCCGGCGCGGCCTCGGTGCGGCGCGCGGCTGCCGCCTGCGGATGGTCGATGAGATACCACGCCGGCGAGATGCAGAGCACGCCGCCGACGACGTTGCCGAAGCAGCACGGCGGAGAGCGGGCTGCCGAGGAGGTTCCAGCCGGAAGTTGCGCAGTTCAAGTACCAGGGGTCGCTTCGAACCGTGCGCGTCGCGCAGGTCAGGCCGGAGTGCGGCGCTGCCAGCCGCGGATTTCCTGGAGATAGGGCCCCGGCAGTTGAGCCGCCTGGCCCGCCGCGAGCACGGCTTCGAGATAGCCCGGCCGCGGCAGGCCGCCGGCTCCGCTGCGGCCGAGATAGATCAGGGCCGGCTTCGTGCCGCCATCGGTGACGATCGGCTGATAGGCCTTCACGTAGAGGCCGCCGGCCACACCCTCGTAGCGGTCGAGGGCCGGCACGTCCGAGAGCGCCAGTTCCCACAGCACGCCCCAGACCGTGGCGCCCGGCGCGCGCACCACCGAAGCCCAGCCCTCCCGCATGATGATGAAGCGGTGCCGCGGCAGACGACCGCGCCCGATCAGCTGCGAGGCCGGGCAGCGCTGAGCCATGGCGGCGGCGTCCATGTTGGCGCCGTAGGCAAAGTAAAGGGGCATGTCTTCGGGGCGGATGGAGTGGCGTGCCCGCGCTCCGGCGGATGCGGTCGAAGACCGAGGAGATCCACCCCCGATCCTCGTCGTGCGTCTCCAGCCCGGACGTTCGGCAGAGGGCGAGCGGTCGTGCAGATCGCGACATCGTCGCGCTGAACGGCCGCTTCGCTCACGCCGGCAGGCGCGTCCTGCGATCAGGCGAATTCCAGGATCACGGCATCGACCGCGAGGCTGTCGCCTTCCTTGGCGGCGATCTTGGAGATGGTGCCGTCGCGTTCGGCGCGCAGCACGTTCTCCATCTTCATCGCCTCGACGATGGCCAGCGGCTCGCCGTTCTTCACCTCCTGGCCCTCGCTGACCATGATCTGTTTGACCAGGCCGGGCATCGGGCAAAGGAGCTGCTTGCCGGAGCCGGCATTCTCCTTGACCGGCATCAGGTCGGCGAGTTCGGCCTCGCGGCGGGTGAACACCCGCGCTTCCGCCGCCGCGCCCGCATGCTGCAGGAACACGCCGTTGAGGAGCGGACGCACCTGGATCGCGACCGACTGATCGCCGACCGTGCCGCTCCAGACCGGCGCACCGGGGCGCCACGCGCTGCGCACGGGGGCTGTCGTGCCGTCGTCGAAGGTGACGAGGAGGTCGTCGCCGTCAGGATCGACGGTGACGTTGAAGCGCTGGCCGGAGAGCACCACCACGCGCTCGCGCTGGAAGGTCAGCAGGCTCGGGTCGCGCATCTGGCCGGAGATGCCGCGCTTGCGGATGTTGAGCTTGTGGTCGATCGCCGCCGCCACCGCCGCGAGCCGATGGGCGACCGGCCCCTCGGGCTCGGGTGCGATGAAGCCTTCCGGGAACTCCTCCTTGATGAAGCCCGTCGAGAGCCGACCGTCGCGCCAGCGGGGATGGGCCATCAGGGTGGCGAGGAAGGGGATGTTGTGGCGGATGCCCTCGATGGCGAAGGCGTCGAGCGCGGTCGCCTGCGCGTCGATGGCCTCCAGCCGGGTCGGCGCCCAGGTCACGAGCTTGGCGATCATCGGATCGTAGTGGATCGCGATCTCGCCGCCCTCCTCCACGCCGGTATCGTTGCGCACGATCGCCCCGCCGAGCGGACCCTCCTCCGGCGGCTGGTAGGTGGTTAGCCGGCCGATCGAGGGCAGGAAGTTGCGGGTCGGATCCTCGGCATAGACGCGGCTCTCGACCGCCCAGCCGTCGAGCTTCACCTGATCCTGCGTCAGCGGCAGCTTCTCGCCGGCGGCCACCCGGATCATCAGCTCGACGAGGTCGAGCCCGGTGATCATCTCGGTGACCGGGTGCTCCACCTGAAGGCGGGTGTTCATTTCGAGGAAGTAGAACGACTTGTCCTGGCCGGCGACGAACTCGACGGTGCCGGCGGAGTCGTAATTCACGGCCTTGGCGAGCGCGACCGCCTGCTCGCCCATCTTGCGGCGGGTCTCTTCGTCGAGAAGCGGCGACGGCGCCTCCTCGATGACCTTCTGGTTGCGGCGCTGGATCGAGCACTCGCGCTCACCGAGATAGATCACGTTGCCGTGCTTATCGCCGATCACCTGGATCTCGATGTGGCGCGGGTCGGTGATGAACTTTTCCACGAAGACGCGGTCGTCGCCGAAGGAGGACGAGGCCTCTGACTTGGCGCGGGCGAAGCCCTCGGCGACCTCGTCGGCCGATTCGGCGATGCGCATACCCTTGCCGCCGCCGCCCGCCGACGCCTTGATCATCACCGGATAGCCGATCTCATTGGCGATCGTCACGGCGTGCTCGGGACTCTCGATCACGCCGAGGAAGCCCGGCACCGTCGAGACCTCGGCCGCGGCCGCGGCCTTCTTCGACTCGATCTTGTCGCCCATGGCGGCGATGGCACCCGGATTGGGGCCGATGAAGACGATGCCCGCTTCCGCCAGCGCCTTGGGGAAGGACTCGCGCTCTGAAAGGAAGCCGTAGCCCGGATGGACCGCCTGGGCGCCGGTCTGCTTGCAGGCGTCGATGATCTTTTCGATCAGAAGGTAGGACTGCGCGGCGGGCGCCGGGCCGATATTCACCGCCTCGTCGGCCATCGCGACGTGGACCGCATCACGGTCGGCGTCCGAATAGACCGCCACCGTCTTGATGCCCATTTTCTGGGCAGTCTTGATGATACGGCAGGCGATTTCGCCCCGGTTGGCAATCAGGATCTTATCGAACATCGCAGCCGCTTCTTGAGGGTGACTGTCCCGACCTGCCCCTCCCGAAGGCAAGCCCGAACGCATCCCGATAAAGCACTTATGCGAGAGACGGAAGCTGTGCTGCACTCCCCAAAAGGCCAGCTTCGGTGAAATCCGATTGAAGGGCCGTCAATTCGAATTTCGATGGGGCTCGGATGCTAGCCGCGGGGCCGATGCCGTCGGCGCATCTGGGCTCAAAACTGAATTCATCATGCAGCGCAGGGCATGCGACCGGTGCTGCACGCGGAGGCCTTGGCGATTGCGCTCTTCGTCGTCGCGCTCTTGGCCTTGAGGGCGAAGGCGATCAGCGTCTCGTCGCTGGTCTCGGCCTCGCGCACGATCTCCATGGCGATGCGGCTGCCCAGTGCGGTCGGGCCCTTGCGGCCGGCGATGGAGGCGGAGAGCCACGCGGACATCTCGCGGGTGATGATGCCGGTGGGGCGCTCGCCGTAGACGGCGAAGTTCACGACTTCCACCGTGACGAAGGTGGAGAAGCCCTCGTGGGTGTCGGCGACGGCGCGGTCGAGCGCCAGCAGCAGGTCGGCCTCTTCGCGGCCCATGATGCCGTCGGGGAGGATGTCGCGGGCGAGCTCACGAACGTCGTCCTGGTTCAGGCTGCCGGCGTCGACGATGCGGGTGCAGAACAGTTCAAGCGCAGTGTTGGTCATGGTCTGGTGCCTTTCGAGCTGGTTGTTGCCGGTGTTCGTCCGTGTCTGTGCTGACATTACGGACCGACAACGCTCGAAGAGGTTAATGGCCAAATCTGAACCCGTGTTCAGGTAAACGGCTGCTCACGATTGAGCCTTTCGAAAAGCTTGCTAGACCGAAGTAAGACTCTCTTCAGCGAACCACGACCTTCGTCCCGACCGGCACCCGCTCGTAGAGGTCCATCACGTCCTCGTTGAGCATGCGGATGCAGCCCGAGGAGACCGCCTGCCCGATCGTCTCCGGCTCGTTGGTGCCGTGGATGCGGTAGAGCGTGTCCTTGCGATTCTGCGCGAGATAGAGCGCGCGGGCGCCGATCGGGCCGAACGGGCCGCCTTCCAGGCGCGACGGCAGATCGGGGTGGCGGCCGATCATGTCCGGGGCGGGGTTCCAGTCCGGCCATTCGAGCTTGCGATCGATCTCGGCCCGGCCGGTCCATGCGAGACCCGCCCGCCCCACCGAGACGGGGTAGCGCATCGCCTTGCCGCCGGGCTGCACGAGGTAAAGCCGCCGCTCGGCCGTCTCGACGACGAGGGTGCCCACAGGCTCCCGGGTCGCGAAATCGACGGTGGTGCGGGCCAGGGCCGGATCGAGGGGCGCTTTCGGCGCGAGCTTCATCCAGGCGGCATCCCGCTCCGGCCCCGGCGGCAGCGGTGGAACGGCGGGCAATTCGGCGACGATGGGGATAGGTTGTGCGACCTGCGCCGTCTGCGACTGGCAGGCCGCCAGGGGCATGAGGCCCACGAGAAGCGCGAGGGCGGGCGAAGGGCGCATGACGGGGCCGGTCGTTCGAAGAAAGCCACCGCAAGTTGAATGCGCGTTTGTGGCCAAGCTTGGACCGCGATCCGGCCGGTTGTGGACGAGATCGATCCGAGCCCCTGTCCTGGTTTGCGTTGTTGCGCGCGGGCGCCAAGATCGACAAGTTCGAGAAAACAAGAGCGGTGGCAGGTCCGGCGCAAGATCGGGCGCACCGCATCGGCAACAACACGCTCGCCCCGCTTTCGCAGGGCGGCACGTGACGAGGCGGGGCGCCCGAAAGGCGCATCACCGTCTTGGGCACCGGGAGAAACGGCCCTGAGCACCCTCTACGTCACCCATCCGAGCGCGGTCGAACACGTGGTCCCGACCGGCCATCCAGAGCGGCCGGCCCGCATGCAGGCGGTCGAGCGCGCCCTCGAGGACGAGCGCTTCGCCGCCCTGGTGCGGTGCCACGCCCCGAGGGCGGAGGCTTCGGTCGCCGAACTCGTCCACCCGGCGTCCTACGTCGAGACCATCGTCGCGGCCTCGCCCGACGAGGGCTTCTTTCAGATCGACGGCGACACGCTGATGTCGCCGGGCTCGCTCAACACCTGCCTGCACGCCATCGGCGGGTCGAACCATGCCGTTGATGCGGTGATGAAGGGCGAGTGCGCCAACGCCTTCGTCGCCATGCGCCCGCCCGGCCACCACGCCGAGCGCGACCGCGCCATGGGCTTCTGCCTGTTCAACCACGCGGCGATCGCCGTGCGCCACGCCCAGAAGGCGTTCGGCGCCACCCGCGTCGCGCTGGTAGATTTCGACGTCCACCACGGCAACGGCTCGCAGGATATCTTCTGGGCCGACAAGACGGTGATGTACGCCTCGACCCACCAGATGCCGCTGTTTCCGGGCTCCGGTGCTACGGGTGAGCGGGGCGACCACGACACCATCGTCAACGCGCCGCTCAAGGCGTTCGACGGCAGCGAATTATTTCGCGAAGCCTTCGAGGCCCGGATCCTGCCGCGGCTCGACGCCTTCGCGCCCGACCTGATCGTGATCTCGGCGGGGTTCGACGCGCACAAGCTCGATCCGCTGGCCAACATCCAGCTCGACGAGGCGGATTTCGGCTGGGCGACGCGGCGGCTGATGGAGGTCGCCGACCGCCATGCCGGCGGTCGCGTCGTGTCGATCCTGGAAGGCGGCTACAGCCTCGACGGCCTCGCCCGCTCGGTCGCCGCCCACATGGATGCGCTGATGGGGCGGTGACGGGCACCGCCTCGGCCGGATGGCCTACCCGTGCCAGGATCAGGGTGATGAGCACGGCGTTGGCGGACAGAGAGGTTCCGGCAACACGGCTCAGCGCCGGCACGGCCGCGCTTGGGCGCAAGGGGCCGCGCGGACGCCGGCCCTCAGCCCCCTGCCCTCAACCCTCCAGCGGCTCGTCGCTGACCAGCTCGATGCCGAAGCCCGACAGGCCGACATAGGAGCGCGACGACGAGGACAGGTTGCGGATCGAGACGACGCCGAGATCGCGGAGGATCTGCGCGCCGAGGCCCACTTCGCGCCACTGGCGCACGCGCTGCGCCTCGGCGCCCTCTTCCTCCGCGTAGCGGTTGAGCGGCACGCCCGCGGTGCCGTCGCGCAGATAGACGAGGATGCCGCGGCCCTCCTTGGCGAAGCGGCGCATCACGCTCTCGATCTGCCCCCCGCCCTCGATCACGTCGGCGACGACGTTGGAGCGGTGCAGGCGCACCGGCATGTTGCGGCCGTCGCCGATGGCGCCGTGGACGAAGGCGAATTGCTGGATCGGCTCGAACGGCGTGACATAGGCGTAGCCGGTCATCGCGCCGAACTCGGTCTTCACCGGGAAGGTGCCGACCCGTTCGACCAGCCGGTCGCGGGCCTGCCGGTAGGCGATGAGATCGGCCACCGAAACTCGCTTGAGGCTGTGCTGCTCGGAAAAGGCGTCGATCTGCGGCCCCTTCATTACGGTGCCGTCGTCGTTGGCGAGTTCGCAGATCACGCCGACCGGCGGCAGACCCGCGAGCTTGCACAGATCGACCGCGGCTTCCGTATGCCCGGAGCGCATCAGCACGCCGCCGTCGCGGGCGATGAGCGGGAAGACGTGGCCCGGCCGCACGAAGTCGCCCGCGCCCATATTGCCGTTGGCGAGCGCGCGCACCGTGTTGCAGCGCTGCTCGGCCGAGATGCCGGTGGTGAGGCCGTGGCGAACATCCACTGTCACGGTGAAGGCGGTGCCGAGCGGCGCGTCGTTCGAGGCCACCATCGGGTCGAGATGGAGACGGCGCGCCTCGTCGAGGGTGATCGGCGCGCAGACGATGCCGCAGGTGTTGCGGATGATGAACGCCATCTTCTCCGGCGTGCAGAGCGAGGCGGCGACGACGAGGTCGCCCTCGTTCTCGCGATCGTCGTCGTCGGTAACGACCACGATCTCGCCGCGGGCGAAGGCTTCGATGGCCTCGGTGACGCTGCAATGGGGCAAGGGCTTCGTCTCGTTCAGCGGTTCGAAAAGAGTCGTTACACCAATCGACGATCCCCCATCCACCGCCTCACCCTGAGGCCGCTTCGCGGCACCTCAGGGTGAGGGGATCGATGGGAGATCGTGCGTTCTCACGGGCGCTCGCCGTTCTGCCCGCGATGGCGAAGAGTGTGGTCGGCCAGCACGCAGGCCATCATCGCCTCGGCGACGGGGACGGCGCGGATGCCGACGCAGGGGTCGTGGCGGCCCTTGGTGATGAGATCGATCTCAGCCCCGTCGCGGTTCACGCTCTGGCGCGGCGTGAGGATCGAGGAGGTCGGCTTCACGGCAAACCGGACAACCACCGGCTCGCCCGACGAAATGCCGCCTAAGATTCCGCCGGCATGGTTGGCGAGGAAGCGCGGGCGGCCGTCATTGCCGGCGCGCATCTCGTCGGCATTGTCCTCGCCGCGCAACGCGGCGGCCGCGAAGCCATCGCCGATCTCGACGCCCTTGACCGCGTTGATCGACATCATCGCTGCGGCGAGATCCGCGTCGAGCTTGCCGTAGATCGGTGCGCCGAGGCCGGGCGGCACGCCTTCGGCCACCACCTCGATCACCGCGCCGACCGAGGAGCCGCTTTTGCGGATTTCGTCGAGATAGGTCTCGTAGAGCGCCGCCGCCTTCGCGTCAGGGCAGAAGAACGGATTTTGGCCGACCTGCTCCCAATCCCAGTTCGTGCGGTCGATGGCGTGCGGCCCCATCTGCACCAGGGCGGCGCGGATGGTAATGCCGGGGATGACCTTGCGCGCCACCGCGCCGGCCGCGACCCGCGCGGCGGTCTCGCGGGCGGAGGAGCGTCCGCCGCCGCGATAGTCGCGGATGCCGTACTTGGCGTCGTAGGTGAAGTCGGCGTGGCCGGGGCGGTAGCTGTCGCGGATCTCGGAATAGTCTTTTGAGCGCTGATCGGTGTTCTCGATCATCAGCGCGATCGGCGTGCCGGTGGTGAGTTGGCGCCCGCCGGTGCGGTCGTCGCTGAACACGCCGGACAGGATCTTCACCTGATCGGGCTCGCGCCGCTGCGTGGTGAAGCGCGACTGGCCGGGCTTGCGCCGGTCGAGCTCCGCCTGGATCTCGTCCACCTCCAGCGCGAGGCCGGGCGGGCACCCGTCCACCACGCAGCCGAGCGCCACCCCGTGGCTCTCGCCGAAGGTGGTGACGCGGAACAGGTGGCCGAAGGTGTTGTGCGACATGGCGCGCGTGCCTTAGCGCGGGTTGCCGCGAAGGGCCAGCTTTCGGCTGCGACGCCTGCTCTGCTTCAGAGTATCAGCCCGCCCCGCGCCTTCAGCGCCCAGTAGGCGGCGAGGCCGGTGGCGAGGTCGGCGCGCAGGCGCCGCTCGTCGGCCAGGGTAGCGAGATCGTAGGTCAGGCCGAGGATATGGGCGGCCTCGTAGCCCTCGGGCAACTCGCCCGCGCTGCCGAGGGTGATCGCCGAGACCGGCAGGACATCTGAGAAATCCGAGAGCCGTTGCCGCAGCCGGGCCCCGCTAGCGCGCAGGTACTCGCCCGAGCGCGGCCCGTGCTCGCGGATCGCCGCCACGGTTCCTTGCGCCAGGGAGAGATGCACCGCCTCCCGGTGCGCCGGGAACAGGTAGACGAGATAGTAGCCGCGGGTGGCGCTCGTCGTCACGGCGGGGTCGAACACCGCAAGCCACGGCACCGCGGCCCAATGGCTGCCGCGGCCGGGGCTGCCCTTGACCACGAACGGGCCGTCCAGCGGCGCGAGGACCCGGCGCAGCTCGTCCGGCGCGCCTTTTCGGATCACGTGTGCGAGCGGATGCCCGGCCGGCGGGTCGGTGCGCGCGAGCGGGTATTCTTCGACGATACGGCGCAGGGCGTGGCCGAGGCTCACGAGAAGAACTCAGGGCTCAGAGACAATCCCACCCGTGACCGGCGCGGCGACGCCCGTGGTCGTCGGGTAGGTCAGCGGCAGGCCTTCCAACGAGCGCAGCGCGAGGTAGGCGAAGGCTTGGGCCTCCAGAAAATCCGAGGACCAGCCGATCGCGTCGGCGTTCAGCACTTCCGCCTTGAGGAGCCGTTCCAGCATCGCCATGAGCGTGCGGTTTCTCGCGCCCCCGCCGCCGACGATCCAGCGGGTTGGGCGCTCGCCGGCGAAGGCGAGACTGCGGGCGACGGCGTGGGCGGTGAAGGCGGTGAGCGTCGCCGCCCCGTCCTCGATCGTGAGATAGCCGGCGAGACGATGCGAGAACCAGTTCCGGTCCAGCGATTTCGGCGGCGCGCGCAGGATCAGCGGATGGCCGAGCAGGTTTTCGAGCAGACCTTCATCCACCGTGCCGCGGGCGGCGGTTGCGCCCCCCTCATCGAAATCCTGACCCGTGCGCTCCTTCATCCAGTCGTTGATCGGCCCGTTGCCTGGCCCGGTATCGAAGGCGAGCATGTTGCCGCCGGAATCGATCAGGGTGGCATTGGCGAGGCCGCCGATATTGAGGATGCCGAGCGGGCCGGTGAAGCCCGCGGCCTCGGCCAGCCCCTTGTGGAACACCGGCACCAGCGGCGCGCCCTGGCCGCCCTGCGCCACGTCGTTGGCGCGCATGTCGGACACGACGCGGATGCCGAGACGCTTGGCCAGAGCCGCGCCGTCGCCGATCTGGACCGTGAGGCCGAGCTTCGGCCGGTGGATCACCGTCTGACCGTGGAAGCCGATGACGTCGATATCCTCGGGCCGAAGGTCGTTCTCCGCCAGGAACGCTTCGATCGCCTCGGCATGGGCGCGGGTGACGAAATCTTCCGCCTCCGCAAGGCGTCCCGGCCGGTCGGTGCGCGCCCGCAGCCCTTCCGCGTCACGGGTCGCCTCGCGCAGCAGCGCCCTCTCGGCCTCCGCGTAGCCGCGATAGCCCGTCGGCCCGAGCGGCGCGACGAGACCGTTGGCGGATTTGACGAGGCGGATGCGCGCGCCGTCGCTCTCGATCAGCGCCACGTCGATCCCGTCGAGAGACGTGCCGCTCATCAGGCCGATCGCGCGCTTCATCGCCATGGCCGTCCCTGTCCCCCAAAATCCGGGCTCGTGCCTTTCGCGGCCTGCCCTGCTAAGAGCGCGCGCGAGCGCTTCCCCTCGCGGGATAGCATTGCGGCCGCGCCCCTGTCGCGCCGCCAAACCATCCGAGACCGATCACCATGACCGCCGAGAGCTTCGCGCCGAAATCCGACTTCATCCGGGTGCTGCAGGAGCGCGGCTACATCCATCAGGCCTCCGACCTCGCCGGCATCGACGCCCTGGCGGCGGAAGGGGGGCTGACGACCTATACCGGCTACGATTGCACGGCGGCCTCGCTCCATGTCGGTCACCTGCTGTCGATCATGATGCTGCACTGGCTGCAGAAGACCGGCGGCAAGCCGATCGTGCTGATGGGTGGCGGTACCACCCGCGTCGGCGATCCTTCGGGGCGCGACGAGACGCGCAAGATCCTGACGCTGGAGCAGATCGAGGCCAACAAGGAAGGCATCAAGCAGACGTTTTCGCGCTTCCTCTCCTTCGGTGAGAGCGGAAACGGTGCGGTCATGGTCGACAACGCCGAGTGGCTGACGAAGCTCAACTACATCGAGATGCTGCGCGACATCGGCCGGCACTTCTCGGTTAACCGCATGATGTCGATGGACAGCGTGCGGATGCGGCTGGAGCGCGACCAGGAGCTGTCGTTCCTCGAATTCAACTACATGATCCTGCAGTCCTACGACTTCGTGGAGCTGAACCGCCGCTTCGGCACCCGCCTGCAGATGGGCGGGTCCGACCAGTGGGGCAACATCGTCAACGGCATCGATCTCGGCCGCCGCATGGGCACGCCGCAGCTCTTCGCCCTGACCTGCCCGCTCCTGACCACGTCGTCGGGCGCCAAGATGGGCAAGACCGCCGCCGGCGCCGTGTGGCTCGATGCCGGGATGCTCAGCCCTTACGATTACTGGCAGTTTTGGCGGAACACCGAGGATGCCGATGTCGGCCGCTTCCTCAAGCTGTTCACGCTGCTGCCGCTCCCCGAGATCGAACGCCTCGCCGCGCTTCAGGGCGCCGAGATCAACGAGGCCAAGACGGTCCTCGCCACGGAAGCGACGGCGCTGATGCATGGCCCGGACGCCGCCGCCGCCGCCGCCGAAACCGCCCGGAAAACCTTCGTCGAGGGTACGCTGGCGCAGTCCCTGCCGACGATTCCCGTGCCGCCCGCGGTGCTCGAGGCGGGCCTCGGCGTGCTCACCGCCTTCGGGCCGGATTACGCCAAGCTCGTCCCTTCGACCAGCGAGGCACGCCGCCAGATCAAGGGCGGCGGCCTTCGGGTCAACGACGTGCAGGTGAGCGACGAGAAGGCGGTGCTGCGGAAAGAAGACCTGACGGCCGAGGGCGTGATCAAGCTCTCGTTCGGGCGCAAGAAGCACGTGCTGCTGCGGCCGGAATAGCCGATCCGCCCGGCCAGGGGTCCGTACCATGGGCCCCTGATCGATACGCGTCCCGCGCGTCAGGCGGCCTGAAGCCCGCGCACTCGGGCGAAGCCGACCATCTTGCGTGCCTCTTCGTCCCAGAGCGCCAGCTTCAGGCAGTGCAGGCTGTCGCGCAGGGTCAGGCGGCCCACCCGACCGAGAACCTCGTGGCCGTCGAGGCATTCCTGCAGCCGGTAATTCGGGATGCGGCTGTTGAGGTGGTGGACGTGGTGCAGGCCGACATTGCCGGTGAACCACTGAAGAACCCGCGGCAGCGCGTAGTAGGAACTGCCGCCGAGCGCCACGCGGTGAAAGTCCCAGGCGTCGGCCTCTTCCCAGACGGTCTCCTCGTACTGGTGCTGGACATAGAACAGCCAGCCGCCGACCCAGGCGGCGACGGCGATCACCGGCAGGAACACCCAGAGCACCGGCCCGATGCCGCCGACGGCCAGCGCCAGTACCGCAAAGGCCGCAAGGAGCACGGCGTCGAGCGCCAGCACATCGCGCCATGCCGTCCGCCACGGGAGCCCGACGCCGGTGGGCAGGCGCTGCAGGATGAGGAAGTTGATCGGAGAGCCGAGCACAATCAGGATGAGCGGATTGCGGTAGAGGCGATAGCGCAGCCGGCCCCAGCGCGGCAGCGCGAGGTATTCGCGCACGGTCAAGGTGTGGACGTCGCCCGTGCCGCGGCGGCTGAGATCGCCGGTCGTAGCGTGATGCAGCGCATGCGCGCGCTTCCAGCTGTCGTAGGGCGTCACCGTCAGCAGGCTGAGGGCGCGGCCGAGCCCATCGTTGCCGCGGCGTGACGGCAGGAACGAGCCGTGCCCACAATCGTGCTGGATGATGAAGAGCCTCACAAGGAGACCGCCCGCGGGCACCGCCAGCGGCAGGGCGAGAAGCGCGTAGCCGTTCGCCGCCGCGACGAGCATCACCGCGCAGAGGATCAGGTAGGGCAGCAGCGTATCGGCCACCTGCCGAAAGGCCATCCGGGGTATCGGTTCGCGGAACGCGGCGCAGTGTCGGGCCACCTCCCGCGCGAGCTTCGCGTCCTCGGTTCGGGCGTCCTCGTCCGCGAGCGGGCCTTGCGCGGTCGGGTTCAATGGTGCGGCGATCACAGTGACCGGCAATCCTGTTCGTCGAGCGCCTTGCGAGGCGGGATAGGCGTGAAAAGGAGCCGATCACGTGATGCGACCGGGCCGCTGCGGTCGGTCCCGCTTCCACGGTCCGAACGGTTCGTCGTTGAGGTTCCGGCCAAGCCGGTCCGAGGGGGCGACCCGCTCGGCCCTGCGCCGTGATCTCACGGGGATTGGGACGGAAGGATGACTTTCCCCGCCCTTCGAAGACGCTGCGATGAGCGCCGGACTTGGGTGGGGGACTTGGACGCGGGAGCCGTCACCGGTCAGGCCGTTCGAACCGGTTGGCCTCAAGGCCGTATGCGAAAGGCCGATCCTTGGAAAGGCGCGACTTTGTAGCATCGTCCCGCCGCCGATCCGCCCCGCGCGGATTTTCGATACGGGCACTTCGTGGGCTCTGTCGCTTGCGTCATCAGGCTCAACGCACTCACTGAGAGTGCGACGCCGCCGAGCGCTGTTGTGCCGCATCGCGCCCGATCAAAGCCGGCTCTCGGCGCAGTTCGGATGTCGTCCGCTCGATCATCCACTCCCAAGCCCGGCCGGCCTCTCCCTGCGGTCAGGACGGCGGAGTTTCCGAACCCTACCGCTCGGGCCCGCTTGGCCCGGCGCCGTTGGCGAAGGTGTCGCCGCTTCCGGCGCCGAAAAGTTTTCGCAGGAAGCCGGGGGCGACCGCCGAGAGCGGGTTCACGTTGACCGTCGGTTTGGCGATCGGTCCCGAGACGTTGAAGTTCACCGCGAACAGGCCCTCGTTGCTGCCGCCCGCCAGCAGCGGCCCGAACAACGGCACCTGCGCCACCACGTTGTTGAGCCCGTAGAGCGGCACGAAGGTGCCGTCGATCTGCGTGCGCTCCTTGGCCGTGTCGAGCCAGCCGGTCGCGGTGAAGCCCATCGCCGCGTTCGAGATCGCCGCGTCGGAAAAGCTCACCCGCGGGCCGCTGCGGGTGAAGTTCGCGCGCATCTTGTCGAAGCCGACATCGTTGGCGTTCGGGGCGGCGCGCCGTCCGTCCGAGGGCGGCGGGGCCTGGGCGACGATGCTCGACAGGGCCGGTTCGTTGCGCAGGGCAAAGTCCTTGATCTGGACCACGCCGGCCTGCGGACCGTCGTTGAGGTAGACGTTGAGCGCAAGCCGCCCGCCATACATCCGCTTGTAGATGTCGAGGAAGCGCAGCGTCGCGCCGGAATCGGCGGAGTCGAGGGTCAGCAGCGGTGCGCCGCGCTCGCTTCGGACTACGGCGCTGAGCGGGGAACCGCCGAAACGGCCCTTGAAGTGGGCGGCACGCAGGTCACCGCCCTTGAAGCTCGCCTTCAGTGTCGCGTTGGTGAGCGACTCGCCGTTGAAGCCGGAGACGATGTTGGCGGCGACATCCGCCTCGATGTCCTTGCCGGGCTCCTTGCCGCCCTTGTCGTCGCCGCTCGTCATGCCCTTGAGGAAGGGCCGCGCATCGACGACGGCGCCCTTCACCGCGACCTTGTAGGTCGAGCCGGCCCGGTCGAGGCTGACGCGCATGTCGTCGCCCGGCGAGAGCTTGAGCGCGGTCAGGTCCGCCCGCTCCAGATTGCCCTCGGCCGAGATCGTGGCGCTGCCGCGGGCGAGCGCGGGGGCAGCGTCGAGGGTGATGTCGCGCAGCTCCATGCCGCCGCCCGCCGCCTCCACAAGGGTGAAGCCGAGACGTCCGGCCTTGCCCGCGGGCTTGCTCCAGCCGGGCATCAGACCGTTGATCGAGGCGCGGGTCAGGTCCGCCTCGACGCGGGCCGGCGGCTTGCCGGCGGAGGCGGGGCGCCCCACCGGCAACACGACGCGGGCCGGGATGACGCCGCCGAGCTGCGGCGCGGTGGGCAGGCCGCGCTTGGCCCGGAAGGCGTCGTCGAGGTTCAGGCTCACCACCGCCTCGCCGGGGGCGCCGGGCTTGGGCTGCTTCAGGTCGATGGCGACGGCGGCGCCGAGCAGCCGCCCGTCGCCCTTGAGGGCGAAGCCGCTGCGGTCGAAGGAGAGCGTGAAGCGGCCCGCCTCGAAGCGGTCCTTGCCGACCGCCTTGTCCATGCTGAACTCGGTGATCGAGCCGGTGAGCGTCACCGGCATCTCGGCGAGATCGGGCACGTGCTTGAGGTTGATCGGCACGTCGATGCGCAGGTCCGCCTTGCCCTTCAGCGTGGCCGGATCGATGTCGGCGCCCGTGATTCCCTTGAACATCGGGGTTTCGAGGAGTGCGGCCAGCGAATCGACGGAGCCGGACAGCCGCAGGCCGAGCTGGGCGATGATCTTGTCCGGCTGCGGATCGCGGATCAGGAAGGACGCGTCCGAGATCGTCAGGGCCCGCGTGTCGGAAAGGCGGATCTCGGCGGTCGCGTTCTGGATCGTCGTGCTGCGGCCGGTGATCGTGCCGGTGACCCGGCCGTGGCTCAGGGGCGGTGCGTCCTGAGAGATGGTCAGGCCGGCATCCGAGACCGCGAAGGCCACGTTGAGCGCGGCATCCGGCATCGGGTCGCCACGGGTCGCCGCAGCGAGTTCCGGTCCGCTCATGTCGATCTGGATGTCGGCCTGATCGAGGCGTCCGCCGCGCAGCTCGTCCACGAGGTAGTTACGCACGCCCGGCGCGATGTTCTCGGGCCAGAGCCGCATGGCCTTGCGGCCGTCGGTGTTGCTGGCGACGATGTGCAGAGTGATGCCTTCGTCGTCGGCCCGCGTGCCGACCGTCCCGCTCAGGCGGCCGCGCAGGCCGTCGCCCGCCAGCGCGATCGACTCGATGTTCACGCCCCCGGCCCGGCCGGTGATCCGCCCGCTGATCTCGCCGATGCGGAAGGACGGGTCGCTGCGGGCGGCGCCGCGCAGCAGCGCATCCTTGCCGGCGAAATCGAGCGTCCAGGCGTCCACGGCATCGGGCGGACCGATGGCGAAGGCGCCGGTCAGGTGGGCGTCGTTGCCGCCGCCCTTGTAGTCGATGGCGGAGATGGCGAGCGCGCGCCGCGCCTCGTCCCAGCTCGCCTCGGCGCGCAGCTCGTCGATGACGACCGGGTTGAAGTCCTTCTCGTCGATGAGGAGCGTGCCGCCGCCGGTCTTCACCTCGGCCTTCATCGTCTCGATGCGGCCGCCCGACAGCGCCACGTCGGCTCGGGCCGAGAGCTTGAGGTCGGTCTCCACCGGCATCTTCGAGTGGCCGGACAGCAGCAGCAGATCGGTGATGGGCAGGTCGTCCAGGGTGATGACGCCCGCGCGCCGCCCCTCCCCCGCCTCATGGACCCGGCCGCCGAACCGCCACTCGCCGTGGGGCCCGTCGATGCGCAGCTCGAACACCCGCGAATCGTCGCTGGTGCCGCGGCGGAACAGGCCGTTCACCCGTTCGAAGGTGGCCTGATGCCGGGCGTCGTCGACAAGGGTCAGGCGTCCGTTGGTGATCCGCGCCCGGTCGAGGGCGCCGATGACGCCGGCCGGATCGAGCACCACGCCGAAGATCGAGGCGACCGCCGCCGAGACTGGCGAGACGGTGCCGCGGGCGGCGTCGACGCTCGGCAGGGTATGGGGCTTGGCCGCCTCCCCTGCCCCATCCCCCCTGCGTCGGTGACGAGGCGGCGAAGGCGATGGACCCGTCGTCATGGACGAGGGCGGTCATCTCGATGTCGCGGAATTCGATGGAGCGCGGCTGGACCGAGAGGCGCAGCAGGCTCCACGTATCGAGGCTGACCACCGCGAGCGGGGCGCGCACCACCAGCGCGCCCTCCGGGTTGAAGATGTCGAGCCCGCCGACCCGGAGTGCCAGCGAGGATTCGCTGTCGAGTTCGAGCGCAGAGTCGCGCAGCGCCACGCGCCAGCCCGGACCGAAGCGGCCCGCCACCGCCTCGGCGACCTGATGCGTCAGACCGTCGATGCGCAGCGGTCCCTGCGACAGCCGCAGTGCGACGAGCCCGCCGCCGAGACCGAGCAGGAAGACGACGAGCAGCGCGCACCAGAGCACCGGCCGCCGCCGACGACGGCGCGCTTTGCGCGGCGCAGGCGCCTCGACCGCCTGCTGGAGCAGGGTCCTGGCCGTTTCCTGATCCATCACTCGTTCGCTGCTACACCCGTAGGTTCGGGCGAAGGTCCGTTTGCCGCGGCGGCTTTCCTCAGGATTCAAGCCACTCCGGCATGGCGTCCCCGGAGGTCTGCGTGCATGGGATCAGGCACACCATCAATCGGCCGAAAGGAAGGCGAAATGCCGCTAGAGACCGGCAATGCCGCGCCCCTGTTCTCGTTACCCGGAGCCGGCGGCGAGACCATCTCTCTCGAGAGCCTGCGCGGTCACAAGATCGTGCTTTATTTCTACCCCAAGGACGATACGAGCGGTTGCACCCTCGAGGCGCAGAACTTCAACGCCCAGAGCGAGGCCTTCGCGGCAGCCGGGGCGAAGGTGGTCGGTGTCTCGCCGGATTCGGTCAAGAGCCACGATAAGTTCAGGGCCAAGTACGGTCTGACTTTCCCGCTCGCTTCCGACGAGGCGAAATCGATGCTGGAAGCTTACGGCGTCTGGGTCGAGAAGAGCATGTATGGCCGAAAATACATGGGCGTGGAGCGCACGACCGTGCTGATCGACCGCGAGGGACAGATCGCGCGGATCTGGCACAAGGTGAAGGTGCCGGGCCATGTCGAGGAAGTTCTGGAAGCTGTCAAAGCCCTGGCCTGAGGACGGATCGCACGCTGGCGTCATTCCGAAAGACGACCTTTGGTTCTCGGGATGACGCGATCTGTTGAACCGGCGCCTCATGTTTCGATGCGGGCCGCGGATCGCTAACAAACGCTAGGCTTCCTTAACCTTAATCGTCTGTGATCGGGCCCGTCTCCGAACGTCCGACGTGCCATGCCATCGACTGCTCAGGCCCGCCGCAAAGCCGGCCTTTCCCCGCTCTCACAGCGCCGTCTCGTCCGGGCGCTCGGCCTTGGGCTCGCCGTCTCGACGCTCTGGGCGGCGGCGGCGAGCTACTACCTCGTCTTTCACGACGAGATGCTGGCCCGCTTCGTTTCGCGCCAGAGTGCGATGCAGTTTACCTACGAGGAGCGGATCGGCACCCTTCAACGCGCCCTCGACCGCGCGGCGGCCGAGCGCAACGCGGAGCGCGGCAATGTCGAGCACCGGCTTTCCGCGCTGACCGAGCGGCAGGCCCTGATCGAGAAGCGCCAGGGGCTGCTCTCCGGTTTGGGTGGGGCCGCCGCGCCGATCGATGATGTGCCGCCGCCTGCCCCGATCCCGGTCGCGGAGCCGGCGGCGCGTGTCCAGAAGCCGTTCCCGACGCCGGAATTGCGCATGGGCGGCGAGGACCGGGCCGAGGCCGCCGGCCGCGCCTCGTCCGCGCGCCTGTCGCGCCTGGAGGAGGCGCTCCATCGTGTCGCCGAGGCGCAGTCGCGCGCCGCGGCCGGCATCGCCCAGCAGGCCGGGCGCAGCGCCGAACGCTTCCGCGACCTGATCGCCCGCACGGGTCTGTCACCGACCCGGTTCGATCCGCCTGCGGGCGGCGTCGGCGGCCCCCTCGTTCCGCTCGGGCCCGACGCCTTCGAGCAGGCGTTGGCCGAGGCCCGCCGTCAGATCGAGGAGGAGACGCATCTGCGTCGGGTGACCGCCGCCCTCCCCTTCCGCCAGCCGCTTCCGGGCGAGCTTGCCTTCACCAGCAGCTTCGGCGCCCGGCTCGATCCGTTCACCCGCGGCTACGCGCTCCATACGGGCGTGGATATGCGCGCCGAGACCGGGGCCCCGGTCCGGGCCACCGCCGCCGGGCGGATCACAGCGGCCGAGTATGCCGGCGGCTACGGCAACATGGTGGAGGTTGATCACGGCCGCGGCCTCGTCACTCGCTACGCGCATCTCTCCGGCGCCGCGGTCTCGGTCGGTCAGCGGGTTGAGGCAGGAAGTGTGGTCGGGTTTGCCGGCTCGACCGGCCGCTCCACCGGCAGCCACTTGCATTACGAGACCCGCATCGACGGCGAGCCGGTCGATCCGCAGCGGTTCCTGCGGGCCGGGGCGCAGCTCGTTTTCGCGGATTGAGGCCGGCTGTCCCCTTCCCGTGAGGGGAGGAGACTAGAGCATCGTCCCGAAAGGTGGTTGCCGGCTTTCGGAAAAGATGATGCAAAAACAAGTGCTTAGAGCATCGTCCTGGATCTGATGTCCAGGACGATGCTCTAAGGGGCGTCAGTCGATGTCGGCGACGTCTTCGCTGCCGCCGAACACGCGTTGCGCCAGCGAGGTTTCCATGAACGGGTCGAGGTCGCCGTCGAGCACCTCGTCCGGATCGGTCGATTGCGTGCCGGTGCGCAGATCCTTCACGAGCTGGTACGGCTGAAGCACGTAGGATCGGATCTGGTGGCCCCAGCCGATATCGGTCTTCGAAGCCGCCTCGGCGTTGGCCTTTTCCTCGCGCTTCTTCAGCTCGGCCTCGTAGAGGCGGGCGCGCAGCATGTTCCAGGCGGTGGCCCGGTTCTTGTGCTGCGAGCGCTCCTGCTGACAGGCCACGACGATGCCGGTCGGGTTGTGCGTGATGCGCACCGCCGAATCGGTCGTGTTGACGTGCTGGCCGCCCGCGCCCGACGACCGGTAGGTGTCGATGCGGCAGTCCGATTCCTTGATCTCGATCTCGATCCGGTCATCGACGACCGGATAGACCCAGACGCTGGCAAAGCTGGTGTGCCGCCGCGCGTTGGAATCGTAGGGCGAGATGCGCACGAGCCGATGCACGCCGGACTCGGTCTTGAGCCAGCCATAGGCGTTGTGGCCCTTGATCAGGAGCGTGGCGCCCTTGATCCCGGCCTCTTCGCCGTCGGTCATCTCGACGATCTCGACCTTGAACTTCCGGCGCTCGGCCCAGCGGGCATACATGCGCTGGAGCATGTTGGCCCAGTCCTGGCTCTCGGTGCCACCCGCGCCGGCATGGACTTCGAGATAGGTGTCGAAGCCGTCGGCCTCGCCCGAGAGCAGGGTCTCGACCTGCCGGCTCGCGGCTTCCTTCTCGACCGCCTTGATCGTGGCCTCGCCCTCGCTGATGGAGGCTTGGTCACCCTCCATCTCGCCGAGTTCGATCAGCGTCGCGCCATCCTCGAGATCGCGTTCGAGCTTCTTGATCGCGGTGACGGCCTCGTCGAGCTCCTGGCGCTCGCGCATGACCTTCTGTGCGGCCTCTGGATCGTTCCAGAGGTCGGGGTTCTCGGAAGCCGCGTTCAGCTCCGCGAGACGTTTATCGACGGTGTCCCAGTCAAAGATGCCTCCTCAGCAGCCCTATAGACTGCTTGGCGGCATCCGAGGCCTGTTCGATCTCGGCGCGCATCTGGTGTGAAACTCGTATGTCGGTGTGGTCCGGGGTGATACCGGGCGCCTCCCGCCCTGTAAACCGCCGCACCGCGATGCCCAGCCTCCGATCCCGCCGCCTCCGCCTCTTCGCCGCGGTCCTCGCCGTGATCGCGGCAGGCCTCGGTGTGCGCTATCTGCCGCTCGGCCTGCCGAGGGAGGTCGTGAAGTATGCGGGCTCTATCCTGTGGGGCGCGATGGTCTACGGGCTCATCGCCCTTGCCCGGCCCGCCGCCCCGGTCGCGCGGCTGGCGGCGCTCGCCCTGATCGTTGCCGTGCTGGTCGAGCTGTTCCGCCTCGTCCACACGCCGGGGCTCGATGCCTTCCGCTTGACGCTGGCGGGGCAATTGCTGCTCGGCCGCGTCTTCTCACCGTGGAACGTCGTGGCCTACGCTGCCGGCATCGGGCTGGCGGCGGCGCTCGATCGGAGCACACGGCGGCCGGACAGGCGGCGGAACGTTGCCGATGCGCTGGCGATGCCGGGCGCCGCGGAGATCGATTTCGAGCCGCCTCGCGCGAAGATCGCTCGCCGACCGGCTGATTTTTCGTGATGTGAGGTGGCGGCGACGAGCCGACCGGTGTGGCTCAGCCTCCCGACAGGGCCCGCACCACCGCCCAGTTCGGCGTGATCAGGGCAGCGAGGGTGCGAAGGATGCCTGGCAACGCCCGCATCCTCCGCATCGGCCCCGCCGCTGCTCAGGCCGCCGCGGCCTTGCGGCTCTCGAGGAAGGCCGCGTGCTCGGCCACCAGCGCGCCGCTCAGCGCCTTCTCGATCAGCGCCCGCGTGCCCGCCACGCCGTAGAGCGCGATGAACGAGCCGAAGCGCGGCCCCTGCGCCTCGCCGAACAGCACGTTGTAGATCGAGGCGAACCACGTCTTCGAGACGCCGGGCCGCCCGTCCGGGCTCTTGGCCTTGCCCGAGAGGTCGGGGAAGTGGCGCCGGCCGACCTCGTAGACGATGGCCTGCAAGGCCTCCGGATCGGTCGAGTCCTCGTGCTCGGCGAGTGTGTCCGAGAGGTCGCGCAGGGCCGCGGCCTCCTCTTCGGTGGGCGCGCGGTACTGCTTCTGCGGCCGCACGAAATCCCGGTAATAGGCGAGCGCCCGCGTCACGAGGCCGGCGAGCCGCGGATGCGTCTCCGGCCCGACATTCGGGGCGTAGCGACGGATGAAGCCCCACAAAACCGCCTCGTCCTCGGCATTGGCCACCGCCACGAGGTTCAAGAGCATGCCGAAGGAGAGCGTGGTGCCGGCCTCGTCGATGGTCTCGACGGCTGGCGGTTCGCCCGCATGCAGGTGCCAGACCGGGTTGCCGAGCCGGTGCTTGGCTTCCTGGCCGGCGAAACGGCCGAGGAAGTTGTCGTACTCGTCGACGTTGCGCGGAATCACGTCGAAGAACAGGCGCTTGGCCTCGCGCGGCTTGTTGTACATGAACAGCGCGAGCGACTCGGGCGTGGCGTAGGTCAGCCACTCGTCGATGGTCAGTCCGTTGCCCTTCGACTTCGAGATCTTCTGGCCCTTCTCGTCGAGGAAGAGTTCGTAGTTGAACCCCTCCGGCGGCTCGGCGCCGAGGGCGCGCGCGATCTGGCCCGAGAGCTTGACCGAATCGATCAGGTCCTTGCCGGCCATCTCGTAATCGACGCCGAGCGCGACCCAGCGCATCGCCCAGTCGGGCTTCCATTGCAGCTTGACGTGGCCGCCGGTGACCGGCGTCTCGTAGGCCTCGTTCGTCGCCGGATCGCGCCAGACGATGGTGCCGGCGCGCGGGCGCACCTCGTCGATCGACACCTGCATCACGTGGCCG
Organism: Methylorubrum extorquens; assembly: GCA_900234795.1. NCBI lineage: Bacteria > Pseudomonadati > Pseudomonadota > Alphaproteobacteria > Hyphomicrobiales > Methylobacteriaceae > Methylorubrum > Methylorubrum extorquens. The sequence continues at coordinate 2,551,611 of LT962688.1, forward strand.
GTCACGGGGTGGATCGGCAGGAAGGGCGAGTAGCTCGCCGAGCGCTCGGCCCGCAGCGAGGGCAGCATGATCGCCATCACCGCCTCGTAGCGCTCCAGCACCAAGCGCAGCGTGTCGTCGAAGATGCCGGCCTTGTAGCACTCGGTGGCCGAGCGGAACTCGTAGTCGAAGCCGAAGGCGTCGAGGAAGCGGCGCAGCTCGGCGTTGTTGTGCGCGCCGAAGCTGTCATGCGTGCCGAACGGGTCGGGCACCTGGGTCAGCGGGAGGTTCAGCGCCTCGGCCAGCCGCTCGCGGTTCGGCACGTTGTCCGGGACTTTGCGCAGGCCGTCCATGTCGTCGGAGAAGGCGATCAACCGGGTCGGCACCGCGTCCTTGGTCAGCACGCGGAAGGCGTGGCGTACCATCGAGGTACGAGCGACCTCGCCGAAGGTGCCGATATGCGGCAGGCCCGAGGGGCCGTAGCCGGTCTCGAACAGAACCTCGCTCTTGGGCTTGCGCTCCAGCCGCGCCACGAGCTTGCGCGCCTCCTCGAACGGCCAGGCGGCGGCGGAGGCAGCGGCCTCCAGAATGTCGGGGTCGAGGCGGAGGGGCGCGGACATCACAAGCAAGCTTTTCGGGGTCTGGACAAGCGCCGCGCCGGCCATTCGGGCCGGGGCGCAAGAGCGGGCAACCTATGGAGCGAGGGGGCCGGGGTCAACGCAGCCATCCTATGCGACGACCCGAGATCCCGCTTGAGAGCGAAGTCCGAAAAACTATCCGCGCCCGAGCAGCATCAGCCAGCCCACCGTCGTGGCGGTCGCGGCCAGCGTCGAGACCAGTACGGCGGCGGCAACCGAGCCCTGCTCGCTCTTGTAGCGCACGGCCAGCAGGTAGGCGTTGATGCCCACCGGCATCGCCGCGAACAGCACGGCGACGCCGGCATAGGCCGGCGGCATGGTGAAGACGTGGAAGGCGAGGAGATAGACCGCGAGCGGGTGCAGGCCGAGCTTCAAAGCGGCGACGATGCTCGCGCCGCGCAGGTCGTGCAGCACCTTGTAGCGGGTGAGGCCGGCTCCCAGCGCGATCAGCGCGCAGGTCGAGGCGGTGCCGGCCAGCGAATCGACCAGGGCCTTCGGGATGCCCGAAAAGGAGAGGCCGCCGGCCTTCATCGCCATGCCGACGGCGAGCGAGAGGAAGATCGGGTTCTTGCCGAGCGCGAGGCCGAGCGCCTTCAGCCGCTGGCCCATGGGGCGCCCGCCCTCCGATTCGATCAGGAAGGTCGCCGCGCCCATCATCAAGGGCAGGTGGACGGCGAGCAGCATGAAGAGCGGGAAGGCGCCCGATTCGCCGTAGGCCTGGAGAATCATCGGCACGCCGACGAAGACGGTGTTCGACTGGCTCGCGGCAAAGCCGTGCAGCACGGCCCCGCGCCGGTCCACGCCCTCGGTCCGGCGCCCGATCAGCGAGCCGGTGGCCCAGGCGATGGCAGCCCCGCCGAAATAGCTCGCCCAGTAGCCCCAGGCGATCTCGCCCGACAGGCCCGGCCGCGTCAGCGTCGAAACGATGAGGGCCGGCACCGCGAGTGAGAAGACGTATTCGGACAGCCCGTCGCCAACCCGCTCCGAGATGATCTTGGTGAGCGAGGCGAGCCAGCCGACCAGCACGAGGCCGAAGATCGGGATGATGAGGGTGAGCGCCGTCATCGGCCGAGGGGATCCTGTCGAACGGAAAAGGCCACCGGGCGCGATTCGCGAATCCGGTGGCCTTTCTGATTCGGTTGGACGATCGTTCGGCCGTGAGCCGGCCCGACAAGAGTTACGCGGCGGCGGGCGTGGCCGGCTCGGCGATCTTCTTCTCGATCTCGCGCTTGAGCAGGCGGGCCGTCTGCGACAGCTCGATCTCACGGGCCTTCACGAGGAAGGCGTCAAGGCCACCGCGATGCTCAACCGAGCGGAGCGCGTGGGCAGTCACCCGCAGGCGGACGCGGCGGTTGAGGGTGTCCGACTGCAGCGTGACATTGCAGAGGTTCGGCAGGAACCGGCACTTGGTCTTCCGGTTCGAGTGGCTCACGAGGTGACCGACCTGAACGGCCTTGCCCGTGAGTTCGCAGCGACGCGACATCGTTACAGTCCTGTCAACGTTAGGCCGGGTCTCGGCGCTGAAGCGTTTCGGCAATGCCACACGGCTCTCGCGCCGAGGGCGTCGAACCCTCGCGACAATCGATACCGGCGGAGTCCTATGGAAGTGGCGAGCCTATAGGGGAGATGCGCCGGTTTCGTCAAGGTCGGCGGGCCAAGATCCCGGCTTTACTGGATCGCCGACCGTGCGAGCTGCCGCCCCGGCGTCGCCGCGGCGGCCTGGGCTGTCTTCGGTGCCGAGCGGCGGGCCGCCATGGCGCGCATCTCACGCATGTTGGCTGCCGCTTCCGCCGGGCCGAGATCCTGGGCCAGCACTTGTTCCGCTTCGTCGTAGCGGCCCTTGAGGCCGAGCACTAGGGCGAGGTTCTGGCGCACGCGGGCATCGGCCTTCGGCTGGGCCACGGCAAGGCGCAGGGTCGTCTCGGCCTCGTCGAGGCGGCGGGAGAGTGCGTAGGACAGGCCGAGATTCGACAGGATCCGCGGCTCGTTCGGCGCGATCTTGAGGGCGGTGTCGTAGAGGTTCTGCGCCCGGGCGTGGTCGCCGGTCTCGTCGGCCACCATCCCCTGCGCCGAGAGCACGCGCCAATCGGGCTGGGCCGGGCTGTGGGCGTTCTGAAGGACTTCGTTGGCCTCCTGGTAGCGCCCGGCATCGGCGAGGCTCTTGCCGTAGGCGGCGAGCACCACCTTGTCTTTGGGATTGCGCAGGGCGACCTGCTGCAGCACCGCCACGGCCTGTGATTTCTGGTCGGTCGCGCGCAGGGCCGCGGCGTAGCGCATGGCGGCGCGAACGTCGTTCGGGTCCGCGTTGTAGCGCGCGGCCAAAGCATCGATTTCGGCGCGGGGCGAGCGTTCGGGACGGTTCGCGCCGAGCAGGTTGAGGCCGCCGATCGAGCCGGTCGTCTCGGGCGAGCGGCTCTGGCAGCCGGCCAGCCCGAGGCCGACGAGGGCCAGGGCGAGCAGACGGCGTGTCCGGACCATTCCAGGCTGGCTCGGAGCCGCGCTGCAAATGCCGGTCATGGTGTCCTCTCCCCCCAATGCCACGGCCGGCGCTTGCGCCGTACCGATGGCGGGGTGATAGAGCGTTAACCCTAATGGCCGGTTAAGCTTATTTTCCATGTCCGCACCTCTCTCGCAGCACGGCCCCTCCCTTCTCGATGCAGGCGCGGATGCCGTCCCGATCCGCTGCGTGACGGAGGAAGGATGGGGCGCTGTCGCCGCCGGATTGCCCCCGCTCCAGCGCAGCTTTGCCGACGCCACCGGCTTTGCCCCCAAGGCCGGTCGCGTCGCCCTCCTACCCGGCGACGACGGCGGGCTCGGCAGCGTGCTGTTCGGCCTGGGCGACGCGAAAGCAGGCGGTCGCGACCGCTTTCTCGCCGGAAAGCTGCCGGGCGCCCTGCCCCCGGGCGATTACCGGTTCGAGCCTTCCGACGGTTTCGATGAGAGCGAGGCGGCGCTGGCGTGGCTGCTCGGCAGCTACCGGTTCGAGCGCTACCGCAAGCCGGGCGAGTCGCGCCCGCGCCTCGTCGCCCCGGACGGAATCGACGCGGCGGCGATCGAACGGCTCGCGGCTGCGGTCGCGGCCGGACGCGACCTCGTCAACATCCCGGCGAACGATCTCGGACCGGCCGAAGTCGAGGCCGCCGTGCGAGCGCTGGGCGAGCGGTTCGGTGCGACGGTCTCCGTGACCATCGGCGCGGATCTCGAGAAAGAGTTTCCTCTCGTCCATGCCGTCGGCGCCGCCTCGCCGCGGGCGCCCCGCCTCATCGATCTCACCTGGGGGGCCGAGGGCGCGCCGCGGGTGACGCTGGTCGGCAAGGGCGTCGTGTTCGACACCGGCGGGCTCGACATCAAGCCGGCCTCCAACATGCTGCTGATGAAGAAGGATATGGGTGGCGCTGCCGCAGCCCTGGCGGCGGCCGAGATGATCATGGGCGCCGGCCTGCCCGTGCGGCTGCGGCTGATCGTGCCGAGCGTCGAGAACGCCATTGCCGGCGACGCCTTCCGGCCCGGCGACGTGATCCGCTCCCGCGCCGGCCTCACCGTCGAGATCGGCAACACAGACGCGGAGGGGCGCCTGATCCTCGCCGACGCGCTGGCGCTAGCCGATGCCGAGGCGCCGGACCTCATCCTCGATTTCGCGACGCTGACCGGCGCCGCCCGCGTGGCGCTGGGTCCCGATCTGCCGGCCTTCTTCACCGAGGACGAGGGCCTGGCGGCTGCGGTCGCGGAAGCGGGCCTGCGCGTCAACGATCCGGTCTGGCGCCTGCCCCTGCACCTACCCTATGCGAGCCTACTCGATTCGAAGGTCGCCGACCTCAACAATGCGCCGGGCGGTGGCTTTGCCGGGGCGATCACCGCCGCCCTGTTCCTGCGCCGCTTTGTGCGCCGGACCCAAGCGCACGTACATTTCGACCTCTACGGCTGGAATCCCTCAACCAAGCCCGGCCGACCGGAGGGCGGCGAGGTCCAGACCGCCCGCCTCGCCTACGCCCTGGTGGCCGAGCGGTACGGCCGCGACGTTTGACGGCCTTCACGGGGCCGGCGCTTGCTGTTCAGCGGCGCCCGGTCGGATGCGCGGGAGCCGGCAACTGCCGCTCCTGAACCCGCGCCACGCTCGGCGGGAGCCCCTCCTCCGGCTTGGCCGCCCCCGGTGCCCCCGGTACGGACAGATCCCGGTTGCTGCCGCGTTCGAACGCCCAGCCCGCATTCACCCCCGCGTAGAAGCCGGAGAAATCCTCCGCCGCGGCGGGGGCCGTGCCCAGGAGCAGCAGGCCGAGCGCGCTGACGGTCCGACGCATCGCGTTTCCCCTCATCGTCGTTGCCGGCCGAAGCCAGCCGAGACGGCCAACCCGACAAACGAAAACGGCGGCCCTGAGGCCGCCGCTTCGTCAACTTCCGTTCGGGCCGCTGGGCGGCCCGCGTCGATTAGTATTCGACGGTGATGCTCGAGGCCTCGCGGCCCTTCTGGCCCTCGACCACGCCGAGGGTGACCTGCTGGCCTTCGGCCAGCGAGTCGAGGCCGGCGCGGGACAGCGCCGAACGGTGCACGAACACGTCCTTGCCGCCGTCGTTCACCGAGACGAAACCGAAGCCCTTGGCCGGGTCGTACCACTTCACGGTGCCGGTCATCTCGACCGACGGGCCGGAGGCGAAACGTCCACCGCCGCCGCCGCCAGCACCCGCGCCGCCGAAGCGATCACGGCTGCCACCACCGAAACGGTCGCCGCCGCCGCCGCCGAAGCGGTCGCCACCGCCGCCACCACCGAAGCGATCACCGCCGCCGCCGAAGCGCGGGGCCTCGCGCCGGGGCGGAGCCGCCTCGGCCGTGGAGGTGTCGACGCTGTTCACTGCGGTGACCTGCGGGCCCTTCTGGCCCTGGGCGGTCTGGACCGTCAGGCGTGTGCCGGGAAGGAGGTCGTCGTGACCGGCGGCCTCGACCGCGCGGATGTGGAGGAAGGCATCGCCGGAGCCGTCGCCGAGCTCCACGAAGCCGAAGCCCTTCTCCTTGTTGAACCACTTGACCGTCGCATCACGCTCCGGTCCCGTCGGTGCAGCCGCTGCGCGCGCCGGGCCGCGGTCGAAGCCGCCACCGCCGCCGCCGCCGTAACCACCACCACCGCCGCCGAAGCGGTTGCCGCCGGCGCTACCGCCGCCGCCGAAGCGGTCACCACCGCTCGGGGGCAGTTCGTCGGGCCAACGCGGCTCGGAACCACCCTCGTCGAAGCCGCGCTTCTGCGGCCCCCTGAAATCACGACCACGTCCCATTGAAAGCTCGCAAAAACCGTCCGCCCGCCAAGTCTCGAATACCGCGTGCGCGCTATCTCGAGACAGCCGACGCGCCGCACTATCATCCCCCCGGCTGCGGCTACCGGGAGCGATGCCTCAGGTCTGACGCAATCCCGCCCATACCGCAAGGTTCTTCTAACCGATCCGTGCTGTAGGCTCCGCATTTTCGCGGTGAAACTGCGTACGTACCCCCTTTGGGATCCCGTCCGTTCCGAATCACGCTTGCACGCAGGGGACGCAGAGGGGAACGATTCTCGCCTCTGATTCCCGCGCACTCGGCCGCGCTTTAGGAAAACGCAAACCCAACGGGGTTAGTTTCGCCGCGAAACGGCCCGGATTCGAGCCGGGCGCCGGCTGCCGATGATCGCAACTCCGACCTTTCCGGATCTCTCCGCCCTCGTCGTGGACGAGAGCCTCTACATCCGCCGCATCGTGCGCGACATGCTGATGCGCGTCGGCATCAAGCGTGTGCTGGAGGCGCCCGACGGGGCGGAGGCGCTCGGCGTGCTCGCCGAGAGCAAGCCCGATCTCACCATCATCGATTGGGATTTGGCAATCCTGTCGGGCGAGGAGTTCATCCGGCTTGCCAGAACCCCGGCCACCTCGCCCTCGCCGACCGTGCCGATCATCCTCATGCTGGCCCAGCCGCGCCGCAACGTGGTCGATCGGGCGATCGCGCTGGGCGTCAACGAGATCATCTCCAAGCCGTTCTCGCCCAAGACCCTGTGGTCGCGCCTCGACGAGGTGATCAACCGGCCGCGGCCGTTCTCGCAGGTGAAGAGCCTGCTGCGTCCCCTGCCCCGGGCCAACGGCCTGTCGAAGATGGGCGCGCTCTGACCCGTCCGGGTCGGCTCAGGTGTGGCGCTGGCGCCGCCGATGGACCAGTCCGATCCGGTCCGCGGGCGGTGTCTCGATGTCGAAGCCCGATAGCTCGCCGATGCCGCCGGCCTCGTCGAGGCCGCGCTCGGTCACCGCGATCCGGAAGCCGTTCTCACCCGGCGTGACCGTGTAGAGGTAGTAGGAGGCGCGCCGGTTGGTCAGCAGCGTGCGCGCCGAAGCCGAGGGCGCGCCGACCACCGGCACCGGACGCCCGTCGGGCCCGGTGATCCGAGCCACGGTGCCGACATGGTTGTGCCCGTGCAGGATCAGGTCCGCCCCGGCCCGGCCGATCATCGCGGCGAAGGCGGCCGCATCCTTCAATTCGCGTCCCGAGGCCGCCCCGCCCGGATGGGGCGGGTGGTGGATCATCACCACGCGGCAGGGCCGATCGGGCGCTGTGGCGAGGTCGCGCAGCACGCGCTCGGCCGCCTCGATCTGCGCCGGCCCGAGCCGGCCGCTCGCGACGAACGGCTTGGTCGGGATCGCCGAGGACAGCCCCACCAGGGCGAGCGGCCCCCGCCGCCGCAGATAGGGAAAGAGGCGGATCTGCCCGTCGTCGGCCTCGGTCCAGCCGCCGCACGCGGCGAGCAGCCCCTCCAGCGAGCCGCGGACGTAGGCGTCGTGGTTGCCCGGCACGAAGCTCACGCGGTCCGCCGGACCCAGCGCTTCGAGAAACACCCGCGCGCTCTCCCATTCGTCCGGAAGGCCGAGATTGCACAGGTCGCCGGTGCAGGCGACATGGTCGACGCCCTGGCCGTGCAGGTCGGCGATGAGGGCGCCGAGCAGGTCCATGTCGTGGTGGCGGCTGCGGCCCCGACGCCAGTTCACGTAGCCGGCCGCCCGCTTGCTGAGAAGCTGGCGCAGGCGCGGCCGCGGCAGCGGCCCGACATGGGGATCGGTGAGATGAGCAAGACGGAACATACGCGACCCCGCATCGCGGCAACGCGGGCCGGCGTCAATATCCGGCATCCTGCGGCATCAACCCCGATGCCGACTTGGCTTTGCGTTGCTAGCTTCGTATAACACAGGTTAATATCTGAGAGCGGCTCCGTTGCGTCCACCGTACGGTCGGGTCTAGACAGCCGCCGACCCCGCATGTCGGCGCGGGAGGCCGACGGTCGGTCGATTGAGCGAATCGGGACAGAGCGGTCAGAACCCATGGGCCTGATCAAGACCATCGGCCGCAAGCCGAGCGTCCAATGGGCGCTCAGCCATCTGGCCTCGGGCTATCTCCGGCTCGTCCGGCGCACCAATCGCTTCACCCTGGAGCCGGCAGACGCCTATGCGCGGCTCGATGCTTTCGGACCGTTCATCGCGGCCATGTGGCACGGCCAGCACATCATGATCTCGTTCATGAGCCGTCCGCAGGACCGGGTCGCCACGATCATCTCTCGCTCGCCCGACGGCAACATCAACACCATGGCCCTGACGCGGATGGGGGTGCGGGTGATGCGCGCCTCCGGCGCCCGCGGTCGCGCGGTCAAGGACGCCCGCGCCAAGGGCGGCGCCGAGGGTCTGCGGGCCATGGTCAAGGCGCTGAAGGGCGGCGAGACCGTCGCGTTTTCGGCCGACGTACCCAAGGTCTCCCGTGTGTGCGATGCCGGCATCATCCTGCTCGCCCGCTTCTCCGGCGCGCCCATCGTTCCGGTGGCGGTGGTGACGAGCCGGCATATCCGTTTCAATTCCTGGGACCGAGCCTGCCTCGGCCTGCCCTTCGGCCGCGGCGCCATGGTGTTCGGCGAGGCGACCTTCGTCCCCCGTGAGGTCACGCCCGAGGAGGTCGACGCCCTGCGGCAGCGGGTGCAAGACGAACTGAACCGCGTCCACGACCGGGCCTACACCCTCGTCGGCCGGCCGGACCGGGTCGGCGGCGTGTCGGCGCCCGCATCGCAGGGCAGCCCGGCGTGAGGGTCCCGAAGCTTCCCGTCGCCCTGCGCGCCTACCGCTATGGACTCTATCTCGGCGAACCCGCCGTGGCGGGGCTGCTGGCGTGGCGCTCGCGCCGAGGCAAGGAGGATCCGGTCCGCCTGTCCGAGCGCCGCGGCCTTCCCGGCCGGGCGCGGCCGGTGGGCCATCTCGTCTGGATGCACGGGGCGAGTATCGGCGAGGCGCTTTCCCTCGTCGGGTTGATCGAGGGCATGATCGCCCGCGGCTGCTCGGTTCTCGTCACCACAGGCACGCGCAGCGCCGCCGACCTGCTGAGCAAGCGCCTGCCCCCCGGCGCCGTGCATCAATACATGCCGCTCGACGCGCCGCGCTGGATCGAGCGCTTCCTCGCGCATTGGCAGCCCGATCTCGCCATCGTCGCCGAATCCGAGATCTGGCCCAACACCATCGTGTCGCTGCACCGCCGGGGCATCCCGCTGGTGCTCGTCAACGGCCGGATGTCGGAGCGTTCGTTCAAGGCCTGGACGCGCTCGCCCGACACCGCTCGGGCGCTGCTGGCGCGGATCGCGGTCTGCCTCGTCCAGACCCGCGAGGACGGCGAGCGCTTCGCCCGGCTCGGTGCGCCGCGCATCAACGTCGTCGGCAATCTCAAATACGATTCGGCCGTGCCGCCCGCCGATTCCCAGCAGCTCGCCTATCTCGGCGACATGATCGGGGACCGGCCCGTCTGGGTCGCGGCCAGCACCCATGCCGGCGAGGACGAGGTCGTCGCCCGTGTCCATGCCGGGCTGAAGGCGCGTTTCCCGCGCCTGCTGACGGTGATCGTGCCGCGCCATCCGCGCCGGGGCGAGGAGGCGGCGCGGATTGCCACCGCCGCCGGCCTGCGGGTGAGCCGGCGCGCCAAGGGCGGGCGCCCGCTGCCCTCGATCGACCTCTACGTCGCCGACACGATCGGCGAACTCGGCCTGTTCTACCGGCTCTGCCCCCTGGTCTTTCTCGGCGGCTCATTGGTGCCGCACGGCGGCCAGAACCCGATCGAGCCGGTGCGCCTGGACAGCGCGATCCTGCATGGGCCGCATGTCCACAACTTCCACGAACCCTACGGCGCGCTCGACACCAGGGGCGGCGCGCGCAGGGTCGCGGACGAAGCGGAGCTTCAGAAGGCCGTCGGCGAACTGGTCGCCGACCCGCGTGCGCTTGCGGCGATGTGGGCCAAGGGCCAGGCCGCGCTCCTGCCCTTCGAGGGCGCGGTGGCGCGCACTTTCGCGGTGCTCGAACCCTACGTCGCGCAGATGAAGCTCTCTGCGCGCGAGCGCGACTGAGGTCGCGATGCGCCCGCCCGGCTTCTGGTCCCGGCCGCCCACGCATCCGCTCGCGCGGCTGTTGGCCCCCGCTGGCCGGGTCTATGGCGGCCTGACCGCCGACCGGATGGACCGGCCCGGCGCGGCACCGCCCTGCCCCGTCCTGTGCGTCGGCAACTTCACCCTCGGCGGCGCCGGCAAGACGCCGACGGCCCTCGCCCTCGTCCGCCTGCTGCGCGATCTCGGCCGAACGCCCGCCCTGCTGAGCCGGGGCTATGGCGGCCGGCTCGCCGGGCCGCTGGTCGTGGATCCGGCTCGGCACGCGGCGGCGGAGGTCGGCGACGAGCCGCTGCTTCTGGCGCAGGCGGCGCCCACCATCGTCGCCCGCGACCGTCCGGCCGGCGCCCGCCTCTGTGCGGCGTCCGGCGCCGACGTGATCGTCATGGATGACGGCCTGCAGAATCCGAGCCTGACCAAGTCGCTGTCGCTCGCGGTGGCCGATGGGGGTGCCGGCCTCGGCAACGGCCTGCCCTTCCCCGCCGGACCGCTGCGCGCGCCGCTGGCCCGGCAATGGTCCCATGTCGCCGGCCTCGTGCTGGTCGGCGAGGGCAGCCCCGGCGAGGCGGCGGCGGCCGAGGCGGAGAGCCGCGGCCTGCCGGTCCACCGTGCCCGTCTCGTTCCCGAAGCCGGGCCGGACTGGGCCGGCCGCCGCGTCGTCGCCTTTGCCGGGATCGGCCGTCCGCAGAAGTTCTTCGAGACGCTGCGGAGCCTGGGCGCCGAGATTGGGGCGGAACGGGCCTTCCCCGACCATCATCCCTATCGGCCGAAGGATTGGGCGGCTTTGTCGGCGCTCGCCGCGCGCGAGGGCGCCCGCCTCGTCACGACGGAGAAGGATGCGGTGCGCCTGCCGGCCGAGGCGCGCACGGCGGTGGCCGTGTTGCGGGTGACCCTCGCTTTTGCCGACGAAACGCGGCTCCGCCAACAGCTCGCAGCAGCCTTCCCGCACGCCTGACGTGGGCGCCGTTCACCGGCAGGAACCGGAGGCGGTCCGACCCCGTCGGTCGAGGTCGGGCGGCGGACGGCCCGTCCTGCCGTCAACGCGCCGCGCCGGTCTCCTTGAGGCGCTGCATCGCCGCCTCGGGGGTGGCATAGGCCTCCTGGCGATCGACGTTCCAGTAGCGCAGGGCGTCGAGGGCGATCGGCTCGCCGGTCACGGCGCAGCGCACGTAGGTGCCGGGCTTGACCACTCGCATGGTGCCGTCGCCGTACTCGACCTTGGCTTCGCCGCCGGTCGATCCCCGATCGTAGCGTCCGAGCATTGTGTGGGCTCCCGGTGCCGCGCCCGCGCGCGATCGGCCTGCCTTAGAAGCCGTGCGCGCCGGTGTCGACCGTTGCCCCCTCGACAGGGCCCCTTTCCTCGGGCCAAACCGCAGGATGCACCGCGAACCGCTCAGGCCTCACCCGTGACCGAGCCCGATTTCGATGCCCTGTTCGCCGCGGCCGCCGCCGTGCGCGCACGGGCCCATGCGCCCTATTCGGGCTTCGCCGTCGGCGCCGCCTTGGTGGATGATGCCGGCCGCGTCCATGCCGGCTGCAACGTCGAGAACGCCGCCTACCCCGTCGGCACCTGCGCCGAGGCCGGCGCCATCGCCGCGATGATCGCGGCCGGCGGCCGGCAGATCCGGGCGATCCTTGTTCTCGCCGACAGTCCCGCCCCGGTGACGCCCTGCGGCGCCTGCCGCCAGCGCATCCGGGAATTCGCGCGTCCCGACACGCCGATCCTCTCGGCCGGTCCCGACGGCGTGCGGGCGCGCTACACGCTGGAGCAGTTGCTGCCCGCTTCCTTCGGCCCGGAGCATTTCGTCCATGGCGCCTGACGACGCGGCCATCGCCCCTCTGCGCGCGGCAGGCTTTGCCGGCCCCTACGCCCTGGCGATCGTGACGGGGACCGGGCTCGGTGCCCTGGTCGAGGCGGTCGCGGATCGCGTCAGCCTCGATTACGCGGCGATTCCCGGCTTTCCCGCCCCCGGCGTCAGCGGCCATGGCGGCCGGCTGCATCGCGGGCGCCTGTCGGGGCGGCCGGTGCTCGTGTTCGAGGGGCGGACCCACGCCTACGAGACCGGCGACGCTGCCGCCATGCGGGTGCCGCTCGCCGCCGCGCGGGCGCTCGGCGCGGCGCGGCTGCTGCTCACCAACGCCGCCGGTTCGCTGCGCCCGGAGATCGGCCCCGGCCGCCTCGTGATGCTGGCCGACCACATCAACCTGTCCGGCCTCAATCCCCTGATCGGGGAGCCGAGCGACGCCCGCTTCGTGCCGATGACGGAGGCCTACGATCCGGGCCTGCGCGCTCACCTCAGTGCGGCGGCCGAGGCAATCGGGTTGCCGCTGCCTACGGGCGTCTACGCATGGTTCTCGGGCCCGAGTTTCGAGACGCCGGCCGAGGTGCGCATGGCCGGGATTCTCGGCGCCGACCTCGTCGGCATGTCCACCGTGCCGGAAACGATCCTCGCCCGGTTCCTCGGCATGCCGGTGGCGGCGATCTCCGTGGTGACGAACCTCGCCGCGGGGATCGCGGGCGGAGACCCGCACCATGCCGAAACCAAGGCGGTCGCCGCCCGCGCCGGGGCGGATCTCGCCCGGCTCGTCGCCGGCTTCGTCGGCCGGCTGCCCGAAGCGTAGGGAACACGGATGACCGCTTCAGCCCCCCTCCCCCCGCAGGATGCGGCCCGAGTCAGGGCGGATCTGGCGCGGCGCGCCCTGCCGCTGCTCGATCTCACCGACCTGAGCGACGCCTGCACCGCTGCCGCCGTCGAGGAGCTGTGCGAGAAGGCCCGCGCGAGCGGGGTCGCGGCCGTCTGTGTCTGGCCGCGCTTCGTCGCCGATTCGGTCCGTGGGCTTCGCGGAAGTGGCGTTCGGGTCGCCACCGTCGTCAACTTTCCGGAGGGCGGCGAGGCGGTGGAGCGCACGGTCGCGGAGACGCAGGCCACCCTTGCGGACGGCGCCGACGAGATCGACCTCGTCCTGCCCTATCGCGCTTTGATGCGCGGCGACGCGGAGAGTGCCCGTGCCATGGTGGAGGCCGTGCGCGCGGCCTGCGCGGGCCGGCTTCTCAAGGTGATCCTGGAGACCGGCGAGCTCGAAGACCCGGACCTGATCGCGCAGGCAAGCCGCCTGTCGCTCGAAGCCGGAGCCGATTTCATCAAGACCTCCACCGGCAAGACCGTGGTCTCGGCGACGCTGCCGGCGGCCGAGATCATGCTGGACGCGATCCGTGCGCGCGGCGACGACCGGCCTGTGGGGCTCAAGGTCTCGGGTGGCCTGCGCCGGGTCGAGGATGCCGCCGCGTATCTCGCGCTCGCCGACCGGATCATGGGGCCGGATTGGGCGAGCCCGAACACCTTCCGCCTCGGCGCCAGCGCGCTCCACGCCGAACTCGTGCGCGCCGGCGAGGCTGCCCGATGAGGCTTCCCCAGGAGATCATCCGCGACAAGCGCGACGGACGCGCCCTGTCGGAGGCCGACATCGCCGGCTTCATCGAGGGGCTGACGCGGGATCAGGTCACCGAGGGGCAGGCCGCGGCGTTTGCCATGGCGGTGTTCTTCCGCGGTCTCTCGCTCGACGAGCGCGTGGCGCTGACCCGCGCCATGACGCATTCGGGGACGGTGCTCGCGTGGGATCTGCCCGGCCCCGTCCTCGACAAGCACTCCACCGGCGGCGTTGGCGACACCGTAAGCCTTCCGCTTGCCGCGATGGTCGCGGCCTGCGGCGGCTACGTGCCGATGATCTCCGGGCGTGGCCTCGGACATACCGGCGGCACGCTGGACAAGCTCGCGAGCATTCCCGGCTACGACGTGACGCCGGGCCTCAATCGCTTCCGCAAAGTCACGGCCGAGGCCGGCTGCGCCATCATCGGCCAGACCGCCGAGCTCGCGCCGGCCGACCGGCGCCTCTACGCGATCCGCGACGTCACCGGAACGGTGGAATCGCTCGACCTCATCACCGCATCGATCCTGTCGAAGAAGCTCGCGGCGGGGCTCCAGGGCCTCGTCATGGATGTGAAGACCGGCTCCGGCGCCTTCATGGCCCGTCGCGAGGATGCGCAGGCGCTCGCCGAGAGCATCGTGACGGTCGCCAACGCGGCGGGCCTGCGCACCCGCGCGCTCATCACCGACATGGATGCCCCCCTGGCCTCCTGCGCCGGCAACGCGGTCGAGGTGGCCTATGCCGTCGATTACCTCACCAGTCGCGCCCGCGAACCGCGCTTCCACGCCGTGACGATGGCGCTGGCCACCGAGATGCTGGTGATCGGGGGGCTGGCTGCAAACATCGCGGAGGCGGAGGGGCGGCTGACGGCGGCGCTCGAATCGGGCCGGGCCTGCGAGGCCTTCGCACGGATGGTGGCGGCGCTGGGCGGCCCCGGCGACTTCGTCGAGGCGGCAGACCGGCACCTGCCCCCGGCGCCGGTCGTGCGACCAGTGCTGGCGCAGGAAGCGGGCGTGGTGGAGGCGGTGGAGACCCGCGCCATCGGCCTCGCGGTGATCGACCTTGGCGGCGGGCGCACCCGGCCGCAGGATGCCATCGACGCCCGCGTCGGTTTCACCGGCCTCGCGCGGCCGGGCGACCAACTGTCACCGAACGATCCGATCGGCATCGTCCACGCCGCGGACGATGCCGCCGCCAAGCGGGCAGCGGCATCGCTTCGGGCGGCCTATCGGATCGGTGCAACGCCACCGGAGCCACGCAAGGCCGTACTGGAGCGCTTGGGCTGAGCGTCGGCTTCAGCCCGCCTCACGCCCTACCAGTGGTGGCGGTGGCCCCAGTGCCGGCGGTGATGGCCCCAGTGGCCGTGATGGTGATGGCGGTGGCCCCAGTGGCGGCGGTGATGCCCCCAATGGCCGTGATGGTGGTGGCGGTGACCCCAATGGCGGGGATGGTGACGGTGGCCGAAATGGTGGTGCTGCCATTGCACCGTCTCGACGGTCGCCTCCGAGGCGAGAGCCGCTTCCGGAGCCGGCGCGAGCGGAGCAGCGTTGGCGGTGCTCGCGCCGAACAGGCCGCCGGCCATCAGGGCCAGTGCGGCGAAGGCGAAGCGGGTTCGACGCCCCAAGGATGTGTCCGACATCGTGTGACCTCCGTTCATCGGGCTGTCCCAACAGCCTTGACGACGAAGCTAGGAGCCGGCGGATGAACGCGCACTGAGCACGATCCGAACAATCGGAAACAAGTCCGTTCGAGCCCAGCGGACACAGTTGGAAAGCCAGGCCGAAGCGTCCGGATTGCACCGGGCATGTGCCCGAGAACATCCGGATCAGGTCAGCGGCTTTTCGACGATATTCCGGTGCGTGGAGCCGGCTCTTCGCGGCTCGGCCTCGCCAGGTGTCCAGGATCAGACCGTGCCGGCCTTCGGCTCCGGGCGCCGATAAACCCAGACGCGGGCCGGGGGCAGGTTGAGCCAGACGCGGTTGGAGCGGCTCGCCGTGTAGCTGCCCGCCTCGCACTTCGCCGGGATCGGCGGCACGACGGCGTAGGTGAACTGCACGAAGGGCGCGCCGGGATGCATCAGGTCGTGGGCGCCTTGCAGCAGTTCGAAGCGCTGCTCCAGCGGCTTGGTGAACAGGGGCAGGCTGGAGATCGTGGCGGCGCAGAGGCTGCCGAGCCGGTCGCGCAGCGTCTCGCGAATCCGATAGGCGTCGCCGCAGATCACGGTCACGCCGGGGAAGCGGCGGCGCAGCAGCGTGCAGAAATCGGGGTTGAACTCGACGAGGACGAGCCGGTCCTGATCGAAGCCGCGGCGGATCAGGGCCTCGGTCACAGGGCCGGTGCCCGGTCCAAGCTCGATCACGGGGCCGCTGACATTCGGGTCGGCATAGGCGGCCATGGTGCGCGCGAGCATCCGTCCCGAGGGTGTGACCGCGCCCGTGACGAGCGGACGCTCGAACCAGGAGCGCAGAAAGCGCGCCTCGTCCTCCAAGGGATCTTTGCGCTCACGGACGGTGCGTGCGGCGGAGACGGCGCGGGCACTGGAACGGCGAAGCGGCGGCACGTCCGAAGGTCCTCGGCTCATCATGGATCGAACAGGCTAGACGACGAAAACCCGTAAGCAGTCAAGCTTCGCCGTAAGGGGCTGGGCGTGGGACCGCGGCGGCAAGCCGCGGTCATAACCGGTGGAATGCGGGGTTTGATCCCGTCCGCCGCGAGCGATCACGCCCGCGTCGCGCCGCTCACGAAGAAGTCACGCACCTTCGAGAAAAACCCGGCACTCTCCGGGTGGTTCTCGTCCGAGGCGCTCTGGTCGAACTCCTGCAACAGCTCGCGCTGGCGCTTGGTGAGATTCTGCGGCGTCTCCACCGAGACCTGGATGTAGAGGTCGCCGACCTCCCGCGAGCGCAGCACCGGCATGCCCTTGCTCTTGATGCGGAACTGCTTGCCCGTCTGGGTGCCGGCCGGGATGCGCACTTGCGTCTGCGAGCCGTCGATCACCGGCACGGTGATTTCGCCCGAGAGAGCGGCCGTCACCATCGAGATCGGAACGCGGCAAAACAGGTCGGCTCCGTCGCGCTGGAAGAACGGGTGCGGCTTGATCGAGAGGAAGACGTAGAGGTCGCCCGCCGGCCCGCCGCGCATGCCGCTCTCACCCTCGCCCGCGAGTCGGATGCGCAGACCGTCATCGACGCCCGCCGGCACGTTGATCGACAGCGTGCGCTCGCGGTTGACCCGGCCCGCGCCGGAGCAGGCCGTGCAGGGATCGTCCACCATCTCGCCGCGGCCGTGGCAGTTCGGGCAGGTCCGCTCGATGGCGAAGAAGCCCTGCGCCGCCCGCACCCGGCCGTAGCCGCCGCAGGTCGAGCAGGTGCGCGGCTTCGAGCCCGCCTTGGCGCCCGTCCCCGAGCAGGTCTCGCAGGCGATCGAGGTCGGGATGCGGATGGTTTCGGTCTTGCCAGCGAAGGCCTCTTCGAGGCTGATTTCGAGGTTGTAGCGCAGGTCCGAGCCGCGCTCACGGCCCGGTGCGCCGCCGCGCCCGCGTCCCGCCCCGCCGCCGGGAGCCGCGCGTCCATCCCCGAAGAAGTTCTCGAAGATGTCCGACATGAAGTCGCCGAACTCGTTGCCGAATCCGGGGCCGCCCGCGCCGCCCTGACTGAAGGCGGCGTGACCGAAGCGGTCATAGGCCGCGCGCTTCTGGCCGTCGGAGAGGCACTGATAGGCCTCGTTGACTTCCTTGAACTTGATCTCGGCTTCCTTGTCGCCGGGATTGCGGTCTGGGTGATGCACCATGGCCAGCTTGCGGAAGGCGACCTTCAGCTCGCTCTCCGAGGCCGTCTTCGCGACGCCCAAGACCTCGTAATAGTCCCGCTTCGACATATCAGTTCGCCCAGGGAAGTCGTTCAGGCATCGAGCGCTCAGTCTTCTTGATGCCTACTTGTTCTTCGCAATCTGAAAGATTGCTCGCATATTTTGAGCGCCCATCCTCGTACCATTTGAAGAGGGCGTCTTGCTCCGGAAGGAGGTTTATTGACTTCTCGTCATCGATTTTGACAGTCATAGCCTTCGGGTTGAGCGCGTAGACTGCCCCAGCGACGGCTTCATTTAGCCCCTTTTCCGCTTCCGCGCAGGAATGATGGGATGCGGCAGGTTTGGATGTCGTCAAGCCGAGGAATCCGCTGACAAGAAGAAGCCTTAGATTGTCGCGCTGTTTTATCGCTTCAGAGAGATTGCGCTCGGCCAGTATCATGTTTTGGTGGAGACTGCGCATCTCACCCCGGACCCCCGACTCCTCTCGCAATTGAGGATCCAGCTTTGATTCGGCGTGCGTCGCTCCCGATGCGCATATCAGAATCACGAACGCAGCACCAACGGTACGAGAAACGAAGAGGGGCACGGCTGGAGCAAGCCCAGCCGTGCCGATGTTCCTCGTTCGCAGACGAATCACGATCGCCTTATGCGCGCTTCTTGCGCTCGTTCTCGTCCACTTCCTGGAAGTCGGCGTCGATGACGTCGTCCTTCTTTTCGTCCGTGGACGCGGCACCGTCGGCGCCGGGTGCACCCTCGGTCTGCGAGGCGGCGTACATCGCCTCGCCGAGCTTCATCGAGGCCTGCATCAGGTCGTTGGTCTTGGCCTTGATGCCCTCGGCGTCCTCACCCTCGAGCGCGGAGCGCAGCGCGGTGATGGCGGACTCGATGGCACCCTTGTCGGCGGCCGAGACCTTGTCGCCGTACTCCGCAACCGACTTCTCGGTGGCGTGGATCAGGCTCTCGCCCTGGTTCTTCACCTCGACCAGCTCACGCCGCTTCTTGTCCGCCTCGGCATTCGCCTCGGCGTCCTTGACCATCTTCTCGATGTCGGCGTCCGACAGGCCGCCCGAGGCCTGGATGCGGATCTGGTGCTCCTTGTTCGTCGCCTTGTCCTTGGCCGTCACGTTGACGATGCCGTTGGCGTCGATGTCGAAGGTCACCTCGATCTGCGGCATGCCGCGGGGCGCCGGCGGAATGCCGACGAGGTCGAACTGGCCGAGCAGCTTGTTGTCCGCTGCCATCTCGCGCTCACCCTGGAAGACCCGGATGGTGACCGCGTTCTGGTTGTCCTCAGCCGTGGAGAAGACCTGGGACTTCTTGGTCGGGATCGTGGTGTTGCGGTCGATGAGCCGCGTGAACACGCCGCCCAGCGTCTCGATGCCGAGCGAGAGCGGGGTCACGTCGAGCAGCAGCACGTCCTTCACGTCGCCCTGGAGCACGCCGGCCTGGACCGCGGCGCCGATGGCGACGACTTCGTCCGGGTTGACGCCCTTGTGGGGCTCCTTGCCGAAGAACGCTTTCACGACCTCCTGCACCTTGGGCATGCGGGTCTGGCCGCCGACGAGCACGACCTCGTCGATCTCGGAGGCCGAGACGCCGGCATCCTTGAGCGCCTTGCGGCACGGCTCGATCGTGCGCTGGACGAGGTCATCGACCAGCGACTCGAACTTCGCGCGGCTGAGCTTGAGCGCGAGGTGCTTCGGCCCGGAGGCGTCGGCGGTGATGTAGGGCAGGTTGATCTCGGTCTGGGTCGCCGAGGACAGCTCGATCTTGGCCTTCTCAGCGGCCTCCTTGAGGCGCTGGAGGGCGAGCTTGTCCTTGGTCAGGTCGATGCCCTGCTCCTTCTTGAACTCGGCGGTCAGATACTCGACCACGCGGTTGTCGAAGTCCTCGCCGCCGAGGAAGGTGTCGCCGTTCGTCGACTTAACCTCGAACACACCGTCGCCGATCTCGAGGATCGACACGTCGAAGGTGCCGCCGCCAAGGTCGTAGACCGCGATGGTGCCGGCCTTCTTCTTGTCGAGGCCGTAGGCGAGCGCCGCCGCCGTCGGCTCGTTGATGATGCGCAGCACTTCGAGGCCGGCGATCTTGCCGGCATCCTTGGTGGCCTGACGCTGGGCGTCGTTGAAATAGGCGGGCACCGTGATGACGGCCTGCGTCACCGGCTGGCCGAGATGCGACTCGGCCGTCTCCTTCATCTTCTGAAGGGTGAAGGCGGAAATCTGCGAGGGCGAATACTTCTTGCCGTCGGCCTCGACCCAGGCGTCGCCGTTGTCGCCGCGAGCGATCTTGTAGGGCACGAGGCCCTTGTCCTTCTGCGTCAGCGGATCGTCGTAGGTCCGGCCGATCAGACGCTTGATCGCAAAGAAGGTGCGCTCAGGGTTGGTCACAGCCTGCCGCTTGGCGGGCTGGCCGACGAGGCGCTCCCCGTCGTCCGTGAAGGCGACGATGGACGGGGTGGTGCGGGCGCCTTCCGCATTCTCGATGACCCGCGGCTGCGTGCCTTCCATGACGGCCACGCAGGAATTGGTGGTGCCGAGGTCGATACCGATCACTTTACCCATGGTGGGATCCCTCTGTTGGATTTTTCAAGCAGACCGCCGAGCCCCGAAGCAGCTCGACCCATGGCGGTTGAAAACGTCTGGTTTGAGAACGGGATGGTCCGAAGCGCATCGCCCTGGCGGGCTGTGCTTCCCAGGCCTCGTCCCGTGTCCCGCCGCATATAAGAAGACGGCTACGCCGCCGCAAGAACGGCCGCAAGAACGGCGCTCAACGGTTGAGCGGCGGGCGTCATCCTTCGCCGCGCCGGGGCCGCTTTCCGAGGTGCGACTCCGAGAGGAAGACTTGTTTGTTGCCAGGCTGCCACGTCCGCGCCACGGGTGACGTGCTAGGACACCGGCATATGGCTCATGCATACCGCCCGTGAAGTGGCGGCAAACCGGGAGGCCGACCGCCTGATGTTCCTGCCCGTGTCCGAAAGGGTTTTCGCGAAGAAGCCTCGCCCGTTGCGCGTCGCGACGGGGGCGTTGCTCGTGCTTGCCGGCCTGGCCGTGGTGCCGGCCACCCCGGCGCGGGCGCAGAACTTCTTCGAGGAGCTGTTCGGCATCGGGCGGGCGGCCCGTCCCCCGCAGCCGCCGCGCAACGTGCCCGTCCAGCCGCCGCCGCAACCCATGGAGCCCGGCGCTCCGGCGCCGGGTGAAGGCGCCGAGACGCGGCCGAGCGTGCCGGCCCAGCCCCGCCAGCCCGTGGTGCTGCGGGTGCCGGCCGAGGACAACGTCGTGGGTCAGGACCTGCTGCTGAACGGGCTGAACGGATCGCTGAAGATCGAGCGGAGCGGCTCGGCCTATACCGCCCAGATGACGCTGCCGGGCACCAAGATCTCGCAGCCGACCGAGAACTGCACGGTCAAGCTCGACGGCGGCAAGCCGATGCCGCTGAGCGCCGAAGGCCGCGCACAGGGCGTCTCCCGCTTCTCGACGGCGAGCGCCGAATGCCCGCTGCGCTTCGAGATCCTCGACGGCAGCGTGCTCGCCACGCCGCTCGGCTCGGGGGCGGCCTGCACCTTCACGGCGGCGGATTGCGAGACGACGCCGTCAGGCCTGTGGGGACCGAACGCCGCCGCGCTGCTCTCGCAGGCGGGCGAGTTCGACACCGCCCGCGGCGTCGCCGACAAGGCGGTGCGGGACAATTACAAGATCATGACCCAGCGGGCGCGGGGCGGCGACGTCCGCCCGATCGTGCAGGAGCAGGCGGCGTTCTCTTCCGACCGCGAGCAAGCCTGCCGGACCTATGCCCGCGAGGGCGCGCACGGCTATTGCCACCTGCGCTTCACCGAAGCGCGGGCGATCGCGCTCGCAACCCGGCTCGGCGCCAACACCGCGACGCCGACGGCGGCGAACGCTCCGGCACGACCCCGTCGCAGCCGTGCACCGGTGGAGGGGATGAACCCTGACGCCCAGGGCGCGGAACCGTTCGCCGACCAATAGGCCGCGTGGCGCTTCTCACAACGCCGTAGGCATCGTCGCACGGGCGGAACTCTGCGTTTGGCGCGGATGTTGGCCGGAGGTTCACGCGAAGCGAGCCCGGCCATGCCCGACGAGAAGATCGAAGCCTATACCGACCCGGCCGGCGGATTGGGGTCGGCCCGCTCGCTCATCGACATCCTGACCCGCGAGGAGATCCCGGCTTCCGGCGCGGCGATGCTGATGAAGCAGAACAAGCCGGGCGGCTTCATGTGCGTGTCCTGCGCATGGTCGAAGCCAGCCAAGCCGTCCACGTTCGAATATTGCGAGAACGGCGCCAAGGCGACCGCTTGGGAGCAGACCCGCAAGCGGATCGGTCCCGACTTCTTCGAGCGCCACTCGGTCACCGAATTGCTGACCTGGCCGGACTATGACCTCGAGGAGAAGGGCCGGCTGACGCACCCCCTGCGCTATGATCCGCAGCGAGACCGCTACGTGTCCGTCTCATGGGAAGAGGCCTTCGCGGAGATCGGCCACGAGCTGAAGGCTCTGCGCGAAACGGACCCGACCTCGGCGGTGTTCTACTCGTCGGGCCGGGCTTCGCTGGAGACGAGCTACATGTACGCGCTGTTCGCGCGCATGTACGGCAACAACAACCTGCCCGACTCCTCCAACATGTGCCACGAATCGACCTCGAAGGCGCTGCCGCAATCGATCGGCGTCCCTGTCGGCACGACGGTGCTGGAGGATTTCGAGAGTACCGACCTGATCCTGTTCTTCGGACAGAATGTCGGTTCGAATTCGCCGCGGATGCTCCACCCGCTGCAGGACGCCCGCCGCCGGGGCGTGCCCATCATCACCTTCAACCCGCTGCGGGAGCGCGGGCTGGAGCGTTTCACCAACCCGCAATCGCCCGTCGAGATGCTGACCCATTCCTCGACGCAGATCTCGACCCAGTACCATCAGGTGAAGGCCGGCGGCGACATCGCGGCGCTCGGCGGCATCTGCAAGGCGCTCTTCGCCATGGACCGAGAGGCGCAGGCGGAAGGGCGCCCGCGCATTTTCGATATCGATTTCATCGCCGAGCACACCCACGGCTTCGATAAGTTCGAAAAGTTCTGCGACCGGCTCGAATGGCCTGCGCTGGAGACCAAGTCCGGCCTGAGGCGCGAAGGGATGGAGGCCGCCGCTGCCGTCTACGCCCGCGCGCGGGCGGTGATCGGCATCTACGGGATGGGCCTGACCCAGCACCGCCGCGGCACCGAGACGGTGCAGATGTTCGTCAACCTGCTGCTCCTGCGCGGCAATATCGGGCGGCCCGGCGCCGGCATCTGCCCCGTGCGCGGCCACTCGAACGTGCAGGGCCAGCGCACCGTCGGCATCGCCGACGAGCCATCGCTGGTGCCGCTCGATAAACTCAAGGAGATGTACGACTTCGAGCCGCCCCGCGAGAAGGGGATGAACACGGTCGAGACCTGCGAAGGCGTTCTCTCCGGCAAGGTGAAGGCTTTCGTCGGGCTCGGGGGCAATTTCATCCGCGCGGTGCCCGACACGAAGCGGATGGAGGAAGCGTGGCGCTCGCTGCGTCTCACCGTGCAGGT
Organism: Methylorubrum extorquens; assembly: GCA_900234795.1. Classification (NCBI taxonomy): domain Bacteria; kingdom Pseudomonadati; phylum Pseudomonadota; class Alphaproteobacteria; order Hyphomicrobiales; family Methylobacteriaceae; genus Methylorubrum; species Methylorubrum extorquens. Next base: position 2,574,434 of record LT962688.1, read on the forward strand.
CTCGACCAAGCTCAACCGCTCGCACCTCGTGCACGGTGAGGTCGCCTACATCCTGCCCTGCCTCGGCCGGATTGAGGTGGACGAGCAGGCGAGCGGGCCGCAGGCCGTGTCGATGGAGGACTCGACCTCCTGCTTCCATGGCTCGCGCGGCGTCGCCCGGCCGGTGAGCGACCATGTGCGCTCCGAGCCCTGGATCGTGGCGCAACTGGCCAAGGCGACGCTGCCGGCCAACCCCAAGGTCGATTGGAACGCCTGGGTCGGCGATTACGCGCGGGTGCGCGACGCCATCGAGGCGACCTATCCGGAGAAGTTCAAGAACTTCAACGCGCGCCTGTTCGAGCCCGGCGGGCAGCACAAGCCGATCGCCGCGCGCGAGCGCAAATGGGAGACGTCCACCGGCAAGGCGAACTTCGTCGTGCCGCCGGACGGGCTCGACATGGACCCGGACATGAAGAGCGACCGGCGCGACGTGCTCGACCTCATCACGCTGCGCTCGAACGATCAGTTCAACACCACGATCTACGGCTATCACGACCGCTTCCGCGGGGTGAAAGGCACCCGCCAAGTGCTGTTCATGAACGAGAACGACATCGAGCGGCTGCAACTCACCGATGGTGAGACCGTCGATGTCGTGACCGAGGCCGCCGACGAGTTCGCCCGCGAGGTGAAGGGCCTGAGGATCGTCAAGTACGACATCCCCGCCGGCAATTGCGCCGGCTACTACCCGGAGCTGAACGTGCTGATCCCGCTCTGGCACCATGATGCCCAGGCCAAGGTGCCGGCGGCCAAGGCGATTCCCGTGCGGATCGCCAAGGCGGCGACATTGGCCGTGAGGGGACTGAGCAGGGGCTCGTCCGGCTCCGCCGGCTCGGCGTCCGACGGCGATCAAGATTGTACAGCGTGCAAATCATCACTTGCACGCTGTGCAAACCAGGCTCATCCCTAAGGGCGTGACGACGCGGTCACGCCCTCGGAGTGATGCCATGTTGACGCTGTTGCGAACCCTCGCCCGCGGTGCTGCCGCCCAAGCCTGCGAGGAGGCCCACGACCGCCACGCCCTCCTCGTGCTCGATCAGCAGATCCGCGAGGCCGCCGCCGATCTGGAGCGCGGCCGGCGCATGCTGGCCGCAGCCATGGCCGGGGACAGCGCGGAGGCGCGGCGTCTCACGCAGGTCGAGGCTCGCGCCGCCGACTTGGAGACCCGCGCCGTGGCCGCGCTTGCGGCGGGCCGCGAGGATCTGGCCCGTGAGGCGGCCGAGGCGATCACGAGCCTTGAGGCCGAGTGCGACGCCCTACGCGCCGCACGGGCGACCTTCGCGGACGAGGTGGTCCGGATGCGCACGGTGCTCGCCGACGCGACCCGGCGACAGGCGGCCCTGGAGCGCGGGCGGCGGGTCGCGGCGGCGTCCGAAGCGGTCCGGCGTCTGCGCCGGACGGAGGGTGTGCGGGATCGCGCGACGTTGCGGGAAGCCGAGGCGACGCTGGCCCGGCTTCAGCGCACCCAGGCCGAGGCGACGGACACCGACGACGCGCTGGCCGCGATCGAGATGCCCGAGGAGACCCTTGCCGAGCGCCTCGAACGGGAGGGTTTCGGGCCCCGGACGCGCCCCCTCCTCCGACGAGGTGCTCGCCCGCCTGCGAAGCCGCGCCGAGGCCGCTCGCGCCGCTTCCGTCTGATCCACCCTCCCGCGTTCCAAGGAATTCAGCCATGTCCCAAGAGACTGCGCAGCATACCGGCGCCTGGGTCGTGTTCACCCAAGCCTCCTTCGTCGCCTCCGCCGCGCTCGTCGGCTTCGGCATCCTGTTCATGCCCCTCGATTTCTGGATGAAGGGCTATCTCGCCATGGGCACGGTGATGCTGATCCAGTCCTGCATCACCGCCACCAAGACGCTCCGCGACGTCCATGAGGGCCGCCGCATGGTCAACCGCCTGGAGGATGCCCGCACCGAGCGCCTGCTGATGTCGGTCGGCAAGGAGTGACGCGAGGAGCCATGCAAGGAGTCATGTAAGACGGCGGCCTCGGGAGACTCGACGCGCGCCCGCGACGGTCCATATTCCGTGGCATGGACAGTTCGGACGGAGCTCACGCGCGACGGCAGGCGATCATCGATCGCTTGCTCAGCGACGCCCTGCGCCCGGCCGGCGGGATCGTGCTGCCGAGCCACGATGCCCTGCCGGCCGACATCCGCATGACGGTCGATCGCCTGCTCGCCAAGGCGGATGCCGAGCGCCGCCGCTCGCTGACCTACGACGATCTCGAAGAGGCGTTGCCGCCCCGCGACGTCACCGCCGACGATCTGGAAGCGATCTTCTGGGTGCTGGCGGAATACGGGATCGAACTCGACGAGGGCGACTAGCCCTCGGCCCCCAGCAGTAGCCGTGCCGCCGCCGCGCGCGCCTCGTCGGTGACGGTGGCGCCGGCCAGCATCCGGGCAATCTCTTCCCGGCGCGCATCCGCCGCGAGCCCGACCACCCGGGTCGTCACCCGGTCGGCGCTCTTCTCCGCGCCCTTGGCCGCTTTCCCCTTCACACTGTCCTTCGCGATGCGGAAATGCGTCACCGCGCGGGCGGCGACCTGCGGCGCGTGGGTCACGGCCACGACCTGAACCTGCTCCGAGAGACGGCCGAGCCGCGCGCCGATGGCGTCGGCCACCGCGCCGCCGAGGCCGGTGTCGATCTCGTCGAAGATCAGCGTCGGCGCCGAGCCCTTGCCGGCGAGCACGACCTTGAGCGCCAGCATGAAGCGGGACAGCTCGCCGCCGGATGCGACCTTCATCATCGGGCCGGCGCGGGTGCCGGGATTGGTCTGCGCCCAGAACTCGACCCGCTCGGTGCCGGCGGCGTCGCGCGAGGCTTCGTCCACGGTGATCTGCGTGATGAAACGGGCGCCCTCCAGCTTCAGCGGCGGCAACTCGGCCTGCACCGCCGCATCGAGCGCCTTGGCCGCCTTGCGGCGCCCGTCGCCGAGCCGCTTGGCGGCCTGGGCATAGGCCGCTTCCGCCGCCGTGAGTTCGGCCTCGAGCCCGGCAAGCGCCTGCTCGCCGGCATCGAGGGCGGCCACGTCCGCATCGTAGCGGCTGCGCAGGTCGGCGAGGTCGTCGGCCGGGACCGAATATTTTCGCGACGCGGCGCGCAGGGCGAATAGCCGTTCCTCGACACGCTCCAGCTCGCGCGGATCGAACTCGGCGGCGAGCACCGCGGCATCGAGGGCGGCGCGCGCCTCGTCCAGTGCGACGAGGGCCGCATCGAGCGCGGCGATGCTCGGATCGACAAGGGTCGGCACCGTGGCGCTGCGCCGCTCCAGCCGGCGCACGGCGGAGGAGAGATGCGGCACGAGCGAGCCGGAGCCGCCGACGAGGTCGAGCGCTTCGTTCAACTCGCGGGCGACCTTCTCGCCCTGCTGCATCAGAGTGCGGCGCTCGGCGAGCTTGGCCTCCTCGCCCGCCTGCGGATCGAGGGTGCCGAGTTCCTCCACCGCGTGGCGGAGGAAGTCGGCTTCCTTCTGCGCGGCCTCGACGCGTTCGCGCTGCTCGGCAAGCGTCGAGCGGGCGGCGCGAACGCGTTTGGCGGCCGAGGCCACCTGCGCCAGCGGACCCTGAAGCCCGCCGAACGCATCGAGGATGCTGCGGTGGGTGGTAGGGTCGGCCAAGGCCCGGTCGTCGTGCTGGCCGTGGATCTCGACGAGCGCCGTGCCGATCGCTCGCATGGTCTGCACGCCGACCGGCTGGTCGTTGACGAAGGCGCGGGTGCGTCCGTCGGCGAATTGCGTGCGGCGCAGGATCAGGTCGCCGTCGGTGTCGATCTCGGCCGCCGCCGCGACGGCACGGGCGGGATGGTCGAGGGCCACGTCGAACACGGCGGTGACGCCGCCCTGCGCCTCCCCCTGCCGCACGAGACCGCCATCGCCGCGCCCCCCGAGCGCCAGGGCGAACGCGTCAAGCAGGATCGATTTGCCCGCACCGGTCTCGCCCGTGAGAACGGTGAGCCCCCCGGAGAAGGTCAATTCGAGCTTGTCGATCAGAACGATGTCGCGGATCGCGAGCTGGACGAGCATGAAGCGGCGCCAGAGCCCCTTATTGGATTGTGCGCGGGTTTAGCCGTAAGCGGAGAGGACTTCATCCGGAAAGTGCTGCGGGACCCGCGACCGACGATCGGCCGCGCGGCAGGCCGCTTCGTTCACCCGCCTGAAGGCGTCTGGAGAGCCATTGCATGCGTGTGGTCGCGGTGAGCCGAGTGCTCGATGAAGTCGATGTCATCGAGGCGTTCATTCGGCACGCGGCGGCCTTCGTCGATCATCATATCATTCTCGACAACGGCAGCCGGGACGGGACCGTCGAGATCATCCGAAAACTTGCCGAAGAGGGGCTTCCGCTCACGGTCTATCAGTCGCCGTCGATCTGCTTCTCCGAGCGGGACATGAACAACTGGCTCTACAACGAGGCGGTCGACCGGCACGACGCGGATTGGGTCGCCTGTCTCGACAGCGACGAGTTCTACGACGAGCGCCAGTTGCCGGGAGGATTGCGGAACTACCTCAAAGAGCTGGAAAACGCCGGCGGGAACGTCGTCGCCGTCCGGGTTCCCTGGGCTCATTACAACTATACGACCCGGGATGATGCAGGAGAAAACCTCGTCCCGCGTCGCATCACCCATCGCACGGAGATCGCCAGCGACGGCAAGATCATCGCGAGCTGGCGGTTGGCGAAGGAGAAGGGCGTCGTGCTGGAGGGACAGCACGACGTGCATCTGCCGGAGGGCAGCCACGGCACGGTGGTCTCTGAGCGGCGGCTCTGGATCGCACATTTCTCCGAGCGCAACGCGGCGCAGTACGTCACCAAATTCGTGAGAGGGTGGGCGAAGATTCTTACCGCCGGGCAGGCCTGCCAGGATCGGGGCTTCTCCGCCCATTACCGCGGACCGTTCGAGCTTCTCAGAGACCATCCCGAGACGCTGCTGAGGTCCGACGGGTTCCTCGAGAGAAAGAACGAGGACCGAAGCGTCGTCCACGACCCGATGGATTACCGCGGTGGCCCCCTTCGCTACACGCCTCCGAACGATCCGGAGATGCAGTCGGTCCGAGCGCTCGTCGGATTCCTCTCGGAGGTATGCAGCCGCTACGGCGAACTCACCGATGCCCTGCCCGTGGCAAGGGCGTATTCCGAGCGAATCGAGCGGCGGATCAACCGGCTCATTTGAAGCGTGCTCGCCCGGCCCAAGGCCGAGGCCAAGCCCGATCCGTCCGGCGTGATGGGGTGGGCTCCGTCTCGGACGCTGAGGTTCGTCCGACGCCGCCATCGCGAGCGTCCGCCGAGCGACCTGCGGCGCACCATCTCCGGACGATTCGCGGTCAGGATCGCGCCGGCTCCGCGTCACGGAGACGGCGGAGGGACGGAAACGAAAACAGCGTCCCGGATCTCAGATCCGGGACGCTGTTCGAAGGCTTCGCCTATGTCGCGCAAGCGCTGTGAGGAGGCCCTACTCCGCAGCGGCGGTCCGCCCGATCACGCCGCGGTAGATCTTGCTGATCCAGGAGGACTTCTCCTCCCGCGGCTCCAGGCCGCCGGTCTGCAGGAGCTTATAGGCATCCTGGTACCAGGGGCTGTCGGGGAAGTTGTGGCCCAGCACCGCCGCGGCGGTCTGCGCCTCGCCGGTGAGGCCGAGCGCCATGTAGGCCTCGACCAGACGCTCCAGCGCCTCTTCGGCGTGGCGGGTCGTCTGGTACTTGCTGACCACGTCGCGGAAGCGGTTGATCGCCGCCGGGAAGGCGCGCTTCTCGAGGTAGAAGCGGCCGACTTCCATCTCCTTGCCTGCGAGCTGGTCGCGGGTGATCTGGATCTTGGCCTTGGCGTCGGCGGCGTATTCGGAGGTTGGGTACTTCTGCACCAGCTCCTGGAGGGCGACGAGGGCGCGCTCGGAGCGCTCCTGATCGCGGGTCACGTCCGGGATCTGCTTATATTGCGACATCGCCATCAGGTACTGGGCGTAGGCCGCGTCCTTGCTCGCCGGGTGGCGCTGGAGGTAGCGCTTCGAGGCGTTGATGGCGTCGTCGTACTTCGCGCCCTCGTAGTTCGCGTAGGCCGTCATCAGCAGCCCTTTCCGCGACCAGTCGGAATAGGTGTACTGCTTGTCGAGCTGATCGAACTGCTTGGCGGCGTTCTCGTAATCCCTGTCTTCCATCTTCGCCAAGCCCTCGCTGTAGAGCTTGTCCGCGGGCGTATCCGGGATCGCCTCGGGCTTGTACTTTTCGGCAAAGAGGTTGGTCGGATCGAGGGCATCGCAGCCGCCGAGCCCGATGCCCAGGCTGAGGAGCACGGCCGCCATCGCGCCACGGGTCGGGAAGGTCACAGGCATCGCGGTCAATTTCCCTGTCAGGCCCGGCCGCTTGAGGAGCGGCGCGCGACCTACGCGCAGGCTTTTACGGTTGGCGGTCGATTCGGGCGTCAAAACGGCAGGGCGTAGGGAACCTTTAAGGTATTCCGCCTGCGACGTGGATCGAGGGCCGATGTGGCGTCCGGGTTACAGTTCGGCGGCGAAGGCGGCGAGCCCGAGGCCGGCACCGAAGTCGGCGCGGGCGGTCTCGCGGCGGGTGCCCTGGCCCTCGACGATGGCGTAGTTCGCGCGATCGGCAAACAGGGCTTCGAGGATGCCGACATTCATGCGGTGGCCGCCGCAATAGGAGCGGTAGGCGCCCTGGAGCGGCAGGCCGGCCAGCGCGAGGTCGCCGACCGCATCGAGGAACTTGTGACGGACGAACTCGTCCGCGAAGCGCAGGCCTTCCGGGTTGACGACGGCGGTCTCGCCGACGGCGACCGTGTTGTCGAGGGAGGCGCCGAGCGCGAAGCCCGCCTTCCAGTAGCGCTCCACGTCCTTCATCATGCCGAAGGTGCGGGCGGGGGCGATCTCGCGGCGGTAGGCGGCCGGGGTCAGGTCCATCGCCTTGCGCGAGCGGCCGATCACCGGGGATTCGAAGTCGATCTCCACGTCGAGGCGGAAGCCGCGGTCGATCGGGCGAAGTTCGGCGAAGGCGCGGCCGGCCTCGATGCGAACGGGCTGGAGAACCTTGATCCAGCGGCGCGGGGCGCCGCAGAGGGCCAGGCCGACGCTGTCGATGGCCTGGACGAAGAGGCGGGCGCTGCCGTCGAGGATCGGCATCTCGGGGCCGTCGATCTCGACCAGAGCGTTGTCGACACCGAGCCCGTAGAGGGCCGACATCAGATGCTCGATGGTGGCGACGGCACCGGTCTCGACGTCACCGATGACGGTGCACAGCTCGGTGGCGGAGACGCAGGCGAAGTGGGCCTTGATGATCCGGTCGTTGCCGGTGGTCGTGCCCGTCCGGAGGAAGGCGATACCGTGGTTGGCTTTGGCGGGGTGGAGCGTGATCTCCGCCGGGTTGCCGGAGTGGACTCCGATACCGGTCAGCGTCACGGACGTTTTGAGTGTTGTCTGTTGGTTCGTCCGCATACCTTAGCCCTCGGCCAGGATCCTTCCCGCGCATCCCGTTTTCGGGGGCGGTATGAGAAAGTCCGTCCGCTGCTTGAAGCCCCTGCGAGCGCTGGCAGTCATCGACCGGCCGCGCCTTCTGTCGTTCCGGAAGCGTGTATAGCTGTGGCAATCAGGCCGGCCAAATCACGGATTCTTACGATCTGTTACAGCCACGGTTTCGCCACGATCTTTGAAAAGCATTTTCTGATCAGGGTCTTAACAAGTAGCTAAACCCGGAACCTTGCGGTTCCGGGTCTGTGGCCGAAATACCCCAATGAGGGTCGATGGAGGCCGAGTTGCCCCCATCGATCCACAGGCAATCCAGGTTTCAGTTCGCCTGACGGCGAAGGAAGGCCGGGATTTCGAGCTGGTCGTCTTCCATCATCCGCGGCGGCAGGGCACGGCCCTGCGCGTCCAGATTGCCCTGAGCGGGCCGGTACTGCGGCGCCTGGGGCGCGGGCGCCCGCAGGGCCGGCTCGACGCGGGGCGCGGCGACCGGAGCCGGAGCAGCGGCGCGGGGCGCCGGCACCGGAGCGGCCTCGGCTTCCTCGCGGCGACCGCCGAAACCGACCGTGGCGAGCCGGCGCAGCAGGGTCATGCGCTTGGAATCCTGGTTCGGCTCCGGCTGGGGCTCCTCGCCGCGGCTCTTGAGGATCTGCGCCTGGGTGTGGGGCGGCAGGTCCGAGATCTGCGGCATGCGCGGCGGGCGGGCGAGCTGCGGACGCGGCGGCACGTAGGGGCCGTTCGCGGCCTGAGCAGGCTCCTGGGCCTGGGCCGGGGCCGGCTGCTCGTAAGCCGGGACGGCGGCGCGGGCAGGGGCCTGGGTCAGCACGACATCGTGGTGGTGCATCGCCGGGGCGGGCTCGGCGCGCATCGGCTCCGGCGTTACCGGCTCCGACAGCATGGCCCGCGGGCCGGCGTTCGGGGCGAGCAGCGGCTCGGGGCCGGGGCGGTGCGACGGCTGGTGGCCGTTCTGCTGCGCCGCCTGATGCGTCGAGGCGGGGCTCAGGGCGGCGGAAGCGCGGGCGCGGGCCTCGGAGCGCAGACGCTCGGCGACCTCGGCGATGCGCTGCTCGGTCTGGGCGATTTCCGGGTTGTTCGGGGAATCGGCCGAGATCAGCGCCGGCTCTATGCCGGTGGCGACCACCGAGACTCGGATGATGCCGTCGAGGCTCTCGTCGAAGGTGGCGCCGAGGATGATGTTGGCATCCGAATCGACCTCCTCGCGGATGCGAGTGGCGGCTTCGTCGAGTTCGTAGAGGGTGAGGTCCGAGCCGCCGGTGATCGAGATCAGTAGGCCGCGGGCGCCCTTCATCGACACGTCGTCGAGGAGCGGGTTGGCGATGGCCGCTTCCGCCGCGCGGTTGGCCCGGTTCTCGCCGGACGCCTCGCCGGTGCCCATCATCGCCTTGCCCATGCCGCGCATGATCGCGCGCACGTCGGCGAAGTCGAGGTTGATCAGGCCTTCCTTGACCATCAGGTCGGTGATGCAGGCGACGCCCGAGTAGAGCACCTGGTCGGCCATCGCGAAGGCGTCGGCGAACGTGGTCTTCTCGTTGGCGACCCGGAACAGGTTCTGGTTCGGGATGACGATCAGGGTATCGACCGCCGCCTGAAGCTCCTGGATGCCGGCCTCGGCCGTGCGCATCCGGCGCATGCCCTCGAACTGGAAGGGCTTCGTCACGACGCCGACCGTCAGGATGCCCATGTCACGCGCCGCGCGGGCGATGACCGGGGCCGCGCCGGTGCCGGTGCCGCCGCCCATGCCGGCGGTGATGAAGGCCATATGCGCGCCCGAGAGCTGATCGCGGATCTCGTCGATCACCTCCTCGGCGGCGGCCGAGCCGACCTCGGGGTGCGAGCCGGCGCCGAGGCCCTGCGTCACGCCGATGCCCATCTGGATCACGCGCTCGGCCTTCGAGGAGGTGAGCGCCTGGGCGTCGGTGTTGGCCACGACGAACTCGCAGCCGAGCAGCCCCGACTCGATCATGTTGTTGACGGCGTTACCGCCCGCGCCGCCGACGCCGAACACCGTGATGCGGGGCTTGAGTTCCCGGATGTCCGGAGCCTGAAGAGAGATGGCCATGTGGTCGAACCCTTCGTGACTTTCGATTGCCTGAACGACGCCTTGTGACGCCTGCCCTGTCTTGCTTGTCCCGCGCTGGCCTCGCGGCGGCGCGGGGTCGTTCTGTTGGAGCCGTTCCCCGTCCCGTCAGGTCGGGGACGCCTCCAAGTCGTTGTTTTATCGCGATGTCTTCACGCGAACCGGAAACCCGACGCGCGACATCGCCCTAGAAACTTTCCCGGATCCAGCGACCGACCCGCGAGAAGTAGCCGTCCGTTCCCGTGCCGGCGAAGGCGCCCTGCCCCCGCGGCTCGAAATGCTCCGCATGCGCCACCTGCGGGTAGACCAGCAGGCCGACCGAGGCCGAAAAGGCGGGCCCCTTGGCGGCTTCCGGCAGGCCGCGGATGCCGAGCGGGCGCCCGATCCGGACCTGTCCCTGAAGGATGCGGCGGGCCGTCTCCGGCATGCCGACGAGCTGGCTCGCGCCACCCGTGAGCACCACCCGGCGACCGGCCTGAGCGCCGAAGCCCGCATTGCGCAGGCGGTCGCGCACCAGTTCGAGAACCTCCTCGACCCGCGGCTTGACGATGCGCACGAGCTGCGAGCGCGGCACATGGCCGGGCGCCTCGCCCTCGTCCTCGCCGACGCCGTGCACGGCGATCATGTCCCGCTCGTCGGAGGCCGTGGCGATGGCCGAGCCGTAGAGGGTCTTCAGCCGCTCGGCGACGGAGACGCGGGTCGAGAGCCCGCGGGCGATGTCCATGGTGACGTGGTGGCCGCCGACCGCGACCGCGTCGCAATGAACGAGGTGGCCGCCCATGAAGACGCCGACGCTGGTGGTGCCGCCGCCCATATCCACAACGGCGCAGCCGAGTTCGGCCTCGTCGTCCACCAGCGCCGAGAGGCCGGCGGCGTAGGGCGTGGCGATCACCGCATCGACACCGAGATGGCAATGCTCGACCGCCAGCATCAGGTTGCGCGCGGCGGCCGCCTCGGCGGTGACGACGTGGAGATCGACGCCGAGCGCGTTGCCGATCATGCCGGACGGGTCGATCACCGCGCCCTGCCCGTCCAGCGCGTAGCCGGTCGGCAGCGCGTGCAGCACTGCCCGACCGGGGCTGACGCCGTGGGCGCTCGCGGTCTCGAGAACCCGCTCGACGTCGGAGCCGGTGACGGTGCCGGAGCGGACGTTCACCCGCGCCTCGAAATGCTGCGAGGCGATGCGCCCGCCGGAAATGTTGACGATGACCGACTGGACCTCGGCCTTGGCCATCCGCTCGGCGGCGTGGACCGCCTGACGGATCGCGCCCTCGGCGGCCTCCAGATCGACGATGGCGCCGCCCTTGAGCCCGAGCGAGCGCTGGTGGCCGATGCCGATGATGCGGGCGAGATGGGTGCGCCCGCGCAGCGTCGACATCGCCTCGGCCGGCTGCAGCTCGGCGATAAGGCAGACGACCTTGCTGGTGCCGATGTCGAGGACCGACATCGTCGCGCTCCGACGGGCGGAAAGCGGTTTCAGGCGCGGCGTGAGGCCGTGATGGGTCTGCATCGGACGCTACTCGGCGGATACGCGACAGGGCACGGAAGAGAGTGCGGCGGGGCGGAACGCGCTCATGTCGCGGTCCCCTTTTTCGGCTTCTTGCGGCTCTCCGCCCGGGCGGCCGCAGCCTCCTCGGTCAGGCGCACCACGACGCGGTCGGCCATGCGCAGGTCCACCGCAATGATGTCCTTCTCCAGAATCTTGCTTTCCCGCTCGAGCCGCACCAGCCGGGCGAGCGCCTCGGCGGGGTCGGCCTCGGGCAGGCGGATGTCGACGCCGTCGAGCTTGAGCGTCCAGCGCCGGCCGGAGACGTAGGTGCCGGCGCGGATGCGCGATCCGAGCGGACCGGCCGCCTCGATCAGCGCGAGATATTCCTTGAGGCGCTCGTTGGCGCCCGCGCCGACGACGAGCGGCAGGTTGACGTAGCGCTCGTCGCGCAGGTCATCGATCACCTTGCCGTCGGCGGCGATCACCTGGATCTCGCCGTTCTGCTGCCAGAGCGCGGCGGGCTCGCGCTCGACCTGATTGATGACGATCTCGTTGGGGTAGAGCTTCCGCACGGAGGCGCTGGCGATCAGCTTCTCGGCGAGCAGGCGATCACGCACGGCATCGACGTCGAGGAACGGCACGGAGGAGCGCCAGTCGATACCGGCGGTGCTCAGCACCTCGCGCTCGTACATCCGCGACAGGCCGGTAATGGTCACCCGCTCGACGCCGAAGCCGGCGATCCGCGCGAGGATGTCGAGCGGCCGGCCATTCTCGGCGACGAAGCTATCGTAGCGCCCGCTCATGACGAAGCCGGTCAGCGCGACGGTGCCGGCAAGCCCGGCGACCAGCGCCGTGCCCGCGAGCCGCGGCACGCGTGCCTCGATCGGCACCGCCGGCCGGAGCCGACGCGCCGACGAGAACCGCCTGAGGATCTTCGGGAGCCGCAGCCCCGCAAGGATCCCGCCGCTGCCGGGGTTACCGGCTGCGTTCAGCGGTTGAGAGAAGCGTCCTCCACCATCCATCGGACGAGTTCACCGAAACTCTGGCCTGCGTGGGCCGCGATCTCCGGCACAAGGCTCGTCTGGGTCATCCCTGGCTGCGTGTTGACCTCGAGGACGACGAGAGCGCCGGTTCCACCCGGCGTGTCGTCGTAACGAAGGTCGGCACGGCTGACGCCACGACATCCCAGTGCTTGATGCGCCGTTAACGCCAACTCTTGGACACGCTGGTAAATATTTAGTTTAAGATCCGCGGGGAGGACGTGGATCGACCCCCCTCCGGCGTACTTCGCATCGAAGTCGTACCACTCCCCCGAGACGGGCTTGATCTCGGTGACTCCGAGGGCCCGGTCGCCCAGCACCGCGCAGGTCAGCTCGCGGCCCGCAACGTAAGTCTCTGCAAGGACTTCCTCGCCGTAGACCCACTCGTCGGAGGCGAGAATCTGGGGCGGGTGCGAGCGCTCGTCACGCACGATGATGACCCCCATGGAGGAGCCCTCGGCGATCGGCTTCACGACATAGGGAGGGGTTAACGGGTGTGACTTCGCCGCATCATGACGGTTAACGACCCGGCCCTCCGGAACGCTGACTCCGGCCGCGCGCATGACCGTTTTGGCACGTTCCTTGTGCATGGCGAGCGCCGAGGCCAGCACGCCGGAATGGGTGTAGGGGATCTTCAGGATCTCCAGGAGGCCCTGGATCGTGCCGTCCTCGCCGGCCGGGCCGTGGAGCGCGTTGAGCGCCGCGTCGGGCCGCAGATCGGTCAGCACCGTCGCGATGTCGGGCCCGACATCGACGCGGGTGACGCGATACCCCTCCCCTTCCAGCGCTTCGGCGCAGGCATTGCCGGAGCGAAGCGAGATTTCCCGCTCGGAAGACCAGCCGCCCATGAGGACGGCGACGTGCTTGGACATGGTGGGGCTCCGTAGGCGAAGGTCGATTCCGGGGGCAGAGCGATCAGGCGGGCGAGGCTTCGACGCCGATGCGCTTGATCTCCCAGTGCAGCTCGAAGCCCGAATGCTCGCGCACCCGGCGGCGCACCTCCTCGCCGAGCCCTTCGATGTCGGCGGCGGTGGCGCCGCCGCGGTTGATCAGGAAGTTGCAGTGCATCTCGCTGACCTGGGCCCCGCCCCGGATCAGCCCACGGCAGCCGGCGGCGTCGATGAGCTGCCAGGCCTTGCCGCCCTCCGGGTTCTTGAAGGTCGAGCCGCCGGTGCGCTCGCGGATCGGCTGGGCGGCCTCGCGGGCGGCGGTCACCCGGTCCATCTCCGCCTCGATCGCCTCGCGGTCGCCGGGGCGGCCGCGGAAGGTGGCGCCCGTGAAGATCACGTCGTCCGGCGCCGAGGAGTGGCGATAGCGGAATCCCATCTCGGCATGGGTGAAGCGGCGGACCTCGCCCTTCCGGTCGATGCCGCGGACCTCGACCAGCACGTCGGTAGTCTCGCCGCCATGCGCCCCGGCATTCATACGCAGCGCGCCACCGACGGAGCCGGGGATGCCGCGGAAGAAGGCGAGCCCGTCGAGGCTGGCTTCCGCCGCCGCCTTGGCGAGCCGCATGTCGGGCACAGCCGTGCCGGAGCGGATCGTCTCGCCGTCGATCTCGACCGAGCCGAAGGCCTTGCCGCCGAGCCGGATCGTCACGCCGGGAATGCCGCCGTCGCGCACGATCAGGTTCGAGCCAAGCCCGATCACCGTGACCGGCACGGCTGGATCGAGGGCGGCGAGGAAGGCGGACAGATCCGCCTCGTCGGCCGGGCTGAACAGCACCTGCGCCGGCCCGCCGACGCGGAACCACGTCAGGTCGGCCAGCGACTGATTTTCGAGGAGGCGGCCGCGAAGATCGGGTGCGGCGGCGCGGATCGCGTCGATGAGGGAGTGCGCGGTCATGCTAACCTGTCGCTCGTATCTGTCGATTCTGGCGGAGGACCGCGGTGGGACGGAGCTTGGTTTTCACACGCGCCGCCGCTCGCGCCTTGAGTCGGATGCCGCGGAATACCGAGGAATGGATTCGCGGCAAACTTCGTCAACTCGCCGACGATCCGTCCGCTCTCTCCAACAACGTCAAGGCCCTCAAGGGTGGCGACGACCGATACCGCCTGCGGGTCGGCGACTGGCGGGTGCTCTTCACCATCGAGGCGGATCGGATCATTGTCCACGAGGTCGGTCCCAGGGGCTCGATCTACGGGTAGGAGAGGCACCATGACCATCGTGCGGACCCGCACGCCCTCCGGCGAGGCGATCGTGATCCTGCCCGAGGCCGAGTTCGAGCGGCTGAGGGAGTTGGCCGAGGACATGCTCGATACGCGCACGCTCGACGCTTCCGAGCGCCGGCTGGCGGCCGGCGAGGAGGAATTGCTCAGCGAGGACGACTTGGCTGCCTTGCGCCGGGCGCCGAGTCCCCTCGCCTTCTGGCGGGGCCGACGCGGCGTTGCTGCCGACGTGCTCGCACAACTTTGCGCGGTCGAGCCGAGCCTGCTGGCTGCGATCGAGCGGGGTGGGGTCACGGCCGAGCCCGCCCTCTACCAGCGGCTTGCGCGTGCCCTCGACGTCGATGTCGAGGATCTGGCACCCGAGGCGGCTGGCGCGTGAGGCGGGCGTACCCGCATCATCCTTGCAAAGCTGCCAGCTCTCCCGGCAGCGCATAGGCCCACTGGGTGATCGTGCCGGCGCCCAGGCACACGACGTAGTCGTTCGAACCGGCGCGGCCGGCGACGAGGCGGGCTAGATCCTCCGGGCGCTCCAGGGCGACGGCGTCGCGGTGGCCACGGGCCTTCAGGCCGGCAATCAGCGAATCGCGGTCGATGCCCTCGATCGGCGCCTCGCCCGCCGCGTAGACGGGGGCGACGATCACCGTGTCGGCGTCGTTGAAGCAGGTGCAGAAATCCTCGAACAGCGACTGAAGCCGGGTGTAGCGGTGCGGCTGCACGATGGCGATGACCCGGCCGTCGGTCGAGGCGCGGGCCGCGCGCAGCACCGCCTGGATCTCCACCGGGTGGTGGCCGTAATCGTCGAAGATCGTCGCGCCGTTCCACTCGCCGGTGCGGGTGAAGCGGCGCTTGACGCCGCCGAAGCCGGCGAGCGCCTTGCGGATCGCATCCGACGGCACGCCGAGTTCGTGGGCCACCGCCAAAGCCGCGGTGGCGTTGAGCGCGTTGTGACGGCCGGGCATCGGCAGGACGAGATCCTCGATCTCCATGCGGAAGCCGGGGCGGCGGTCGCGAATCATCACCCGGAAGCGGCTCTGGCCGCCCTTCAGGTCGATGTCGATGAGGCGCACGTCGGCCTGCGGGTTCTCGCCGTAGGTGATGATGCGCCGGTCCTCGATATGGCCGACCAGATCCTGCACGATCGGGTGATCGATGCACATCACGGCAAAGCCATAGAACGGGATGTTGTCGATGAAGCGCCGGAAGGCGTCCTTGATCGCCTCGAACGAGCCGAAATGGTCGAGATGCTCGGGGTCGATGTTGGTGACGATGGCGACATCCGCCGGCAGCTTGAGGAAGGTGCCGTCGGATTCGTCGGCCTCGACCACCATCCAGTCGCCGGCGCCCATGCGGGCATTGGTGCCGTAGGCGTTGATGATGCCGCCGTTGATGACGGTGGGGTCGAGGTTGCCGGCGTCGAGCAGGGTGGCGACGAGCGAGGTCGTCGTGGTCTTGCCGTGGGTGCCGGCCACCGCGACGCAGGACTTGAACCGCATCAGCTCGGCCAGCATCTCGGCGCGGCGCACCACCGGCAGGCGGCGCTCGCGGGCTTCGATCAGTTCCGCGTTGTCGCGGCGGATCGCGGTGGAGACTACGACGAGGGCCGCGTTCTCGACGTTCTCGGCCCGGTGGCCGACGAAGGTGCGGATGCCGTTCTCGGCCAGCCGCCGGACATTGGCGTTGTCGTTCGCGTCCGAGCCCTGCACCGTATAGCCGAGATTGGCCATGACCTCGGCGATGCCGGACATGCCGATGCCGCCGATGCCGATGAAGTGGATGGGGCCGAGCTTTTCGGGCAGCTTCATATCAAAAACCTTTTGAGTCCGGGGCGCTGACGAGCCCCGGCCGTCTCGTTCCGGAACCCGACGATCACGGATCGTCGAACTCCGCGCGTGCGGGGCGACCGTCGGCCGGACGCGGCAAGCCGTTCGGGCTTGCCGCAGATTTCAGGTCGCGGCCGCCGTCTCGGCGACGAGCGCGGCGAGGCGGTCGGCCGCGTCGAGGATGCGGGCGGTTTTGGCCGCAGCGGCGGCCTGGGTCAATTTCCGCGGTGCTTCGAACAGATCCACCAGCTCGGCGGCGAGCCGATCGGGGGTGAAGGCGCTCTGCGGAATCGAGAGCGCGGCGCCAATCTGGGCCAGCGTCGCGGCGTTGGCCGCCTGATCCTGATCGAGCGCTCCGGGCAGCGGCACGAGGATGGCCGGCCGGCCGATGGCGGCGAGTTCGGAGACCGTCGAGGCGCCCGAGCGCGCCACCACGAGATGGGCGCTCGCCATGCGGCCGGGCAGATCCTTGAAGAAAGGGGCCGCCTCGATCCCGCCGAGCCCCATGGCGAGGTAGCGGTTCTGCGTCGCGGTCAGATCCTCGGGCCGCGCCTGCTGCACGAGGTGGAGGCGGGCGCGAAGGTCTTGCGGCAACTTTTCAATCGCCGCCGGCACGACCTCGCTCATCACGCGGGCGCCCTGGCTGCCGCCGAACACGAGGAGCCGGAGCGGCGCGTCCGCATCGAGGGACGGATAGGGCGTCTCGGCCACGGCCAGCACCGCGGGGCGGATCGGGTTGCCGGTATGGACGCGGCGCGCGGTCGCCTTCTCGGGCACGCCGCGCACCTCCTTGAAACCGGTGGCGATGACGCGCGCGCCCTTGGCGAGGAAACCGTTGGCCCGGCCCATCACCGCGTTCTGCTCGTGCAGGATGGTGGGGACCCGCAGGAGCTGCGCCGCCAGCATCGGTGGCACGGTCGGGTAGCCGCCAAAGCCGACGACCGCCGCCGGGTTGAGCCGCCTCACGGCGCGGGCGGCCTGACCGAAGCCCCGGCCGAGCGTGACGACGGCGCCGGCCCGGCGCAGCACCGAGCGGCCCGAGGGCGTGGCCGAGGCGATGGTGACGATCTCTTCCGCCGGGAAATCGCCCGCGATCGAATCGACGCGGGCATCGGTGGCGAGCGCGACGCGAATCCCGCGATCCTTTAGGGCGTAGGCAAGACTCTGGGCCGGGAACAGGTGACCGCCGGTGCCACCCGCGCAGACGAGAACCAGGGGGGTGAAAACGGTCACTGCATCAGTCCCGGAACGGCCGAGGGCATGGTGCCGGGCGGGCGCTGGTTGACCGCCGTGGTGCGGGGGCGCTTGCGGGTGAGCGCTACGAGGAAGCCCATGCCGAGCGCCAGCGAGATCAGCGAGGAGCCGCCGTAGGAGACGAACGGCAGAGTCATGCCCTTGGCCGGCATGAGCTGCGTGTTCACCGCCATGTTGATGCAGGCCTGCAGGCCGAAGAGCGTCGTCAGACCGGTAATGGCGAGCCTCGTGAAGGTGTCGTCGGTGCGGCGCGCGAGTTTCAGCCCGCGGATGACGATGTAGGCGAAGAGTGCCACGAGGCCCAGGCAAACCAGCACGCCGAATTCCTCGCCGGTCACTGAGAAGATGAAATCGGTATGCGCGTCGGGCAGGTGGCGCTTGGCCACGCCCTCGCCGGGGCCGGTGCCGAACCAGCCGCCGGAATTGAACGATTCGCGCGACCAGACCTCCTGGAAGCTGTCGCCCGATTCGGGATCCATGAAGCGGTTGATGCGCTCGCGGACGTGGTGGAGGAAGGTGTAGGCGGTGAAGACGCCGACGATGCCGGCAAATCCGAGACCCGCCACCCAGAACCAGTGCAGCCCGGCGACGAAGAACAGGGTGCACCACACCATCGTGATCAGCATGGTCTGGCCGAAATCCGGCTGGAGGATCAGCGGCACGATCGTCATCGGCAGCAGCATGAACGCGAAGATGACGCCGGGCATGTCGCGGCGGTTGGCGCCTTCCGAGAAGGCCCAGGCGGTGACGACCACGAAGGCGGGCTTCACGAATTCCGAGGGCTGGAGGCCGAAGGAGCCGAACTGGATCCAGCGATGCGCGCCCTTGATCTCGGGGCCGAACTTGCCGGCCAGAATGCAGAGCACCACGCCGAGTAGCCATGTCACCAGGGCGAAACGCCGGATGTGGCGCACCGACAGGAACGACACGGCGATGATGAGCAGGACGGTGGGGGCGAGATACATCGCCTGCCGGTTGAGGAAGTAGAAGGTCGGCAGGCCGATGCGTTCGGCCACCGGCGGTCCGCCGCCCATCAGGAAGACGAGACCGGCCACCATCAGGCAGCCGAGGCCCGCAAGCAGGCCGCGATCGACCGTCCACCACCAGTCCGCGAGGGGGCTGCGTTCGGCGCGCGACATCATGGCGAGGGGCTCGTCTCCAGCCGGCCGGTCCCGCGAAGAGACGCGGATGGCCAGCCCGGATGGTGGAACGTAAGGGTTAACGGTGTCTTGCGGTTCGCAACGAGATCGGCCGGGCGTTGCCGATTGCCGGTCAGCCATGCACCGCGAATGGACGCGGTGGCTTTGCGTGCGCGGGGCGCCCATGATACTGGCCCCTGCCAACCCGATCCCGCTGGCCGCGACCTTCCGGCCCGGCGCAACACTCGTCTCCGGAGTTGGTTTCCATGGCCCGTATCAGCGCTGACTCGATCATCGAGGGCCTGACCTTCGACGACGTGCTGCTGCGCCCCGCCGCCTCTTCGGTGATGCCGGGCGAGGTCGATATCGCCAGCCGCCTCACCCGCACGATCCGGCTCAACATGCCGATCATCGCCTCGGCGATGGACACCGTGACCGAGGCGCCGATGGCCATCGCCATGGCGCAGAACGGCGGTCTCGGCGTGATCCATCGCAATCTCGAGCCGGCCGAGCAGGCCGAGCAGGTCCGCCTCGTCAAGAAGTACGAGTCGGGCATGGTGCTCAACCCGATCACCATCCACCCCGACGAGACCCTCGCCGACGCCTTCGAGGTGATGAAGCGGAACCGGATCTCCGGCATCCCGGTGGTCGAGCGCGGCCCCAACGGCTCGCGCGGCAAGCTCGTCGGCATCCTGACCAACCGCGACGTGCGCTTCGCGACCAATGCCGGCCAGCCCGTGGCCGAGCTCATGACCCGCGACCGGCTCATCACCGTGCGCGAGGGCGTGACGCAGGACGAGGCCAAGCGGCTGCTGCACCAATTTCGCATCGAGAAGCTGCTCGTGGTCGATGACCACTACCGCTGCATCGGCCTCATCACCGTCAAGGACATCGAGAAGCAGGTCACCTATCCCAACGCCGTCAAGGACGAGCAGGGCCGGCTGCGGGTCGCGGCGGCGACCACCACGGGTGATGCCGGCTTCGAGCGGGCCGAGCGCCTGATCGATGCGGGCTGCGACGTCGTCGTGGTCGATACCGCCCACGGCCATTCCCGCAAGGTGCTCGACAGCGTCGCCCGGGTGAAGCAGCTCTCCAACGCCGTGCAGATCATCGCCGGCAACGTCGCCACCGCCGAGGGCGCCCGCGCCCTGATCGATGCGGGTGCCGACGCGATCAAGGTCGGCATCGGACCGGGCTCGATCTGCACCACCCGCATCGTCGCCGGCGTCGGCGTGCCCCAGCTCACGGCGCTCATGGAAGCGGTCGAGGCGGCGCACGGCGCCGACGTGCCGGTGATCGCCGATGGCGGCATCAAGTTCTCGGGCGATCTCGCCAAGGCGATCGCGGCCGGTGCCTCGGTGGCGATGCTGGGCTCGCTGCTGGCGGGCACCGACGAGGCGCCGGGCGAGGTGTTCCTCTACCAGGGCCGCTCCTACAAGAGCTACCGCGGCATGGGTTCGGTCGGCGCGATGGCGCGCGGCTCGGCCGACCGCTACTTCCAGGCCGAGGTCAACGACACCCACAAGCTCGTGCCCGAGGGGATCGAGGGGCAGGTGCCCTACAAGGGTCCGGTCGCGGCGGTGCTGCACCAGCTCGCCGGGGGCCTGCGCGCGGCGATGGGCTATGTCGGCGCCCCGACGGTGCCGGAGTTCCAGGAGCGGGCGCAGTTCGTGCGCATCACCAATGCCGGCCTGCGCGAGAGCCACGTCCACGACGTGACGATCACCCGCGAGAGCCCGAACTATCCCAGCCGCTGATGACGGGGCCGCGCGGTTCCGTTCGCGAATCGCGCGGCGCTGCATTCAGCGTGCCTCACGAGACGCCCGATCACTGATCGTCTCCGTTCCGGGCACGGCGGCGCATCGGGCGTCTCGTGAGAGACACTTAGAGCCAGATCAGGCTCGCGATCAGGGTTAGACATTCCAGGAAGACCAGCACGCAGAGCGTGGCGGCGACGGCGCGGTCCTGTGCTGCCGTCGGGTCCGGAGAACGGATGCGCCCCATGGTCGGTCTCCGCGAGACAACAAACGTAGGGCAATCCAGGGTTTGGCATTTTAATAAAGATCAATCTCGGCCGTGAAAGTCTCGCCGGCCGCAAAAAGTCTCCGCAGGCCTGGGGGTGGCCGCGGAGAGAAGTCTTGGGAGGAATGCATCGAGCCGCGAGGGTCCGCCGACGCTCCGGAACTCGAGCGGCGACTTCGGCTGGTGCAACCGAAGCCTCTCACAACCGGATCTGCACGCTCAATGATGTAGATCAAACCGCGCGAAGTCGCTTCGACAACACGCTACGGTTTCACGGTCGAGACCGCCGGGGCGGCTTCCGCTTGCTGGTCGATCACCGTCGCGAACTCGTCCGGACTCAAGGTGATGAACCGGCGCAAAGCCTCCTGAAACTCCGCATCCTTGTCGGCGGTGGGGCAGGCAAAGCCGCGGGACTGCGTGACCTGCGCCCGCATCGCCGCCTCGTAGGGCGCCATTTCCGGCTGGAGCGCGGACATCTTCGTATCGACGGCGGCGCGCTGCGCATCAGTTGCCGTCACGCTGCATGACCGCAGTACCCCCTGCAGGGCCAGCCCCACCGTATAGGTGGCCATCCGTGCCCGAGGCGGCAGCGGCGGTGCGGCGGCGACCGCTGGCCCCTTGGAAGGGGCCGCGGCGCAGCGTCGCAGGGCGGCGACAGCGGCGGCGAAATCGGGCGCCACGAGCGGCTTATCGCCGTCCGCGAACCGCAGGGACAGCGTCCGCGCGTCCAGCAGGGCCGGTACGATCGTCTCCGGAAGCGCCGTGCGCAGGATCTGGCCATCACCGGTCCAGATCAGCGTCGCGCCGGCCGGCTTCCCATCGAGCAGCATCGGCACGCTGAACCGGTCGCCCGCCGAGAAGTCCCAGTTCCGGTCGGCGACCGCTAGGGTGAGACCGCCCCGATCGATCGAGACGATCACGACGCCGGCAAGTTCGCCCTGCGCGTCCTTCTCGGTGTGGGTCATCCGGCAGGCGGGGGAACCGGTTTCGCTGCCGCGGCGCTCCACCGTCCATCCGCGCACGGTCTCGAACGGCGCGCGGTCCGCGGCGGCGAGCGGGCCGCCGAGGAGCGTCGCCAGCATCGCTGCCGTGACGGGTGAGAGGCGCACGCGAACACTCCCGCGGGGACGGCCGGCCCCCGCCGCCCGCGGAATGCGGGATGGCCAGCCGGCCGGGGAAGCCTAGCCGCAGCCCGCCGGCGCAACCAGCCTCGAAGCCGGCGTCTCTCACAGCGTTTTATGGGCAGAGGCGAAGACGGGTTTCGTCCGACCCGCGGGCTCGGCTCACCCTCGCGCCGAACCCCGCACCGTATTCGCGGTCGCGAAGCCTTAAGCCAAATCCGGTCGATCCCTTCGGGGTCGCGGATTTGGCCTGGCTCATCTGCCGCGCAGACTGAGTGGTACGGTCCCGCTTCGATCGAGCGGGAGCCGTCTTACAGCTTCGAATCGGACGGGGTGTTCGGGCTCTTCTCCGGCGCGGGCTGCTTTTCCAGGGCGGCTACCAACTCTTCGGGGCTCAGCTCGACGAACTTCCGCAGGATCTCCTGGAAGTCCGCCTGCTTGTCCGCCGCGGGGCAGGACTCGCCGTTGCGCTTCAATTCGCTCCGCACCTGCGCTTCGAGCGGCGCCATCTCCGGCTGGAGCGCGGCCATCCTCGCTTCGACCCCGGCGCGCTGCTTGCCGGTGGAGGGGACGTCGCAATCCTTCAGCACGCGCTGCACGGACACCCCGATCACGTAGGCCGCGATTCGCTGCTGCGACGGCGCGGGGGGCCCGACGGGGGCAGCCTGCGGTGCCGCAACCGCGGCGGGTTTGGCCGGCGTGGCATCGCAGCGCCGCAGGGACTCGTAGCCCGCCGCGAAATCCGGAATCCGGAAATCGGCGTCGCTGTCCTCGAAGCGCAGGATCACGGTCTTGGCCGCGAGCAGATCGGGAACGACGCTGTCCGGCAGCTGGGTGCGCAGGGTCTTCCCGTCGCCGATCCAGGTCGTCTTCACCTTGATCGGCTTCTTGTCGAGGAACAGCGGCACCTTGACCGACTGCTCCTTGTCGAAGTCCCAGCCCTGATAGACCAGCACCATCACGGCCGAGGAATCCCGAAGAGCGAAGACGACGGCATTGGCAGCGTTGTTGTCGTCCTTGTCCTCGTAGGCGTGGGTCATGATGCAAGGATTGGCACTGGTATCGCCGACCGTCCGCTCGATTTCCCAACCCTTCACGACTTCGAACGGCTGGCGTTCCGCGGCCGAGACGGGTTGTGCGAAGAGGGCGGGAAGTAGTCCGGCTGCCAGGACGGCGAGGGTCGGCAGGGTGCGCATGGGCGAAATCCGCAAAAGCCAGCAATCGCCGGTGCGGAATGCAGGGGCCGTCTGGTGGACTCAAGCTTTGCCGCGGGATCGTTACGATTCCTTCGTGGCGCGCGGCACGCCGACGTCTCGAAAATCACCAGCCGCATCCCGTTTTCGGCGGGGTGCGGGCGGCGAGGCTTCGGCGTATGTGAGGACGCAACAGGAAAGGGAGGACGATGCGGATTCTCGTGGTCGGAGCCGGCGCGACGGGCGGCTATTTCGGGGCGCGGCTCGTGGAGGCCGGGCGGGACGTGACGTTTCTGGTGCGCCCGGCGCGCGCGGAAAAGCTGGCGGCGCGGGGCCTCTCGGTCCGTAGCCCGGTCGGCGACATCCGCATCGACGCGCCGAAGACCGTGACGGCGGACGCGCTCGCCGGGGCCGGGCCGTTCGACCTCGTCCTCCTCTCGGCCAAGGCCTACGACCTCGACTCGGTGGTCGCGGACGTGGCGCCGGCCGTCGGACCCGGCACGGCGGTGCTTCCGATCCTCAACGGCCTGCGCCATCTCGACGTGCTGGATCAGGCGTTCGGCGCCGACCGGGTGCTGGGGGGAAGCTGCGCCATCGTCGCGACGCTGACGGGTGACGGCGAGATCCGGCAGATGACCGATCTGCACACGCTCACTTACGGCGAGCGCGACGGGACGCGCTCCGAACGGATCGCACGCATCGAGGCGCAGATGGAGGGCGTGCGCTTCCAGCCGCGGGCCAGCGACAAGATCCTGCTGGAGATGTGGGAGAAGTGGGTCTTCCTCGCGACGCTCGCGGGATCGACGACCCTGATGCGCTCGGCGCTCGGCGACATCGTCGCGGCGCCCGGCGGCCGGGCCTTCATCGAGGCGCTCCACGACGAGTGCCAGGCGGTGGCCGGCGCCAACGGGAACGCCGCCCGCGAGAAGGTCTTTGCCGGCGCCCGCAAGATGCTGACGGCGGAGGGCTCGGCAATGACCGCCTCGATGCTGCGCGACATCGAGGGCGGCGCCCGCATCGAGGCCGACCACATCATCGGCGACCTGATCGCGCGCGGACGGTCAAAGGGTGTCGAGACGCCGGTGCTCGCTCGGGTGCTGACGCACCTCAAGGCCTACGAGCACCGGCGCGCCCGCGAGGCGGCCTAACTGTCTCTCACAAAACGCCCGCTGCGCCGTCCTCGCCAAGGCGGGAACGGCCAGAGATCGGGAGTTTTGTGAGGCAATCGAGCTGCCCCCGCTCGCGCCGTTCGTCAGTAGCGGCCGGGCGGCGGCGGGGGCGGGCTGCCGTATTCGAGCTGCGTCTTGGCGTCGGGCCGGCGGGCGGGCGGCGGCACCGGATCGAGGCTGGGCGCGGCCGGCGCGGTGGAGCAGGCAGCGAGCGTGAGCGCGAGCAGGCTCGCGCACACCAAGGGCTTCAAACTCAGGCTTACGGACGGCATCGCAAGGGTCCTTTCCTCTCTTGTCCTTGACGGACAGGGCCATCGTGCCGTTCTGAACGTCCAAAGTGCCGGAAGCTCGGCCTTATCGTGTCGGGTTGCGGGTCCAAGCGTGGCCGCAAGACGGCAAGTTTAACGAAACGTTTCCGGAGCCGATCCTGACCCCCTCCGCCCGCCTCTCCGCCGCCATCGAGATCCTCGACGACATCGCCGAGCGCCGTCGTCCGGCCGCCGACGCCCTCAAGGATTGGGGGCTCGCCCACCGCTACGCCGGCTCCGGCGACCGCGCGGCCATCGCCAGCCTCGTCTACGACGGGCTGCGGCGCCGGGCCTCCGCTGCCTGGGTGATGGGCGCCGAGACCGGCCGGGCCATCGTGATCGGCATGCTGCGCCTTCAGCGCGGTCTGGCCGAGCCCAGCATCGCCTCGCTGTTTGACGGCGCGCGCTTCGCACCCCCTACCCTGACCGAGGACGAGCGCAAGCGACTGGCGGAGGGGAAGCCTCGCCGACGCGCCGCCCGAGGTCGCGGGCGATACGCCGGCCTTCGTGCTGCCGTCGCTGACCGCGCTGCTCGGCGATGCGCTGCTGCCCGAATTGCGGGCGCTCGGCCGCCGGGCGCCGCTCGATATCCGCGTCAACACCCTGAAACAGAGCCGCGAAGAGGCGTTCGCGGCTTTGGCCGACCTCTCGCCCGAGACGACGCCGCTCTCGGCACTCGGCCTGCGCATCCCGCTCGGCGAGGATGGGCGCGGCCCGGCGCTCCATGTCGATCCGCTGTTTCTGGAGGGCGGGTTCGAGATTCAGGACGAGGGCTCGCAGATCGCGAGCCTGCTCGCCGGGGCGAAACCGGGCGAGACCGTGGTCGATCTCTGCGCGGGCGGGGGCGGCAAGTCGCTGGCGCTCGCCGCGATCACCGGCAACGCCGCCCACATCATTGCCACCGATGCCGATCCGCGCCGGCTCGCCCCGATCCACGAGCGCCTGCGCCGCTCGGGTGCGCAGGTCGAGGTGCGCACGCCGCGCACCGGCAAGGCGCGCGCCGACGTGCTGGCCGATCTCGACGGCACGGTCGACCGGGTTCTGGTCGATGCGCCCTGCACCGGCACCGGCACGTGGCGCCGCAACCCGGATGCCAAGTGGCGCCTGCGGCCGGGCAGCCTCGCTGGCCGGCTCGCCGAGCAGGCCGAGGTGCTCGACCGGGCGGCCCGTCTGCTGCGCCCCGGTGGAACCCTCGTCTACGTCACCTGCTCGCTCCTGCCCGAGGAGAACGACGCCGCCGTCGACGGATTGCTCCAGCGCAGCGGGGCGATCCGGCCCGTGGCGACCGATCTCGCGCCCGTGCCCGGTCTCGACGAGAAGGTCCGTAAGACGGCCCGCGGCATCCAGATGAGTCCGGCGCTGACCGGCACCGACGGTTTCTATGTCGCGACACTGACACGCAAAAGCTGATCCGAGGCCGGATCGGTTGCGCGCGTATCCCGTTGTTCACCGGGACCGCGTGGGGGACATGCCGGGGCAGCCGCCACGGACGAGATTCCTGCGCATTGCCGTGGCGGGAGTTTCGATGACGGCGAGACCGAGACCATGACGTTGCACCGGCGAGCCCTGCTCGCGGGGACGGCGGCGGTGCTGACCGGGGCCGAGGCGCGGGCGCAGGAATCGGCGGTACCGCCGGACGTACGTCTTCCGGTGCGTCCGCAGACCGGTGAGGTTGTCCAGCCCCTACCGAAATCCGCGCCCGGCTCCGACCTCGAAATCATCGATCTGTGGCCGGACCTGCCGCCGGGCGGCGGCGGGCCGTTCCGCTCGGAATACCGGTTCGACGAGACCCTGACCGGCGTCATCACCGGCGTGGTGCGGCCCTGCCTTCTCGTGATCCGCCCCCAGCGCCCGAACGGAGCCGGGATCGTGATCGCGGCGGGCGGCGGCTATCTGCGCATCGACATCGGCAACGAGGGCCTGCCGGTCGGGCAATGGTTGGCCCGCGCCGGCATCACCGCCTTCGTGCTGGTCTACCGTCTGCCGAGCGAGGAGTGGCGCGACGGCCCCGACGCGCCGCGCCAGGACGCGCAACGGGCCATGCGCCTCGTGCGCTGGCGGGCGGAGGAATACGGCCTCGATCCCGACCGGATCGGCGTGCTCGGCTTCTCCGCGGGCGGCCACCTGATGGGCGTGACCGCGACCGATGCCGAGCAGGATCTCTACGACGATACCGACGAGGCGGACGGTCTGAGCGCCCGCCCCTCCTTCGCCGGGCTGATCTACCCGATCGTCACCATGCGGGCACCGTTCGACCGGACCATGTCGAGCCGCCGGGTGCTCGTCGGCGACGACCCGCCCGATGCACGGCGGCGGGCCTATTCGGTGGAGGTACAGGTCAACGAGCGCACCCCGCCGGTCTTCATGGTCCAGGCCTCCGACGACCGGATCGCGGTAACCGACCATCCACTCCTGATGTACGCGGCGCTGCGGGCGGCGAAGGTGCCCGCCGAGATGCACCTGTTCGAGCGCGGCGGCCACGGCTTCGGGCTCGGCGTGCCCGGCAGTCCCGCGGCAGCCTGGCCCGCCCTGTTCATGGCCTGGATGCGCGGCCACGGCCTGCTGAAGTCGTAGCGCCGCTGCGATCACTCCGACGCTGACACCGATCGGCGACGGCGCGAAAGCCGGCTCGCGGGCGCGTCTCGTGCCGCGAACGATTGCCGATCCCGGGCGTTTAGGGCCATGCTTGCGAAGACACCGAGACATTCGATCCGCGCCCGCGCCGCGCAATTGGCTATGGGCATCGAGGCGGCCGACGTCGCTTCCGGCCTCTCGCTCGCGCGAGCGAAGGATCGTCCGGCCGTCCAGGCCATGGGATCGGCCAGCGAAATCGGCAGTTGGCAGGCTCTGTTCGCGTTATCGGCGACGGCCCTGGCCCTCGGCCTGGTCGCCCGTGACCGCCGTCTCGCGCATGCGGGGCGCAACATGCTCACGGCGGGTCTTGTGGCGAGCCTCGTGAAGACGACGATCAAGCGGACGGTCCACCGCACCCGTCCCAACGTGTTCATGGACGAGGGGCACTACGCCCGCGGTCGGCCCGGAACCGGCAACGGCCCCTGGCAATCCTTCCCCTCGGGGCACGCCGCCTTGAGCATTGCCGTGGCGCGATCGGTGGCGCGCACCTATCCCAACGCCGCGGCCCCGGCCTACGGCGCCGCGGCCGCAATCGCGGCCGTCCAAGTCGTCCGCGGCGCGCATTTTCCCGTCGATGTCCTGGCTGGCGCCGTGATCGGTGTTGCCGCCGAAGCCGTCAGTCATCGCCCCTTCACGGATGAGGCCAGGCGACAGGGCTGAAACGACCGCGGCTTTCGAGGCAAAACCCTGCTCCGCAGCCGTTTTCGGGCTGAAGGGTCGTGATCGCGACTTCCCGTCCGACGCGGACGCTTCCCAGACATCGTCTCCGCGCGATGGCGAGCACGCCAAATAAAAACGGCCCCCGTCTCCGGGGGCCGCTCGTCGTTCTCAATGAGACGTGGTGATCAGAAGCAGCGGCGCTCGCGCGTGATGACCACGCGGCCGAACCGGCCACGGCGCTTGGTGACGACGGTCCGGCAGCGCGGGCCGCGGACGACGCGGCGGCTGTACTGGGCCTGCTGGAACAGTCCGTCCGTCAGCGGGGCGGCGCCGGAAAGGGGAAGGGCCTGGGCCGGCGCGGCGGCGCCGAAACCTGCGATCGTGACGGCGATTCCGAAGAGGGCTGCTCTCATGGTCGGATGGCTCCTGTCCGTTTCGAGGGGCGTGCCGTGTCGCCCCGAAACCGTGAACGTAAGATTAACGGCAGTGACTTGAGGGCCGCCGCATGTGCCTCCTGACCCCAGGCGCGTTGCGCCGTTCCGAGGCCTCGTCTAACCGGTATCGCAGAAGGCCCGAGGCAGCATGACCATCGATACCTCTCACCACGACAAGATCCTGATCGTCGATTTCGGCTCCCAGGTGACGCAGCTCATCGCCCGCCGCGTGCGCGAGGAGGGCGTCTATTGCGAGATCGTGCCGTTCACGAAGGCCGAGGCCGCTTTTGAGGCGCACCGGCCCAAGGGCGTGATCCTGTCGGGAGGGCCAGAATCGGTCACGACGGATCTCTCGCCGCGCGCCCCGCAAAAAAAATCTTCGAATCCGGCGTGCCGGTCTTCGGCATCTGCTACGGCCAGCAGACCATGGCGGCCCAGCTCGGCGGCGAGGTCGAGGGCGGCCACCATGCCGAGTTCGGTCGCGCCGAGGTCGAGATCGTCTCGGACTCGCCGCTGTTCCGGGGGGTCTGGCACGCGGGTGAGAAATACCCGGTCTGGATGAGCCACGGCGACCGGGTGACGAAGCTGCCGGACGGCTTTGCTACCATCGCGATGTCGCGCAACGCGCCCTTCGCCGCGGTGGCGGACGAGGCCCGCCATTACTACGCCGTCCAGTTCCACCCGGAGGTGCACCACACCCCGCACGGCGCGCTGCTGATCCGTAACTTCGTGCGCGATATCGCCGGCTGCTCCGGCGACTGGACCATGGGCACCTACCGCGAGGAGGCGATCGCTAAGATCCGCGAGCAGGTCGGCAAGGAAAAGGTGATCTGCGGCCTCTCCGGCGGCGTCGATTCCTCGGTCGCGGCGGTGCTGATCCACGAGGCGATCGGCGATCAGCTTACCTGCGTCTTCGTCGATCACGGCCTGATGCGCCTCGGCGAGGGCGACGAGGTCGTCCGCCTGTTCCGCGACCACTACAACATCCCCCCTCGTCCACGTTCAGGCACAGGATCTGTTCATCGGCGCGCTCGAGGGCGTCGATGACCCCGAGGTGAAGCGCAAGACGATCGGGCGGCTGTTCATCGACGTGTTCGAGGCCGAGGCCGGTAAGATCGGCGGCGCCGCCTTCCTCGCCCAGGGCACGCTCTACCCGGACGTGATCGAGAGCGTGTCGTTCTCCGGCGGTCCCTCCGTGACGATCAAGAGCCACCACAATGTCGGCGGCCTGCCCGAGCGGATGAACATGAAGCTCGTGGAGCCCCTGCGCGAGCTGTTCAAGGACGAGGTTCGCCTGCTCGGCAAGGAACTCGGCCTGCCCGAGAGCTTCGTCGGCCGCCACCCCTTCCCCGGACCGGGCCTCGCCATTCGCTGCCCGGGGATGATCACGCGCGAGAAGCTGGAGGCCCTGCGCAAGGCCGACGCGATCTATCTCGATGAGATCCGGCAGGCCGGCCTCTACGACACGATCTGGCAGGCCTTCGCCGTGATCCTGCCGGTGAAGACGGTGGGCGTGATGGGCGACGGGCGCACCTACGACCACGTCTGCGCGCTGCGCGCCGTCACCTCGGTCGATGGCATGACCGCCGACTTCTACCCCTTCGACATGGCCTTCCTCGGCCGTGTCGCGACGCGGATCATCAACGAGGTGAAGGGCATCAACCGGGTGACCTACGACATCACCTCGAAGCCGCCCGGCACGATCGAGTGGGAGTGAGGGCGTTCGTAGCGCCCTTGCTCAGGCCGATCGCTCTACGTCGACCGGATGCACGCTGAGGCGCAATCCTAACGACTTCAGCACACCCATGAGCGTGTCGAGTTGCGGGTTCCCTTTGTCGGACAGGGTTCGGTAGAGTTGTTCTCGCGACCGGCCGACGTCCTGAGCGATCTGCGTCATTCCGCGGGCGCGCGCGATGACACCGAGCGCGTGAGCGAGCAGTGCGGGATCGTTATCTTCCAACACGGCATCGAGATAGGCCGCGATGTGTTCGGGCGTCTTCAGGTGCTCGGCGCTGTCGTAAGGCTGCGTTTCGAGGGCCATCGTCAAAGCTCCTTCGCGAGCGCTTTCGCAGCTCGGATGTCCCGCTCCTGTGAGCTCTTGTCTCCGCCGCAAAGCAAAATGACGATCTGCTTGCCTTGGGCGGTGAAGTAGATCCGGTAGCCCGGGCCGTAATCGATCCGCATCTCGCTGACACCGTCTCCGACCGGTTTGACGTCGCCCGGATTGCCGAGCGCCAACCGGTCGATGCGCTTGGCGATGCGCGCAACGGCGCGAACGTCGCGCAAATCGTCGATCCAAGTCTGAAAGACACTCGTACGGCGGATCGTCGGCATGGGGGATTGTGGTCTTTAAAATACAAAAATCAAGTCGGCGCGGATGCAGCTTTTTCGGCTGTGCCCGTATGGGGATCAAAAGGGAAAGCGGCACGGGTTTTCGAGCCCCATGCCGTGGCTGCCCCGCAATTGTAAGCAGTGAGCCTACCCGTCACCGCCGTTCCCCGAGGCTCCTTTCCCGTGCCCTTCTCCTCTCGCTTCGCGCGGGTTGTCGATTGCGCCGTATCACCGCTGCTCGTTGTCCGGGGCGCCGTGTGGTTCTCCGTCCCCCTTCCTCGGGCCGGGGCCCGCGGTCTATGGCGGGGCTCGACTGACCTCGTTCTGAGCCCGTGATGCGGCTGCGCCACGCCTTCGCCCTGCTGCTGACCTTCCTGCCGAGCGCATCTTTCGCCGCGGCGATGCCGACGCGTGTGATCTCGATGAACCTATGCGCCGACGAACTGGTCCTGCGCCTCGCCGACCGGGCGCAGGTGGCGGGAATCACCGGGTTTGCCCGCGATCCCCGCGGCTCGCTGGTGGCGGACAGGGCCGATGGGTTGCCGGTGATCCGCGGCCTGTCGGAGGAGATCGTGGCGTTGCGGCCCGGCCTCGTCGTGGCGGGCGCGTTCACGACACGGACCACCGTGGCCATGCTGAAGCGCGCCGGCTTCCCCGTACTCGAACTCAGCGCGCCGGCCGATCTCGACGGCGTGCGCGGGCAGATCCGCACCGTGGCCGCCGCCCTGGGCCATGCGGAGCGCGGCGAGGCGATGGTCGCGGATCTCGATGCGCGGCTTGCCGCGGTCGCGCCGTCGGAAAAGCCGCTGCGCGCCCTGGTGATGCACCCGAACGCCTTCACCGTGGCCCCCGGCAGCCTCGGCGATGCGCTGATCCGTGCCGCCGGGCTCGTCAACGTCGCCGCCGAGATCGGCCGCGACCGTCTGGGGCAGGTGCCGCTGGAGGCCGCAGCCTTGGCGAACGCGGATATCATCGTCCTGGACCAAGCCGAGCCCGGCACTCCCTCGCTCGCCGATACGCTGCTGCACCATCCGGTTTTCGGCGCGCTCCGGCGCCGGGGCCGCATCGTCTCGATCCCGAACCGGTTGTGGACCTGCCCCGGCCCGCAGGTCGCGGAGGTGGTGGCGCGCCTCGCCGAGGCGGCCCGGCAGAGGGCGGAGCGGCCGTGAGCGCCCTCCTTCCCCGCACCGAGCGCCCGACGCGGTGGTTCCGCCCGGCGCGCCCGGCCCCACTCACGCTTGCCCTCGCGCTCGCCTCGGTGTTCCTCACGCTCGCCTCGGTGGCGGTCGGCTACGCACCCTTCGATCTCGTTGCGGCGGTGGGCGACCGGATCGCCGGCCGAGAGACCCTGGCCGCTTTGGTGCTGTGGGAGCTGCGACTTCCCCGCGCCCTGCTCGGCGGGCTCGTCGGCTTCAGCCTCGGCCTGACCGGGGCGGTGATGCAGGGGTTCCTGCGCAATCCGCTGGCCGATCCCGGCATCCTCGGCATCTCCTCGGCGGCGGCCCTCGGCGCGGTAATCGTGTTCTATGGCGGCCTTGCCGGCAGTGTGGGCCTCGCCCTGCCCCTCGGCGGCATTGCCGGGGCGGCCTGCGCCGCACTGCTGCTGATCGGTCTCGCTGCGCGCGGCAGCGGCACGCTCGGTCTGATCCTCGCGGGCGTCGGGCTTTCCAGCTTCGCGGGCGCGCTCACCGCGCTCGCCCTCAACCTGGCGCCGAACCCCTATGCGGCCCTGGAGATCGTGTTCTGGCTGATGGGATCGCTGGCCGACCGCAGCCTCGATCACGTCCTGCTCTGCCTGCCGCTGATGGCACTGGGCTGGGCGCTGATGCTCTCGACGGCCGCCGCGCTCGACGCCCTGGCGCTCGGCGAGGACACCGCCGCGAGCCTCGGCTTCGATCTCACCTCGGTCCGGTTCCGGATGATCGCGGGGGCGGCGCTTGCCGTTGGCAGCGGGGTTGCGGTGAGCGGCGCCATCGGTTTCGTCGGGCTCGTGGTCCCGCACCTCGTGCGGCCGTGGGTCGGCGGCCGGCCGGGGGCGAGCCTGTGGCCGAGCGGCTTCGCCGGAGCCGTGCTGGTGCTCGCGGCCGATCTCTGCGTCCGGCTGCTCGCCACCCGGCCCGAACTCAAGCTCGGCGTCGTCACCGCCCTCGTCGGCGCGCCGTTCCTGGTCGTCCTGCTGCTGCGGAACCGAGGGCGGCCCGCATGAGCCTGTGCGCCCACGCCGTCGATCTCACCATCGAGGGTCGCGCCCTCCTGTCCGGCGTCGACCTCGCGCTCGAACCCGGCCGCCTCGTCGGCCTGGTCGGGCCGAACGGGGCCGGCAAGACGACGCTGCTGCGTGTTCTGGCCGGCCTCCTTCCCCCGGCGAAGGGTGGCGTGACCCTCGACGGCGTGCCGCTCGACCGCCTCTCCCGCGAGGCCCGCGCCCGCCGGATCGCCGCCCTGTTCCAGGGCGCGGGTCTCGGCTGGCCGATGCGGGTCCGCGAGATCGTGGCGCTCGGCCGCCTGCCCCACCGCCGCGCCTTTGCCGGCCTCTCGGATGCCGATGCGGCCGCCATCGCCCGTGCCATGGCGGCGACCGGTATCGCCGACCTCGCTGAGCGCTTCGAGCCGACGCTGTCCTCCGGCGAGCGGATGCGGGTGCTGCTCGCCCGCGCGCTCGCGGTGGAGGCCGCGTGGTTGCTCGCCGACGAGCCGATCACCGCCCTCGACCCGGCCCACCAGCTCGACGCCATGGCCCTGCTCCGCGACATCGCGCGGGGCGGGACGGGCGTGGTGGCGGTGCTGCACGATCTCACGCTGGCCGCTCGCTGCTGCGATCGGATCGTGGTGATGGAGGCTGGGCGCGTCGTCGCCGACGGGCAGCCCGAGGACGCGCTCACCGATGCGCGGCTGGCCGCAACCTTCGGCGTCACGGTCCGGCGCGGACAGGCACCCGACGGCACGCCCTACATCCTGCCCTGGGCCCGCGCGACAGCCAAGGAGACGACCGATGCCGCCGACTCCCGCCCTCTCTGAGGTCGAAGGCCTGCTGCGCGCCGCGCTCCACGATGCCGACACCGCCTGGAGCCTTGGCAGCTTCGGCGCCATCGCCGAGTTCATGCGCGACGAGGACGAGCCGGTGCGGCCCCTGCCGGACGCGCGAATGGGCCTCGCCACCGATCGCGGCGCCATCGCGCTGACGCTCAGCCCCGGCCTCAGGCCGGTCGCCTACGAGACCGGATTCTCCGGCGGCTACAACCACGCCGTGGCCCTTTGCCTGCCCGACTCCGCATGCGCCATGAGCGCGCGAACGGTCGTCACCGAACTCGGTCCCGACCGGGAGGCGGCGCGGGAGCAGGACCGCGCGGCGATCCTGTTCGATCTCGGGCTCGGGCTGCGGGCCGTCGATGCCTGTGTACGCGCGAGCGATCCTGACACCATCACCTGCCTGCGCTCGGGGGTCGGGAAGCCGGTTTTTGCTAGGGACAACCCGATCGGCCCGCACCTCGCAGCAATGAGCCCGCACCGGATCTTCTGCGCCCGCATCGGGCGGATCGAGGTCTATGCGCCGATCCTCGGTCCCGATGGCACCAGCCCCGAAGGACCGCACACGCACGTTCTGCCGAAGCTCCTGCGGGCCGAGCGCACCCACGCGGCGACGACGCCGATCCCCGGCGGCTTCGTGCCCTGCGGTGGGCTTCACCCACCCCACCCCTACAAGGACGGGATGGGCCGCCGCATCGCCTTCGACCCCGCCCGCCACGCCGCCTTCCAGGCGCTGCTCGAACGCTGGGGCGACCCCAGCCTCCTGGCGATCAAGCGCGGGCTGGCTCCGTTGGAACCGGTCTCGCCCAGACACGCGCAATCGGTCCGCCGCGTCGCCGATCTCCAGGCGCGCTTGCTGCGCAGTGAGGATGTCGAGGCGCGGGCGGGCGACGAGGACGAGGGGGCCGATGCGCAGGTCTGACACCGGTTTCGGTTCAGGCACCCGGAGGCGGGCGCGGGAAACGCCCGCGCCAGCGCAGTCCCACGCCGGTCGGCGGAAAGTCAGAACGACAGCTTCATCCCCGCTACGAACGTGCGCGGGGGCCCGGCAAAGATCGAGCCCGTGGTGCCGGCGAGCGCGGCGCGGCCGTTCTGGGCGCCGGTCGCCGCGTTGAGCGTGTTTGCCAGCGGGTTAGCCGAGCCGACATAGGTCGTGTCGAGGACGTTGCGGACCTCGCCGTACAGGTCGATCCGCCGGGCGTAGCCGTTCGGCAGCAGGGCCGCGTAGTGGATGTTGAGGTTCAGGATCGCGAAGCCCGGCACCTTCAGGAAGTTGGCGTTGTCGATGAAGTAGCCGTCCTGCGCCACCACCTCGGCGAAGCCGCCGAGCCCGGCCAAGGCGCCGGCCGGCACGTCGTAGCCGATCCGTGCCAGGAGCTGATGGGCCGGTACGCCGGGAATGCGGTTGCCGGCCCGGTCGAAGCGGGCAGTGAGCGCGGCGGCGCTGAGCTGCTCGACGTAGTCGGTGTAGACCTGATCGTCGAACGTGTAGGCCAGCACCCCGCGCCAGCCCGGAGCGAAGGTCCAATCGGCCCCCACCTCGATACCGCGATGCTCGGAGGCCGGCGCGTTGAAGGTGTAGTTCAGCAGGCCTGCCCCCGGCGACTGCGTGACGAACTCGTTGTGGAAGAACTCGTAGAAGCCGGTGAGGCTGAGCCGTAGTCCCGGCAAGGGCATGAAATCGGTGCCGAGATCGAAGCCGAGATTCTCCTGCGTCTTCAGGTCGGTGTTGTTGCCGGGCAGGCCGGTCGCGTTCACGAACATGCTGGAAAAGGACGGCGTCGCGTAGCCGGTGGCCACCCGGCCGCGCAGGGCCCAGTCCGGATCTGGCCGGTAGACCAGAGCGAGCTCCGGCGCGACGTTGAGGAAGCGGCGGTCGGCCTGCGCCAGGGTCGATACGGTGCCGGCGGCCGTCGTCGCGAAGGTGCGGTTGCGCCCATTGATGCTCGATTCCTCCGCGCCGAGGCCGGCCACGGCCGTCCATTGCGGCGCGAGTTCGAGTTCGAGCCGGGCCCGGCCGCCGAGATTCGATTGCAGCGCCTCCTGCAACCCGATCAGCGTGCCGAGGCGTGCGCCGCCATAGGGCGCGCGGTTGTAGACGGATGCCGCGATATCGACCGCGCTGTAGGCGAGCGTCACGCTGCCGACGGCCGGCAGGCCGAACAGCTCGCCGCGGCGGGTCAGGTCGGTCTGCACGAAATAGGAGGGCAGGCTGCCGCGTCCCGAGGTCGTGTAGAACGGCTGGTTGTAGTTGCGCTCATCGAAGCCGACCTGCACCCGCCACGCGGTCTGGGCGTCGATGTCGTGCTCCCAGCGGCCTGCGATGATCGTGCGCCGGTCGTTGCGGCGGAACGCCCCTTCGCTCGCCGTCACCGGCACCCGCGGGCCGAAGGCGCCGTTCGCCAGGAGGCCGAAGGTGGTGCAGCCGGGGGCTGCCGTCGCCGCCGCGTCGCAGCCGCGCTGGTATGGGTTGATGCGGAACTGGTCGAGCGAGGACCGGGCGGGGATATTGGCCGTGACCTCGTTGTTGATGACCTTGAGGGTGAAGCGGTTGTCGGGGCTCGGCGTGTAGCTCGCGAGCAGGTTGATCGTCTGGGTGTCGTAGGAGGAATGGTCCTGATAGCCGTTGGCGCGCACGTCGCTGGCAAACAGGCTGATCTCGAACGGGCCGCTCACGCCGCCGACGCTGAAGTAGTTGCTGAGATAGCCGAAGCTCCCGGCATCGACGCCGATCTCGTAGCCGTCGATCTCGCGGCCGGTGCGGGTGCGAAAGGCCAGAGCGCCGCCGGTCGCGAAATTGCCGAACAGGGCCGATTGCGGCCCGCGGAACACGTCGATGCGCGAATAGGCGCGGGGATCGACCAGATCGAAGCGCGAGGCGCCGTCGGGCTGGGTGACGGGGAAGCCGTCCTCCAGCACCACCATGTTGCGGGTGACGCCGGTGGCGCGGGCGTTGTTGCCGCGGATCGAGATCACCACGTCGCGCCCGCCATTGCCCTGGCGCAGGGTCACGCCGGGGCTGTCGAGCAGCACCGTGCCGATGGAGGTGGCGGGGCGGTTTGCGATCGTCCCCTCGCGCCCGATTGCGGTGACGACCTGCCCGGTCGGGCGCTCGATGCCGAGGGCGGCCGCACCCGGCGGGCCGGAGACCCCGAAGCCCGGCGCACCGGACCCGACCGCCGCTTGGCTTTGCGGCTTGCCCTCGCCGGTGACGGCAAGTTCCTCCAGGGTGACGGAGTCACCAACGGTCTGGGCCGCGGCCAAACCCGACAGGGCCAGCGGCGAAGCGGCGAGGAGCCAGGCGGCACGGCGCGCGGCGGGGTGGGAACGCATGGGACGGCTCGTGGCGATGGGAGATCGGGACGGGCCGCAGGGGCCCGCGAATGGCAGGCGTCAGGTGCGCGCGGCGAGGCGCAGGCCTTGGGCAGCAAGGTCGAGGCCGAGCAGGGCCAGGATCGCGAGGCCGGTCAACGGGAACAGGGCGCCGAGGCCGAGCATCAGGCCGGTGACGGTGGCGACGACGCGCCGGTCCCGCGGCCAGGGCGGCGTGCCGAGGCGTCCGGCCGGGCGCCGCTTCCACCACATCACCGCAGCGGT
This sequence comes from Methylorubrum extorquens, assembly GCA_900234795.1. Taxonomy (NCBI): domain Bacteria; kingdom Pseudomonadati; phylum Pseudomonadota; class Alphaproteobacteria; order Hyphomicrobiales; family Methylobacteriaceae; genus Methylorubrum; species Methylorubrum extorquens. Next base: position 2,611,430 of record LT962688.1, read on the forward strand.
GACCGAGAGCAGGATCGTGCCGAGGCAGAAGGCGAGCATGGCAAGCTGGTTCGCCCGCCCCCAGAACTCACCCTTGTGGAGGCCGATGCCGTACTGGATCGCCCGCGCCACGGGACCGAGATCGGCGAAGCGCACGTCGATGATCGGCTGGCCGCTGTAGCGGTCCAGGGAGACCATGCGCTGACCCGTGACGTCGCGCGGATAGGCGGAGGCGGCGTAGACGCCGGTCTCGCCCAGCGGCAGCGCCAGTTCGAAGCCCCCGGGCAGAGCCATGTCGCGAAGGGTCGCGACTGCGCGGTCGATGCCGAGGGACGGCGCTCCGGAGGGGGCCGATCGCGGCATCAAGGCGTCTTCGAGTGCCCAGCCGGCGCTCTCCAAGCGCGCGCCCATCGGCACGGTGGAAACGGCCTTGCCGGCCCAGAGCTGAGTCGGTTGGCCGAGCCCGGCCCGGTTCGACCACGCCCGCAATTCCTGCCCCCACCAGACCGACCAGGGCAGACCGGTGAGCGCGAGAAACAGCAGGCCCGCCCCAGCGAACAGGCCGGTGGCGGCATGAAGATCGCGCCACCAGACCCGGCGTCGCGGCGTCTCGCGCAGGCTCACGGCGCGTCCCCGGCGCTGCCCCTTCCCTTGCGGCCACCACAGATAGGCGCCGGTCACGACGAGGATGATCGCGAACCCGGCCACGATCTCGATCAGGGCGTTCGCCGCCGTCCCGAACAGGGTGAGGCTGTGCAGGCCGCGCACGATCCCGAAGAACTCGCGATCCGCGGCGACGCGATCGAGCACGTCACCGGTATAGGGGTCGAGGTAGAGGAGGATCTTGCCCCCACCCTCGGCGAGGGTGACGAGGGCCGAGGCCGTGGGGCCGGCGGGCTCGGTGTAGGAGAGCGGGTTGCCCTCCGGCACCGCCTGCATGGCGTTGAAGATCAGGCGGTCGGGCCCGAGCGGGGTTCGGCCCGAGGATGCGACCACCGTGCGGTGGGCGAACACGGTCGCGTTGATCTCGGCCTTGAACAGGTAGAGCGCGCCGGTGGCCGAGAGCAGGATCAGGAAGGGCAGGCAGAGCAGGCCGGCATAGAAATGCCAGCGCCATACGGCACGATAGACCGCATCGCGCGAGACGCGCAAAGACGCCGCGGCGGTGAAACCGGCGGTGCCCGACAGGGTGGAAGGCATGGGTTCGAAATCCGCGTCTGAGGGATCGGAGCGATCGTCTCAGGCGGCGGGCGGACCTCGGGGACTGGTGCCCTGATCGGGCGGTGCGCGGGCGCGGATCGTCGCCGCGGCGCGCCATGGCACGGGGGCGGCGCGCGGCGGCCAGATGGCGATGGCGGACGCGACCTGTGCCGGCGGGAAGAAATGGGCCGCCTGGACCTGCGTGCAGCAGGCGTGGTGGCCGCAGGGCTGCTCGTCGTCGGCCGGCGTGCCGGAGGCGGTAAGATGCTCCGCGCAGAGAATGCCGCCGTCGAGGCGCGGCAGGGCGGGCGCGAGAGCCGCGAGGAAAGCCTGGAAGACAAGCGCGTAGAGCGCGATCACCCCAATGATCGCGCGGCCGTGCACGGATCGGTGCGGGCGCTCGCGCATGGCCATGCTTCTAGAGCATCACCCCGAAAGGTGGCTACCGGCTTTCGGAAGAAGATGATGCAAAACAAGAGCTCAGAGCATCGTGCTGGATCCGATATCCGGCACGATGCTCTGGGCGGTGCTTGCGCGCCCGGTCAACGTGGACGCGCGCGGGTGACACGCGTCCTGCGGCGGCGGAATCAGGCCGGCATGCCGGCCGGCTCGAACAGGAAGTCATCGACGGAAGGGATCGTCACCGCGAGGCTCGCGCCGTAGCTCGCCTTCGACAGGCGCCAAGGCCGCTCGGCGCGGGCGCGGATCGCCTCGGAGGGACGCAGGCGGCGCAGCGCGCCGTCCTCGTCCATCTCCTCGATCGTCAGGAAGCCGTAGACCTGCAGGCGCGAGGCGATGAGCTTGGTCTCGCGGTCACCCGCCGGAACCCGCAGGCTGCCCGTGGCATAGACCGCATCCATCAGGTTGCGCTGGTCGCTCCTCGAGCGGCTGCGGGGAGGCTCGCCCGCTCCGAATGCCGCGTTGATGGCGCCCTGCCGCGCGGCCGCAGGCCGACGGAAGGGGATGACGTTGTCCGTTCCCGGAACGCTACGCATACACAGGTACCTTCGTATCGCGGAAAGCTCCCCGACCGGCGCGCTCTCACGGCGCCGTCCGGTCGATGCGAAGCTTTCGACGATCCCGATTAATGCCTGCTTAGCCATGCCCGGCCGAGGAGCGCGGAAGGCGTCCCGAAACGGGCCGCCTCCCCTCCCGGCCCTCGCGTCTCAGTTCAGAGCGACGGCGAACTCGCCTTCGGTCTTGGCGCGGATCTCGTCCTCGGTGACGCCGTCGGCGAGTTCGACCAGGGTCATGCCGCCATCGCCCTTCTTGTCGATGGTGAAGACGCCGAGATCGGTGATGACCATGTCGACCACGGCGGTGCCGGTCAGCGGCAGGTCGCAGGCCTTCAGGAGCTTTGCGCTCTCCAAGCCGTCCTTGCCCTTGGCGACGTGCTCCATCACCACGACGACCTTCTTGACGCCGGCGACGAGATCCATCGCCCCGCCCATCCCCTTCACCATCTTGCCGGGGATCATCCAATTGGCGAGGTCGCCGTTCTGCGCCACCTGCATCGCGCCGAGGATTGACAGGTCGATATGCCCGCCGCGGATCATCCCGAACGAGTCGGCCGAGGAGAAGTAGCTCGTGGTCGGCAGCGCGGTGATGGTCTGCTTGCCGGCGTTGATGAGGTCGGGATCTTCCTCGCCCTCGTAGGGGAACGGCCCCATGCCGAGCATGCCGTTCTCGGATTGCAACTGCACCGACATGCCCTCGGGGATGTAGTTCGACACCAGCGTCGGAATGCCGATGCCGAGATTCACGTAGAAGCCGTCTTCCAGCTCCCGGGCGGCGCGCTCCGCCATCTGCTCACGGGTCCAGGCCATGGTCTTGACGTTCCCTCGTTTGGCGCATCCTCGGAGCGACGATGCGCCGTCCGCCTCTAGGGGCGGCGCCGCGCCGTCGCGCTCGTGGCCTCTCGGCCGATGGTCGAATCAGATCTGGCCGCCGCCGGCCGCCGCCGCTTCCGGCTCCTTGCGCTTGCGCACGGTACGCTGCTCGATGCGCTTCTCGCGCACCGGCACGTGGAGGATGCGGCCGATGAAGATGCCCGGGGTGTGGATGTGGTCGGGGTCGATCTCACCCGGCTCGACGAGGTGTTCGACCTGCGCGACCGTCACCTCCGCGGCGGTGGCCATCATCGGATTGAAGTTGCGCGCCGTCTTCCGGTAGACGAGGTTGCCCTCGGTATCGCCCTTCCAGGCGTGGACGATGGCCAGATCCGCGAACAACCCGCGCTCCATCACGTAGCTCTCGCCGTCGAACTCGCGCACTTCCTTGCCCTCGGCGACCTTGGTGCCGACGCCAGTCTTGGTGAAGAAGGCCGGGATGCCCGCCCCGCCTGCGCGGATGCGCTCGGCCAGCGTGCCCTGCGGGTTGAACTCGATCTCGAGTTCGCCGCCGAGATACTGGCGGGCGAATTCCTTGTTCTCGCCGACATAGGACGAGATCATCTTCTTCACCTGACGGGTGTCGAGCAGCTTGCCCAGGCCGACGCCGTCGATGCCGGCATTGTTGGAGATGACGGTGAGGTCCTTCACGCCCGAGGCCTGGATCGCGTCGATCAGCTCGTCCGGGATGCCGCATAGGCCGAAGCCGCCGGCCATGATCGTCATGCCGTCGCGCAGAAGGCCGGCGAGCGCCGCCTTCGGATCTGGATAGACCTTCTTCATCGACAGCGTCCCCTTCCTTAGTCTTCCGCCAGGGCGGGCCATGATTCGTTGGCCACGATACAATGTCCGAGATTCGGTCCGAGATTCGGCGCCGGCCGCGCTCCCGATCGATGGCGATCGGGTGTGCAACGCGAAGCGGGCCCCGTCAAACCGGCGACGCATTTGCGCGCAATGCAAAAAGCCCCGCGCCGTAACCGCTTGCCCGGTGGGCGAGGCTGCGGCTGATCCTCATCGAAGCCCGGCCCGCCCCATCCACTGCATTGCGGGCCGGTCTGACCCCGTTCGCGGGACAGGGGAACGGGAAACGGCTAAGGAGTCGGATCGCACGGCTCGCCACGCCGACGCGGTTCGGCCGAACCGATCCGCGTCGCCCGCCCACGGAGTGCAATGTCGCTGCGCCGCACCCTTTCCGCCCTCGCACTCGGACTCCTCGCTGCAGGGTTGGTGGCTGCCTGCCTGCCGTGGTCGATTGAGGCGCCCGGCACCGCCCGCTTCGTCAGCCGGGGCTTGCAGCAGGGCTGGGGCGTGGCGCTGGCAGCCCGGGGACGCACGGAGGTCGTGCTGCTCCCCCTTCCCCGGATCGTGTTCGAGGATATCCGCCTGACCGAGGGTGATGCCGCCGGGCCGGTCCTTGCCGCGGGCGGGAACCTGTCGCTTCAGCTCGGTCTTGCCGCGCTGCTCACCGGCCGGGTCGAGGTCGATTCCCTGACGCTCGACGGGTCGGAGCTGGTGCTGCCGCAGGAAGCGGGGGATCCCCGCTGGTCCGCGGCGGCCGAGCGCCTGACCCACAGCATCGCCGGCGCGGACGGTGACCGGCCCCGGCGGATCATCCTCGCCCGCTGCGCGCTCAAGGGCCGCGACCCGCGGGACGGAACGCTGCAGACGGCCCGCGACGTCGATCTCACGATCTCCTGGCCGGCCTGGAGCGAGAGCCTCGCGGTGAACGGGGGATTTCGCTGGAGCGACGGCAGCGCCCGGATCACGCTGACGGATCTGCGGCCCTACGCGCTCTTCTCCGGGGGCGAGAGCCCGTTCACCGCCGCCCTGACATGGCCGACGGGCTCCCTGAGCGCCCAAGGCAATGGCAGCCTGCGCGACGGCCTCAAGGCCTCGGGCACCGGCAGCCTCCAGACCCGATCCCTGCACAAGACGCTCGCCTTGACCGGCGGCGGTCTCGCCCTGTCGCCCTTCGTCGAGGATTTCGCCGTGGAGGGCAGCTTCGAGGCGGCCTCCGGTCAGATCCAGTTTCCGAGCGTCACCGTGCGCAGCGACGGGAACGTGCTCGAGGGGGCAGGCTCGGCCACTTTCGGCCCGAAGCGCAACGCGGTGCAGGCCACGCTCGCGGCCGAAAACCTCAACCTCTCGCCGCTGCTCGCCGGCCTCCTGCGTCTGACGGGCTTCGATCGTGCCGCCGACGACGCGGCCAGGCACAGCCGGTCCCTCGACCTGCGTCCCTTCACCGGGGGCGACCTCGATCTGCGGATCTCCGCCGGCAATGCCCGGATCGGGCCGGTGCAGCTGACGGACCTCGCCTCCAGCGTTCTCGTGCGCGAGGACGGCATCGAGGCGTCGCTCGGCCGTGCCAATGTGCGCGGCGGTATGGTCAAGGGCCGGGTTTCCCTCGCCGCCGACGGGGGCGAGGCGGCCCCCACCCGCGTAAAGGCGCAGGGCAGTTTCGACGGGCTCGATCTCGGAGCTCTGCTCGACGATCTCGGCCAGTCTCGCTGGGTGCTCGGGGCGACGCGGGGCAGTCTCGCGCTGGAGGGAGCCGGCCACGATGTCGATGCCCTGGCCCGTTCCGTATCGGGCCGGGTCGCGCTGGAGAGCGCGGACGGTGCCCTGTCCGGGCTCGACCTCGCCGACGTGGTTCATCGCGGCGGCGCGGTGGCGCCGGGGGCGTTGGCCCGGCGCAACGGCCGGACGCCCTTCGAGCATGCCGCCGTGACCCTGCTGTTCGCCGACGGCGTCGGCGAGATCGTCGAGGGAAGGCTCGCCTCCCGCACCCTCGGCGCGTCCCTGAACGGGCGCGTCGCCCTGGCCGACCGCCGCTTCCAGGCGCGGGCCGAGATCCTGCCGCGGGCAACTGCCTCCGCCGACGGGGCGTCGCCCCCCGCCACGCTGTTCGAGATCGCCGGTCCCTGGGATGCCGTGAGCGTTCGGGCCAGCGCCGGGCCGCGTCCCGCCGGGGACGAGGCACGCCAGCGTGCCGCCCCCGATTCCTTCCAGCGGCCCGGCGCCGATCTGCCGCTCGGCATCCGCGCCTACGTGCCGGCGCCGGGGCCCTGACATCCGGACCGCGTAGGTCCGGATGTCAGGAAGACGATCTCAGGAGTTGCCGCTGGCCGTGCCGGCCGTGGACGTGCTGCCGCCGGAGCCGTTGCCGCCCTTGGCCTTCTCGAAGGCGCGGCGGACGAGGTCTGTGCCGACTTCCATCGCCGCGTCGAGGGCCCGCTGCGACAGGGTGCCGGCCTCCACCGTCTCCCCGGCATAAACCGGCTGCTCCAGGGCGAGGCTGTCGCCGCGGGTGACGCGCAGGCGGCCGACCTCGCGGCCCTGCGCCACGGGCGCGACGAGCGGCCCCTGGTAGACCACCTTGGCGGTCACCCGATCCGAGGTGCCGCGCGGCAGCAGCAGGCGCACCGGCTTGTTGGCCACCACCGGCACGGAGCCCTTCTCGCCGCCGAAGACCGAAACTTCGGCAACCGTCTCGTTCGCGGCGAAGACCTGCCGCGGCTCGAAGGCGCGGAACCCCCATTCCATCATCTTGCGGGCTTCCGCCGCGCGGTCACGCGCGGTCTTGAGGCCGGAAACCACCATGATCAGCCGCTGGCCGTTCTGCACCGCCGAGCCGGTGAGCGCGTAGCCCGATTCTTCGAGGTAGCCGGTCTTCAACCCGTCGGCGCCGATATCGAGGGTCAGGAGCGGGTTGCGGTTCTGCTGCTTGATCTTGTTCCAAGTGAATTCACGCTCGGAATAGATCTTGTAGAATTCGGGGTAGGTGTCGATGAGGTATTGGGCGATCCGCGCCATGTCGCGGGCGGTCACCTTCTGGTCGGGGGCCGAGTAGCCGGTCGCGTTGCGGAAGGTCGAGCGCGTCAGCCCGATCTCCTTGGCGCGCTGGTTCATCATCCCGGCGAAGGCGTCCTCGGTGCCCGCCATGTTCTCGGCGATGGTGATTGCCGCGTCGTTGCCCGACTGCACGATCAGCCCGCGCAGCAGGTCGGAGAGCTTGATGCGGCTGTTGACCTGCGCGAACATCGACGAGCCGCCGCCCCCGGCCCCGCCGCGGCGCCACGCGTCCTCGGTCACCGTGAATTCGGTGTCCATGGAGAGGCGCCCCTCCTTGATGGCGCGGAACACGATTTCCGCCGTCATCAGCTTGGCCATGCTCGCCGGGGAGAACGGTTCGTCGGCCGCCTTCTCGAACAGCACCGAGCCGGAATCGGCATCGATCAGGATCGCGTGCGCGGCCGCCGTCTGGAACGTCTGGGCGCGCGAGGGCGCCGGATGAAGGAACGCACTGACGATTGCGGCCAGCATTCCCGCGAGCGCCCAGCGCGCCGCTCGGAACCGTCTCTCACACATCCTGGCCTCTCCCACGATCCCGTTCGCCGCCCGTCCCAGATCAAGCGTGACCTTAGCCCGGATACAATTCGATTTCGAAGGCAAAGTTCGATTCCGTAACGCGTCATGACCGCGCCGAATGGCTGTGCACATCCTTGTGGAAAACCAGGGGAAATCCCATATCAAGCCCATGGAATTTCGACGCTTTCACCCCAGCAACGCGCCCCCATCCCGCTCCCGTCGCGCCCCTGCGCCGGCGTCGGACGATGGGGTGCAGGGCGCGTGGCGCACGCTGCCTCTCGAAGGCCGCTTCGAGGTCGTCTACGAGGACGCCCGCGGCGCTTGGACGACCCGCACGCTGGACGCGCGCGAGCTGAAGCTCGGGCCCGGCCGCACCCTGCTCGGCGGCACCGACCGGGCGCACGGGCTTTATCGCGGCCTGCGCGCCGACCGCATCCGACGGCTCACCGAGTCCACCGCGGGCACGCGGATCGAAACCGGTATCTTGGATTGGCTGCTCGCCCGCGCCGAGGCGCAGCGGAAGGCTCGGAGCGCGCGCATCCCCCGCCGGGCGGCGTGAAGGAGCGAAGTTTTCGTCGTGAAGCGCAATCGCGTGGGGACAAGAGGCCCCTCGTCGTCTCGCGGTGACGCGCGTCCTTCGGTATAGCCGGTTCTATGGAACTGATCTCCGCAACGCAGGCTCTGTCCGACGCCTGCACCCAATTCGCCGCGCAGCCGTTCGTGACCGTCGATACGGAGTTCATGCGCGAGACGACCTACTATCCGAAGCTCTGCCTGATTCAGATGGCCGGGCCCGACGGATTCGCCTGCCTCGTCGATCCGCTCGCGAAAGATCTCGATCTCAAGCCGTTCTTCGACCTGATGGCCGATGAGAGCACCGTGAAGGTGTTCCATTCGGCCCGGCAGGATCTGGAGATCATCTGGCTGCTCGGCGGACTGCTGCCGCAGCCGTTCTTCGACACGCAGGTCGCGGCCATGGTCTGCGGCTACGGCGACTCGGTCTCCTACGAGCAGCTGGTCAACGATGTCGCCAAGGCGCGCATCGACAAGTCCTCCCGTTTCACCGACTGGTCGCGGCGCCCCCTGTCCGAGGCGCAGCTCGCCTACGCCCTGTCGGACGTCACCCATCTCGTGACGATCTATCAGGTGCTCGCGGCCGAACTGCTGAGCACCGACCGCGGCCTCTGGCTCGACGAGGAGATGGCGGTCCTCACCTCGCCGGAGACCTATCAGGCCGAGCCCGCTCAGGCGTGGCGCCGGCTCGCGGGGCGGATGCGCAAGCCGCGCGAGATCGCCGTGCTCATGGAAGTGGCCGCGTGGCGCGAGGCCGAGGCCCAGAGCCGCAACGTCCCCCGCGGGCGCATCCTCAAGGACGAGGCGGTGATCGACATCGCCACCGCCGGCCCCCGCAGCGTCGAGGCCCTGGGGCGCCTGCGCACCATCCCGGCCGGCTTCGAGCGCTCGCGCACCGGCACCGAAATCCTCGCCGCGGTCGAGCGGGGCTTTGCCCGCGACCCCTCGCAGATCGCCGTGCCCGAGCGCAGCCGCTCCCGCGGTGGCGGCAACGGCGCGCTCATCGATCTTCTCAAGGTGCTGCTCAAGGCGGTGGCCGAGGCCGAGGGCGTGGCGCCCAAGATCATCGCCACCGTCGATGACCTCGAAGCACTCGCCGAGGACGACGCCGCGGATGTGGCCGTGCTCCAGGGCTGGCGCCGCTCCCTGTTCGGCGACAAGGCCCTGGCGCTCAAACACGGGCGCATGGCGCTCTCCGTCGAGCGCGGCCGGGTCACCGTGCGCGAACTGCCGTAGCCGTTCGCCGTTGCAGCGGACGGCGCCCCCATGTCCCGATGCAGGCTGGGAGAAGAGGGGAACTGTCATTGCAGCATCTTGGCGTTGGAACGCGGGTGCCGTAGTTCGGGATTAAGTGGCAAATCGTTTTGCCTCTCATTCCCGGCTGCTGACCCCACCCCATGTTCGAGCCGAACGAAGTCCTCCAGGTTCTGAGCGGACGCGGTGCCGTGTCCGCTCAGGGGATCGAGCCGGTCGCAGTCCGCTACAAGGTCGTCATCGAGCGCCGTAGCGGCATCGTCGTCGCCCATGGCAGCCTCACCGGCCGGCACGCGGCCCTGCACCCGCTCTGGATCACGCCGGATGCGACGCTTCACTTGAAGGATTCCCGGCGCCTGGCCGTGTCCCTCACCGATCTCGTCGGCGATACCGCGGAGTTCGAGAGCACCGAGCCGGTTGCGCCGGGCTGACGCCGGCCCAACAGTGGGGCCGATTTCCTGCCACGCTCCCCACTGATCCATGACGTGCACCCCTTCGCCTGCGACCCGAGAGGACGGGGCCCGCTTCACGCTGGCCTGCCGCCAGCCCTACGATTGGCTGCATCTCGAACGCTTCTTCGCCGACCATGCGAGCCCCGGCGTCGAAGCCGTGACGCCCGGCCACTATGCCCGGACCTTCGCCCTCGACGGGCAGCGCGGCACCGTCTCCGTGACGGCCGAAGCGAGCGCGTTGTCAGTTTGTATCCGCGGCCTCGGTTCGGATGACGATCCCGAAAACATCCTCGCGCGGGTGCGGGCGATGTTCGATCTCGACGCCGACCCGCGGGCGATCGCAGCCGGGCTCGGCCGCGATCCGTTCACCGCCGGCCTCGTGGGGCGCCGGCCGGGTCTGCGGATGCCGGGCGCCTTCGATGGGTTCGAACTGGCGGTCCGGGCGATCCTCGGCCAGCAGGTCTCGGTCGCGGCCGCGACGCGTCTCGCCGGCCGCCTCGTCGCGGGTTTCGGCACGCCCCTCGACGCGGAGACGTTGGGGGACGAGCCGGGTCTCACCCACCTGTTTCCGACGCCGGAGCAGCTGGTGGACGCCGAAATTTCGCTCGTGCTCAACATGCCCCGCGCCCGCGGCCGTGCGATCCAGGGGCTTGCCGCGGCGATGCTTGCGACGCCGGACCTGTTCGCGCCCGGCGGCGGACTCGACGCGACAGTTGCCCGGCTGAAGGCCCTGCCCGGCATCGGGGATTGGACCGCGCATTACGTCGCCATGCGCGCTCTGGCCCAAGCCGACGCCTTTCCGGCGGGGGATGTCGGGCTGATGCGGGCCCTCGATGTTGGCGACGGGCGGCCGAGCCGGCTGGCACTTCTCGACCGTGCGGCGGCTTGGCGGCCCTGGCGAGCCTATGCCGCGATCCATCTCTGGGCCGAGGATGCCGCGCGGAGGATGCCATGACGATCCGTGATCCCGCCGCCGCCGACGAGGCCGGATGGCGCCGGCTCTGGGCCGGCTATCTCGCCTTCTACGGTGAGACTCTGCCGGAGGCAGTCACCGCCGCGACCTGGGCGCGCATGCTCGATCCGGCCTCGCCGGTCTTCGCACGGCTGGCGGAGCGGGACGGGTCGCTGGTCGGCATGACGGTCAACGTCCTGCACGAGGGGACGTGGAGTACGACGCCGGTCTGCTACCTGGAGGACCTGTTCGTCGCGCCCGAGGCGCGCGGCGGCGGGATCGGCCAGGCGCTGATCGCCGACCTCGTCGAGCGGGGCAAGGCGCGGGGCTGGTCGCGGCTCTACTGGCACACGCGGGCCGGGAACGCGCAGGCCCGGCGGCTCTACGAGCGCTTTGTCGCGGCCGACGACTTCTGCCGCTACCGCCTCGTCCTTTAGGTGTTAACGCCGCGTTTACCATGATCGCGTCACGGTTGGGCTCAGCGGAGAGAGCGATGAACCGACGAGTCGGCCGTACTTTCGATGTCCTCAGCGAGGCGCAGCTTGTCGCCGGGCGCACCGTCGCCCGCCGAGTCGCACCGGACGCGCTGGCGCCCCATGCCAGGCCTCGGCCGATCGCCCAGCTTCTCGACACCATCCAGCACGTCGCGGAAGCCGCGACCGGGGAGCGCAGCTTCCTGCATGTCGGCGCGGCGCCGCGTCGGAAGGGCTGAGGCGCGCAAGCCCTCAGGCCGCGGGTGGTTCGCCACCCAGTTCGATCAGGACGATTTCCGGCGGCACCCCGACGCGGATGCCGACCTGGCTGACGCCGAGGCCGCCGGAGATGATGAGGTGGCGCCCGTCCTCGACCACATGGCCGTAGGCGAAGCGCTGGCCGTAGCGGGAGGGCAGCACCGGCGAGTAGCCTAACACGCGGATCTGGCCGCCATGGGTGTGGCCCGAGAGCGTGAGGGAGACGCGCGAGGGCACTTTCACGAAGATGTCGGGCTCGTGCGCCATCAGGATCACCGGCGCCGCATCCGTCACCTGTGCCAGCGTGGCGGGAAGGTCGGCGAGGCTCTGGCGGCTGCCGAGCGGGCGGAACGGCTCCTGATCCGCGAGTCCGGCGATCCAGAACGGCCGGCCGTCATGTGTCAGACGAATCGCGTCGTTCTCCAGCACCGGAATGCCGCGCGCTTCGAGCAGCAGCCGGATTTCGACGGGGCCCTTGCCCGCACGCATCGCCTCGGGATCGTCCCACCAATCGTGGTTGCCGAGGACGGCGTAGGTGCCGAGCGGTGCGCGTAGACCCTCGGCCAGCCGCGCGAAATCGGACAACGGCACTCGGTGCCACGTCACCTTTCGGCCGGCCGGGTAATCGCCGAGCAGAAGGATCAGGTCGGGGGCGAGCGCGTTCGTCGCCGCCACGATCTCCGCCACACGGTCGAGCGGCATATAGGGCTCGCAGACATGGATGTCGGCGAGCACCGCGATGCGCAGTCTGTGTCCGGGGTCCCAACCTGGGGGCGTCAGGCCGTAGCGGGTCAGCGCGAGCCGGAACCGCGGTTCGACGATGAAGGCGTAGGCGCCCCCGGAGCCGAGCGTCAGCGCCGAGGCGCCGAATCCGCCGAGAACCTGCCTGCGGGTCGGGAGAATGAGCATGCCGCCAGAGCCGATGGCGTGGCGGCAGCGTCAAGCCTCAATCGACGGGCTCGTCCTCGTGAACGACGCGTACGGCGTTCCGGGCCTCAGCCTTGGCGCGGGCCGCTTTCATGGCAGCGCTGCTGACATGGACCGCGGCGGCAAGCGCCGGCAGAGCGACGGGCCGGAAATTCTCGCGATCCCCGGCCACGGTTACCGGGCGGGCGATGCCCGGCTCGGCCGCGAAGGTCGGGGTTCGGCTGGGGGCGTACATGGATCCTGTCCTGTTTGCGCGTCGGGACGGCCGGTTGGCGACCGCGTCGGCTCGATCGTTGGCCTCGCGAACATGGCGAGGACGACCCTTCAACACCCCGCTCGTGGCGAGATTGCGAAGATGCCGTCCGCCCTTTGATCGACCCAACTACATGAACGGCAGCTTAAGACTTCGGCTCAGCCTGAATTTCGCGCACGGCGACAAATCGGGCACGGCCTATGGTCGCTTTTCGGCCACGCGATAGTGCATTGCAACGTGGCCCATCTTGCAACGCCCTCAGTCGATTTACACCGGAAGAGCCGGTGACTTGAACCGCCGTCCCGATACGCCGCTCATGGGACGGGCATCGGTTCCAAACCCTCCTGCGCGATCCAGGCTGCGGTGCGATCCAGGGCGCGGGTCAGGCGTTCGAACAAGGTGTCGATTTCGTCGGGCTCGATCAACAGCGGCGGGCAGACGGCGATGCGGTCACCGGCCAGGAAGCGCACGATCAGCCCCTCGTCCTGCGCGAAGGCAACGCAGCGCGCCGCTACCGCCGCCTTCGGCTCGAACTGACGCTTCGAAGGCTTGTCGGCCACGATCTCGATGCCGCCGATCAGCCCCATGCCCCGCGCCTCGCCGACGAGAGGATGGTCGGCCAGCCGGGCCAGGGCCGCTTGGAAATGCGGCGCACGCTCCCCGGCCCGCTCGACGATACGGTCACGCCGGTAGATGTGCAGCGCGCGGTTGGCCACGGCGCAGGCGACGGGATGCCCGGAATAGGTGGTGCCGTGGCCGAAGCCACCGAGCTTGATGCTCTCGTCGAGCATCGCCCGGTAGAGCGGCTCGTCGATGCTGATGCCGCCGAGGGGGAGGTAGCCGGAGGTCAGCGCCTTGGCGAAGGAGAGGGTGTTCGGGCGCATGCCGAGCGCTTCGCTGCCGAACCACGTGCCGAGCCGGCCGAAGCCGCAGATCACCTCGTCGGCGACGAGGCGCACGTCGTAGCGGTCGAGCACTGCCTGGATCGCCGGGAAATAGCCGGCCGGCGGCACGATGGCCCCGCCCGCCCCCATCACCGGCTCGGCGAAGAAGGCGGCCACCGTGTCGGGATCCTCGGCGAGGATCTGCGCTTCGAGTTCTGCCGCGAGACGCTGCGAATAGGCTTCCTCGCTCTCGCCCGCCTCGGCGCCGCGGTAATGGTGCGGGCAGGCGGTGTGGAGGAAGCCGTCGATCGGCAGGTCCCAGTCGGCGTGATTGGCGGGAAGGCCGGTGAGCGAAGCGGTCGCCACGGTGACGCCGTGATAGCCCTTCCTGCGGGCGATGATCTTCTTCTTGCGCGGGCGCCCCAGCGCGTTGTTCATGTACCAGAGAAGCTTGACCTGAGCGTCGTTGGCCTCGGAGCCCGAAGACGTGAAGAAGATCTTCGAGGTCGGGACCGGCATCAGCTCCTTGAGCGTCTCAGCCAGCTCGATCGCCGGATCGTGGCTGCGGCCCGAGAACAGGTGTGCGAAGGGCAGCCGGCCCATCTGCTCGGCAGCGGCCTCGACCAATTCCTCGTTGCCGTAGCCCAGGGCCGTGCACCAGAGCCCGGCCATGCCCTCAAGATACGGGCGCCCGTCCGTGTCGTAGACCCAGACGCCGTGGCCTCGCTCCAGCACCAGCGGGCCGGTCTCCCGGAAGGTGGAAAGATTGGTATAGGGATGGATCAGGGTCTCGACGTCGCGGGCGGCGATGTTCGACAGCATGATGCGGCAGCCGGAAGTCTTCGCCGACGGGGCGCGCCGGCAACCTCGCCACACTAACGGCCGCAATCTCCCTCAGGAAGGCGCCGTTCGCCTCATCGATTGACACAACCGACCCGCTCGCGATGCTCGATCCGGCCACCATCGTCGCCGTGCCCGCTCCGGGCCGCGCCTGCGGCCCCTGCACCTTGTGCTGCAAGGTCTACGACGTGCCCGCCGTCGAGAGCCCGGCGGGGCGGTGGTGCCGGCATGTCCGCTCCGGCGGCGGCTGCGGCATCCATGCCGAGCGGCCTGACCATTGCCGGGCTTTCCACTGCCTCTGGATGACGGAAAGCTGGATCGGTCCCGAATGGCGTCCGGACCGGGCCAAGATGGTGCTCAGTCTCGACCCCGTGACCCGCTTCCTCAACGTGCAGGTCGATCCCGGTCAGGCGGGAGCCTGGAAGCGCGCGCCGTATCACGACCAATTGCGGCGCTGGGCTGCAGCCTCGCTGCCGCTGCAGCGCTACGTGCTCGTCCACGTCAACAAGGTGACGACGGTCGTCCTGCCGGATCGGGACGTGGCCCTTGGCACCTTCGGGCCCGGCGACCGGTTGGTGGGCCGCGAACGCATGACGCCGACGGGGATGACCGCCGACGTGGAGAAGGTCTCGCAGCTGGCTTGAAGCGGTCCGTCGCTGGAGCACGCGAACTTACAGCGCCCCGGAATCTCGATGCCGTCGCGGCTTGGACCGGTCCGACATGTTCGTCCGGCGCGGACGCGTCAGGTCATGCAGCGGCCGGGCACCATGCGGCGCGCCTCCGGCCCGACGAGCGAGCTGAGCGGAGCCTCGCAGCCCTCCCGCGTCAGGCGACGGGGCTTGGCCGGCAACTCTTCCTGAGCGGAGCGGGTCGGCATCGACTCCGAGCGCGTGGACGGACGGGGCGCCGTCGCCACATGGATCGGGGTCAGAGCGGTGGAATAGGGGCGCATGCCCGGAAGCGGCGTGGCCGGCGCCTCGTAGGCGACGCGCGGAGCCGTTGGGGCTCCCATCGCATCGGCTTCCTGCCGGACCACCGGCAGAAGCAGCAGGGTCATGATCGCAGCGGGAACACTCACACCGAGGGCGAAGCCGGTCCGAAGCATCTTTGCGATCCCCGATGGGAGCTTGACAGGTTGTCATCACAACGCTGCTTTCAGATCTTCGGTTCCTTCACTGTCCCGCTTCGGATCACATCAGTATTTTCATCTTCATCGGCGCGTCCGCTCCCGCAATGCAGCGGATGCGTGGAGGGAGAGAGCGCCGGAGGGTCGTGATAAAAAAGCACCTGTGGATGAAAAATCTGCGGGGTCCGGAGCCGAATTCGGAACCTGGCGGATGGTCATTAGTTAGAGAATCACCCGGCCACTCTGGTCCTCCCCGCATTCCCCTTGTGCATCGGCCGGAACCTTTTCACGGGTCGGACAATGGTCCGGCCCGTTTTTTCCTGCGCATTTGCATCGAGCCGGCTGCCCGTGGGTGATGCTCGCCGCGGCGCTCATCGCGCACGAAAAAAGGCGCCAGCCTCTCGGCCGGCGCCCTCGGTCACTGTTCTGAAGTTTTAGCTCAGGCGTTATGCGCCTCGCGACGGCGCGCGCTCTGCTGGAAGAACAAAGCCTGGCTGATGACGGCCGACACGTTGGCGGGCTGGAACGGCTTGGCGATGAGGAAGGCCGGCTCGGGGCGCTCGCCCGTGAGGAAGCGCTCGGGATAGGCCGTGATGAAGATCACCGGCACCTCGAAGGTCTTCAGCAGGTCGTTGACTGCATCCAGGCCCGACGAGCCGTCGGCGAGCTGAATGTCGGCGAGGATCAGGCCGGGGCGCTTGCTCTCGGAGGCGATCTTGACCGCCTCGGTGCGGGTGCGCGCCACGCCGATGACATTGTGGCCGAGGCCTTCGACCAGGGCTTCCAGATCCATGGCGATCAGCGGCTCGTCCTCGATGATGAGGATTTCCGTGGCCATGTCGGCGGCGAGCTCGCGGCCCGCCTCGTCCACGAGATCGCGCACCTTGGACACGTCTACATCGAGGATCACGCCCGCATCCTCCTCCGAAAAGCCTTCGAGGCACGAGAGCAGGAACGCCTGCCGGGGAAGCGGCGTGATCTGGCCGAGCCGGACTTCGGCCGGCAAATCGTGCTGCACCTGATCGCTGTGGCCGTTCACGGACAGCGAATTCCAGATCCGCGTGAAGACGCGGAAGAGGTCGGCCTTGACGTTCGTGCTGCGGCCGAGGGTCTCGGGCTCGTTGACCAGCGTCTCGAGGGTGGCCGCGACATAGGCATCGCCCGCCACCTGACTGCCCGTGAGCGCGCGCGCATAACGGCGCAGATACGGAAGGTGCTGCACGACCAGTTGTGCTGTGGACATGAGTTCCCCTGAGCCTCTTCGCTCTTCGTTTGTCGCTGCGCCCCTAACGCGGGGGCTCAACGTCCGTTCCTGGCCCATGCGGAACCCTAACCGCATGTCGGCGTTGCTGCTGCAGCCATGACTCATGTCAAGCTGCAAGACAATCGCGGCAGATGTGGCGCCAAGGGGATCTTGAACGCATGAATGAGAACGAGCCGGCCGGCGCGTTCCCTTCCGGGGACCGGCCCACTCGAGGGCGTGGCGACAATGGTTTGAATGACCAGACGCAGAGGCGCATCGGAAGCCATCTGCGCACCCTCTACGATTCCGTCGTGCAGCAGCCGATTCCGGATCGCTTTCGCGATCTCATCGCACGGCTTGAGGACGAACCCGCCAATCCGGACGATCCGGCGAGCGCCTGATCGGTCATCTTTCTTTTCGTCAGTGGTGCGAGCCGCTCCCGCTGCCGGGTGCGGCTCGTTTGTCGTGGTCGCGAACGGCTACAAGGTCGGCGAACGACCGCGCATCAGGCCGATCACGGCCGAGATCGCGAACAGGACGATCGCAACGAAGAAGACGAGCTTTGCGGCCTCCATGGCCGTACCGGCGATGCCGCCGAAGCCCAGCAGGGCCGCGACGAGGGCAACCACCAGGAACGTAACAGCCCAACCGAGCATGTCGAACTTCCTTCCAAAGAACTGGCGCGGCCCGTGCCGCGGCCTCTTGGAAGCAATAACGCCAAGTTTTCGCCGCAGGTTCCTTTTGCGTTTCCAAGGCTGTGAACACTTTTTTACCGGCTGCCTGCGACCGTGCTACGCCCCTGGAACCGACTGGCAAATTCGGCAGTTCGTCACCATCTCACCCCTAGACGATCAGACGACAATCAGACTTGATGATGTGAAGGAGGCCCCCAGCGTGCCCGCACAGAAAAAGACCCTCGTCCCCGGTATCGCTCAAGCGAAAGCCGTTCTGGAGGCCGCTGCACGGCTCGTTTCGGCGCTCTCACCGCAGCCGGTTCTCCAGCCCATTCCCGTTCGCTTGAAGTCTGTTCACCGCCGCTGAACGGCAGGTTTTCATCGACCTGAATGCTGTCGATCCAGGTGCCGTCCCACCGGGCGGCGCTTTTTTCATGCCAATAGGCTGTCCACAGATGCGGTGCCGGCCGATGGGCGGCGTTGTTCGCTATACGGATCCAAAGAGGGTGTCGCCGCAAGGCTTTGCAGTCTGGCGGATTTTCAGCTGGCGGATGCAGCCGTTCCTGCGTGGTTTGCCGACATTGTCCTCCCCGCAAACGGCCGACTAGCTGGATCTCGGGCGAAACGCCCGGCCGGTCTCGTCTTCGTGGCGAACGCGCCAGATCGACGGGGGCGGCAACGATGGGGTTCGGCAAGCGTGCGCCCGGCGCATGGGCGGGTAAGAGCAGTGCCGGCACAGCACGAGCGCGGCCGCGCCGGAGTCTCATCGCCACTGCGCTGGTAGGCCTGGTGATCGGCTTTGGGACGATCAGCGCGACGACGATGGTGCGTGCCTCGGAGCGCGGCCTGCTCGACGGGCTGTTCGAGACGATCTTTGGAGCAGCGAGCGCCGGGCCGGCGACGACCGCAAAACCGGCGCCGAAGGCACCCCGGCGCTACGCATCGCTCCCCGATCCACAGCGCATCGCCGGACATCGCTTCGTGCAGCGGACGCCGCGCCTGGATGCGCGTTCGACGCCCATTCGCACCCGAGCGAGGGCAGCCTCTCCGGCCTCCTTCGCGGCGGGGACGCGGACCGTCTGCATGCGCCGTTGCGACGGCTACGTCTTCCCCCTCGGCCGCCTGCATGCGCGGGCCGACCTCCCCGTTCACGCGGCGGCCTGCGCCGCAGCCTGTCCCAATGCACCGACCGAGTTGCTCACCCTTGCACCGAGGCAGGCCGAACTCGAGCGGTCCGTCGCCCTCAATGGCCGACCCTATCTGCGTGTCGCCACGGCCAACCTCTATCGCCGCATCCGCGTCGAGAACTGCTCCTGTCAGCCGCCGGGCGCCGCGGCGCTGTTGATGCCGTTGGCCGAGGACCGAACGCTGCGCCCCGGCGACGTCGTCGCGTCGGAGGAGGGAGCGGATCTCGTCGCGGGCCTCTCCCGCGTAGGGCCGGCACTCGTCGATTACCGCGTCGCCACCTTGAGCCGGCAGTATCGCAACGCCATCGAGGATCGCGTCGGTGCCCTGCGCCGCGATGCGGCGAAAGCAGCGTTCCGTGAGGCCTTAGACGCGAAGGGGAACGGCTCGCGGCGCCTACGGGTCGCCGAAGCGCAAATCCCAACGCTTTCGGCTGACGGGGCTTCCGCTGGTTTCGCGCCGGTCGTTTCGCGTGGCGAAGGGTTCATGGCGGTCCGCGTGGTGTCACCGTCGCCGTTCGGGCATTGATCGCCGGGCTCGACGAGTTGGCGAAAGCGCCGGGCTGTCGTAGGCGGGCGGCATCCTCGTCGTATCGAAGCCGTCGTCTATGAGTGAATCGTCCGCGGACGCGCAGGCCCCCTTCCCCGGTTTCGAGAGCACGTTGCCCGTTTCGGGACGGACGGAGGCTTTGAGCCCCCTCGTGCGGCGGCGAATCTGCCCCAATGGCGGTCCGTTCACTGCGAGCGGAACCTGCAGCTACATCGTTGGGCGCGGCCGTGTTGCCGTGATCGATCCGGGGCCGGCGGATGCCGGGCATGTCGAGGGCTTGCTCGCCTCGCTCGACGGCGAGGAAGTGGCGGCGATCGTCGTCACGCATACCCACCGCGACCATTCTCCGGGTGCGCGTCTGCTACAGGCGCGGACCGGCGCGCCGATCGTCGGCTGCGGCCCGCACCGGGCTGCACGGCAGCTGGCCGAGAACGAGCTCCCCATCCTCGATGCCAGCGCCGACCGCGAGCATCGGCCCGACCGGGAACTGGCGGATGGGGAGAGCCTGACTGGCGAGGGCTGGACGCTGACCGCCGTCGCGACGCCCGGCCACACCATGAATCACCTCGCCTTCGCCCTGCCCGAGGAGAACGTGCTGTTCTCCGGCGATCACGTCATGGCGTGGTCGACCTCGATCGTCGCGCCGCCCGACGGGTCGATGCGGGCCTACATGGAATCGCTGGAGCGGCTGCGGGAGCGGGACGAGACGCTGTACTGGCCGGGCCATGGCGGACCCGTGCGCGATCCGCGCCGTTTCGTGCGTGGCCTCGCCGCCCACCGCCGCCAGCGCGAGGCAGCGATCCGTGCCCGGCTGGCCGCGGGCGATCACGACATCGCAACCATCGTCGGCACCGTCTACCAGGGGCTCGCACCGCACCTGCGGGGTGCCGCCGCCCTCTCGGTCTTCGCCCATCTCGAGGATCTGGTGGAGCGGGGCTTCGCGGTCACCGACGGCCCGCCCCTGCTCGACGGAACGTTCCGCCCCGCCTGAGCTCTGGTCCTTCGGAGCACTATTTCAGGGCGATGGCGAGGTTGGCGACTTCATCGAGATAGGAGCGGATGCGGTCGGCATTGTCGCCGAAATCGCGATCGCCGATCCGGGAGGCCGAACGCACGTCGATGCGCGCGCCGTCGGCCCGCGGATGCACCCGCACGGTGATGTCGGCGGGCAGGTTCAGAATCCGGGTGCGAGCCACCGCCTCGATGCGGCCGTTGCCGATCCGCCCGCCGGGCCGGATCGCCTCGACGATCTGCCACTTGCGGTTCACCGCCGCCTTGCGGGCCAGCTCGAAGGCTTCGTCGGCCTCCACGTCGAGGGTGAGGGGCGCGATCTGCGGATAGGCCGCCCGCTGTGCCTCTCGGGCCGCCGGGCCGGGTTCGGTCGGGTAGCGGCCCTCGCGGGCGGCGAAGGCAAGGCGCGAGCGTGAGAAGGCGGGCGGGCGCTCGGTATCCGTCGTCACATCGGTGAGCGCCGGCAGGCGCACGCCTTTGAGCGCGGCATAGGCCGGATAGGCCAGGACGAGGCTCGCCACGAACAGGCCGCCGACGGCGGCGCCGAGCCCGCCCGCGCCTTCCCGCCAGACCCGTGCCATCGCGAAAAGCGCGAGCGCCACCGCGATGACGGAGAGCGCGACCCCGCTTCCCAGCACGGCAAGGGCCGCTGACGGCTCTGCCGAAGGGCTGCGCACGATCAGCACCGCCATGCCGGTCACGATCAAGGAAAACAGCGCGAGCGTTCGCGCGTAGCGGCCGGCCCGGGTCACCGGTTCATCGAGAAGCTGACGGCGCATGGCCCCGGAGACGAATGAGTTGGAGAAGAAGACGAGGATAACCTGTCCGGCAGTCTACAGGCTGGGGGTGGGGCGCGCCACTCGGCTGTCGGGGGTGCATCCCTCTGCTACAAGCTGGACGGACATGTCCGAGCGTCAAGACAGCCCCGCATCGAACGCCGAACCCGTCGATCCGCTCCGGGTCTGGTTTCGCTTCATCCGTCTCAGCCGGCGGGTCACCGCCGCGGTCGCCACGGAGTTGCGGGAGCTCGGCCTGTCGATCCCGCAATTCGACGTGTTGTCGACCTTGAGCGAGCGGGAGGGGCTGACGCAGCAGGAGCTGGCCGCCCGGCTCTACGTCACGAAGGGCAACGTCTCTGGCCTTATCGATCGTCTTGTGGAGGCCGGTCTCGTCGAGCGCCGCCCGATCCCCGGTGATCGCCGATCCCATGCCCTTCACCTCACCGAGGCCGGCGCTGAGGTTGCTGACCGCGGGATCGCGGCGCAGGCTGACTATGTCGCACGCACCCTGGGCCAGCTCGACGAAACCGATCTTCGCGCGTTTGAGGATCTCGTCGTCAAATGGCGTGAATTGGCACGCGCAGACGCAGCGTCTTGAAAGTCCGCAACCGCTCAAAAAAACAGACGCCCTCAGCGCCTGTCGAATAGAAATATAGTTCTTGTTCTGAGAAGGCTGGGCGGTCGGACGCGGACCCCGCGCCCGTCACCGCCTCAGCCGGGTTAAGCCTCGCCGGTGCGACCGGTCGATTGACCACCCTTGCGACCGGCCGAAGAGGCCAGTTCACGATCTTGCGAGAACGACCGCTTGTCCGCCGGGACGGAACGACCGCCCTTACTGGCGATCTCGCGCTGCCGTTCGATATTCATGGAAGCGAAACCTCGCTTCGAGGTGGAATTACCAGATGCCATCAGCGCCTCCTCAGGCTAACTCTTCACACCCCTCTCAACCATCATCCCACTCGATTGTTCCTTGGCTGTATCGACGGCCGGGTCCGGGGAAACCCCTGTTTCGTCCAGACGTTAGCTGGGCTCACGCCAGCAGCTCGCGCCGACTTGCGAGCGCGTTTCCACAGGCCATCCACAGCCGAGAAGAACCCGGATGACGAACCGATATATGGTAAAGCCTTCACTTGCAGCCAAGTCTGCTGCGGCTTCGGGAAGCAAGGGCGACCCTCAGCCGAACAGAACGCCGATGCCGGCCATGCCGGCGCCAGAGGACAGTCCGACACCGACGACGCATGAGGAGCCCGTGGATTCGCCGCAGCCCAATGCGAGCGTGAAGCGGGATGCGCCAGGGCCCGGTGAGATCGGTCTTTCCACGAAACGCTGATCGGTGCCTGCGGCATTATGATGCCGGTCGCAACGGCGATGACGAGGTCGTGTCAGATCTCGTTTTCAGGGACTTCAGAAGGGCAAGCAGATCGCGACTTTGACACGGTTCGCAGGTGCGTCTACCCGCGGCCCTTTCCGCCTGCCGCCCAGGGGGCGCATCGGAGTGAGTCCATGACCCTCGACACCGAGGTGATGTCCCTACGGCAGGTGCCGTTGTTCCGCGAAGTGGAGACGTCCCGCCTCAAGCTCCTCGCTTTCACCAGCGAGCGGGTCCATTTCGAGGCAGGGCAGGCCTTCTTCGCGCGCGGTGAGGCGGCGGACGCGGCCTATCTCATCCTCGAAGGGTCGGCGGCGGTGTCGATCGACGGCCCGTTCGGCCCGGTCCGTCTCGCCCTGCTCGGCCCCAACGCTCTCGTCGGCGAGATGGGGATTCTGGCCGATCAGCCGCGCTCGGCGACCGTCACCGCGGATATGGCGACGACGGCTTTGCGGATCGACCGCGACGTGTTCATCGAATTGCTCGCGCAATTTCCGCAGATCAGCATCGCCGTCATGCGCGAACTCGCCCTGCGTCTGGAGCAGACCAATCAGCGGCTGGCCGAGCGCGTCGGCAACGCCTGAGGCCATCGAAGAGGTGAGCTTGTCGAGACTGAGCGGCGTGGACGCTCAGCGATACTTCCAGCCCCATTGGCCGTAGATCGGATAACCCCGTCGGCGCGCCTCGTATTCAGCGCCCGGATCGTTCGGACGATACCCGTTTCGATAGGCGTAGGGGCTCGGCTCGATGTAGTCGGGATTCTGCAGTTCCTGCCGCAGGTAGCCGTCGCCCTCGCCCGATGACCCGCCGCCGGGGCCGAAGGCGAAGGCCGGACCGGCCGAGAGGATCGACGCGGACAGGGCCAGCGTCGTGATCGTCAGGCGTCGCATCGCTCGCTCCATCGTCGTTCTGCGCCCCTCACGACGGATCAACGATCAGCCGTCATCGCCGGTTGCGCCATCGATGCTGCATTCACGGCGTCGGATAGGTGATGAACTCCATGAGCGAGCCGTCCGGATCACGGAAGTAGACGCTCACGCCCTGCCCCGCCGCGCCGTTGCGCTCCACCGGCCCGAGTTCGACTGCAACGCCGTGGGCGGCAAGATGCGCCATCGCGTCCTCGATCGAGCCCGACCAGCGGAAGCACAGATCGCTGCCGCCGGGCATCACCGGCTCGCGCGCTCGCGGCGTGCCGATTTGACCGGGGCCATGCACGTTGAGCTGCACGCCGCCGAACCGGAACACCACGCCTTGGCCGAACGGGATCACTTCGGCCCTTAACACATCCCGGTAGAAGGCCGTCGAGCGCTCCCAGTCGGAGACGTGGATGACGCAATGGTCGAGATGGATCGCCGGCGCGAGCGTCGTGACGTCGGTGCCCGCTTCCGCAACGAGTTCGGTCTCGGTCTCGGGCATCGTGCCCCCTCCTCACGCGATCTTGCGCGGCAGATAATGCGGTCTGGGCCCGAGGCGAGACTAGCTCACGGCAACGTTCCTCCGCCAATGCGGCCTCGAAGTCACACCCGATCCGCTCAAGGGCGGGTAGTCATGGCGCATGATCTGTAACGCCAACCCGCCCCCGCCGGCGGCGACAGGAGCCGCCATGGCAGCCCCCCCGAACCGCCGATAGAACGGCGCGCAGCACCCGCCGGGTCGCGCTCGCCGCGCTCTGCCTCATTCCGCTGGCGGCCTGCCAATCCTCGAAGCCGGGCCCGATGGCCGGAGGCGACGACGATGCGGCCTGGTACATCGGCACGATGCCCGACAAGCCGTTCGACGTGCCGCTGGTCGACCGGTCGCGCATCGACCCGAAGTACCGCCGTCAGGAAGTGGCCTATAGCGGTCCCGAGGCGCCGGGCACGATCGTCGTCGATATCGACAAGCGTCATCTCGCCCTCGTGCAGGAGGGCGGCACAGCGCTTCAATACGGCGTTGGCGTCGGCAAGGCCGGCTTCTCCTGGAAGGGCGATGCCCGCATCGGCCGCAAGGGCGTCTGGCCGGACTGGAGCCCGACCACGACGATGGTCTCGCTCAATCCGGGCATCGAGCGCTCGCGCAAGGGCGGCATCGACAACCCGCTCGGCGCGCGCGCGCTCTACCTCTACCAGGGCAACCGCGACACGATGTTCCGCATCCACGGCACCAACGAACCGTGGAGCATCGGCGAGCAGATGTCCTCGGGCTGCGTGCGCATGCTCAACGAGGACATCGTCGATCTCTTCGAGCGCGTCCCCGTCGGCGCCCGTGTGGTGGTGAAGCGCAGCAGCAAGTATCGCGCCTGAGGACGCCCTCGCGTCGAAGAGCCGACGCGCGCATCCCGCCCAAGCCGGTCGGCCTCCTTGTGGGGCGCGGCCGCGTGCGGGATCAGAACGGCCGACGGTAAGCCGGGTGGTTCATCCGTGGCACTGGCCGGGGTGCGAACCGTCGCGGACCGCCCGGCGCGATCCCCCGAGCAAGGAACTCGAACCGGGGCCGAAGCGTCTTTCCGGTGCGGTCAAGCTTGGCCGTGGAGTGTTCTCATGACCATCACCGTGTCGAACCTGCAGCCGATCATCGCGATCCTGGCGGGCATCCTCATCCTGATCGCACCGCGGCTCCTCAACTACATCGTGGCGGTCTACCTGATTGTCGTCGGGTTGATCGGCCTGGGTGTGCTGCGTCATTTTTCCTGAACCGACGCGACTCCGACGCAGCGCGATACGCAGCGCCGCGCACGCTTGCGCTGGGGCACCGTCCTGTGACGCAGGTCGTTTCGTTCCTGACAGCGCCCGCACATCGTCACTCCCCGCCGCGGGGCGACGCGAAGCTAATCCTTGCACTGCGACATGAGATGCGCCACGCCCGCGTGAACGGCGCTAGGGTCGCCAAATCCGTCCAGCGGAGAGCCTGATGACGAAATGGGTCTATTCCTTCGGTGACGGCAAGGCCGAAGGTGAGGCAGCGATGCGCAACCTCCTCGGCGGCAAGGGCGCGAACCTCGCCGAGATGTCCAATCTCGGCCTTCCGGTTCCCCCCGGCTTCACCATCACGACCGAGGTCTGCACCTACTATTACCAGCATGGCGAGACCTACCCGGCCGAGCTCACCGACGCGGTGAAGGAAGCCCTGGAGAAGGTCGGCACGCTCACCGGCCGCCGCTTCGGCGATGCGGAAAAGCCGCTGCTCGTCTCGGTCCGCTCCGGCGCGCGGGCCTCGATGCCGGGCATGATGGACACGGTGCTCAATCTCGGCCTCAACGACGCCACCGTCGAAGCCCTGGCCAAGGACGCCGACGACGAGCGCTTCGCCTACGATTCCTACCGCCGTTTCATCACGATGTACTCGAACGTCGTGCTCGGCGTGGAGCACCACGCCTTCGAGGAGGCGCTGGAGCACTACAAGGAGCAGAAGGGCCTCACCCTCGACACCGACCTGAAGGCCGACGACTGGAAGCACCTGATCGGCGTCTACAAGAAGATCGTCCGCGACGAGCACGGTTCCGAGTTCCCGCAAGGAGCGGAGGACCAGCTCTGGGGCGCGATCGGCGCGGTGTTCGATTCCTGGATGATCCCGCGGGCCAAGAAGTACCGCGAGCTGAACCAGATTCCCGAGAGCTGGGGCACGGCGGTCAACGTCCAGGCCATGGTGTTCGGCAATATGGGCGACACTTCGGCCACCGGCGTCGCCTTCACCCGCAACCCCTCGACCGGCGAGAGCGCGCTCTACGGCGAGTTCCTCATCAACGCCCAGGGCGAGGATGTGGTGGCGGGCATCCGCACCCCGCAGGACATCACCGAGAAGGCCCGCATCGAGGCCAAGTCCGACAAGCCGTCGATGGAAAAGGCGATGCCTGAGAGCTTCGCCGAGCTGACGCGGATCTACGGGATCCTCGAGAAGCACTACCGCGACATGCAGGACATGGAGTTCACCATCGAGCGGGGTAAGCTCTGGATGCTCCAGACCCGCAACGGCAAGCGCACCGCCAAGGCGGCCCTGCGCATCGCCGTCGAACTCGCGGGCGAGGGCCTGATCTCGAAGGAAGAGGCGATCAAGCGCATCGAGCCCGGCGCGCTCGATCAGCTCCTGCACCCCACCATCGACCCGGATGCCGAGCGGACGGTGATTGCCACCGGCCTGCCCGCCTCGCCGGGTGCGGCGGTCGGCGAGATCGTCTTCAACTCGGAGGAGGCGGAGGCCGCCAAGAAGGCCGAGCGCAAGTGTATCCTCGTGCGCATCGAGACCTCCCCGGAGGACATCCACGGCATGCACGCCGCCGAGGGCATCCTCACCACGCGCGGCGGCATGACCAGCCACGCGGCGGTGGTCGCCCGCGGCATGGGTAAGCCCTGCGTCTCCGGCGTCGGCTCGATCCGGATCGACTACAAGGCCAAGACCCTGACCGTCGGTGGCGTGACCCTGAAGGCGGGTGACGTCATCACCGTCGACGGCTCGACCGGCCAGGTGATCCAGGGCGAGGTCAAGATGCTCCAGCCGGAGCTGTCGGGCGACTTCGCCGCCCTGATGGAGTGGGCGGATGCGGTGCGGACCATGAAGGTGCGCACCAACGCCGACACCCCGGCCGACGCCCGCGCCGCCCGCAAGTTCGGCGCGGAAGGGATCGGCCTGTGCCGGACCGAGCACATGTTCTTCGAGGGCGACCGGATCGTGGCGGTGCGCGAGATGATCCTCGCCGACGACACGGAAGGCCGTCGGGCAGCACTCGCCAAGATCCTTCCCTACCAGCGCCAGGACTTCGTCGAGCTGTTCACGATCATGTCGGGCCTGCCCGTCACGATCCGCCTGCTCGACCCGCCGCTGCACGAGTTCCTGCCGCACACCGACGAGGAAATCCGCGAGGTGATGTCGGCCACCGGCATCAGCGAGGACAAGATCCGCAACCGCATCCGCGAACTCTCTGAGCACAACCCGATGCTCGGCTTCCGCGGCTGCCGCCTCGCCATCGCCTTCCCCGAAATCGCCGAGATGCAGGCCCGCGCGATCTTCGAGGCTGCGGTGCAGGCCGCCAAGGATACCGGCGCCCCGGTGACGTCGGAGGTGATGGTGCCGCTGGTGTTCACGCGGATGGAGTTCGACATCGTCAAGGCCCGCATCGACGCCATGGCCAAGGCCGTGACGGAGGAGACCGGCGCGACCCTGGAGTATCAGGTCGGCACGATGATCGAGCTGCCGCGCGCGGCGCTGATGGCCGGCGAGATCGCCGAGACGGCGGAGTTCTTCTCCTTCGGCACCAACGATCTCACCCAGACCGCGCTCGGCATCTCCCGCGATGACGCCGCGACCTTCCTCGGCCCCTACACCCAGAAGGGTATCCTTTCGGTCGATCCGTTTGTGTCGATCGATCAGGAGGGCGTGGGTGAGCTGGTAAAGATCGGCGCCGAGCGCGGGCGCAAGACCCGCGCCGGGCTCAAGCTCGGCATCTGCGGCGAGCACGGCGGTGATCCGGCCTCGATCGCCTTCTGCCAGGAGGTCGGACTCGATTACGTCTCCTGCTCGCCGTTCCGTGTGCCGATCGCCCGCCTCGCCGCGGCCCAGGCGGCCCTCGGCAAGGACGCCTGAGACGACGCATGACGACCCCCGCGGGCATGACCCGCGGGGCATTTCCGGGCGGCGGGGAAGCTTCGCAATAATTTTGCGGACAGCCCGCTGAACCCGTGTCGCGCGGGCACGTTACCTGCTAGCGGGAGTCCATAGCGCGGAGAGCGCCTCGGTCTTCCGGCCAGGGCACCCGCGGGACTTCAAGCTATGTCGCATCCCGACTCTCCCTCAGCCCTCCTCGATCATCGCGCCATCGTTCCCGGTCACCGGGCGATGCAAGCGGCCTATCTCTGGATCATCGCGACGTTGACCGCGGCGGCGGGTGTCACCGGGCTCGTCTATCTCGAAGCCGACCGTAACGGCCGCGAGGCGGGCCGGATGATCGTCGCCGCCCAGAATGGCAGCAGCTACGCCGCGATCCTCGTCCACGGCATGGCCCAGCGTCACAGCCGTCCGACCCCTTAACCGTCCGGCAACCACGTTCGCGATTAAACTCTCCTCATGAGGAACGGTCGCTCCGGCTTGGTCTAAGCTGAGGCCTCCGGCCGCTCGTGAGTGTGGAGTATCGGCGGTGCGTACGAGGCGCGTTCGAGGCCTGGGGATCGGCCCCCGCTGGATCGTCTCGGCCGTGGTGCCGTGGATGCTGGCCAGCGGCCTGCTGGTTTCCTTCACCGCCACCGCGGGCACCGATGCCACGCTTCGGCCCGCCCAGCTCTCGGAGCGGGATGTCACGGTGACCGGCGCGCTCGTGGCGTCCACCGCCTGGAGCCCGGACGTCATCGATGCGGGTCTCGTCGCGCCCGGCGCCTCCCATGAATCCGAGCCGGGTGAAGACGGCCTCCCCGCGCTCGCCGACTCGGATGGCGCCACCCCGCCACGCCCCGCGCCGTCGCCCTGTCCTCAGTCACGCCCGCGCCCGCCGACGCGACCCCGATCGAGGTCGCCGCGGCGAACCTCGCCCTACCCGGCTTCTCGGCCCGTCTCGATCGCGGCCCCTCCGCCCTCGATCCGCAGATGACGGCGCCGGAGGCCAAGTCCCATTATGCCGACCTGATCGATCCGAATGCGATGGACCGCGAGCAGCGCTGCCTCGCCGAAGCCGTCTACTTCGAGGCGCGCAGCGAGCCCGAGGAGGGCCAGGCCGCCGTCGCGCAGGTCATCCTGAACCGCGTCAAGAGCGGGCTTTATCCCTCCTCGGTCTGCGGCGTCGTCTACCAGAACCGCCACCGCTTCATGGGGTGCCAGTTCTCCTTCGCCTGCGAGGGCAAGGCTTTGCGCATCACCGACGCCGAATCCTGGCGCAGCGCGACCCGCGTCGCCAGCGCGGTCATCGACGGCCGCACCTATGTCAGCGAGGTCGGCGGCGCGACCCACTATCACGCCGATTACGTCCGCCCCGGCTGGTCGCGCCGGCTCAAGCGCAAGGACATGATCGGCCGGCACATTTTTTATCAGCTGAAGCCGAACCAGACCTGATGGTGTCTCAAAACGTCATCCCATCGACGACCTCATCCTGAGGTGCCGCGTGAGCGGCCTCGAAGGGTGTTCCAGAGGTCGCGCGAATGCTGGAGGATCCTTAGAGGCTCCGCTTCGCTCTGCACCTCAGGATGAGGGATGGATTGGAAAGAGGTGATCAGGCCAAGATTGGCTCACCGCCCCTGCCTGAGATAGTTGGCGCCGCCGATTACCAGCAGCTTGTCCGAACCCCGGTCGGGCGCGAACAGGCTCAGCGCTTCGGTGCCTCCCGCCTCATCGGCAAGCGTCAGCCGGTAACCCGAGACCGTGTAGCGGCCGCTGCGCACCGGCCGTCGGCTGTGGCCTGCAACGACGGTGCCGCCGTCCATCGAGCCGCCGGTCGAGGAGAAGCCGACGCCGCCTTCGCGGGTGAAGCGGCCATCCGGCGTCAGGGCAAGCGAGTGCGTGCCGCCGACCAAGCCCATCGCGCCGCTCGATCCGAACGTGTGGCTCCACGTGCCGTCGAAGCGGTACCCGTCGGCGAAGGGCGGCACCGCGACGTAGGTGTCGCCGCCAATGGTCAGTCCCTCCTTGGTGCGGGAGAACGCGTCGCCGGACCGCGTGACGCGCCCGAACCCGTCCTCCACCTCGACCCGCTCGATGCGGTTGGCCGAGAACCAGCCGCCCTTCAGCGCGTAGGTGCCGCAGGTGGCGGGCTCGGCCCGGCAATGGGCCGCCATGTCGCCGTCGCGCGGAAGCTCCGTGGTGTAGAGGCCGCCCTTGTCGAACAGCAGCGGCTCTTGGTCGGCAGTGAAGTCCATCCCGCCGAAGGCGTTGGGGCGGAGCTGCGTCTTGGTGCGCGTGTAGAGCCCGTCGAGGCCGCCATCACCCCGGGCGGGTGCCAGAACGAGGCCGCGGTCGTCCTTGGCCGGGCGGTAGGAGCCCACCAGCGCCTCGAACCCCTTGCGGATCGGGTTCTGCTGCTCGCGTTCGAGCTGGAGGGTGAGAAGCATCAGGAAATGCTCGCTCGTCCGGGTGGCGATCCCGATATGCCAGGCCGCCATGCGCACGCCATCGGTCGTGCGGCAGCAGCGCTGCTCGACGCGGATGCGGTGCCCGTCGAGGGTTTCGCCGGCCTTCGCCGTGAGCGGCTTCTCGCCGGGCGGCATCTGCTTGAGGCTGCGGACGAAGGCGCTGAACGTCTCGTCGAACCGACCCGAGGCCGGCTTCGGCTTGGAGACGATCAGGAGCGCGGCGCCCTTGCGCCCGCGCGGCGTGGTCGGCTCGAACACGCGCTCGAACACGAGGCCGTCGCCGGCCTCCCGGCGTGTCCAGCCCTCGAATATGGCGGGCAGTTCGAAGCGGGACGACTCGAGCGTCACCTCGGCGGCGCGGGTGGGGAGCCCTGCCGCGAACAGCAGGGCGAGGCCGAGCCCCGCCCCCGCCTGCGCGGCCGCGTCGCGTCACGTCACGTCACGACGCTCGGCTCCGCGCGGCCGGTGATCGCCTCGATATCAGCCAGTTCCCGCGCCACCGCGACGACGGGTCCGAGCACATCGGCCACCGGCAGCTCAAGCCGGTCGGGGGCGGCTTCGTAGCGCTCGATATAGACGCGCAGCGTCGCCCCCGGCGGTGCCGGTACCCGAGAGGCGGTAGACGATGCGCGCATCCTCCGTGAAGGTGACGCGCACGCCCTGCGCCTCCGTCACTGACCCATCGACCAGATCGACGTAGCGGAAATCGTCCGCCGCCTTCACCGTGAAGCCGCCGATCCGGGTGCCCGGCAGCGAGCCGATCTTGGCGCGAAGCCCGTCCATCAGCCGGTTGGCGGCGCCGGAGTCGATCTGTTCGTAGTCGTGGCGGGTGTAGTAGTCGCGGCCGAACTCGGCCCAGTGCGCGCGCACCAGCTCCTGCGCCGGCTTACCGGTCGCGGCCAGGATGTTGAGCCAGAGCAGCACCGCCCACAGCCCGTCCTTCTCGCGCACGTGGTTCGAGCCGGTGCCGGCGCTCTCCTCGCCGCAGAGCGTGATACGGCCGGCGTCCAGCAGGTTGCCGAAGAACTTCCAACCGGTCGGAGTCTCGAACGCC
Organism: Methylorubrum extorquens; assembly: GCA_900234795.1. Classification (NCBI taxonomy): domain Bacteria; kingdom Pseudomonadati; phylum Pseudomonadota; class Alphaproteobacteria; order Hyphomicrobiales; family Methylobacteriaceae; genus Methylorubrum; species Methylorubrum extorquens. Next base: position 2,642,746 of record LT962688.1, read on the forward strand.
TCGATCTTGAGTGCGGCGGCAACGCGGTCCACGGCGCGGCTCGTCGGCATCGAGCGCGCGACGCCCGCGAGGCCCGCGGCATAGCCCGGTGCGCGGTGGGCGTGGGCGGCGAGGATGGCGAGGCTGTCGCTCGGCGTCACGAACAGGCCGGGCGCCACGATCATGTTGCGATCGCCGTCACCGTCGGAGGCCGCCCCGAAATCCGGCGCGTCGGGCCCGTGCATCAGCTCGAACAGCTCGTGGGCGTGGACCGGGTTCGGATCAGGGTGGTGCCCGCCGAAATCGGGTTTGGGCTCGCCGTTGACGACCGTGCCGGGCGCCGCGCCCAGCGCCCCCTCCAGGATTGCCTTGGCGTAGGGGCCGGTCACCGCCGAGAGCGCGTCGAAACGCATCCGGAAGCCCGAAGCGAACATCTTCGACAGAGCGTCGAAGTCGAACAGCGTGCGCATCAACTCGGCGTAGTCGGCGACCGGGTCGATCACCTCCACCGTCATTCCGTCGATCTCGCTGGTGCCGATCCGGCCGAGGTCGAGATCAGGCGCGTCGGAGATGCGGTAATCGCCGATCGCCTTGGTGCGCGCGAAGATCGCTTCGGTGACGCTCTCCGGCGCCGGGCCGCCATTGCTGCCGTTGAACTTGATGCCGAAATCGCCCTCCGGCCCGCCAGGATTGTGGCTCGCCGACAGCACGATGCCGCCGACCGCCCCATGCTTGCGGATGACGCAGGAGGCGGCCGGGGTCGAGAGCAGGCCGTTCTGCCCCACCAGCACCCGCCCGAAGCCGTTGGCGGCGGCGATCTTGAGGGCGATCTGGACGACCTGCTCGTTGAAGAAGCGCCCGTCGCCGCCGATCACCAGGGTCGCGCCCTTCCGGTCGGGGATGCAGTCGATGATCGCCTGGACGAAGTTCTGGACGTAATGCGGCTGCCGGAAGACGGGCACCTTCTTGCGTAGGCCCGAGGTGCCGGGCTTCTGGTCCGGATAGGGGCTGGTGGGAACCCGCTTCGACGCCATGGTTCGCTCGATTCTCGTGGAAGACACACTGCGCACGTCGTAGCGCGGTTTGCCGGTTCGTATAGGGTTGCGGTGCCGATTTCAGTATCGTCGGACGCGGCGATCAGCCGTCGGAGCCAAGGCGGACCTTTACCACGGCCGGGTTTTCCCGCAGGCGCTCGGCGATGGCCGCGACGCTCGTCTGCGAGAGCCGGACGAAGGCGATCGTCACCTCCTCCAACCCCTCCTCCGCGCCGGGCCGCACCACGAACTGGCGCACCCGCGAGGCCCGCTCACCGGTGGCGTCCTGCAGCGTGTCGATCGAGAGGCTGCCGGCCTTCACCGTGAGTTGGAGCGTGTGGGTGCGCATCCGGTCGCGCCAGCTTTCCTCGATCGGCTTCACGCCCGCGAGGATGCCGACGACGAGGATCGTCGCGGCGATGCCAGCCACGTAGAGGCCGCCGCCGACCGCGAGGCCGATCGCCGCCACCGCCCACAGGCTCGCGGCGGTGGTGAGCCCCTTCACCACCTCGCCGCGCAGGAGGATCGTGCCCGCGCCGAGAAAGCCGATGCCGGAGACGACCTGCGCGGCGATGCGCGAGGGGTCGAGGGTCACGTTCTTCTGTCCGAGCACGTCGGAGAAGCCGAAGGCCGAGACGATCATGAAGAGGCAGGCGCCGACGCAGACCAGCATGTGCGTGCGCAGGCCCGCGGCCCAGAGCAGCCGCTCCCGCTCGAAGCCGATCACGCTGCCCATCGCGCCTGCGAGCACGAGGCGCGCCACCATCTCTGCGTTGCCGAGCATCGCTCCTCCCGATTCAGGCGTGCCACGGAGATTGCGCCCGGTGCTCTCGTCACGCAACGCGAGCCCGCGCCTTGACGCCTCGCCGGGCGCGGGTCCAATGCGGCGCGCATTCCAGAACCGTCAGCCGCTCGTGGGCCGTCGATGCCGCCGCTTCTCGCCCTCCCCTTCCCGGCCATCGATCCGGTCGCGGTCTCGATCGGACCGGTCGAGATCAAGTGGTACGCCCTGTCCTACATCGCGGGGCTCGTCGGCGGCTGGTTCTATGCGCGCCGGCTCGTCGCCGCGGATTCGCTCTGGGGCGTGGTCAGGCGCCCGACGCTCGCCGACATCGACGACCTGATCGTCTGGGTCGCGCTCGGCGTCGTGCTCGGCGGGCGGATCGGCTACGTGCTGTTCTACAACCTGCCGCTCTATCTCGATCACCCGATGGAGATCCTGGCGATCCGCAACGGCGGCATGTCGTTCCATGGCGGATTCCTCGGGGCGATCCTGGCGCTGCTGCTCTTCGCGCGGTCACGCGGCCTCAACGGCTACACCATGCTCGACATCGCCGCGGTGGTAGTGCCGGTGGGCCTGTTCTTCGGGCGCATCGCCAACTTCGTGAACGGCGAATTGTGGGGCCGGGCCGCGCCGGACTTCCCCTACGCCGTCGTCTTCCCCACCGGGGGCGACGTGCCGCGCTACCCGAGCCAGCTCTTCGAGGCCGCCACGGAAGGCTTGCTGCTGTTCGTGGTCATGGCGCTCGCCGTGCGCCGCTTCGGCTTCCGCAAACCGGGGCTGCTCGGCGGCATCTTCGTCCTCGGCTACGCGCTGGCGCGGACCTTCTGTGAGTTCTTCCGCGAGCCGGACCGGCAGCTCGGCTTTCTGTTCGGGCAGGACGTCAACGCCCTCGGCGGCGGCGTGACGATGGGGATGCTGCTCTGCGTGCCGATGGCGCTGGTCGGGCTCGTCTACATCGTCCTCGCCGCCCGCGGGGTGACGCGGCCCCGGAAGAGCGGGCCGGAGATCCAGGCCGAAGCGGGACAGATCTGAGCGTGAGCCCCGAGGCGACGCCGCTGCTGGCGATCCTGGCGCGGGAGATCCGCGCGAGCGGGCCGCTCGGCCTCGACCGTTACATGGCGCTCTGCCTCGGGCATCCGCTTCACGGCTACTACGCCACGCGCGATCCCTTCGGCCGGGGCGGCGATTTCGTCACCGCGCCGGAGATCAGCCAGATGTTCGGCGAGCTGGTCGGCGCCTGGGCCGCGGCGGTGCTGGCGATGATGCCGGCGACGGGCGTGCGTCCCTGCCTCGTCGAACTTGGGCCCGGTCGCGGCACGCTGATGGCCGACGCGTTGCGGGCCCTGCGCGCGGCCGGCAGCGACTTCGAACTGCACCTCGTGGAGACCAGCCCGGTCTTGCGCCGGCTCCAGGCGGAACGGCTCGCCGACGCCGCGCCGACCTTCCACGACTCGGTGGCGAGCCTGCCCGACGCGCCGCTCCTCGTCATCGCCAACGAGTTCTTCGACGCTCTTCCCGCCCGTCAGTTCGTCCGGACGGAGCTTGGATGGTGCGAGCGCCGCGTCGGCCTCACGCCGGACGGCGACGCCCTGGCCTTCGGCCTCGACCCGGAGCCCGATCCGCGTCTCACCGCGGAAGCGACGGCGGGCGCGGTGCTGACCCTGCCGAGCCAGGGGCTCGCCGTGATGCGCGATCTCGCCCGCCGTCTCGTCGCGCGGGGCGGCGCCCTCCTCGCGATCGATTACGGACACGACCGGCCCGGCTTCGGCGACACGTTCCAGGCGGTGGCCGGCCACCGCTTCGCTGACCCGCTCGTCCGGCCCGGCGAGGCGGACCTGACGCTGCACGTCGATTTCGGCGCGCTGGCCCGCGCGGCGGCCGCGGAAGGCGCCGCCCTGCACGGCCCCGTGACGCAGCGCGATTTCCTGCTGGGGCTCGGCCTCGCGATGCGCGCCGAGCGGCTGAAGGCGCGCGCGACGCCGGATCAGGCGCAGGCGGTCGACGCCGCCGTCCTCCGCCTGACCGACCCGGACCCGCGCGGCATGGGCGCCCTGTTCAAGGTGCTGTGCGCCAGCCACCCCGCGCTCGGACCGCTTCCGGCGCTCCCACCCCCGTCCTGAACCCTCCTGCCTGAGCCCTCCTGAAAGAGCCTGCGAGACCATGTTCATCGAAGCGCCCGAGCTCAGCTCGCACTCTTACATTCGGCACGCTTTCTTCACCCGGCAGGGCGGCGTCTCGGAAGGGCTCTACGCCTCGCTGAATGGCGGGATCGGCTCGAACGACGATCCGGCACGGGTCGCTGAGAACCGGGCGCGGATGTGTGCGCAACTCGGGCTCCCGTGCGAGAACCTTGCCAGCCTCTACCAAGTGCATTCGGCCGAGGTCGTGACCGTCGAAGCGCCCTTCCCTCTGGCCGAGCGTCCGAAGGCGGACGCCATGGTCACGCGGGTGCCCGGCCTCGCGCTCGGCATCGCCACGGCCGATTGCGGTCCGATCCTGTTCGCCGATCCGGAGAATCGCGTCGTCGGCGCGGCCCATGCCGGCTGGAAGGGCGCGCTCGGCGGTGTCGTCGAGGCGACGGTCGCAGCCATGGAAGCGCTCGGCGCCGAACGCCGCAGCATCGTCGCCGTCCTCGGGCCGACGATCGCCCAAGCCTCCTACGAGGTCGGCCTGGACTTCATGGAGCGCTTCCGGGCCGAGGTGCCCGATTGCGAGACGTTCTTCGAGGAAGGGCGGCCGGGCCACGCGCAGTTCGATCTACCGGGCTTCATACTCGAGCGATTGGCCCAGGCCGGTATCGGCGAGGCGACCGCGCTCGGCTTGTGCACCTATGCCGATCCCGAGCGGTTCTACAGTTTTCGTCGCACCACGCACCGTAACGAACCAGATTACGGGCGCCTCATCTCGGCGATCGCCTTGACGCCATGAGGGTTTTTCTCGGGATCTCACAAAAGTCGTTGCATCCGTGCAACGCTGGTTGTGCAGGTGCCTACGTTCGGGCTTTTGTGCGCGGAAGCACTCGCATCCCGCACTGCATCCATCGTAAGCCTTTTCCCGTCGCGGAACGCCGTGGTTGCATCCCTGCGACAATCTGTCCGGAAGCGTAGCCAAAAAAAGCTCGGCCGTATGTGAACCTTGGCCGTTCGGCAGCGTTTCCCGAATGGAACGACGGCGGACGAAGACCACCGCCACAAAGGGGCCGCCTTCGAGACGGTCGGCGTGGTCAAGCCGCAACAGCATCTTCCGAGATGCTGGCATAGATACGGGGCACCGTGCCGCCTCGCTTCTTCGGAAGCATCGGTACAGTCAGAGAGGACCAGAGTAATGAAATCCTTCCTTCGCGCCGGCACGGCCATCGCCGGCATCGCCTTCGCCGGTTCGGCGCTCGCCGCCGACCTCCCGCGCCGCGCGGCTCCGCCGCCGGTGTTCCAGCCGGTGCCGGTGTTCACCTGGACGGGCTTCTACGCCGGTTTCAACGCCGGTTACGGCTTCGGCACCCAGGATGACCGCGTCCCGACCGTGATCGGCGTCGGCCCGGCCTCCCTGCTCGTGCCCCCGGGCACCACCGCCGTGGTCGCCTTCAGCAACCGCGAGTCCAACGAAGGCTTCGTCGGCGGCGGTCAGATCGGCTACAACTACCAGTTCACCCCGGGCTCCGGTGTCGTGATCGGTGTCGAGGCCGACGCCCAGTACGCCGATTTCGGCCGTGACCGGAACCGCTTCCTCTCGACCAGCCCGCTGGCCGCCCAGCAGGTGTTCAACCCGGGTGGTCTGTCCGGCCTCGACTTCTTCGGCACCGTCCGCGGTCGCCTCGGCTACGCCTTCGACCGCACCCTCGTGTACGGCACCGGCGGCTTCGCCTACGGCTCCGGCGGCGGTCGTGAGTTCGGCACCGGCGTGTCGAGCAACGACTTCCAGACCGGCTGGGCCGCCGGTGGTGGTATCGAGTACGCTCTCCCGACCGACTCGTTCCTGAACTTCTTCAAGTCTTCGGCCGTGACGCTGAAGGTCGAAGGTCTGTACGTGAACCTCGATCGCGGCACCGGCGGCCGTGGCGCCTTCGCGACGGACAACCAGGGCCGTACGGTCTCCATCGGCAGCCCGGGCACCGTGCTTGTCAGCGGTGGCCAGCAGGTCCGCGACACCGAGTTCGCCGTCGTCCGCGCTGGCCTGAACTACAAGTTCGGCTCGTACTAGGACCCGGATCTCCGGCGGTCCCTTACCGGACCGCCGGACCTCCTGTGAAAAAGCCCGGCTTCGCGCCGGGCTTTTTTTATGGCCGTTCGGCGCACCGTCGCGGATGCCGGTCGGCCGTTCGCGCGCGGGTAATCGACGCGAGACCCCTGACAAAAGCTCGGCTGGTCCCCATCTCCTAGAGCGCATTCGGACGAAGTGGTCACCGGTTCGTCGAACGAATGCGCGTCGAAACGAAGACCTAGAGACGACGGCCTGATGTGATCAGGTCGGATACGGCTCTAGCCGCCGCGCGGTCACGGTGCCGTCGGCGCCTCAGGGAGACGGCTCCATGAACAGCGAAGAACGCGACATCATCAACGGCATCTTCCAGCGGCTCGAACAGGCGTCCGGACAGGCCCGCGACGCCGATGCGGAGCGCTTCATCGCCGAGAAGCTTCGCAACCAGCCCTACGCGCCCTACGCCATGGCGCAGCTCATCTACGTGCAGGAAGAGGCGATCAAGAGCCTCAACCAGCAGCTCGAACAGGCCCGCGAGCAGGCTCAGTCTCAGCCGGCCGGCGGCGGTGGGTTCCTGTCGAGCATCTTCGGCGGCGGACAGCGTTCCGAGCCGCAGCGTCCCGGCGGGCAGGCTTGGGGCCAACAGGGCGGCTACGGCCAGCAAGGCGGGTATGGTGGTCCGCAGGGCGGCCCGCAGCAGGGCTATGGTGGCGCTCCGCAAGGCGGACCCTGGGGCGGCCAGCCTCAGCAGCCCGCACGCGGCGGCTTCCTTGCCACGGCCCTGCCGATGGCGGCGGGCGCAGCGGGCGGCATGCTGCTCGGCAGCGCGCTCTCCAATGCCTTTGCCGGCGGACACTCCCAACTCGGCAGCGCTTCGGCGGCGGGTTTGACCGGCGGTGAGACGGGTGGCGGCATGTTTGGTGGCGGCGGCGGCGATCAGGATCTCGGGTCGGCGCTCGGCGGCAGCGATGGCGGCTTCCAGGACGCCTCGTTCGGCGGCGGTGGCGGCGATGATTTCGGCGGCGACCTCGGCGATGGCGGCGACGACGACTGGGCCTGATCTCGCCCGCACGTCCTGAATGTTTGCAAAGCCCGGCGCCGTCCCCCACGGCACCGGGCTTCTGCTTTTGTAAGTTGACGTCAGATGACCTCGACGCGGGTGCCGACCGGGGTGCGCTCGTAGAGGTCGATCACGTCCTCGTTCATCATGCGGATGCAGCCCGAGGACACGTTCTGCCCGATCGTGTGCGGCTCGTTGGTGCCGTGGATGCGGTAGAGCGAGGTCCCGAGATACATCGCGCGCGCACCGAGCGGGTTCTCCGGGCCGCCCACCATGTGCCGCGGAAGGTCGGGGCGGCGCCGCAGCATCTCGGCCGGCGGCGTCCAATCGGGCCATTCCCGCTTGGCCGAGATCGTCTTCGCCCCGGTCCAGACGAAGCCCGGCCGCCCGACGCCGATGCCGTAGCGGATCGCCTGCCCGGCCGGCTGGATCAGGTAGAGATACTTCGCGTTCGTATCGATCACGATCTGACCGGCCCGCCCCGGCCCGTCATAGGCGACGACCTGCCGGGCAAAGCGCGGATCGACCGTCCGCGCGATCAACCCTTCCTCGGGTGCCGGTCTGGTCGCCGGCCCGGTCGGCAGCGCCGCGAACCGGGCGCGCGGCTGAACGACCGCCACCGGACGCGGCTCGCCGAGAGCGCCGTAGCCGTCCACGGCGGGGCGCCGGGCCGGGCCATGCCCCTTCCCCGTCATGAGGAACTCGATGAAGCCGCCGCCGTAGCGGCCCGGCTCCGCCCGCGCTACCGCGCTCGAACCTATCAGCGCCAGCGCCGCCAGCGCCACGCCCCGCTTCGCCCGCATCTCCGACTCCCGCCCTGCCCACGTGATGCGGCAAGTCTTTTCCGGGCCGTGCCTGCGCGCGATGAACGGACGTGGTGAATCATTCGCTCCGGGGCTTGCGCCCCCGCTAAGTCCAAGTTGTCGTCAACGAGCCGTAAATGCCGCCGTTCCCCTGAAAACTTTCAGCAAATCGAAACGACTGCACGGGATTGTGTCAGGCAAGTTTTTACCTCGAAGGCCTGTCCGACCGATGATCACCAAGCGCTACCGCATCGAGGAAAGCCTGGGCTTGCCCGTTCCGGCGGCCGGTATCTCTGCGGCTCCGGCGGAGTCAGCTCCGAATCCGCGGCTCGACGAAATCCTGACGGCGATCAACGACCTGCGTCGCATCACGCAGGCCAGTGCCGGCGAAACCATCGAGGCCTGCCGCCGCGAACTCGGCGAGGCGTTCGCCATGCGCCACGAACTCGAAGTGATGAAGGAAGCGATCACCCGCACCAAGGGCGAGATCGCGAGCCTTCACCGCTCCGAGACCACGGGCAAGGGGATGCGCCGCGTCGCCGGCGAACTCGATGCGGTGGTCGAATCGACCGAACAGGCCACCTCGACGATCCTCGGCAGCATCGAGCGGATCGAGACCAACGCCAACATGATGCGCGGCCTGCGTCTGACCAAGGCGGCGCAGGAGAATGTCGACGGCATCCTCGACAACGTCATCTCGGCCTATGAGGCCTGCAACTTCCAGGATCTCACCGGTCAGCGCATCAGCAAGATCGTCAACGTGCTGAAATTCGTCGAGGAGCATCTCGACCGCGTCATCGAGGCCTGGAGTGGGCTCGAAGGCTTCCGCGACCTGCTCGCGGTCGAGACGGCCGCGGTCGACGAGAACGACGAGAGCTCGCTCCTCAACGGACCGAAGCTTCAGGACGATCCCGGCCACGTCGATCAGTCGGACATCGACGCCCTGTTCGACTGACGCTCCCCGTCGCAGGGCGATCGCATGAAGCGATTGTCCTGGCTCGGGCCGCCGCGGCCCTTTCAACCGGAATCGCCGCGGCTTACATCGGGGCCATGAGCCGCGCGACCCGATCCGCCTTCGACGACGTCCCGCCCGACGGGTTCGACGAGGACGAGACCGAGGCTGCCTCCCTCGACGAGGCGCCCGAGATCGATTTCGATTTCGAGCCCGGTGCCGTCCAGGCGGGCACCGAGATCATCCGCCGATTCTGGTCGACCCTGCCGAACTCGCCGGGCGTGTACCGGATGTTCGACGCCAAGGGCGATGTGCTCTACGTCGGCAAGGCCAAGAACCTGAAGGCCCGCGTCGGCTCCTACGCCCGCGGCCAGGCGCATTCGAACCGTATCGCCCGCATGATCGCCCAGACGGCGGCGATGGAGTTCGTCACCACGGCGACCGAGACGGAAGCGCTGCTGCTGGAGGCCAACCTCATCAAGCAGTTGAAGCCGCGCTTCAACGTGCTGATGCGCGACGACAAGTCGTTCCCCTACATCCTGCTGACCAGCGACGGGCCGGCGCCGCAGATCGTCAAGCATCGCGGCGCGCGCCGCCGCAAGGGCAACTACTACGGCCCCTTCGCCAATGTTTGGGCGGTCAACCGCACGGTGAACGCGCTCCAGCGCGCCTTCCTGATGCGGACCTGCTCGGACAGCTATTACGAGAACCGCACCCGGCCCTGCCTGCTCTACCAAATCAAGCGCTGCTCCGGCCCCTGCACCGGCGAGATCGCCCTCGAGGATTATAGCGCGCTCGCCGACAGCGCCCGCGCCTTCCTCTCGGGCAAGTCGAACGCGGTGAAGGACCGGATGCGCGAGGAGATGCAGCGCGCCTCCGAGGCGCTCGAATTCGAGCGTGCCGCGCGCTTCCGCGACCGCATCGCCGCGCTCTCGGCGATCCAGGGCGTGCAGGGGGTGAACACCCAGGGGGTCGAGGAGGCCGACGTGTTCGCCATCGACGAGCAGGCGGGCCAGTTCTGCATCGAGGTGTTCTTCTTCCGCAACTTCCAGAACTGGGGCAATCGCGCCTACTTCCCGAAGGCCGATCGCTCCATGAGCGCGGACGAGGTGCTGGCCTCGTTCATCTCGCAGTTCTACGACGACAAGCCGGCTCCGAAACTCGTCCTCGTCAGCCACACGATCGAGGATGCCGAACTCGTGGCCGCCGCCCTGTCGAGCCGGGTTGAGCACCGCGTCGAGGTCCACCAGCCGCAGCGGGGCGAGCGCAAGAACCTCGTCGATTACGCGCAGCGCAACGCCAAGGAGGCGCTCGGACGCCGGCTCGCCGACACCGCCTCGCAGGGCAAGTTGCTGACGGCTTTGGGCCAAGCCTTCGGCCTCGACAAGCCGCCGCGCCGTGTCGAGGTCTACGACAACTCGCATATTTCCGGCACGGCCGCGGTCGGCGGCATGATTGTCGCCGGACCGACCGGCTTCATGAAGACGCATTACCGCACCTTCAACATCAAGTCGGAGGAGCTGAGCCCCGGCGACGATTTCGGGATGATGCGTGAGGTGCTGACCCGCCGTTTCAAGCGGCTGGCCAAGGAGGCGCCGCGCACGCCGCGGGAGGGCGAGGCCGGCGAACCGCAGACTGCGGACCAGGCCGTTCCGGCGGTGGCCGAAGTGCAAGACGATCCCGACGCTTTCCCCGCCTGGCCCGACCTCGTTCTGATCGACGGCGGCGCCGGGCAGTTGGAGGCGGCCCGCGCCTCGCTCGCCGAGATCGGCGTGACCGGCGTGCCGCTGGTCGGCATCGCCAAGGGTCGCGACCGCGATGCCGGCCGCGAGACGTTCTTCGTGCCCGGCCGCAGCCCGTTTAAGCTGCCGCCGCGCGATCCCGTGCTCTATTTCGTGCAGCGCCTGCGCGACGAGGCTCACCGTTTCGCGATCGGCACCCACCGGGCACGGCGCAAGCGCGAGATGACGAAAAACCCGCTCGACGAGATTGCCGGGATCGGCCCCACTCGCAAGCGCGCGCTGCTGCACCATTTCGGCACGGTGAAAGCCATCGAACGCGCTGCCTTGGAGGATCTCGCCAAGGCGCCGGGCGTGAACGCCGCCACCGCGCGGGCGGTCTACGACTTCTTCCATGCCAATGCTTGAGCCGAGCCCCGTGCCGAGAGAGCCCGCACCCGATGCAGCGACGCCGCGGTTGACGCCCCCCGCCGCCCGTGATTTCACCCCGGCGATGAACGCCGTCCTCCCCCGACGCCGGTCGCAGGCCTGGACGCTCGCGAACTGCCTCACCTACGGCCGCCTCGTCGCGGTGCCGGTCGTCGTCGTCCTGCTGTTCTGGCCGGACGAGTTCGCCGCGCGCTGGACCGCCTTCGGCGTGTTCGTAGCCGCCGCGATCACCGATTATCTCGACGGCTACGTCGCCCGCGCCTGGGCGCAGAGTTCGGCGCTCGGGCGGATGCTCGATCCGATCGCCGACAAGCTCCTCGTTGCCGCCCTCCTCCTGATGCTGGCGGCCGACCGCACCATCGCCGGCATGTCGCTCTGGGCGGCTATCGTCATCCTGTGCCGCGAGGTGCTGGTCTCCGGCCTGCGCGAGTACCTGGCGGAGCTGAAGGTCGGTCTGCCGGTCAGCCGCATCGCCAAGTGGAAGACGACGGTCCAGCTCATCGCCCTCGGCTTCCTCGTCGCCGGCCCGGCCGGCGAGGCCGTCCTTCCCGGTAGCCTCACCGCCGGCATCGTCCTGCTCTGGCTCGCCGCGGCCCTCACGCTCTACACCGGCTGGGACTACATGAGGGCCGGGATCCGGCACGTGATCGACGATCCGCGCTGATTGTTTTGGGATTCTTTGGCGCGGCACTGCGAGGCGCCGCCGGGGATGAATGCGATGAACCTCGTCTACTTCGCCTGGGTGCGCGAGCGCGTCGGCAAGCCCGAAGAGACGGTGAGCCCCCCCGAGGGCATCGCCACCGTCGCCGACCTGATCGGCTGGCTGAGGACGCGGGGTGAGGAATACGCCTACGCCTTCGAGAACGAGGGCGTGGTGCGTGCAGCGATCGACCGGGTCCACGCCAAGCCCGGCAGCGCCATCGCCGGAGCGCAGGAGATCGCCTTCTTCCCGCCGATGACGGGCGGCTGAGACAGGGCCGCGGCCCCGAGGGGACGGTTCGACCAATCTCTGGGACGCCGGGTCAAGAGGAGCGAGCGGCTTGCCTGCCGCTTTTGGTGCCGGCCTGATCCGCAGAAGGGCGCGATGCCCCGTCAGCTCAGCGCGTCCCGGAACGCGCTCAGATTGGCACGCATCATTTCCAGATAGCCGGGGGCCGGCCCGCCCGGCGCGCTCAGCGCGTCGGAGTAGATCCGCCCACCGACCTTGGCGCCGCTCTCGCGGGCGATCTGCTGCATCAGCCGTGGGTCGGCGATGCTCTCCACGAACACCGCCGGCACCTTGTCCCGGCGGATCTGGCGGATGATGCGGGCGACATCCTTCGGGCCGGCCTCGCTATCCGTGGAGATGCCCTGCGGCGCCAGGAAGCGCATGCCGTAGGCGGCGCTGAAATAGCCGAAGGAATCGTGCGTGGTGATGATGCGCCGCCGCTCCTCCGGGATCGCACCCAGAGCCGAGCGGATCTCCGCGTCGAGCGCGTCGAGCTTCTGCGTGTAGGCGGCGGCGTTGGCGGCATAGAGCGAGGCGTGGTCCGGGTCGGCGGCGCTGAGGCCGTCGCGGATGTTAGCGACGTAGAGCTTGGCGTTCGCCACGTTCTGCCAGGCATGCGGATCGGGGTGGTCGCCGTGATCGTGTCCGTGATCCTCGGCGTGATCGTGGTCGTGGCTGCCCGCGACCGTCTTCACCCCCCTTGGAGGCGACGGTGACCGGCGCCTTGGTGCCCGAGGCCTTGATCAGCCGCTCCATCCAGCCCTCGAAGCCGAGGCCGTTGACAACGACGAGATTCGCCTCGGCCAGCTTGCGGGCGTCGCCCGGCGTGGGGGAGTAGCCGTGAGCGTCCGCATCCGGCCCGACGAGGCTCGTCACGGCGACTTGTTCGCCGCCGACCTGCGCCACGAGATCGGCCAGGATCGAGAAGGTCGCCACCGCCTTCAGCCGCGCGCCGTCCGCCGCGGCGATCGACGGCGCGAGGCCGAGCCACAGCAGAACAACGATGGCGACGCCGCGCCCCACGCCCAAACCCATACCGAAACTCCTCCGCTCGGTCGCGGTGATAATGTAACATTATCACATCGCCAAGGGCTGGGTTGCGATTGTTCAGCGGAGAACGGGCTGGGTTGCCAATAGGGAGAAGCGTCCCTGGAGCAGACCGGGTGCGCACCGCCACCGGCACCAGGACGAGTATTGCGCGGCGGCCGCGTTCGCGGCGGGTGACCGCCTGCGCTTGATCCACGGCCCTTACGGCTGCAAACACCGCGGGCCCCGGCGTTCCGCCGGGGTCAGCACAGACACGGTACATGATGGCGCGCCGGCCGCTCCTGAGAGGCGACACCCTTCCCCCTGCTCGGGCGGCTCTGGCGGGAGTGGCTCGCCCCGCACCGCGCCACGCTCGCGGTGGTGCTCGTGCTCATCACCGTCGTCGGCGTGGCGACGGGACTCTACCCCGCCCTCATCAAGGCCGCCTTCGACGCGTTCGACCGCAAGGACATGAGCGCCCTCGCCTATGGCCCGCTCATCGTCATCGCGGTCACCTCCGCACGCGGCTTCGCCCTGTTCGGGCAGACGGTGCTGACCAACCGGGTCGTCACCCGCGTCGAGGCCGACATGCAGGCCGCGCTCTATGCCCACCTGATCGATGCCGACCTCGCCCAGCTCGGCCGCGAGAGCCCGGCGGCCTTCACCCAGCGCTTCACCACCGATTTCGCCTTCATCAAGGAGGCGCTGACCCGCATCTCGACGGTGCTGCTGCGCGATGTGGCGATGCTGGCCGCCCTGGTGATCGCGCTGGTCTGGATGGACCCGCTGCTGACGCTCGCCGCCGCGGTCACCGCCCCCCTCGTCGCCGGCCCGGTCAACCGGATCGGCAAGCGGCTGCGCCAGGTCTCGACCACGACTCAGGAGCAGATGGGCGCCACCGCGAGCCTCATCACCGAGAGCCTCCAGGGCGCCCGCGTCGCCAAGACCTACGCCCTCGAAGGCTATCTCAAGGACCGCGCGGCGCAGGCGCTGGACGAGGTGCGCCGCCTCAAGATGAAGGCGGCCAACGCGCGCGGACGGCTCGACCCGCTGATGGAGATCGGCGGCGGTCTCGCGGTGGCGGGCGTTCTGGTGCTGGTGGGCCAGCGGGTGATGTCGGGCGACCGCACCGTCGGCGATTTCACCGGCTACGTCGCCGCGCTCCTCCTCGCCGCCCAGCCGGCTCGGGCGCTCGGCACCCTCAACGCCATCCTGCAGGAGGCGGCGGCGGCGCTGACGCGCTACTTCGCCCTGATGGACGAGCAGCCGACGATCCGCGAATCCGCGTCGGCCCGGCCGCTCACGGTGTCACGGGGCGAGATCCGCTTCGAGAACGTGCATTTCCGCTACCGGGCCGACGCGCTCGCCCTCGAGGGCATCGACCTCGTGGTGCCCGCGGGCTCGACCACGGCGCTCGTCGGGCGCTCCGGCTCCGGCAAATCCTCGCTGCTCAACCTCGTCCCCCGGCTTCAGGACGTGACGGCGGGCCGGGTCCTCATCGACGGCACCGATGTGCGCGACGTGACCATCGCCTCCCTGCGCGCGGCGATCGCGGTGGTGTCGCAGGAAGTGGTGCTGTTCGACGACACCGTCGCCGCCAATATCGGCTTCGGCCGGCCCGGCGCGACGCAGGACGAGATCGAGGCGGCCGCAAGGGCCGCAGCGGCCCACGGGTTCATTAGCCGTCTGGGCGAGGGCTACGCATTCAGGGTCGGGCCGGGCGGTGGACGGCTCTCGGGCGGTGAGCGCCAGCGCATCTCGCTGGCCCGCGCCTTCCTCAAGAATGCGCCGATCCTGCTCCTCGACGAAGCGACCTCCGCCCTCGATTCCGAATCCGAGCATCTCGTGCAGGAGGCGCTGGAGCGGCTGATGCGCGGGCGCACGACGCTGGTGATCGCCCACCGCCTCTCGACCGTGCGCGAGGCGAACCGCATCGCGGTGCTGGAGGCGGGTCGGGTGATCGAACTCGGGCGCCACGACGAACTGGTGGCCGCGAGCGGCACCTATGCGCGCCTGCACCGGCTGCAATTGTCGGACGATTCGGGCGTATCGAAAGCCCAGGCGGCCCCGGTCTGAAAGTGCCAGCATGAAATCGGCCGGCGCGAATCGATCGGCCTCATGCCACCCGCGCGGCCTCTCGCGCGTAGTTCCCGGTCACGACGGGAGCCAGAGATGCGGTCAGAGCCATTCGGAACGACGCGGGCCGGTGAGCGCGTCACGCGGCACACCCTCGTGCGCGACGATCTGCGGGTTCAGGTGATCGATTACGGCGCGATCGTCACTGCCATCGAGGTGCCGGACCGGGAGGGCCGCCGCGCCAACGTCGTCCTCGCCCTCGATACGGTGGAGGACTACGAGACCGTGAGCCCGCATTTCGGGGCGATTGCCGGGCGCTACGCCAACCGCATCGCCAAGGGGCGCTTCACCCTCGACGGGACCACTTTCGAACTGCCGATCAACGAGCCGCCCAATTCCATGCATGGCGGCCCCGGGGGGTTCGCCAAGCGCCTCTGGCAGGTGGCGGAGGCGGACGAAACACGGGTCGTGCTGAGGCGGCGCAGCCCCGACGGCGAGGAGGGCTTTCCGGGCAATCTCGACGTGGAGGTCGTCTACAGCCTGCCCGAGCCCGGAACGTTGCGCATCGATTGCCGCGCCGAGACCGACCGGCCGACGGTGCTGAACCTGACCAATCACAGCTATTTCAACCTCGCCGGCGAGGGCACGGGCGACGTGATGGACCACGTCGTGCAGATCGTCGCCGACGCCTACACCCCGACCGACGCAACGCAGATCCCGACCGGAATCATCGCGCCGGTTGCCGGCACGCCCCTCGATTTCCGCGAGCCGACGCCGCTCGGTGCGCGCATTCGGCAGGGTGACGAGCAGATCGTGATCGCGGGTGGCTACGACCATACCTACGCTCTGCGAGAACCCGCCGGCACGCTGCGCCCGGCAGCCTCCTGCTTCTGCCCGGCCAGCGGGCGGCGCCTCGACGTCGCGACGACCCAGCCGGCGCTGCAACTCTACAGCGGCAACAATCTCGACGGCTCGCTGGTCGGCCCGTCCGGCCGCACCTACCGCTCGGGCGACGGCGTCTGCTTCGAGGCGCAGGGGTTTCCCGATGCGCCGAACCACCCGAACTTTCCGAGCACGGTCCTGAGGCCGGGGGAGGTTTTCACCTCGATCAGTACCTACCGGTTCTCGGTCGGCTGAGCGGACGAGCCCGTCACAAAGCAAGGAAAGAGACGAGCCTGAACAGGGGCGCTTGACATCCGTCTCGTTTGGTCTGAAATTTCTGTCATGACAGAAATTTCAGACCAGCCGCAAAAACTCGCGCCTGCAGTGGAGCGGTTCATCCTCCATTGGGGGGATCTCGGCGGGCAATGGGGCGTGAACCGCTCCGTCGCTCAGATCCACGCCCTGCTCTACCTCTCCGACAAGCCGCTCGCGGCGGAGGACATCGCGGGGACGCTCGGCATCGCCCGCTCGAACGTCTCGAACTCGCTGAAGGAACTGGCGGGCTGGAACCTGATCCGGCGGGTGCCGGTGCTGGGCGAGCGGCGGGATTTCTTCGTCGCCGAGACGGATCTGTGGGAGATGGTCACCCGTATCGCCGCCGGCCGCAAGGAGCGGGAGATCGACCCGGCGCTCAAGGCCCTGCGGGAATGCGTGGCCGAGGCGGAGGGCGATCCGCGGGTCGGGGCCGTGGCCGCGCGGCGGCTCAAGTCGATGCTCGACTTCACCCAGACGCTCGACGGCTGGTACGCGCAAATGCTGAACGTGCCTCACAACACCCTGGCCAAGCTGATCCGGCTCGGTGGACGCATCGTCCGCTACCTGCCCGTGAAGTCCGAGGCCTGATCCCCTGCCGGCCGGGCGTCCGGCGTCCGGGAGAGTATCTGAGGAGGCCCTTGATGCGCGCCGCCGGCAAAGCCGCCATTCCGAACGCAGCCCCAGTCTGCCCGGCGGAACTGCTCGACCTGCGTTTTCGCGCACTGGTGCCGGAGGCGGATTGGGCGCGGCTGCCGCCTGCGGTGCGGCGGCGCTTCTCCAAGCGGCTCGGCGAGGGTGAGAGCGCGGTCTATGCCGGGCGGGTGGTCGAGACCCATCTAACCCGGCTCGGCTGGCTGCTCGCCCAGGTCTTGCGCCTCGTCGGCGCCCCACTGCCGACAGCTCGGATCGCCAACGTGCCGAGCGTGGTCGCCGTCACCCAGGACGGCGCCGGCAACGGCCAGATCTGGACGCGACTCTACGCCCGCGGCTCAGGCTTCCCGCAGGCGATTCACTCGGCCAAGCGCTTTCGGGGACCGACCGGGCTCGAGGAGCGGGTCGGCGCCGGGCTCGGCATGAGTCTGCGGGTTCTGGTGGAGGATCGGGCGCTGGTGTTTCGCAGCGAGCGCTATTTCATCGATCTACCGGGCTTCCGGCTCATCCTGCCGCGATGGCTGACGCCGGGCACCCTGACGGTCAGCCACGACGCCACCGGCGCCCGCGCCTTCCGGTTCGTTCTGGAAATCCGTCACGCTTGGCTCGGCCGGCTGCTCCGCCAGGAGGCGGAGTTCTCCGACCAAGTCGATGCGCGCGACGAGGTGACCGCCGCGCTGCACTGATCGAGGCTTAAGGCATCGTCCCGAAAGGTGGTCACCGGCTTTCGGAAAAAGGCGATGCTAAACCAGGAGGTTAGCCGGCCAGAAGCGCGCCCGACGGCCGGTCGGCGCCCCAGATCTTCTCGAGGTTGTAGAAGCCGCGGACTTCGGGGCGGAAGATGTGGACGAGGATATCACCCGCATCGATCAGCACCCAGTCGCAGGCCGGCATGCCCTCGACGCGGGCGTTGCCGAAGCCCTTGGCCTTCATCTCTTGGATGATCTTGTCGGCGATCGAGCCGACATGGCGCTGCGAGCGGCCGGACGCGATGATCATCGTATCGGCGAGCGAGGTCTTGCCCGCGAGGTCGATCTCGACGGTCTCCTCGGCCTTCATCTCGTCGAGGCATCCGAGGGCCAGGGCCTTCAGCGCGTCGGAGGAGGCAGGCTCGGCATCGGAGCTGACACCGACGTGTGGAATGTGTGCGGACAGGGTCTCGGTTCCTGAAGATCAATTCGCGGCGATCCCGCCACGCGCTGAAATTGGCCGCTTTCGGCCCACTTTTCAAGCGGAAGAAGCGCCCTAAGCCTCGTGTGCCGCGATTGGGGAGGCAAAACGCGGCGTCACGCGCCCATCTCATAGATGGTTTCGCTACCGATCGGAGGACGGCCACGCTGCGAGCGTGCGCCGTACGGCGAGCGCGAATGCGGTCCGGCTTGGCACTATGGCCGCTGGCTTCCAAACGGATGAGATCGTTTCCTTCTTGTCGTCGTAGACCGCCGTGCTGGCGCGCTTCGACGTCATGACGTCGGCAGGAAATCCGTCGGCAGGAGGCCAGTCACCGCGTGCGCAGAGCGGTGGAGGACAAGGCGGAGCGCGGGCCGTGGAGGAAGGTCCAGGCCGGCGTTGGGCGGATCGCCAGGGTGGGAGCGTCCGCCTCCGGAATTCGGGCCGATGCGAATGCCTGCGCCGCCCGCGCCGAAGGCGCCGTGAGCGTGTAGCCGGGACGGTCGATCACCGCGACCGGCATCAGCGATAGGATCTCGTCGAAACGGCGCCAGCGATGGAAGGTGCCGAGCGAATCCGCACCCATGATCCACACGAAGTGAAGAGCGGGTTGGCGCCGAACCAGCCAGCGCAGCGTATCGGCGGTGTAGCGGCTGCCGATCCCCCCTTCGAAGCCGGTGACCGCGATGCGCGGATCGGTGGCGAGCGCCCGCGCCTGCGCCACCCGCTCATCCAGCGGAGCGAGCACGCCATGGTCCTTGAGCGGGTTGCCGGGCGTGACGAGCCACCAGACCCGGTCGAGCCGAAGGCGCCGCAGCGCGGTGCGGCTCACATGCAGGTGCCCCGCATGCGCCGGGTTGAACGAACCGCCGTAGAGGCCGACCCGCATGCCGGGCGCGGCCGGCGGTAGCCTGTGATCGCGCAGAGGAACCGCCGTCAGCGCGTCACGGCCGCGTCTGGCCGCTGCCGTGGACCCGGTACTTGAAGGTGGTGAGCTGCTCGACGCCGACCGGGCCGCGGGCATGCATCCGCCCGGTGGCGATGCCGATCTCGGCGCCGAAGCCGAACTCGCCGCCATCGGCGAACTGCGTCGAGGCGTTGTGGGTCACGATCGCCGAATCGACTTCGTTGAGGAAGCGCGCGGCGGCGTCGGTGTCGTCGGTGATGATCGCGTCGGTGTGGTGCGAGCCGTTGGCCTCGATATGGGCGATCGCCGCATCGAGCCCATCGACCACCTTCGCGGAGATGATCGCGTCGAGATACTCGGTGCGCCAATCCGCGTCGGTCGCCGCACTCACCCGCGGGTCGGCGGCTTGCGTCGCCGCGTCGCCGCGCACGGCACAACCGGATTCGAGCAGCGCCTCGACCAGCGGCTTGAGGTGCGTCTCGGCAACCGCCGCATCGACGAGCAGCGTCTCGGCGGCGCCGCAGATGCCGGTGCGCCGCATCTTGCTGTTGAGGAGCAGGCTGCGCGCCATGCCGAGGTCGGCGCCTTCGGCCACGTAGACATGGCAGATGCCGTCGAGATGAGCGAAGACCGGCACCTTGGCTTCGGCCTGGACGCGCTCCACGAGGCTGCGCCCGCCGCGGGGCACGATCACGTCGACGCAGCCGCCGAGGCCGGTAAGCATCAGGCCGACCGCGGCCCGGTCGCGGGTCGGCACGAGCTGGATCGCATCCGCAGGCAGGCCGGCGCGGGCGAGGCCCTCGCTCATTGCCGCCGCGATGGCGGTCGCGGTGCGGTGCGAATCCGAGCCCGCGCGCAGGATCGCGGCGTTGCCGGCCTTGAGGCAGAGCGCGCCGGCATCCGCCGTCACGTTGGGGCGGCTCTCGAAGATGACGCCGACGACGCCGAGCGGCACCGAGATGCGCTCGATCAAAAGACCGTTCGGCCGCTCGAAGGCGGCGAGCTGGCGTCCGACCGGATCGGCCAGGCCCGCGACCTTCTCCACCGCCTCGGCGATCGCCGCGACCCGGCCCTCGTCCAGGGTCAGGCGGTCGATGATCGCGTTCGTGAGGCCCGCGGCCTGCGCGGCGGAGACGTCCCGCGCGTTCTCGCGCAGGATCGCCGGGGCGCTGGCGCGGATCTGCTCGGCGATGGCCCGCAGGCCCAGATCCTTGGTCTGCGCCGGCGCGAGCGCCATGGCCCGGCCGGCGGCGCGGGCGCGCCGGCCGATGCCGGCCATCAGCGTCTCGAGGTCGTCGGCGTCCGCAAGATCGGACTTGAGATTCAGGACAGGCACGCTCGTGCTTCCCGTCTGGCACCGCTGGGGCGGCGCGATTGCGCATTTGAATGCATATGCACCCTCCCGCGCCCCTTTGCACATCGCCTTGGGGTTGAACAAGCGTCGATGTTAAGTTGCCGCGCCGGAGCGGGCCGCATCAGGCCCCGATCATCGCAAGGTCGTCGCGGTGGATCATCTCCGTGCGTCCGGCCTGGACAGAAGCGGCGGCGATCTCGCGGCTGGAGCGACCGATGATGGCGGCGGCGTCCGCACTGTCGTAGGCCACGAGCCCCCGCCCGAGGATGCGCCCTTCGGGTCCGCGGATCAGCACGGTGTCGCCCTTGGCGAAGCTCCCCTCGATCGCGGTGACGCCGACCGGCAGCAGGCTCGCCCCGCCCTGAAGCGCGCGAGCGGCGCCGGCATCGACGACGAGGGTGCCGGAGGCGTCCAGCGAGCCCGCGATCCAGGTCTTGCGTGCGGCGGTGGGGGTCGAGCCCGACAGGAACCACGAGCAGCGTCCGCCCTCGCGGACCACGCGCAACGGGTTTTTCCCGCGCCCGTCGGCGATGACCATGTGGGTGCCGCCGCCGGCGGCGATTTTGGCCGCCTCGACTTTGGTGCGCATGCCGCCGCGGGACAGATCGGAAGCGGGCCCCCCGGCCATCGCCTCGATCTCCGGGGTCACCCGCTCGATCACCGGCAGGTGGCGCGCCTGCGGGTCGGTGTGGGGCGGCGCGGTGTAGAGGCCGTCGATGTCGGAGAACAGCACCAGCACGTCGGCGCCGATCATGGTGGCAACCCGCGCTGCCAGCCGGTCGTTGTCGCCGTAGCGGATCTCGGCGGTCGCTACCGTGTCGTTCTCGTTGACGACCGGGACCGCCCGCACTTCGAGGAGTTTCTGCACGGTCGCGCGGGCATTGAGGTAGCGGCGGCGCTCCTCGGTGTCCTTGGGTGTCACCAGCACCTGTCCCGCGACGATGTCGTGGTGACCGAGCGCCTCGGTCCAGTACCGGGCGAGCGCGATCTGGCCCACCGCCGCCGACGCTTGGCTTTCCTCCAGGCGCAGCGCACCGGGCGGAAGGCCCAGCACCGTGCGCCCGAGCGCGATCGCGCCGGAGGAGACGACGACGACATCGACGCCGCGACCATGCAGGTCGGCGATGTCCTCGGCGAGGGCGGCGAGCCACGCGTGACGCAGGCGTCCCCGCGCGCGATCCACGAGGAGGGCCGAGCCGACCTTCACGACGACGCGGCGGAAATCTTCGAGAGCGGGAGGGAGAAGCGCGGTCATGCGACAGTCGTTACGGAGAGCCTGGCGAGTGCCGGTGTCGAAGACGGTTCCTGTGCATCAAACGTCCGGTCCTGGCCAGATCCTTGCTGCAGATCAACCGCCCGCCGAATTCGGGCCTGCACAATTTCTAGTTGATTTTTCGCGAACGAGTGATACGCCAGGCAAACTAGCCCATGTTAATCATGTGGTCTGGAATGATGGTGCCGAGGGGTGGCCTCACGCGAAGCTCGCGTGCATCTCGACGCGCTAAAAAATTGGAGGAAGTGCCCCCGTGCCGGTCAGTGCCCTCCTGAACCGACGCATTCTGGTCGTCGAGGACGACTATTTCTGGGCCGATGAGCTGCGCCATGGCTTGGAGAAGGCCGGGGCCGTCGTCCACGGTCCGGTCGCCAGCGTCGAGGCAGCCCTGGATATCCTCGACTCCGCCATCGCCGTGGACGGGGCGATTCTCGACCTCGGGCTCAGGGGCGCGCGCGCCTACGACGTCGCCGAGCGACTGATCGCCCGGCGCACACCCTTCGTGTTCGTGACGGGCTACGACGCCGGCGCCATTCCAGAGGCGTACGCCGCCGTACCACGGTTCGAGAAGCCGGTGACGTTCGATACGATCTTGAGGGCGTTGAGCGCGCTGATGCCGCCCGCCTGACCCCTCACGCCGGCTTGTCGGCTTTGGCAGCGGCATAGCCGACCTGAATCGTCGACACGCCTTGCCGACCATGGGTGGGGCCGCCGCGCCGGTCAGTTCGCTTCGCGCAGCAACCGTTCGGCCACGACCTTCACCGGCTGGCGGCGCCCGATCAGCACGGCGAAGCGTGACTGCTCCGGGTCGGACTCGAAACGGGTCCGTCCCCAGGCGACCAGGAATTTGAGATATTCGGCCCCGAGCAGACGGGTCACCGCCGGATCCGCCCACCAGCGGCTGACATCGAGCCCATCGGAGACGACGGGATAGGGGATCAGCGTCTCGCCGTCCTTCAGGGCGTGCCGCAGCTCCACCAGGGTGCGCGGCATGTGGTAGTTCGACGTCACGACCACGACGGTGGCGAAGCTGTGGCGCCGCATCCAGCGCCGGGTCTCGATGGCGTTGCCGATGGTGTTGCGGGCCCGGTAATCGAGATCGACGCAGCAGGTGATCCAGTGCTCCTGTGCCGGATTGAGGCGCACGATCTCGTCGCGGGTGGTGCGCTCGTTGACGCCGGAAATTAGCAACCGCCGGCCATGGCCTTCCGCCAGCAGATCGATGGCATCGCCGACCCGTTGCGAGCCCCCGGTCATGGCGACGATGCCGTCGACGCCGTCCAGGCCCGGCCGGTCCGTCCGCTCGACCACCGCGACGAAGGCGAGGAAGCCGCCCGCCAGCGCGAGCAGGCCGAGAAGGGAAAGGCCGACGAAGGCCCGAAGGAGCCGGATGCCGCGCCCCCGCCGCGCAGGGGCCTCAGTCATTCGAGCTGCGTAGGGCTGCGACGAGGCGTTGGCCGACAGGTCCGCCACCCAGGACCATCCGAGCGCCTCGCGGTGAGACTCGGAGCAGGATTCGTTTGGGAGCCGGCCCGGGCCGGCCGCCTGTCGGCGGGGCACTCGCGGAAGCATGACGGACGGAACAGGAGCTCATGAACGGTGTTGATGCCGGGACTCTCGGTTCCCAATGGTTGTCGAAACGTTAACGGGTTCGATCGACCTGACTCTATCGGAGGAACCGGCGCACGGTGAAGCGCGACACGGCCGCCGTGACGAGGGACGCGATCACGCCGATGAGCACGATGATCGCGTAACCCTGCCAGCCGATCTGGAACGTCCCGAACAGCGCCTCGATCTCCTCGCCCGCCGGCCCCGAGCGCCACATCCGCGCGAACAGGCCGGCGAGTGCGCAGGTCAGAAGTGCTGCGCCCGCACCCAGCGCCCCTCCCCTTAAACCTAAGCGGAAGAAGCGGCTCTGGAAGGCCTTGGCAATGTAGTCGTCGTCGGCGCCCACGAAGTGCAGCACCTCGACCACCTCGCGATTGCCGGCCATGGCGCCGCGGGTCGCGAAGACCACGGCGAGCCCGGTGGCGAACAGGACGAGGAGGACGATGCCGATGCCGATGCCGGCGAAGGTGTTGGCCATAGTCGAGAGGCGCTGAAGCCAGAGCGCGTGGTCGTCAAGGCTCGCCACGCCCGGAAGCGCCTCGGTGAGTGCGGCGCGCAACGCGGTCAGGTCGGGGCTCCGGTCGCTCGCGAGCGTCAGCGCGATCAGGCGTGGAACGGGCAGGTCCGACATGTCGAGACCGCTTCCGAGCCAGGGTTCGAGCAGCCGCTCGGACTCCGCCTTGGAGAAGATGCGCGCCCCGACGATGCCCGGCGCGGCGCGTGAGAGGCTTTCGGCCCGCTTCACGTCCGCCTCGATGTCGCGCCCGGCTCCGGGCCGGATCTGCACCGTCACCTCCTGCGCGACGCTGCCCTGCCACTGGCTGGCGCTGGAGACGGCGATCTCCGCCGCACCCGCGCAGAGTGCCGCGAGGAAGGTGAGGATCGCGATAACTGCCGCAAGCGCCCGGCTCGCGGCGGAATCGGTCGGCACCAGGGGCGCGTTGCGGCGCAGGTTGGCCGGAAGCGGCGCCTCGGACGCGGAGGCCGCCGCTTTCGCCGCGGCCGCGCCGCTCCGGGCGGGGGAGCGCACCTCGTTCATGGCCCTTCCACCCGCAGCCGACCGTCGGCGAGCACCATCCGGCGCGCCTCAACGAGATCCATCAAGCCGTAATCGTGGGTGGCGATCACCACGGACGTGCCGAGCCGGTTCAGCTCCATGAACAGTCGCAGCAGGCGCCGGGCGAGGCTCGGATCGACGTTGCCGGTGGGCTCGTCGGCCAGCAGCAGTTCCGGCCGCGCGATCAGGGCCCGCGCGATCGCCGCGCGCTGCTTCTCGCCGCCTGACAGCAGCGGCGGCAGGACGTGCATGCGCTCGCCCAGGCCGACCCAGCGCAGCAATTCGACGACCTCCGCCCGGTAGCTCGCCTCCGCCCGCTCCTGCACGCGCAGGGGCAGGGCCACGTTCTCGTAGGTCGTCAGGTGATCGAGCAGGCGGAAATCCTGGAACACCACGCCCATGCGGCGGCGCAGGCCCGTGAGCGCGTCGTTGGAGATGCCGCTCACCTCCCGGCCGAACACCGAGACGATGCCGCGGGTCGGGCGCACCGAGAGCAGGATCAGGCGCAGCAGCGTCGTCTTGCCCGCCCCGGACGGGCCGGTGAGGAACTGAAAGGAATGCGGCGCGATCTCGAAGCTCACATCGGACAGCACCTCCGGCCCGAGGCCGTAGCGCATGCCGACGCTCTCGAACCGGACGACGGGCTCCTCCGCGCCGGACAGGAGGCTGCCCGTTTTCATCCCAGCCGACAAGGCCCGCTCACTCCACGCTTCGCACGCGACACAGGACCGCTGTGCCATACCCGGCTTCACCGCCGGTTAACCCTACTCGGTGAGAACGTTTGTGTCCTTTTCGAGCGCGCGGCAACCCGCTGCCGGGACCCGACACCGACGCGGCTTACCCCATCCCATGCTGATCGTCTGCCCGGCCTGCGCCAGCGAGTATCGCATCGATGCCGACCGCGTCGGCACCAGCGGACGCTCAGTGCGCTGCGCGGCCTGCCGCGAGACATGGTTCATCTCGTCCGACGAGGTGGTGGCCGCGATGTTCGACGAGATGTCGGCGGCCGAGGCGCCCGAGACGAGCGCCGCGCCGCCATCCCCGGAGCCGCTGCCAACCGAAGTACCGGCCGACGAAGCCGGGCCGCGTCCGCGGCCGAGCACCGGGAAGGCCGCCAAACGGAGTAAGCCGAAACGCAAGGCCCGGCGCCTCTCCCCGGCGCTTGCCGCCTGCCTCGTCCTTGCCGCCGCCCTACCGCTGGCGCTCCTCGGGCGCGCCAGCGTCGTACGGGCGATGCCGCAGACGGCAGGGCTGTTCGCCCGCGTCGGCCTGCCGGTCAATTTGCGCGGCATCGATCTGACCGACATCGCCGCGTTTCAGGTCGCCGCCGACGGCAGCAACCCCGCGCGGCTCGTCGTGGAGGGGGATCTCGTGGCGGTTGCCCGGGGCCGCGTCGCCGTGCCGGCGATCGAGGTCGAGGTCCGCGACGCCGGGGGGCAGTCGCTCTACCGCTGGACCGTTCCGGGACCGCGCGCGGCCCTGGAGCCCGGCGAGCGGGCGCGGTTCAAGGCGAGCCTCTCGGCTCCCCCGGAGAAGGGCCGACAGGTCGAAGTCCGCTTCTCGGACGATGCCGCCGTCGGCGCGGGCGCTGTTGAGAGCCATTAGAGCAATCTCGTCAAAGCCCCCGTCGCATTCCGGTTCACAGCTGTGGATTGCGCCGATCCGGCCGCGTGCGCGTCGGTTGCGCAGGTCCGAAGCGCTGGCGGAGCCCGCTGCGCATGGTATGGTGCGGCGTGGCATGGCCGAGGGCGGTCCGTGCCGTTGGAACATTCCGCGAAACTATCACGAGCCGCATGAGCAACGCATCGAAACGCGTCCGCGTCCTGTTCGACGAAGCGGCGATCGCCAAGCGCAACGACGAGTTGGCCGACGAGATCGTCGCGGCCAAGCCCGAGAACCTGCTCGTCGTCGCGGTGCTCAAGGGCAGCTTCATGTTCGCCGCCGACCTGCTGCGGTCGCTCCACCGGGCCGGGCTCTCGCCGCAGGTCGAGTTCGTGCATCTCTCCAGCTACCGCAACTCCACCGTCTCCTCGGGCCAGGTCGAGATCCTGCGCGACGTTCAGAGCGAGGTGCGCGGGCGTGACGTGCTGCTGGTCGACGACATCCTCGAATCCGGCCGCACCGTCGTCTTCGCCAAGGATCTGTTGATGGCCCGCGGCGCCAAGCGCGTGCTGACTGCGGTGCTCTTGGAGAAGCCGGGCAAGCGCGCCGTGACGATCGACGCGGATTTCGTCGGTTTCACCTGCCCGGACGTGTTCGTCGTCGGCTACGGCATGGACGCCGCCCACGCCTTCCGCCAGCTCCCCTTCGTCGGCCTCGTAGACTACGACAGCAGCGACGCGGACCTGTTCGGCGGCACCTGACCATCAATCCCGGTCAGGCAAATTCCTGATAAGAACGCGAGACTTGCTTGAAATCGGCCGCCGATGGAACTCTGTCGGCGCATGAGGCTTGACAGGCCGCGCTTCCCAGCGGTCACTCGGGCGCGACGATCCACATCGAAGGAACGGTAGAGGACGCCCGACCATGGCGCGCATCCTGCTCGTGGATGACGAGGATACGGTTCGCGGCTTCCTCAAGCGCGGGCTGGAGTTGGACGGTCACACCGTCGTCACGGCCATCGACGGCAGCGACGGCCTCGATCGCCTGTCGGAGGCCGGCGGCGGCTTCGACCTGATGTTGACCGATATCCGCATGCCGCTGATGGACGGCATCGCTTTGTCGCTCGCGGCCAAGCGCGACTACCCCGATCTCACGATCCTGCTGATGACGGGCTTTGCCGACCAGCGCGAACGCGCCCGCGGCCTCGATGCCATCGTCACCGACGTGCTGACCAAGCCCTTCTCCCTGGCCGACCTGCGCTCCACCGTGACGCGGGCGCTGGCGGCCTAACGCATCGTCTCTCGGCCGAAAGCCCGCCACGACCTTTCGGGACGATGCACGCGAACCGTATCCGACCCGATTGCATCGGACCGGCGCCTCTCGATCCTGGGTTTGAGGCGCCGCGTTTCCACCAACCGGCGCACCCTTCGTCGGGATGCGCCCTCGAGCCTCAGTTCATCTGCCAGATCGTTCCGTTGAGCAGGCAGGCAAACGCCACCCAGGCGGCGTAGGGCACGAGCAGCCACGCCGCGGCCCGGTCGAAGCGCCAGGAGAGGCGGATCGTCCACAAGATCATCGCGAGCATGGCGAGCGCGACGATCAGCGCGAGGCCGAGCTGGTGGGCGGCGAAGAAGACCGGTGTCCAGGCTGCATTGAGGACGAGCTGGGCGCCGAAGGCGGCGAGTGCCAGCCACCACGCCTTCCGGGCCGGCCCCGGCACCGGGCGCGCGCCGAGCAGCCGCCAGAGCGAGACAGCGATCAGGGTGTAGAGGACGGTCCAAGCCAGCGGAAACACCCAGTTCGGCGGGTTGAAGGCCGGCTTGCGGATCGTCGTGTACCACTCCTCGATATTGGCGCCGGTCGAGAGCGACCCCACCGCCGTCACCAGGAGGACGGGGAGGATCGCGGCGGCGAGCCGCGGGATCGGCGGCAGGGCCGGCCGCTCGGGGATGTCCAGTGCGCTCATGCGCTGTGCAATGCTCCGTCGCTCATTTCTTCGCCTTGCCCGGTCCGGCGGATTCGCTCAAGCCGACATTGCGATCCGACCTCGAGCAAGGAAACCCATGAGCCGGTCCAACGCGCCTCACGGCACTTCCGATGCAGCCCCCGATGCAGCCCCCTCGGAGGCGCTGTCGCCCGCGGAATGGCAGCCGGCGACGCTGGCCGCGCAGGCGCTCGGCCGGATCGATCCGGTGACGCGGGCGGTGGTGCCGCCGCTTCATCTCTCCACCACCTATCTGCGCGACGCCGACAACGCCTACCGCTCCGGCTTCGTCTACGCTCGGCCCGACAACGCCACGACGCGCGAGGCGGAGGACGTGATCGCCGCGCTCGAACGGGCGGAAGCGGGCGCCCTCCTGTTCGGCTCCGGCATGGCGGCGGCGGCGGCCGTGTTCTGCGCGCTGGAGCGCGGCGACCACGTGATCGCGCCTGAAGTCATGTATTGGGGGCTGCGTCGCTGGCTGCGGCAGGAGGCGCCGCGCCTCGACCTCGCGGTCGATTTCGTGCCGATGGACGACCCCGAGGCCGTGCGTGCCGCGATCCGGCCCGGCAAGACCCGGCTCGTCTGGATCGAGACGCCGGGCAACCCGCTCTGCACGGTCGCCGACATTGCCCGCATCGTCGAGATCGCCCATGCCGCCGGGGCGCGGGTCGCCGTGGACTCGACCGCCGCGAGCCCGATCCTGACCCGGCCGCTGACGCTCGGGGCCGACATCGTGATGCATTCGGCCACCAAGATTCTGAACGGCCATTCCGACGTGGTGGCTGGCGTCCTGGCCGGGGCGCGGAAGGATGCGTTCTGGGATCGCCTCGTGGCGATCCGCGGCGGCTGGGGCGCCATCCTCGGCCCCTTCGAAGCTTACCTGCTGATGCGAGGCTTGCGCACGCTGCCCTTGCGCGCCGCCGCCCAGAGCGCCGGGGCGCTCCACCTCGCGCAGCGTCTCTCCGCGCATCCGCTCGTGAGTGCTGTGCTCTATCCGGGGTTGCCCGACCATCCCGGCCATGCGGTGGCCGCGCGGCAGATGACGGGTGGGTTCGGCTACATGCTCTCGATCCGCGTGGCCGGCGGCGAGTCTGCGGCGATCGAGACCGCCGCGCGGGTGGCTCTGTGGAAGCGGGCAACCTCGCTCGGCGGCGTGGAAAGCCTCATCGAGCACCGCGCCTCCGTCGAGGGGCCGGGCACCCCCTGCCCGCCCGACCTGTTGCGCCTCTCCACCGGCATCGAAGATCCGGATGACCTGCTTCGCGATCTCGACGCCGCTCTGACGGGCGCGCATCGGCCGACCGAGTGACGCAGTTCCGAATTGTGTGAAGGCGCGTGGCTGTTGCGGGGCTCCGTGCGTTGTCGGGTCTACGAGCCCCCAACGGGACGAAAACCGCCATGATGAACCGTACGCCCCTCCTCCTTGCCGCGCTGTCCCTTGGCCTTGTCTGCGGCGCAGCGCGGGCTGAGGATGGACCGCCGAAGCTCGACGTCGCGGCGACCTGCCAATCGGCCCAGCGGGTGCAGAAGACGCTCAGCGACAATGTCAGCGCGGATGCCTGCCTCAATTCCGAGCGCGGCGCCGAGCGGGATCTGAAGAAGCGCTGGAGCGAGTTTCCGGCCGCGGCCAGGACGCAATGCACGCAGCAATTCCAGGCCGGTGGCTTCCCGTCCTATGTCGAACTGCTGACTTGCCTCGAACTGGCAAGCGGCGCGGTCCCGACACAGCCCGCTCTCTCGACTCTGCGGGGAAGTCCGATGGCGGCGGTGCAGCCAGCCGCGGCGACAGGAAGGGTGGGAGCACCCTCACCCGCGAGCCGGCGCCCACCCAGCGCACCAACCCGATCGAGGTGCTCCAGGGCAAGTAGCCCAGCGGCTTATCCGCGCCGACCTATGAGCGTATGAGCGCCGAGGGCTGCGCCCTCACGCCGAAGCCGAATTCCCTTCGGCGCGGAAGGCTCAGCGCAGGGTCGGCGCGCTCGCCTCGTCGATGGTCACCGGGAGCCACGGGGACGGCGCGGCGGTGATCGCCGCCGGCTCGGCACCGGCGGTGCGGGTTTGGTGCAGTTCAAGCAGTTCCGGAGCCGGGCGCGTGTCGTCCTCGGTGAGGAAGAGGCCGCGCGCCTTCGACCCGAGGCCGAGGCGGGTGCTGCTGGTGAGCACGCTCTGGAACGGGCTCGTCAGCAAAGCGAGGGCGACCGGCGCCATCCACAGGGCAAGCCAGGAATTGCCGAAGGCGAGCAGCACGGTAAGCGCCCCCGCCCGCCGCGACCGCGTCGCTTTGAAGGCGGAACGCCTCACGCCACGGCACGCTGCGATCGTCGCGGGACTGCGTGTCCCAGCGAACCACCCGCCCGAACACGGTCGTCACCACGGCGCCCGCCGCGAACAGTGCCATCACCGGCCAGAGCAAGATCCAGATCGCCTGTTCGAGCGCCGCGCTGACCAGCAGCGAGCGGGTGCCGCCGAAATCCGCCCGGCGCCGGGGCGAGGCGAGGACGTAGCCGAGGCTCAGGAGCTTCGGCAGTGCCATCACCGCGATGACGAGGGCGGCGAGCGCCCAGGCCGCCGCGTTGCCGCCGTCGAGGCCGTAGCCGATCAGCCCGAGTTCGCCGGAGCGCACCGCCTGCCACGTGCCGAGCCCGAGGAAGGCAATCCAGAGCGGATAGACGCAGTAGCCGAGGATACCCACGCCGAGATGCCAGCGGCTGGCGCCGAGCAGCCCCTTCATCGTCAGCACGCGGAGATGCTGCAGGTTGCCCTGGCACCAGCGCCGCTCGCGCCCGAGCAGGTCGATGAGGTTGGTCGGCATTTCCTCCCAGGTGCCGCCCATCTCCGGCAGCAGGCGCACGTCCCAGCCGGCGCGGCGCAGCAGCGCCCCCTCGACGATATCGTGGCAGAGGATCTCGCCGCCCAAAGGCGGCTTGCCGGAGAGGACCGGAAGCTCGGCGTTGTTGGCGAACGCCTCCACGCGCAGGATCGCGTTGTGGCCCCAGTAGGAGCCGTCCGGACCCTGCCACGTCTCGAGGCAGCGCAGGGAGAGCGGCGCGTAGAGGCGCACGGCGAATTGCTGGATACGCGCGAACAGCGTGTCGCGGCCGGCGGCGTAGGAGACGGTCTGGATCAGGCCGGTGCGCGGGTTCTCTTCCATCAGCCGGGCGAGCCGGCGCATGGCGGCGCCGGTCATCAGGCTGTCGGCGTCGAGCACGATCATGAAGTCGTATTCGTGCCCGTAGGTGGCGCAGAACTCGGCAATGTTGCCGGCCTTGCGGCCGGAATTGTCGGCGCGGCGGCGGTAGCGGATGCGCGGCATGCCGCGGCCTTCGCGCTGGCTCCAGGCCTGGATGCGGGCGAATTCGTGCTCCTCGACCGCGCTGATCGCGCCCTCGCGGGTATCGGAGAGGACGAAGATGTCGATGTCCGAACCGTCGCCGCCCTCGCGCTGGAGCGAGCGGGCCATGACCCGGATCGCGGAGAACACCGCGAGCGGGTCCTCGGCATGGATCGCCACCACCGCCGCCGTGCGGCTGAGGCCCGTGGGACGGGTCGAAATCGTCGCGGCGCGGCGCTCCAGCGCGGACAGGGCGCGGTCGCCCATCAGTGCGGCGATGAGCCCGTAGAGATACTGCCACGCGGTGAAGCTCTGCCACGCCATCAGCACGACGAAGAGCCCGAGCACGGCGCGCCCGAGCCATGTCTCCGGCACGCCGTAGGCCGCGAGCGCCAAGGCGGCGATGACCGCGGCGAGGGCCAGCGTCGGCCCGGCCAGCGCGAGGCGGCGCAGGCGGAACGAGGCCGGCCGCGGCGCGGGGCCCGCGCCCCTCGGCCGGGTTCCACCCTCGTCCCCCGCCTCGACGGAGCGTTCAGCCTGCGGCAAGTCTGGGCTGGACATGATCGGCGTCGACACTCGCGGGAGGGATGAACGGATGGCAGGACCGTCGGACGCGGACAACGAGGCGCCCGAAGAAATCGACATTTCGCGGCGCGCCATCGTCCGTGGCGCTTTTCGAGGTGCTCTTGCCGGTACGGCCGGCTTGAGCATTCCTGGCCTCTTCGACCTGAATGCCGCCAGAACGATGGCTCAAACGGTGCCAAACGCCTCACCCCCAGCGCCCTTTGATGCGCGTCCGGTCACCTTCGAGGCGGTGGCCGCACGGGCCGAGCGGCTGGCGGCGCAGGTTTACGCGCCGCCGAACAACCCCCTGCCGCCGGAGCTGGCCGAGCTCGACTACGACGCGTTCCAAGCGATCTGCTTCCGATCCGAGGCGACGGTCCCACTCGGGCCCCGCTTCTCGATGCAGCCGTTCCACCGCGGCAACCTGCACGCCAAGCGGGTGGAGATCTTTCTGCAATCGCCCGAGGGCGTGCGCCCCTTCGGCTACGATCCGGACCTGTTCGATCTCGGACCGGCCTTGCAGGGCCGCCGCTATCCCGCCTCGCTCGGCTATGCCGGCTTTCGCATCGCCCATGGGTTCGATGCGAGCCGGCCGCAGGCCCACGAGGAATTCCTGGTCTTCCTCGGTGCCTCCTATTTCCGCATCCGCGGCCGGGGGCAGATCTACGGCCTCTCGGCCCGCGGCATCGCCGTGAATACGGGATTGCCGCAGGGCGAGGAGTTTCCCGATTTCACCAGCTTCTGGATCGAGGCGCCGCAGGGCGACGCGGCGTCGATCACGATTTTCGCGCTGCTCGACGGTCCGAGCCTGACGGGCGCCTACCGCTTTGCCGTCACGCCGGGCGATCCGTCCCATGTCGCAGTCGAAGCCGCCCTGTTTCCGCGCCGTCCGATCGCGGCGCTCGGCCTCGCGCCGCTCACCAGCATGTTCCTGTTCGGCGAGAACGGGCCGGGCGTACGCCGCGCCGAGCCGTTCGACGATTTTCGCCCGCAGGTGCACGATTCGGACGGGCTGGTGGTGCAGACACCCAGTGACCGGTTGTGGCGGCCCCTCGTCAACGGCCGGCCCGCGCCGCAGATCTCGTCGTTCCGCGCGGATCCACTCGAAGGCTTCGGGCTGCTGCAGCGGGAACGGCACTTTGCCGCCTATCTCGACGTGCAGGCGCAGCACGAGGACCGGCCGGGCCTGTGGGTGACGCCGCAGGACGGCTTCGGCGCGGGCGCGGTGCGGCTGTTCGAGATTCCCTCGCGCACGGAGGCGACCGACAACATCGTCGCCGCCTTCGTGCGCGAGGCGCCCGTCGCGGCGGGCAAGACGCTGCGGCTCGCCTATTCCCTCGTCACGGTCGGTGCCGAGCCGGCGCCGGCCCTTGCGCCGCCGCTCGCCCGTGTGGTTTCGACACGCATCGGTTCGGCCGAGCGTCTGCGCCCGACCGATCCACCGTCGCCGCAGCGCCGCCTCTACGCCATCGACTTCGAGGGGCCGGGCCTGCCCGACGACCCGAAGGCGGCCATCGACGTGGCGCTCTTGGCGAGTGCGGGCGCGCTGGTCGAGCCCTATGCCGAGCGGGTGCCGCAGACCGGCGGCTGGCGCCTCTATGCCGAGTTCCGGCCGCCCGATCCGTGGCCCGCGGGGGACGTGGTGCTGCGTGCCCGCCTCTCGCATGCGGGTCGCGTCATCACCGAGACGTGGGACGCCGTCGCCTGACGCCGATGAACTGGGCAGGGTCGCCGGCTGTTAACGGGGCACCAGCACGTCCGAACCCGGAGTCAGGGATGCGTCCCAACTTGTCCAGCGTCCCGCGATCCGCGCTCGCCGCCCTTGCCCTCGCACTCGCGGTTGCCCCGCTCCCTGCCCTCGCCGAGACGGCGCCGGCCGGGCCGGCGGCCGCCCGCTTCGTCGAACGGCCCGAGGTGGGCACGATGCGCGCCTCGAAGGTGATCGGCGTCGCTGTGGTCGGCGCGGACCATGTCCAGGTCGGCAAGATCGAGGACGTGCTCGTGGACGGCACCGGCCGCATCCAGGCGGTGGTGATCGGCGTCGGCGGTTTCCTCGGCGTCGGCGAAAAATACGTTGCGGTGCCCTTCGACCAGCTCGCCTGGAATTTCGAGGACGTGTCGCTCACCGGCGGGACGTCCTCGGTGGTGACGCCGGACAACGCACCGAGCGAGAAGGCCGCCGACAAGGCCAGCGCGGAGACGATGCCGGGCTCGAACGTGTCCCCCGAGGTGCTGGGCGCGGTGCAGAACCAGCATAGCGGTCGCGTCACCGAGTCGACCGGTTCGGTCGAGCCGAAGCGGCCGAGTTCCACGCCCGCGACGGTGCTCGTGGGTCACGACCTGATTCACGCCGAAGTGCGCCTGACCAAGGCACAGCTCAACGACGCGCCGGCCTTCCAGTTCGAGAAGGCGAAGCAGTAACCGCCTCCGCCCGGGCGGCCTGAATCTTTGGAGTTTGCGTATCATGAGACACGCCGCCCTCGCCCTGACGGTCTGGTTCGCCGGACTTCATGCGGCCCTCGCCCAGGCGACCAACCCTGCCCCG
Source organism: Methylorubrum extorquens (assembly GCA_900234795.1). Classification (NCBI taxonomy): domain Bacteria; kingdom Pseudomonadati; phylum Pseudomonadota; class Alphaproteobacteria; order Hyphomicrobiales; family Methylobacteriaceae; genus Methylorubrum; species Methylorubrum extorquens. The sequence goes on from LT962688.1 coordinate 2,677,053, forward strand.
CCGATTCCGGAATCGGGGCCGTCCGGCTCCAGTTCGGGCGCGGCGACGTCCGCGGCCACCGATTTCAACTGGGTCTGGGTGAGCGTGCTGATCGCGCTCGCGGTGCTTGCCCTGTGGATGTTCGCCCGCAAGCGTCAGTCCGGCCCGCCGCGGTAGAAACGGGACCGACGCGACCTTCCTATCCAACCCTCGTCCTCACCCTGAGGTGGCGGCGCGAAGCGTCGCCCTCGAAGGGTCCTCCAGTAAGCATACGGGAACGAGAGGATCCTTCGAGGCCGCTGCGCGGCACTTCAGGATGAGGCAGTGCACGGGAGGTGGACGGTCGTCAGCCCTTCTTCGCGCTCGGGAAGAACAGCGGCTCGCCGTTGATCTTGTAATCGGCGATTGCCCGCTGTCCCTCGGGCGAGACCAGCCAATCAATGAAGGCTTGGCCCTCCTTCACCTTCACGGTCGGGTGCTTCTCCGGGTTCACCAGCATCACGCCGTAGGGGTTGAACAGGCGCTTGTCGCCCTCGACGAGGATGGTCAGGTCGCCCCGGTTCTTGAATGAGAGCCACGTGCCGCGATCGGCGAGGATGTAGGCGCCGAGCGACGAGGCGGTGTTGAGCGCCGGACCCATCCCCTGTCCGACGTCGCGATACCAGTCGCCGCGGACCGCCGGGAGATCGACGCCGGCCTCCTTCCAGCTCCGCAGCTCGGCGCTGTGGGTGCCGGAGCGATCGCCACGCGAGACGAAGGGCGCTTGTCCCGCCGCGATGGCCTTGAAGGCGTCGTCCACCCCCTTGCCGCGTATGCCGGCCGGGTCGGCCTTCGGGCCGATCAGCACGAAGTCGTTGTACATCACGTCCTGCCGCCCCTTGGCGAACCCCTCGGCGACGAACTTGTCCTCGGCCGGGCGGTCGTGGACGAGCACGACGTCGGCGTCGCCCCGGCGCGCCGCGTCGAGGGCCTGGCCGGTGCCGAGCGCCACCACCTTCACCTCGATCCCGCTCTTCTGCTTGAACAGCGGCAGGATGTGCTTGAACAGGCCCGATTGCTCGGTCGAGGTCGTGGAGGCGACGACGATCGAGGCGGGCTCGGCCCGCAGCGGCGAGGCCGTGCCGAGAGCAGCCAGGAGCGAGAGGGTCAGGAAGCTGCGGCGAAGGCGGTCCAAGGCAGTTCTCCGGTGAGGTAGGCCCGCGCTTCGGGTGTGCGGGGTGAGAAGAGGACGGATCGGGTCGGGCCCCGCTCCACGGCGCGGCCGGCGGCGAGCACCACGGTCTCGTCGGCGAGCCGGGCGACCTGCCCGAGATTGTGCGAGACGAGGAGCACGGTGGTGCCGGTCTGCGCCATCTCGGTGATCAGGCTCTCGACGGTCTCGGTCGCGGCTGGATCGAGGCTCGCGGTCGGCTCATCGAGGAGCAGGAGGTCGGGCTGCATCGCCCAGGCGCGGGCGAGCGCGAGGCGCTGCTGCTCGCCGCCCGAGAAGCGCGTCGCCGCGTCGTTGGCCCGCTCCGACAGGCCGACGCGGGCGAGCGCCGCCGCGATCCGCTCGGCGCGCTCCCGGCGGGACAGCTTCAGCGAGACCAGTCCGAGGGCGACGTTGGCGGAAGCACTCGCCCGCACCAGGGCGGGGCGCTGGAACACGAAGGCGCGGCGGCCGGGCGTGAGGCGCACCGTGCCGCTATCCGGCCGCAACAGGCCGTCGATCACACGCAGGGTCACGCTCTTGCCAGCCCCGTTGGGGCCGATCAGGGCGGTGATGCCGTGCGCGGCGACGTCGAGGTCGAGACGGTCGAGGATCACCCGTCCGCCGAGCGCCAGGCTGACGCCGTCGAGATGGATGGCGGGCGCAGCGCTCATCCGTAGGCCCTCGCGACATGGCTGCGCAGGAGCGCGGCGGCGGCATTCACCGCCAGGACGAGGCTCATCAGCACGAGGCCGAGCGCCAAGGCGAGGCTGAGGTCGCCCTTCTGCGTCTCCAGCGAGATCGCCGTCGTCATGGTGCGGGTATGCCCGTCGATATTGCCGCCGACGACGAGCACGGCGCCGATTTCCGAGATCGCCCGGCCGAAAGCGGCCAGTGCTGCCGTGACCAGCGAGAAGCGCGCATCGTAGATCAGCACCCCCGCTCGCTGCGGTGCGGAGAGGTGAAGGGAGCGGAGTTGTTCTCCCAGGTGGGCCTCAGCGTCGGCGATGACTTGTCGCGTCAGCGCCGCGACGAGCGGCGTCGCCAGCACCGCCTGCGCTGCCACCATCGCAGCTGGGGTGAAGAGCAGGCCGAACGCTCCGAAGGGACCCGAGCGGGACAGGGCGAGATAGAGGATCAGCCCGACGATCACCGGCGGCAGGCCCATGAACGTGTTGAGAAGCCCGACCACGGCGCCGCGCCCCGGAAATCGCGCCACCGCAATCAGCGCTCCGAGCGGAATGCCGAGCACAAGCCCGATTCCCACCGCGGTGACGCTGACGCGCAGGGACAGCCGCGCGATCGCCAGGACATCCCGGTCGAGCGTCCACAGGCGCGAGAACGTCTCCTGAAGGGTTTGGCTCAAGGGGCTCGGCTCGAAGAAATTATCGCATCCGCACCGGGGGCGCACCTGAGGTGCATCCGGGGCTGCGCGGCGCAAGCCGGGATGATACGCCAGATGACGCAAGATCAATAGGAAAGGCCTTGCATATGGCTGTCGAGGACGGGCGGGCCGTGGCTTCGGTCGCTTCCGGGTGGGACGGGCTCCGCGTACGCCTGCATGTCGAGGGCCGCTGCGAGGGTGCATCCGACTTCCCGCTGCGCGGTGCGCACCAGCTTCTCGAAGCGCTCGGCCGGACCGGCTCGCTCCAGGGGGCGGCCGAGGTGCTCTCGATTTCCTACCGTTCGGCCTGGGGGCAGCTCGACGCGCTGGAACAGGCCCTCGGCCAGCCCGTCGTGGTGAAAACCAAGGGGCACGGCAGCAGCCTCACGCCTCTCGGGGTGGCGCTGCTGACCTTGCTTCAAGCGTCGCAGACGCGCCTCGCCCCGGCCCTCGCAGCGGAGGAGATGGCGCTGACGGACGGCTTGCAGCGACTTCTGGAGCCGTCCGATGCGCGTATCCGTCTCGCCGCGAGCCACGATCCTCTGCTGCTGGAGGCGATCGAGGCGCAGCGCGAGATCGACCTGATGGTCGCCGGCAGCCTCGACGCCCTGGCGCGGCTGCATGACGAGTCCGTCGATGCCGCGGGCTTCCATTACGGCTCGGACGGCCCGCCACCAGCACCCTTCGGCGCCGTGTTCGACCGTCGCGACCTCGTCGTCATCCCCCTGTTCCGCCGGGAACAGGGCCTGATGCGGGCGGCCGGCAACCCGCTCGATTTGGGAAGTGTCGCCGACATCGCCGCGCGGCGGGCGCGCTTCGTCAACCGGCAACGGGGTGCCGGCACCCGGATCTGGTTCGAACGGCTCTGCGCCGAGGCGGGCATCGACCTCGCGCGCATCGTCGGCCATCAGACCGAGGAATTCACGCATCAGGCGGTGGCGGCCCTAATCGCCACCGGCGCGGCCGATGTCGGCATGGGCACCCGCGTGGTCGCCGAGCGCTTCGCCCTGGATTTCCAGCCCGTGGGTTGGGAGACGTATTTCCTCGCGATCCGCGCGAGGATCGATACGGAACGGCTCGGGCCGCTCCGCGAGGATCTCTGCAGCCGAGCCGGACGGACACCCGGCTACGCGCCGCCCCTGTGATGTTGCGTGCTCGCGATCTGGGGCTCAGCCTCGCCGATCAGGTCGAAAGGCGAGCCCTCACCACAGCAAGACGTGCGGATAATACGCCAGCGAATCGCCGGGACTCACGCCGGTCGCGTCGTCGGGCAACTCCACGAGGCCGTCGCTCTCGGTAAGCGAGGTCAGCACGCCCGCTCCGTCGCGCGGGAATTTTTGTGCTTCCAGAGCGCCCTCGCCACTGCGGACGAGACTGACGCGGACGAATTCGCGGCGGCCCGCCTTCTTACGGTAGCTGAAGCCCGCCCGCACCGGCCAGGACAGCGGCGGCTCGTAGCGTGCGCCGCCGAGCCGGGCGAGCAGCGGCCGCACCACGAAGAGCAGCGTGATGTAGACTGCCACCGGATTGCCCGGCAGCCCGACGAAGGGCGTCCCGGCGACCAGTCCCACCGCAACCGGACGGCCGGGCTTGATCGCCAACCGCCAGAGCATCAGCCGGCCCTGGGCATCGACGGCAGTCTTCACATGGTCCTCCTCGCCGGTCGAGACGCCGCCGGAGGTGAGGATCAGGTCGTGGTCCCGCGCCGCCTCGGCGAGGCGGGCCGGCAGGGTGACGGGATCGTCGCGCAGGATTCCGAGGTCGTCCACCGCGACGCCGAGCCGGGTCAGCAGGGTCACGAGCAGCACGCGGTTGGAATCGTGGATCGCGCCGGGGCGAAGGGGCGCGCCGGGCTCGGTCAGCTCGTCGCCGGTCGAGAACACGGCGACCCGCAACCGGCGGCGCACGGCAATCTGCGCATGGCCGGTCGCGGCGGCCAGCGCCAGATCCTGCGGGCGCAGGCGCCGCCCCGCGGGGATCGCGAGCCCGCCCGCCGCCAGATCCTCGCCGGCGGGGCGAGCGTTGGCGCCGGGCTTCAGCCCCGACGGCAGGACGACCCGGTCGCCCTCGCGGCGCACATCCTCCTGCATGAACACGGTGTCAGCGCCGGGCGGCATCGGCGCGCCGGTGAAGATGCGGATCGCGGTGCCCAAGGGCAGCTCTGCGGCTGCCGCGCCGGCCGCGAGACGACCGCTGACCGGCAGGACGGTCTCGGTCCCTGCCTCGAGGTCGGCGAAGCGCACGGCGTAGCCATCGACCGCGGCATTGGCGAAGGGCGGCAGGTCGTGACGCGCGAAGACGTCCTCGGCGGCGATCCGCCCGTCGGCGAGGCCGAGCGGTATGGTCTCCGTGCCAGCGACCACGGGGAAGCGCTCGGCGATCATCGCCACCGCGTTCTCGATCCGCATCGGCTTGCCCCCGAAGGCGAAGCAATCGTCGGTGAGCTGTGCCATGGCTCAGGGTCTTTCCAGCCGGGCGAGTACGGTTTCAAGAGCCTCGGCGCGCTCGGTCACGAGATCGGCGATGGCCTCGATGTCGTCGAGCCCGACCACCGGCACCGCCGCCTGCGGGAAGGGCACGTCGCTGGCGATGCCGACGATGCGCGGGTCGTCTCCGTGCAGGGGCGGACGGCCGTTGGCCGCGCGGAACACTTCGAGCTTGGGATGCGCCTCGCGCTTGAAGCCCTCGACCAAGGCGAGACCGGTCGGCGTCAGCCGGCGCAGCAATTCGGGCAGGGTCGCCTCCGCGCCCTCTCCGACCTCGCGGATCTGCGCCCATCGCCGGGCGGAGGATACGATTACTTCGCTCGCCCCGGCCTGCCGGTGGACGAACGAATCCTTGCCCGGCTGATCGATGTCGAAAGCGTGGTGGGCGTGCTTGAGGGTCGCGACCCGCATTCCGCGGGCGACGAGCACGGGGATGAGGCGGGCGAGCAGCGTGGTCTTGCCCGCTCCGCTCCAACCGGCGAGGCCGATGACGCGCAGGTCGTTCACGATTCGCCTGCGCCGGGTTCGAACCCTAGTTCGTTTAGGGCCGCATCCGCCGCGCGTGTGCCGAGCAGCGCCAGGAAGGCGGCGAGCGCGGGCTTCTCGCGATCCGCATCGCGGTAGGCGAAGTCGTAATGCTCCTGCGCCAGCGGCAGGAAGCCGAGGCCGTAGGCCGTTGCGACGCTCGCGATCGCCACGCCCCAATCGGCCCGGCCCTGCGCCACCGCCGCCGCGACGGCGTTGTGCGAGCGCGGCTGGTTCCAGAAGCCGGCCGGGCGGGCCGGCCCGATCAGGCCATCGACGAGGAGGCGGGTGCCGGAGCCGGCGTTACGGTTGACCATCACCGCGTCGGGGTCGGCCAGCGCCGCGTTCACCGCATCGGCAGCGCTGCGGCCCTCGAAACGGGCATCGTTCTTACGGAACACCACGCCCTGGAGCCGACGCCAGCCGAGGGCGAGTTTCATGCCCGCTTCGAGGAAAGGCGCGTTGTAGCGGCCGGTCTCGGGGTCGAGCAGGTGCATGGCGGCCAGGTCGCATTCGCCCCGGCGCAGGGCCGCGAGCCCCCCGGCCGAGCCGACCCATACGGTGCGGGCGCGAAAGCCTTGCTCGGCCAGCAGTCCGACCACCCGGTCGAGCCCGATGCAGTGGCTGCCGATGATGGTGAGGTCCGGCGGCCGAACGCCCGCCCCGAGGCGCACCACCGAGACCGTCTCGCCCGCCTCGACGCCCGAGCGCGCGGCCGGCACGGCAAAGAAGCCGTCGGCCTGCGAGAAGGCGGTGACGGAGCCGGAGCCTTTCGGCAGCGGCAGGGCGACCAAGCCATCAGCCGCCTGAGCGAGCGAGGCCATCACGAATTCGGTGCGGCCGAGTTCGGACGTCAGCCGCTGCGGCAGGCGCGCCGACACCGCCTCCTCTTCCCGCGGCGGCAGTCCGGCAAGCGCGCGCACCAGCGGCACCACGAATTCGTGGAAGGTGAACATCGCCGAGGTCGGGAAGCCGGGCAGCACCACCACCGCCTTGCCTTCGGCGACGGCGAGGCAGAGCGGCTTGCCGGGTTTGAGCGCGACGCCGTGGACGAGGATGCCGGGCGGGCCCAGCCGCGACAGGATGCGGTGCGAGACATCGCCCGCGCCCTTCGAGGTGCCGCCGGAGAGTACGACGAGGTCGCTCCGGGTCAGCGCATCGCGCAGGGCACCATCGAGCGCCGCTTCGTCGTCGCGGACGATGCCGAGCGGCACGGGCTCGCCGCCGTTCTCGGCGACCGAGGCCGCGACGATGGCGCCGTTCGAATCAAAGATGGCGCCCGGTCGCAGTTCACCGCCCGGCGCGACCAGCTCGTCGCCCGTCGAGAGTACGGCGACGCGGGGGCGGCGCACCACCACGATCTCGGCGAGCCCGCAGGCGGCGAGCATGCCGATCTCGCGGGCGGTCACCACTGCCCCCTTGCGTAGGACGGTTTCGCCGGACGCCATGTCGGCGCCGGCATAGCCGACGAATTGCCCCGGCCGGACCGGACCCGTCACGTCGATGGCGAGGGCGTCTTCGAAGAACTCGGTCTGCTCGACCATCACCACGGCGTCGGCCCCGCGCGGGATCATGCCGCCGGTGGCGATCGGCGTCGCGGTGCCGGTGGCGACCGAACCCGTCGGGGCGACGCCGCAGGCCAGGATCTCGCGGTTGAGAGCGAGCCGGCGGGGCCGCGCGGCGTTGGCGCCCTCGGTGTCGGCGGCGCGCAGCGCAAAGCCGTCCACCAAGGCGCGGTCGAAGGGGGGCACGTCGATCGGCGAGGCAATATCGCCGGCGAGCACCCGTCCCAGCGCCTGGGCCAGCGGAACGGTCTCCGGTGGAAGCGCCGCGTGGGGAAGTGCCGCGCGGAAGGCCGCATGCGCGTCCTCGCGGCTCATCACCGTCAGGAACTGCTCCTGCCGGGCGGCCGCGGCGAGGCGCTGGGTAAAATCCGTCTCGCGATCCGCGCTCATAGCGGCACCACCTCGACCACGCTGCCGACCGGGTAGCCCTCCCGCTCCGGCGGCACCAGCACGAATCCGTCCGCTTCGATCAACCGGTGCAGGGCGAGATCGGCTCCGCCGAGGGGGTCGATGTCCGTCCCCTGGACGCGAACGAAGACGATTTCGGCGAGCCCGACGATCGAGGTGATCTTGCGCGAGATTTGCCCCATCCGCGCCGCCGGTTCGACGGCAGCGGTCAGCGCGGCGATCAGCGGCCGGCCGAGCGCCAGGACGGCCGCGAGCGCCGCATCGGGCCGGCCGGGCAGGAGCAGGACCGGGCGGTCCCCGGCTTCGCCGACCCCCGCCGTCTCGCCGGGCCGCAGGGCGAGGCCGTGAGCGACCACACGTCCGGCTTGCGCCAGCGCTTCGGCGCTGCGGTCGCTGCGCCCGAACCCGGTGCCGCCGAGGACGAACACCGCATCCGCTCCGTCGGCCGCGATGGCGTGGGCGATCCGTTCGGGGTCATCCGGCACCGCCACCGTCTCGGCGAGGCCGCCCGACCGCGCGATCACGGCGCCGAGCGTCGGCGACAGGACGTCCGGCGCCCCCGTCACCACGAGGCGAATCCGGGCTTCGCGGATCGCGACTTCGACAAACCCCGCGGCCGCGAGGCCGAGAAGGTGGCGCGGCTCGATCCGCTCGCCCGCCGTCAGGAGAGCGTCGCCTTCGGAAAAATCCTCGGCCGCGGCGCGGGTGCTCTCGCCCGGACCGACTTCCGCCACGGCACTGCGGTGCTCCAACCCCTCGGCGGCCAGGATCGCGTCGGTGCCGGGCGGCAGGCGCTCGCCGGCTTCGACCCAGGCGGGGGCGCGTGGCAGCATCACCGGCGCGTAGGGTGAGGCACCGCCGATCTGCGCGGCTTCCACCGCGAAGCCGTCGCGCAGGGCGGTGAGCCCGGCCGGGATGTCATGGGGAACCGTGAGCGATGTCGCGGCGATGTGCCCGGCCGCTCGAACCAGCGGCACCGATCGCGGCGCGACCGGTTTCGCGCAACGCAGCAGCAGGGCGAGCGCGTCGGCGAGCGGTGTCAGGGCGGCGGAGGCTGCGCGCATCGTTCAAGCGTCCGCGCGCGCCGGCAGTGCGGCGGGCTGAGCGGCAAGAATGCGTGAGGCTCCGTCCTGTCTCATCACCGCGAGCGATGCGCCATCGCCGGGCGCGGATCAAGGTTCGGCATCTCGCCACTCCGGCGCCTGAGACACAAACCCTCACCTTCGGTGGGCGGACGGCGTCCCGACCGGTCGCGTATGGTCCGCCGGGGAAACGGAGTTGGATGACGATGCCGATGCGGGCGACGCGGATTCTCGGTCTGATCGCGGCCCTCCTGCTCGCATTGCCCGCGGGGGCGCAGATGCGCGGCCATGGCGGGCCGGTTCGTGCGCTCGCCGTGACGGGCGACGGCCGCCTTGCGGTCTCCGGCGGGTTCGATCAGGCGGCGATCGTCTGGGGTCTCGAAACCGGCGCGGCTTTGAGCGTCCTGCGCTTCCATGACGGCGCGGTGAACGCCGTGGCGGCCCTTCCCGACGAGCGCTTCGCCAGCGCCTCGGAGGATGGGCGCATCGCCCTGTGGCGATTGGGACAGGCCGAGCCGGACTGCGTACTCGCGGGACATGCCGGCCCCGTTGCCGGGCTCGCCGTCTCGCCCGACGGGACCATGCTGGCGTCCGCCGCCTGGGACGGTACCGCGCGGATCTGGCCGCTGGCGGGTGGGCCGGCGCGGATTCTCGAAGGACACAAGGGCAACGTCAACGCGGTCGCCTTCCTGCCCGACGGGCGCCTCGTCACGGCCGGCGCCGATGCGAGCGTGCGGATCTGGACGCCGCAGGGGGAAACCGCCGTGACCGCGACGCTGCCGAGCGCGCTCAGCGCGTTGGCCGTCATCACGGACGGCGAGATCGCAGCGGCGGGGGCGGATGCCACGGTGCGGTTCCTGGCGCCCGACGGGCAGGTGCGGTCAGAGGTCGAACTCGGCCCTGCCCCGGTGATCGCGCTGGCGCCCGCGCCCGACGGCACCCGGATCGCCGCCGCGAGCGCGGGCGGCACCGTCGCGATGATCGAGCGGGCGAGCGGAAAGATCCTGTTCACGCTGGTCGGGCCGGGCCTGCCGGTCTGGTCGGTGGCGTGGCGGCCGGATGGGAGCGAACTCGTCACCGGCGGCGGCGACCGCCTCGTGCGGCGCTGGAACGCGGCGACCGGCGAGCCGATCGGCCCCCTCGCCATGCCCCGGCCCGCGGACGCGCTCGCCGCGTTTCACGGCGAGCGCGGCGCGGAGGTGTTCCGCGCCTGCGTCGCCTGCCACACCTTGGCGCCCGACGACGCGCCCCGCGCCGGACCGACGCTCGCCGGCCTCTTCGGCCGGCGCATCGCGACGGTTTCGGGCTACCGCTACTCGGAGGCGCTGAAGGGCATGGACATCGTCTGGACGCCGGAGACGGTTGCCCGCCTGTTCGAAGTCGGGCCGGCACGCTTCACCCCCGGCACCCGGATGCCGGAGCAGACCATCAACAGCGCCGAGGATCGCGACGCGCTGATGCGCTTCCTCGCCAAGGCAACGGAGAGACAGCCGACGGGGACGCCGCTGACCGGGCCGAACTGAGCGGCGCCCGGTCGGGCCTTCGACGGATCAGCCGTGGCAGCTGCAGCCGGCGTGGTCGCAGCCGGCATGATCGGGATGACCTTCGGCGCACTCGTCGCAGCAGAAGGCCTTCTCGTCGCGTTTCACCGCCTTGGTCACCGAGACCACGCACACGCAGTCCGGGCAGGCACACTTCACCATATCGACATCGACGCTCGCCATCGGGGTCATCCTTCTCGAGACGATTCTTTCCGCGCCCCGAAGCAGCGTGGCGCACAATCATCTTCCTGCGGGCGGATGCGGAGCGCAATCCATGCGCGCACGGGATCGGCGGATGTGGCGCCAATGTGTCAGGTGTCGCGGGCGGGTGCCCCGATCAGGCGGTGGTGTCGAGGAGCTGCGAGACCCGCGCCGCGAGTTCGGCGGAGGCGAAGGGCTTCGTCATCACCGGCAGATCCTCGGGGATCTGCACGGCCTCCGCATGACCGGTCAGCAGAAGGACCGGCACGCCGGAGAAACGCTCGCGGATCGCGGCGGCGAGCTCGACCCCGGTCATACCGGGCATGGCGAGGTCGGCCACCACGAGGTCGAAGCGCTCGCCCTTCTCCATCAAATCCAAAGCCGTGTGCCCGTCCGCGGCCTCGGTTTCGCTGTAGCCGAAATCGCTGAGGAAGGAGGCGGTGACGTGCCTCACCTCCTCGTCGTCGTCGACCACGAGGATGCGGGCCGGACTGGCCGCCGTCACCACCACCGGGGTCGCCGGCTCTTCGATGCCGTGGGCGGCGCTCTCGGCGCGCGGGAGCGCGAGTTCGATCCGCGTGCCCTGACCGACTTCGCTGGTGATGCGCAGCCGCCCGCCCGCCTGCTGGGCGAGGCCGAACACCATGGCAAGGCCGAGGCCGGTGCCCTGCCCGACCGCCTTGGTGGTGAAGAACGGTTCGCAGACCCGTTCCAGAATTTCCGGCGGGATGCCGGTGCCCTCGTCGGCGACCGAGACGACCGCGTAGGTGCCGGGCTTAAGATCGGGATCGTCGGAGATCTCGGCGCGGCGGGTCGAGATGGTGACGGTGCCGCCGTCGGGCATCGCGTCGCGGGCGTTGATGCAGAGGTTGAGCACCGCGAGTTCGAGCTGGTCGGGATCGACCAGGGCGAAGGGCATGTCGGGCTCGAGATCCCGCACGACGCTGACATGGCTGCCGAGGCTGGAGCCGAACAGCGCGCTCATCCCCTCGATCAGCGCGTTCGGGTCCACGGGCCGCGCATGGGCGTCGTTGGAGCGGCTGAAGCTCAAGAGCCGCTTGGTCAGCGCCGAACCGCGTTGCGCGGCGCCGGTGGCGTTGTCCACGAGGCGCTTGACCCGGGGCTGGTCGGCGATCTTGGGGCCGACGAGTTCGAGGCTGCCGAGGATCGCGGTGAGCAGGTTGTTGAAGTCGTGGGCGATGCCGCCGGCCAGCGTGCCGAGCGCCTGCATCTTGTCGGATTGGCGCAGCCGCGCCTCCAGGCTCTTCTGCTCGGTCACGTCCCGCTCGATCGTGGCGAGATGCGTGACCTCGCCGGCGCCGCCGCGGATCGGCACCCGGATGACGTGCGACCAGCGCTCGGCGCCGAGCGCGCCGCGGGCGATCACCGTCGAGCCCGCTTCCCCGGCCGCGACCGCACGGCGGTCGGCGGCCTCCGCCTCGTGGGCCTGAGGCGTATCGGCGATCTCGACCTCGGTGCGGCCGAGGCAGGCCTCGACCGTGCCGCCGACGAGGCTCGCCTTGCGCGCGTTCAGGCGCACGAAGCGGCCCGACGCGTCCTTGAAGGAGATTGCCTCCTCGGCGTGATCCAAGAGGCCGCGCAGCAGGGCCCGTTCGGTGGCGAGATCGCGGCCGAGGCGGTGGCGCTCATAGGCGTTGCGCACCGTGGCGCGCAGCAGCGTCGGGTCCCAGGGCTTGGCGACGTAGCCGATGATGCCGCCGCGATTGAGCGCCGCGATCACCGCCGAGATGTCGGCGTAGCCGGTGAGCAGGATGGCCTGCGCCTCGTGGAAGCTGCGCGCCTCGGCCAGCAGCGCGTCGCCGGTCATGCCGGGCATGCGCTGGTCGGAGACGACGACCGCGATGTCCGGGTCGGCGCGGAGGATGTCGAGCGCCTCTTCGGGCTTGGCCGAGGTGAGCACCCGGTACTCGTCCTCGAACAGGTCCTCCAGAGCGATCAGGATGTCCGGCTCGTCATCGACGGCCAGAATCGTGCCTTTGCTCATACCGGTGCCGGTTGCCTCGGAATTCCGATGACGAAGCTCGCGCCGCCGCCCGGCGCCGTCTCGACGATCAGCGAGCCGCTATGCGCCTGAACGACGCTGTAGGCAATCGCCAAGCCGAGCCCGGTGCCCGATCCGACCGGCTTCGTCGTGAAGAACGGCTCAAAGATCTTTTCGCGTAATTCTTCGGGAATACCGGGACCGGTGTCGCTGATGCGGATCATATCAGTCTCGGCATCCGAATAGGTCGCCACCGTGATCGTCCCGTCGCCGTGGATTGCATCCGCTGCATTGCCGAGGATGTTCATGACGACCTGATTCAGCAGGGCGGGCGTGCAGGAAATCTCGGCCCGTCCCGAGAAGTCGCGGGTCACCGTGATTCGGGTGCCGAGCTTATGCTGGATCAGGGCCAGCACCGTCTCGATCGCTTCCGGCACGTTGACGAGGCCGCGCTCGCCCTCGTCGAGCCGCGAGAACTTCCGCAGATTGAGAACGAGATCCTGGATTCGGGTCAGGCCCAGACGCATCGAGCCGACCCGGTCGCGCGCCTTCATCAGCGCCCGCTGTCCCTCCGGCGCGTCGGGCGGCGGCAAATCACCGAGCAGGCGTTCCACCGTTCCCTGGTGGGCGAGGATGAAGGCGAGCGGGTTGTTGATCTCGTGGGCGATGCCGGCGACCAACTCGCCGAGCGAGGCCATCTTGGCCGCCTGAACCAGCTTGGCCTGCGCCTCCGTCAGCTTGCGGTTGGCGTCCTCCAGATCCCGGTTGGCCTGTCCGAGGGCGTCGGCGAGGGCCGCGCGGGCGGCGGCCGCCTCGGCCTCGGCGCGGGCGCGTTCCACCGCCCGCTCGCGGTCGCCGAACTCGCCGGAGATGCGGCGATTGTCCTCTTCGAGCAGGCGGCGGCGGACGAGGCCGCGCACGCGCATCGCCAGGACCTCGCCGTCGGCCTTCGAGACCACATCGTCGGCGCCCGCGGCGAAGGCAGCGACCAGAAGGCTCTTGTCCGGCTTGTCGCCGGCCATGCCGACGAGGGGGAAGGCGTTGCCGCCGCCCTCCGGCGCCTTCATGCGGCGCTCGGCGATCTCGGTGCAGAGCGCGATGCCGTCATAGGCGCTGCCGACGAGGTCGAGGGTCACGCAGTCGAACCCGGCGCCGGGCTCGTCGAGGGCGGCGAGCGCCCCCGAGCGGTCGGCCGCGGCGACGACGGTGTGGCCTTCCTGGGTCAGCAGGCCGGTGAAGAAGGCGCGGTAAGTGGCGCTGCCGTCGACGATCAGCACCCGGCCGCGACGGAACGCGGCGCCGGAGGGCCCCTCCGTCGCGGAACTCTTGCGCTCACGCAGGAGGGCGCGGATGCGCAGCACCAGCAGGTCGCGATCGGCCGATTTCTCGACATAGGCGTCGGCGCCGCTCTCGAAGCCGTGGCGCTCGCCGTTGCGGGCGCTGGTGAGCATCACCACCGGCAGCGCCCGCGTGCGCAGCGACAGTCGCATCTGCCGGGTGAACTCGTCGCCGTTCATGCCGGGAAGGTGGTGGTCGGCGACGACGAGATCGGGAAGGTCGGTGTTGAGCAGGTCGAGCGCGGCCTCGGCCGTGGCGCAGCGCTGCACCGAAAAGCCCTGCCCTTCGAGCTGAAGCCGCAATTCGAGCGCCTGGGTCTCCGAATCCTCGACCAGCAGCAAGCGGTGGCCGGGTGGGGCGGACGACGCGCCGGAGGGTGATGCGCTCGCGGTCATGCTGGCTTCCTCTGCGCGAGCCGCACGAGATGGGGCGCCACTTGATCGACGGGGAGCACGCGGGACGCCGCGTTGAGGCGCACCGCCGCCGCGGGCATGCCGTAGACGACGGCGCTGCTCTCGTGTTCGGCCACCGTGGCGGCGCCGGCCTTGCGCATGTCGAGAAGGCCCTGCGCCCCATCCTCGCCCATGCCGGTGAGGAGCACGCCGATGCCCTGCGCGCCGGCCTGCCGGGCGACGGAGCGGAACAGCACGGTCGCAGCCGGGCGCTGGCCGCCGACGGGGGCGCCGTCACTCACCCGCAGCGTGCCGTTCGTTCCGAGTTCGAGATGACGATCGCCGGGGGCGACGTAGACATGGCCGGCCTGCATCGTCTGACCGTCCCGCGCCACCCCGACGGCGAGCGGCACGACGCCGTCGAGCCAACTCGCAAAGCCGTCCATGAAGGCGGCGCCCATGTGCTGAACCAGCAGGATCGGGAGCGGGAAATCCGCCGACAGGCCGCCGATCACCTTGGCGAGCGCCGGCGGGCCGCCGGTCGAGGCAGCCACGGCCAGTACGTTCGGTGCGGCCTCCGATTCTGAGGGGAACCCCAGTTCGGGCATGGGAGCGGTCTTGCGCGCGTTCCACTCCGCCCCGATCGGACGGCGGCGGATGACCGGGACCGCGGCCATGATGCGCAGCTGCGTGCAGATCTGGCCGGCGACCGCCTCGTAGCCGTCATTGGTCGTGGCCACCGGCTTCTCGACCACCGAGAGCGCACCGGCCCGGAGTGCGTTCATCGAGATCTTCAGCGAGGAATCCTCGACCGAATCGGCGATCACCACGATCGGCGTCGGCCGGCTCGCCATGATCCGTCGGGTCGTCTCCAGTCCGTCGATGCCGGGCAGGCGGATATCCATTGAGATCACGTCCGGGCGCACGGTCTCGATCGCCGCGAGCGCCGCCTCGCCGGATTCCACCGCGCCGGCCAGTTCCAGCCGCGGATCGCGGGCGATGATGTGGGTGAGGAGAATCCGCACCACGAGCGAATCCTCGACAACCAGCACGCGCACGCGCGGATTCGCAGCCCCTCTGTTCACAGCAACTGACCGATGGTGTCCAAAAGTTCGCGCTGATCGAATTTCTGCTTGGTGAGGTAGGCGTCGGCGCCGAGTTCCAATCCCCGTGCGACGTCTTCCTCGTCGCCGCGCGACGTCATCAGCACGATGGGGAGACGCGCGAAGTCTTCCTCGGCCCGCAAAGCCTCGACGAGGCCGAAACCGGTGAGGCGCGGCATCTCGACGTCGGCGACCACGAGATCGACTGGCTCGATGCGCGCCCGCAGACGGTCGAGCGCCTCCTGCCCGTCGACGCAGACGATCACGCGGTAGCCCGCCGCTTCCAAGATGCTCTTCTCCAAGGTGCGGGTGGTGATCGAGTCGTCCACGACAAGAATCGTCGAACGTCGCGTTTCTGGGATCGTTCCGCTGCCGTCCCCAAGTCCTTTGGACGGGGACCGGGCGGCGCGCGAACCGGCACGGCCGAGTCGGTCGATGAGCCCGTCCGGATCGAGGACGAGGGCGGGCGTATCGGTGCCGAGGATCACCGTGCCGGTGACGAGGGCGGGATCGCTGCCGATCGGCGGTGCGGGCAGGACGAGGAGTGTGCGCACCTCCTCCAGGCGATCGACCGCGAGCAGGCAGCGCCCCCGCGTGCCGCGTAGACGCACGATCGGGATCGTCGCGCCCTCCGGACGGGCGATGCCGAGGCCGAGCAGATCGCCGAGTTCGGCGAGCGGCAGCGTCACGGTCTCGCCGCCCTCTCCCGCCACCTGCGCCACGGGTCGGCCCGCGACCGTGGACAGGGCCGAGGCATCGAGCCGCGACAGCGCTTCCGCGGCACCGCTCGGCAGGGCGAAGCGCGTACCGCCGGCGGTGACGATCAGAACCGGCCGCCGCGCGGCCGAGAGCGGCAGGGTGAGGATCAGCGACGTGCCGTGCGGATGACGGCGGACGAGCTGCACTTGTCCGTGCAGGGAGCGGGCGACCTCGGCCACGACCGACAGGCCCATGCCGCGGCCCGACAGGGCATCGACCGCCCCGGCGGTGGAGAAGCCCGGCTCGAACGGCAGCGCGAGCAGCCGATCCGGATCGAGCCTCTCGCCCGGCGCGATCAGCCCGCGGGCGCGACCCGTCGTCTCGATCGCCGCGAGGTCGGGCCCGCGGCCATCGTCGTGAATACCGAGGACGAGCCGGCCGCCCTGCGCCTCGACGGTGAGCCCGATCGACAGGGAGGCGGGCTTGCCCTGGCGCTGCCGGCTCTCCGGACTCTCCGCCCCGTGGCTCAGCGCGTTGCGCAGGGCGTGCAGCACCGGATCCTTGAGCGCCTGAAGCATCGCCCGGTCGACCGGTAGGTCGAGCCCGCGCGTCGTGACCTCGACGTCCTGTCCGTCGGAGCGGGCCATGTCGCGCACCGCGCGGGCGAGGCCGCCGAACACCGTCTCGGCCGGCACCAGCGCGAGGCGCTCGGTTTCCTCGCGCAGGCGGCGCGCGGCGGTCTCGACCGACAGGATGACGGTCTTGTGCCCCTGCGCGAGGTCGGAGGCTTCGCGCGACAAGGCGGCCAGTCCGGTCTCGATCTCGGCGAGCGCCCGGCGCAAAGCCGCAACCTCCGTTTCGTCGGTCCCGCCGGGGACGGTATCCGGAACGCGGCGGGCGGCCTCCGTGCGGCGGCGCAGGGCCCCCGCATTCGCCGAGAGCCGCGTGATGCGCTCGGCGACGGCCCCCTGGCCCGGCAGCGCGGCCCAGAGCCCGTAGCTCGCCCGCGTCAGGGCTTCGACGGCCGAGGCGGGGACGCGAAGAACGGCCTGTGAAAGCTCGGCGGCCGGTTCGGTCGTGGCAGCCGGAGCGGCCGTTGGCGCGGGTGTCGGTGCGACCGGCGGCGAATCCGGCTCGGGCCGAGCCGCCTCCGAAGCGGCGGCTTCAGGGTCGAGGCAGGCGTTCAGCGCGGCCAGCGCATCCTCGGGCATGCTCGCCTGCCCTGTCGCCGTTGCGGCGACGTAGGCCTCGATCCGGTCGAGGGCGAGATGGGTCGCGGCCCGTGCCGCGCGGTCGAGCGGGCGCTGTCCGGCGCTGATGCGCTCGAACAGGGCTTCGAGCTGGTGCGAGACCGCCTCCACGGGAGGCAGGTCGACGGCGCGGGCGGCGCCCTTCAGGCTGTGGGCGCGACGGAACACGTCGTGCCAATCGACCGGCCCCTCCGCCGCGAGGGCGGCGCGGATCGCGTCGAGATGCTCGCGGTGCTCGATCTCGAAGGCGGCGAGAAGCTGCTGGCGGATGTCCATGCGGCGGGACGCTCGGCCGGACCGCTAAAGCCGGTAGCGCTCGGCCAGAGCCATCAGCCCCTGTGCCAGCTCGGTCAGGTTGGCCGAGGCGGTTTCGACCTCGCGGGTGCCGGCGGCCGTCTGCTGGCTCGCCTGCCGGATGTTCTGCAACGCGCCCATCACCTGCTCGATGCCGAGCTGCTGCTGGTTGGTCGAGGCCACGATCTGCTGGAAGGTCTGCACGCCCTCCTCCACGCGTGCCGCCATCTCCTCGATGGTGCGGACGGTCGAATCGGTGCGGTTCTTGCCGGCGGCGGCGCGCTTGACCGCCTCCTCGGTGAGCATGACCGAGGCGTTGATGCCGCGCTGGATCTCCCCGAGGATGCCGCGCACCTGCGCGGTCGCGCCCTTCGCTTGGTCGGCCAGCAGCTTCATCTCGGAGGCGACGATGGCGAAGCTGCGCCCGCTCTCGCCCGCCGCCGCCGCCTCGATGGCGGCGTTGAGGGCGAGCAGGTGGGTGCGCTCGGAGATGTCGTTCACCGTGACGATGATCTCGCCGATGGCCTGCGTCTTCTCGCTGAGGGCGACGATGTTGCCGGCGACCGCCTCGCCCTGCTCGCGGATCGAATCCATCGCCTTGGCGGTGTCGGTGGCGGCGCGAAGGCCCGAGCGCGCGGTCTGCGCCGCGGCCTGGGCGGTGGCGATGACTTCGGTGGCGCGCTTCGAGATCTGCGCCCCCGAATGGGTGATCTCGTCGACGGTCGCCGCAGTCTCCTGGACGGCAGCGAACTGCTCCTCGACGCTGGCCGCCTGCTCCTGGGCGGAGGCGCGGATCTCGGCCGCCGCGGCGTTGAGGTCGGCGGTGGCGGCGCGGTTGGTCCGGGCAAGGTCGGACAATCCGGCCACCATCCGGTTCAACGTGTCGCCGAGCCGCCCGATCTCGTCGTTACCGGAGCGGTTCAAGCGTCCCGTGAGGTCGCCGTCACCGATCTGCGCGACGAAGCGCATCACGTCCTCCAGCGGGCGGACCACCGCGCGGCTGATCAGAACCGTCACCAGGATGGAGAGCAGGATCGAGGCGGCGACCGTGATCGCGACGGAGATCACGCTGTTACGATAGATGTCGCTGACGCTGCGCTGGCCGGCGCTGATGACGCCGTCGAGGGCGGTGCGGGCGTTGGAGATGCTGCGCAGCAAGCCGTCATGCAGCCGGTTGACGTCCTCGTTTCTTGCCTCGACCGTGGCGATGTCGCGGGCATCCACCGCGCGGAGCTGCTGCTCGCTGGCGTTGCGGACTTGGCGGAACGCCTCGCTCGTCTCGGTGAAGACGGCTCCGAGGCGGCTCCACGCCACGACGCGATCCGCGGAGAGCGCGGCGGATTGGTACTCCTTCACCTCGCCGGTGATGGTGTTGAGGAGCCGTTCCAGCTCCGCCACGTTCTGGCGCCAGCTTCCCAGGAAATCGTCCGAGCGGCCAGAGGTCGGCGCGGTGTTTCCCTGCGCCTGCGTCAGAACGGCGATCACGGCGTTGCGGCGCACCAGACCCATGTTGCGCGCGACGTTGCCGAGGTCGTCGAGCTGACGAAGCACGCCGACGTCGCGCGTCACGATGAGGTCGGTCATGTCGCGCACGCTGCCGATCTGGCGCAGCGCGTAGGCGCCCAGAAGCGCCACGATCAGGCTCGCCGCCACGAAGCCGAGGAGGATGCGTTTTCCGATCGAGATCGACACGGGCGACATGACTCCGGCAGGCGGCGCGGGGAGAGGGTTCGGGTTCTCGGGGCCGCCCCCCATCGCGGGCGGCTCCAAGCTTGTGTTTTGACGCGCGCCCCACCGAAGCGGCGTCCGGTTCGGCGTAAGAGCGCTCGCGACGATCAGGTCGTGAAGCGGGCGAGCAGGGCCGGGATATCGATGAGGGAGAAGTCCTCGGGGATTCCGCCCGTCCTGTCCGAGCCGGGCGGTGCATAGCCCGAAAGCGGCCCGCGTCCCAGACTTTCCGACTCCGTCGTCGGGCGGGTCAGCGTGGTTTCGATCTGCGCGATACCGAGCACGCGATCGACGGCGAGTGCGACCGGCGGCTCCTGCGCGCGCAGGCGCACCACGTGTCCGCCTTCATCCGTCTCTGCGCGGTCGAGCCCGAGGCAGGCGGCGAGGTCGAGGACACTGACGATCACCCCCGACACCGCGGTGATGCCTCGGAGCGCCGGCGGTGCACCCGGCAGTGCCGTGCAGGGCCGCTCGGGCGTGACGCCCGCGACCGCGGTGAGCGGCAGGCCGTAGCGCTCCGCCCCGCAGGCGCAGACGAGATAGGGCGCGGTCTCGATCGTCCGCTCCTGCCCTACCGTTCGGGCAGCGAGCGCGGCGGCGCGGGCATCGAGCAACGCGGCGGCGCGCGCTTCGGCATCCGCCCCGGCGGTCACGCCAATCTTCATGCGTTTCGGCCCGTGATTCCGGCCAGGGCACGGCGTGCGCTCTCGGCCAAGCGTGCGGCGCTCACTCCGTCTCCCTCCGGCAGGATCGTTTCGGGCGGCAGTCCTTGCGCGAGGCGCAGGGCGTTGTCGAGGGCGCGGGCGGCCTCGCCCCGGCGTCCGACGCGGGCGAGCAGCAATCCGAGCTGAAAATGGGCCATGACGAAGCCGCGGTCGAGGAACAGCGCCCCCCGCAGGGCCCGTTCGGCTTCACGCTCTCGCCCGAGATCGAGGGCGAGCAGGCCTTCGTAGTAACGCAGGGGCGAATCGGTGGCGTAGCCGTCGATCTCTTCGTGCAATCGGCGCCAGGCCCGCGCAGTCTCGCCCGCATCGGCCAGCACGCGAATCTCGGCCAGGAGATCGCCCGGCGACAGCGGATGCGCAATCGCGGGCGGCGCCTGGATCGGCACCGGCAGGGCCGGCGCCGCGGCGGCGGGAGCGGGTTCCGGCGGTGGCGCGACCAGGATCGGCGCCAGATCCGGAAGCGCGGGCACGAGGATAGGCGGCGGCGGGGGCACCGGCGTGTCGATCGGGCGGTAGGCGACCGTTCCCGGCAAGGCTACGGGCTGCAGCCATTGCGAGAAGGTGGGATTAGGCTCGGCATGCCCGATCAG
Source organism: Methylorubrum extorquens (assembly GCA_900234795.1). Lineage (NCBI taxonomy): Bacteria > Pseudomonadati > Pseudomonadota > Alphaproteobacteria > Hyphomicrobiales > Methylobacteriaceae > Methylorubrum > Methylorubrum extorquens. The sequence goes on from LT962688.1 coordinate 2,697,534, forward strand.
GAGCCAGCCCTGTGGGTTGAGCCGCTCGCCGAGCGCCCGCACGATGCGGGTGACATGGTCGGTGCTGAAATAAATCAGGACGTTGCGGCACAGGATCAGGTCGAAGCCCCCCTGTGTCCGGTCGCTCCCGTCGATCAGGGTCAGGAGATTCTGCCGCTCGAAGCGCACCATGCGGCGAAACGCCGGCCGCAAGGCGTAGCCGCCATGCGGCAAGCCCGGCCGGGCGGGGGTGCGGCGAAACCAGCGTGCGCGCTCCTCGGTGTCCAGGGTGCGCAGGGCCCAGGGGCCGAACTCCGCCTCGCGCGCGACGGCGAGCGCCCCGGCGCTGAGATCGGTGCCGAGGATCGTCACGGACCAGTCGGCAAGGGCGTCGCCGAGAAGGTCGTGCACGAGGATGGCGAGGGAATAAGGCTCGGCCCCCGTGGAGCAGCCGGCACTCCAGATCCGCAGACGTCGGATCTCGCTGCGCGCCTCGATCAATTCCGGAAGTATCGTCTTGCGCAGGGCCGCAAATTGCTCGGCGTAGCGAAAGAAGAAGGTCTCGCCGATGGTGATCTCGGCCTCGAGTGCGGCCCATTCTTCCCGACCGGCCGCGCCGTCGAGCAGGGATGAGTAGGCGGCGCAGTCGGCGACCCCACGACTGCGCATCCGCTTGCGCAGGCGGTCGTAGAGCAGGTCGTCCTTGTCTTCGTAATAGTTGTGCCCGGTCCGGGCGATCACCCGATCCTTCAGAGCCGGAAATCCGGGATCCACCGTCGCGCTCGCGACGCGTCGGGACCGCTCGACGGGGGCCGTCACGACCTTTGTCCTCAGACGGCTCGCGCCCCCTCGGGCTCGAACCGGGCAAGCCGCGTCGTTGCCTGCCGGGTCAGCGCGTCGAGACGGGTCCGCTCTTCGAGGGTCAGGATGCGGTCGAGGGCGAGGAGGTGCACGAGTTTGTCGCCCAGCGCGAATTCGCCGACGACGCAGCCGTTGAGGCTGCGGGCGGATTCGACCGGCCGCAGGGATTCTTCCTCGAGCTGAACGAGATCGAGTGCCCGATCGACGAGAAAGGCGATGCCGCCGCCGCGGGCCAGCAAGACGTGCCGGTAGGGATCACGACCGCCGCCCGCGTCGCGAAGCGCAAACAGGGCGGCGAGATCGATCACGGGTACCGGCTCGCCGGCCAGATTGAGAAAGCCCGCGAGCGGACCGCCCGCGGCCGGCGGCGTGTGCAGGCGCGGCAGCGGGAGGATCTCGCGGATCTCGGCCTGCGGCAACGCACAGGTCGTCCCGGCGATATCGAGCAGTAGGGTGGGCAAACGCGCCATCGCATGTCCTTGGGGCGGTTCGCCGCCGGAGCGGACGACGGAACCGCTCGTCACCTCGTTCATGCGGTTGACGCTCGCCGAATGCAAAGGTTTCACGAACGACCGGTCCGGCCGTTCGTTCCTGCGGCGAGCGCCGTATCAGGCGACCTTCTGGCGCGAACGCGACTTCGTCGCCGGCTCGGGCGCGGGGGCCTCTTCCTCGATTCGACCACCCGGCCGGCCGAGACCGATCGACTTCGCGAGGGCGGAGCGCTGCGCGGCATAGTTCGGCGCGACCATCGGATAGTCGTTCGGCAGGCCGTAGCGCTGGCGATACGAGTACGGATCGAGGCCGTGGGTGCCGAGATGGCGCTTCAGCGTCTTGTACGGCTTGCCGTCGATGAAGCTGATGATCGCATCCGGCGTGACCGACTTGCGGACCTGCCCGGAGGACGGCTTCTCGATCACTTCCTCGGCGGGAGCGGCCACGGCCTCAGGGCTGCTGAGGGTCGTCAGCGCCGTATGCACGCTGATGATCAGGCCCGGAAGCTCGGAAGCGGGGACTGAGTTGTTCGACACATAAGACGAGACGATGTCGCTCGCCAGTTCGACGAAATCGTTGAACGATTTCTGGTTTTCTTCTGTCATTCTGCTTGTCCGTTCCGTAGGCCCCCGGGCGCCAAAATCATACGTGATGCGCACCGATGCAAGAGAAGAATTCAAAAAACTACGCCAGGCTTGTGGGTATTAAGGACGGCACACTCAAGTCCAGCGTTGCCATTGAAGCGTAGAACGTTAAATGGAAGGCGGGCTCGCACGGTCCCGTGGTGTGTCATAGCTCAACTTTTCCGACCCCGACCCGGAGCGTTACGGCAGCCGGAACGTCCTATAAGCGACGGACGGAACGAGAGTTTCGTCGCGACGTCCGCACTACGCGCAACGGAGCGGAAGGACGATGCCGCACCGCACTCGCACCCCAAGCCAACCCACGAGACGCGGGACGGGAAACAGGTGACGCGTCGGCGCCTTAAGCACTCATATTCTTTGCTATACAACCTATGCGAGACGATCCGTCGCGCCGTCATCAAGCCTCGATTTGTATCGCGAAGTCCATTGGAGTCAGCGGTTTCAAGCGGGGGATGCCGTTCTTGTGAACATGGCGGCCGCCGCTCACTTCACCCGCCGGCCTCTGTTGACGGCGGCGCGTCCATGCTACGGGTCAAGGACAATGAAGTCCGCTCGTCCCATAGCGCTTTGGCTGGCGGCGGTGATCGTCATGATCGCCGCGGCGCTGATGCCGTCCGGCGCCCGCGCGCACAGTGCCCATGGGCAAGACGTGCGTGAGCAAGGCGTGCACGCGCACGTCGCTCAGGCGCCTGACCTCGCGATGGCCGGATCGGACCTCCGGCTCGCCGCTCCGGCGTCGATCGTTCGAGCGGACGCGATACCGGTGATCGAGCAGTCCCGGATGGCCTGCGCCTGCCCGACTTGCGCGGCCGGCGGTGTTTGCGGCCATGCGCCGTCGTCCTGCTGCGCCACCGGGCTCGCCCCGTCACCGGTTCCGGATCTTCCGCCGGCCGGCGCGCAGGCCTGTGCCCCTGCGCGCGACGGACCGCGTCTGTCGGGCATCGTGCCCGAGGCGCAGATCGAACCCCCCCGAACCCTCGCCTGACGCCCGATCCCCATCCGGTACGCTCCGTGCCGGGTGATGTCGTTGCTCATCCGGCGAAGGTTTCGTTCCCCATGACCATCCGTCTCGCGGCGGCGCTTCGGGCGCTGGCTGTCTTGCTCGCGCTTGCTGCCGCATCGGCAGCGGGTAGCGTCGCCCTAGCCCATGAGGGTCATAGCCACGGCGTCGAGGCGCCGACCCTCCCCGCACAGACCACGCCGCGGGCCGAAGCGGCCTCGGCCAGCTTCGAACTCGTGGCGGTGGCGTCCGGCGACCGGATACGATTCTATCTCGATCGCTTCACCAGCAACGAGCCCGTGAACGGCGCCGAGATCACAATCGAGACGCCGGACGGCCCGGCCGAAACGCGGGCCGTCGGCGACGGCGTCTACGAGATCGCGGCCCCGTGGCTCGCCCGCGGTCAGCGATACGATCTGCTCGCCACCGTGACCGCCGACGGTATGACGGACGTGCTGGCCCTCGACCTGCACCTGCCCGAGTTGGCGGCGGCAGCGATGCCGGTCCAGGCCGAGGCGTCGGCGTGGCTCGCCAATCTCCGCCGTCATCTCACCCATCAGGGGCCGATCGGTGCGGCCGCCGGCGGATTCCTGCTCGGGCTCGCCGTCATCATGCTGGTGCGCTCGCGCCGGGCCCTCCCCGCCTTCGCCGTCCTGGCCCTGACCCTGACGCTGCTCCTCGGCACCGCCGCCCTCGCCCATGAGGGACATGATCACGAGAAAAATGGGCCCGGCGAAGGGGAGGCCGCTTCGGTCCAGGGCGTGGCGCTCACCGCGCCCACGGCCGTGTCCATCGAGCGCGCCCGGCGCCTGCCGGGCGGCGCGGTGTTCGTCCCGAAATCGACGCAGCGCCTGCTCGCTTTGCGCACCGGCCTCACCGGCATCGCCGACCATCGCCGCACCGTTGAATTGCCGGGGCGCGTCATCGCCGATCCGAATGCCAGCGGCGTCGTGCAATCGTCGGTCGGCGGCCGCCTCGCCCCCCCGCCCGGCGGCTTCCCGAATCTCGGCACGCGGGTCCGCAAGGGTGAGGTGCTCGCCACCGTCACGCCGCCGGTCCAGGCGGTCGATCTCTCCGACATGCGCCAGACCCAAGGCGATCTCGACCAGCAGATCGCCATCACCGGCCGCAAGGTTGCCCGCTACGAGCGCCTCGCCACGACCGGCGCGGTGGCGCAGACGGCACTGGAGGACGCCCGCGCCGAGCTCACTGGCTTGAAGGACCGCCGCGCCGCCCTCGACACGATCCGCCGCGCGCCCGAAGAGCTGATCGCCCCGGTGGACGGCGTCGTCGCCGAGCGGGCGGCGGTGGCCGGCCAGATGGCGGCGGCGGGTACGATGGTGTTCCGCATCGTCGATCCGGACAAGCTCTACGTCGAGGCGCTGAGCTTCGTCGGCCTGGAGCCCGGCGCCGCCGCGACCGCACGGCTGCCCGATGGGCGCACGCTGGCGCTGGCATCCCGCGGCGCCGGCCTCGCCGACCGCAATCAAGCGGTGCCGGTGCAGTTCGCGATCACCGGAAACGCTGAGGGTGTCCGGCTCGGTCAGTTCGTGACCGTGATGGCGCCGACTGGCGAGACCATCGGCGGATTGGCCGTGCCCCGGGCGGGGATCGTCCGCACCGAGAGCGGCGCGGTGGTCTACGAGCACGTCTCCGCCGAGCGGTTCGAGCCGCGGCCCGTGCGGGTCGAGCCGCTGGATGCCGAGCATGTAATCGTGGCCGGCGGCCTCGGTGCCGGCCGGCGCGTCGTGGTGCAGGGCGCCGAACTGCTCGATCAGGTCCGCTAGAGCATCGTCCCGGATATCGGATCCGGGACGATGCTCTAGCCTGTTGTTTCGCATCAACTTTTTCCGAAAGCCGGCAACCACCTTTCGGGATGATGCTCTGAGGACGCCTCGCCATGTTCGCCCTTCTCGTCCGCGGCGCCCTGCTCAACCGGGTGCTGGTCCTGGCGCTCTGTCTCGGCCTGGTGCTGGCCGGCGGCCTCGCGCTCACCCGGTTGCCGGTCGATGTGCTGCCCGATCTCAACCGCCCCACCGTCACGGTGATGACGGAGGCCGAGGGCTACGCCCCGCCGGAGGTGGAGCAGCTCGTCACTTATCCCATCGAGACGCGGATGAATGGCCTGCCCGGCGTCACCCGTGTCCGCTCGGTGTCGAGTGCCGGGCTCTCCATCGTCACCGTCGAATTCGGCTGGGACACCGACCTCTACCGCGACCGCCAGTTCGTGGCCGAACGCCTCGCCCTGGTGCGCTCCGAGCTGCCGGCGGGCGTCGTCCCACAGATGGGCCCGGTCGCCTCGATCATGGGCGGCATCCTGCTCGTTGCCGTCACGAGTGAGACATCGGACCCGATGCAGGTCCGAGAGACGGCCGACTTCATCCTGCGCCCGCGCCTGCTGTCGATTCCCGGCGTCGCGCAGGTGATCCCCATCGGTGGCGAGGTGCGCCAGTTCCGCGTCAGCCCCAATCCGGCGGCGATGCGGGCGCTCGGCGTCAGCAACGAGGTCCTCGTCACCGCTTTGTCCGGCTTCGGTACCAATGCCGGCGGCGGGTTTGCCGACGCCAACGCCCGCGAGATCCTGATTCGCAATATCGGCCGCACACTGAGCCTGGAGGACTTACGCAACCTCGTGATCCCGACCGGCCCGCAGGGTGCGACCGCGGCGGCCGACCTGCCCGGCACCGGCAATCCGGCGATCGAGGGCCGCGTCTACCTGCGCCAGATCGCCGAGGTCGCGTTCGCGGCGCGGCCCAAGCGCGGCGATGGCGGTTATCGCGGCGAGCCGGCGGTGATTCTCTCGGTCGAGAAGCAGCCCGGCATCGATACCGTGCGCCTGACGCGTGACGTCGAGGCGGCGCTGAAGGAGGTCGCGCCCACCCTGCCGAAGGGCATGGACGCTCAGAAAATCCTGTTCCGGCAGGCGGACTTCATCGAGACGTCGCTCGCCAATGTCGAGCGGGTGCTGATGGAGGCGGTCGCGGTGGTGGCCGTGGTGCTGTTCGCCTTCCTGATGAACGCGCGCACGACGCTGATCTCGCTCACCGCGATTCCGGTCTCGATCCTGGCCACGGCCCTGGTGTTCTGGGCGCTCGGCTTCTCGATCAACACCATGACGCTCGGCGGACTCGCCATCGCCATCGGTGAATTGGTCGACGACGCGGTGGTCGATGTCGAGAACATCTTCCGCCGGCTGCGCGAGAACCGGGCCGAGGGCTCGCCCCGCAGCGTGTTCGACGTGGTGGTGGCCGCCTCCAGCGAGGTGCGTTCCGGCATCGTCTACGCCACCGCGATCATCGTGCTCGTCTTCGTGCCGCTGTTCGCGCTCTCCGGCATCGAGGGCCGGCTCTTCGCCCCGCTCGGCCAAGCCTATATCGTCGCGATTCTGGCGAGCCTGCTCGTCTCCGTCACGCTGACGCCGGTCCTCGCCTCCTGGCTGCTGCCGGGCATGAAGAGCCTGACCGAGCGCGAACCGCTCCTGGTGCGGCGACTCAAGGCCGGCAACGCGGCTTTGCTCAAGGTCGCGCTGGCCCATCCGCGGATGCTGATTGGCTGCATCGCCCTCTGCGTCGTCGCGGCGGGCATCGCCGCGGCGCATCTGCCGCGCGCCTTCCTGCCGACCTTCAACGAGGGCTCGCTCACCATCAACGTGACGTTCCGTCCCGGCATCTCGCTCGCCGAGAGCAGCCGCGTCGGCGCCATCGCCGAACGGTTGGTGCTGGACGTGCCGGAGGTCGCCACCGTCGGGCGCCGCACCGGCCGCGCCGAACTCGACGAGCACGCGGAAGGCGTCCACTCCTCCGATCTCGAAGTGCGGCTGAAGGCCGGCCGCCCCCGCGAGACGGTGATCGCCGAGATCCGCGAGCGGCTCGCGGTTCTGCCGGTGACGGTCAATGTCGGCCAGCCGATCTCGCACCGGCTCGACCATATGCTCTCAGGCGTGCGCGCCGAGATCGCCCTGAAGCTGTTCGGCGACGACCTCGACAGCCTGCGCACCGCGGCCGAGGGCATCCGCGAGCGGATCGCGGCGGCGGTGCCCGGCGTCACCGATCTTCAGGTCGAGCGCCAGGTGCGCATCCCGCAACTCGACATCCGGGTCGATTACGGCCGCGCCGCGCTCTACGGCGTCTCGCCCTCGACCGTGGTCGAGACCATCGCCCGGCTCGCCAACGGTCGCACCCTCTCGACCATCGCCGACGGGCCGCGCCGCTTCGACGTCACCCTGCGCCTGCCCGAGGCCCAGCGCAGCCCGCAGGCGCTGGGCGACCTCCTGATCGAGACGCCGTCGGGCTGGGTGCCGGCCCGCGAGATCGCCGACATCCGCGAGACCGACGGGCCGAACCAGATCCTGCGCGAGAACGGGCGGCGGCGCATCGTGGTGCAGGCCAATTCCGACGGACGCACCGATATGGCGGCCATCATCGCCGGCATCCGCCGCGTGCTGGACGAGACGCGCCTGCCCGAGGGCGTGAGCGCCCGGCTGGAGGGTAGCTACGAGGCGCAAGGCGAGGCCGCGCGCACCATCGGCGGACTCAGTCTCGTGTCGCTCGCCCTCGTCTTCGCCTTGCTGCACGGGCGCTACCGCTCCGTGCCGCTAACCCTGATCGTGATGGGCAACGTGCCGCTGGCCTTGATCGGCAGCGTTCTGGCGCTCTGGATCGCGGATCTGCCGCTGTCGGTCGCCTCGATGATCGGCTTCGTCACGCTCACCGGCATCGTCGCCCGCAACGGCATCCTCAAGATCAGCCACATGCTGAACCTCGCCCGCGACGAAGGGCTGGCCCTCGGCCCTGCCCTCGTGACCCGGGCGAGCCTGGAGCGGATGACGCCGGTACTGATGACGGCTTTGTCGGCCGGCATCGCCCTGGTGCCGCTGCTGATCGACGGCACGGCGCCGGGCAAGGAGATCCTGCACCCCGTCGCCGTGACGATCTTCGGCGGCCTGATGAGCGCAACCCTGCTCGACGCCGTGCTTACCCCCGTCCTCGTCCTGATGTTCGGGCGGGGCGCCTTCGCCCGGCTTCATGCCCCGGCCGGAGCCGACGCGCTGCACGCACCCGTGCGTGAAGCCTTTTGAACCAACCGCATTCCAGGAGACGATCGATGAACCGCGCGATGTCCTGCGCCGTGCTGGCGCTGACCCTGCTGGCCGCACCTGCGAGCGCTCAGCGCGACCATGACCATCCGGCCGGCCCCCATGGCGGCCGGGTCGAGGATGCGGGCCCTTGGCACGCCGAACTCGTGACGCGGGCCGAGACCGTCTCGGTCTACCTCACCGACGGCGACGGCAAGCCCCTGCCTGCCGAGGGGTTCAAGGCAGTCGCCATCCTCAAATCCGGCGCTAAGGCCGCCCGCGTCTTGCTCAGCCCCGAGGGCAACCGGCTCGCCGGCAAGGCCGAGGCGGCCCTGGGGGAGCGTCCCAGCGGCGCGGTTCGCATCACCGGACCGGGCGGCGTCACTGCCAGCGCCCGCTTCGACTGATTTCCGTCCGGGACCCAGGAGCATTCTCGATGTCGAAAACAATCCCCGCGGTTCTTGTTGCCTGCATTTTGGCCGGCACGGCCCTCGCCCAGGACCCGCACCACCATCACGGGCAGGCTCAACCGGACCCGAAGGCCGCGGCGAAGGATAGTGCAGCAACTAAGGCGTATCGCGATGCCGATGCCCGCATGCATCGTGAGATGGACATCCGTTACACCAACGACGTCGATCTCGATTTCGTGCGCGGGATGATCCCGCACCATCGCGGCGCGGTCGAGATGGCGAAGATCGCCCTCGAACACTCGAAGGATCCTGAGATCCGCAAGCTCGCCGAAGACATCGTGAAGGCGCAGGATACGGAAATCGCGCAGATGGAAGCCTTCCTCAAGCGCAAGCAGGCCACCGATCACCGCTGAGAGGCTGTTGCTGATCTCCTCTGGAGATCATGACGGTTCGACCAGTTGAACCGCTCGGCTTCGAAGCACGGCGCAGCGCCTCCCCGCTCGACCGATGCCACGGCATCGACCGTGCGGGATGCTTCGAGGCCGAGCATTCGTGTGGGACCCTAATGTGGGGACCACCGAAAGCACTGAGTTATTGTGGCGCAACGATCGTTGGAGCGGGAGCAGTGCTTCGAGAAGCGGCACCAGTATGAAGACTCGGGAATCGCTCTTAATAAAAATTGACGATTATTTGTCCGATTTGCAAGTGCCTCTCTTGCTTCAAGACACTTCGATCGACAGACGATCGATCAAGTGCGAGTGCTGATATTCTCCTCCGCCCTTTGGAAATGGTCCTCGCCGGCACGTCTGCTCTTTGCTGCTCACCGCCCTGCTCCAGTGGAAGGCAGGTTGCTCTAAGTCCGCCGTTCGAATCCGGCATTTCAATGGCTGCTTGATCCGTTCGCGATGGAGGTCGCGGCCCTCGTCCAGGCACTACGCCGTCTCACCGGCTCGCTGACCTTGATGATCGGCTGCCGCTCTTCTCGTCGATGAACGATCAGGGTCGTTCACCGAAGTGCAGTCCAGTTTAATCCTCACCAATCGCAATCAATTTTCATCCCTCAATCACATCTAGTTTATCGGAGGAAGGTGCCGTTGCGCACCAAGCAAACGATCTGCCAGGATTAAATCAAAAGTATATCGTCGTGATAAAACGCACTTTCCAAATATAATTCACGGAATTACTGTCTTATTGCGACACCTGAAGAAGACGAAAAAAAGTTCGCCACTCAGGGATTACGAGAGGATGTTCAATATGAAGCGGATTGTGACACTCGGTCTCCTGGCGGCTGCGGCCGTTGCTTTGCCGCTCACGGCGCAGGCGCAGGACGGTGGAAACGGCAGCCGTCAGCAGGCTGGCGGCGGGTTCATGAGCAGCTACGTGGACGATCCCTACCACGACCCCCGTTCGCTCCACTCGCAGCGTGCGGGCTCGGGTCAGATCCTCGGCGCGCCGATGCTGAGCGAGAACGCCGGCGCCAAGGGTGGCGACATTCGCCCCGCCGCCCGTCTCGGCGCCGTGCAGACGCATTGGTCCGCCGGCACCGCGCCGCGCCGCGCGCGCTAACCAAGGCTTGTCCGCCGGCGGCGCTCGATCCGCGCTGCCGGCCACGTCCTCGCCACCCGATATTCGGCCGCCCCGATTCGGGCCGCCCGGATCTCCCGGACGACACCGTACCGGCTCACACGTCGTCGCAGCCTTTGCGACAGCGCAGGCAGCCTTGTGCCTGCCGGAGGCGCCGGCATCACCGCGTCTCGCGCGATCAGACTTCGCGGATCGACAGGCGTGATGCGCGTGTCATCCAGGCAGCATCTCATGCGTCCCGGCGTGTCGGCTCACGCGTGGTGACAGCGGGGTTTGACGTGGACGGCATCATCCAAGGCCTGTCGAACTTCCGGGGAACGGTCTTTCCGGGCCAGCAGCAGATGTATCAGCGGCTGGTGCGCGACGGTCAGCAGCCCAAGGCGCTCATGATCGCCTGCGCCGAATCCCGCGTCTCGCCCGAGCACATCATGCAGTCCGGTCCGGGCGACCTGTTCGCATGCCGGAATGCCGGCAACATCGTCCCGCCCTTCTCGCAGCAGAACGGCGGCGTGTCCTCCGCGATCGAGTACGCGGTCGTCGCCCTCGGCGTGCTGGACATCGTGATCTGCGGTCATTCCGATTGCGGTGCCATGAAGGGGCTCATGAATCCCGAGGCGCTGGGCAATATGCCCAACGTCGCGGCGTGGCTGCGCCACAGCCATGCCGCGAAACAGATCGTCTGCGAGGCCTATCCCGAGGGCATGGACCCGAAGAAGCGCCACCGCGCCGTCGCCCTCGAGAACGTCGTGGTGCAACTCAACCATCTGCGCACCCACCCGAGCGTGGCGACGGCTCTGGCTCGCGGCAAGCTGCGCCTGCACGGCTGGTTCTTCGAAATCGAGAGCGGCCAGGTGCTCGCCTATTGCGGCGAGCGCAGCCGCTTCATCCCCATCGCCGAAGCCACGGGCGTCCCCGTCGCCCAGGCTTCGGCGTCGCGGATCGCCACACCGGAATTCGCCGGCCCCCATGCTGGTCCCCATGCCAGCCCCCAAACCGGGCCCGAACCCATCCCCCACGCTATCGCAGCGGAGTAGATTTTTGCTATGCGCGCCTCCCTCGCCCGGCTGATGCCATCGACCATCGGCCGGGATCTTCCGGCCTCTTTCGTCGTCTTCCTCGTGGCGATGCCCCTCTGCATGGGCATCGCCATGGCCTCCGGTGTGCCCGCTGAGCGCGGCCTCATCACCGGCATCATCGGCGGTATCGTCGTCGGCTTCCTCGCCGGCTCGCCGCTTCAGGTCAGCGGCCCGGCCGCGGGCCTTGCCGTCATCGTCTTCGAATTCGTGCGTGAGCACGGCATCGACGCGCTCGGGCCGGTCCTCGTTGCGGCGGGCGCCATCCAGCTTCTCGCCGGGGCGCTCCGGGTCGGCGGCTGGTTCAGGGCGATCTCGCCGGCGGTCGTGCACGGCATGCTCGCCGGCATCGGCATCCTGATCGTGCTGGCACAGATCCACGTGTTGACCGACGCCCTGCCCAAGGCCAGCGGCCTCGACAACCTCGTCGCCATCCCCGCCGCGTTCTTCAACTTCGTCTCCGGTCCGGACGGCAACCGCCCCGGCGCCGTGATCGTCGGCCTTGCCACCATCGTTGCGATGATCGGCTGGGAGAAGATTCGTCCGGCCAAGCTCAAGCTGATTCCCGGTGCGCTGATGGGCGTGCTGGCCGGCACCGTCGTGGCGGTCGTCGGCAGCATGGACGTCAAGCGCGTCGAGGTGCCGGAGAACATCTTCTCCGCCGTGACCATGCCGGGAATGGGCGACTGGAGCCGCTTGGCCGAGCCGGCGATGATCCTGATGGCGGTCACCCTCGCGGTGATCGCCAGCGCGGAAAGCCTGCTCTCGGCAGCGGCGGTGGACCGGATGCATGACGGCCCGCGCACGCAGTACAACCGCGAACTCGGGGCCCAGGGCATCGGCAACATCCTCTGCGGCCTCGCGGGCGGCCTGCCGATGACCGGCGTGATCGTCCGGTCCTCGGCCAACGTCCAGGCGGGTGCGGCGACGCGCGCCTCCACCATCCTGCACGGGAGCTGGATCCTCGCCTTCCTGCTGGTTCTGCCGATGGTGCTGAAGGTCGTGCCGACCGCCTCCCTCGCCGGCATCCTCGTGGTGACGGGCTGGCGCCTCGTGAGCCCCGCCCACGCTTTCCACCTGCACGAGCGTTACGGCCTGCCCACCGCCGCGATCTGGTTGGCGACCATGGTGATGGTTGTCGCGACCGACCTGTTGACCGGCGTTCTCACGGGCCTCGCGCTCAGCCTGCTCCAGGTGATCCCGCATTACCTGCGTGGTCCGCTCAAGATCGAGGGCGGCGCGGCGCAGACCGTGCAGGGCGGAGCGGTTCAGGGCGTGCCGGAACTGCGGCTCTCGGGTTCGGCGACCTTCCTTCAACTGCCGCACCTCAATGCGGCGCTGGAGCGGACGCCGGAAGGCTCGCCGATCCGTCTCGCAGCACAGGATCTACGCCACGTCGATCACACCTGCCTGGAGATGATGCGGGAATGGGCGACGCGGCGGGCCAAGACCGGTTCGCGAGTCGAGGTCGTCGGCGGCGGCGCGAGTGGCCTGCACCACAACCTCGCGATGGTCGCCCACGCCGCGCCGAAGGACTGACGGCAAGCGCAAAGGCTTCGACCCGAACGCCGGCAACCGGCTTTCGAGTCGAAGCTCCGGAACGAGAAAAGGCCGGTGCCGCTCATCGCGGTACCGGCCTTTTCTGTTGGCTGGGGTCTTCTCTTCGCAGCGCTGCTACCCGCAAGGGGGCGAAGGCCCTACGCGGCCGGCGAACTCTGCGGACCGCCGACGCGCTGGGCCGCCTCGAACCGGTTGAGGAAGCGGGGCTCCTTCTCCGGGGCGATGCGGATCGTCAGCGCGATCGCGCCGCCGGTCTCGGATTGGCGGTCGAGAACCTCGGCGTTCTCGTAGAGCCAGTTGAGCGCAGCGCCGTCCTCGGGCGGAAGCGTCACGGCGAAGGTCGAGCGCGCCCGCGCCACCTGCCCCTCGATCCGCTCGGTGAGTTCCGGAAGACCTTCCCCCGTCAGCGCCGAGACGAGAATCGGTGCCGGCCCGGCCCCGCGATGCGCGGCGCTGAGATTGAGCAGACGGGTGCGCTCGCCCTCATCGAGAAGGTCGGCCTTGTTCCACACCTCGATGATGCGCTCCGCATCCGCCTCGATTCCGAGTTCGCGCAGCACGCCCTCGACATCCTCGGCCTGGGCCTGGGTGTCGCCATGCGAGACGTCGCGCACGTGGAGCAGGATGTCCGCCTCGATCACGTCTTCCAGCGTGGCGCGGAAGGCGGCGATCAGGGAGGTCGGCAGGTCGGAGATGAAGCCCACCGTGTCGGAGAGAATCACCGTCTCGCCATGCGGCAGCTTCGTCGCCCGCGCAGTCGGGTCGAGGGTGGCGAACAGCATGTCCTGCGCCCGCACCTCGGCCTTGGTCAGAGCGTTGAACAGGGTCGACTTGCCGGCATTGGTGTAGCCGACGAGCGCCACGATCGGATACGGCACCCGCGCGCGGCTCTTGCGGTGGAGGCCGCGGGTGCGGGTCACGGCTTCGAGGTCGCGCTCGATCCGGGTCATCCGCTCCTGGATCATCCGCCGATCGGCCTCGATCTGGGTCTCACCGGGGCCGCCGAGGAAGCCGAAGCCGCCGCGCTGCCGCTCCAAGTGGGTCCACGACCGCACGAGGCGGGATTTCTGATAGGCGAGATGGGCGTGCTCGACCTGGAGCGTGCCCTCGCGGGTCGAGGCGCGCCGGCCGAAGATCTCGAGGATCAGGCCGGTGCGGTCGATGACCTTGGCGCCCCAAGCCTTTTCGAGGTTGCGCTGCTGCACCGGCGAGAGCGCGCAATCCATCACCACGAGGCCGATCTCCTCGGCCTTGATGAGCCCGGCGATCTCCTCGACCCGGCCCTTGCCCAGATAGGTCGAGGGACGTGGGCGCTGGATGTGCACCGAGATCGCCCGGGTGACGTCGAGTTCGATGGCGGCCGCCAATCCGACCGCTTCGTCGAGCCGCGCCTCGTCGGAGCGCACGGTCTCCGTCTGTCCGGGGGCGAGCCGCTGAGCGGCGCGTGTGAGATAGGGGCCGAGAACCAGCGTGCGGGTCGCGGCGGCAATCTCGCCCTCGGGGGCGGCCTTCGCCTGCAGGCGTGCTTCGCCGGGCGGAAGGATTTCAGTCATGGCGTCTCCGTGTCATCGTTCCCTTATGTCGGAACGATGACGCCATTTTACATCCGCTGGCTTCCGCAAATGACGGGAACCGGCCCGCTTCGCGCGCTCAGGCCTTTTCAGGCGCCGTTTCGTCCGGCTCGAACAGTTGCACCGGATGACCCGGCATGATCGTCGAGATTGCGTGCTTGTACACGAGCTGCGAGTGCCCGTCCCTGCGAAGAAGAACGCAGAAGTTGTCGAACCACGTCACGACACCTTGAAGCTTGACGCCATTGACGAGGAAGATCGTCAGCGGGATCTTGTTCTTGCGGACATGATTCAGGAACGTGTCCTGGAGGTTCTGAGCGCGCTCGCCCGCCATTTCTTTTTATCCTTAGTTTCGAGACCCGCGCCACGGATCAGCACGATCCCGTGGCTGAAGCGCGGGGGCGGCGCTCTCACGTGTTGGGACCGCTTTGCCGGGCCATTTCTATTACAGGGCGAAGCTTGCCGCGATGCAAGAGGCCCCCCGCAGCGCAAAGCGTCAATATCCACCCCTTGCAACTGCTCCCGCCGCTCATTCGCCCGCCGAACCGGCGGCGGCCGTTTGAACGTCTGTCACAACACGCCCGCCGCGCCGCCGTGCCCGGGGGCAGGCGATCGGCGAGCGGGCGGTTCGCGAGGGGACGTCTTACGGGCCGATGCCGAGCGACTTCAGCTTCCGGTGGAGGGCCGAACGCTCCATGCCGATGAATTCGGCCGTGCGGGAGATGTTGCCGGAGAAGCGTGCGATCTGCGCGATGAGATATTCCCGCTCGAAGATCTCGCGGGCCTCGCGCAGGGCCAGGCTCATCAGCTTCTCGCCGCCCGCACCAGTCGGCGTCGTCGGCACCAGTGCGCCGATCTCGGTCGGCAGCATCTCGGAGGTGACGTCCTGATCCGGATCGCTCTGGGTCAGGATCATCAGCCGCTCGACGTTGTTGCGCAGCTGGCGGACGTTGCCGGGCCAGTCGTGCGACTGGAGCACCGCCATCGCGTCCTCGGCGATGCGTCGCCGCGGCAGGCCGGTGGCGGCCGAGATCTGCTCCATGAAGAAGGTGATGAGCTCCGGCACGTCCTCACGCCGCTCGGCCAGTGAGGGAATGCGGATCGGCACCACCGAGAGGCGGTGGAACAGGTCCTCGCGGAAGCGTCCGGCGGCGATCTCCTCCGTCAGGTCGCGGGACGAGGAGGAGATGATGCGCACATCGACATGGACGCGGGCCGTTCCGCCGACGCGCTGGAAGTTCTGATCGACGAGGACGCGCAGAATCCGGCTCTGCGTTTCCTTCGGCATGTCAGCGACTTCGTCGATGTAGAGCGAGCCGCCATGCGCCTCCTCCAGGGCGCCGACGCGCCGCACGCGGCCCTCGCCGCCCTCGACGCCGAACAGCTCGGCTTCCATCGTTTCCGGCGTGATCGTCGCCGCGTTGATGACGACAAAGGGCCCGCTTGCCCGCGAGGAGGCGGCGTGCAGGGTGCGCGCCGAGAGTTCCTTGCCGGCGCCCGGTGCCCCCGAGATCATCACGCGGGCGTTGGTCGGCGCCACGCGCTCGATGGTCTGGCGGAGCTGGTTGACCGCGACCGAGCCGCCGACGATGCGGCTGGCCTGGCCCGAGCGGACCTTGAGGTCGCGCACCTCGCGCTTGAGGCGCGAGGCTTCGAGCGCCCGCTCGGCGACGAGGATCAGGCGGTCGGCCTTGAACGGCTTCTCGATGAAGTCGTAGGCGCCGGATTTGATCGCCGCTACCGCGGTCTCGATGTTGCCGTGGCCCGAGATCATCACCACAGGCAGGTCCGGGTGGCCCGCCTTGATGAGGTCGAGCACCTGCAATCCGTCGAGGCGCGAGCCCTGGAGCCAGATGTCGAGGAAGACGAGGTGGGGCCGGCGCGATTCGATCGCCGCCAGCGCCTCGTCGGACCCGGCCGCGGTTCGGGTGCGATGCCCCTCGTCGTCCAGGATGCCCGCGACCAGATCGCGGATGTCGGCCTCGTCGTCGACGATCAGGATGTCGGCGCTCATGGCTGCACCTCCGCGACGCGTCGCGCTTCCATGGCGTCCTCCGTATTCTTATCCATCGTTGTCCTGTCACGCGCGCCCGGTGCCGCGGAGCGATCCCGCTCCTGTCCCGCACCGGTACCGGAATTCCGTTCGTCCGGCCGTCCGACTTCCCGCGGCAGCCGCATGCGGACCTGTCCGCCGCGCCCCTCCGGGTTGTCGTTCAGCTCGATCCCCCCGCCATGCTCTTCGAGCACCTTGGAAACGATCGCGAGTCCGAGGCCGGTCCCGCCCTCGCGGGTCGTCATATAGGGTTCGAGCAAGCGCTGGCGCCCCTCTGCCGGAAAGCCTTTTCCGTTATCGGTGACTTCGATCACCACGAAGACCTCTTCGACCACCAGCGTCAGGGCGACCCGACCCTTGCCGCCATCGGCCGTCAGCACGTCCTCCGGCACCGCCTGAACCGCCTCGACGGCGTTCTTGAGGATGTTGGTGAGCGCCTGGGAGAACAGTCGCACGTCGAAGGCGGCGACGACGCGCCCCTTCTCGTCGGCACCGACCGTTTCGAAGGGGAAATCGAGGTCGGGATGCGCCATGCGCAACATGAACAGGTTCTGGCGCGCGATCTCAGCAAGATCCTGCTGCGTAATCGCGGGCTTCGGCATCCGGGCGAAGGAGGAGAACTCGTCCACCATCCGCTTGATCTCGTCCACCTGCCGCACGATCGTGGCGGTACACTGCTCGAACACGTCCTTGTCGGTCGTGATCACTTTTCCGTACTTGCGCCGGATGCGCTCGGCCGAGAGCTGGATCGGGGTCAGCGGGTTCTTGATCTCGTGGGCGATGCGGCGGGCGACGTCGGCCCAGGCCGAGGTGCGTTGCGCCGTGACGAGATCGGTGATGTCGTCGAGCGTGACGACGTAGCCGCGCGCTTCGCCCTGCGCCTGCTCGCTGGTGACGCGGACGGCAATCGTGCGCTCGCGGCCGCCGCGTACGAGCTGGATCTGCTGCTGCAGGGCGCGGTGGCGTCCCTCGGCTTCCGGAAACAGTGCGGCGATCTCCGGCACGACATTCGTCAAAGGCTGCCCGACGAGCTCCTTAGCTGTGAGGCCCAGCGTCCGCTCCGCGCCCGGATTGGCGATGGTGATAACGCCGTCGGCATCGACGCCGAGCACGCCGGGTGAGACGCCTGACAGCACGGCCTCGGTGAAGCGGCGGCGGCGGTCGATCAGGTCGTTGGCCGCGCGCAAGCCATCGTGCTGGCGGCGCAGCTCCTGCGTCATCGTGTTGAAGCTCTCGCCGAGATGGGCGAGATCGCCGTCGGATTTCCGCGCCGGCACGCGGGCGTAGAAATTGCCCGCGGCAACCTCGTCGGCGGCGTTGATGAGCCGGCGGATCGGGGCGACGAAACGGTTGGCGAAGTTCAGCCCGAACCAGACCGCCGAGAGCAGCGTGATCAGGGCGATCAGGATGAAGACCGAGGCGAAGGCGATCTGCACGTAGCGGCGCAGCTCGTCGAAGGTCAGGTACTCGGCCGCCGCGGCGCGGGCGACGCCGGGAAAGTCGATGGCGAGCTGGCTCACCTCGCGCTGCACCAGCAGCACGGCGTTGTCGTAGGCCGGCATCCGCATCAGGGCGGCGAAGACTCGCCCCTCGTTCGGCAGCAGGCAGATCGGGTCGCTCGACTTCGCCGCATCCTCGAAAGCGGCGGCCGAGGGCAGCCGCGTCTGCTTGAGCACGTCGATATTGGCGCGCGCCACCACCTCGTTCGGCCCGCGCATGATCTTGACGATCGGCAGGCCGAGCGCCTGGGCGCGCGTGGTCATGAAGCCCTCGAACCACTCACGGTTCACATCGAAATTCGGCCGCGCCCGCGTCAGGTCGTCGGCGAAGATGCGGATTTCGCGAGCGAGCGACTGGCAGTGATTCTCCTGATAGGCGTCCGCGACCTGCACCGATTTCAGCACCACATCACGGACGCGGTCGGTGAAGCCGAGCGACAGGCCGACATCGATCGTCACCGAGGCGACGATGGCGAGCAGGATCGTCGGCAGGATCGCGATCAGGCTGAACAGGCCGACGATGCGGGTGTGCAGCCGCGCCACCGAGGCGTGGGTGCGCCGGGCATGCAGGAAGACCCGCGCCTCCCAGGCAATCACGACGACCAGCGCGAGAACGAGCGCGGCGTTGACCGAGAGCAAGGCTACGCCGGTCGTCGGCGTCCGCGTGATCTGGATGATGCCGGCGAGGATGAGGAAGGTGACCGAGGCGGAAATCAGCGCCGTGAGCACCACCGCCGCCCCGATCCAGCCCGGCCCGCGCGGGGGTGAGTCGAACCGGCGCGCGACCGCTTCGGCGCCGTCCTCGGGGGACGGGGCATCGGACGGCACGTTTTCAGAACGTCGCGACAGAAGCGGCATCACTGATGCGGGGCCACATCAGTGTGGCGAAATTAATACGAATCAGCCCGGATGAGGATCCGATCAGGCGGCCAGGGTGCCCCAGCGGCGCAGGTCGCGGAACCGCCGCCCGTCGGAAAAACGCACCGTCACGCTCTCCGAGAGCCGGCCGGCGGCCTCGACCCGCAGGGTCTCCGGCCGTTCCAACTCGTCGGCTCGTTCCAGGGCTGCGGCGACCGACATCGGCACTGGATCGGCGCCGCCGAACGCGCGCCACCATTGCACCGCCTTCTCGCGGGCATGGCCGGAATGCTCGAGACAGACCTCGACCCGGCAGCCGCCGCCCCGCCAACGCAGGGCGACTTCGAGCCGGTCCGGGCCGGAGCCGCCGGGACCGCGGTCGAGGCGCCAGCCGGTCACCTCGCGCCAGGGGCAGATCGATTCGGACAGGATCGGCATGGCGTCCTCCGCGCTCGCGGCGTGGGGGGCCTCCTCGTCCTCCGGTTCGGGCTCGACCCAGCAGGCTTCGCAGGTGCTGGCGTTGAGGGCGATCAGCGCGCCGCAGCCGGGGCAGGGTTTGGCCCGCGCCATTCCCAACGCCGCCGGCCCGAGCGCGACGCTGCGGGCGGTCACCGCGTCCACGGGGCCGTGCATCCGCACCAGTCCGGCATAATCGAGCACGATCGCATCCGATTTGCCCGGCGCCCGGCGCAGGGCCCGGCCGACCTGCTGCACGTAGAGCCCGGCCGATTGGGTCGGGCGCAGCAGGGCGATGAGATCGACCTCCGGCACGTTGAAGCCGGTGGAGAGCACGCCGACCGAGACGAGGCAGCGGATCTTTCCGGCGCGGAAGTCGCGCACCATCCGGTCTCGCTCTCGCTTGCCGGTCTCGGCCGTGACGGTCTCGCAGGAGATCCCTTCCGCCCGGATCGCATCGCGCACGGAGGCCGCGTGCGCGAGCCCGGCGCAGAAGGCGAGCCACGCCCGCCGCTCGCGGCCGTACCCCACCATCTCCTCGACCGCCGCGCGGGTGATCCATTCGCGGTTGACCGCCGCCTCCAGCGCCGAGGGGATGTAGTCGCCGCCGCGCTTCGGCACCCCCGACACGTCGAGGGCGAGCGCGGTCGCCTTGCAGACCAGCGGCGCCAGAAAGCCCTGATGGATCAGGTCGCCGACGAGCGATTCGTAGACGATCCGCTCGAACACTCGGCCCTCACCCTCGTCGAGCCGGCCGGTATCGAGCCGGTAGGGCGTGGCGGTGAAGCCCGCGACCTTGAGATCCGGGTTGCCGGCCCGCGCCGCCGCGAGGAAGCGGCCGTAGCCAGTCTCGCTGGCGCGCGGCACGAGATGGGCCTCGTCGATCACGATGAGGTCGATGGCGCCGAACAACTCGGCCCGGTCACGCACGGATTGGATCGAGCAGAAGGTGACCTGCGCGTGAACTTCCCGCCGGCCGACGCCGGCGGAAAAGATGCCGGCGGGCGCCTCGGGCCAGTAGGCGAGTAACTCGCCGTGGTTCTGCACCACGAGTTCGCGGACATGGGTGAGGACGCAGATCCGCGCCCCCGGCGCCCGATCCAGCCATTCGCGGATCAGCGCGGCGATGACGAGCGCCTTGCCGGCGCCGGTGGGCAGCACGACGAGGCCGGGCCCGCCGCCCTGGTCCCAATGACAATCGAGCGCGTCGAGGGCGGCGCGCTGGTACTCGCGAAGGCGCAGCATGGCGCGCCTTTAGCGAAGCGCGGCCGTGGAGAACAGAGGAGAAACGCGACAGTCCGGTTCCGCGTGGCGCCGCTGGATCGCGAGCGTCAGGCGAAGCGATCCAAGCGACGTCCCCGGATGGAGCGTGTCACCGCGACGTCCGAAACACCTGCAGATCGAGATCCCGCACCTTCTTGCGCAGGGTGTTGCGGTTGACGCCCAGCAGCTCGGCCGCACGGATCTGGTTGCCGCGGGTGGCCGCCAGCGCCGCGCCGATCAGCGGGCCTTCGATCTCGCGCAGGATGCGGTGATAGAGGCCGGGCGGGGGAAGCGTATCGCGATAGCCCGAAAAATAGTCGGCGAGGTGCCGCTCGACCGCGCCGGAGAGCGTCTCGCTGTCGGAGGCCCCGTTCGCGTTCTTGCGGGCCGCGCCGTTTCCGTTGGCCGCGGGCTGGGCGAGCGGCAGGGTGTCGAGTTCCGCCTCGATGACCGGGCCGGTGATGGTCTCCTGCGGATAGAGCGCGGCCAGACGGCGAACGAGGTTTTCCAGCTCGCGCACGTTGCCGGGCCAACGATAGCGCTTCAGCCGCTCCATCGCGTCGGCGTCGAGGGTCTTTCGAGTCAGGCCCTCGCGCTCCACCAGGACGAAGAAGTGGCGGATCAGGTCCGGCACGTCTTCCGAGCGCTCGCGCAGCGCCGGCAGGCGTAGCGGCACGACGTTAAGGCGGAAGAACAGGTCCTCGCGGAAGATGCCCTGCTGGATCGAGACGCGCAGATCCTTGTTGGTCGCGGCGATGATGCGGACGTTGGTCTTGATCGGCACGCGCCCGCCGACGGTGGTGTACTCGCCCTGCTGAAGCACGCGCAGCAGCCGGGTCTGGGCCTCCATCGGCATGTCGCCGATCTCGTCGAGGAACAGCGTGCCGCCCTCCGCCTGCTCGAACCGGCCGGCCGAGCGCGAGAGCGCGCCGGTGAAGGCGCCCTTCTCGTGGCCGAACAGCTCCGATTCGATCAGGTCGCGGGGAATCGCGGCCATATTCACGGGCACGAACGGCCCGGTGCGGCGGCGGCCGTAATCGTGCAGCGCGCGGGCGACCAACTCCTTGCCGGTGCCGGACTCGCCCGTGATCATCACGGTCAAATCGGTCGGCATCAGCCGGGCCAGCGCCCGGTAGATTTCCTGCATGGCCGGCGAGCGGCCGACCAGCGGGATGTCCTCGTTCTCCGGCCCGGCGCCGGGGGCGGGCGTCCCGCGGGGGCGTGACAGCGCCCGACCGACGATCGCGATCAGCTCCTTCAGGTCGAAGGGCTTGGGCAGGTACTCGTAGGCGCCGCGCTCGGAGGCGCGGATCGCGGTCATGAAGGTGTTCTGCGCGCTCATCACGATGATCGGCAGTTCCGGCCGAACGCGCTTGATGCGCGGCAGCAGGTCGAACACGTTCTCGTCCGGCATCATCACGTCGGTGATGACGAGGTCGCCCTCGCCCTGGGCGACCCAGCGCCAGAGCGTCGAGCAGTTCGAGGTGGTGCGAACCTCGTAGCCGGCCCGGGACAGGGCCTGGTTGAGCACGGTGCGGATCGCGGCGTCGTCGTCCGCGACAATAATGTGGCCGTTGGGCATGGCTCTCGACTCAGCGCTCCGCGGCCGATTCACGCCCGTCGCGGGCGCTCGACATGGGAAGGAGGATCCGGAAGGCGGTGCGGCGGGGTACGGGATCGCATTCGACGATGCCCCCATGGTCGCCGACGATCTTGGCCACCAATGCAAGTCCGAGGCCGGAGCCCTGCACCTTGGTGGTGACGAAGGGGTCGAACAGGTCCGACAGCATGTCGGGCGGGATGCCCGGCCCGTTGTCGCGCACCGCCACTTCGATCGGCAGGCTGACACGCTCGCGCGAGCCGGGAATCTGGAGGCGCAGGCCGGTGCGGAAGGCCGTGGAGAGGGTGATCTCGCCCTCGACCGTGTCCGTGCCGATCGCCTCGGCCGCGTTCTTCACGAGGTTCAGGATCACCTGGATCAACTGGTCCCTGTTGCCGAGGACGGGCGGCAGCGAGGGATCGTAGTTCTCGACGAAGCGGATGTGACGGGCAAAGCCCGACTGGGCCGAGCGCTTCACCTGATCGAGCACGCCGTGGACGTTGACGGGGCCGCGCTCCACCGGCCGCTCGTCGCCGAACAGCTCCATCCGCTCGACGATGCGCACGATCCGGTCCGACTCGTCGCAGATCAGGCGGGTCAGAAGCCGGTCCTCCTCGTCGCTCTCCTGTTCGAGGAGCTGCGCCGCGCCGCGGATGCCGGCGAGCGGGTTCTTGATCTCGTGCGCGAGCATCGCGCCGAGCGCCACCATCGAGCGCGCGGCACCGCGATGGGTGAGCTGCCGGTTCATCTTGTCGGCGATGGTGCGCTCCTGAAGCATCAGCACTACCGAATCGTCCTCGTCGCGCAGCGGCGTGGCGAAGACATCGACGCTGCGCTCGGTCCCCGAGCGGGGCTGGACCAGCTCGACCCGGTATTCCGACACGGAGGAGCGGCGGCGGCGCACCTCGGTCACCAGCGCGATGATCGGCGAGGAGAACGGGATGATGTCGCGCAGCCGCCCGCGCAGCATCAGCCGGGCCGAGGCGTCGAAGAACAGCTCGGCGGCGTGGTTGACCCGCAGGATCCGCTCGTCCGGCCCGATGGTGAGGACCGGCAGCGGCAGCGAGTTCAGCACCGCCTCGGCCGGCGGCAGGGATTCGGGGGCGGGCTCGTCGGAAAAGGGCATCAGGCTGCCTCGCCGAGGGGCGTGGTCGCCGTCCCGGCCGGTTCGAGGAACGCGCGTTGCAGGAGGCGGAGCGCCTCCGCCGGATCATGTGTGGTGACGAGGCGGCGCCGGTCGTCCGGGGTCAGTCCGCCGGCCGCGTCGGCATAGGCCGCGAGATGCTTGCGGGCGTGGCGCACGCCCATCGCCGCGCCGTAGAGCGCGATCAGCCCCTGGTAATGCTCGGCCGCGACTGCCGCCCGCTGCTCGGCCGAGAGCGGCGAAGCCACATGACCGGCGAGCCCGGCGGCGATCTCGCCGACGAGCCAGGGACGCCCGACCGCCGCGCGCCCGACCATCACGCCCGCCGCACCGGATTGGCTGAGGCAGGCGCGGGCCTCCTCCAGGCCGGTGATGTCGCCGTTGGCGATGACGGGGATGCGCACCGCCTCGACCACGGGACGGATCGCCGACCAATCGGCCCGGCCCTTGTAGAATTGCTGCCGGGTTCGGCCGTGAACCGTCACGCCGTCGAGCCCGAGGGCTTCGGCGCGCCGTGCCAGTTCGGCGGCGTTGAGGCTGGCGTGATCCCAGCCGAGCCGCATCTTCACGGTGACGGGCACGTCCACGGCGCCGCGCACCGCCGCAAGGAGCCGCGCGGCGTGATCGAGGTCGCGCATCAGCGCCGAACCGGATTCGCCGCCGGTCACGGTCTTGGCCGGGCAGCCCATGTTGATGTCGATGGCGTCCGCGCCGTTCGCCACGGCGATGCGGGCCGCCTCGGCCATCGGTTCGGGCGTGCAGCCGGCGAGCTGCACCACATGCGGGTCCACCCCCGCACCCTCGGCCCGGACCTGCGATTCGGCGTCACCCTTCGCCAGCTCGGCCGCCGCGACCATCTCGGAGACCACGGCACTGGCACCGAGCCGCTGGGCGAGACGCCGCATATGGAGATCGGTGACGCCCGATAGCGGTGCCAGCAGGACCGGCGGGCTATCCGCCCCCCGATCGTCCGCCCCGCGTAGCGCGCTCAAATAATGGTCACGTGTCATTGTGCCCAATAAGTAGCCAAACGGCTGGCAGACGCAAGCGCCTGCGGCGTTTGCCTTCGCGCATCTTGCCGCATAAGGACGCGGCGATCCCCATCCATCCCCAGATGATTTCCATTCGAGGCCCAGCATGTCCGACCAAGCCGCGCGGCCGCCCGGGCAGGAGCCGGGGAATAAATCGGTGGCGGCGGTCGTGGTGGCGGCCGGCAAGGGCCTGCGTGTCGGCGGCGACTTACCCAAGCAATATCGCCGCGTCGGCGGCCGGGCCGTCCTGACGCGGACGCTTGCGGCGCTGGCGCAATCGCCCCGCATCACCCGCATCCAGCCGGTGATCGCACCGGATGCGCAGGACTTCTACCGCGAATGCCTCGCCGATCTCGAGCCTGCCCATCGTGAAAAGCTCGCCGAGCCGGTGCCGGGCGGGGCGACGCGCCAGCAATCGGTGGCGGCCGGGCTCGAAGGGCTCGCCCGCTTAGGCGCGCTCGATCTCGTGCTCGTCCACGACGCGGCGCGGCCGTTCGTGGACGAGGCGCTGATCGCCCGCGCGGTCGCGGCCGGCTCCGAGCACGGCGCATCGGTGCCGGGCATTGCGGTCTCCGACACGATCAAGCTCGTGGAAGAGATCGCGCCGGGTATCGGCCGCGTCCACGAGACCCCGGCGCGTGAAAATCTCCGCGCAGTGCAGACGCCGCAGAGCTTCCGTTTCGGCCTACTTCTCGACGCGCATCGCCGGGCGGTGGCCGAGGGCCGCGACGGCTTCACCGATGACGGGGCGCTCGCCGAATGGGCCGGGCTGCCGGTCGTCGTGTTCGAGGGCGACGCACGCAACCGCAAAATCACCCAGGCCGCGGACCTGATCGAGGCCGACCGGGCATTCTCCGGACGGGCTTTCTCTGAACCTGCGCCCGCGATATCGGATGACACCATGACCACTTACGTGACCCGCCTCGGCACCGGCTTCGACGTCCACGCCTTCACGGAGGGCGACCATGTCTGGCTCGGCGGCGTGAAGATCCCCGCCGACCGCGGCGTGCTCGCCCATTCCGACGGCGACGTGGCGTTGCACGCCCTCACCGACGCGCTGCTCGGCGCCATCGCCGACGGCGATATCGGCACGCACTTCCCGCCCTCGGACGAGAAGTGGCGCGGCGCGGCCTCCGATCAGTTCCTGGCCCATGCCTGCGAATTGGTGCGGGCGCGCGGCGGCAAGATCGACCATCTCGACATCACGGTGCTGGCGGAAGCTCCGCGCATCGGTCAGCACCGCGAGGCGATCCGCGCGCGCATCGCCGAGATCGCGGGCGTGCCGCTCTCCTCGGTGTCGATCAAGGCGACCACGACGGAGAAGCTCGGCTTCGTCGGCCGCGCCGAGGGCCTCGCCGCCCAAGCCGCCGCGACGGTGCGGCTGCCGGAGGTCTGCGCGGAGCTGGAGACCGAGGCGGAGACCAACGAGCGCCGTTCGTGATCGAAGACGCGGCGTTGCTGGCCCGCGCCGAGGCGCTGGTGCGGGCCTATGCGGCGGCGGGCCAACGCATCGCGACCGCCGAGTCCTGCACCGGCGGTCTCGTGGCCGGGCTGCTCACGGCGGTGCCCGGTTCCTCGGCGGTGGTGGAGCGCGGCTTCGTCACCTATTCCAACGAGGCGAAGGCCGAGTCGATCGGCGTGCCGATGGACCTCATCGCGGCGCATGGCGCAGTGAGCGAGCCGGTGGCCCGCGCCATGGCGGACGGTGCGCTCGCAGCGTCACACGCGGACGTGGCGGTCTCCGTCACCGGCATTGCCGGGCCGGGCGGCGGCAGCGACGCTAAGCCGGTCGGCCTCGTGCATTTCGGGCTCGCCGTGAAGGACAGCCCCACCCGCCACGCCGAGCGCCGCTTCCGCGATCCGGGCCGGGCTGAGATCCGGCGGTTGTCGGTGGCGGAGGCGCTGACGCTTCTGGAGTCGGTCGATTTGCATCGCTCCGGCTCACCATCAGGCGAAACCATCTGACCCCACTTCTCCCATCCTGACCCTCATCCTGAGGTGCGCCGCGAAGCGGAGCCTCGAAGGATCCTCCAGGGATCGCGCGGTATCTGGAGGATCCTTCGAGGCCGCTTCGCGGCACCTCAGGATGAGGGCGGTGTAATAGAAGCGCCGATTACCCCAACAACCGGTCCAGCGTGATCGGCGTCTTGCGTACCCTGATTCCCGTCGCGTGATAGACCGCGTTGGCGATGGCACCCGCCGTGCCGGTGATGCCGATCTCGCCGACGCCCTTGATGCCGAGCGGGTTCACGTGCGGGTCGAGCTCGTCCACGAGGATCGCCTCGATCGACGGCACATCGGCGTTCACGGGTACGTGGTACTCGCCCAGATTGGCGTTCATCACCCGGCCCGAGCGGGGATCGACCACGGCGTTTTCGTGGAGCGCGAAGGACACGCCCCAGATCATGCCGCCGTAATACTGGCTCGTGACGAGGCGCGGGTTGACGATTCGGCCGGCGGCGAACGCGCCGACGAGGCGGCTGACGCGGATCTGGCCGAGATCGGGATCGACGCTGACTTCGGCGAAGACCGCGCCGTGGGCGTGCATCGCGTAGGCCTCGCGCGCCGCCGGATCGGGGGCGCCCTGCCCTTGCGCCGAGATCGAGGCGCGGCCGGCCCGGTTCAGAATTTCGGTGAACGACTCGCTGCGTCCCTCGTCGTCCCGTCGCACCAGCCGGCCGCCGCGAGCGTAGACGCCGGCATTGCCGGCGCCATAGAGGGCCGAGCGCTCGTCGTTGGTCGCGAGGTCGGCAAGCTGCGCCAGCACCGCGGCAGCGGCGGAATGGATCGCCGTGCCGGCGGTGGCGGTGTGGGCCGAGCCGCCGGCAATGCCGGCATTCGGCAGGTCCGACGTGCCGCTCTGGAAATCGAGCTGCGAAAGGTCGATCCCGAGACCGTCGGCGGCGATCTGCGCCAGCGCGGTCCAGGCGCCCTGCCCCATGTCGTGGGCGCCGAGCGCGACTATGCCGGTGCCGTCGGCGCGAATCTCGGCCCGCGCCTCCGCCTGCATCATCAGGGCCGGGAACAGGGCCGTGCCCATGCCGTAGCCGATGAGGCGCCCGGCGGAATCGCGCATCGATCGGGGGGCCGGGGCGCGCTTGTCCCAGCCGAAGCGGGCGGCACCTTGCGCATAGCATTCGCGCAGGGCCTTCGAGGAAAACGGCCTGCCGGAGATCGGCTCATCCTCGGCATAGTTCCTCAGGCGAAATTCGAGCGGGTCGAGGCCGCAGGCCTCGGCCATCTCATCGATCGCGCCCTCCAGGGCGACGCTGCCCGAAGCCTCGCCGGGCGCGCGCATGAAGAGCGGCGTGCCGGTATCGACCCGCACGCCGGAATGGCGCGTCGAGACCGCGGGCGCGGCGTAGAGGTAGCGAGAGATGGCGCTGGCCGGCTCGTAGAAGTCGTCGAACCGGCTCGTCGCCGTCAGCGTGTGGTGGTCGAGGGCGGTAAGCGCGCCCGACGCATCGGTGCCGAGCCGCAGCGTCTGCCGCGTCTCGGCGCGGTGGCCGACGGGGCCGAACATCTGCTCCCGACGCAGCACGAGCTTCACCGGCCGTCCGACGAGTTTGGCTGCCATCACGCCGAGTATCTGCGGCCCGGAGAGAAAGCCCTTCGAGCCGAAGCCGCCGCCGAGAAAGGGAGAGCGGACGAGGATGTTCTTCGGATTGAGCCCGAACAGGCCGGCGAGCCGCATCTTGGCCATGGCGAGCCCCTGGCTCGGCGTGTCGACGGTGAGCCGGTCACCGTCCCACTGCGCCACGATGGCGTGGGGTTCGAGCGCGTTGTGATACTGCGCCGGTGTCTCGTAGGTCGCCTCGATCCGGCGCTCGGCCTGTCCCAGCCCGGCCTCGACATCGCCGCGCGACACGATCGCCTTGTCTCCGGCACCGACGCCCTCGGGCTCCTGCGGATCCCCGGCATCGAGCCCGACGCGTGGCGACTCCACCTCGTAGCGCGGGGCCAGCAGCTCGGCCCCCTCGGTCGCGGCCTCCAGCGTCTCGGCGATCACCACGGCGATCGGCTGGTGCGCGTAGCGGACGCGGTCGTTCTGCAGCAGATCGAGCCGGAACATGAAGGGGTTGTCCTTCGCGTCCGGGTCCTGGGCGAGCCGCGGCGCGTTGGCGCCCGTCATCACCTCGACCACGCCGGGATGGGCCTTGGCCGCCGCGACGTCGAGACCGGCGACACGGCCGCGGGCGATGCGACTCACCGCCACCACCGCGTGGAGCAAGCCCTGCGGCCGGTTGTCGGCGGCGTAGGTCGCCTGCCCGGTGACCTTCAGGAGGCCGTCGCGGCGGGTGAGCGGCTGGCCGATGCTCGACCCGTGCCGGGCCTGCTCGTAGGCGATGTCAGGCATGGAGCGCGTCTCCCGAGAAGGCGGATGCCGGAAGCGCCGGCATGCGCTCCGGGGTGCCGGCCGCGGCAAGGGTCAGCGCCCGTACGATCAGGCGGCGGGCCAGCTCGATCTTGTAGGCGTTGTCGCCGGACGGCAGAGCCTCGGCCAGGGCCGCATCCGCCGCCTCACGAAAACGCCACTTGCTCAGTTCCGCGCCGGCCAGCACCGCCTCGGCGGCGCGGGCGCGCCACGGCTTGAGCGCGACGCCGCCCAGCGCGATCCGCGCCTCGCCGATCCGCCCGCCCTCAAGCCGAAGCGAGGCCGCGGCCGAAACCACGGCGAAGGCGTAGGAGGTACGGTCGCGGACCTTGAGGTAGCGGGAATGCACGGCAAAACTTGCGGCGTCCGCCGGCAGGCGCAGGGCGACGATGAGGTCGCCGGGTTCCAGCACCGTCTCCCGGTCCGGCCGGTCGTCCGGCTGGCGGTAGAGTGCGTCGAGCGGCACCTCGCGGGCGCCGGCTCTGCCCTCGATCTCGACGGTGGCGTCGAGTGACACCAACGGGACGCAGAAGTCGGAGGGGTGGGTGGCGATGCAGTGCTCGCTCCAGCCGAGCACGGCGTGAAGCCGCGTCTCGCCGCCGCGTGCCTCGCAGCCGGCGCCGGGATCGCGTTTGTTGCAGGCGCTGGCCGGGTCGTAGAAGTAGGGGCAGCGGGTCCGCTGCAGTATGTTGCCAGCCACGGTCGCCGCGTTGCGCAGTTGCGCCGAGGCGCCCGACAGGAGGGCTTCGGCTACGGCGGGGTGCGCTTTCGAGACGTGCGGATCGTAGGCGAGGTCGCTGTTGCGCACGAGCGCGCCGATGCGTACGCCCCCATCCGGCAAGTGCTCGATCCGGTCGAGGCCGGGCAGATGTGTGACATCCACGAGGCGGCCGGGGCGGGTGATGCCGCCCTTCATCAGGTCGAGCAGGTTGGTGCCGGCCGCGAGATAGGCCGCGCCCGGTTCGGCAGCTGCGGCGACGGCTTCGGCGATGCTGCCGGGGCGGACATAGTCGAAGCGGTTCACGCAGCCTCTCCTTGACCGACGCCGGCACTGCGGGCCTGGGCGTCGAGCACGGCCTCGGTGATGCCGATATAGGCGCCACAACGGCAGAGATTGCCGCTCATCCCTTCGCGCACCCGCTCGGGATCGTCGCCCGCATGGCCCTCGCGGATCAGCCCGACGGCGCTCATGATCTGCCCCGGCGTGCAGAAGCCGCACTGGAAGCCGTCATGCTCGATGAAGGCGGCCTGGACCGGGTGAAGCTGCTCGCCCACCGCCAAGCCTTCGATGGTCAGAACCTCGGCCCCGTCCAGGCTCACGGCGAGCGCAAGGCAGGAATTGATCCGCCGCCCGTTCAGCAGAACGGTGCAGGCGCCGCATTGGCCCCGGTCGCAGCCCTTCTTCGAGCCGGTGAGGCCGAGCCGTTCACGAAGGAGATCGAGGAGGGTGACGCGCGGATCGTCGAGTTCGATTGCGCGCGGTTCACCGTTGACGGTCAGCGTCAGACGAAACGTCATGCGGAGACGGCTCCCGGGGCTCGCATCCTGTCTGGAAGCGTTTCAATTAGCCCGGCCGTTACGCGCGACCAGGGGATGCGACGGAACCAACCGTCACGCTCGCCTCAGCAAACTCGATGCCACTCATCTTGGGGGGCCACAGCAGCGAGCGGCCTAGGCCGGCCTGCCCGGCGCATGGGCGCTCAGGCGGAACAGCGCGGCGATGAGCGGCTGGGCGGAGTCTGCGACAGCGTGGCCACGGGTCTGGAGCGCGAGGTCCGGTTCAGTCGGTGCCTCGTAGGGGGCCGAGATCCCGGTGAAGTTGGGAATCTTGCCTGCTCGCGCTTGATCGTAGAGGCCCTTGGGGTCGCGGGCCTCACAGACCGAGAGCGGCGTGTCGATGAACACTTCTAGGAAGGGGATGTCGCCCACGATCGCCCGGGCGTCGGCACGCTCCGCGCGAAACGGCGAGATCAGGGAGACGATCACGACGAGCCCGGCCTCTGCCATGAGGCGGGCGGCCTCGGCGGCCCGGCGGATGTTCTCAATCCGGTCGGCCGCGGTGAAGCCGAGATCACGGTTAAGGCCTTGACGCAGGTTGTCGCCATCAAGCACCATGGTGCTCCGGCCCGCTTCCGTCAGCGCGCGATCGACCGCATCAGCAATGGTCGATTTGCCGGCACCGGACAGACCCGTCATCCACGCGATGGCCGGACGCTGTCCCATTTGCGCCCAACGTCTCTCACGCGGTTGCAGCGGCTGCCAAGTCAGGGCCTGCCAAGTCGGGTTCGACGGGGGGCCTGCGTATAGCGTCATCGTTACTCCAAATCGTCATCTCGAGTGGTTCCCTCGGTGATGACGAAGCGCCTTTGGCGCTGCTGTTAGCCTGCTAGCTGCGCGCTGTCTTCGTATCGACTTTGGCACCGACGGGATCTGCTGTGCCATTCCGGGCAGACGATGCCGCAAGACAGGTGGAGTCGCAAATCACGAAGTTGTCGGCATAACGGACCCGTGGAACGCGCCTTCACGGACTTCGCTGGTGCCGCTCTCCGCCGAGTCATACGCTTGGGCGGACCTGTATCAGACGTTGCGAATCGGACCCCCGTTCGGTATCGATCGAGCCGGTCGCGTTCGAACAGGGAGACGCAGCATGGTTGTCGGCATCGTCTTCCGTCGTGCAGGAATCGCTGTGGCGCCTGCCGGAATCGCTTAGGCGCATTCCCCCGCCGCTCGGCCTGACGGCCCCCGCGGCTCACGCACCCTCCCCGATCTGACCTCGCCGGACCGCGCGATCCAATCCGCGGCGCCCGCGTCTTTCGGAGCCGACGCTTCGTCGTCGGGCACTGCCATGTCCCTGTCTTCTCCCAGGCGCGCGGACGTTGTCCGCCGCGTCCTTGCCTTCGTTGTCCGTGGCTGGCGTCGGCGCCTCGGCCTCGTCTCCGCCCTCGTGGCCGCGATCACGGTCGCTACTTTGGCCGACGTGATGCTGCCGCTCTATGCCGGGCGCCTCGTCGATGCCCTCGCCGGTGCCGAGCGCCAAGCCGCCCTGAAGGCCGCACTGCCGGCTTTCGCCATCATGACCGCGCTGAGCCTCGCGACGGTGCTGTTGCGCCATGTCGCTTGGAGCCTCGTGGTGCCGCTGACGCTCGGCACGATGTCCGACATCGCGAGCCAGAGCTTCGCCCGCGTCCAGCGCTTCTCGACCGAGTGGCACGCCAACACCTTCTCCGGCTCGACCGTGCGCAAGATCTCGCGCGGGATGTGGGCTCTCGACGGGCTCAACGACGTTCTGCTGCTCTCGATTCTGCCTTCCGTCGTCGTGCTCTTGGGCACGACCGTGGTGCTCGGCCTGCACTGGCCGGCGATGGGCGCGGTGATCGGGCTCGGCACGCTCGCCTATGTCGGCACCGCCGTGTTCCTGGCGACGCGGGTGATCGCGCCTGCGGCGACGCTCTCGAATGCCCTCGACACGCGGCTCGGCGGCGCGCTCAGCGACACGATCGGCAACAACGCGGTGGTGAAGGCGTTCGGCGCCGAGGCACGGGAGGACGAGCGGCTCGCGCGCGTCTTGTCGAAGTGGCGGCGGCGCACCCGACGCACCTGGATGATCGTAACGTGGAGCGGCACCCTTCAGCTCGGGCTGCTGCTGGCCTTCCGCAGCGCCATCGTCGCCACGGCCCTGTGGCTGTGGTGGCAGGGTCAGGCGACCCCCGGCGAAGTCGCTTACGTGCTCACCACCTACTTCGTGGTGCACGGCTATCTCCGCGACATCGGCGGGCACATCAACCACCTGCAACGCTCGGTCAACGAGATGGAGGAACTGGTCGCCCTGGAAGCCGAGCCCGTGGGCGTCGCCGACCGTCCGGGCGCGGTGCCGCTCGCTGTGAGTGGCGGCGCGATCCGCTTCGACGCGGTGCGCTTCCACTACGGCACCCACGGCACGCCGCTCTATGACGGGCTGTCGGTCACGATTCCCGCCGGCCAGCGCGTCGGCCTCGTCGGGCGTTCCGGATCGGGCAAGACGACCTTCGTCAAGCTGATCCAGCGGCTCTACGACGTGAGCGGCGGGCACGTGCTCATCGACGGGCAGGACGTGGCGGGCGCGACGCAGGCGAGCCTGCGGGCGCAGGTCGCCATCGTCCCGCAGGAGCCGGTGCTGTTCCACCGCTCGCTCGCCGAGAACATCGCCTATGCCCGGCCCGGCGCCTCGCCCGAAGAGATCGAGCGGGCGGCGCGGCTCGCCAACGCGCACGACTTCATCGCGCGGCTGCCGAAGGGCTACGCCACGCTGGTGGGCGAGCGCGGCGTCAAGCTCTCCGGCGGCGAGCGGCAGCGGGTGGCGCTGGCCCGCGCCTTCCTCGCGGATGCGCCGATCCTGATCCTGGACGAGGCGACGTCTAGCCTCGATTCGGAATCGGAGGCGCTGGTGCAGGAGGCGATGGAGCGGCTGATGCGCGGGCGCACCGCGCTCGTCATCGCGCACCGTCTCTCGACGGTGCGCGCCCTCGACCGCATCCTCGTGTTCGACCGGGGCCGCGTCGTCGAGGACGGGGCGCATGCCGCGCTGATGCGACGCCCGAACGGGGCCTACCGCGCCCTGTTCGAGCGGCAATCGGAACTGGCGGAGAACGCGTGAGGATCCTGTTCGTCTGCGGCCGGGCGCGCACCCGCAGCCCGACCGCCGAGCAGGTGTTTTCGCGATGGCCCGGCCTGGAGACGGCCTCGGCAGGTGTCTCGGACGACGCGGACGAGCCCGTGGAGGCCGATCACCTCGCCTGGGCCGAGATCATCGTGGTGATGGAGCGCGCGCATCGGCGCAAGTTGATGCGCCGCTTCGGGTCGGCTCTCCGGCATGCCCGGATCGTCTGCCTCGATGTGCGCGATGACTACGCCTTCATGGAGCCGGCCCTGGTGCGCATGCTCGAAGCGCGGGCGGGGCGGCTCCTGCCGCCTGGAAGCAAGCCCGGTTGAGTCTCGCTTACCGAATCCGCGCCGCGCTTTCGTCGCCGGAGCGCGAACATGAGGGGCGGAGGCCCAGGGCCTGGGTCGGTCTCGCGACAGCGTGGACGAGAGCCGATGTTAACAATTTGTTGAGCATAAAGTCTCTACCCTCCTGCCTTCTCAAGGAGCGTCGGGCATGCGCGAACATCGCAAATCGCGGACGATCGAGCACGCTCACGCCGCGGACTCGGTTGAGCGTACCCTCGCCAAGGCCATCGCCCACCGCACCGCCGGACGTTATGACAAAGCCCGCCGCAACCTTCAGCGCGCGCTGGACGCAGCGCCGCATCACGCGGGCGCGCACCACGAACTCGGCCTCCTCACCAGCAAAGCCGACGGACCCGGACCGGCGGTCCCGCATTTCGTCGCCGCCCTGAGGGCTGAGCCCGAGCAGCCGCGCTATTGGCTCGCTCTGGCTGTGACGCTCCTCGTGCTGAACCGGCTCGACGAGGCGCGTGCCCTGATGGTGCAATTCCGCAGTCGGGACATCGCCGACGACGCATCGCGCGCGATCCTCAAGGATTTCGCCGACCATGCCTTCGCGCGGGGACAGGAGCGCTACAGCGCGGGCGACCTCGCCGCCGCGGAGACCCTGGCCGACCTCGTCATCGGCCTGGACGAAACCCATGCCAACGCGACCCATCTCGCGGGCGCCATCGCCGCGGGGAAGGGCCGAAACCAGCAGGCGTTCGACCTGTTCAGCATCGCGATCTATCGCGAGCCCGACAACGCGGGCTATTTCAGCAGCCTCGGTGCCGTCCTGATCGCGATGGGCGACTACACCGGCGCCGTCTCGGCTCTGGAGCGGGCGGTCGCCCTCAACCCCAACCTCGCGATCGCGCATTCGAACCTGTCCGGTGTCTATCAGCGCGTCAGCCATCACAGCGCGGCCGTGACCCATGCGCGGCGTGCCGTTGCGCTCGATCCCGGCCTCTCCAACGCGCACAACAATCTCGGTTGCAGCCTGAAGAGTCTCGGCCACCTGCCCGAGGCGCTCGCGAGTTTCGACAGGGCGCTCGCGACCGATCCCACGCATATCACCGCCCATTCCAACCGGCTGTTCACCAAGCTCTATGCCGAGGGCGTTCCGCATACCGACTACGCGGCCGACGCGCGCAGCTTCGGCGCACGCTTCGCCGATCCGCTGCTGCGCCGGCGCCCCTTCGCCAACGATCGTGATTCCGACCGCCGCCTGCGCATCGGATTCGTTTCGGGCGACCTCTGCACCCACGCCGTCGCCCGCTTCATCGAGCCATTCCTGCGCCACCTGGATCGGACGCAGTTCGCGACGCGCGCCTACATGACCCAGGCAGCGGAAGACGCGGTTTCTGCCCGCCTGCGGACTCTGTTCGATGGTTGGCACAACATCACCGGCCTCAACGACGACGAGGCCGCCGACCTGATTGAGGCGGACGCGATCGACATCCTTGTCGATCTCTCGGGCCACAGTGCCGGTCACCGCCTGCTCGTCTTCGCGCGGAAGCCCGCACCAGTGCAGGTCTCCTATCTCGGCCATCCGGCGACGACGGGTCTGCGCGCCATGGATTACCGCCTGACCGACCATGGTCTCGATGTCCCTGGTCAGACGGAAAGTCTGCATACGGAGATGCTGTGGTGGCTGCCGGGTGTCTCAGCGACTTACGAACCGCCGGAGGGAGTTCCTCCGGCGCGTGAGCGCGCGCCCTTCGAGGACAATGGCTTCATCACCTTTGGCGTGATGAATCGCTTCGAGAAAATCGGCGATGAAGCATTGCAAGCTTGGGCCGAGATCCTGAGGCTGCTACCGGATGCCCAACTGTTCATGGTTGTGGGCGACGTCGAGACGCCGGAGATCCGAGCACAGGTCGAGAACCGCTTATCGAAGGCTGGGCTCCCGATAGATCGAGTGCGTCTGCATCCCCGCACCACAACCGGCTACTTTCAGCTCTATCACCAGTTCGACATCGCACTCGACTCCTTCCCCTATAATGGTGGAACGACGAGTTGCGACACGCTCGCCATGGGCGTGCCCTTTATTGCCCTGCGAGGCAGCCACGCGGTGGCGCGTGTCGGTTCATCGCTGCTGGCAACGGTCGGGCTTGAGGAACTCGCAGCCGAGACGCCGGAGGATTATGTGGCTCGCACCGTAGCACTTGCGCGCGACCCGGAACGCCTCCGCGCCCTCCGCTCAGGCTTGCGTGAGCAAGTGTTCGACAGTCCGTTGATGGATCATGCCCGTTTCGCGCAAGAGATGGGGGAAGCCTTCCGCTCCATGTGGAAGTGCTGGATCGAGACGCATCACTCCGCGTAGAATCTTCAAACAAGTCCCTACCGAATTGCGACCGTTGCCAGGAGGAGAGGATCATCGATGGATCGGTCCGGCTACCGATCCGGGGCGCCCCGTTCCCGTTTGAGTCCGCTCCGGGTTGGATACCTTACGGCGAGGCTTCCGGTCCGATCAGACCGGCTTCGTCCGGCGCCCGGAAACGCATCGATGCACGGGCCGGCTCGTCTCAGGACTGCCGCGCTCGCAGGAGGCGATATACGCGCGGCACGGCATGCAGCCTTGTAGGACGAGATTCTGCACGTCACGAGTAAGTGGCTTCAACCACAGGCGGCAACCACCCTGCGCAGCGGGAAGCGCTTTGTCTTGAGCGCTTTACTACATCCTAGAATGACGCGGGTCTCGAAAGAAAATCGATCCAATATTGTCGCTTTGCGAATTCAGGGGGGCCGGGGAAAGTTTATGCAAGCAAATGCTCTTGAATTCTTCCTGACGGGCGCCTTGACAAATTGTCCAGATAAAATTGCTGTTATTGACGGAGACATGCGAATTTCGTTCGCGGAGCTCGACCAGCAATCGAGACGCCTGGCTGCCCACATTTTCCAAAAAGCAAAGTCTCTGAATGAGCCCGTCGCTGTCTATCTTCCAAAATCCGCAAATATTGTACTGGCAAATATTGCTGTGATGTACTCTGGATCCATATATGCAAATATCGACACAAAAATTCCACCGCTTCGTCTAAAAAATATTCTAGATAATATCAAGCCGAAACTTATCATCACATCAAAAGAGCGAGCCGCCGACATTCTCGGCACAACGACGGAAGTAACACGCAATCAAATTATCATTATCGATGACATTTTTGGGCAGGCATACGACGAGAACGAAGATGCGAGATCACGCAATTTCGATCAATTAATTGACACGGACCCCATCTGCATCATTAACACTTCCGGCTCAACCGGTACTCCAAAAGGCGTTGTACTCCATCATCGTGGCGTGATCGACTTCATGAACTGGGTGTTCGAGGAGTTCGATTTCGACGAGAGCACCAGCATCGGGAGTCTTTCGCCATTCTATTTCGATATATATATACTCGAACTTTTTCTCTGCTTGGCAAAAGGGGCGACGATCGTCATTATTCCTGATAAACTGGCAATATTTCCGGCCAAGCTCATGGAATTTGTTGCAAGGGAGGGTGTCAATTTCCTGTTTTGGGTTCCATCGATCATGGTCAACATTGCGAATCTTGGTCTATTAGAGAAAATTCCGCTCCCAGATCTGCGAACGATTTTCTTTGCTGGCGAGGTGTTTCCAACTCGACATCTCAATCAGTGGCGCCAAGCCCTCACAGACGTCGCGTTTGTCAATTTGTACGGTCCCATCGAAATCCATGTCGATTGTACTTTTTATGTCGTAGAGGGTGAGATTGCAGATGACCAGCCATTGCCGATCGGCAAGCCTTGCCGTAACACCGATATCATTATCCTCAATGAAGTTGATCAACGTTGTGCGGCCGGCGAGCAGGGTGAACTTTGCGTGCGCGGCAGTTCGCTCAGCAGCGGGTATTGGAATGACCCAGAAAAGACGAGCCGCGCGTTCGTACAAAACCCTCTCAACACCTGTTATCCCGAATTGATCTATCGCACGGGTGACCTTGCCGTGCGACGTGTCGATGGCTTGATCTACCTGGTCGGACGCAAGGATTATCAGATCAAGCACATGGGATATCGTATCGAGCTTCCGGAAATCGAACACCAAGTCTTGAGAATTCCCGGTATCGCTAACGCCTGCGTCGTATATGATAACTCGAAAAAGGCGATTACGTTGTTCTATCAGCCATCCGGCAAGGATGTGTCGCAAGCAACGATACGTCGGGCGCTGTCGGAGATTTTTCCAAAGTATATGCTGCCGACGGCGTATCACTCGATGGAAGGGCTGCCAATGAACGCGAACGGAAAAATCGATCGCAATGGCTTGGTACTTTCGCTTGCGGAAGACGGTTGAATGGAACTTCTGCGCGATTGGGACGCTTGGCGGCGCCTGATTGGTGCGGTGCCACGGGACACGAAGACCTACACCACAAACCTGTACGCCACACGTGAGCAAATCGAAGGCTGGTGTGCCGACGGCCGATTATACGCACTGAGCACTGGCCAAGCTGTGCTTCTACTGCGCGCTGACCGCAGCTTTCACCACATCCATCATGTAGCGAGAGATCTAACCGCGCTCGCTGACGCGCTCGGTGCGTTGCACGCAGGGACCTACACGGCCGACATTGTCGGACAGGGAGAACAGCTCGATGAGGTGTGCGCCACCTATGCCGCCAGCGGCTTTGCGGTTCATACCTTCTTACAGCGAATGATCCATGTCGGAAGACTGGAGTCAGCACGCGAGGATGACGCGACAATTGCTGCAGCCGAAGAGGCGGCCGAAGTCGTGGCCTTGCTTGAGCGGCTGCTGGATCGCTTCGCGGAGCCGGTGCCGGAGGTGGTCGCACTACAGCAAGAGGCACGTGACGGACGTCTCCTCATCGTCCGTCGAGACGGTGTGATCGTCGGCATGCTCCTGTACGAGATCAAAGGACGGATGGCGCATTTGCGCCTATGGCACGTGGATGATACCGCGCGTGGCCAGGGCATGGGACACCGCCTGATGAGAAGTTTTCTCGCGCGATGCGCGCAGGCGCAGGTGCAGCGCGTCGTGCTTTGGGTGATCGGCGACAACGTGCAATCCATCGCCATATACCGGCATTACGGCTTCGTGCCCGACGGGCTGCTCGATCGCATCATGATTCGACGCGAGGGACCACATCGATGAGCAGAGTGCTCGATA
Organism: Methylorubrum extorquens; assembly: GCA_900234795.1. NCBI lineage: Bacteria > Pseudomonadati > Pseudomonadota > Alphaproteobacteria > Hyphomicrobiales > Methylobacteriaceae > Methylorubrum > Methylorubrum extorquens. Next base: position 2,736,157 of record LT962688.1, read on the forward strand.
TTCTCGCGCAGATCCGCCCCGAGGTTGATTTTGAACGATCGCAAGATTTCTTCGAGGATGGCCTGCTCGACTCGTTCGATCTGGTGACGCTCGTGTCGGAGCTGGACAAAACCTATGGCATCTCGATCGATGGCATGCATATCGTGCCGGAGAACTTCCACAATGTCGCTGCCATCGAGGCGCTTCTGACACGAAGCGGGGTAGTGCCGTGAGACTATCCTACCGGGACAAGGCGATCTCGGGCCTTCTGACCGTGGTGCCGGCGAACGAGCGTAAGTTCGTCGACGAAATGGAAAACTTCAACTTTTCACGCGCACGGTCGCTCAAGCTCAAGGAGGTCATGGGCTACGATCGTCACCGCATCGTCGCCGGTCCCGTCTGCGCGTCTGACTTGGCGATAGCCGGCATCGAGCACGTGCTGACCCGCGGCCATCTCGCACGCGAAGACATCGGTGCCTTGATCGTCGTCACGCAGTCGCCGGATTACCTGATGCCGGCCACATCGCATGTCGTGCAGGGCCGACTGGGTCTTCATACCGACATGGTCTGTATGGACATCAACCAGGGGTGTGCCGGCTTCATCATTGGTTTGATGCAAGGCTTCATGCTGCTGGAGCAGCCGGCCGTCGCGAAGGTCGTGCTGGTGAACGTCGATGTCATGAGCCGCAAGGTGTCTCCTCGCGATCGAAACAGCTTTCCCCTGATCGGAGACGCGGCGTCGATCACGGTTCTGGAGCGCCGAGCCGACGCAGGCGTCATCGAGGCGGATCTGAAGATGGACGGCGCGCGCCACGAGGCGCTGATGATCCCGGCGGGTGGGTTCCGTCGTCCTTCCAACTCCGAAACCGCGGAGATGATGCAGGACGTCGAAGGTAACGTGCGTTCGCTCGATCACCTCAAGATGGACGGTTCGGCAGTCTTCAATTTCGTGATGACCGAAGTCCCTGAATTGATCGGTGGCCTCCTCGCGCGCACCGGGACGACCGTAGCAGACGTGGATGTTTTCCTCTGTCATCAGCCAAACCGCTTCATGCTGCAGAAGCTCGCCGACAAGCTTTCCGTTCCGCACCAAAAGATGCCGAGCAACATCGTCGAGAATTTCGGGAATTCGAGTGGCGTGACGATTCCGCTCGCGGCGACCTTCAATTTGGCTGACGCGCTTCTGAACGATCGTAAGAAGGTCTGCCTTGCCGGATTTGGTGTCGGTCTGACCTGGGGCGCCATGCTGATGGAGCTTGGACCGCTCAGTTTCTGCGAGATGATCGAATATCGAGAGGACGTATGAGATGGACGAATTCCTGACGGAGATGTCCGAAATTCTCGAGGAAGATGTCACTATGTCGGACGAACTGGGCCGTTTCGAGAGTTGGGACTCGCTCGCGAGCCTCTCGGTCATGGCAATGGCCGACAGCAAATTCGGTGTCAGGATCGGTCCGCAGGAGCTCAACCCCGCGATGACCCTCGATCAGCTCTACACCCTGATCCGCTCCAAAAAGGCGTCGTGACACGGTGGCGGATCTCAACCCGCTGCGGCTGGACGGCCGTCACATCCTGGTGACCGGCGCGAGTTCGGGCATCGGGCGCAGGACGGCCCTGATGCTGCACGCGCTTGGCGCCAGCCTGTCGGTGGTGGACCGGGATGAGGCGGGACTCGCTTCCCTCGATGCGGAACTCTGTGCAGGCAAGGGGGTGGCCCGGCAAGTGGCAGACCTGTCCGACATTGCAGGCATTGAGGAGTTGGTCAGCCGTTGCGTCGCCGCTGGCGGAAAGCTGCACGGTGTCGTGCATTGCGCCGGCATCCAGGAGATCATGCCGGTAAGAACGCTGCAGATCGACGGCTGGCGGCGGATCTTCGCGGTCAACACTGAGGCAGCCTTGATGCTTGGCAAATGCCTGTCGAGCAAGAAGGTCTATGCCGGCAATCACGGCTCCATCGTGTTCATTTCGAGCGTGATGGGGATGGTCGGCTCGGCCGGGGCCGTCGCCTACTCGATGAGCAAGGCGGCCCTGGACGGAATGGCCCGGTCCCTGTCGCTCGAACTCGCGCCCCGCGGTATCCGCGTCAACTGTATCGCGCCCGGCTTCGTGCGGACCCCACTCTTCGAACAGACCGAGAGATTGTGGGACGAAGCGACAAGAAAGGCTGTCGAGGATCTGCATCCGCTCGGTTTTGGCGAAGCAGAAGACGTCGCTCATGCCGTGGCCTTTCTTGTCGCTGATACCGGTCGCTGGATTACCGGTTCGACATTGGTCGTTGACGGTGGTTACTTGGCGCGCTGAACTCTTGGAAAAAGCCTGATGTCTGAGCCGCCCGCACCTGCAACCTACGTCCTGATCACGGGTGCATCGTCCGGCATCGGCCGCGATATGGCGATTTCACTGTCCGGCGAGCACAGACTGATCCTCAACGGCCGTGATGCGGAGCGCCTCGAACAGACACGGCTGGCGTGCCAGGCGCCTGACCGGCACCGGTGCTGGCCGCACGACCTTGCGGATGTCACGACGCTCGCTTCAGCGCTGCCCGCCTTCCTGCGGCAGCACGACGCCCTTGTCGTCGGCTTCGTGCACTGCGCGGCGCAACTGAAGGTGCTGCCGTTGCGCAGCATTACCATCGCGCATGCCCAGGACGTGATGAACACGAACGTGCTCGCAGCATTGGAGATCACGCGGCTTTTGCTGCGCAAGGACGTCAACAGCAAGATGTTGACGAACATCGTGTTCGTCTCGAGCATCGCCAGTCAGTTCGGCGCCAGGGGGTTCACCACCTATTGCGCCAGCAAGGCTGCGCTGGACGGCCTGATGAAGGCGTTGGCCGTGGAACTCGCGCCAGGGGTGCGGGTCAACTCCGTATTGCCGGGCTCCATCCGAACGCCCATGACCGAAACCATTTTTGCTGATCCGGTGACAGCCGAGCGCTTGGTGAAGGATTATCCGCTCGGCATCGGCCTGCCTTCCGACATCACGCATGCGGTTATTTTCTTGATGTCTGATCAAGCGCGCTGGATCACCGGTCATCAGATGGTTGTCGATGGCGGTCGTTCGGCAAATATCTCCGCATGAAACCTTTCGTCATCGTCGGCGCCGGCGGCCTCGGGCGCGAACTGTTGGGCTGGATCGCGAATTGTGGCCCCGATACTCGCAGGCGCTTTCAGGTGGCGTCCTTCATCTCGGAGTGGAAGGACGCTGGAAGCCTCTGTCACGGTGTTCCGGTCTGTCACCCCAACGATTGGAGGGGTCCTGCTCCCCGTTTTGTCATCGGCCTATCCGACCCAATCGAAAAAAAGCGCATCGCGCTATCCCTGCAGGCGCGCGGATGGGAGGCAGAGACGTTCATTCATGACAGCGTCGCATCCGGCTTGGCTCCGAAGATCGGTGCCGGAACGGTGATCTGCCCGCGTTGCTGCATCTCGACCGATTCTGAGATCGGCGAGCATGTATTGATCAACTCTGCCTCCGGCGTCGGCCACGATGCCATCGTTGGCGATTACACTTCGCTGCTCGGTGCAGTGAGCATCAACGGCAATGTCACGGTCGGAGAAGGCGTTTTGTTCGGAGCCGGGAGCATGGTTCACCCCGGCAAGAAGATCGGCAGCTGGTCTACAATCGGTCTTGGGAGCGTTGTAATTCGGAATGTGCCCGACAAAGCAGTCATGTTCGGCAATCCGGCCCAGCGCATTGATGCCTAGCACTACCTGGACGCTTTGGGTGAGGTTGCAAATTCCAATCTGATCCACCCCCATTGAAATGGCCCGCCCTGAGGTATGGCTTTTTGAGCGAGTGGGGCTGACCCTTTTTCTGGTCCAAGTCCTATGCAAGCTTTCGGACTGTGACAGATTACTTAGCGAAAGCTCGGGGCGTCACGCCATCCAAAGCCGTATGGGGTCGATCTTTGTTGGCGTGGCACCTGCACTTCTCAATTCGCCCACGCGCATCCGCCACCGACCCTCTGTACGAGCCTGTTACGCCGCTTGCTCGAACCCGACGCCCGGTGAAAAGACCGACCCGAACAGATCCTTCGGGTCCTTCGGCTCGGGGATGAGGTCAAGGCCCGGTCCGGGGCCGGCGATGTCCCTTAGGCAGCGCAGGGCCGAAAAGTCCTCCAGCGCGAAGCCGACCGAGTCGAACAGGGTGATCTCGTCGTGGCCGACGCGGCCCGGCGCGTCGCCGCGCAGCACGCGCCACAATTCGGTGACGGGATAGTCCGCGGGCATCTGCTGGATCTCGCCCTCGAGGCGCGATTGCGGCTCGTATTCCACGATCGTGCGGGCACGTGCCACGATGTCGACGTGCAACTCGGTCTTGCCGGGGCAATCGCCGCCGATGGCGTTGAGATGCTGGCCCGGCTCGACGAGGCCGGGGGTGAGGATCGTGGCGCGGGTCTTATCGGCGGTCGCCGTGGTCACGATGTCGGCGCCCGCCACTGCCTCAGCGATGGAGTGGGCGCAGACGAGCCGCAACCCATGGCCCTCGAGGTTGGCCCGCGCCTTCGCCATCGCCGCCGGATCGAGGTCGAACAGCCGGATCTCGCTGATGCCGAGTGCGAGCTTGAAAGCGAGGGCCTGGAACTCGGCCTGCGCGCCGGTGCCGATCAGCGCCATGGAGCGGCTCTCGGGCCGTGCGAGACGGGAGGCCGCGAGTGCCGAGGTCGCCGCCGTGCGCAGGGCCGTCAGCAGGCTCATCTCGCAGATCAGCAGCGGATAACCGGTCGCCACGTCGGCGAGCATGCCGAAGGCGACGACCGTCTGCTTGCCGAGACGGGTATTGCCGGGATGACCGTTGACGAACTTGAAGCTGTAGAGCTGCGCGTCCGCGATCGGCATCAGCTCGATCACCCCGCCGGCCGAGTGGCTCGCGAGGCGCGGGGCGAGATCGAACTCGGGCCAGCGCAGGAAATCGGCGCGCAATTCATCGATGAGGCGACGCAGGATCGGCTCCGGTCCCTCTCGGCGTAGCAGAGCCGCCATTTCACCACTACCAATATAACGCGTCACGTCCGTCTCCCGAATCTTCCGTGGCGCAAGCATGGCTGAGACGAGCGAACAATCGACAGCCGGTGAAATGCGAGATCGGGACAGACAATCGACCGATCTGCTAAGCTCGGCTGCTCGAAGTGGAAAGGCCATGCTCGACGCGACCGATCGTCAGCTCATCGCCCTGCTGCGCACCGAGGCGCGGATGCCGGTGGCCAAGCTCGCCGCGGCGCTCGGCGTCACGCGGGCGACGGTGCGGGCTCGGCTCGACCGTCTGGTGACGTCCGGAATCATCACCGGCTTCACCGTCACGGTGCGGGACGTAGAGCCCGGAGGCGTGCGGGCGGTGACGCTGATCGAGGTGGATGGGCGCCATGCCGAGAGCGTGATCCGCCGCCTGTCCGGCCTGCCGGAGATTCGGGCGCTTCACACCACCAATGGCCGCTGGGATATCGTCGCCGAGATCGAGGTGCCGACGCTCGGCGATTTCGACGCGCTGCTGCGCACGATTCGTCAGTTCGAGGGGATCGCCAATTCCGAGACCAGCATCCTGCTCGCGGCCCGGAAGGGCGGATGAGCCAGGGGCACCTCGTGTGACGCCCGGTCACGCATCGTTCTCGGTCCGGCCACGAAGGCGCGGCGGGAACGCTGCCGGTGCCGCTTAAGCCGGCACGCCGTAGATCGCGGTGGCGCGGCCCTCGAACGCATCGGTGAACTTGCGGAAGGCGCGGTCGAACATCGTGCCCATGAGAAGACCCAGGGTCCGGCTCTTGAACTCGTAGGTGATGAAGAAATCGACCTCGCAGCCGCCGCCCTCCGCATCGCGGAAGGACCAGCGATTCTCCAGATGCCTGAACGGACCGTCGATATATTCGGCGACGATCTTGCGGTTCTCGCGGTCGAGGCTCACGCGGGTGGTGAAGCGCTCGCGGATCGCCTTGTAGCCAACACCCATCTCGGCGACCCGCACCGTCGTGCCGTTCGGCCCCTCCGCGTCGCGCAGCACCCGCAGCGATTCGCAGAGCGGCAGGAACTCGGGATAGCGCTCGACATCGGCGACGAGGTCATACATCTGCGTCGCTGAGTGACGCACTTTCCTCGTGATGCGGAAGGATGGCATTCGGGCTCAGGCGTTGACGGCGCGGATGCTGGCAGCCACCGGCGCGGTTCCGAGCTTGGCCAGACGAGCCGCCTTCAGCCGGGCGAAATCCTCGCCGGCGTGATGCGACGAGCGCGTGAGCGGCGTCGCCGAGACCAGCAGGAAGCCCTTGGCATAGGCCGTGGTCTCGTAGGCTTTGAACTCGTCCGGCGGCACGAAGCGCACGACCTCATGGTGCTTGCGGGTCGGTTGCAGATATTGGCCGATGGTGAGGAAGTCGACCTCCGCCGAACGCAGATCGTCCATGAGTTGCACGACCTCGTTCCGTTCCTCGCCGAGGCCGACCATGATTCCGGACTTGGTGAAGATCGTCGGATCGAGCTCTTTCACGCGCTGCAGCAGGCGCACCGAGTGGAAGTAGCGGGCACCGGGCCGCACGGTCACGTACTTGCCGGGCACCGTTTCCATATTGTGGTTGAACACGTCGGGCTTGGCCGCGACCACGACTTCGAGGGCGCCGGGCTTGCGCAGGAAGTCGGGTGTCAGGATCTCGACGGTGGTGCCGGGGCTCGCCCTGCGGATCGCGGCGATGGTCCGCGAGAAATGCTCGGCGCCGCCATCCTTGAGGTCGTCGCGATCGACCGAGGTGACGACGACGTGGTGCAATCCGAGCTTGGCCACCGCCTCGGCGACCTTCTCCGGCTCGGCCTCATCGAGCGCCGCCGGCAGACCCGTGCGCACGTTGCAGAACGAGCAGGCGCGGGTGCAGGTGTCACCCATGATCATGAAGGTGGCGTGCCGCTTTTCCCAGCACTCGCCGATATTGGGGCAGCCCGCTTCCTCGCAGACCGTGACGAGGTTGTTGGCGCGGACGATGTCCTTGGTCTCGGCCCAGAGCTTCGAACCCGGTGCCTTCACCCGGATCCAGTCCGGCTTGCGCTGGATGGCGGTGTCCGGCCGGTGCGCCTTCTCGGGATGGCGCGGACGCGCGGGCGCATCCAGCTTCGGCCGGGTGTCTTTGTTCAGGAGATCGAGGACAACGGCCATGGCGATGCGGGGTGAGCCTCACGGGAGCCGGACCGGGCAACCCGGCCGCATCCCTGACTTAAGGCCTTGCGGTGCCTGCGCATAGGGCGGGGGCGACAACCCGCCCCGGCCGTAACCCCGTCGATGAACCGTTCTAATGCTTGTCGCGGGCAGGCGCCGAGGCGTAGCGGGCCGGGCCGGGGATGCGCAGCTCGGGGGCCGTCGGGGCGGTGTACTCGGCGGTCAGCGTCGGCTGGACGCGGCCGGTGAGCGGAAGGCCGATCATGCCGGAATTCGCGGCGGCGACCTGAAGCGGCATCAGGCGGCCGGTGGCCGTCTGCACCACGGCGCGGGGCTGGACCGCCGGGAGGTAACCTTCGCGGTCGCTCTTCTCGTAGAAGACGTTGCCGCCGGCCGCGACGACGTAGTGCATGTTGTTGTAGGGGAACTTGTAGCCCGCGGTGTGGAAGTGCAGCGCCGGCCCCACCCCGTCGTGGCGCTTGCCGGAGAGCAATGCGTCGGCGACCCGCTCCAGCCGCGGCCGGTCCTGGTCACGGACGGGCTTCGTCAGCACGCCGTTGGCGAATTGCCGCTTCTGACCGACGACTTCGCAGATCCGGCCGGGATAAGCCGGCGCGTCGAGGCGGTTCATCACCACCGTGCCGACGGCGAGCAGCCCTTCCTCGTCGCTGCGGTTCGACTCGAAATACATTGCCCGGGCGAGGCATTCCTTGTCGGCAGGGGTCGGCGGCTGCACGACCTTGGCGTTCATCGCGATGGAGCCGGTGGTCAGCTCAGCCTGATGCGGAAGCAGACCGCATCCCCCAAGACCCGAACCGGTCAGCGCTAGCCCAGAAAGGCAGAGGAGACGGAGGGTCCGGTCGGCTCGCATGCAGGCTCCTGAAGGCTGACGACGTTGGTAACCAAGCTGGACCATTCCGCCCACAGGTGCAAAGAAACTGTTAAGCCTGGGCATCGAAACCGGGGTGGTGTGTCGTTTGGCACACGCTCACCCTTCCGCGCTCACACGCGACCGGCATTGAACGGAATCGCGACCTTGGGCGTTGACGGCGTTGGATCAGCGTCAGCGAAGGGCCGGGCCATGACGGAAACACGTTCGGAAACGCCCGCCGCTTTCGAAGAGCGGATGCGCGCAGAGGCGGCCGCGGCCGGACGCACCGCGCTTGAGGCCTCGCTCCAACGCTTCACCCAGGAACAGCGCGACGCCTTCTGGAACGCGATCGGGCTCTACTATGCGAGCCGCCGCCATCCGGGCGCCGACGCGGCGGCCGTGCCACTGGCTGCCACGGCCGCCTGATCGGTCCTCGCGGAGTTTTCGATGCGCACCTCTGCCAAGGTTGGCCTTGCCGCGCTCGCTGTCGTGCTGCTCGGTGGGGCGGCCTTGCTGCGTTTCGTCGTCTATCCGGAATCCGCTGCGCTCGACGTGGCGGCGAGCAGCGGGTCAAGTCCGGCCCTGCCGGCGCCGAACCCGACGCTGATGCCGACCGTCAACATCGCCCGCGTGGCGCGCTGGGCGGAGGGCGCCAAGCCGAACGCCGCGGAGGGCCTGAGCGTCGCCGCCTTCGCGACCGGGCTCGACCATCCGCGCTGGCCCGTGGTGCTGCCCAATGGCGATGTGCTCGTTGCCGAGAGCCAGGCGCCGAAATCCGGCGATCACTCGACCAGCGTCACCGATTGGGTGGCCGACAAGGTGAAGAGCCTCGCCGGAGCCGGCGGCGCGAGTCCGGACCGCATCGTGCTCCTGCGCGACCGGGACGGGGACGGCGTGGCCGAGGAGCGCCACGTCTTCCTCAAGGGGCTTACCTCGCCCTTCGGCATGGCGCTGGTCGGCTCCGATCTCTACGTGGCCAATGCCGACGCGCTGGTCCGCGTCCCCTACGCCGAGGGCCAGACCGAGATCACGGTGACCCCGGAAAAGGTCGTCGACCTGCCCGCCGGCATCAACCACCACTGGACCAAGAACGTGGTCGCGAGCCCGGACGGACAAAAGCTTTTCATCACCGTCGGCTCGAACAGCAATGTCGGCGAGAACGGCCTCGACATCGAGAAGGGCCGCGCCGCGATCTGGGAATACACGATCGCCACCAAGGCGATGCGCGAATACGCCACCGGCCTGCGCAACCCCAACGGTCTCGCCTTCGAGCCGGTGACCGGCGCCCTGTGGACCGCGGTGAACGAGCGCGACGAGATCGGCAGCGATCTCGTGCCGGACTACATCACCCGCGTGAAGGAGGGCGCCTTTTATGGCTGGCCCTGGAGCTACTGGGGTCAGCACTTGGACGAACGGGTGCAGCCGCCGCAGCCGGAGAAGGTGAAGCAGGCGATCGCGCCCGACTACGCCGTGGGCACGCACACGGCCTCGCTGGGCATCGCTTTCGCGACCGGGTTGAGCCTGCCGGATGCCTGGAAGAGCGGTCTCTTCGTCGCTCAGCACGGTTCCTGGAACCGTCGGCCGAAGAGCGGCTACAAGGTGATCTACGTGCCCTTCAAGGATGGCCAGCCAGCCGGCGCCCCGGTCGATGTGTTGACCGGCTTCCTCAACGCCGACGAGAAAGCCCAGGGGCGGCCCGTCGGCGTGGCGATCGACAAGGCCGACGCGCTTCTCGTGACGGACGATGTCGGCAATGCGGTGTGGCGGGTGACAGGCGCCGCAGCCTCGAACTGATCGACGGCCGGCACCTTCCGGCCTGACCGACCCATGACGACGCGCTTCATCCGCTCGTCATCGCGAGACGTCGGTGGGGCAACACCGACAGGCCGAGATCGTCGATCTCACGCAACGGCGTGTGGCGGGATCATCCGGCCGTCGGCGGCTTAGATGCCCTGACCCTCAATACAGATCGCCGTACCCGACGCCCGAACCATATCCCTCGTCGAACACATCCGGGTAGCGGCGCCGCACGGGCGCGTAGGCCTCATCCTCCCAGGTCCGGCCCCGGGAGCGCACGGCGACCACACCCTCGCCGCCGTCATAGCCGCGGCCGGCCGAACGCGCTCTGCCGGGGCGCTGAACGTCGGCGACCGGGGCGTCGCCGACGCTGCCCTCGATGACGACGCGGGTGTTGGCCATCTTCTGCTGCTTCACCAGCGTGAAGAGCGTCGCGGCATTGCGTTGCGAGAGGCGGACGCAGCCATGCGAGGCGGCGCGGCCAAGGCGGCGAGTGTGCGTGGTGCCGTGGATCGCGTGGCCGACCTGCGTGAAGAAGATCGCGTGCGGCATCGGCGCGTTGTCCCACTCGCGGGAGAAATGCGTCTTCTCCATGCGGAACGGGCGATGGCTGCCGTTCGGCGTATCGTGGCCTGCGACCCCGGTCGAGACCGGCCAATCGTAGCGCGGTGAACCATCGACCACCACGCTCATCCGCTGCGCATCCTTGTCGATGGCGATGAGAAGGTCGGCCCGCGCCGCCGGAGACGCGGCGACGCAGGCGAGGCCCGCGAGAATCGTGAGGAAAGACAGGCGCATATCGGTCATCCCAGACAACGTTCCTTCGAAGATGCGCCCCACCGCCCCCGCTTCAAGCGGTGCGTCTTACCGCCACGCCTTAAATCGCTACCCATGTGGCCGTCTGTTGCGGACAAAACCGCGCGAGATGAGGCGGCTGTTCTCACGGTCCTGCCGCGCGGCCTCCATCAGATCGGACAAGGCGTCGGTGATCGCGCAGCGCAACGCGATGCCCGCGTCACCGTCCGTGCTGCTGAGATAGGCCTGCGCAATCTCCTCCACGGGGCAGGAGGCAACTCGCTCCTGCCCGAGATCGGCTGCGGGTGTGAACGTGCCTCGGCTCCGCTCGGCAGTCTGGGGCTTGGGCATCATCTTTCTCCGACTCGGCATGAGAACGAAGATAGAACATACCGAATTGGTTAACGAGACCTTACTGGGACCGGTGCGGACTGTGGACATCCCGGCGTGGTGCTCTCCTCCATGCCGTCAGCGCAGGCCGGAGCCGGAGAGCGGGTCGAAATAAGCATCGGTCGGTCTGCGGGAGAAGCCTCCGCCACCGGTGATGCCGGCACCCGCGGGTGCACCCCCTTCCCCGCCCGATCCGGGATTGGCGGCCACGTCGTCGAGGGGGCGGCGTCCGAGGGCTCCCGCCCCGCCGCCGGTCGAACGCAATCCGGAACCACCGACGGCGGTCGAGGCCGCGCCGCCGAAGCTCAAACCTCCCGCGTTGCCGCCGGACGGTGTGGATGTGCCGAGGCCCGACGCACGGGAGGCGCCGCCGAAACTCAAGCCGCCGGGATTGGCAAGCGCCATGGTCGGACTCGGCGATGCGACCGTGGCGACCGACGAAGTCGGGCCGAAGGGAAGGCCGGGCGCGGTGAAGCCGGAAGGCAGTCCAGCGCCGCCGGATGTCTGAGCAAGAGCCGGCATGCCGCCGAGTCCGACGCCCGAGGCCACGAGGCCAGCCCAGACGGTGCGCATCATGGTCATGGTGGATTCCCGCTTTCGCGCCGGCCCTCGTCCGCCTGTGCAATCAACGCCGCCTGGGTGTCACGGTTGCCGCGCGTTGCGAGCCCTACGGAACCACCACCGCCGGCCCACCGCACCACGGACGGCGAAGCGGAGGTCGTGCCAGGGACGCCAAGATGACGCCGACGCGATCCTTGGATGTAGGCCGAGGCAACCTTCGCGGAACGGAGGTGTTGGCGTTCGAGCATCGGTGCCTCGCGCTGGTCCGCTCGTGTCACAGGCAATCTGAAAGAACCGGGGGAAACCATGTCCGTATCGCGACGCCGTGAGGAGCGGCTGCTGGATGCCGGTGAGACCGAGTTGGTAAAGCGCTCGCATCACCCCGAGTTGGATGCGGAATACGACAAGGCCCTGCCCGACTTGATCCGCCTGCTCCGCGAACGCCGCGACCGCGCCCGCGATGTGTCTCGCCGCCAGAGGCGCGAGTTGCGTGGCAAGGCCGCCCCGTCCGGAGCGAACCCGGCCTCCGACAATTCCGGCACCCACGAGAAGGCGGCTTTGCTCGCCGCGGCCGTGAAGCGTGTCAGCAAGAAGCACGAGCGCCGCCGCATCGCCGACGCCCGCGGTCGGACGGTCTCCGGGGCCCGCCGTGCCCTCGCTCTGAAACGCGCGGCCGGAAACCCGGCCGATGGCCGACCGTCCTCCCGCACGGCAAACGAGGGCATGAATCCGGTCCCGAACGAGCGGAACGCCCCCTCGGGCGCGGTAAACCAGGAAGGTCAGGAAATCGCCATGCGCCGCAGCGGCGGCCCGCGCTGAGCGAACGACCCTGTCCAACCCACGCAATAAGGGCGTGACCTCTGAGGCGGTCACGCCCTTTTCCTATGGGAGGGGCTCCGACGCGCCTATTCGTGCTCTTCCCGGAACACGAGGTAGCTCAACGGCCCTGCACTCAAAAACAGGAGCAGCAGAGTGACGTAGAGGTGGACGCGCAGCGTGGTCAGCGCAGCGTAGATGGCTCCAAGTCCGAGGCCGAGCAGAAGAACTCGTAGAATCATGACGGGGGTGAGCTTCCGCATCCAGGGTGCAGGATCTCTGGTATACGGCACGCCTCTGCCTCAGAAGTTCAGCCGAACGAATTCCTCCGGCATCCTTACCGAATTCCACCGGGAAATTCTTTGCGCCCGCGCCGCACGCTGCTAGGCCGAACGCGCGTGGAGGCCCGTGGAAAACGAAGTGGGCGCGCAGGACCGGGGCATCGAGCCCGATCCTGCACGCCCATCGATGTTCTTAGCCTCGTGGGAGCGATCGCTCCGGGTCAGGTGTGGATCACCCGGCCATACGCATCGAGCACGCTCTCGTGCATCATCTCGGAGAGCGTCGGATGCGGGAACACCGTGTGCATCAGCTCTTCTTCGGTCGATTCCAGGGTCATCGCGACGACGTAACCCTGGATCAGTTCGGTGACTTCCGCTCCGATCATGTGGGCGCCAAGCAACTGGCCGGTCTTGGCATCGAAGATCGTCTTGACGAGACCGTCCGGCTCGCCGAGCGCGATCGCCTTGCCGTTGCCTGCGAACGGGAAGCGGCCGACCTTGATCGAGAGACCAAGCTCCTTCGCCTTCCCCTCGGTGACGCCGACGCTGGCGATCTGCGGCTGGCAATAGGTGCAGCCCGGGATCTTGGCCTTGTCCATCGGGTGGGTGTGCAGGCCCTTGATGGTCTCGACGCAGAGGACGCCCTCGTGCTCGGCCTTGTGGGCCAGCATCGGCGGGCCGGCCACATCGCCGATGGCGTAGACGCCCGGCACGTTGGTGCGTCCGAGCCCGTCGGTCACGACGACGCCGCGCTCGATCTTCACCCCGACCTTCTCGAGACCCAGATTCTCGATATTGCCGACGACGCCGACGGCCGAGATCAGCTTCTCGGCGGTGAGCTGCTGCGTCTTGCCCTTGTCGTCCTCGACCGTGGCGGTGACCGAGTCGGCGCCCTTCTCGACCTTCGTCACCTTGGCGCTGGTGAGGATCTTGATGCCCTGCTTTTCGAAACGCTTGCGGGCGAGACCGGCGATCTCCGCATCCTCGACCGGCAGGATCTGCGGCAGCAGCTCGATGACGGTCACGTCGGCGCCCATCGTGCGATAAAACGAGGCGAACTCGATGCCGATCGCGCCCGAGCCCATCACCAGCAGGCTCTTGGGCATCTTCTCCGGGACCATCGCCTCGTAATAGGTCCAGATCTGCTTCTTGTCGGGCTCGATGCCGGGCAGCACGCGCGGGCGGGCGCCGGTCGCGACGATGATGTGCTTGGCCGCGTAGGTGCCCGCACCCTTGGCGCCCTTCGGCGGCTCGGCGCGCTTGGTCTCCTTGACCGTGACTTTGCCGGGCTCGTTGCCCTTGGCGCCGGACTCGATCGAGGCCTCGCCCCAGATCACATCGACCTTGTTCTTCTTCAGCAGCATGCCGACGCCGCCGTTGAGCCGGCCCGACACCCCGCGCGAGCGCTTGACGATCGCCGCCGCATCGAAGCTGACCTCCTTGGCGGAGAGACCGTAATCGGAGGCGTGCTGCATGTAGTGGTAGATCTCGGCCGAGCGCAGCAGGGCCTTGGTGGGAATGCAGCCCCAGTTCAGACAGATGCCGCCGAGATGCTCGCGGTCGACCACGGCGGTCTTGAAACCGAGCTGTGCCGAGCGGATCGCGGCCACGTAGCCGCCGGGCCCCGCGCCGATGATGAGGACGTCATAGGTTTCGGACATCAAGACCTCCTGCTCCCCTCCCGCTTGTGGGGAGGGGGTGAGAGTGAGGGTCGGGCGGCTCGGCCGGCGGTGACGGACGGGATCACGAAAGCAATCGGCTCGCGCCGGTTCGCCATCCCGCTCGCCCCGCGCATCGTGAGAGACGGTTCGGGTCGACGGCCCTTAGACGAGCATCCCCATCGGGTTCTCGATCAGTCCCTTGAAGGCGGCGATCAGCTCGGCGCCGAGCGCGCCGTCGAGGACGCGGTGATCGCAGGAGAGGGTCGCCGTCATCACCTGGGCAACAGTCGGCTGCCCGTCCTTCACCACGACGCGCTTCTCACCCGCGCCGACCGCGAGGATGCTCGATTGCGGCGGGTTGATCACCGCTGTGAAGTGCTTGATGCCGAACATGCCGAGGTTCGACACCGAGGTGACGCCGCCCTGGTACTCTTCCGGCTTCAGCTTCTTGGCGCGCGCCCGGCCTGCGAAATCCTTCATCTCGTTGGAGATGGTGGAGAGCGTCTTCTGGTCGGCCTTGCGGATCACCGGGGTGAACAGGCCGCCATCGATCGCCACCGCGACACCGACCTCGGCGTGCTTGAAGCGCAGGATGCGGTCCTCCGCCCAGACGGCGTTGGCGGCGGGGACGCGGGTGAGCGCGAGGCCCATCGCCTTGATGACGAAGTCGTTGACCGAGAGCTTGAACAGCGGCTTGCCGTCCTTGTCCTTGCCGGCCGAGCCGTTGAGCGTCTCGCGCAGCTTCATCAGCGCATCGAGTTCGCAATCGACGGTGAGGTAGAAGTGCGGCGCGACCTGCATGGCCTCGGTGAGGCGCTTGGCGATGGTCTTGCGCATGCCGTCGAGCGGCACTTCCTCGAAGCCGTCCTTCTCGTAGAAGCCCTTGACCTGATCGAGGCTGAGCCCGGCCGGGGCGCCGCCCGCGGCGGCCGCCTTCGGCGCGGATTTCTCAGGCGCCGGAGCACTCTTGGCCTCCGACTTGGCCTCGGGCTTGGCCGCCGCACCGGCCTTCGCCGTGCCGTTCTCGATCGCCGCCTGCACGTCGCGCTGGATCACGCGGCCATGCGGACCCGAGCCCTTCACCACGGAGAGATCGACGCCTTCCTGCTTCGCGATTCGGCGCGCGAGCGGCGAAGCGAAGACGCGATCGCCTGAGCCTGCCGGCTGCGCCGCGCCGTTCGGCTTGGCACCCTCGGGCACCTGATCGACGCGCGCGTAGGAGGCGTGAGAGCCATCGGGCGCGGCATTCTGGTCGGGCGTGCCCTTCGGCTCGACGGGGGCGGTCTTCGCCTCGGCACCACCCTTGGGCGCCTGGACGCTGCCCGGATCCTCGCCCTCTTCGGCGATCAGCGCGATCAGCTCATTGACCGGAACGTCGGCGGTGCCTTCGGCCACCAGGATCTTGGCGAGCACGCCCTCATCGACCGCCTCGACCTCCATGGTGGCCTTGTCGGTCTCGATCTCGGCGATGACGTCGCCAGACTTGATGGCGTCGCCCTCCTTCTTGAGCCACTTGGCGAGGTTGCCCTTCTCCATGGTCGGGGAGAGCGCGGGCATCAGGACGTTGATCGGCATCGTATCGTTCCCGAGCGGCCTTGAGAGGAAGGGTCAGTTGAGGGCGTTGTTGGGATCGAGGCTTTCCGCCTCCCACCCGGCACGGATGCGCTCGAAGGCTTCCTCCTCCGAGATGTCCGTTTCCATCGCGTAGGCGCGGGCGGCTTGCCGCGCGAGGTCGATGAGCAGGCGGCCCCAGGTCGCCGGGTCGTCAAAGGCCCGCCGGAGCGCCACGCTCACGGCGCCGTCGACGATGGAGGCGCGCACGATCTCGATCCCGCCCTGTTCCAGGGCGTCGGGCGGGATCTCAAGTTCTTCGAATGTTTCCGACATTTACCTGTATTTATTTGTAGCAGACGCTTTTGACCGCTTCGATGACATCAGCCACGCTGGGCAGGGCGAGCTTCTCGAGATTGGCCGCGTAGGGCATCGGCACGTCCTTGCCGGTGACCCGCAGGACGGGCGCATCGAGATAGTCGAAGGCATCGACCATCAGGCGGGCGACGATCTCGGCGCCGACGCCCGATTGCGGGAAGCCTTCTTCCACGCAGACGCAGCGGCCGGTCTTCTTGACCGATTCGACAACCGTGGCGCTGTCCATCGGGCGGATCGTGCGGAGGTCGATCACCTCCGCCTCGATGCCCTCCTCGGCCAGCGCCTGGGCCGCCTTGAGGGCGTAGGTCATGCCGATCGAGAAGGAGACGATGGTGACGTCCTTGCCCGGACGGTGGACGCGCGCCTTGCCGATCGGCAGGACGAAATCCTCGATCTCCGGTACCGGGAAGGACTGACCGTAGAGAATCTCGTTCTCGAGGAAGATCACCGGGTTGGGGTCGCGGATCGCCGCCTTGAGCAGGCCCTTGGCGTCGGAAGCGGTGTAGGGCGCGATCACCTTGAGGCCCGGCACGTTCGAGTACCACGCGGCGTAGTCGTGGCTGTGCTGAGCGCCGACACGAGCCGCTGCGCCGTTGGGGCCACGGAACACGATCGGGCAACCGAGCTGGCCACCGGACATGTAGAGCGTCTTGGCCGCCGAGTTGATGATGTGATCGATCGCCTGCATGGCGAAGTTGAAGGTCATGAACTCGACGATGGGCTTGAGGCCCATGAAGGCCGCACCGACGCCGATACCGGCAAAGCCGTGCTCCGTGATCGGCGTATCGACGACGCGGCGCGCGCCGAACTCCTGAAGCAATCCTTGCGTGATCTTGTAGGCGCCCTGGTACTCGGCGACCTCCTCGCCCATCACGAGGACCTTGTCGTCCTTGCGCATCTCCTCGGCCATGGCGTCGCGCAGGGCTTCGCGCACGGTCGTGGTCTTCATCGGCGAGTCGGCCGGGAACTCCTCCATCACCGGGTCCGGCGCCTTGTTGGTGATGATGGCGGGTGAGGCCGGGGCCTTCTGCGCATCGTCGCCGGTCTTGGCGGTGGCGGCCGAGGTGTCGGCCATGCCTTCGGCCTGCATGTCGGGGGTCGGAGCCGGCGCGCCGCCAGCGGCGCCGTCCGGCTTGCCCTTGCCGCCGCTCGCGGCCGCCGCGGCTACGTCCTCGCCCTCTTCGGCAATGATCGCGATCGGCGTGTTCACGGCGACGTTCTCGGTGCCGTCGGCAACGAGGATCTTGGCGAGGACGCCCTCGTCGATCGCCTCGACCTCCATCGTCGCCTTATCGGTTTCGATCTCGGCCAGGATGTCGCCGGCCTTGACCGGATCGCCCTCCTTTTTCAGCCATTTGGCGAGCTTTCCCTCCTCCATGGTCGGAGAAAGGGCGGGCATCAGGATGTCGGTCGCCATATGCGCTGCTCTATCGATCCGGGTGCGTCGACGGTCGGGCGTGTTTTTGTCGAATGCGTCGCTGAGACCCCCCCGGGCCGAGACGGCGCGGGGGGCAGGGACACATTCAGGCGCGGGCTTCGAGAAGGATGTCGGTCCAGAGTTCCGACGGATCGGGCTCGGGATCGTGGGTCGCGAAATCCGCCGACTCGTTGACGATCTCGCGGACCTTGGCGTCGATGCTCTTCAGCTCCGCCTCGGGCACGCCGTGCGCCTCGAGCAGGCGCTTGCGCACCATCTCGATCGGATCGTGCTCGTCGCGCATCTTCGAGACCTCGTCCTTGGTCCGGTACTTGGCCGGATCGGACATCGAGTGGCCGCGATAGCGGTAGGTCTGCATCTCGAGGATGTAGGGGCCCTCTCCCGAACGGGCGTGGTTGATGGCCCGCGCCGCGGCTTCGCGAACCGTGCGCACGTCCATGCCGTCCACCTGCTCGCCGGGGATGCCGAACGACAGGCCGCGCTTCGAGAAGTCCGTCTGCGCCGAGGCGCGGGCCACCGACGTGCCCATGGCGTAGCGGTTGTTCTCGATCACGTAGACCACCGGCAGCTTCCACAGAGCCGCCATGTTGAAGCTCTCGTAGACCTGGCCCTGGTTGGCCGCGCCGTCGCCCATATAGGTGAAGCTGACCTTGCCATTCTTGAGATAGGCGTCGGCGAAGGCGAGGCCGGTGCCGAGCGCGACCTGCGCGCCGACGATGCCGTGGCCGCCGAAGAACTGCTTCTCGCGGCTGAACATGTGCATCGAGCCGCCCTTGCCGCGGGAATAGCCTCCGCGGCGTCCGGTCAACTCGGCCATCACGCCCTTGGGGTCCATGCCGCAGGCGAGCATGTGGCCGTGGTCGCGATAGCCGGTGATGTTCTGGTCACCGTCCTCGCCAGCCATCTGCATGCCGACGACTACGGCTTCCTGACCGATATAGAGGTGACAGAAGCCGCCGATCAGACCCATGCCGTAGAGCTGACCCGCCTTCTCCTCGAAGCGACGGATACTCAGCATCTCGCGGTAGGCGTGAAGGTCTTCGTCCTTGGTGAACTGCGGAATATTCGGTGCCGGCCGATGTTGCGGCGCGTCTGTTTCCGCCGCAGGTTTCCCCGCCTCGCTGCCCGCACCCATCGGTGTCCTCCCGCAATCGCGTTGTTGCAGAGGGTTCTAGGGCAGCGAATTACGGAAATCGAGGGGCGGGCTGACAGCCATCAAATGCTGTTACCGTCACGGTTGCAACGGAGGATAAATCGGAAGGACAGTGCAAATGAATATTTATCGCGTTTAGTCTTGCGGAAATAAAAATTTATGGGCCGATGATAACGAGGTCATTGGCGTGGACGCGGCCGAGCACGACGCGGGCCCGCTCTTCCAGAAGGTCGCGGTCGATCTGTTCGCTCCGCAACAGCGAGACCCGGTGTTCCCAGGTCGCCCGCTCGGCCTTGGCGGCGTTCAATTCCTGGGTCAGCCCGTAGGCCTCGACCTTGAGGACGCGTTTGGCTTCGAGGCCGCGGCTGCCGCTCTCGGCTTGATGCACGAAGTAGCCCACGACGAGAGCCGAGACCGTCCAGAGGACGGCGGGGACGACGATGGCGCGGACGCGGCGACGAATGACCATGGCAACTCGGAGCTTCGCCCGAACAAGGTGAAGAAAGCGTTTCCGCGCGGCGCAATCGCACGCCCTCGGTCTCCACAAACGAAAAACGCGCGGCGGACCCTTCGGGCCTGCCGCGCGTCGATCTTTCAGAAGCGATCAGCGCCCGGCGAGCTGGCGGATCGCGCTGCGGCCGGCGTAGAGCGCCTGGGCGCCGAGGCCCTCCTCGATGCGGATGAGCTGGTTGTACTTGGCCAGTCTGTCCGAGCGGGCGAGCGAGCCGGTCTTGATCTGCCCGCAATTCGTCGCGACCGCGAGGTCGGCGATGGTTGAATCCTCGGTCTCGCCGGAGCGGTGCGACATCACCGCGGTGTAGCCGGCGCGCTGGGCCATATCGACGGCGGCCAGGGTCTCGGTGAGCGAGCCGATCTGGTTGACCTTCACGAGAATCGAGTTGGCCGTCCCCGTCTCGATACCGCGGGCGAGCCGCTCGACATTGGTGACGAACAGGTCGTCGCCGACGAGCTGCACACGGCTGCCGATCCGGTCGGTGAGGAGCTTCCAGCCCTCCCAATCATCCTCGGACATGCCGTCCTCAATGGAGAGAATCGGATAGGCCTCAGTCAGCTTGGCGAGGTAATCGACCTGTTGCTCGATCGAGCGGGTCTGGCCCTCGCCCTCGTAGCGGTAGGCGCCGTCCTTGAAGAACTCGGTCGCGGCGCAGTCGAGCGCCAGCACCACGTCGCTGCCGGGCTTGAATCCGGCGGCGTTGATCGACTCCATGACGAAATCGAGCGCGGCCTCGGCCGACGGCAGGTTCGGTGCGAAGCCGCCCTCGTCGCCGACATTCGTGTTGTGACCGGCCTTCTTCAGGGCGCTCTTGAGGGTGTGGAAGATCTCGGCGCCCATCCGCACCGCGTCGGAGAGCGAGGTGGCGCCGACCGGCATCACCATGAATTCCTGGAAGTCGATCGGGTTGTCGGCGTGGGCCCCGCCGTTGACGATGTTCATCATCGGCACCGGGAGCACCCGGCCCTGCACGCCACCGACATAGCGGTAGAGCGGCAGGCCGGCCGTCTCGGCCGCCGCCTTGGCCACCGCGAGCGAGACGCCGAGGATGGCGTTGGCGCCGAGCCGTGCCTTGTTGGGGGTGCCGTCGAGCGCGATCATCGCTTCATCGACGGCGACCTGATCCTCGGCATCCATGCCGCCGATCGCGTCGAGAATCTCGCTCTGCACCGCATCGACAGCCTTGAGCACGCCCTTCCCGTTGTAGCGGCTCTTGTCGCCGTCCCGCAGCTCGACCGCCTCGTGGGCGCCGGTGGAGGCGCCGGAGGGGACGGCGGCGCGGCCGAAAGAGCCGTCCTCCAGAAGGACATCGACCTCGACAGTGGGGTTGCCACGGCTGTCGAGAATCTCGCGGGCGGCGATATTGGTGATCGCGGTCATGAGCGCTCCTTGGCGGCGCGTCGCGGCGGGGTCGTCTCGCGGATGCCGTCGAGGCCCGCGCGTCCTGCGACGCTCTGCGTTGCGGGCTTATCCGCCAACCTCGGGATACGGGCAAGCACCCGGCCGGCTCCAGGGGTCAAACACATTTCACAAAGTCCGTCCGGCACCACAATTTTCTTGGACGGCACGGTTTCCGGGACCGGTCCTTGGTCCAGTTCGGTTGATCGGGGAGAATCCCTGGCATTCTCCCGGCGCCATAGGCGCCAGGGGTGTTGCCGGGTATAGGCCCCCATGGATTCGATCGAGACCCACGCCAAGCAACTCGGGCAGCAGACGCCGCTGCCGGCCTCGCCCGAGGCCGCACAGCTCGACCGCGTGCCCAACCCCCATGCCGACACCGATTACCTCGCCCGCTTCACCGCGCCGGAATTCACCTCGCTCTGCCCGGTGACAGGCCAGCCGGATTTCGCGACGCTCGTCATCGACTACGTGCCGGATCGCTGGCTCGTGGAGTCGAAATCGCTGAAGCTCTACCTCGGCGCCTTCCGCAACCACGGCGCCTTCCACGAGGATTGCACCGTCGGCATCGGGCGGCGGCTCGTCGCATTGCTCGAACCGCGCTGGCTGCGCATCGGCGGCTACTGGTATCCGCGCGGCGGCATTCCGATCGACGTGTTCTGGCAGACGGGTGAGCCCTTGAAATCCGTCTGGCTTCCGGACCAGGGGGTCGCGCCCTATCGCGGCCGGGGCTGAGCGACTGCGCGTCCGCCGTCAGTGCTGCTCGGCCAGCACGCGGACGGTGCGCGCGATGAAGGGCTCCTAGGCCTCGATCGGCCCGCCATGAATGACGGCGACGGCTTCCAGCATCCGCTCCAGATCATCGCGCTCGGAGGCGTCGAGCTTGTCCCGCAGAAGCGGCGCGAGGTGATCGAGGGCCGTATTGCCGTCGGCGGGGGGGGTGCAATCCCGGCGTGTCTCACGATTCTCGTTCGCCGCGAATTCTCGCGCGATCTCAGGCATAACCGCGCACGAAAAAGGCGGCCGGTTGCCCGGCCGCCTCTTCGCATCGGATGAGGCTCGGCCTCAGTAGCCGTAGTCGTAATAGCCACCGCCGTAGGCCGGACGGCCGTAGTAGCTGTCGCGGGCATAGGCGTCGCGCGCCGCGCCAGCAGCGATCGCGCCGGCTGCGAGACCCGCAATGCCGAGGCCCACGGCCGCGCCGGTGCCGATGCCACGGCGGCGACCGCCGTAATAGGCGCGCGGGCCGTAGCCGCCGCCATGATAATGACCGTAATGGTGGCCGTAGCCGCGGCCGTAGGGGCGCGCATCGGCGGATGTGGCGGTGAGAGTGCCGACGGAGATCAGGGCGGCGGTCACAAGGGCAAGCTTACGCATAGCGTCCTTTCCAATCCAGAAGCATCTTTGCGGTCAAACACCCGAGCTTTGCCGGAAGTTCCCGCGGGCTCCGATCAGGATCGAAGCCTCACGCGGAGCCGCGTTGTTCTCGATTGCAGTCGAATATCGCCCAGGTTGCCTGAATGGAATCTGAAGCCGGTGCGTTCGCGCCGGCTTTACGCTTTTTGGCGAGACGGTCGAACGCCATGAGGGTCTCGATCAGAGCGGGCAGATCGGCCAAGGCCACCATGTTCGGCCCGTCGGAGGGCGCGCGGTCAGGATCGGAATGGGTCTCGATGAACACGCCCGCCACGCCGACCGCCACCGCGGCGCGGGCGAGCACCGCCACGAACTCCCTCTGCCCGCCGGAGGTGGCACCCTGCCCGCCCGGCTGCTGCACCGAGTGCGTCGCGTCGAACACCACCGGTGCGCCGCCGGTGACGCGGGCCATGATCGGCAGCGAGCGCATGTCGGAGACGAGCGTGTTGTAGCCGAAGGAGGCGCCGCGCTCGGTGACGATGACGTTGGGGTTGCCGGCCTCGGTCACCTTGGCCGCGACATGGGCCATATCCCAGGGTGCGAGGAACTGCCCCTTCTTGACGTTGACCGCCCGCCCGGTGGCGGCGGCGGCGAGCAGGAGGTCGGTCTGGCGGCAGAGGAAGGCCGGGATCTGCAGGATGTCGACGGCTTGCGCCGCCCGCGCACAGTGCTCGGCCTCGTGCACGTCTGTGAGTACGGGAAGCCCGAGGCTCTCGCGGATTTCGGCGAAGACCGGAAGCGCCTCGTCGAGGCCGACGCCCCGGGCGGTGCGGCCGGAGGTTCGGTTGGCTTTGTCGAAGGACGACTTGAACACGAGGCCGATGCCGAGCTTGGCCGCCATCTCCTTGAGAGCGGCAGCGATTTCGAGGGCGTGATTTCGCCCTTCGAGCTGGCACGGGCCGGCGATCAGCGCCAGCGGCAGATGGTTGGCGAAGGCGACGCCGCCGGTCTGGACGACGGAACCGGAAGTCTGTGCGGTCTCGGGCATGGTGCCCGCTCTAGCCCGGCGACGCCGCGCGGGAAAGACCGCGGCGGGGCCGGTCCGCCGCCAGGCGGCACAGGCTGCCGACACCGAAGCCGTCCGGCCGGTCGCCGGGATCGCAGCGGACCACCGCGCCGCCGACGCGGCCGAGCTGCGGCGCGCCGGTGAGCAGGCTGTCCTGGTGCAGGCGCTGGGCAAGCGTCTCGACGGAATCGGCCGATGCGCCGGACAGCACTCGCGCGGCGAGCCCGATCAGCACGAAGAACCCGCGCGGCGGCTCGCGAAAATTCGAGCGGAACGCGAGCCGCCGCGGCGTGTCGCAATCGAGACTCATCCGGTCGGCGTCGGCGGCGCGGAACACGACGGTGGCGCCGCTCCGTCCGGCCAGGGCGACGCCCGTTCCCCGGATCAACCGCACGGTCAGCCCATCGCAGGAATCCGCTTGCGCCGCCGTGCCGAGGGCGAAAACGAGGGCAAGGCCAGCGAAAAGGGCGCGCAGGGTCATGCCGCGATCCATAGCACGGGCGCGCCGCTCAAGCCGCTTCACCGAGCATGGCGCGTCGTTGCCGGTCCAACTCTTCGCTGTAGCGCTTCAGCGTGTGGCTCTCGGTCAGCAATCCGATCACGCGGCGGCTCTGCCGATCGCTGAGCACGGCGAGTTCCTCACTCTCGGCCTCATCGAACGCTTCCGCCGCCTGCTTGACGGTCATGTCGGCGAGCAGAAACGATCCTGGGTAACGCACGACGTCGGCGAGGTGCGGCGTCTCGCCCCCATTCTCGGCCGCACGCGCATGGGCCTCCGGCACGAGGACGATTCCGGCATAGCGATCGTGCTCGTCCACCACGACGACGCGCGACGGCGAGCCGAGGGGATGTGCGCGCAGGAACGTCGCCATCGGCGTGTCGAGGGGCACCGGACGGATGTCCTTGCGCATCATCCGCCCGACCGTCAGGGAGCGCATCCAGCCGACATCGTGGGCGCTGCGGATGCTCTCGCCGCGCAAGTGGAAGCGCCACGTGGCGAAGGAGTAGCCGAAGGTTTTCCGCACCGTGAGCGAGGAGGCGATCACGGAGGCGAGCACGAGCCCGGTCACGGGGAAGCTGCCCGTCATCTCCAGGGCGAGGAAGGTCATGGTGAGCGGACCGCCGACGATGGCGACGGCGAAGGCGCTCATGCCGATCACGGCATAGCCGACCGGCGCGAGGCCGAACCCCTCGAAGCCGGGCCAGACCATCGGCGCGAGCCCCGCGAACAGACGGCCGACCAGCGCGCCGAGAAACAGCGATGCGAAGAACAGGCCGCCGCGGAAGCCCGATCCGATCGACATCGCGGAGGCTGCGGCCTTGGCGACGATGAGGCCGGCGAGCGCACCGAGCCCCGCCGCCGCCTCGGGTGCGAGGGTGATATGGAGCGCGCCGTGCCCGGCCGAGAGCACCTGAGGGGTCGTCGCGAGCGCGAGGCCGCCGACGCATAGGCCACCGAGAACGGGCCGCAGGGGTGCAGGCAAGCGTGAGGCACGAAAGCCTTGCTCCACCAGCGTTACGCCCCGCATCAGCAGCACCGCGAGGCCGGCGCAGACGAGGCCAAGGACGAGACACGGCAGCGTGTCGCCCGCCCCCAAAGCCGTAATTTTGGCCAGCGCCAGAGCGCCGACATCGACCAAAGCCGGCTGGGGCGCGAGTGCCCGTGCCACGAGGCTGCCGCACAGCGCCGCGACGACGACGGGGGCGAGCGTCGCGATGGTGTAGGTGCCGATGATGAGTTCAAACGCGTAAAAGGCGCCGGTCAGCGGCGAGCCGAACGCGGCGGCAATGGCGGCTGCCGAGCCGCAGCCGACCAAAGTGCGCAGGTCCGAACGCCGCATCTCGAAGGCGATGCCGAGCCGCGAGGCGATCCCCGACGCGACCTGGGTGTAGCCGGCCTCAAGCCCTACCGAGGCGCCGCAGCCGTTCGAGACCACGTTCTGTGCCGCCACGTCGAGGGAGCCGCGCAGCGACATCCGCCCGCCGTGCAGGGCATTGGCCTCGATCGGATCGACCACGGCGCGCTTGGCCTTGCCGCGCCCCCTCGTCGCGATCACGAGCAGCAGGCCGAGAATCGCGCCGCCGAGCGCCGGAGCCAGGAATGGGGCCCCCATCAGCCCCTCGGTCGGAAGATCCGTCAGGCTACTGAGGCGCTGGCCCGCGGGAAGCCGATAGAGGATTTCGCGCAGGAACTGGCTGGCGCCGCTCATGGCGACGACGACGAGCCCCCCGACGCATCCCGTGACGGCCGCGAGCCCCACCAGGGCAATCTCGTTCCCCCGCACCCAGGCCCGAAGCCGCACCGGTGCCTGGACGAGCGGGGCGGTGGTGGGCGGAGACGGAGACGGGCTCATCGCACTCGCGGAGGCTGGGTCCGGATCGCAGGCCATAGCGGCCATGCGCCCGCCGTCTAGCATCGGTGGATCGATGGCGCGAACCGCGAAGAGGCGCATTCAAGACGCTTGAAATGCCGCGAGCCTCGGGATAAGTCCCCCCTCACGTGCCGCCGTAGCTCAGTTGGTTAGAGCACTAGATTGTGGATCTAGGGGTCCCCCGTTCGAGCCGGGGCGGTGGTACCATCGAATTTCGTATGGTTGGGAAGGGGTTGGCGCTGAGCCAGCCCCTTCTTCGTTTGGGCCCGACGGATTGACCGGCGCTTGCGAGCCGGTCGGGTCCTCTTGCGAGACAAGCCGGGCTTCCCCTGCCGCTGTGAGCCAGCGCGCAGGGACGGCGCCATGGCATCAGGTGGCGATCACCGGCTTCGCGATCGGCGAGCGCGTGAGCTGCTGGATTTCGCGCGGTGCCCGGCCGGCCTTCTGCGCGATTTCCGCTTCCTGCTCGGCGATGAGTTGACGCGCCGGCTCGTCGCCGTCGAGCCCGCCGAGGATTTCCATCGGGACACGCCGGTTGGAGGCGCGTGTGCCGTCCTCAAAGACAACGTCGAAGAGAACGAAGCCGCGCTGCTGCGGCAGAGATTTGGTGCGTTTAGACATGCCCGCTGATAGGCGGCCTTCAGCGGAAAGAGCAATGGCGACGGACGCATGCGGGGTCGCACCCGGCGCCCGGCCGGGAAAGGCAGCGATGAACGAGTGGGTGCACCTCGAATCCAGCGACGTGCCCGGCGGCGGCAAGAGCCTCGCCTTGATGCAGCGCGGCGGTGAATTCTCCATCGTCGTCGGCAACATCGAATTGATGAACAGCACGCGTGGCACCTCGGAGGAGGCGCTGGCGTCGCTGACCTGCGCCCGGCTGACGGGCCGGCCGGCGCCGCGCATCCTGATCGGCGGTCTCGGCATGGGCTTTACGCTGCGCGCCGCTTTGCGGGAGCTAGGACCGAACGCGCGCATCGTCGTCGCCGAACTTGTGCCGGCGGTGGCCGCCTGGGCACGGGGACCGCTCGCTTCCATCTTCGCTGGCTGCCTCGACGATCCGCGCGTCGAGCTGCGCGAGACGGACGTGACCCGCCTGATCCAGTCCGAGGCCGCCGGGTGGGATGCGATCCTCTTGGATGTGGATAACGGTCCGGAGGGTCTGCTGCGGCGCGCCAACAACCGGCTTTACGACGAGTGGGGCCTGAAGCGGGCACAATGGGCGTTGAAGCCCGGCGGCACGCTCGGGGTGTGGTCGGGGACGCCGGACCGGAAGTTCAAGGCGCGGCTTCAGCGGCTTGGTTTCACCGTCGAGGAGGTTCGCCGGCCAGCCAGCGGTTCGAGCGGTCCCCGCCATGTCATCTGGCTCGCAACGCAGCCCTGACCTTCGGTGCGCTGTTGGCGCAGAACGGCCGGGACACGCGCTTCACCAGCCTCGTTGCGAGCGTGTCCCACCTGTTCGATTTCGCACAGATGCTGGACCCGTAAGAATCGCGCACCGGGCCGGAATCGTTCGGCCCGATGCGCGATGTTGTATCGCTCGACGATGCGAATGCCGAGCTTGCCTGCGGATCAGCGATCCGCCTTCTCGCCCGCGATGGTAAGATCGACGTAGCGCTTCGTCGTCGGGCCGATCAGTTCGCGTACCCGGCGCGCCATCGCCTCTTCCTCCTGCAGCGATTGGCGGAAGCCCGTCAGGCTACCGCCCTGCCCGGCCGCCTCGCCGATGGTCAGCAGCGATTCGTAGGCTGCGATCTCGAAGTTCTCGAAGGCGTGGTTGGCGTAGGTGTTCTTCAGGATCTCGTCCTGTGCCGGCGTGTGACCCAGCGCCATCATGTTGCCGACGAAGCCGAGGATGCCTTCCTTGATCGCCGAGGGGCTGTCGCCGAGCGATTGAAGAGCCTCTTCCAGGCGGGTGCGCTGGCCGTGCGTCTCCGCGATGTGGCGGCGCAGAGCCTCCTCCATCTCAGGGTAGCGGGTGAGCCGTTCCACCTGACGCTCCATGATCTGCAGGGCCTGCATTTCGAGAGCGTGGGTGTTCTTGAGTGCGGTGACGTAGATTTCGCGCGTGTCGAGGGCCATCGTCGGCGTCTCCTGTTCAAACGGTGTGGGGTGAAGCGCAAAAGAATCGCCCGGCCGCAGAGGCAGCCGGGCGATGAATCAGCCGATCTGTTGCGTCTCGGCGCCGCTGTCGGGGCGAGCGGGGCCGAGCACGGGCTCCTGACCCATGGGCTCGTTCTGGAAGACGCTGAAATTGCCCTTGCCGTCGATCGAGGGGCCGGCCGTCCAGCGGCCTTCCGGCGGCGGAGCACCGTTACGGTTCGTGGCGAAGAAGCTGTAGTTGAACTTCTGGTTCTCTTCCGATTGCGGGAAGCTGTTCGGGATCGGCAGGGCTCCCTCGGTGCCGCCAAGCTCCTCGATGACCGCGAGCCATTGCTGCTGGTGCATCGTGTCGCGGGCGATGAGGAAGCTCCACATGTCCTTCATGCCGGGATCGTTGGTCGCGTTGGACAGGCGCACCGCCAAGGTCCGGCCGGTCGCCTCGGCGGCGACGTTGCAATACATGTCCGCGGCGATGTTTCCGCTGGCATAGATGTGGTTCATGTCGAACGGCACGCCGTCGGAATTGCCGGGGAAGGCGGCCATGCCCGAGGAGAGCAGGTGCTTGTGCAGCATCCCTTCGGCGATATGGCGCGGGTTTTCGCCACCCATCACGGCGCCGACGATAGCATCGGCGGCCCCGGCCTCCTGAACCTTGGTCGGTGCGTTTTCGAGATTCATTGCAACGGCTGTTGCCAGCATCTCGATATGGCCGATCTCCTCCGTCGCAGTGTGGAGAAGCATGTCGCGGTACTTGGTGTTGGGCGCGCGATTGCCCCAGGCCTGAAAGAAGTACTGCATACAGACGCGGATCTCGCCTTCGACGCCGCCGATCGCCTGCTGTAGCATCCGGGCATAGATCGGATCCGGGCTATCGACCCGCACTGGGTATTGAAGCTTCTTGTCGAAATAGTACATCGGCTAACTTCCTCGGCACATAGATCACACAGTCGTGCACGGCCAAGTCTTTCGACTGGCTGCGCTTCGGCTCTTGTGTCGGGGAAATCGCCAACTGCGCGCTTTGTTCAGCGGAAACTCGCGCCGATCGTGTCGCACTCATATGTTGTGCTGATATAGCACAATGCATAATCGCAGTGAGGTAACCTATAGCCTCGTGAGAGTGACGGGGCCCGCGGCCGGTCGCGTCGCCGTTCAGGCCGCGTTGCGGCCGAGTGCCGTGACCAATTCACGGATCGTGGCCGAGGGGACGGGGCGGCTGAACAGGTAGCCCTGACCCTCGTCGCAGCCTTCGAGCCGAAGCTGTTCCAGTTGGGCCTCGGTCTCGATCCCCTCCGCCGTGGTCGTGATGCCGAGGCTGCGGCCGAGGCCGACCACGGAGCGCACGATCAGCCGCGAGTTGCCCGGCGCGGCGAGGTTACGCACGAAGGACTGGTCGATCTTGATCTTGTCGAAGGGGAAGCTCTGCAGGTAGCTCAACGACGAGAAGCCGGTGCCGAAATCGTCCATCGCCACCCGCACACCGAGGCGCTTCAGGGTGTGGAGCGTCGCCAGCGTCGTCACGCTGTCGTTGAGCAGGACCGACTCGGTGATTTCCAGTTCCAGCCGGTGCGCCGGCAACCCGCTCGCGGCGAGCGCATCCATCACCGCCCGGACGACCGCCGCGTTCTTGAATTGCGCGGCGGAGACATTGACGGCGACGCGGATGTTCGAGGGCCAGGTCGCGGCCTCGCTGCAAGCCTTGCGCAGCACCCATTCGCCGATCTCGCCGATGGTGCCCGTCTCCTCCGCCAGGGGAATGAAATCCGCAGGAGAGACATAGCCGCGCTCGGGATGGCGCCAGCGCAGCAGCGCCTCGCAACTGGCGATCCGCTGCCGGTCGAGCTTGACGATCGGCTGGAACACGAGCTCGAACTCGCCGTTGCCGACAGCCTTCTTGAGATCGCTTTCGAGAGCCCGGCGCTTGCGCAGCTCGACATCCATCTCCTCGTCGAAGAACGCCCAGCAGCCCCGTCCGGTGGCCTTGGCGCGGTAGAGCGCGAGATCGGCGCTCTTCAGCAGCTTCTCCGGGCTCGTTCCGTGTTCCGGTGCGAGCGAGATGCCGATGCTGAGCCCGACCGTCACGGTGTGTCCGTCGAGCAGGAAGGGCTGCTGGAACGCCGCGATCAGGCGCTTGGCCAGGGCGCTCGCATCCCGCCGCGCATGCGTGCCGGCCTGGACGCCGGCCTGGACGATGGCGAACTCGTCGCCGCCGAGACGCGCCACGAGATCGGTGTCGCGCAGACAGCCTTGCAGCCGTTCCGCAACGCTGCGCAGCAACCCATCGCCGATGGGATGGCCGAGGGTGTCGTTGACTTCCTTGAACCGGTCGAGATCGAGGCAAAGCGTGGCGAACCCGGCACCGGCCCCATCGTCGAGACGCGCGGCGGCCTCTTCCAGGCGCTCGCCGAACACCATGCGGTTGGCGAGCCCCGTCAGCGCGTCCTTGCGCGCCATGGTGATAATCCGCGCTTCCGCCTCGTAGCGCTGGGTGACGTCCTCGTAGGTGGCGATCCAACCACCTTCCGCCGTCGGCTGCTGCTTGAGCGCGACGATGCAGTCCGTCCGGATCGGGCAACACAGCGAGGCGCTCAACCCGCGTTGGAGCAGGGCCTCCTGTTCGACGAGGAGATCGATCGCGCGGCCGTTATCGGACGAGGCTTCGACGAGACGGGCCACGTCGCGGATGCTCATGCCGGTCCGCAACGCGGCGGCATCGACACCGAACATATCGCAGAAGCGGCGATTGTAGACGAGGAGGCCGCCCTCTGCGTCGTAGAGGCAGAGCCCCTGGAGCATGTTGCTGAGAGCCGCGTCGAGCTGCGCATTGCTGCGCTTGAGCTGATCCTCCTGCTCCTTCAGCAGGGACACGTCGCTGCAGACGGCAACGAAGCCGCCCTCGCGTGTGGGACTACGGCTGATGCGCAGCCAGCGCCCGTCGGCGGTATGCGTCTCGGCAGTCAGGGTGGCGTGACCGGGCATGGCGAGCAGGGCATCGGCAACGGCCGAACCGCGCGCGTCAGAGAGCGGGCGATGGCCGGGCTCGGCCTGATCGATCCCAAGCAAAGCGGCCGCCCGCGCGTTCGCGAGCACGATGCGGCCCCCGGCATCGACAACGACGATGCCTTCGATCGACCCCTGCACCGCGTCGGCGAGCAGGCTTTGGGCGGAGCGGCGCTGCGCGACCTCCTCCTGCATCATCGCCGCGATGTTGTCGCGCATGACCGCCATGGCGCGCAGCAGGATGCCGAACTCGTCGTCGCCGCCCTCGGGCACGCCCACGGTCAACTCACCGGCGGCGATGCGGCTCGCGACCGTCGAGGCGTCGGCCACTGGCCGAACGATCTGCCGCAACAGGAGCAAGGCGACGATGCCCGAAAGAATGATCGCGAGTGAGGTCGCGAAGATGCTTAGACCGACGTCACGGGCCACGTCGGCGCGGGCCGTCTGCCGATAGGAGAAGCCGTCCCCGGCGGTGAAGTTGATCAGCAGGTCGATATGCTGCTCGGCCACCGCTGCGTGGGCATCGAGGGCCTGCCAGACATCCGCCGTCTGTTGATCGGGGCCGAACTCCCTCCGGGCGGCGAGCCAGTGCGCGACGGCGTCTTTGGCGGCGGCGGCCTCGCGCGTCGCACGCTCCGACTGGGCCCGGTCCGCGGCGATCTCCAAATCTTCTTCGAACGATTGCGTCAGCGCCTCGATCCGCGCTTCGAGCGTCCGCCGCTCGGCGCTATCGCCCGCCAGGCGAGCTCGGGCCACCGCAGCCTGGAGCATCGCGAGGTCGGTCGCGGCAGCCCGGGCGTAATTGATCGCCATCAGAGAGCGATCGTAGGTTTTGTCGACCAGCGCACCCGTCGTCATGATGCCGAAGGCGGCGTAGCCGCCGAGTGCCGCCGTGATCGCGCTCAGCATCAGGAAGGCGAGGAAGATGCGGCCGCGAATCGTGCGACCACCGCGCAGCACGGCCCCGACGGCGGTGCGCCCGAGCGAAAAGCCAAAGGGTCGGCGTGGAAGACTCATCGGGCAAACGCTCGCTTCTCGCAGCCAGCATGTCCGACAATCGTTAAGGTAATCTGCGACGTCAGCGATTTCGGTAGTGTATCCCTCGAATTCGATGATGACGTTAAGGCGAACGCAACTTCATGGATGCTCCTCTGAAACGAACGAGTGCGCGGGGGCGTCCTCGAAGTAGAGGAGACGGGCATGATGGATGCGTGCCGGATGAGAACTGCGCCCACGCCGCGGCGTACAGGTTCAGTCCTGTTGCTCACATCCCTCATCGCATCCGGAACGGCGCTCGCGCTGGCGGGCGATACGGCGTCCCACCGCGTCACGCAGAAGGGCCGGTCTTTCGCCCCGGGGGCGATCTCCCTGCGGGCCGGCGAAGGCCTCGCGATCGTGAACGACGACGGTGAACTCGTCCATCACGCCTACCTCGAAAATCCTGATTTCAGCTTCGACACCGGAGAGCAGATTCCGGGAAGCAAAACCGTCGTGTTCTTCCCGAAGCCAGGGCAGTTCACGATCCTGTGCGGCATTCATCCAAAAATGAAGCTCGCGGTCTCGGTGAAGTAAAGAAGCGAATAACATCTTATGGTTGTATGTGGCCGAGATGTTTTTCAGGCTATCGGTCCGTCATCATCTCAGGATCTGGGCCGGCCAGCGCTATTCACGCCAATATTGAGCCAATGCCTTAACTGAAATTAAAGCCAAAGCCCCGAAGGTCGAACCTGTCGAGGTTCGAATGGCTTGGAAATTCGTGGGGGGCGTCGCAGCCCTCCTAACGATCCTGATGGGAAGCTTGGCGATCGCGACGAACGGCGAGCCCGATCGTTCGGCTGTGCTCGCCGAGTACCGCCGTCCGGCCGCGATCCCCTTCCCCGACGATAACCCGTATCGGGCCGCGAAGGCCGAGCTCGGCCGCGCGCTGTTCTTCGAGCCTGTTCTCTCACGGGACAGCGACCGCACCTGCGCCACCTGTCACGTCCCAGGGCAGGATTGGACCGACACGACGCCGCGTGCCCCGCGCAGCGACGGCGGCTTCATGGATTTCCGGACGCCGACGCTGCTCAACGTCGCCTGGACCGAAACGATCTACGGTTGGGATGGTAAGTTCCGCGGACTCGAAGCGGTGGCCCGCACGCCGCTGACCGCGCCGGGCAACATGAACATGCCGCCCGAGGAGATGGTCCGTCGCCTCTCGGCGGATCCGAAATATGTCGTCGCCTTCGCTGATGCGTTCCCTGGACCGACCCCGAACGGTGGGCCGATCACTCAGGAGCGGATCGAACAGGCACTCGCGACGTTCCAGCGCCTGATCGTGTCCGGTCGCGCACCCTTCGACCGCTGGGTCGAGGGTGATGCACGTGCGCTCGGTTCAGCCGCTAAGCGCGGCTTCGATCTGTTCAACGACAGGGCCAACTGCGCCGCCTGCCATTCCGGCTGGAACTTCACGGACGGCTCGTTCCACGACATCGGCGTCGCCACGGACGGCGCGATCGGCCGGGGGCGGTTCTTCCCGCACTCGACGGCCCTGCGCCACGCCTTCAAGACGCCGACCCTGCGCAACGTCGCGCGGCGCCCGCCCTACATGCATGACGGATCGCTGGCGACGTTGTCCGAAGTGATCGACCTCTATGACCGCGGCGGCATCGATCGGCCGAGCCGGTCCCGCGACATCCGTCCGCTTTATCTGACGGCGCAGGAGAAGGCCGACCTCATCGCCTTCCTGGAAACCCTCAACGACGACGGTGCCGAGGGGCCCGCCTACCTGTCGATCGGAGCCGAGCCACCGCGGCCGTAAGGGATGCCGAGGCCGGCGCGTCCGTCAGTAATTGATGGTTGCGCGCAGACCCAGAACCGTGGCGTTGCGCAGCCGGCGTCCGCGCTCGTCGGCCACGCCGCCGCCGGGCCGCATGACATATTGGAGATCCGGCTGAAGGGTGAAGCCGGACACCAACTCCGCCTGATAGGTCGCCTCGAACACGGTCTCGCTGCTGCGCAGCGGGCCCGATCCGGCCCCGAAAACGCGCTGGTCGCGGTCGAAGGCGCGGGCGGCCGGACTGATGCGGGAATGGATCACTCCGAGGCCGAGCGTATCGTTGGGGCGGCCCTCGAACAGGCCTCGATAGGCTACGCCGGCATCGACGTAGAGATCGATCAGGTTGCGGTTCGTCGGCACGGCGGAGACCCGCAGGAACGCCGAGGCACCCTCGTTCACCGTGCCGGGTTCGCGATAGATCGTCTGGTCGAGCATCGCGTAGAGCCCCGCATTGCCGCGAAAGCGCCGGGCGATACCGCTCGCCTCGGGATCGGCCCGCAGTCGCCCCCGGACTTCGTCGAGGCGGGGGCTGTCGAACCGGCCGAAATGGTACCAGCCGCCCAGGGTCGCGGTGCCGGGCAGCCGCTCAGCGCCGGGCAGGCTGGGATAGGCATAGGCCACTTCGCCGATCAGCAGTGCCGGATCGTTGACGCGGAAACTCGTGCCGGTGCGGTTGCGCCGCTCCGGATCGGTCTCGTCGCCGGCCGGTGTTCCTGCCGGATCGCCGTTGAACAGCCCGCCCTGCAGCGAGAGTTCGGCGGTCGGCTCGTATTTCAGGCGGATGGCGGGCGTGGCCAGCGGATAGATCGGCCCGCCGCTCGGCAACACGACCGCGCCGATATTCGGCCAGCCGAATCCGGCATTGATGAACACCACCGCCGACTGCGCGATCGCGAACTCCGTATCGGCCGAGACTTGGCCGATCTTCACCGAGAGGCGGTCGTCGAAGAAGCGCTGCTCGATCCACAACTCGAACAGCCTCGTCGAGGGCAAAGCCTCGATGCCGCTGACCGTCGTGAGGTTGTTGACGAAACGCCGAGAAAGGCCGTGCCCGTGGATCTGGAAGAAGTCGGTGTGAAACCGGGCGCCGGTCCAGCCGGCGAGCTGATCGAGATCGATGTCGAGCGAGGTATCGAGGCGGCCCCCGAAGGTCGTCCCGCGCCGCAATCCGCCGGAGGCGCTGGAAAATCCCTCGCCGATATAGGTGAGGACGTAGGTGACGCCCCGCGCCGCCAGCGCAGCGCGCAGGCCGAATGGGTCGCCATAGGGGCCGAGCACGTCCTGGATCGAGCCCTCGTTCGTCACCGAGACCTGATCCGACGTCCGCGATTGCGCGATCGCGGTCTGCGGGTCGCCGCCTGCGCCCGTCAGCGGAAGGCCGAGCGGCATGGGTAAGGCGAGCGACGGCAGCGATTGGGCGCCAGCCGGGACCGAGGCGATGCAGAGCGGAGCGGACAGGGCGAGCACCGCGACGCCGCTCGCGAGGAGCCGGCGCGTTCGGGCCGCGCGGCGGCGTGTCGTTTCCGCTCTCACGTCATTGCTCGGCTCGACACACAGGCGTGTTTCCGTCAGGCGGCGATCCCCCGTCGAGGGGCGGCCGGGTCGGGCCATATCGAATGATACCCAAGCAGGCGCAAATGACAGCTCTGCGAAGCGCCGCCCTCGCCGGGGACGTTCGATGGGGACCGCCGACCGTCAGAGCGGTTCGATCCCCAGCACCTTCATCCGCGAGCGCAACGTCGTCGGCTTGAGGCCGAGCAGCTCGGCCGCGCCGCCGGCACCGAAGACCTTTCCGCCGCTGATGTGAAGCGCCGCCTCGATCTCGCTGCGGGCACGGGCGCGGCGTTCCTCTTCGGATAGCGGACGGCCGAGATCCGCCGGACGCTCCGGCGCGGGCGTGACGGGACCGGTGCCGCGGGTTTCCGGCAGATCGAAGCGCAGGCGCCCGCGCTCGGCGAGAATTGCGGCGCGCTCGATCACGTTCTCCAACTCACGCACGTTGCCCGGCCAATCGTAGCGGGACAGGCGGCGGGCATCGGCCTCGGTCAGGCGCAAATCCGTCCGGTTGAGGCGCCGCGCGGCGGCCTTCAGGACGTGCTGCGCGATCAGCGGCACGTCCTCGCGGCGCTCCCGCAGGGGCGCGGAGGTCAGGGGGAAGACGTTGAGGCGGAAGTAGAGATCCTCGCGAAAACGCCCGCGGCGCACCTCCTCCTTGAGGTCGCGGTTGGTCGCGGCGATCAGCCGGATATCGACCGCGCGGGTGCGCTCCTCGCCGACGCGCTCGAACTGGCGCTCTTGCAGGACGCGCAGCAGCTTGCCCTGAAGGTCGAGCGGGATCTCCCCGACCTCGTCGAGGAACAGCGTGCCGCCGTCGGCGAGTTCGAACCGCCCGATCCTGTCGCGCAGAGCCCCAGTGAAAGCGCCCTTGGCGTGGCCGAAGAACTCGCTCTCGAACAGGTCGCGCGGGATCGCCGCGCAGTTCACGCGGATCAGCGGCCGCTCGCGGCGGCGGCTCGCCTCGTGGATGGCCCGGGCGATCAACTCTTTCCCGGTGCCGGATTCGCCGGTGACGAGGACGGTGGCATCGGTGCCCGCCACGACGTCGATCTGGCGCAGCAACGCCTCCATGACCGGGCTACGCCCGATGATGCCCTGATGGTGGCTCTCGGCACGAATTTCCTCCTTGAGGTAGGCGTTCTCCTGCTCCAGGCGTTCGCGCAGGGAATCGACTTCGGCGAGCGCCGCCCGCAACCGTTCCTCGTCCTCACGGCGCTGGCTGACATCGCGAAACACGATCACCGCGCCGAGCAATTGCCCGCCCTCGCGGATCGGCGTCGAGGTGTACTCGACCGGAAAGCAGGTGCCGTCCTTGTGCCAGAACACCTCGCCATCGACCTGATGCACGGCCCCGTCGCGGAAGGCCGCGTAGATCGGGCAGTCGTGATGCGGGTAATGCGCACCGCCCGCGCGGGTATGGTGGACGGTGGCGTGCATGTCCTTGCCGACGAGATCGGCCGAGGCCCATCCCAGCATCCGCTCCGCGGCTGGGTTGACGAAGGTGGTGACCCCGTCGGCGTTGACGCCGTAGATCCCCTTCCCCGCCGCGCGCAGGATCAGCCGGTTGCCGCGCTCGATGTCGCGAAAGATGCGCTCCATGCGCTGCCATTCCGGCAGGCCGGCGCGCATGTGCGCCTCGGCCTCCCGGTCGATGCGGCGGCGCTCGCGCTCATCGAGATCGAAGAGAGTGACGAGGAGCCGCGTCGGCTCGCCCGACAGCACGCAGCCGGAATACTCGAGGCGCAGCGCCTTGCCGGCACCGTGGCGCGGGGTGAGAGCGTGCGTCCACCATTGCCCCTCGGCGAGAACCGCCTGCGTGAACACCACGAGCGCAGGCCGCTGGTCGGGATGCAGGGCGCTCACAGGCATCGCCCGCAGGGCAGCGCGGTCGTGGCCGAGCAACGAGGCGGCCGCCGCGTTGGCGTCGTCGATGCGGTCTGTCAGGGGCTCGAACACCAGCATCGCCTCGCGATTCTCATCGAAGGCGAGGCCATAAACCGAAGGCGCTTCGAGCGCTGATGACGACACGACGAAATCTCGCAGTCTTTCTACGACATCTCGTCATATACGAGATCTCGGAGCTTGACGATAAAGATCTAAGTCTCTGGAAAGAAATGGCTTACGGCACCGCGCTGGGCTGGCACGCCGCTTGCGGATCATGTTCGCAATGGCGCGGCTCGGCTCTGGGCCCGTCATCTGAGTACCGCCCGGCCCGCTCAAGCGGATCGGGACGGTCCGGCCGTGCGGACGCTGAGCCCCCAAGGCATCCGAACGGCCGCCCCCATCGCAGCCGGCCCTCGGCCGGAAGGGAGACAAGCATGAAGCGCGAAGACCTCACCGAGAAGCTTCTCGACATCAAGCGCGAGAAGGGCTGGACCTGGAAGTACATCCAGGACGAGATCGGAGGCATCTCGCCGATCCTCATCACCGCCGCCTGCATGGGCCAGATGAAGCTGCCGAAGGCGCAGGCCAAGAAGGCCGCCGAGCTGTTCGGGCTGAGCCAGGCCGAGGAGCGGATGCTGAACGAGGCGCCCTATCGCGGCTCGATCCCGCAGATGCCGCCGACCGATCCGCTGATCTACCGCTTCTACGAGCTGGTGATGGTCTACGGCACCACGTGGAAAGAGCTGATCCAGGAGGAGTACGGCGACGGCATCATGTCGGCAATCGACTTCAACATGACGATGGAGCGCGAGCCCAACAACAAGGGTGACCGGGTCAAGCTCGCCATGTCGGGCAAGTTCCTGCCCTACAAGTATTACGGCAACGAGGACGGCGTGCCGGAATACGGCTTCAAGGAGCCGTAGGAGCCCTCCGGCTGAGAGAAGCCCGGTGCCATGACGGCGCCGGGCTTCTCTTCGTTTCACAGGGCTGCTGTCGGGTCGAGATCGCCCTGGTCCGATCCGGCTCAGCAGCCGACACAGATGTCCTTCATGAGGAAACTGTCCTTGAACTGAGGTTCAGGCTTCTGCGCGGCCTCGCCGTTTGTTGGTGAGCCCAAGACCTGCGGGCGAGGGATGACTCTCCCTGTCGGCGCGACGTGCGGGGCTGTGATCGTCGTCTCCGGGCCGCCGCCCGTACCCGTCCGCGCCGGATGATTCATCGCGTTCGCGGCCGTGTACGAGAGCAGATAGATCACGCCGACGAGTGCGATTCTCGAAGATGTCGTTCCAGTCACGCTTCATCTCCCTTTTCGATTGCGGATCCTTTTCGTTTTTCGTGGATCCTTCTTATATCGGGGCACCTATTCTGAATATGCGCCGCCGCACCTCGCGCCCGACCGGACTTGGACTGGAAATCAATCAGCCAAGATTGGATCTGTTTCCGGTGACCCGTCGCGCGCCTTTCATCCACGTTGCATCGCGATGCTGTCAGCGTGTTCCAGGGAGATAACAGATCAGCGGGTTCGCTCGACCGCCGCCACTCTGATAGCTCTTTGCGTGACCGATCGAACCGGTCATGTCCTGCGTCGGGTTTCCGCCCGGACGTTTCACGACGATGTCGCAGTAGAGCCGATTGGGATCGGTGGGACTTTGGAGATCCATCGTTCGCCGAGCCAGCGCCGAGGTCGGCAGGAGGAGAAGGGCGCCGGCAACGAGCACACCCAGGGCGCGGTTTAATCCACGAAACAACCAATTTCTCCTGTCTTGCAGAGCGTGGCTCAAACAAGAGGCACATTGCTTAAATATAAATCCGATATCGAAAGCCAAGTGCGCGAGGGCACATCTTGGATATTGCAATAAATTTGCACAGAGCCAAACTTTTAATCAGGATTAAACCTATTACTTAAACGTATTGTACGAGCAGGGGCGAACACTTCACCGGACAGTACGGTCCCGGGCATCCCGACACGGCTTGGTCACCGACCCGCTCCGAGGGAACGCTTTGGGGCACATCCGGCGGTTTCCAGCCGGCCGCGAGCGGCTGCGCACCACCCGTCACCGCGGCTCACGGGGTCAAGCGGATCGTGCTTCGATCCAAATGCATCATCGCCGGCGACACCTATGCGATGCCATCCGCCGTCTTCTTCGGGCAGGTCGCCCGGCGACCGACCCGCTGATCTACCGCTTCTACGAGCTGGTGATGGTCTACGGCACCACCTGGAAAGAGCTGATCCAGGAGGAGTTCGGCGACGGCATCATGTCGGCGATCGACTTCAACATGACGATGGAGCGCGAGCCTAACAACAAGGGCGACCGGGTGAAGATGAATCTTTCCGGCAAGTGTCTGCCCTACAAGTATTACGGCAATGAGGACGGCGTGCCGGAATACGGCTTCAAGGAGCCGTAGGACGCCTCCCGTCGGCAAAGTCCGGCGCCGTGACGGCGCCGGGCTCTTTCAAGTTGACCGACGACGGCAGCGCGAACCGTTCGGGCACCGATGCGACCGGACCCCTACCGTGTGGGCGGACGCGTGCCGTCGCGTATCGCGCGAAAAACCGGCAGCGCGCTCGGCAGAGCCTGCTTCGTCGTCGCGCAGACGATGTCCGTTCGGCCGATGACGCGGTCCATGATCGCCATGTAGATGCGGACGTTGCGGTGGTCGGGCCCGGTCGTCGGGATTGAGACGATCTCGAACCCGGCGAAGTCGCGGCTATGGATCGGCTCGACGGTCTCCGTCTCCAGGCCTTGACCATTCAGAATCTGTCGGGCTTCGGCGACCCGGTTTCGAAGGGCCGGCAGGGCGTTCAACGCGTCCTGTGAGGCAATCGCGCCCTTCGGATTCCGTCTGAACCCGGCCGCACAAAGCGCTTCGCTGCGTCCCGCGACCGGCGGCTGCCCGGTCAGGCTAACGATGTCGACCAGGGTTTCGTGGTTGGGGTCCTGGCGCGGCGGTCGGATGGCGAAGCCGTCCGGCACGGTCACCGAGAAGCCTGTCGCCGGATCCGTGAACTCGCCGCTGGTCGCGGCAGCGCTGACGAGCAAAAGAGCGAGGGACAATCCGGACGCGTGGGTGAAAGCCCGCCTCATGCCCGCTCCCTTTGGTTCGCAACTCATGGCGTCTCGGGCCGCTTCGCCGACGCTCGCAAGCGCGCCTACCACTCCCATTCCGCGCCGACGCCGACCGAGGTGCGGCCGTCGCTGCCGGCCTCGCCGTTCAGCTTGATCCGCCGCGTCACGTCGTAGTTGATCGTCGCGGCGGTGTCGGCGGGCTTGGCGCCAGCTTTCACGCCGACGCTGATGCGGTCGTTGATGTAGCGCGAGGCGCCGACCGCCGGGCCGCCGCTCGCGCCCGTCGAGACATCGAGGCTGTCGAGGCCGAGCCCCTTGCGGGCCGCCTCGAACACGTCGGGCCCCCCGGCCCCGCCGGAGAGCTGCGCCACGGCCTGGGCCAGTTGCAGCGCCTGGAACGCCGAGAGCCCGGCCGCCGCCTTCTTGAACAGGATGCGCGAGAGGATCTCGTCCTGCGGCAGGCTGGGATCGGAGGAGAGCGCGAAGACGGGCTGCGCCGCGGGGCCGGTGACCGCGACGCGGGCGGTGACGTCGGCGGCCTTGGTCTCGGCGGCGAAGTCGAGGTCGGGCTGGGCGATGTCACCGGCAAAGAACACCCGGCCGCGGGTGAAGTCGAGGCGCTGGCCGCCGAGGCTGAACACGCCGCGGCGCAGGGAGAAGTCGCCGTTGGCCTGGGGGTCGCGCGAGGAACCGGTGACGTGCAACTCGCCGCCGAGTTCCGCGTCGATGCCGCGCCCGCGCACGAAGATGCGGCTCGGCGCGCTCACGATCACGTCGAGACCGGCATCGAAGGGCGGGGCCGCCTTCTTCCGGCGGCCGGCCGCCTCGATCTGCGCCCTGCGCTCGGCCCGCTTGGCGAGGCGCTCGCGCACTTCAGGCGTCACATTCACCCGGCGGATGCCCGGAAGCGGCTGCACCGTGGCGGGCAGGCGGTCGGGCACCGAGACGTCGATGGAGACGACATCGACCCGGCCCTTGATCACCGGCTTGCGGGCCAGCGGCCCCGACAGGGCGAGGTTGAGGCTCGACACCGCCGTCATCAGCGGGCTCGACACCAGTTCGGCCCGGTCGGCGGTGATGCGGAGCGTGCCGGGAAAGCCGGAAGCCGGTTCGACGGCGACGCGCCCGTCCACGGAGAGGCGCCCGCCATTGCGGGTCGCCGCGGTCAGGCGCTCGATGACGATGGTGTCGCCGCGGCCCGTCACGCGGCCCTGGATGTCGGTGATGCGGATGCCGTTGATCGGATCGGTGAGGCTGCCCCCCGAAAGCGTCGCCGAGCCTTCCACCTTCGGCGCCGCGACCGTGCCGGTCACGCCCGCATCGAGCACGATACGGCCGGCAACCCGCTGCCCGCTCGCGCTCAGCATTGAGTTGGCGAGCGCCGCGTCGAGGTTGCCGCGGGCGCGGAGATTCAGGCCGCCGCCGGCCTCGACCGGCACGGTACCCGTCACGGTCACGTCGGCGCCGCGCCCGGCCGAGACCCGCCCGTCGATGCTGGCCGCGCCGTCACCGAGCCGGCCGCTCGCCCGCGCGGTGATCGGCGGCAGGCCGGCCTTGCGGGTTTCGGGCGTCACGAGGCCGGCGACGGTGAGGGCGTAACGCCCCTCCGGCCGCGCGGCGGTCCCGCGCAGGTCGGCCTCGCCCTCCAGCGTGCCGGACAAGGCAAGGCTCGGGCTCGCGATCCGCGCGAGCGACAGCGGCAGGGCACGGATGCCGAGCTTGAGGTTGAGATCGGACCCGGCCCGCCCCTGCACGCTGACCCGGCCGGAGCCGGCGGCGACCACCAGATTCTCGATCAGCGCCGAGCCACCGTCGAGGGTGATCGCCGCGGGTCCGGCCAGCGCCAGACGGTCGCCGCCGCGCTGCGCCGAGAACCGGGCAATCTCGATCCGCGTGCGCTCGGCCGGGATCAGCCGCGCGGCACCGTCGAGGGCGAAGCCGCGAGCCTGGGCGGTGAGGGTGATGTCGCTTGCCGCCGCGGTGCCGTTGGCAGTGAGTCGCACCGTATCGATGCTCTGGCCAACTGCTACGAGCCGCGCGACGTCGGCATGGCCGTCGATGACCGGATGGGCTCGCAGGTCGCGGCCGGTGAGATCCGCGTCGAGCTTGGCAAGGCCGAACGTGTCGTAGCGCAGGCTGGTGCCCGTGGCGCGGATCGTCGCGTCCTGGCGCCCGCCCGCGCGGGAGAGGGTCACCGCCGCGTCGAGGCTGCCGCCCATGGGCGCAAGCGCGAGCGGCGACAGGTCGCCGAGATCGCCGGCACGGACCGTCAAGGCGCCCTCGGCGAGGAGGCTATCGGCATTGACGACGGTCTGCCCGTCCGCCGCGACGGAACCGAGGGCGAAGGCGAGCCGGTCGAGGGCGTAGTCGCTCCGGTTCGGTCGGGCGATATGGGCCTCGGCCCGCAGCGGCTTGCTGGCGATGTCGCCGGTTATGCGCAGGGTGCCGTCGAGGGCGTCGCGAAGGTCGTTCAGCGCCGCGTCGAGGCGCAAATCCCGGATTGGACGCCCGTTGGCGGTCACCTCCGGTGCGCGGAGCGCGGCGGTGACGGCCGGCTTGAGCAGGGAGCCCGTCAGCCGCGCATCGGCGCTCGCCGGCCCGGACAGGCGCTCATCGAAGGCAGAGAGGTTCTTGAGATCGACGCGGGCGGCCACGTCCGCGGTCTTGGCGTTCGCCTGTCCCTGGAGGGTGGCGACGAACCCCGCGCCCTGGAAGCGCAGGCGTTCGAAACCGTAGCCGTCATAGGTCTGCGAGACCCGTCCCGTGAGTGACGGAGCGCGGCCGACGAGCCGGTCGGCGGTTGCCTCGCCGAGCACGAGACCGCCGCCGCGCAGGTCGAGGTCGGCAGAGAGAGCCTTGCGGGCGGGATCACCGCTCAGGATCGCCTTGGCATCGAGACGGCCGGCGAGGGTCCGGCCCGCGATGCCCGAGAAAGCGCCGACATCGGACAAAGCCGCCTCGAGCGTGCCGGCCAGCGTGTTCTGCCCGATCCGTCCGGCATAGGCGGCGCGGACCGTATCGGATTCGACGGTCAGGGTCGTGACGTCCAGGACGCCGTCCGAGCCGGCGGCGGCGCGCAGGGTCAGCTTGGCCCGGCTGCCGACAGCGCGGCGCAGGGCCGGATCAGCG
This sequence comes from Methylorubrum extorquens, assembly GCA_900234795.1. Lineage (NCBI taxonomy): Bacteria > Pseudomonadati > Pseudomonadota > Alphaproteobacteria > Hyphomicrobiales > Methylobacteriaceae > Methylorubrum > Methylorubrum extorquens. The sequence goes on from LT962688.1 coordinate 2,779,224, forward strand.
AGGCGAAGGCCGTCCATGGCCGCATCGGCGGTGATGCTGAAGCGCTGCGCCTTGTCGGCGCCCGTCGGCTCGACGTTCAGAACGGCATCGACCCGCTCCAGGCTCGATTCGCTGGTGCGAAGCCCGGCCGCCTTGAGGTTGCCCTTCACCCGCGGCGCCGAGAGCGGCCCCTTCAAGCTGCCGTCGAAGACGAGCGTGTCCAATTCGGCATCCGCTGCCTTGGTGACGCCGCCCTCGGTCGGGACCGCGCGCGCCGAGATCGTGAAATCCGCGACCCGATCTGCGGTGAGGGTGCCGCCGATCGCGAGCCGTGCGGTGCGCGATGCGAGATCGAGCCGGTCGATGCGGAACGACCCCGTATCGGAGAAGGCCATGCCGCCGTCGAGCTTGGTTTCGCCGGAGAAGATCGCCGCGGCCGGGCCCGGCACGAGGCCCTCGATGCGCGAGGTCAGGTCGAGGCTCAGGCGCCGGTCGGTGCCGATGCGCGAGAGGCGCGCGCCGCCTTTCGCGCCGATCTCCGGACCGGCGTCGAAGTCGAGCCGGGCGTTGAAGGAATCGAGGGTGCCGCGACCATCGAGGTCGAAGTTGATCGGCGGCGTGCCGGGAAGGTTTGCCGCCTTCGAGAGCAGCCCGCCCTCCGGCTCGACGAGGCTTGCCTTCACCTCCAGGCGCTCGCCCTTGGGCACGAACAGGAGGCGGGCGATGAAGCGCCCGGCCGCGTCGAGGCGGCGGAAATCCGCGCTGACATCGAGACCTTCGGAGGGGTTGCCGAGCGTGGCCTTGCCCTCACCCGCGAGCCGTGCCGGCTGGCCGGCGACGCTCTCGCCCAGCACCAGTTCGGCCAGCGCGAAGCTCTTGATCTCGACCCTCACCGGCAGGTCCGGCAGCAGGCTGCCATCGGGCTCGGCCTCGGCCGGCGTCGGGCCGGGCACCGGCTTGCGCAGCACTTCGAGACGGCCGATCTCCAAGGTGTCGACTTCGAGCCGGCCGGACAGCAGGGCGAGGCGCCGCCAGACCAGGCGGGCGCGGTCGAGCTTCAGCCACGGGCCGTCGGAATCGCTGATGACCACGTCGCGGATCGTGGCGTCCGAGGACAGGGCGCCGTCGACGGCGCCGATCGTGACCTGCGACGAGGGCGTCGAGAGCGCCTTCGACAGGAGGCCGCCGAGCACCGTCTTCTCGCCATCGGCGGCGCGGGTGTCGTCGGTGGTGATGAAGGCGGCAAAAAGCAGTGCGATCGACAGGAAGGCGGCTGCAAACATCGCTCGGCCGTAGGCTCGGCTGCGCCCCTCGCCCGCTGTGGCGGGCAGGCTGCGACGGTGTCGTCCGCGAGCAGAAAACGCCATTCAGAACGCCTGTCCGAGGCTGATATACAGGGCGGCCGGCAGCTCGCGGTTTCCCTTGATCCGATCGAGCGGGAAAGCGAGGTCGGCGCGGATCGGACCGATGCCGGTGTAGTAGCGCAGGCCGATGCCCGCCGCCTTGCGGATACGCTCATCGAAATCCGGCAGCGTCGAGGCGAAGGCGGTGCCCGCGTCGAAGAACGGCACGATGCCGATCGTGTCGGTGATCTTGATGCGGGCCTCGATCGAGGCCTCCAGCAGGCTACGCCCGCCGATCGGCAGATTGAACGGTCCTCGGGGGCCCAGCGTGCGGAAGGCAAAGCCGCGGACCGAGCCGCCGCCACCGGCAAAAAAGCGGAAATTGTCGGGGATCTCGTCGAGCCGCGCGCCGGAGACCGAGCCGAAGCCGACGCGCCCGGCGAGCACGTATTTCGCCTCGTCATCGAGCGCGTAGTAGGTCGAGCCCTGGGCCTTCGCGACGAAGATGCCGGGATCCGAGCCGAGGAAGCCGGGATAGGGCGCGGCCGAGGCGATCACCCGGAAGCCCTCGGTGGGGTCGAGCAGGCTGTCGGTGGAGTCGTAGGTTACCGAGACCGGCACGCCGATCAGCCGGTAATCGACGGTGCCGATGGCATCCTTCGAGCGGCCGACCTGTCCGTCGAGGCCGATCTGGGCCGAGAACGTATCGGAGAAGCGGTGGCGGACCGCGACCGAGGCCCCGGCCGCGTCCACGAAGTAACTCTGCTGCACCTCGCGGGTCACGAAGAGGTTCGCCAGCAGGTCGTTGCGGGTGCCGCCGAGCGCCGGCTTCACGAAGGTCGCCGAGAGGCGTCCGCCAAGGCCGGTCGTGTCGATGCCAGCGAGCTTGCGCTGGGTCGCGAACGGATCGTAGCCGAGGCCGAGATAGTAGATGTCGGCATCGAGCCGCAGCGTCTCGCCGCCGCCCCAGAGGTTGCGGTTGGCATAGTAGGCGCGCACGCCCGGCCCATCGACGGTGGAGTAGCGCGCCGAGACGCCGATGAGGTTGCGCTCGCGCTCGCTCACCTCGACGAAGATCGGCAGATTGCCCTGCGCATTGAGGCTCTCGCCCTCGCGCACGCGGACCGCGCCGAGGCCCTCGATGCGGGCGACCGAGCGACGGATGTCAGAGACCGCCTTCGGCGAGTAGGGATCGCCGGGCTCGGAATAGATGAACGAGCGGATCATCGCCGGATCGATGCCGTCGGTCGCCTTCACCGACACCTCGCCGAGGCCCGCCATCGGTCCGGGATCGATGGTGAAGGTCACGTCCATGACGTGGGCCGCATCGTCGACGACAGGATCGCGCGTCACGGCCTTGGCGAAGGGGTGGCCAAGGGCGCGGAAGCGATCGACGATCTTCGCCTCGCGGGCGAGCACGGTCGCCGAGCGGGCCGGAACGTCGTCGCCGGTCCGGGTGAAGCGCTCAGGCAGCACCTCCTCCGAGAACGGACGGCCGCGAGGGTCGAGGACGTTGACGGTGCGCAGGGTGTAGGCGGGACCAAGATCGACCGCGATCTTGACCGGCACCAGCGTGCGCGCGCGTGCGTTCTCGGCGACCCGTGCGGCGGCAACCAGCGAGGCCTCGCCGCCGACCGGGACTCCATCGACGCGGATCGAAACGGTGCCCTGATAATAGCCGTAACCGGAGAGCACATCGGTCAGGCGGCGCAGATCGGCCTCGGCGCGCCGCACCAGCCCCTCGCCGTCCGGCGGCGCCTCCTGGCGCAGGCGGTAGAGGGTCGAGGTGTCCTGCAGCGCCCGAAGGATGTCCGAATCGTCGGTGCCGGTGAATCGCAGGCTATAAGGCAGTGCCGTCGCGCTCGGAGCCGGCGGCTCCTCTTCCGACCCGAACAAGCCGAACAGGTCGAAGGCAGCCGCCGGTCGCGGCAGAAGGACCAGGGTCGCGACACTCAGAAGAACGCCACCAAAGACCGGCGAACGCAGCAGGCAGTTCATCCGGACATGCATTCGCTAGGCGGGGTCCGTGGCTCGTGACGGGCGATGCCTCCAAAAAGCATCCAGATGTTAAGTACCCGTCGATCCCCCGCGCCGCTACCCCGGCCCTGCTTGGCACAGTGCATGATCGAGGAATGGTGAGCGGACAACGCACCGGTGTACCCGGCGGGCCGCAGTTCGGGCCGGTTGCCGTGACCCGCAACGCACTCGCAGTGCTATTCTTCGTCTTCGACGACTGTGATCTGAGTGGGCAGCGGCAGGCTGATCGTGCAGCGCAGTCCCTGCGGCTCGAACGTGAGGGTCGTCTCGGCCTTCAATTCATAACGAAGGCTGCGTGTGAGCACTTCGGTGCCGAAGCCGCAGTGAGATGGCACCGGCGGGAGGTTCGTCAGACCGCTTTCTTCCCAGACAAAGGTCAGTTGCGGGCGAGATCCGGACGGATCGGTCGGCGGCGACAGCGTCCAGCTCACGTGGATGCGGCCCTGCGGCACGGTCAGGGCGCCGTGCTCGACGGCATTCACGGCCAGTTCGTGGATGGCCATGGCGAGCACCTCCGCCGCGCCTGGGCGCAGAAGGAGGCTCGGACCGGAAATCGCGACCTGCTCACCCTCGCGCGCGAGATGGACCAGCAACTCGTCCGCGACGAGGGAATGCAGGGTGATCCCTTCAGGTACGCTGCGCATCAGCGCATTGAGCACGTGGGCGAGCGCGTCGAGCCGCCCATCGAGATGGGCGACATAGGTCTCCACTGAGTCGCTGGTCTCGGCGGAGCGACGGATGATCGCCCGCAGCATGGACAGCGTGTTGCGCACCTTGTGGCGCAGCTCCGCGGGCAAGCCCGTCTCATCGAGGAAGCGGCGCAGGCGCCGATTCTCGGCCTCCAGCTCCTCAATACGTGCGTCGCGCGGATCCTGGTTCATGACTTAGCCGTTCGCTGACCTCGTTGAGATGAATCGGCCAACGGCCGATCTTTAATCCTCATCCGTATTCAATGGATTGCGCTCGTAATGCAGATAAGCCGGGTCGAAGAGCGAAGTAGCCTGGAGTGCCGAAAAGTCTGGTATCGTCAATTGTCGACCACGCAGGCGGATCAAGCCCGCCGCCCGCAATTCTTTGAGGGTGCGATTGATGTGGACGGTGGAAAGCCCCATCGCATCCCCGAGATCGGCCTGGGTGATCGGGAATTCGCAACTCGTGTCGTTCGTCAGTCCAACGGCGCGCAGGCGCAGGAACAGTTCGCAGAACAGATGCCCGAGCCGCTCAGTCGCCAGCCGCTGACCGAGGCTGACGGTCCATTCGCGCTGAATCGCCGCCGTCACGAGCATTTCCCACCACAACGCCTCCGCCACGCGCGGGAATTGCTGGGCGAGCTCCCGTATGGCGGTTTCCGAAATCTCCGCGAGCACCACCGAGGTCAGCGTGCCGAGCGAGTGGTCCATCTTCCGCAGAACGAAGACATGCGGATCGCAGAGATCACCGGGCAGGAAGATCGAGATGACCTGACGGCGCCCGTCCTCAAGCTGCTTGTAGCGGCAGGCCCAGCCTTCGAGCACGACGTTGACGTGACGCGGCCAGTCGCCATCACGAACCACGTCCTCACGCGGTCCGAGTCTTCGTGTCGGCTGGGCAATCTTCTCCAACGCCTGCTTCTCTTCGGAAGTGAGGCGGATGAAGTTTTCCAGCTTGCGGACGAGCGGGTTTGCCACTGGGTTTCCTTGGCCTAATCGCCACAACCTAGCGCTCTGAAAATCTGGCGGAACTAACGCACGTTAATTTTGCGCGGGAAAGCGTTAAGCTGTGAACAGAATCATGGCGTATGGCTAAGGCGAAAGGTCAGTACGCCCGCGCTTCAGCTTGCTTCGAAGGAGGCGCTCAGGTCGCTTGCGGCCGCCACGATCAGCCGAAACAGATGCAATGTTTAGCAAGCGCCGCAGGCCGAAAAACTCGGCACCAGACGACATAAACGGCTGCAATCGTGCAACGTGGAGTTTGGTGGGGGAAGTAGGACTCGAACCTACGAAGCTTACGCAGCGGATTTACAGTCCGCCCCCTTTGCCGCTCGGGACATTCCCCCAAACCGGGTCACCACGTGTCGTTCGCGGTGGGCGAGGCCCTTATGATTAGGGCGCGATCGGGTGTCAACCGATCTGCCCGGCCCAATTTCTATCCACAGGGCGCCACGTCGCAGATTCGGACCTGGGCCCGCTCCGCCCCGCGCCAGCGGTCGCACGACAGGGTTCCCGCCACGTGGAAGCTCCGCCCGATCCCGCCGAGCAGGGCGACGCCCAACGGACCCTGCGCGGCACGGAAGGCGATCGCGCCGACCGCTTGCCCGTCACCGCTGACGAGGCGGGCGCGGACATGCCCGTTGCCGACGATGCCGGCATCGACGATGCGGTGGCGGGGCAAGGCCATCACCGGCTCGGGCGCCCCCTGTCCGAACGGTCCGGCCCGCTGGATCAGGCGCACCAGTTCGGCGGTCGCGCCTCCGGCACTCACGGTGCCGTCGATCAGCAACGCCTCGGCGGCACGGGCCCGGCCGACGGCCTCGACGAGATCGTGGGTGAGGCTCTCCCCGAAGGCGGCGAGGCCTCCGGGCGGGAGGGTCACGCCCGCGGCCATGGCATGCCCGCCGCCCTTCACCGCGAGCCCCGCCTCGACCGCGCCGCGCACGGCACCGCCGAGATCCGCCCCGACGACCGAACGACCGGAGCCGACGGCACTGCCGTCGGGCTTGACCGCGAAGGCGAAGGCCGGCCGGCCAAACCGCTCCTTGAGCCGGGCGGCGATGAGGCCGACGATGCCGGGATGCCATTCGGGCGAGGCGGCGATCAGGACCGGACGGTCCGGATCGCGGGTCAGGTGGGCATCCATCTCGGCCTCGGCCTCGGCGACCGCCTGCGCCTCGATGGCCTGCCGCTCACGGTTGAGTCGATCGAGTTCGTCGGCGATGCGACGGGCTTCCATCGGGTCGGCGGTGGCGAGCAGCCGCGCGCCGAGACCGGCATCGCCGATCCGCCCGCCGGCATTGATGCGCGGCCCGACGAGAAAGCCGAGATGCCACGCTTCCGGCGGTTCGCTCAGCCCGGCTGCGTCGAGCAGCGCTGCCAATCCCGGACGCCCGCGCCCGCGCATCACCGCGAGTCCCTGGACGACGAAGGCCCGGTTGAGACCGGTGAGCGGCACCACGTCGGCGACGGTGGCTAGCGCCACGAGATCGAGGAAGTCGGTGAGGCGCGGCTCAGCGGATGTTGCGAAGACGCCGTCCCGCCGCAGCCGACGGGCGAGCGCGACGAGGGTCATGAAGACGACGCCCGCCGCGCAGAGATGGCCGAGGCCGGACAGGTCGTCGAGACGGTTCGGATTGACTAGGGCCCGCGTCTGCGGAAGCTCCTCCGGCGCACCGTGGTGGTCGAGCACGATCACGTCGAGGCCCAGCGCCGCGGCCGCGGCCAGCGGCTCGTGGCCGGCGGTGCCGCAATCGACGCAGACGAGCAGGCCCGCGCCCTCCTCGCGCAGCATCGTGACGGCGCCGACATTGGGGCCGTACCCTTCCGTGATGCGGTCGGGAATATGGATGCGCACCGGCACACCGAGCGCCCGGAGATAGTCGGCGAGCAGGGCCACGCTCGACGCGCCGTCGACGTCGTAATCGCCGAAGATCGCCACCGCTTCGCGGGCGCGCACGGCATGGGCCAGCCGCTCGACCGCCGCTTCCATATCCACGAGCACGGACGGGTCCGGCATCAGGTCGCGCAGGCGCGGGGCGAGGTAGGCGTCCGCCTCCGCCGGCCGCACGCCGCGCCCGACGAGGACGCGCGCGAGCAGATCCGGCAGGCCATAGGCCTGCGTCATCGTCACGGCGAGCGCTTGGAGGCCGGGATCGCCGCAGCGCTCGCGCCACGGCCGCCCGAGCGCCGAGGCGGTGACGTCGAGGAACGGACGCGGGAGGTCCGAGGACGGATCGATGAGCATGGCGGCGGTCACGCGGGCGACCATAGTCGTTTCCGCGGCCGAAGACTGCGCCCCGCAAACGACAGCGGGGCGGACGATTGCTCGCCCGCCCCGCCGCGCTGCTCGTCGTTTGGACCGGTCAGAGGTTCTTGACGATCGAGTCCACGACCTTCTTGGCGTCTCCGAACAGCATCATCGTGTTGTCGCGGAAGAACACCTCGTTCTCGACGCCGGCATAGCCCGAACCCATGCCGCGCTTGATGAAGAGGACGGTCTTGGCCTTCTCCACGTCGAGGATCGGCATGCCGTAGATCGGCGAGGCCTTGTCGGTCTTGGCAGCCGGGTTGGTGACGTCGTTGGCGCCGATCACGAAGGCCACGTCGGCCTGCGGGAACTCGCCGTTGATGTCTTCCAGCTCGAACACCTCGTCGTAGGGCACGTTGGCTTCGGCCAGGAGCACGTTCATGTGCCCCGGCATGCGGCCCGCCACCGGGTGGATGGCGTACTTCACCTCCACGCCTTCCTTCTTCAGCAGGTCCACCATCTCGCGAAGGCTGTGCTGAGCCTGGGCGACCGCCATGCCGTAGCCCGGCACGATGATGACGCGCTCGGCGTTCTTCATGATGTAGGCCGCGTCGTCGGCCGAGCCCTGCTTGACGGGGCGCGTCTCGACCTGGCCGCCACCGGCCGCCGCAGCGGAATCACCGCCGAAGCCGCCGAGGATGACCGAGATGAACGACCGGTTCATCGCCTTGCACATGATGTAGGACAGGATCGCACCCGAGGAGCCGACCAGCGAACCCGTGATGATGAGCGCGAGGTTGCCCAGGGTGAAGCCGATGCCGGCCGCCGCCCAACCCGAGTAGGAGTTCAGCATCGAGACGACGACGGGCATGTCCGCGCCGCCGATCGGGATGATAAGCAGCCCGCCGAGGGTGAACGACAGGAGCACGATCAGCCAGAAGACCAGCTTGCTCTCGTTGCCGATGAACACGGCGATCAGCACCACCAGGGCGATACCCAGCGCGATGTTGATGGCGTGCCGCTGCGGCAGCATGATCGGCTTGCCGGACATGCGCCCGTCGAGCTTGGCGAAGGCGATGACCGAACCGGTGAAAGTGATCGCGCCGATCGCCGCGCCCAGCGCCATCTCGAACAGCGACTCCTTGTGGATGTGGCCGTTCTCGAGGATGCCGACTGCCTGGGGGGCGTAGAGCGTCGCTGCCGCACCCGCCACGGCGGCGAGGCCGACGAGCGAGTGGAAGGCCGCGACGAGCTGCGGCATTGCCGTCATCGGCACCCGCTTGGCGATCACGGCGCCGGCGCCGCCACCGATCCCGAGGCCGAGCAGCACCAGGATCCAGGCGCCGAGTCCGGCCGGCGGATGGCCGACCAGGGTCGTGAGCACGGCGAGCGCCATGCCGATCATGCCGTACAGGTTACCCTGTCGCGACGTGGTGGGGTGCGAGAGCCCCCGCAGCGCCATGATGAACAGGACGCCGGCGACGATGTAGAGAAGGGATGAGACGTTTTCCGACATCGCCTCAGGCCTTCTTCTTGTACATGCCGAGCATGCGCTGGGTCACGAGGAAGCCGCCGAAGATGTTCACGGAGGCGAGGACGATACCGATGAAGCCGAAGAAGCGGGCCCAGCCGGTGCCCTTCTCGATGAGCGGCACGCCGGCCGCCAGAAGCGCGCCGACGATGATGACCGACGAGATCGCGTTGGTCACCGACATCAGCGGCGTATGCAGGGCCGGGGTCACCGACCAGACGACGTAGTAGCCGACGAAGATCGCGAGCACGAAGATCGCGAGCTGGAACACCGTGGGATCGACGGCGCCATGGGTGGCAGCGGCGATGCCGTGCCCAAGCGAGTCGGCGATCGACTGCGCCTGGGCGGCGTTCTGATGGGCGATGTCAGCCGCGGCGCGCGCGGCCGAGGCAGCGGCCTGGGCCTGCTCTGCAGGTGAGACGGGCGGAAGGGGGGTTGCCATGGTGAGATCCTCCGCGACCGATCAGGCTTTGGGCTGAAAGTTGGGGTGGACCACCTGACCGTCGCGGGTCAGATTGGTGGCCTTGACGAGTTCGTCGTCCCACTGCACCGCCAGCACCTTCGACTCCTTGTCGATCAGGGTCTCGACGAAGGCGTAGAGGTTGCGGGCATAGAGGCTCGACGCCGTGGCCGCGAGGCGGCCCGGCACGTTGACGTGGCCGACGATCTTCACGCCGTTGCCGACGGTGACGATCTCACCCGCCTTGGCACCGGCGACGTTGCCGCCGCGCTCGACCGCGAGGTCGACGAGCACCGAACCGGGCTTCATCGAAGCGACCATCTCCTCGGAGACGAGCTTCGGCGCGGGCCGGCCGGGGATCAGCGCCGTGGTGATGACGATGTCCTGCTTGGCGATGTGGCCCTTGACCAGCTCCGCCTGCTTCTTCTGGTACTCGGCCGACATCTCCTTGGCGTAGCCGCCGGAGGTCTCGGCCTGCTTGAACTCGTCGTCCTCGACGGCGACGAACTTGGCGCCGAGCGATTCGACCTGTTCCTTGGTGGCGGGCCGCACGTCGGTGGCGGTCACCACGGCACCCATGCGGCGGGCGGTGGCGATGGCCTGGAGGCCGGCGACGCCGACGCCCATGATGAAGATGCGCGCGGCCGGAACGGTGCCGGCGGCGGTCATCATCATCGGCAGGGAGCGACCGTACTCGGCGGCGCCATCGACCACGGCGCGGTAGCCGGCGAGGTTCGCCTGGGAGGAGAGGACGTCCATCACCTGCGCGCGGGTGATGCGGGGCATCAGCTCCATGGCGAAGGTGTTGACGCCCGCCTCGGCGGCGGCCTTCAACTCGTCCTCGTGTCCGTAGGGGTCCATGATCGCGATGACCGTGGCGCCCTTCTGGATCTTGCCCAGTTCCTCGGCGTTGGGACGGCGGACCTTCAGGACCAGGTCGGCGCCGGAGAGAGCCTCCTCGGCGCTCCCGGCGATCTTGGCGCCGGCGGCTTCGTACTCGCCATCGGGAACGCCGGCCTTGGCGCCAGCCCCCGATTGCACGACGACATCGGACCCCAGACTTATGAACTTCTTGACCGTTTCTGGGACGGCCGCGACCCGTGGTTCTATCGGGTCCGTCTCCGTCAAGACGGCAATACGCATCAGTTGCTCCCGTTCTTACAGCCGCCTTTCGGCGTGCCGGTATCCGAGCTTGCTGGGAAGTTCAGATCTGGAAAGGGCCGACGCGAGGGGTCGGCCCGGAAGTCTCGATCCTCAGCTGAGGAAGAGAATCGCGAGGAGTGCGGCGAAAACGAAGGCTTGGGCCTTCCAGCCGATGGCGGGGACGAAGGCACCGACGGCCGCGGCCACCCAGGAGACCAGCACGCCGATGATCGCGGTCACCCACGCCTCGTGCACGCCGCCGATGGCGAGAGCCGTCACCCAGCACAACACCGTGACGGTACCGATTTCGACGAAGCGGACGAAGCCCCGATAGGTCTGCTCGTGGGTCTTCTCGTCCATCGCCGGGCTGTAGTGCAGGCCGGTGAGGGTCTTCGTGTCCGCCATTGCGCGCCCGTTCCCTGGTATCGTTTTGCTTGTCACGCGCGGATTTAGCGCAACGCTTATCCGCGAGCAATCAGCTTGACGCTCAGGTACACATGTCGTGAGCCGGCTTTTGTCACGCCGGATCGGGCAATCCGACCGCGGCCAGCGCCGCCCCCTGCCGCTCGGAAAGCGTGTCGAGCGAGAAGCACTCGATCTCGGCTTCGAACAGTTGGTGGTAATTCAGTTCGGAGCGCAGGTGCAGGAACACCGCGCCGAGCCCGACCGCGGCCCGATCCATGAACACGAATTCCTGCGGAACCGTGACCGGTCCCTTCTCCTTCAGCGCCTGATGCACGGAAAACGCCTCGCGCCGTCCGTAGGCACCCGGATCGATCCCATCGGCGACGGTGCGGGTGCGATCCTCCAAGAGCGGGCCGTAGATGAACCGGGCCCAGATGTTGAGGATGTCGATGGTTTCGTTGTCGAGCTTCTTGAAGCCCCAGACTTCGTAGGCGTGGACAACCCGCGCGCGATCGTCTTCCAGCAGGCCGCGGTAGAGATCGACCACACCGCCGACGAAGCGGGGATGGAAGATGCGCACGCAGCCATAATCGAGCAGGTTGATGCCCTGCGCTTCGCCGCCCTCGGAGAAGACGGTGTAATTGCCGAGATGCGGATCGCCGTGGATCACCGCGGCGCGGCTGAACGGATGCCACCAGGCCCGGAACATCGCTTGCGCGAGTCGGTTGCGGATCTCGATCGGGCTCTGGGTGAAGTTCAGGATCTTCTCGCCGTCGAGCCAGCCCAGGGTGAGGAGACGCTTCGTCGACAGATCGGAATGCACCGCAGGCACCCGCACGGAATCGATGTCCTTGAGCACGTCGCCATAAAGGGCCGCGTGCTTGGCCTCGCGGCCGTAATCGAGTTCCTCGCGCACCCGCGCGCCGATTTCCTTGGCGATCTCGGAGGTGTCGAGCCAGGAATTCATGCGCCGGTGGAGCGCGAAGGCGACCTGAAGCTGCTTGAGGTCAGCTTCGACTGCCGATTGCATGTCAGGATACTGGAGCTTGCATGCGAGCGGCGCGCCGTCGCGTGACTGAGCGCGGTGGACCTGCCCGAGCGAGGCGGCGGCGGCCGGCTTGAGATCGAAGCTGCCGAAGCGGCTCTGCCAGTCGGCGCCGAGTTCGGCCATCATCCGGCGCTTGACGAAGGCCGCGCCCATCGGAGGCGCGTCGGCCTGAAGCTTCTGCAATTCGGCCGCGTATTCCGGAGGCAGCAGGTCCGGCACGGTGGCGAGCAACTGCGCCACCTTCATGATCGGCCCCTTGAGGCCGCCGAGCGCCTGGGCCAGAGCCGCCGCGTTGTTCAGGCTCGCGCCGTCCTTGCCGCCGAACAAGCGCGCCGCCGCCATCCGCGCGGCCACCCCTCCGACATTGGCGCCGACGCTGGCATAGCGGCTCGCGCGGGCGGTGAAGCGGTTGGCTTCGCGGTCGGTCTCGGCCATGGATTCGGATCGATTCCTATCGGGATTCGACCGGAGATAGGCGCTGCCCGGTCCCGCGCCCAGGGCGCTGGGACGGCGCGCCGCGGGTGACGTCAGGTCTTCGGCCAGTTGTCACGGATCCAGCGGGTGAAGCCAGATTCGTCAATTTCGCCCGCGGCGAGACCCCGGATCATCAGCACCACCTCCGCTTCGGCAACGAAGAAGTCAATTTCGTTCAGGCCGAGGAAGGTCACGAACGCCAGCAGCGCCGCGCGCTTGTTGCCGTCGACGAAGGGATGGTTCTTGGCGATGCCGAAGGCGTAGGCTGCGGCGAGTTCGGCTAGATCTGGCTCGCCATAGCCAGCGCGGTTGATGGGTCGGCCGAGGGCCGATTCGAGTGCACCCTCGTCGCGCAGGCCCGGCGGCCCGCCGAAAAGCTTGAGCTGCTGTGCATGGATGGCCTGGACGAGATCGCTCGTAAGCCAGACGATTTCACTCACTTCGCAAGTTCGGCGAGCGCGTTCCGATAGGTTTTCATCGCCTTCTCGGCGATCTTCATACCCTTCTCGAAGGTCGGGTCGTAGGGTGAGAGATGCAGCGTGCCGTCGGCGTTCTCGGTCACGTGCAGCCAGTCGCCTTGCTCCAGCTTGAGCCTGCCGACGAGTTCCTTCGGCAGGATCAGACCGGTCGAATTTCCGATGCGCTTGATTTCAAGCTTCATGGGGCTTGCCCTTCATGCCCTACCCGCGTTCAACGCGCGTATAACACATCCGAGCTTCGGCCTATAGAGTGCGGGCTAGGCAGCCTCCATCGCCTCCAGCTCCGCGATCATCCCCTCGATCATCCCTAGCCCGATCTGCCAGAAGCCGGGATCGCTGGCGTCGAGTCCGAACGGCTTCAGCAACTCGCCGTAGGGCTTCGAGCCGCCGGCCGAGAGCAGGGCGAAGTAGCGCTCGACGAAGCCGGGCTCGGCGCGGGCGTAGACGCCGTAGAGCGAGTTCACGAGACAGTCGCCGAACGCGTAGGCGTAGACGTAGAACGGCGAGTGGATGAAGTGCGGGATGTAGGCCCAGAACGGCTCGTAACCCTTGTCGAGGGTGATCGCCGGGCCGAGGCTCTCGGACTGCACCGACATCCAGAGCTCGTTGATCTGCTCGGCCGTCAGCTCGCCCTTGGCGCGGGCGAGGTGGACCTTCCGCTCGAATGAGTAGAACGCGATCTGGCGCACCACCGTGTTGATCATGTCCTCGACCTTGGCCGCGAGCATCGCCCGGCGCTGGGTCAGGTCCGTGGTCTGGCCCAGCAGCCGCTGGAAGGTCAGCATCTCGCCGAACACGCTTGCGGTCTCGGCCAGCGTCAGCGGGGTCGGCGCCATCAGCGCGCCGTTGGGGGCGGCGAGCACCTGATGCACGCCGTGGCCGAGTTCGTGCGCGAGAGTCATCACGTCGCGCGGCTTGCCCTGGTAATTCACCAGCACGTAGGGGTGAGCCGAGGGCACGGTCGGATGCGCGAAGGCGCCGGGTGCCTTGCCGGGCCGGGTTGGCGCATCGATCCAGCCGCCGTCGAAGAACTTTTTGGCGATGCCGGCCATATCCGGCGAGAAGGCGTCGTAGGCCTCCAGCACCGTGTCACGGGCCTGGGCCCAGGGAATCGTGCGCTGCTCGACCTTCGGCAGCGGCGCGTTGCGGTCCCAGTAGGGCAGCGCCTCGACGCCGAACCACTTGGCCTTGAGCCGGTAATAGCGGTGCGAGAGCCGCGGATAGGCCGCGCGCACGGCCTCGACCATGGCGGCCACGACCTCCGGCTCGACGCGATTCGAGAGGTGGCGGGCATCGGCCACGTCCTTGAAGCCGCGCCAGCGGTCGGAGATCTCCTTGTCCTTGGCCAGCGTGTTGGTGATCAGCGTGAAGATGCGCAGATTCGCCCGCAGGGTCTCGCCGAGTGCCTGCGCCGCCTCCTGGCGCACCGCCCCGTCCGAATCGACGAGCTTGTTGAGCGTCGGCTCCAGCGTCATGCGCTCGCCCTGAACCGAGAAGCGCAGAGAAGCGATCGTCTCGTTGAAGAGCCGGTCCCAGGCGGCGTTCGAGGTCACCGACTTGTCGAGGAACAGCTTTTCCGTCCGGTCGTCGAGCTGGTGTGGCTTCTCGCGCCGCAGATCCTCGATCCAGGGGCGGTAATGGGCCAGCGGCCCGTCCGCCATCGCCGCGTCGAGCACCGCATCCTCGACGCGGTTCAATTCCAGGCCGAAGAACAGCAGGTCACCCGAGGCCGTGGTCAGCCGCTCGCGGGTGTCGCCGTAGAACTTGGCGCGGGTCTCATCCGTCGTATCGCCGGAATAGACGAGACCGGCATAGGACATCAGCCGCCCCATCAGATCCTCGATCCGCTCGAAGGTCTGCACCGCCTCGCCGAGGACGGACGAGGCATCCGGCCCGGCCGCGATCTCGGCAATCCGGCCCGCATAACGTTCAGCGAAAGCGCGGCTCTCGGCCTCGGCCCGGTCGAGATCCTCGCGGAAGGCCGGCGCGTCCATGCTCGGATAGAGGTCGGTGAGGTCCCATTCCGGCAGCACGCCGAGATCGGCCGCCTGGATCGCGCCGCGCACCGCCGCGAGTTCCTCAGCCTCTCTCGGCAGGTCCGGCGACAGGGCGGCGAAAACGGCTCGGCTCGACATGATGTGCTGTTTCCTCGACGTGGTGGACCGCCGCTTCGGCATCAGGCGCGCCAGCGCGGCCAGAGGCAGATATCGAGCGCAGGACCGTCGCGATCAACCGCGCTCCGCAATCTGGGGCGCATGAGCGCCTACGGAAGGTGCCCCTGGACGCGCGGTCACGTCGATTGGAACGCCGTGCGGGCTAAATTCGAGCGTCGTTAAGCGGCGCTTTACGGTCTTGGGCGACCCTGTGCCTCGAAACGAAACAGCCGCCGCCATGCGCCGCCGGTCTCCGCTGGGAGGCCGGGTCGGCCCGCGGCCGGTTTGAGCGGAAAGCGAGGCGCCCCGCATGTCGACCACCGTTCTCATCATCGACGACGATCCCGTGCAGCGTCGCCTCGCCGAGGCAATGGTGCGCCGCCTCGGTTTCCAGGCACAGATTGCGGAGAACGGCCATGACGGGTTGAACTTCCTGCGCAGCGGCGAGAGCGTCGATGTCGTGCTGCTCGATCTCGTCATGCCCGGCGGCATGGACGGGCTGAGCGTGCTCGCCGAGATGCGCAAGAGCGGCATCGACACGCCTGTCATCGTGCAGACCTCGAACGGCTCCATCGACGCGGTGGTGAACGCCATGCGGGCGGGCGCCGTCGATTTCGTGGTCAAGCCGGCCGGTGCCGAGCGGCTCCAGGTCTCGATCAAGAATGCCCTGCGGGTCGATCAGCTCGAGGAGGAGGTGCGCCGGATGCGCCGTCGCGCCTCGGGCGCGCTGGGCTTCAAGGATCTCGCCTCGAAGAGCCCGGACATGGAGCGGGTGATTCGGCTGGCCGAACGGTCGGCGAAATCGAACATTCCCGTCCTGATTGAGGGCGAATCAGGCGTTGGCAAGGAAGTGCTGGCGCGCGCGATCCAAGGCTCAGGCGACCGGCGCGGCAAGGCCTTCGTCACCGTCAATTGCGGGGCGATCCCCGAGAACCTCGTCGAATCGACCCTGTTCGGTCACGAGAAGGGCGCCTTCACCGGCGCCACGGAGAAGCATGTCGGCAAGTTCGTCGAGGCCTCGGGGGGCACGCTGTTCCTCGACGAGATCGGCGAGCTGCCCCTCGACGCACAGGTGAAGCTGCTGCGGGCGCTGCAGGAGGGCGAGGTCGATCCCGTCGGCGGCAAGCGCGCCGTGCGCGTCGATATCCGCCTGATCTCGGCCACCAACCGCTCGCTGCTCGACCTCGTGAAACAGGGCAAGTTCCGCGAGGATCTCTATTACCGCCTCAACGTCTTCCCCATGACGCTGCCGCCGCTGCGGGCGCGGCGCGAGGACATTCCGGATCTCGTGCGCTCGTTCTGCGCGCGGTTCGCGGCGGAAGAGGGCAAACGCCTGCGCGGCATCACGGCCGAGGCGATGGCGTTGCTCTCGCGCTATCCCTGGCCCGGCAACGTGCGCCAGCTCGAGAATGCGCTGTTCCGTGCGGTCGTGCTCGCCGACGGCGACGAACTGACGGTGGCGGAGTTTCCGCAGATCGCGGCGCAGGTCGAGGGCTTCGACGTCCGCATCCCGCCGCTGCCGACACAGGCCGCCCTGCCCGCGGGCGGCCTCGAGCCGGTGCGGGAGATCGTCCGCGTCGAGGTGCGCGATCCCCACGCCATGTCGCTCGTCGTCGAGGACACCGGCGACATGAAGACGATGGAAGCGGTCGAGGCGGAGGTGATCCGCTTCGCCCTGCAATTTTACCGCGGCCGAATGTCCGAAGTCTCCCGCCGCCTCGGAATCGGCCGATCGACCCTCTACCGCAAACTCAAGGAGCTCGGCCTCGACGACGAGGAGCGTTCCGAGGACGCCGCCTGAGGCCGGACAGTCGTTCAGAGCATCGTTCCGAAAGGCAATCGCCGACTTTCGGGACAATGCGAAAACAAGAGGCAAACGCATCGTCCTCGATCCGATATCAAGGACGATGCGTTTGCCTTGGCTGTTCGCCTTCAGGTTCCGGCTTGGCCGCGGCATGTGGTCGTGTGGTTGCGCACGGCCGTGCTTCGGTCGATGATCTTTAAGCAGAGCTGCGGCAATCTCGGCCGTATCCAGGGAGTTGCCGACATGCGCGCTGCATCGGAAGCCGGAATGGGCATCGTGCGGACCCTGTCCGTTGCGCTGGCGGCCCTCCTCGCTTTCAGCCAAGCCCCGGCCCGTGCCGAGGAAGCGCCTGCCGCGACGGAGTCCGGCGTCGTCATCCGTAAGGCCGCTGTCGACGTTGCCAACGAGCCGGTGGTCACGCCCGACGCCTCCAACGGCGCGGCACCGACCGTCGATGCGCCTGCGCCCCCCGCAGAGCCGGCGCCCGCGGCCGAGGGGCCACCGGCCCCGGTCGCGCCGAGCGAGCCGCTTCCGGCTGCGGTCTATGCGCGCCTCAACGACACCACGCCGCTGCTGCAACGGCTGACCGGTAAGGACCGCGAGGCGATCCAGGCCTTCTACGCGCTCGGCAACTTCAAGCCGGTCTGGATCGAGAACCGTGCCTTCACTGCCGCCGCCAACGCGGCCATCGCCCGCCTGCGAGAGGCGGGCGAGGACGGGCTCGATCCGAACGCCTATCCCGTTCCGGTGGTGGGCAAGCTCAGCCGTCCGGACACGGATGCGGAGATTGCCGAGGCCGATCTCAAGCTCTCGGCCGCGCTCGCCCTCTATGCCCGCGACGCCCGCGGCGGGCGGGTGAATCCGGCCGCGATCTCGAGGCTCATCACGCCCACCCTCGACCTGCCGCCGGCCGACACGGTGCTGACCCGTCTCGCCGCTTCGGGCGCGGCGGCCGGTGACGTACTGCAGAGCTACAATCCGCGCCAGCCCGGCTACCTCGCCCTGAAGAAGCGCCTCGCCGGCTTGCGTGCCGGCCGGACGCAAGGGGCGCCGAGCGTCAAGCTTCCCGACGGGCCGGTGCTCAAGCTCGGGATGAGCGACCCCCGCGTGCCGTTGCTGCGCAGCCGCTTCGGCCTCGACGCGAGCGCCGCCGGCACCCTCGATTCGGCGCCCGGCGAAGCAGATGCCTACGACCGCGCCGTCGCCGATGCCGTCAAAAACTTCCAGCGCAGCCGTGGCCTGCCGGCGAACGGAACGCTCAACCGCGCCACTGTCGCGGCGCTCGCCAGTTCGAGCGTGCCGAAGTCGAGCGCGAGCGAGGCCGATATCCTCGTCAACATGGAGCGCTGGCGCTGGCTGCCGCCCGAACTCGGGCCGAACTACGTCTTCGTGAACGTGCCCGAATTCAAGCTGAAGGTGTATCGCGACGGGCAGGTGCGCGACGAAACCCGGGTGATCGTCGGCAAGCCGACGAGCCCGACGCCGACCTTCTCGGGGATGATGGAATACGCCGTCGTCAACCCGTCCTGGTACGTGCCGCCCTCGATCCTGAAGCAGATGCTGGCCTCGGGCCGCACCGCCGGGTTCGAGGTGGTGCGCCGGGGCGGCAACATCTCCCTGCGTCAGCCGCCGGGCGAGCGGAACGCGCTTGGCTTCATCAAGTTCATGTTCCCCAACCAGCACGCGGTCTACCTGCACGACACGCCGAACCGCTCGCTGTTCTCCGCCTCGACCCGCGCGTTCAGCCACGGCTGCGTGCGCGTGGACGACCCGTTCCGCTTCGCCGACGCGGTGCTTCCGACCTGGACGCAGGAACGTCTCAAGAAGCTGATCGGCAAGGGCGAGCGGACGCTGCGCCTGCCTGAGAAGCTGCCGGTGCACCTCGCCTACTTCACGGCGGAAGTGGACGATCTCGGCTCCTACCGCACCCTGCCGGACCTCTATGGCTACGATGGGCCGATGAAGGTCGCGCTGGGGCTCGCCGCCCGCTCGGAGGCCGTGGCGAAAGCGCCCGCGAAGGAGAAGCGCGCAAGTGCCGAGGCCTCTCGCTCGGCCCCGCGTCAGACCATAGCGCGCGAGGCGGTGCGCAGCGAGCGCCGCGCCGCCCCCCGCCGTTCGTCGGACATGTTCGGCGAGCCGGAGAGCGCCCCCACCTACGCCTATCCGCCGCGCAGCTACTGGTAGGCCGGCGGTCGCGTTTCGCCCCCCGTGAGTCATCGACGGCGTCATTCTGCCTGGGACAGCGATCACGCTTGAATCTTGCGAGGCACTTTTTTGCCACGGTTGGTCCGTAGCCATCTCTGAAAGACGGTGAGCAGCACGGGCCCCGACGACCCGCCTTTCCGGTCCTCGGTCATCCTTGCGCCTCGCGGCATCGCCGATGCCGCGCCGTTTCGTGGGGTGAGGACCATGCTGCGCACGATCCAGGACCGCTTGTCCTCGAACCGCACTTCGCCCTCCCCGCGCCTGAAGCGCCTCGCCTCCGCCGCAGGCGCGATGGCCGCCCTGCTCGTCGCCGGCACAGTCGAGACCCAGGACGCAGTCGCCAACGGCGACACCCGCAGCCTCTCCATGGTGCACGAGCACACGGGTGAGACGCTGAACGTCACCTTCAAGCGCGATGGACGCTACGACCGCGCCGCCCTCGACCAGATCAACTGGCTGATGCGCGACTGGCGCGAGAACGAATCGATCAAAATGGACCCGCGCCTGTTCGACGTGGTGTGGGAGGCGCAGCGCTCCGTCGGCTCGACCGCACCGCTGCGTATCGTCTGCGGCTACCGCAGCCCGAAGACCAACGGCATGCTGCGCCGCCGCTCCTCGGGCGTCGCCGACACCAGCCAGCACATGCTCGGCAAGGCCATGGATTTCTTCATGACCGACGCCTCGATCGACCAGATCCGCGCCGTCGGCATGCGTATGCAGCGCGGCGGCGTCGGCTGGTATCCCCGCTCCGGCTCGCCCTTCGTGCATCTCGATGTGGGCTCGGTACGCTCCTGGCCGCGCATGAGCCACGATCAGCTTGCCCGCCTGTTCCCGGACGGAAAGACCGTCCACCTTCCCGCCAACGGCAAGCCGCTCGCCCGCTACGAGGAGGCCCGCGCCGAGATCCTGTCCCGCGGCGGCACGGTGTTGGGCTACACGGCACTCGCCAGCGCCGACGAGGTCGGCGAGGGGCCGGGGCTCAAGGGCTTCTTCGCCTCGCTCTTCGGCGGAAGCGGCGGGACCGACGCGCCGCCGGCCGCGCTCGCTGGCGCCGCCATACCGTCCAAGGCTCGGGCCAAGCCGAGCATCGCGGTCGCCAGCGCCGATCCGACCGACGGAACCGGGGCGATGGCCTATGCCGCGCCGGCTGCCTCCGAGACCCTGCGCGCGACGAGCCTGCGCCGGGACGGCGCCTCGGCGAAGGAACTGCTGACGGGCGAAGCGGATCAGGCGGTGGTCGCACCGCTGCCGCCGCGGCGTCCCTCGGAATTCGCCGTCGTGGCCACCGCCCTCACCATTCCGCTGCCGCCGCAACGCCCGGTCCAGCTCGCCTCTCTCAACGGCGAGGGCCTGGGCGGCATGGTTCACGTGGCGCAGGCGGGGAACGAGACGGCCAACGAGGCGCCGGAGCCGGCCATTGTTGAGGCGCGTCTGGTGCCGGCGGATGCCGATCCGCGCGAGCAAGTTCGCAGCCTGTTCTTCGCCACGGTTCAGGGCGTGTCGGAGCCGGCCCCGCCGACCGCTCTCGTCCGCGTGGCGCTAGCGCGTCCGCGTCCCGACGAAGCGCTGCCCGCGGAGGCCCTGCACATCCCCTCAGTCGAGGCTCTGAATGGGCGTTTCTCGGCCGAGCCTCTCACGCTGTCCGCCACCCGCTTCACCGGATCCGCGACGCAGGGTCCGGCCCAGGGCCGTTGATGCCTTAGGCGCCCGCGCTCCCTTCGGGGGCATTCAGCCGTGGGCCCCGATGCTGCTCGACGAGCACCCGCTTTCCCTTCACTCCCTTCATCCTGAGAGGCACGCGTCAGCGGGCCTCGAAGGATCTTCCAGGGATCGCGCGAGAACTGGAAGATCCTTCGAAGCCGCTGCGCGGCATCTCAGGATGAGGTCTTGGTAGGAATGATGTGGCTTCGGTGGCGCTACGCCATGCCGAGTGCCTGGAGGTAGAGCTCGAGGATCGCCTCCTCCTCCTGACGCTCGTCGTGGTCGCGCTTGCGCAGGGAGATGATCTTGCGCAGCACCTTCACATCGAAGCCGTTGGCCTTGGCTTCGGCGTAGACATCCTTGATGTCGCCCGCGATGCCGGCCTTCTCTTCTTCGAGACGCTCGATGCGCTCGATGATGCTCTTGAGCTGGTCGGCGGCGACCGAGGATGGGTCGACGGCGGGGGCAGGCGAGGCGGCCATGGCAGCGCTCCTTCACGCGAGGGATGGCGTGCGTCCGAAGACCCACGCCGGATGCCTGGGGATTACGGCATCAACCTTACCTGCTCGTTGATGCCGGCGCCCCCTCAGTGACCGCTGGTCTGAGCCGCAGAGAAGCGTGTCTGCTGCTCGGGGGCCGCCTCGGTCTGGTGCTTCTGCTTCCACTCCTCGTAGGGCATGCCGTAGACGTGCTCTCGGCTCTGATCCTTCGAGACAGCGAGGCCGCGCTCGTCGGCCGCGTCTTTCAGCCAGTTCGACAGGCAGTTGCGGCAGAACCCGGCGAGATTCATCAGGTCGATGTTCTGCACATCGGTGCGGTTGCGCAGATGCGACACGAGGCGGCGGAACACGGCCGCCTCCAGCTCGGTCTGCGTCGCGGGATCGATTCCGGTCATGGGCTCGGTCATGGGGGCGGCTCTCGCTGTCGAGGGGATCACGCAGAGGTCGCCCTGCGATCCCCTTCCGTCAAGCGGGCGGACGCAGCATCGGCCTCAGGATGCGGGCGAAGCGCTGCGCCCATTCCTCCTGGCCCTCGGGGCCGCCGATCAGATCCTGGCGGATCTCGATCAAGGCGTTGGGCAGGCCGCGAACGGTGGCGTGCCGGTCGATCGTGTCGCCGGGCAGGCCGCCGTCGTAGGGCTGGTTGTCGCCGACGCAGAGGCCGGCCGGATCGGCCTTGAGCGCCTCGATCAGCAGGCGGCTCAGCCCCACGTCCTGATCGTAGAGGATGCCGACCTGCCAGGGTCGGGCGATGGTGCGCCAGAACGGCGTGAAGCTATGGATCGTCACGAACATCGGACGCACGCCTGCGGCCTCCGACCGGCCGACCGCCTCGTCCACGGCGCGGTCGAACGGCACGTAGAAGCGCCGAATCCGTTCTGCGATGCCGGCCGCATCGATCCGGGCGTTGCCGGGCACGATCGCCCCGTCGGAGAGCCGCATCACCAGGGTCGGATCGCGCCGGCCCCGGTTCGGATCGATGATGAGTCGCGAGAACTGCGTCAGCACCGCCGGAACCCCGAGCCGGGCAGCGAGCCGGCGCGTCACCTCGGCGGCCCCGATGTCGTAGGCGATGTGACGGGAGAATTCGGCTTCCGGCACGCCGAGCCGGCCGAGATCCTCCGGTACCGCGTTCGAGGCGTGTTCGCAGACGAGCAGTAGGCCCAGGGACGCATCGCCCTCGATGCGCTCGATCGGGTGTTCGGGGCGGGTTTTGGTCTCGGGTTCAAGGGAGAGCATGGCGCTTATCTGGGCCGCCGCGGCGAGATCGAAAGGGGCGCGGCTCTCGCCGCCGACCCGCCATGCGCAGGGCGCTCCATAAAACGACGAGCAAGGATGGTGCCGGGGTCAAAAAGAATGCTCCGGCGCCCGAAAGTTTTGTGAAACCGCGAAGGCTTGCCGACACGGCAGCGCTCGGGCAAGCAAACGCACAAACAAGAACCGTCAAGACCCGCGCGAGGACGCCCATGACCGCCCCTGCCCCGACCGATCCGGCCCACGCGGAGCGTCGCGCCCTCCTCTCGTCGATCCTCGATGAGGCGATCGCCGCCGCCCATCCGCGCAAGTGCCTCGTCGGGCACCTGCCGGCCCCGACGCCGGGGCGGCTCATCATTCTCGGTGCGGGCAAAGCCGGCGGCAGCATGGCCGCGGTGGCGAGCAAATTCTACCGCCAGGAGCACGGGGTGCCGGAGGACCGGATCGTTGGTCTCGCCGTGGCCCGGCACGGTTACGGCGAGGAGGCCCCCGGCATCCGCATGGTCGAGGCCGGCCATCCGGTTCCCGATGCGGCCGGCATCGACGCGACCAAGGAAGCCCTCGCCATCGCCGCGAGCGCGGGCCCGGAGGACGAGGTTCTGGTGCTGCTCTCCGGCGGCGGCTCGGCGAACTGGATCGCGCCTGCCGGCAACCTGACGCTCGCGGAGAAGCAGGCGATCACCAAGGCGCTGCTGCGCTCGGGTGCGCCGATCAACGAGATCAACGCCGTGCGCAAGCACCTCTCGCGCATCAAGGGCGGCCGGCTCGCGATGGCGGCACGCAACGCGAAGTCGATTCTGACGCTTGCCATCTCCGACGTGCCGCATGACGATCCGTCCGTGATCGCCTCCGGACCGACCGTGCCCGATCCCTCCATCCTGGCCGATGCCCGCGCGATCTGCGAGCGCCGCGGCATCAGCCTGCCCGAATCCGCGCTCGCCCTGCTGAACGATCCGGCCAACGAGACGCCGAAGGCGGGCGATCCGGCCTTCGCCCGGGCCGAGTACCGCATCATCGCCCGGCCGATCGACGCCCTCGAAGCGGCGGCCGAGGCCGCCCGGCGGGCCGGTTACGAGCCGGTGATGCTGGGCTCCGATCTCGAGGGCGAGGCCCGCGAGGTCGCGGCCGAACATGCCCGGCTGGCGCTGGAGGCGCGGCAGGCGGGGCGTCGCGTCGCCCTGATCTCCGGCGGCGAACTCACCGTCACCATTCGCGGCGAGGGTGATGGCGGCCCCAATCAGGAATATGCGCTGGCGCTCGCCATCGCGCTCGACGGAGCCGAGGGCATCGCCGGCATCGCCGCCGATACCGACGGCACCGATGGTGGGCGCGGCGCGGCGACCGACCCCGCGGGCGGCTTGGTCGATTCCACGACGCTGACCCGCGCCCAGGCCGCAGGGCTCGATCCGAAAGCGATGCTGCTCGACAACGATTCGACGCGATTCTTCGCGACAATCGGCGATCTCGTTCAGCCGGGCCCCACTCGGACCAATGTCAACGATTGCCGCGTCATCCTCGTCGGTTGAGTTCCTGACAGCATCGTCCCAAAAGGCGGCCACCGGCTTTTGGAAGAAGACGATGCAGAAACAAGCGAGAGCGCGCTCGCGGCGCAGGGCCGTCCTCGGGCTCTGCCTCGGCGCCTCCGCGCTCCTCCCCCTCCCCGCTTCGGCCGATCTGCGCCTGTGCAACCAGACCGCCAGCAAGGTCGGCGTGACCCTGGGCTACCGGGATGCGCAGGGCTGGGTGACGGAAGGTTGGTGGGATCTCAAGCCGCGCAACTGTGAGACCCTGCTCAAGGGCTCGCTGGCGGCGCAGTTCTATTACCTCTACGCCGTCGATTACAGCCGCGGCGGCGAATGGAGCGGGCGCGCCATGATGTGCACCCGCGACACCGCCTTCACCATCCGCGGGGTCGAGGATTGCCTGGCCCGCGGCTTCGACCGCAACGGCTTCATCGAGGTCGATACCGGCCAGCAGCGGAACTGGACGATCCAGCTCTCCGACCCGGGCCAACCTCTGGCCGGCGGCCCGTAGAGACGCCCGCTCGCCGCGATTCGTGGCGCGACCGGGTAGACCACTTCGATTTGTATCGGTGCTGCCGAACGCGGCCATTGAGGCATCGCGCCATGCGGGAGCGAGGTCCCCTGGGGCCGTGAATCGCATGCCGGCATCGAACTTCAGGCGAGGCATGGAACGGGCGCCCCGCCATCGGCGACGTCGGCGGTGCAATCGAGCCATGGCGATCCGGGCGAATGAAGAGCGCCGTCGTCCGCCGCAACATCCGATCAGACCCGCCCAAACGAAAACGGGCGCCTCGTGGAGGCGCCCGTTGAACGTCGTCGGTCTGTGAGGTTCGAGGCTTAGAGGCCGCTGAACTTGTAGTTGAAGCCGGCGCGGATCAGGCTGCCCTCGGTGGCGAAGCGCGCGGTGTAGGAGCCGGCCGGGACCGGCGCGGTCTGGTTGATCAGCACGTTGCGGCTGCCGAGATCGTAGCGAATGTACTCCGCCTTGATCGTCACGTCGGACTTGATGCCGAGCCAGCGACCGACCGAGAAGTAGTTCAGGAAGCTGTCGACCGGGATCGCGTACTCGATGCCGCCGCCATAGTTGTAGCCGGTCTCGAAGATCTTGCGACCGCCGCCGGTGTACTGGAGGACGGTGGCGCCCGGGTTGAAGAAGTCCGCGCCGTAGCTGACGTGACCGAACGCGAGACCGCCGGTGCCGTAGACGAAGAACCGGTCGAAGGCGTAGCCGAGCTTGCCGTTGACGGTGCCGAGGAAGTCGAGGCTCTGCGTGTAGACGCTGGCGTTGCCGATGGTGGGGTTCGGCGCGCCGTAGAAGCCCGTGCGCTTGTCGAGGTCGAGCCAGGTGGCGTCGAAGGCCAGACCGGCCACGAAGCCGCCGCCCGGCGTGAACTGATGGTTGTAGCCGAAGCCGCCGCCGATGCGGGAGAAGCCATCGACCTCGCTCTTGAGGGAGGCGGGGCGACGGGCGAGCGTCACGTTGCTGGCGGTGAAGGGGTCGTTGCCGCGGGTCTGGATGTTCGGGTTGTCGGTGAACGCGTAACCCGTGTGCAGGCCGGCGTAGAAGCCGGTCCAGGTGAAGACCGGGACGGGCGCGAAAGCGATCGGCGGAGCCTCACGGCGCGGCAGATCGGCGGCGAGCGCGGCGGTGCTCACGAGTGCCGCGGTGCCGCCCAGGAGGAGAGCTCTGATCACGATGGGTCCGCCTTCGAAGAATGCTGATTTCGAGGGCTAAGCTACCAGCGGGACGGCCAAGCTGCCTATGACTTTCCAGCAACACGCAGCGTCGATAACGCCAGAGTTGCGTTGTGCGGCGCGTAAACGCTTAGATCTCGGAAAGTTGAACAACAGACAGTGGCGAGCCAAAGAAAAAGTTCCCGTATCAGCCTTCGGGTTGAAATGCGTCGATGCTCCGGCCTTGACCTCGCGGGCAAGGGGATGCTTCTGGCCGCCAAGCCCCCGTCCGGCCATCGGCGCCCGCCCGCGCGCCACCCATCCGCCGGGCCGTTCCCGCACGCGATTGCCGCGACTAGCGGGTCCAGCGGGTATGATGGAGGCCCCTTTGAAGCGCTCGCGCCGCACCAAGATCGTCGCCACCCTCGGCCCGGCATCCGACACGCCGGAGATGATCGAGAAGCTGTTCCACGCCGGTGCGGACGTGTTCCGCATCAACATGAGCCATCTGGCTCGCGAGAAACTGCCCGAACGCATCGAGGTGATTCGCACCATCGAGCGCGAGGCTAAGCGCCCCATCGGCATCCTCGTGGACCTTCAGGGCCCGAAGCTGCGGCTCGGCACCTTCGTGGGCGACGCGGCTGTGCTGGAGAACGGCCAGACCTTCGTGCTCGATTCGGATCCGACGCCGGGCGATACCGACCGCGTCTTCCTTCCCCATCCCGAGATCCTGTCGGCGCTGGAGCCCAGCCACGGCATCCTCATCGACGACGGCAAGCTTCGCCTCATCGTCACCGAGGTGAGCGAGGGGCGTGCGGTCACCCGCGTCGAGGTCGGCGGGCGCATCTCGAATCGCAAGGGCGTGTCGCTGCCCCACACCGTGCTGCCGGTGCCGGCGATGACCGAGAAGGATCGCGGTGATCTGGAAGCGGGCCTCGCGGCCGGCGCCGACTGGATCGCAGTGTCCTTCGTGCAGCGCCCGGAAGACGTGGCGGAGGTCAAGAAGGTCGCCGCCGGGCGTGCCCTGGTGATGGCCAAGATCGAGAAGCCGCAGGCGCTCACCCGCCTCGACGAGATCATCGAGATCTCCGACGGCATCATGGTCGCCCGCGGCGACCTCGGCGTTGAGATGCCGCTCGAACAGGTGCCGGGCGTGCAGAAGCGCATCACCCGCGTCGCACGCCGACTCGGCAAGCCGGTCGTCGTCGCGACGCAGATGCTCGAATCGATGATCACCTCGCCGGTGCCGACCCGCGCCGAGGTGTCGGACGTGGCCACCGCCGTCTACGAGGGCGCGGATGCGGTGATGCTCTCGGCCGAAAGCGCCGCCGGCGACTTTCCGGTCGAGGCGATTGGCACCATGAACCGCATCGCCGAACAGGTGGAGCGCGATGCGCTCTACTGGTCGATCCTGATGGCGCAGCGTTCAGAGCCGGAGCCGACCGCCTCCGACGCCATCGCGGCCGCGGCCCATCAGATCGTCGAGGCGCTGAGCCTGCGCTCGATCATGGCTTGGACCCATTCCGGTTCGACGGTGCTGCGGCTGGCGCGCGCCCGGCCCAATGCCAGCGTCATCGCGCTGACGCCGAAGCGCGAGACGGCGCGGCGCCTTACCATGGCCTGGGGCGTGCACCCGATCGTCACCAAGGATGCCAGCGACGTGGACGACATGGCCTTCCGCGCCGCGAAGTTCGCGGTGCGCGAGCGCTTCGCCGAGATCGGCGACCGGGTGATCATCGTGGCCGGTGTGCCATTCGGTATTCCGGGGGCGACCAACATGGTGCGCATCGCCTTCGTCACCCGCGAGCACGCCGAGCGGGCCTGACACATCGCCCCGGATATCGGATCCGGGTGGACGCGCGATCGCGCGGAAGCTCTACCGCGCGATCGCCTCCGTCAACGCCTCGACCTCGCGCACGAGCGTGTCCGGGGCGGTGTAGGTCAGCATATGCCCGGCGCCCGGCAGCACCACGCGCCGGGCGTGCGGCATCGCCCGACTCAGCGGATCGGTCTGCAAGCGGGTTTGGACGACGGGATCGGCCTCGCCGGCCACGATCACGGTGGGCACGGCGATGGTTTCGTAGCGCGGCGCCTGCTCGGCGAGCGCGGCGGGAAGTCCGGCGAGATCCCGGATGTTGGCCAGCGCCGGACCCGGTCGGAGAATCAGCGGCGCCCGGCTCGCCGCGAGGTAATTCTCGACCGGTGATTCCGGTTTGAACACGCTTCGCGCGACCGAAGGAAGGTAGGAGAGGCCGACCGGGACCGCGACGGTCTGCGTGAGCAACCACGTCACCGGCCGTGCCAAGGCGATCCTCACCCACCAGGGCAGCGGGCGCGACGGAAGCGGCATGGCAACGGGCGCCACGAGGACGAGGCCCGCCACCTGTTCGGGCCGGTCGAGGGCCATCCGCAGGGCAAGCGCACCGGACCAGGAATGACCGAGCAGGATGACCGGCCCGGTGCCGAGTCGGTCGAGAGCCCGTCCTAGCGCCCTCCCCTGGAAGGCGGGTGAGGCGGCGTCCGCGCCGCTGATTCGGTCGCTGTTGCCGTAGCCCGGCCGATCGAAGGCGATGACGCGAAAGCCGAATCGGGCGAGGTGCCGGCCAACGCCCTCCATCGGGTCATAGGCGTTCGCCGAGGCGCCGTGGAGCAGGACGACCGTGCCTCGCGCCCCCGTCTCGGGCCCGTCCTCCAGATAGGCGATCCGGCCGCCCTCGATCTCGACGCTTCGGTCGGCGGCCGGATAGCGTGCCTCGACGCGCCACGCGATCAGCCGCGTTGCCACCGCCGCGCAGAGGAGCAGCAGCGCGACGAGACCGATGGCCGATGCCAGCAGGCCGACGGCGAGGCGGAGAGGTTCAGCGAGGCTCACGGGATGCGAATCAGAGGTCGCGTCCCTGCACCTCGGGTGTCAGACGCTCGATCGCCTTCTTGAGCACATCCCATTGCGGGTAGAGCGCCTCCGCCCGGCGGAAGGCATTGAGGGCCCGGCCCTTGTCGTCCTGGGCGAGGTAGAGCTTGCCGAGCGCGGCCCAGGCCTCGAAATGGCGGGGCTCCAGCACGAGCGCGCGCTGCAGGTCGGCGATGGCGGTCGCGGTGTCGGACAGGCGCCAGAACAGGGTCGCGCGCCGGCTCCAGCCTTCGGACCAGTTCGGCTCCAGGGCGACGGAGCGGTCCATCAGTTCGACGGCGAGCGGCAGGTCGTTGCCGCTCATCGCCTGCCGGGCACGATCGGACAGAAGGTCGGCTGTCGCGCTGCCTGAGCGGCCGAGACGGCGTTCGATCAAGGTGGCGACGGCCTTGGCCTCGGTCTCGTCCTCGGCCTGCTTGAGGCGGGTGTAGAGATCGTCAAGGCTGACCGGCGGATGCGCCTTGCGCTCCTTCTCCGGCCGCGTCTTGTCGGCGGCCGCGAGGCTGGCGGTGGCCGTGCTGCCTGCGAGCACGAGGCCGAGGCAAAGGGCGGTCAGGAGTGGGGTGCGGCGAGCGTCCATAGGTCCGGAGCTTCCACCCCGAACCCGGCTCCCGTCAACGCGCTTCGGTGCCGCGTGCGAATCGCGGCACCGAGGACTCAGCCCTGGCGGGCCTTGAAGCGCTTCTGGGTCTTGTTGATGACGTAGACGCGGCCCTTGCGGCGCACGAGCTGGTTATCGCGGTGACGGCCGCGCAGCGACTTGAGCGAGTTGCGAATCTTCATCGGTCTCACATCGGCACGGATTCGAGACCGGCCGCCTGTTGTTCATGTGTCTCGAAGGAACGGAGCGCCACGGGGACGCTCCGGCGATGACATCAGCGACATCGCGGGGAGGCGGTCGCCTTATCAGACAACCCGCCCGTGAGGCAAGATTGTCAGCGCTCCCGCCACGCTTTTGCAATCTGATCGGTGAGCGGCTTGGTGAGATAGGACAGGACGGAGCGTTCCCCGATCTGGGTAAAGGACTCGACCGGCATGCCCGGCACGAGGCGCAGGCCCTTCAGACGCTCCTTCTGATCCTCGCGGATGCGAATCCGCGCCGTGTAGTAGCTCTGCCCGGTCTTGACGTCCTGGGTCACGTCGGCCGAGACGCGGACCACCTCGCCGTCGATCTCCGGCGTCGTGCGCGTGTTGAAGGCAGCGAAGCGCAACACCGCCTTCTGTCCGACCCGCACGTTGTCGATGTCCTGGGGCTGCACCCGCACTTCGACGAGGAGCTGGTCGGAGGCCGGCACGATCAGCATCGCCGGCTCGCTCGGGGTCACGAGCCCGCCCACCGTGTGCACGCTCATCTGGTGCACGAAGCCGTCCTGCGGCGCGCGCAGCTCGACCCGCTTGAGCTGGTCTTCCGCCGCCACGCGCTTCTCGCGCAATTCCGACCACTTGCCGCGGATCTCGGCGAGATCCTTTCCGACTTCGGTGCGCATCTCGCTGTCGATCTGGATGATCTGCAGCTCGGTCTCGGCGATCTTGCCACGCGCCGAGGCCGTCGAGGCGACGAGCTGGCCGCGCTCGCCTTCGAGCCGAGCGGCGTCGCGCTCCAGGGCGGTGACGCGCGAGAGCGGCACGAGGTTCTTGGCATAGAGGTCGCGCACGCCGCCGAGTTCGTGGCCGATCAGGTTGATCTCGCGGTCCTTGGCCGCGGCCTGCTTGGTGAGCCCGGCAATCTCCTGGCGGAGTTGCTCGACGCGCTCGCGCAACTGCGCCCTCTGGCCCTCGCGGCCGGCAACGCGAGAAGCGAACAGGCGCGATTCGCCGTCGATCAGCCGGGCGACGCTCGGATCGTCGTTGATGCGGGCAACGAGGTCGGGAGGGAAGGTGATCGTCTTGAGCCCGTCGCGCTCAGCTTCGTCGCGGGCGCCCCGCGCTGACAGCTCGTCCATGGCCTTGAGCACGATGTCGAGGTTGGCCCGGGTCTGGGTTTCATCGAGGCGGATCAGCACGTCGCCGGCCGCGACCCGCTGGCCCTCGCGCGCGAGGAGCTGGCCGACGACACCGCCGGTGGGGTGCTGCACCTTCTTCACGTCGGTCTCGACCACGAGCTGGCCCGGCGCGATCACCGCGGCCGAGATCTCGGTGAAGGTGGCCCAGCCGCCGACGCCGAGGACGAGGGCGGCGGAGAGGCCGATCGCGACGGTGAGGTGGCTGCGGATCGAGCCGTGGGCGACGGGACGCGGCAGTGCCGGGGGGAGAACGTCGAGGGGGGCCAGGGTCGTGGACATCAGGCACTCTCACGGATCGAGGGCACGGCGGGCTCGGCCGCGGCCGGAATGGGGGCCGGCGCCGGGCGCAGCACGCGCTTGAGGATCTCGTCCTTGGGCCCGAAGGCCTGGACGCGGCCATCGGCCATCATCAGGATCAGGTCGAGGCCGGCAAGCGCGCTCGGCCGGTGGGCGACGACGACGCAGATGCCGCCGCGCTGCCGCACGCCGAGGATCGCCTGGGTCAGGGCGTTCTCACCCTCGGCATCGAGATTGGCGTTGGGCTCGTCGAGCACCACGAGGAAGGGCTCGCGGTAGAGCGCGCGGGCGAGCCCGACGCGCTGGCGCTGCCCGGCCGAAAGGCCCGCGCCGCCTTCGCCGATGCGGGTGTCGTAGCCTTCCGGCAGCCGCAGGATCAGCTCGTGAACCTCGGCTGCCTTGGCCGCCGCGATGATGGCCTCGGCCGGTGCGCCCGGCTCGAAGCGAGCGATGTTCTCGGCCACGCTGCCGGCGAAGAGTTCGACCTCTTGCGGCAGGAAGCCGATATGCGGGCCGAGGTCTCCGCTCGTCCATTGATCCAAGGCGGCACCGTCGAACCGGACCTTTCCGCGGATCGGCGGCCAGACGCCGACAAGGGCTCGCACAAGGGAAGACTTGCCGGAGGCCGAGGGGCCGATGATGCCGAGCCCCTGCCCCGCTCTGAGGCCGAAGCTCACATCCTGGACCACGAGCCGCGGCGTGCCGGGCGGGGCGATGCTGGCGCCCTCGACGGAGATGGTCTCGCTCGGCGCCGGTAGGGCGTGCGGACGCTCGGTCTGCGGCAGCCGGGCCAGCAGCTCCGACAGCCGATGCCAGCTCTGCCGCGCGGCGACGAAGCCCTTCCAGTTGGCGATGGTGAGTTCCGCGGGCGCGAGCGCACGGGAGACGAGGATCGAGCTCGCGATGATGACGCCGGCGCTGGCCTCGTTATGGATGACGAGCCAGGCGCCGAGCGCGAGCACGCCCGATTGCAGGGCCATGCGGAACACCTTGGAACCGGCACCGTAGCCGCTGCCGGCATCCGACACGGCCTGATGCGCCTCCATATATTCGCGGTTGGCTCCGGCCCAGCGAGCGGCGAGCCGCTCCTGCATGCCCATGGCGGCCAGCACCTCGGCGTTGCGGCGGCCGGCTTCGGCCAGACCGTTGCGGCGCATGCCGTGGCCGGTCGCAGCCCGCGTCGGGCCCTTGCTGGCGCGGTCGGTCATAAAGGTCAGGGCGGCGAGAATGCCCATGCCGACGAGGGCGGCGACACCGATCAGCGGGTGAAACAGGAAGCAGATCAGCAGATAGACCGGCATCCAGGGCAGATCGAAGAAGGCGGAAGGACCGGAACCGGACAGGAACGCGCGGAGCTGATCAAGGTCGCGCAAGGGCAGAAGGCCATCGCCCTGGGTCGTGCCTTTGAGCGGCGCGCGCACCACGAGATCGAACACCCGGCCGCTCAGGGCCTCGTCGAGGGCAGCGCCGACACGGGCGAGGATCCGGCCGCGGAGGGCCTCGAGCACGCCCTGGAACGCATAGAGCACGAGGGCGAGGGCCGCGAGGCCGATCAGGGTCGGCACCGAACGGCTCGGGATCACCCGGTCGTAGACTTCGAGCATGAAGAACGAACCGGTGAGATAGAGAATGTTCACCAGCCCGCTCATCACGGCCACGCCGATGAACGCCGTCTTGCATCGCGCCAGAGCGGCGGCGATTTCGTTCTTTTCGTGCCTAACGTTCACCATCGTACCCCTTGATTGCCCGCGGTCTGGATTTGCCGCCATTCCGACCGCTGCGCGACCCGTGCCAAGTGAGCGTCTTGAAAGTTAAAAATGCGACCAAATTTCAGCATAGGTGCTCTCATCAGAACGGATTACACCTTTGGGCCTACGGGCATATTGAATACATTCTCAAATTTCGTCATCGCCGACAGATTGACCAAATGCGGCCGGTATTAATATTCCGCAAGGTCAGATCATGTTCCGGCTCAATATTTGCCGCGCTCGAAAGCGAATTCAAATAGCGTAACTCGTCCCGGAGCGGATATCCGGCAAGGTCCACGGAACGAAAAAACCGCCGGTTCGATGGACCGGCGGCGTTTCGTTTCCCGATACGCTAAACTTTGAACGGAGCGGCAACTTGCTATTGTGGTGGTGACGCGGGTGCCTCCGGTATTGGCTCGGGCGTTTCGGGAGTCGGCGGCACGGCCGCCATCTCGGCGGTCGGCCGTGCCAGTTCCGGATAGCTGTCGATAACGTGCGCACCCGCCAGCGGCTTGCTCTGGCCATTGTGGCATGTGGCGCAGTTCAGCTTCGGTGCGTCTCCGGTCGGACCGAGGCGGTTTGCCGGGAAGGTCGTCGTCAGCGGCTCGATGTAGTCGCCGTTGAGATCGCGCACCATCCGAATCGCGTGCCAGGCCAGCGTGCGCTGCGGCGTGCTCTGCGACCAGTTCGAGACCGCCCGGGTGTTGTGGCAGTAGGTGCAGTTCACGCCCAGCGACGACGACATGTGCATCATCAGGCCGTAGGTCCGCTCGGCGGCCTGGATCGGCTTGCCCTTGCTCTCCGGCAGCGCCGTCGTCGCGTTGACGCGGATGAGGTTCTCGTCGGCGTCCTTCTTGCCGAAGAATTCGCTCAGCGTGTCGTAGGGCAGCGAGGCGAGGCCGACGGAGGGTGAGGCCATGTTCTGCCCATTGTTGCGGGCGATGAAGCCGGTCTTGTAGTTCGGCCCCGGATTCTGGAACCAGATCTGCGCCGGCACGGGTTTTCCACGGTGGCAGGTGTAGCAGTTCACCCCCGCCTCGCCGACATGCTTCTCCTTCCAGGTGGTGTTGATGTGCTGCACCATCTGGATCATCCGCCGGGCGACCTGCTTCTGATAGAGGCTGTCATCGGCCATGTTCTCGGTATTGTGGCAGTAGGTGCAGCCCTGCTCCGGGCTGACCCATTCCGTCATTGAGACCATCAGGCGGTTGAATTCCTCGACGCTGAGATCTTTGAGAACCTTCACGTTCTCGTAGACCGCGCCGGCCTTCTCGGTGCCGGCCTCGACCGGCTCGGCCGGGGCTGGCGAAATGTTGGCGGCCTTCAGTGCCGCCGCGCCGGCCTTGGTCTGGATCTGATCCATGCCCGTGCCGCGGAAGCCGTGCTGCTGGGCGAGGATCGGCGGCCTGGTCCAGCCCGCCGTGCCGAACTGGGCGATGGTGAGAAACAGGGCGACGACCGCGCCCGCGACGACGAGCAGAGTCTTCATGGCGCCCCCCTCGGCGTCGCGAGCGGGTCAGTGATCGGCCCGTAGATCTGCGGGTAGGACGGCGCGACGCCGTGCTTGACCGCCCAGAGGTACCAGTTGTCCACCACCGTGCCGGTCAGCAGGATGCCGATGCCGCCGGTGATCGTCGTCAGCACCGCGAACCACCACGCCCAACGGTGAACCGATTCCATCGTGGCGTTGAAGCCCATGGTCCAGCGCCAGAACAGGGCGGCGCGCTCGGTAGCGGTGCCGCGGTCCACGATCTGGTCGATCTCACGCTCGGCGCCGTAGCGGCTGGTGGCGAGAATCGTGCCCCCGTGCATGGCGAAGAGCAGCGTCGACCCGTAGAGGAAGACGATCGAGAGCATGTGGAACGGGTTGTAGAACAGGTTTCCGTAGCGCAGCGAGAACGCGGCGGTCCAATCGAGGTGGGGGAAGATGCCGAAGGGCACCGCCTCGCTCCACGAGCCCATCAGAAGCGGGCGGATGAAGCCGAGCACGAGGTAGAGCCAGATCGCCGAGGCGAAGGCCCAGGGCACGTGCGTGCCCATGCCGAGCGCCCGGGCGCGGCGGTACATCCGCACCCACCACAGCAGGATCGAGGCGGTGAGGAAGAAGCCGGCGATCAGCCACCAGCCGCCCTCGTTGAGCGGCGGCAGCACCTTGAGCCCGTATTTGGGCAGCGGCGGCTCGAGCGCGAGCCAGGGGAGCTGGCGGACGAACTGGATCGGGTCCCAGTTCACGCTGGCCCACATGTTGAGGCCGATGATCTCGAAGGCGATCAGGCCGCAGGCGAAGGACAAAGCCCCGAGATAGCCGCCGTAGATCGGCCCGACCTGGCTGTTGCCGATCAGCCCGAACAGGTAGCTGTTGAACGGCTTGCCGATGCGGGCGTCGGACGAAATCGGAATGCCGTGTTCCGGCTCGACCGGACGGACCTGCACCTGCGTGAAGATGTTCTGATAATAGGCCACGGCGGCTTCCTCCCTGGACCCGCGGTCGTTCGAGGCTCACGCCGTCGGCGGAGACCCCGAGCCCCGAAGATCGAACCTGCGCTTCAGGCCGGCCGGCGCGGATGCCGGGCGGCGATCCGGTTCACCGCCACACGGGCAGGTTGAGCCACCAGCCCCACCATTCCGGCCACCCTTGCGTCCAGAAGGGCCCCGAGATGACGATGCAGACCGCGCTCCAGAATCCGGCGGAGAGCGCGAGGAACAGGCCGAGCCGGTGGATGCCCAGCGTGCCGATCGAGTAGCCGATCGTGTCGCGGAAATAGGTGTCCTCGTGCTCGGGCGTCTTCACCGTCTCGCCCTTGGCGGGATTGGTCGAGGACAGGATCAGCGAGCCGTGCAGCGCCAGCGCGAAAGTCGTCGTGAAGAAGAACGTCACGGCGAGCATGTGCGCGGGATTGTAGTGGAAGTGCAGATACTGGTAGCCGGTGTTCGACACCCAATCGAGATGGGAGAGGATGCCGTAGGGAAAGCCGTAGCCCCAGGCGCCCATCAGGAACGGGCGGATCACCACCAGCGAGACATAGGCGAAGATCGCCACCGCGAAGGCGAATGGCACGTGGTAGCCGATGCCGAGCTTGCGGCAGATCTCGACCTCGCGCAGCGCCCAGGACACGAACGACCCGATCGCGCAGAAGGTAATGATCTGCCACAGGCCCCCTTCCTTCAGGGGTGCCAGCGCCAGCCCGTATTTCAGGTCGGGCGGCGCGATGTTGATCTGCCAGATGTTCCAGGTCGGGCCGATAGCCGCGCCGTAGAGGATCAGTGCGGTGCCGAGCACCGAGAAGAAGATCGTCGTGACGCCGAAGAAGCCGACGTAGAACGGCCCCACCCAGAAATCGAACAGGTCACCGCCC
Source organism: Methylorubrum extorquens (assembly GCA_900234795.1). Taxonomy (NCBI): domain Bacteria; kingdom Pseudomonadati; phylum Pseudomonadota; class Alphaproteobacteria; order Hyphomicrobiales; family Methylobacteriaceae; genus Methylorubrum; species Methylorubrum extorquens. The sequence goes on from LT962688.1 coordinate 2,815,191, forward strand.
AGCAGAGTGCCGCCGCGGACCCGGTATTTGCGCTCGAAGCTCAGCATCGCCATGGCGGAAATCCCCGCGGTGAGGACGAAGGATGCCGGGGCGGACCCGAAAGAGCCTGCCCGCGGCAGAACCGGCGGTCAGGCCGGCATCGTCGGGAGGACGAGGCTGTGGGCGGCGGCCGCCTTCGCGTCCTTCGGGCCTTCCAACCAGTTGAACCGGTCGGTGCTGAGCAGGATGAAGTGGATCAGCAGCGCCAGGACGAACAGGAAGGTGAAAAGCGCGACGAGGGTGCGCCGGGGATCGAACAGAAGCCAGATCTTGTGCATCGCGCGTCTCCTCAGCCGATCATCGACACAAGGCCGTGGGCAGCGTTGGTCACGCCGTCGAGCAGGGCGTAGCCCTTCGGCCCGGGCAACCAGGGGCGCCACAGCCAGACGAGAATGTGGGCGACCACGGCGATGGCCGTGAAGATGATGAAGCTCGTCAGGAAGATCGCGTGAAATTCCTTGGCTTCGGGTTCCGTCAGCCCGGACAGGCTGCTCGGTCTTTCCATGATACCGTTCGCCATCGATCGAACCTCCGCTGGTTATGCCGCGCGTTGACAGGCGTGGCGGGTGTCGCCGTGACCCGATGACATCACGGCGCAGGGATCCCCCGTGTCACCGCACGGAAGTTCTGAAGCGCTGGCGCAGCGTCGCGAAAGGCGGGTGCCGGTTCGCGACGCTGCGCTGGGTCCCTAGCCCATGAAGGCAAACGGGATCGCCGAGACGGCCATGGCCTTGGCCTCGCCGAAGACGGAGCGGCGCATCGGCGCCAGACCGCGCCGCGGCGCGGTGCTCGGCCGGAAACGCTGCACCAGGGCGGCGGCGAGGAAGAACGGGTAGGTGGCAGCGAGGATGATCCGGAACTGGACCGCCTCACTGTGCAGCCGCGACGACGCGGGCATCGATCGTTGCATGACCACTCCCATGACTTGGTACTCCGCAATCTGTCCGGCTCCGCGAGGGGCCGGAGGGTGAAGGGGATGAAGGAGACCCGCGGTCATGCGGCGCTCCCCGAGACGAGGTCGGTTTGCGCCCGCTCGACATGGGCGGCGGCGACGCGCTCGGCGGCGACCCGGCGCGCGGCCCGCTCGGCGGCGTCGCGCAGGCGTTTGGCGGCGGAGATCCGCGTGAGAACGGGATGGGTCTCGACCAGCGCGTCGAGCCGGGCGCGGGCCGCTTCGTCCCAGGGCAGTTCGCGATGCGTCCGGGCGGGCGTCGCCTCCACCGCATCCATGTCGCGCGCGAGCGGCAGGATGTGGAAGAGCATGTCGAACAGGGCGTTGCAGACTTCCTGAACGAGGTAGGTCGCGCCGGCATAGCCCATGAACGGCGTGCCGGTGTGCCGCCGGATGATCGCACCGGGGAACGACGCAGGCACGTAGATCGCCCGCCCGCCGGCCTCGGCGAGATACATGCGCTCGTTGAAGGAGCCGAACAGGACGAGGGGCGGGTTGGTCTTGATCGCCTCGCGAACCGCCGCGTTGTCGGGCTTCGTGCCCGCGCTGCGGCTGACGGCGAAGTGGCAGGGCAGGCCCATCTCCTCTTCGAGGAAGTGGCGCACGCCGCGGGCGTAGGTCTCGGTCGCGACGATGCCGAAGCTCGCGGTGCCGAAGAAGTCCTGCGTCACCGAGCGCCACAGGTCCCAGACCGGCTTGATCGTGGTGTGGCGCTCGCGCTCGATGAAGGGTTCGGGGTCGAGCCTCAGGATCTCGCCGAGCCTGCGCAGGAACTTGGTGGTCGAGAGCACCCCGATCGGCGCCTGGAGATAGGGGCGCTCCAGGCTCTCGCAGAGCAGGCGGCCGAACTCGCGATAGAGGCAGATATTGGCATCCGCGTTGACGAGCTTGGGCACGTCGGCGAGGTGCGAGCCGAGCGGGAAGGTGAGGTTCACCTCGGCGCCGATCCCTTCCACGAGGCGGCGGATCTCGGCGAGGTCCGAGGCCATGTTGAAGGTGCCGTAGGCCGGGCCGATGATGTTGACCCGCGGCTTCTCTCCGGCCTTGCGCTCGGGCCGGGCCGGAATGCCCTTCTTGGCGAAGCGCCGGGCGCCGTATTCCTGCCAGAGCCAGCTCATCGCCCGGTCGGCGGATTCCCACTGGTCCTCGTCGATGGTGCGCGGGAGGAAGCGCTGGAGCCCGGTGCCCTCCGGGGTGACGCCGCCGCCGATCATCTCGGCGATCGAGCCCGTCACCACGACGCTGGGCTGGCCGGGATCGAGCGTGGCGTGCGCCCGCTTCATCGCGCCCTCGGTCCCGTGGCGGCCGAGTTCCTCTTCCGCCAAGCCGGTGACGACGATCGGCAGCTCGTGCGGCGGCAGGGCGTCGGTGTAGTGCAGCACCGAGGTGACCGGCAGGTTCTCGCAGCCCACGGGGCCATCGATGACGACCTGCAGGCCCTTGATCGCCGTGAAGACGTAGACGGCGCCCCAGTAGCCGCCGGCGCGGTCGTGATCGATGACCAGCATCAGACCATCTCCCCGATCGGCTTCAGGGGAGTGGCCGCCTTCGGCGCCGTCTTGAGCACCGGCACCTCCTGCCAGATGCCGGCGGCGTGGCCGGTGCCGACACCCTCGAAGAAGGCGCGCATGGCGTCGAAGCGCGGCCGGTTGGCGAGGGCGGCGTTGACGACCTTCGCCAGAGAGCCGGCTCCGGCCGCGCCCATCAGCGGGCGCGCCGAGATCAGGTTGGTGAAGTACAGCGCCGGCGTGCCGGCCTCCTTCGCCTTCTGCACCACCGGCGTCGTGCCGATGGCGAGATCCGGCCGGAACGCTTCGAGTGCGGCGAGGTCGTCTTCCAGCGAGGCGCGGTAGCGGACGCTGACGCCGCGCTCTTCCAGCCAGACCCGGTCCGGCTCGGACCAGGGCGTGCGCGGGCAGGCGGTGCCGACATAGGGCACCTCGGCGCCGCTCTCGACGAGGAGGCGGGCGACTAGGAGTTCCGAGCCCTCGTAACCGGAGAGCGTGATGCGCCCGCGGATCGGCGCCGCGGCCAGTGCCCCCCGGATCGCCGGCAGAAGCCGGTTCTGCGCGGCCGCGATTCTGTCCCGAGGGACGTCGCAGGCCGTGCCGATGGCCTCCAGCCAGCCGGCGGTGCCGTCATGGCCGACGGGGGCGGAGCCCACCACCGGCCGCCCGGCAGCCTCGAACTCGCGCACGCTCGCGGTGTAGAACGGATGGATCGCTGCCACCGCCGCCGCATCGAGAGCGCCGTAAAGTTCGCGCCATTCGCGCGTCGGCACGACCGGGCCGGCGCTGAGGCCGAGCGGTTCGAGGAGCGCGCCGATCACCACGGGATCGGCCGGGAACATCTCTCCGAGCAGCGCGATGGACGGGCGCTCCGAGCGGCCCCCACGCGGCGCCTGGACCGGGCCGCTCTCGGCCTCGCTGCGGGCGAATTTGAGCATGGCGCCGGCCAGCACGTCCTTGGCCTCGGCATGGGTCGGAACGCCGAAGCCCGGCACGTCGATGCCGATCACGCGCACCCCGTCGATCTGCTTCGGCAGGAGCCGCAGCGGCACGCCCGACGCGGTTGGGACGCAGAGGTTGATGACGACGATCGCGTCGTAATCTTGCGGGTTGGCCGAGGCGTAGACCGCGTCGCGGATGTCCTCGAACAGCTTGCCGGTGACGAGCGTCTCGGAGTTGAACGGCACGTAGCCGACACTCCGGCGCGCGCCGTAAAAATGCGAGGTGAAGGTCAGCCCATAGACGCAGCAGGCCGAGCCCGACAGGATCGTCATCGTGCGCCGCATACGCAGGCCGACGCGCAGGGAGCCGAAGGCCGGGCACATGCTCTGCGGCTGATCGTGCGGACCGGCCGGGTAGTCCTTGCGGTACTGCTCCAGCGTTCCGGACAGGCCGGCCGCTTCGGCAGCCGCGCGCATCGCGTCCTTGCCGGCATGGCAGCCGAGCCCGTCGCCCTGCGTCGCGGCGAGATCGATGCCCTCGGGGCGGCGCGCGCGGAGCGCGGTGATGTCGAGGCTGACCGCCATGGCTCAGACCTCGTCGTAGACGACTTCGAGGGACGGCTTGGTGAGGCTGGTTCGCCCGCACATGTCCTCGATGGTGGCCGGCTCCAGCACCACGTTGCGTCCCGTGGCTTCGCTGGAGAACAGGCCGAGCAGCGCGTCCTGGCTCAGCGGCGTCGGCTGGTGCGGTGCGGCGTCCGCCACGTTCTGGGAGAGGTCGGCGAAAAGCGAGCCCCAGCGCCCGTCGGGCTTACCGATGATCTCGTAATTCGCGCTCTTGCGGCGGATGTCGTCATCGGCCGGGATCGAGGCCAGCACCGGAATGCCCGTCGCGTCCGCAAAGGCCTGCGCTTCGCCCGTGCCGTCGTCCTTGTTGATGACGAGACCGCCGACGCCGACATTGCCGCCCATCTTGCGGAAGTATTCGACTGCCGAGCAGACGTTGTTGGCGACGTAGAGCGACTGTAGGTCGTTGGAGCCGACGACGATGACCTTCTGGCACATGTCCCGGGCGATCGGCAGACCGAAGCCGCCACAGACCACGTCGCCGAGGAAGTCGAGCAGGACGTAGTCGAAGCCCCATTCATGGAAGCCGAGTTTTTCCAGCAGCTCGAAGCCGTGGATGATCCCGCGCCCGCCGCAGCCGCGGCCGACCTCCGGGCCGCCGAGTTCCATCGCGTAGACGCCGTCGCGCTTGAAGCAGACGTCGCCGATGGCGACTGCCTCGCCTGCGAGCTTCTTCTTCGTCGAGGTTTCGATGATGGTCGGGCAGGCGCGCCCGCCGAACAGGAGCGAGGTCGTGTCGCTCTTCGGGTCGCAGCCGATCAGCAGAACCTTCTTGCCCTGCTGGGCCATCATGTAGCTGAGATTGGCCAGGGTGAACGACTTGCCGATGCCGCCCTTGCCGTAGATCGCGATAATCTGCGTCTCGCGCTTGATCTCGCCGGTCGCGACCGAATCGGGCTCGATGGCGGCCTCGGCCCGCAGCCTCGTCGCGGCGTCCAGCGCCGCCTTGCTGAGCTGTAGGTTCATGAGCAGGCCCTCCAATCGAGGATCATCTTCAGGCAGGCCGGATCGGCGAACGCTTTGCGGTAGGCCTCCCCCGCTTCCGTGGCGGGCACCCGGTGGGTGATGAGTCCGTCGAGCGACAGGCGTCCGGCTTCGATCAGGGCCCGGACCGCCGCGAGATCGCCCGGCCGCCACTCCGCCGAGACCCGGATGCGGGCCTCGCGCAGGAAGGCGGGTGGGAAGGCGAAGGCGAGCGGCGCTTCGTAGAAGCCGGCCAGCACGATCTCCCCGCCGGGCGCGAGGCGGCCGATCAGCGTGTCGAGCAGGCTCGAATCGCCGCTGACATCGGTGACGGTGGAATAGTCACGCGCCGGATCGTCGTCGGGGGCGAGCACGGAATAGCCGAAGTCACCCGCAGCCCGCAGCGTCTCGCGTTCCCACACCACGGGCTCGCCGCCGGCCAGCACCGTCAGCCGCGCGAGCAGCCGGCCGAGCACGCCGTGGCCGACGATCAGACTGCGCTTGCCGGGCACGATGCTGGACAGGGCGTGGTAGGCGGTCGCCGCCAGGGCGATGAGGCAGGCGCGGTCGCCGAGCGCGGCATCGACCGGGACGAGGCGGGAGGCCGGGGCGATCAGGTGCGAGGCCGCGCCGCCGAACAGACCGTTGACCGCGCCGAAGCAGCGGGCGCCGGGCACGAACACGGTTTGCCCGACGCGCAGGCCGCTATTGGCATCGGTCTCGACCACCGTGCCGACCGACTCGTAACCGGGCACCAGCGGATACCCCATGCCGGGAAAAGGCGGCATCCGGCCGGACCAGAGCAGGCGCTCGGTCCCCGTGCTGATGCCGCTCCAGGAGACGGCAACGGTCGCATCGCCCTCGGTCGCGGGGGTGAGCGCGAGGCGGTTGAGCGCCAACTGCTCCGGTCGTTCAAGGACGACGGCCAACGCTTCCATCTCCCTGCCTCCCCGTTGCTGGTTGCGACTCTGCGAAAGGCTGAACCGCATGATGTCATCCTAGATGGACGTGAATTTGCGTCAAGTAAACTTTACAGTTCTAGCGCCGCTTTGCGGTGATCAATCGCGCCAGCAGCGGACGCCGCGTGGGGCGCTCGCGGATTTCATCGAAGCCGGCCTGGGTCAGCATGGCGGTTAACTCGTCCGCCGTGCGGGGCCGTCCGCTGCCCATGGCGAGGAGATAAAAGCCGAAATACGCGTCCCCGACCGGCTCCGCGCCGGGCGTGCCGGCCATCGGTTCGGCGATCGCCAGAAGGCCGCCGGGCGGCAGCGCCGCGTGGGCCGCGCGCAGGAGCGCCAGGGCGACCGCATCGTCTTGATCGTGGACGACCCGCACCAGGGTGATCGCGTCGGCGCCCTCCGGCAGGGAGGCACCGAGAAAGCTCCGGCCGAGACAGGTGACGCGATCCCCGAGGCCCTCGGCGGCGAGTCGGGCGCCCACCCGTTCCGCGACTGGCGGGAGATCGAGCAGGCGCAGGGCTAGCCCCGGATGGCGGCGGGCGGCCTGCGCGAGGAACACGCCCTCCCCGGCCCCGACATCCATGAGACACGCACGATCGCCGAGCGGCAGGGCGTCGAGCACGTCGTCGGCGATCAGCGCCTGCGAGGCCGCCATCAAGCCGCTATAGGCCGCGACCGAATCCGCGCCGAGCCGCGCCGCCTCGCCGGCTTCGGCATAGGGCCAGTAGCCCCCGAGCCGCGTCGGCCCCGCTTCCCCGCGCAACAGGGCGACGGGATCGGCCAGATCGGCGTAGAGCATCGCGTGATGCTCGATCATCGCCGCGACCGAGGGATTGCCGATCAGCGCCGCGCCGAGATCGGCCAGGGCGAAGCGCCCGTCCGGCAGCCGCGTGATCAGGTCGAGCGAGGCGGCGGCCTTGAGCAGGGTCAGGGCGCGATCGGCCGGCAGATCGAGACGCCGGGCGAGAGCATCGGACGCAAGCGGGCCGTCCCGCAAGAGCGTGAACAGGTCGAGCCGGACGCAGGCGAACAGCACCTGCGCGTAGACGAAGCCGGCGCACAGATCGAACAACGCCCTGGTGTTACGCCGCGCGATCCGGCGGGTGAGCGGAAACCCCGCCGCCCAGCGCTGGAAGCCGGGGCGGGCGACCGTGCGGTTGCGGAAGGCGAGCCAGCGCTCGCGCCAGCCGCCGCGCGTCTCCGGCGCGGGTCCGGCCTCGGTCATCGCGGCGGGCAAGGCCGGCCCTCACGCCATCGCGCGGAGGGAAGCGGGCATGAACAGCCGGGTCTGCGCCTCGATCTCGGTGCGCATGGCGTCTTGCCCGCGGCAGGGGGGAATCACCTCGATCGCCTCCTGCGTGAGGTGCTTCAGGCGCTCCAGGGCACCGCCCATCCCGAGCAGGGCCGCCGCGTTCGGGCGCCCGAGGGTGGCGTCGCGGCCGGCGGGCTTGCCGATCTCCTCCTGGCGGCAGGCGACGTCGCGCAGATCGTCGGCGACCTGATAAGCCGCCCCGAGACATTCGCCGAGCAGGCGCCAGGGGAGCGGCGGCGCACCCGCGGCGGCGGCGCCGGCCACCGTGGCCGCGGCGAACAGCGCGCCGGTCTTGGCCTGCTGGTACTCGACCAGATCCACGTAAGGCTCGGATTCCCAGGCTTGCCCCGCGACGATGCCGGAGGGCGAGCCGGCGGCGCGGGCGATCAGCCCGACGAGACCGGCGAGGCGCGTGGGCGAGCGGATCACGCCCCGCGCCAGCGTCTCGAAGGCGGCAACGATCAGCGCGTCGCCCGTGAGCACCGCGAGCGGCACGCCGAAGGCCGCATGGACCGAGGGCTTCTGGCGGCGCATTGGCGCGTCGTCGAAGCACGGCAGGTCGTCGTGGACGAGAGAGGCGCAGTGCAGGAGTTCGATCGCCGCGGCGGCCGCCTCGGAGGCGGCGGGGTCGTCGTCGCCGCAGGCGAGCGCGACGGCGAGGCAGAGCCGCGGGCGGATGCGGTGGCCGCCGGGAAAGACCGCGTAGCGGATCGCCTCCGCCAGCAGCGGCGGCGCACCCGGCGCCTCCGCATGCGAAACCGCATTGTCGAGCACCCCCTCGATCCGCCGGCCGACGTCCATGCCGTCCTCCCGATGTCAGGCTGACTTGCCTTGCATTTATGTCAACTATACTTGACACTGTTGACGGCGCGGATCAACGGTGATGCGAGGCGGAGCGCATTTTCGGTGGCAGAAAAAAAGCGTCATCGTGATCGGAGCCGGGATTGGCGGGCTCGCGGCGGCGCTGAGCCTCGCCGCTTCCGGCCACCACGTCATCGTCCTGGAGCGGGCAGCGCGAGTCGGCGGCAAGATGCGCTCGCTCGCCGTGGGTGGGGTGCCGGTCGAGGCGGGCCCCACCGTCTTCACCATGCGCTGGGTGTTCGAGGAGCTGTTCGCCGAGGCCGGCGCCGACCTCGAATCGGAGATGCGGCTGCGGCCGGCCACCCTGCTGGCCCGCCATGCCTGGAACGCGCACGAGCGGCTCGACCTGTTCGCGGACATTGAGACGTCGGCAGCGGCGATCGGCGCCTTCGCCGGCGCGCGCGAGGCGGAGGGCTATCGGCGGTTCTGCACCCGTGCGGTCGAGGTCTACCGCACGCTGGAAGGGCCGTTCATCCGCGCCGACCGGCCGAGCCCCGTCGATCTCGCCCAGCGCGTCGGCCTTTCGGGGATCGGCAGTCTCTGGCGTATCCAGCCCTTCGCGACCCTGTGGTCGGCGCTCGGCGAGTATTTTCGTGATCCGCGCCTGCACCAACTCTTCGGGCGCTACGCCACCTATTGCGGCGCCTCGCCGTTCGAGGCGCCCGCCACGCTGATGCTGGTCGCCCATGTGGAACAGGCGGGCGTCTGGACCGTCGAGGGCGGCTTGAGCCGGCTCGCGCGCACGGTCGCGGATCTGGCCGAACGCCGCGGCGCGAAGCTGCGCACCGGTGCGGATGTGGCGCGCATCCTGACCGAGCGCGGCCGCGTCGCGGGGGGGTCGAACTCGTCGGCGGCGAGCGCATCGCCGCCGACGCGGTGATTGCCAATGCCGACGTGGCGGCGCTCGGCGGCGGCCTGCTCGGACGCGATGCGGCGGCGGCCGGCGACCGGGTGCCCGCCCGCGAACGCTCGCTCTCGGCGCTCACCATCTGCACAACGGCGCGGGCGAAGGGCTTCGACCTCGCGCATCACAGCGTGTTCTTCTCCGCCGATTACCGGGCGGAATTCGACGCGATCCTGCGCGGCCGCCGCCTGCCGCCGGACCCGACCGTCTACGTCTGCGCCCAGGACCGGGACGGGGATGGCGGTTCAGCCCCTGACGGGCCGGAACGCCTGCTCCTCCTCGTCAACGCCCCCGCCGATGGCGGGGAGCGCCGCTTCAGCCCCACGGAGATCGCCGCATGCGAGACGACCATCCATCGCAAGCTTTCGGCCTGCGGGCTCACGTTGGAGCCGACGCGACCGGGGACGATCACGACGCCGCAGGATTTCGCGGAGCTGTATTCGGGGACGGGCGGGGCCCTCTACGGCCGCGCCTCGCATGGCTGGACGGCGACCTTCAAGCGGCCGGGGGCGCGGACGCGGGTGCCGGGGCTCTATCTGGCCGGGGGGCAGCGTGCATCCGGGGCCGGGCGTGCCGATGGCGGCGCAGTCGGGCCGGCTCGCGGCGGCGGCACTGCGCGCGGACCTCGCTTCGACGGGGCGGTGACGCGCGGCGGCTACGTCTGGTGGTACGTCGATGCGGTGAGCGAGGACGGGCGCCAGGGGCTGACCGTGATCGCCTTCATCGGCAGCGTGTTCTCGCCCTACTATGCCTGGGATGCGGCCCGCGACCCGTTCGCCCACTGCGCCGTCAACGTCGTGCTCTACGGCGAGCGCGGCAATCGCTTCGCCATGACCGAGCGCAACGCCCGGTCGCTGGCGCGGGATGCGACGAGCTTCAGCCTCGGTCCCCTCCTCCCTCGAATGGGACGGCAGCGTGCTGACGATCCGCCTCGACGAACGGTCTTCGCCGATCCCGCAGGCGGTGCGGGGCACGGTGCGGGTGCGGCCGCGGGCGCTGACGGCGCAGCCCTTCACCCTCGACACGCACGGCCTGCACCGCTGGTGGCCGATGGCGCCCGATTGCGAGGTCGAGGCCGCGTTTACCGCGCCCGCCCTCTCCTGGCGGGGCAGCGGCTACCACGACACCAATGATGGCGACGGCGCCCTCGAAGCCGCGTTCACGGATTGGACCTGGTGCCGCGCACCGCTCAAGCGCGGCTCGGCCATCCTCTACGACGTGCGCCGGACGGATGGCAGCGGACAGAACCTGACGCTGCGCTTCGATGCCGACGGCACCCGCCGCGAGATGCGCCCACCGCTCGCCGCCGGCCTGCCGCCCACCGGACTGTGGAGGATGCCGCGCACGAGCCGCAGCGACGACGGCTGCGCCCAGGTGATCCGCACCTTCGAGGACACACCGTTCTATGCCCGCTCGCTGCTCGCCTCGACGCTCGATGGCGAGGCGGTGCAGCCCGTGCACGAGAGAGCCTGTCGCTCACGCGCTTCCGCAACCCGCTGGTGCGGCTGATGCTGCCGTTCCGGATGCCGCGGCGGATCGGCTGAGACTAGTCAGCCGGCGTTCGCCTCGGCCTCGTCCTTGCGCTCGTAGCGCAGCAGCAGCGGCGTCTGGGCCAGGGCGAAGGCGACCGTGAGCGGCATGATGCCGAACACCTTGAAGCTGACCCAGAAATCCTCGGTCTGCGTGCGCCAGACGACTTCGTTGACGACCGCGAGCGCGAGGAAGAACAGGCCCCAGCGGAAGGTGAGCTTGCGCCAGCCCACGTCGGTGAGCGCGAACATGCTGTCGAGCACGACCGAGAGCAGCGACTTGTTGAAGGCGAGACCGCCGAGCAGGACGAGGCCGAACAGCGTGTTCACGATGGTCGGCTTCATCATGATGAAGGTCTTGTCCTGCAGCACCAGCGTCAGGCCGCCGAACACGAGCACGACGACACCGGAGACGAGCGGCATGATCGGCAGCCGCCGCAGCAGGGCGAAGTGCACGGCGAGCGCGATCATCGTGGCGACGATGAACAGGCCGGTCGCCACGAACAGCTTGCTTTCCGCCGCCACGCCGAAGCGCTCGGCATAGGCGTTGCCGAGGAAGAAGACCGTCAGCGGGCCCACTTCCAGCGCCAGCTTGAGGAGCGGCGGCAGGTGCCGGCGCGGCGGAACGCTCTCGACCTTCATGCGGATACTCTCACGATGCTCCAAGGGGCAGGCAATCGGCTACTCCTTGGGAAGGCCGGTGATCGCCCGGGCAAAGTCCCGCGCGGCGAACGGCTCCAAGTCTTCCACGCCCTCGCCGACGCCGATGAAGTGCACGGGCAGGCCGAACTTCGTGGCGAGCGCCACCAGAATACCGCCCCGCGCCGTTCCGTCGAGCTTGGTCATCACGAGGCCCGACACGGGTGCGGCCTGCGAGAACAACTCGACCTGGCTCAACGCGTTCTGCCCGACGGTGGCGTCGAGCACCAGCAGGGTGGCATGCGGTGCTTCCCCGTCGAGCTTGCGGATGACGCGGACGATCTTTTCCAGCTCCGCCATCAGCCCGGCCTTGTTCTGCAAGCGGCCGGCGGTGTCGATCAGGAGCACGTCGGTGCCGTTCTCCCGCGCCTCCTTGAACGCGTCGAAGGCGAGCCCCGCCGCGTCCGAGCCCTGCGCCCGGCTGATGACCGGCGTGCCGGTGCGATCGCCCCACACCCGCAACTGCTCGATTGCGGCTGCGCGGAACGTGTCGCCGGCCGCCAGCATGACGCTGCGTCCCTCGGCCTTGAACTTGAGCGAGAGCTTGCCGATCGTCGTCGTCTTGCCGGCGCCGTTCACGCCGACCGTCAGGATCACGTAGGGCTTCTTGGCCGAATCGATTGCGATCGGCAGCGCCACCGGCTCCAGCGCCCGCTCGATCTCGGTGGCGAGGATGGCGCGCACCTCGTCGGGCGAGATGCCCTTCTCGTAGCGACCCTTGCCGACCGCTTCCGACATGCGCGTCGCGGTCTCCACGCCGAAATCGGCCTGGATCAGCGCGTCTTCCAGATCCTCAAGGGTCGTCGCATCGAGCTTGCGCTTGGTGAACAGGCCCGTCACCCGGTCCGACAGCGCGGAGGAAGTGCGCCGCATTCCGGCGGTCAGGCGTGACCACCAGCCCTGTTTCTCGCTGCCCTCGACCGCGCCGGACACCGCATCGCTCGCGAGCGCCGCCGCGGAATCGACCGGCTGGATATCGACCTCGGCCGGCGGTTCGGATTCGGCCGCCGGCGCAGGCGTCTCCTCCTCGCCGCCCGTCAGGCGCGACCACCAGTTCCGCTTCTCCGCCGTCTCGGTGGGGGCTGGCGCCGGTTCGCTCTCGGCAGAAATCTCGTCGGGCTGCGGTGCTTCGCCGGATGGCGGCTGCGGCTCGGGCTGGAGGTCGGCGCCCTCCAGTTCATCGGGGATGCGATTCTTGTCGGGATCGTCCGGCGCGGGCTCGCTCACCGCCGGCGGCACGTGGGCGACGTCGTCCGCCGCGGTGGTGAAGACCGGCTGCCCTTCGGATTCGGAGGCGGGCGACAGCGGATCCGGCGTGACCGATTCCTCGGCCGGCGTTTCCTCGGCCGCAAGATCCTCGGCCGGCACCGGCTCGGGGGACTTGGATTCGGGCGCGCCCTTTCGCCCGAACAGGCGTCCGAACCAGCCGGGCTTCTCGTCGTCGCTCATCCGCGTCCCTTGTTCAAAATCTTGCCCTGCTCAAACCTTGCCCGCGACGATCCGACATTCTAGCCCGTGGAGCATGAACGCGCGTGTTTCAGTGTCGGATCGCACCGTCGGACCGGAGATAGGGCCTCCGCTCCTCTACCGCGATGCCTTGATGCTCGTCATCGACAAGCCAGCGGGTTTGCCGGTGCATCCGGGCCCGAAGGGCGGGCCAACGCTGACCGACCATCTCGACGCCCTTCGCTTCGGCCTGCCGCGCCGCCCGGAGGCCGCGCATAGGCTCGACCGCGACACGTCGGGCTGCCTCGTGCTCGGCCGACACGCCAAAGCCTTGGCGCGTTTGAACCGCCTGTTCGCCGACGGCAAGGTCGATAAGACCTATTGGGCGCTGGTCGAAGGCGGCCCCGAGGCGATGGAAGGGCGTATCGACCTCCCGTTGGCTAAACGTTCGGACGATCCGCGCAGTTGGTGGATGAAGACCGACCCGGCCGGTGCACCCTCGCTGACGTTCTACCGGGTTCTCGGGCGGACCGAGGGTCTGTCCTGGCTCGAACTGAAGCCGGTGACGGGACGGACCCACCAATTGCGGGTTCACTGCGCGGCGATGGGCTGGCCGATCCGCGGCGACGCGATCTACGGGAGCGCGGAACGGGACGGGCCAGGCTTGCAACTCCACGCGCGGGGCTTGAGCCTGCCGCTCTATCCGAAGCGCGAGGCGATTGCCGTCGAGGCGCCGGCGCCCGCGCATATGCGAGCAGGGCTCGAGGCGTGCGGAATGACCGCTTCCGCCCCGTAGATTCCGCTCCCGCTGGGGAACACAGACGGGCGGGTCTCGCTCAGGCCGCGAGCAGAGCCTGCCCGTCATGCCCGGTAACGGTGACGTCGCGAATCTCCCCGGCGGGCACCGGCTCGGAAAAACGCACGAGCGAGAACGCCTCCGTCCGGCCGGTATCGCCCCGTTCGGTCAGAACGCGGCGGCGGGCGCCGACTTCGCCGTCGAGGTAGCGGGCGAGGGCCGCCGCACCGGCTTCGCGCAGCCGTGCGGCCCGCGCGCGGACCACGTCGCCCGGCACCGCCGGCATCCGCGCGGCGGGCGTGTCGGGGCGCGGCGAATAGGGGAAGACGTGCAGATGCGTCAGCCCGCATTCGGCCACGAGGTCGAGAGAGCGGGCGAACTGCGCCTCGGTCTCGGTGGGAAACCCGGCGATCAGGTCGGCGCCGAAGACGAGGCCGGGCCGCAGGTCGCGCAGGGTTTCGCATAGGCGGATCGCGTCGGCACGGGAGTGGCGCCGCTTCATCCGCTTGAGGATCAGGTCGTCGCCCGCCTGGAGCGAGAGGTGGACATGCGGCATCAGCCGCGGCTCCTCGGCGAAGGCAGCGATCAGCTCGGCATCGGCCTCCACCGAATCGATCGAAGAGAGGCGCAGCCGCGCGAGATCCGGCACCTCGGCGAGAATCGTGCGAACGAGGCGCCCGAGGCTCAAGTCGGAATCGAGGTCGCGACCATAGGCCGTGAGATCGACGCCGGTCAGCACCACCTCGCGCCCGCCATGCTCGACGATGCGGCGCACCTGCGCCACCGCCTCGGCGACCGGCACGGAGCGGGAATTGCCGCGCCCGAATGGGATGACGCAGAAGGTGCAGCGGTGATCGCAACCGTTCTGCACCGGCACGAAGGCACGGGTATGCCCGCTCATGGTGGTAATGTGAGTCGGCTCGGCCGTCTGGACGGCCATGATGTCTTCAGGCGCCGGCGCGGTGCCGCTCTGCCAACTCTCCCGCCTCAGCTTGGCCGCGTTGCCGACGAGGCGCGCCACCTCCGGCATCGCGGCGTAGCTCGCGCGCTCGACCTCGGCGCCGCAGCCGGTCACGACGATCTCGGCGCCGGGCCGCTCGCGGGAAAGCCGGCGGATCGCCTTGCGTGCCTGCCGCCCGGCCTCGGTCGTGACGGCGCAGGTGTTGACGACGACGAGGTCGCGCCCCTCGGCACCGGGCTCGGCATGGCCGCGAAGCACCTCGGATTCGACGGTGTTGAGCCGGCAGCCGAAAGTGAGCGTCTCGACGCTCACCCGTCGATCCCGGCGAACAGATCGGGCGAGAACGTGCCCTCGCCTTCGAGATAGACGGGGCCGGTCATCAGCACGTGGTCGTCGGCGCGCCACTCGATCGAGAGTTCCCCGCCGGGAAGCGCCACGCGGGCAGCCCGGCCGATCATCCGCAGGCGCGAGGCGGCCACGACCGTAGCGCAGGCCGCCGTGCCGCAGGCCAGCGTCAGCCCCGCGCCGCGCTCCCAGACGCGCAGCTTGATCGT
The DNA here is from genome assembly GCA_900234795.1 of Methylorubrum extorquens. NCBI lineage: Bacteria > Pseudomonadati > Pseudomonadota > Alphaproteobacteria > Hyphomicrobiales > Methylobacteriaceae > Methylorubrum > Methylorubrum extorquens. The sequence goes on from LT962688.1 coordinate 2,830,242, forward strand.
GTCGCGGCTCGTCACCTCGGCGATGGAGATGTTGGCCCGCTCGGGGAAGATCGGGTGGGCTTCGAGCAGCGGGCCGATGCGGCCGAGATCGTAGCTGTCGGGATCACGCTCAACGAAGAAGATCGCGTGCGGGTTGCCCATGCTGACGGCGGCGGGCGAATGCAGGATCGGATCGTCGATCGGCCCGACCTGAAGCTCGATGCGGCGGGTATCGAGAAACGGTTCGGCGAGCGGGATCTCGTCCCAGCGCAGGCGCGGCTGACCCATATCGACGGTGAAGGAGCGCTCGGTGATGCGCTTGACCGCGACCAGTCCGGCCTTCGTCTCCAGCGTCAGCGCACCGTTCTCGGCGGGCCGCGCCATGGCCGGATCGTCGAGCAGCGCGTAGCCGACGCAGCGCGTGCCGTTGCCGCAGGCGCCAGATTCCGAGCCGTCGGTGTTGTAGATGCGCATGAAGGCATCGGTGCCGGGCGTCACGGGATCGTGCACGACCATGAGCTGGTCGAAGCGCGAATGCACGTCGGCCGCGATGGCGCGAGCCTCGGCCGGCGTCACCCGAACCGCGGTGCCGCGCAGATCGAGCACGACGATGGCGTTGCCGGCGCCGTGCATCTTCAGAAAGCGGCGATTTGCGAGAGGGCTCACGAGAGGGCTCCAAGAGGGCTCATTGGACCTCTGACGACCTTGTCTACGGGAATGCGGGGGTGGCGCGGCGTATATGGCAAAAGCCGCCAGCCTGCGAGTCGGGAACGACGAGCCGCAACGTCGCGTCGCAACGGTCTCGCGCGGGGCGTGTTTCGGCCCTACCCTGTTCGAACCGGCCAATCGGAGCGTCACCACCTTGACCCGTCTCGCCACCCTCGCCGCGGGCCTCCTCGCTCTCGTCCCTTCGTTGACGACTGCGTCGCTCGCCCAGAACGCGCCGCCCCCCACCAACGCGCCCTCCCCTGCCGAGGCGAACCCACTGCCGACCACGACCGTGCCGGACACCACGAAATCCGGCCCCGACCCGGCAGCGCCCTCGCCTCAGCAGGTCCCGATCCCGCGCCCCGCCCAAGCCGGAGCGGCCCAGGCGGTCACGCCACCGCCTTCGGCGCTGCCGACCCTCGTGACGGTTCCAGGCGAGCCGAACGACGTCGATGAGGTGACGCTTCCGGCCAAACCCGTGGCGATCCTCGCGGGCGAGACCAAGTGGGAAGAGGCGCGGGCCAATCTGCGCAAAGCCTACAAGACGATCGGCGAGACGCTGGCCAAGCTGAACCTCAAGCAAGCGGGCCGGCCGATCGCCCTGTTCACCAAGACCGAGGATGACGGCTTCCAGTACGAGGCGATGATCCCGATCGAAGCTGCACCCGCGCAGGGCGCGGAGGGCGGCGACGTCAAGTTCGGCTCGAACCCGAGCGGCAAGGCGCTGCGGTTCAAGCATAGCGGCAGTTACGAGGAGATCGACGGCACCTACGAGACGCTGATCGCCTATCTCGACGCCAAGGAAATCGCGGTTCAGGACCGCTTCCTCGAAGAATACGTCACCGACCTCGGCGAGGGTGCGGACGACAAACTCGACATCAACATCTATGCGCTGCCGAAGGAGCCTGCGAAGTAGGGTTGTCGCGGGCCGGGAACCGCCGAATCCCTTCGCGGATTCGGCTTTCATGACGCTTTTCCCCGACACAGCCCTCCCGGCGGCAGCCCGCCATCGCCGCCGCGAGGCACCGGCCGCCGCGTCCGAGGCCCTGAAGCACAAGGCGCTGGAGATCCACCGCCGGCTCTGCGGCGTCTACGAATGCCCGATCCCGTATTTCCACAGCCTCGACCCGCTGTCGGAGCTGATCTCCTCGCTGCTCTCGCACCGGACCCGCAACGCTGATTCAGGGCGTGCCTTCAAGGCGCTGCGGGCGCGCTGGCCCGATTGGACGGAGATCGAAGCGGCGTCGGTCGAGGAGATCGAAGCGACGATCCACGGCGTCACCTGGCCGGAGCTGAAGGCGCCGCGCATCATGGCGGTGCTCGCCGCGGTACAGGAGCGGGTCGGTGCACTCACCCTCGATTTCCTGGGGGATATGAGCGTCGATGAAGCGCGCGGCTGGCTCGAAGCGATCCCCGGCATCGGGCCGAAGACGAGCGCCGCGGTGCTGTCGTTCTCGACGCTGCGGATGCCGGCCCTGCCGGTGGACAGCCACCATCACCGCGTTGCCCAGCGCACGGGGCTGATCGGTGCCAAGGTCGATGTCGGGCCGAGCCACGCGGTGCTGCGGGCACAGCTTCCGGACGATTGGTCAGCGCAGAAGCTCTACGACAATCACGAGGTGCTGATGCTGCACGGCCAGCGCGTCTGCTTCCATCGCTCGCCGGCCTGCGGACGCTGCGTGCTGCTCGACATCTGTCCGACGGGTCAGGCGAGGAAGGCCGTGGGCTGACGCTTTATCCAGTCGCGCGTGTCAGCCTCTCTCACGTCCAATAGAGGATGCGCGCCGTCGGCAAGCGTTCGGCGATCCGCCCGGTGAGATGGGCGCGCATCGCCTTCATGAGATCGTTCGGAAACACGTATTTCACCGAGCCGAACTTGGTGAGCTTGCGGGTGCGCTCCGCCTCGCGCATCGGCAGGTCGGAACCCGGATACCATCCCTCGAGCACCGTCTTCGAGCCCGGCGTGAAGCGGTGGGTGATGAGTTCGACCGTCAGATCGGGCGCGGCCACACCGGACAACGCCTCGGCCGCATCGCGCAGCAGGGCATCGTAGGCGTCCGGCCATCCCTCGACGGGCATAATCGGCGCGATGGTGAGGCCGACGGGATAGCCGGCCCGGGCGACGGCCCCCATGGCCGCAAGCCGCTCGCTGAGCGGAGCGGTGCCACCCTCGTAATGCGCCGCCGCGGCCGCGTTGACCGAGAAGCGGATGCGCGTGCGGCCGTGATGCGGCAGGTCGAGGAGCGGTTCGACCGCGGCGAACTTCGTCGTGAAGCGCAGTTGCACCGGCGCGTCCCAGGCGCCGAAATGACGGATCGCCGCCGAGAGCGAACCGGTGAGATGCTCGATCCCAAGCGGATCGGTGTAGCAGGACGCCTCGAAGGTGGTGCCCTCGGCCGCCCGGGCCTCCGAGGCGCTGGTGACGCCACCCTGCCCCAGATAGCTTTCGAGATTACCGAGGATCGCGTCGAGGTTGGCGTAGACGCGCGTCACCGGCGGCCCCGAGAGCGAGCCGGCGAGATAGCAGTACTGGCAATGCGCTGGACAGCCTTCCGCAAGATCGAAGCGCCAGTCGGCGCTCGGCGGAATCGGTTGGAGCTTCAACTTCGTCGGCGGTGCGGTGACGATGGCGAGCGTGGCCTTGGCCTGGACATAGGCCCGGCGCGGGTTCTCGGCGTCGCGCAAACCGGTGAGCCGGTTACTCTTCAGGCGCTCGACCGGGAGACCCAGGTCTTCCGCCTGCGCGACCATCTGCCGGCCATGGGCATGTTCGAGGGCGGCCGGCGTCACTAGCACCCGGCGCGGATGCCAGAGACGGGCGGAGCGGGGCCGCGCCACGGGCCGGGCATCGGCCTCCTCGGTCGAAATAAGGGTCATGCCGCACCAACCCTCGGCCTGTGCCGAAGGTCCGGGGATGCGTCCTTTCGGAACCCTGGAAGGCCTCGGGCGCTGTTTTCGCGCGAAGATCTTGTGAGGTGTCGATGTCGGAGCTGGAGACGAAACGCGCCGCGATTGCCGACCTTCTCGCCCGGATCGAAGGCCTCGATCCGCGAAACGCTGGGGATCTCGACCGGCGGGTGGATGCCGTGGTGGACGGATTCGATCCCGGGGCACCGGAGCCGTCCGATCCGGCCAGGGCCGACCTGCACCGTCTGCTCAGATCGTACCGCGACCTTCGCGATCTCCCCGCCGACCGCAACAATGTGCAGCTTGCCGAGAAGGGCGAGGTGTTCGCGCCGGAGGACGACGCCTGACGCACGATCCGGCGCATCGATGCGTCAGAGAAGTCAGCCGGATGACCGGTTGCGATGACTTGGCAACGGGCTCGGCCCGCGCCAAGCGTCGCCAATGACCAAGTCCCTTCTCGCTTATTCCGGAGCCGCGTTGGCTGAGATCGCCGGCTGCTTCGCCTTCTGGGCGTGGCTGCGGCTCGATCGGTCGGTCTGGTGGGTCGCGCCGGGGCTCGTTTCGCTCGCCCTGTTCGCTTGGCTGCTCACCCTCGTCGAGAGCGAGGCGGCCGGGCGCACCTACGCCGCCTATGGCGGCATCTACATCGCCGCCTCGATCCTTTGGCTCTGGAGTGTCGAGGGACATCGCCCCGACCGCTGGGATCTCTCCGGCGGGGCGATCTGCCTCGCCGGCACGGCGGTGATCCTGTTCGGCCCCCGGAGCGGCTGAACCGCTCCGGGGTCGAGGCGATCAGCCCTCGCGAATCAGGATCAGGGTCGAGAGCGGCGGCAGCGTCAGGCTCAGCGAATGCGGCTGGCCGTGGCTCTGCTCGGCTTGGCTCTGCACGCCGCCCATGTTGCCGACATTCGAGCCGCCATAGCGCTCGGCGTCCGAGTTGATTGCCTCGCGGTAGAAACCGGCCGTCGGCACGCCGACGCGGTAGCCCTCACGCGGCACCGGCGTGAAGTTCGAGACGACGATGGCGACCTCGCCCTCTGCCTTGCCCTTGCGCGCCCAGGCGATGACCGAGTTGTCGGAATCGTCCGCCACCAGCCACTGGAAGCCGCTGGCCTCGACGTCGCGCGAATAGAGCGCCGGGGTCGAGGTGTAGACGTGGTTGAGGTCGCGGATCAGATCCTTCACGCCGCCATGGAGGGGATCGTCGAGCAGGTGCCAGTCGAGCGATTGGTTGTGGTTCCACTCACGCTCCTGGCCGAACTCGCCGCCCATGAAGAGCAGCTTCTTGCCGGGGTGCCCCCACATGAAGCCGAAATAGGCGCGCAGATTGGCAAACTTCTGCCAGCGGTCGCCCGGCATCTTGCCGAGCAGCGAGCCCTTCCCGTGCACCACCTCGTCGTGGGACAGCGGCAGCACGAAGTTCTCCGAGAAGGCGTAGAGCAGGCCGAAGGTCAGGTTGTGGTGGTGGTAACGCCGGTGGATCGGATCCTCCGACATATATTTCAGGGTGTCGTGCATCCACCCCATGTTCCATTTGAAGCCGAAGCCGAGACCGCCGGTGTAGGTCGGGTGCGACACGCCCGGCCACGAGGTCGATTCCTCGGCCACCGTGATGGTGCCCGGCGCGTGGCTGTAGGTCGCCTCGTTGGTCTTGCGCAGGAAGTTGATGGCGTCGAGATTCTCGTTGCCGCCATACTGGTTCGGGATCCACTCGCCCGCGCGGCGCGAGTAGTCGAGGTAGAGCATCGAGGCCACCGCATCCACGCGCAGGCCGTCGAGATGGTAGTGTTCGAGCCAGAAGCGAGCATTGGCCGTGAGGAAGGCGGACACCTCGACCCGGCCGAAATTGTAGATGTAGGTGCCCCAATCCTGGTGGAAACCCTGGCGCGGATCGGCATGCTCGTAGAGATGCGTGCCGTCGAACAGGCCGAGGCCGTGGGCGTCGAGGGGGAAGTGCCCCGGCACCCAATCGAGCATCACGCCGATGCCGGCTGCGTGCGCCGCGTTGACGAAATCGACGAAGTCGTCGGGCGTGCCGAAGCGGCTGGTCGGCGCGAACAGCGAGACCGGCTGGTAGCCCCAGGAGCCGTCGAACGGATACTCGGTGATCGGCAGAAGCTCGATATGCGTGAAGCCGAGGTCCTTCACGTACGGGATCAGCCGGTCGGACAGCTCCTTGTAGGTCAGGTAGCGGTTGCCCTCGTCCGGCACCCGCGCCCACGAGCCGAGATGGACCTCGTAGACCGACATGGCGGCGTGGCGCGGATCCTTCTCACCGCGCGTGTCCATCCAGGCCGCATCGTTCCACTGCGGCTCGTTGAGACCCTGGAGCACCGAGGCCGTCTGCGGCGGATGCTGGGCGCGGAAGGCGACCGGATCGGCCTTCAACGGCAGCACGGAGCCGTCGGGGCCACGGATCTCGAACTTGTAGTTCTGGCCGGCCTTGAGACCCGGCACGAACAGCTCCCAGACGCCGCCATTGAGCCACAGCCGCATCGGGTGGCGCCGGCCATCCCAATCGTTGAAGTCGCCGACGACGCTGACGCGGCGGGCATTCGGCGCCCAGACCGCGAAGCGGAACCCGGCGATGCCGTCGAGCTCACCCGCATGCGCACCGAGCACGCGATAGACGAGGTTGCTGCCGATCAGCCGCAATCCGTCGATCTCGCTCTGTTCGAGCGACGGGCCGAAACCATAGGGATCGTGACGGCGGGTGCTGGTGCCGTCCCAGGCCTCGACCTCGATCTCGTAGAGGGGTCGACCCTCGCTCTTCACGCTCGCGACGTAGAACCCGTCGGGATGAACGCGCTCGAACGCGATGCTCTGCCCGCCCGTGACGAGGCGGGCTGCCTTCGCCTCCGGCAGGATCGCACGGACCTCCCACGTACCGGGCGCAACCTGATGCGGCCCGAGGACGCCGAACGCGTCGCCGTGATCGGCCGCCATCACGGCCGCAATGGCATCGGGATGGAGGTGGCCATCGCGCGCTTGCGAGGCGGAGCGGCCCACACGGGGAGCCCCCTCGCCGCCAAGCGCATCCGACGACCGGGGCGCGCGCGGCGCCTCGGTCGAGCCTGACCTGTTCGGGACGTTGGCGGCCGCCTGCCCCTCGTTACGAGCCGCGGCCTTCTCGTCCAGAGCCGTCATCCAATCACCTCTCTCGGAAGCGCTCCCGGGCCATCAAAGGGTGGCGCGCGGGAGCGCGCAGGTCACACCGAAGCGCGGTCGCGCTTGGCTTCATCCAGTATGTTGAGAACACCACGTGCTGGGATTTCGATCCAGTCGGGGCGGTTGTTCACTTCGTAATCGACCTCGTAGAGCGCCTTGGTCAGCAGGCTCAGACGCAGCAGACGGGATTGCGTCTCCGCATCCTCCACCGCCGCCCGGCTGCCGGCCACGGCTTGCCCGTAGCCGTCGAGGAACGCTGCATCGATCATGCCGCGCCACGCGATCGCTGCGTTGCGCGCTCGTTCCTCGCTGTCGCCGAACCGCGCCGTGATCTCACGCACCACCGTTTCGGCGCCGTAGGCGAAGGAGCGGAGCATGCCCGCCACGTCGCGCATCGGCGTCGATTTGGCCCGGCGCTGCTCCACCGGACGCGAGGGCTCGCCCTCGAAATCGACGATGATGAGATCGCCCTCCGAGGCAAGCACCTGCCCGAGATGGTAATCGCCGTGGATGCGGGTCTTGGTAGCACCCCGCAGCGGGCCGGAAGCCAGATCGGTGATGAGTGCCTCGACCTCGCTACGGCGGGACGCGAGCGCCTCGCTGGCCGAGCCCGGCGACCACGCGGTGATCGCGTCGAGCCCCTTGAACGCGCGCGCAGCCTGATGGCGGGCATCATCCGCGAGCGAAGCGAGATCCGCCTCATCGAAGGGCTCGACCGCGAAGGCCGGATCGTCGGTGTCGATGGCGAAGGCCCGATGCAGTTCGGCCGTCCGCTGGCCGAGCAGCTCCGCCCAGCGCAGATGGGCGTTGAAGGCATCCTCCGGCGCCGGTGCCTCGCTCTCGGGTGCGAGCACCACGGTCTCGAAGTCGCGCCGCAGGCCTTCCAGCATCAGCGTCCAGGCGTCGCCCTGATTGAGGACGAACTTCTGGAGCAGGGCCAGAGCGGTGCGGGTGCCGTCCGCGGCCACATGCTCGACCACGCCGAGCAAAGCCGGCGTGTTGGCGAAGTGGGCCTGCTCGGTGAGGAACCGGCCGATTTCGATCTCGGGATGCGTGCCAGGCTGGAGGCGGCGCAGCAGCTTAAGCATCATCCGCGCGCCGATGGCGATCGAGGTGTTGCTCTGCTCGGCCGAGAGGCGGCGCACGTCGGCGGCCTCGAACGGCACCTCCGGATCGTAGGCCGAGGTCGTCGAGAAGACGAGGCTCCCACGCTCGGACGGGATCGTGACACCGTCGCGCATCGCCTCGATCAGGGCGACTGCGAACGGCGCGGCGGCGGCAGCCTCATAAAGCAGGCCGGTGCGGGGCCCGCGGCGCACGCGGGCGACCGCGTGATCCAGCAGAGTCTCGTCCTCGCGGCCCTCCTCGACGGCGAGCGGCACGAAGTAGTCCTGGCGCTCGCCGTTGGCGAGGGTCACGGCCACCCGCGGCAGCAGGAACTTGCCTTCGCCGGAACCGTCCTTGACGATGGCGCTGTCATCGACCTGCACCGACTTGATGCGCGTGCCCTTGGCGCCGAACCAGCGGCGCGAGGCGATGAAGGGTGGCGCCACGGTGCGCTCGAACGCGGTGCGCTCGCGGCCCTTGATCAGGGTCTCGATGCCGCCGGTGAGCACCAGGGTGAACAGCTCCGGGCTCTGCGGCTGCGGGCCGATCTCGCCGGTATTCGCCACCGAGAGGGCGAACCAGTAGAAACCGTAGGCCGGCAGGGTCAGCAGGTAGGGCAGTTCGCCGATCGCCGGGAAGGCCGTGCCGCCGGTCAGCTCGATCGGGATCGCGCCGCGCAGGTCCGACAGGTCGAGCTGCACCGCCTGCGGTGCCCGCGAGAGGTTGGCGACGCAGAGGATGCGCTCGTTCTCGTGCTCGCGAATCCAGGCCAGCACCTTGCGGTTCGCCGGATACAGGAACTGGATCGCGCCGCGCCCCAGCGCGACCGAGTTGTTGCGGATCGCGATCATGCGCCGCGTCCAGTTCAGCAGAGAGGTCTGCGCCTGGATCTGGGCCTCGACGTTGATCGCGTCGTAGCCGTAGATCGGGTCCTGGATCGATGGCAGGAACAGCTTTTGCGGGGTGGCCCGCGAGAAGCCGCCGTTGCGATCCGGCGACCACTGCATCGGCGTGCGCACACCGTCGCGGTCGCCGAGATAGATGTTGTCGCCCATGCCGATCTCGTCGCCGTAGTAGAGCACCGGCGTGCCGGGCATCGACAGGACGAGGGACTTCATCAGCTCGATCTTGCGCCGGTCGTTCTCCAGCAGCGGCGCGAGGCGGCGGCGAATGCCGAGATTGATGCGGGCGCGCCGCTCGGCGGCGTAGAACGACCAGAGGTAGTCGCGCTCTTCCGCGGTCACCATTTCGAGCGTCAGCTCGTCATGGTTGCGCAGGAAGATCGCCCACTGGCAGCCCTCGGGGATCTCGGGCGTCTGGCGCATGATGTCGGTGATCGGGTGCCGGTCCTCCCGGGCGATCGCCATGTACATCCGCGGCATCAGCGGGAAGTGGAATGCCATGTGGCATTCGTCGCCCTCGCCGAAATACTGCGCGGTCTCCTCCGGCCACTGGTTGGCCTCGGCCAGCAGCATCCGATCGGGATACTCGGCATCGAGCGCCGCACGGATGGCCTTGATGACGTCGTGGGTCTCGGAGAGGTTCTCGCAGTTAGTGCCGTCGCGCTCGATCAGGTAGGGGATCGCGTCGAGCCGCAGCCCGTCGACGCCCATGTCGAGCCAGTAGCGCATGACCTCGATCACGGCCTCCAGCACGGCCGGGTTGTCGAAGTTCAGGTCGGGCTGGTGGCTGTAGAAGCGGTGCCAGAAGTACTGCTTGGCGACCGGGTCCCAGGTCCAGTTCGACACCTCGGTGTCGAGGAAGATGATGCGCGTATCGGAATACTTCTCGTCGGTGTCCGACCACACGTAGAAATCGCGCTCAGGGCTCCCGGCCGGCGCCTCGCGGGCACGCTGGAACCAGGGGTGCTGATCGCTGGTGTGGTTGATGACCAGCTCGGTGATGACGCGCAGCCCCCGCTCGTGGGCGGCAGCCACGAAGCGGCGGAAATCTTCCATCGTCCCGTAGGACGGGTTCACATCGCGGTAGTCGGCGATGTCGTAGCCGTCGTCGCGCAGCGGCGAGGGATAGAACGGCATCAGCCAGATCGCCGTGACCCCGAGGTCGCGGACATAATCGAGCTTCTGCGTCAGCCCCTCGAAATCGCCGATCCCGTCATTCGACGAGTCGAAGAACGACTTGACGTGGATCTGGTAGATGATGGCGTCACGGTACCACTGCGGATCGCTGCGATCGATCATCCCGTCGCTGCCTCACGTCACTTTCGAGAGCGGAACCGGGCCGTGTGGCACCGGGCTGCGAGCCTCCTCGGCCCGCTTCTTGGCGAGAACACGACGGTGACGCCGTATTCCGCCGGATCTAGAGCGCCCCGCACCGAAAGTAGAGGCTGGTTCGGTGCGGGGCGCGGGTCGTCAGGCGCGCCGAGGCCGAATCCGCCAGACGATCGTCGAGCGGTCGGCCGGATCGAGGGCGATTCGGTGATTCTTGCCGTAGAGCTCGAACTTGTAGCCCAACAGCAGATCCTCGACCTCGACCGCCGCATCGTCGGGCAGGCCGAGCAGATGCAGCGGCACCTCGTAGGTGCATTCCTGGCGGTTCTTGGGGTCGAGGTTGACCATCACGAACACGCAGTTGTCACGCTCCGGCGTCACCTTCGCGTAGGCGATGATGTTGTCGTTCCAGGCACCCGTGAAGTGGATGTTCCGGAAGTCCCACAGCGCCGGATTGTCCCGGCGCGCCTGATTGAGCTTGATGATGTGGTCACGGATGTTGCCGGGGCGGTGATAGTCCCACGCCTTCAGCTCGTATTTTTCGGAGTCGAGATACTCTTCCTTACCCGGATACGGCGCGGCCTCGCAGAGTTCGAAGCCGTTATAGATGCCGTAGATCGATGAGAGCGTCGCCGCCAGCGTTGCACGCACGATGAAGCCCGGCCGCCCGCTGGTCTGTAGATAGTACGGGTTGATGTCGGGCGTATTCGCAAAGAAATTCGGGCGGTAATACTCGCCCATCTCGCCAGCCAGCTCCAGCGCGTACTCGGTCAGCTCCTGCTTCGTGTTGCGCCACGTGAAGTAGGTGTAGCTCTGCTGGTAGCCGGCCTTGGCGAGCTTCTTCATCATCTTCGGCCGGGTGAAGGCCTCGGCGAGGAAGATCGCGTCAGGATACTGCGCGTTCACCTCGCCCAGCATCCACTCCCAGAACGGGATCGGCTTGGTGTGCGGGTTGTCGACCCGGAAGATGCGCGCACCTTGGGCGCACCAGCCGAGCACGATGTCGCGCAGCTCGATCCAGAGCGAGGGGAGGGCCCCGCCATAGAAGTGGACGTTCGAGATGTCCTCGTACTTCTTGGGCGGATTCTCGGCGAATTTGAGCGTGCCGTCGGGCCGCCATTCGAACCACTCGGGATGCTGCTTGATCCAGGGATGGTCGGGCGAGCACTGGATCGCGAAATCGATCGCGACCTCCATGCCGTGGGCGTGCGACGCAGCGACGAGCTGGCGGAAATCCTCCAGCGTGCCGAGTTCGGGATGCACGGCCTCGTGCCCGCCCTCCTCGGAACCCACCGCGTAGACCGAGCCGACATCGCCGGGCTGCGCCTTCAGCGTGTTGTTCTTGCCCTTGCGGTTCGTTTTCCCGATCGGATGGATCGGCGTGAAATAGAGCACGTCGAAGCCGAGTTCGCGGATCTCGGGCAGGCGCCGGATCACATCCGCGAAGGTGCCGTGGCGGTTCGGATCGCCCGATTGCGAGCGCGGGAAGATCTCGTACCAAGCCGAGAACCGGGCCGCGAGCCGGTCGGCGATGACGGGGATGTTCACGGGATAGCGCGAGAGGTTCACCCGCTCGGCGTTACGCCGGACCAGCGACATCGTCTCCGGCGCCAGGATCTTCTCCAGGATCACCGGTGAGCCTTCGGGCTCCGCGGCGAGCGAGCGGATCAGCCCGTCGAGCCGCTGCTTGTCGGCCCCGCTCGCTAGATCCTCGGCGATCTGGATCAGCTCGACGCCCTCGATCGTCTCCAGCCGCACGTCCACGCCGGCATCGCGCTTCTTCAGGGTGTCGCGCACCCAGGACGAGAAGCCGTCGCGCCAAGCTTCGATCGTGAACTCGTAGCGGGCATTGCGCTCGAGCGGGAAGTGACCGGCCCAGCGGTCGTTGTCAACGAACACCATCGGGTCGCGCCGCCACGTCTCCTCGCCAACGACGCGAGAGAGAATCGCCGCGTTGATGATCTCGTGACCATCGGAAAAGATGTCGGCCTCGACGCGCACCTGCTCGCCGACGACGCGCTTCACCGGCGAGCGGCCGCCATCGATCTCCGGCGTCACCGCTTCGATGACGACGCGGCCCTTGCCCTGCGGCACGGTCGCGGGCGGCGGTGCGGCGACCTTCGCGCGCTCGGCCACGAGGATGCGCAACTCGCCCGGAAGCAGATCGATGCTGGCACCTGGATGGAAGGCGATCGGCTCGGCGTCGGGTGTGCGGTCGTCGAACGGGCCGAGTTGGCCGCCGGTGCGCTCAATGAGGCGGCCGGCATCGACCGGGACCGGGACGTCACCCGGATTGAACAGGAGGAGCGTCGCCGAATGCGCCGAGGCCGGGTGGCCGGTATCGGTGCGGAACAGGGCGGTGAAGGGCGCATCGGGCGCCGAGAGCCGCATCTGCGCGCCCTCGACATTGGCGGCCGGAATCGAAGCCTTCAGCGCGTTGATCGCTGTCACGTAACCGGAGATGTCGATCCCCGTATCGTGCTCGCGTGAACCGGGCGTGGTCTCGACCACGTGCAGCGCGCGGCGATACCCCCACTCGTAGCCGATCGGCATCAGCACGCCGGCCGAGAAAAAGGCGGAGAGCGCGTATCGGGTCTTCAGCCGCTGGGCGACCGCCTCCGCCCCGCCGGGGATGTCGGCGGCGAGTCGGCTCATGTCGTGGTTCTCGGGGAAGGCGATGGAGGGCGCGACCACCCGCAGCCGCTCGTACTGCTCCAGAGCCCAGGGCGCCTTGAGGTTCCACCACGCGAACGAGTTGAACAGATAGTCGAAGCCGGCGCCGGCCGTCGCCTGCGCCTCCTCGAAGGTGCAGCCCAGCGTTTCGGCGGCGAACAGCGTGTCGGCCTCGCGCTGCTTGGCGGCCTGGATCAGCGCGCGCCAGACATCCGGCGGCACCTTGTAGGCCGCATCGCAGCGGAAGCCGCGCACGCCGAGCCGTTGCAGCCGGGCAATGTAGCCGTCGAAGATACGGATCAGCTCACCCCGAGCATGCTCGGAATGGTAGTCGAGTTCGATCAGGTCGCCCCAGACCGTGCGCTTCGTCGGATCGTCGGGATCGATCGCCGCCGGGCTCACCGGCTTACCCTCGGCGTCGCGCACGAACAGGTCCGGCCGGTCGTGGAACAGGCGGGCATTGTCGGCGGTGTGATTAATGACGAGGTCGCTCATCACCGACACGCCGTGCGACTCGGCGGCCCGGCAGAACCGCGTGATCTGCTCGTCGTCCGACGTGCCGTCACCGTCGCGAAACCGCTCGTCAAGCGCGTCCAGATCGGCCACCGCATAGAGGCTGCGCGAGCCGCCAGTCTGGTGGAAGGGGTTGAGATAAACCCAATTGAAGCCGAGCTCGGCGATGCGCGGCAGTTCCGCCGCCCAAGCCGAGACGGTCCCGACGAGGAGCGGGAACAGGTTGTAGATGCGCGGACCCTCCGCGCGGGGTGCGAAGGCAGCCGGAAGGGCCACCGTCTCCGAGCCGGTCCGGGTCGCGGGCGTCATCGCGGTGTTCGGTGCGTTCATGGATCGCCTCCGTCTTGTCGCTTCTCGCCAAGCGCGTTCTGATGAATCGAGGCCGTGGTCCGGCATTGACGAAACGCCGACCGACCAAGCTTGCTCACCGCCCAAGGGACGGTGAGCCGATGTTTCGTGCGGCCGCCTCAGGCAGCCCGCCGCAACACCAGATAGGGCAGTTTCGCGAAGTGCCGACCGAGGTCGAGCCCGTCGCCCTCGGCCGTGATCTCGCCGCCGCCGACCACGTCCACCCACCGGCTGCCGGCCGGCACGGGGAGGACGGTTCCGGCGAAGGCTTCGCTGGACCAACCTGATTCGGGCGTCATCCGTGCGACGAGCCGCGGCACGGCGACCAACAGATCGTCCTCACCCGAGGTGACGGCCGAGCGGGTAAACGCGATGACGTGTTCCGCACGCGCGCCTTCGGCCGGGAGCGGACGGTAATCCGCGTCGGCGTAGAAGGCCGGGCGTGCCGCCCGGTCGGCGAGCAACCGCGCCAACGTCGCCTGCTTCACGCGCCCGTCCTGCCAGGAACCGATCAACGCGTCCGGCGTGCCGCCGGCCTCCAGCGCGCGGGCCCGTTCCGCGTAATCGACAGGCCGACGGTTGTCGGGATCGACGAACGAGAAGTCCCAGAACTCGGTGCCCTGATACGTGTCCGGAATGCCGGGAAGGGTGCATTTGAGCACCGTGCGCCCGAGTCCCGCGATCATGCCGAGGAAGGCAAGGCGACGCACGAGCGGCCGGAGCCGATCGAGGCAATCCGAGCCGGGCACGACCAGGGCCGCGAAGAGCGCGTGGACGGCGCTCTCGTAACCCTCGTCCACATTGACCCAGCTCGACCGGCGCTTGCTCTCGCGCAGAGCCTTCTCGGCATAGGCGTCGAGGCGCTTGCGAAAATCCTCGATCGCGTCCGGGTCGTCACCGTCCAGAAGCTCAAGCGGCCACGCGCCGAGAATCGCCTGCAGGAACATCCACTGGTCGTTCGGGTCCGGTGCCGGCTCGCCTTCGACCTGCTTGATCAGCGGCTCGGAGGCGCGGCGCCACGTGTCCCAGGCGCGGGCCCATTCCTCCGGAAGCTCGGAGAGAGCGAGCTGGCGCGTGCGGGCATCCTCGCCGCGCTTGGTGTCGTGGGTGGCCGTGGTGATCATCGCGTTCGGCCAGTCGCGGGCCCGCGCGGCCTGAAGCGCGTGGAAGTGCTCCGCGTCGAGGCCGTACTCGCCGGGATCACCGCCGACCTCGTTGAGGCCGAGCAGTTCGACGAAGCGATAGAACAACGTGTCTTCCAGGCTCTTGGCCATCACCGGGCCGGTGAGCTGCTGGAACCGGCGGCGGAAGCGCAGGACCACCTGCTGGTCCGGGTGACCGGCAGAGCCGAGATCAGTGCGCCCGAGCAGGGCATCGGCGGCGAAGTCGTGCACCGAACGATCCGGTAGCGCGCTCCAGCGCTTGGCCTTGCGTACCGCGCCCTCGATCAACCGCACATCCTCGGCCTCGATCTCGGTCTCGTCGAGATCACCGGGCAGGTAGGAGCGATAGACGGGGAAACGCGCCACGATCTCGATCAGCGCCCGACGGATCGCATTGGTGGAGAAGTCGCGGGTGCGCCGGTCGGAATCAGCGATCTGCTTGAGGTCGCCAGTCATCACCTCGAGTTCAGAGGCGAAGCTGATCTCCAGAATCTCCGCCTTGGCCGCGCGGAATTGGAAGCCGTAAGGCGTGTCCATATCGGTGGCCCACCGATAGAACTTCTCGATACGCGGCTTCAGGGCGCGATCGACCAGGATGCCGTCGAGCTGGTTCAGCACGTCGTAGCCGGTGGTGCCGGCAACGGGCCAGTCGCGCAGCTTCTCGCCCGGCTCCAGGATCTTCTCGACGACGATGTAGAAGCCGGGGCCGACCGCGGCCTGGAGTGCACGGGCGTAGCCCAGCGGATCGGCCAGCCCGTCGATGTGGTCGATGCGCAAACCGTCGATCCGGCCCTCGCCGATGAGGCGGAACAGCAGGTCGTGCGAGCGGACGAACACGTCCGACAGCTCGACGCGCAGGCCGGCCAGCGAGTTCACGTCGAAGAAGCGGCGGTAGTTGATGTCGCTCGACGCGATCCGCCAATGGGCGAGCCGGTAGGATTGCTGTTCGAGCAGCCGATGCAGCGGTCCGAAACTGTCGGGATAGTCCCGGTTGCCGTTGAGGAGATGCAGCGCCCGGTAGATCGAGGCTGCGATCTGCGGCGAGGCCCGCACGGTGCCCGCAAGCTGGCGCTTCAGTTCCTCGGCGGCCTCCGGCATGGCGCGGCGGCGCTCGAGATTGGTCTCCTCACCCATGGCCCGCAGGCGCTCGGTGATCGCCAGAACCTCCGCCGACATGTCGTCGCCGATCTCGCCGAGCGCCGCGAGCGCCCGGTTGAGGATCGTCGGGTATTGCAGCGGGCAGATCGGGAATTGATGCTCGTAGTGCCAGACGCTGAAGGCGCCAGCCGCCTCGTCGAACTTCAGCTCCAGCGTGCCCTTCTCCAGAGCCTCGCCGTAACGCTCGCCGAGGAAGGGGATGACGAGCTTGCCGTTGGCGCCGAGCCGCTCCCAATCGATGTCGAAGGCATTGGCCGCGGGCGAGAGACCGCCCCATTCGAGCACCGAGAGCCACCACGGATTGTCGGCGCCGCCCACACCCATGTGGTTGGGCACGATGTCGAGGAGCAGCTTCAGGCCATGGGCGTGGAGCGCGTCGGTGAAGCTGCGGAAACCCTCCTCGCCGCCGATCTCCGGATTGATCTGGGAGTGATCGACGATGTCGTAGCCGTGGGTCGAGCCCGGCCGTGCCCGCTGCAACGGCGACGCGTAGACGTGGCTGATGCCGAGCTTCTGCAGATAGGGGACCGTCTTCTCCGCATCCGCGAAGGTGAAGCCTTCGTGGAATTGGAGCCGGTAGGTCGCCCGCGGCGGAGCCGAGGCGAGGCGAGCAGCACCCGAGCGCGGTCCCCGCTCCTCCGCCGACAGCGCGGCGGCGAGCTTGGCGAGCGGCCCGCCGGGGGCGGCGATGGCTTCGAGGTTGCGGTCGAGCTTGCGCCGCCAGTTCGGATAGCCCTCGGTCGAACCGGGCACGTTGGCCTGCGACAGCTCGCCGACGACGTCTTCGTACTGCACGGCAGTCAGGATCGACGGCGCACGGGCGAGATAGCGGGCCGCCGCCTCGAGCGGGGCGTGTTCCGGCGGCTCGGAGCTCGGCAGGAGCTGCTGGGCTGCCAGCGCCTCCGACAGGCGCCAACGCTCGGCGACACGCTCGGTGCGTTCGGCCTCGGCGCGCTCGGCGTCGTAGAGGCCCAGCGACTGCCGGGTGTCGGTATCGACGCCGCGCCACCAGCCGACGAAGGTCGGCAGGTCATGGGTGGTGATCGCGGTCAGCGCATCCTTCGGATAGGCCTCGGGCGCCTTGAAGGCACCGCCCTGCTCCCGCTCGAAGGCGAGGATGCGATAGCTGAGGATGCCGGACTGCATCAGCGCATCGGAGAAGCCCTCCGGCGCGGTGCCGAGATCCTCGGCGATGACGAGGCACTTGGCGCGGTGGCTCTCTAGTCGCAGCACGGCAAGCATCGGCTCGAACGGCATCGCGACATACGCACCCTCGCGGGCCGAGCGCCCGAGCGGAATCAGGAACAGGCGCGCGAGCTGAAACGCGTGGTCGATGCGGATCGCGCCGGCATGGCGCATGTTCGCTCTCACCAGGGCCCGGAAGGCTTTCAGGCCGTCGCGCTCCATCTCCAGCGGATCGAATGCCGGCAGGCCCCAATCCTGGCCCTTAGGGGCGAGCAGATCCGGCGGCGCGCCGATGGAGACGCCGTTGGCGAAGCGCTCCGGATGCGACCAGATCTCCGAGCCGCCCCGGTCCGCGCCGACCGCCAGATCGCGATAGAGGCCGAGCCGCATGCCGGCGGCCAGCGCCATCTCGGACGAGGCTTTGAGCTGGGTGTCGGCGAGGTATTGCAGGAAGATGTGATAGCGGATGCGGTCCGCATGCGTCTCGGAGAAGGCCCGCACGGCGTCGGTACCGGCGCGGCGATACTCTTCCGGCCAGTCGCCGAGCCAGTGCGCGCCCTTGGTCCGGAAATGTTCGGAGAGCGCGTCGAAGGTAGCGTGCGACGTGAGGTTCTCGCCGCCTTCCTCGCGGAACGCCGCGAAGCCGGTATCCTTGCCGGCTCGGGCGTCGGAATCCTCCCAATAGGCTTCGAGGATGGGCGAGAGCACCTCCCAGACGCCGGCATGATCGACGAGGGAGATGTCGCGCAGCGTCTCGATGCGGGCGCGATGGCTTTCCAAGATCTCGGCGGCGCGGCTCCCGGCGAAGCCCGGCAGCGCGCCCGGTTCGATGTAGAGGGTTTCGAGGAAGAGGCGCGAGGACGGCGAATAGGGGGAGATTTTCGCCCGGTCGGTGGGGAACAGGGCGTGGGCCGGGCTGAGCCCGAGGAACGAGGCGCCGCGCAAAGCCGCATCGCGGGCGGCACGGCCGGCATCCGCGTAGGTGCCGATGCCGAGGTTGCTCGGCGAGCGCAGGCCGTAGAGCTGGGCCGCCAGACCCCAATCGCGGGCGCCGTCCTCGGCATAGGCACGCGGGCGCCAGCAGCGCTGCGGTGCGGCGACGATCCAGGCTTGAGCCCGGCTGTCGCCAACCGTCACGGTGAGCCGGTGATAGCCCGGCGTCAGCGGCGGCAGGTCGAACCCGGTGCCGTCTTCCGATGCGGTCAGGGTGGCCCGTCCCTCACGGGAGCGCTCGTGCTCATCCACCAGCCGCCACGCGACGGCGCCGGAGGTCACGCCCATCCGCACCGGCACGCGCACGCCGCGCCGTGCCTCGGCCGCCAGCAGCGGCGGGATCACGTTGGCGCGCACCGCCTCGACGGCGGCGAGGCTGCGGCGGATCGCTTCGTCGTCCCCCGCCGCGAATCCGAGGGCTTCGAGCATGCCGCGGCGCACATCGAGCAGCGTATCGACCCGCTTCCCGAAAGCATCGGTGAAGCCGTCGGCGATGCCGACGAGGTCGGCGAGGCGTTCGAGATCACTCACGTTCGAGGCACTCACGTCAGAGAGATTCACTTGGTGCCGCCGATCAGGAAGACGCCCGTCCAGGACGGCAGCTCCATCGCCTGTCGGACAGCCCCGCTCGACCAGATCACTTGGCCGCCATCGGAACTCGCCGAGAATTCCGCGTCACCGACATTCGCGATGAAGCGCAGCCAGCCGTCGGCGTAGCGCCAGGTACAATCCACGACACCCGGCGCCGGGATCTTTGCGTCGGCCCCGAGGTAGCGGCTCTTGGTGAGGGGCACCACGCTCTGCCGACGGATCTGGAGGATGTTGCGTGTGTCGGCCCAGATGGCGCGATGCGGCTCTGTCTCGGCCTCGTCCCAATCGATCTTCGAATCCTCGAAGGTTCGCGCCTCAGTCGGATCGGGGATCACCGAGGTGTCGTCAGCGAAGGCGGCAAAGCTCTTGAACTCGCGGCGGCGACCCTCACGCACCGCCTTGTTCAGTTCCTCGTCGGGCGCGAAATCCACGAAGAACAGGAAAGGCGCGGAGGCCGACCATTCCTCGCCCATCCATAGCATCGGAATCTGCGGTGCGAGCAGCAGCCCGGCGCGGGCGAGCGCTAGCTTCTTGGAGTCGGCAAGATGGTTCAGGCGTTCGCCGAGCGCCCGGTTGCCGACCTGATCGTGGTTCTGGAGGAAGGTGACGAAAGCCGAAGGCGGCAGATGCGCCGAGGGCTCGCCGCGCGGATGGTTGTCGAGAGTCGGGAATGGCTCGCCCTGGTAAGCGAAACCCTCTGCGAGGCAGCGTGCCAAGTGTTCCACCGGCTTGTCGGCGAAGCTCTCGTAGTAGCCGGCATCCTCGCCGGTCAGAAGCACGTGCCAGCAATGGTGCAGGTCGTCCGCCCACTGCGCCGTGTGAAGCACGGGCGACGCGCTGTCGTCGCGCTCCAACCAACGGGCCTGATTGGCCTCGTTCTCAAGGATCAGATGGACGTGCCGATCCGGTAAGGTCTTGCGGATCGTCTCGCCGAGTTCCGTCAGGAAATGCTTCTCGGAATCGTCGAGGATCGCATGCACCGCGTCGAAGCGGATGCCGTCGAAGTGATACTCCTTCAGCCAGTAGAGCGCATTCTCAATGAAGTAGTCGCGCACGACCGGGCCCGACTCCTTACCGTCGAAATTGATGCCGGCGCCCCACGGCGTCTGGTGACGCTCGGTGAAGAAGGTCTTGGCGTAGGCGTGCAGGTAGTTCCCGGCCGGGCCAAAGTGATTGTAGACGCAATCGATCAGCACCATCAGGCCCTTGGAATGGGCGGTGTCGATCAGGCGCTTGAGGTCGCCCGGGCGGCCGTAGGCCGAGTCCGGAGCGTAGGGCAGCACACCGTCATAGCCCCAGTTGCGCGTTCCCTTGAAGTCGGCGAGCGGCAGCAACTCGATCGCCGTGACGCCGAGATCGACCAGATCGTCGAGGCGCTTCTCCAGCCCGGCATATGTCCCCTCGGGCGTTGCCGTGCCGACATGCACCTCGTAGACGATCGCCTCTTCCCAGGGCCGCCCCGTCCATTCTTGGTCGTACCACGCATAGGCGTTGGGGTCGATCACCTCAGAGGGTGCAGAAACGTCCTCGGGTTGGAAACGGGAGGCCGGGTCCGGCACCACGAGGTCGCCATCGATGCGGAAGCCATAGCGCGCACCGGCCTTCACCCCCGGCAGCGTCGTGCGGCGCCAGCCCTCGCCAACATCGGGGATCGGATGGTCCGTCCCGTCGACAACGAGGGTCACGTCCTTGGCGGTCGGTGCCCAAAGGGCGAACCGCACACCGTCCTCGGCAAACTCGCTGCCGAATCGCATCGTATGGGCACGCCGCATCAGGCCACCGGTCTCCGCTGGGAAAAGGAATCGATCGTCGTTCTGGCTGGCGGGCGTTTCCTGTGTCTCACAAGGCGCCCAGCCAACGCTTGTTCCCCCTCGTCGCAGTTATGTCGGGTTCGAGCGGCGACAACCGCCCGGTGTGACGGATTTGCTGCAGCGCACGCTGTTTGTTGTCCAACGCACAAAGGGCCCCCCGCATGCCGGCGGGGGGCCCTTCACTGGAGCAGCGATCGGTCGAGAAGCGGAACGATCAGGCTTCGATGGTCGGGCCACCGCCCTCTGAGCGGCGCTTGGCCATGAAGGCGTCGAACTGCTCGCGGTCTTTCGCCCGCTTCAGCTCCTCGACGAAGTCGGTAAAGGCGCGGCTCTCTTCCTGAAGCGCACGGCGACGTGCTTCCAGGCGCTCGAGTTCGGCCCGACGATACTCCTCGAAGGCCCAGTTGCCGGATGTGGCGCTGGTGCCGGAATACCCCTTCGCCGCCGCGAAAGCGCGGGCGAAGCGCGACCGGCCCTCACCGCCCGCGAAGTTGAAGCTGCCGCTGTTGGCGAACTCCTTCATCTGGCTGAAGGCGGGATAGCCCGCGATCTTCCAGGCGACATAAGCGGCGGCGACCGGCCACCAGTAGATGAACGCGACGACGATCGCGCCGATTTCGAGGGAACGCTTGGGAAAAGGACCGCTGCGGTGAGACGCGCCGCAGGACCAGGGAGAGGTGGAGGACGTGTTCACGGCTGAGGACTCCGGGGTGTGAATGTGAACAACATTTACATGCGGACCCGTCTCGGCCGTTTCAAGGGTGCGGCCCCTGAACAGCACGGCCATCGAACGAGGGCGATCAACCCGGATTTTGCCGGCCGCGGTCGTCGGCCCCGATTCGGCGGCGCGAAAGCCTTGCGCTAGCCTCTGTCCTTCGCCCGCCCGCCGGCGCCGTGGACCAGCGCGAGAACGCCCGCGCGCAGCAATTCGTACTTGTCCGGCCCGGGCTTCGGCAGCTGGCCGGCAGCCGACAGCGTGGCGATGCCGTGCGAGAGCGCCCAGACCTCAAGTGCGAGGAAGCGCGGGTCAACGCCGTCGAAACCGTCGGGGAAGGTCGTGCGGAGGGCTTCGACCAGAAGGTCGAATGGATTCGGCCGCTCAGGGGCGGGTGCCGGCGCTGCCTGACCGCGCACTTCGAAGATTGCCGCGTAGTAGCCCGGCTCCTCCTCGGCAAAGGCGAGATAGGCTTCACCCATGCGGGTGAACCGCTCCAGCGGCGTGCCACGGCCCGCTAGCGCCCGCGCCAGTCGGTCGGCGAGGTCGGCGAAGCCGCGGCCCGCCACTTCCTCCAACAGAGCCTCGCGCCCGCGGAAATGGCGATAGAGCGCCGCGGGTGTTACCCCGACCAAGCGGGCGGCATCGACCAGCGTGAAGCCACCGATGCCCCGCTCGGCGATGAAGCGGCGCGCAGCCTCGATCAACGCCTCTTTGAGGTTGCCGTGATGATAGCTGCGCCGGTCGCCCGGTCCCTCGCGCCAGGGTCGCACCCGTTCACCCTCCTTCGTGCAAACCGAATGCATACGGTTGCAAGCGATGAAACACCGCATCGGTCCCGCGGCGCGAGCGCGGTGCGTCCGCCTCGGTGCCGCCCCGGCCTTTTCTCCCGAGACGGTCCATGAGTCGACCGTCTTTTCCACTCATCCGACTTGACGACTCAATCCGTTTGCAATGTTATAAAGTAACATTCTAAACCTGGCCTTCGCGGATGAACCATGTCTGAGACCCCCTCTCGCCTCCCCGTCACCGTGCTGTCGGGCTTCCTCGGTGCCGGAAAGACGCCCGTGCTCAATCACGTTCTCAACAATCGCGAGGGTCGGCGCGTCGCGGTGATCGTCAACGACATGAGCGAGGTGAACATCGATGCCGACCTTGTCCGTGGCGGTGGAGCGGATCTGTCGCGCATGGACGAGCGGCTCGTGGAAATGACCAACGGCTGCATCTGCTGCACCCTGCGCGACGACCTGCTGGCCGAGGTTCGCCGCCTCGCCGCCAAGGGCCGCTTCGACTACCTACTGATCGAGGGTACGGGCATCGCCGAGCCGCTGCCGGTGGCGAGCACCTTCTCCTTCCGCGACGAGGCCGGCGAAGCGCTCAGCGATGTGGCGCGGCTCGACACGATGGTGACCGTGGTCGATGCGGTGAACCTCCTGAAGGATTACGGCTCGAACGACTTCCTGCGCCAGCGCGGCGAGACCGCGGGCGCCGACGACACCCGCACCCTGGTCGATCTGCTGGTGGAGCAGATCGAGTTTGCCGACGTCGTCGTGATCAACAAGGCGCACGACGTCTCGCCGGATCATCTCGACCTCGTGCGCTCGGTGGTGCGGGGGCTCAACGCGGATGCGCGCATCATCGAGGCGTCCCACGGCCAAGTGCCGCCGGACGCCATCCTCGATACCGGGCTGTTCGACGAGGAAAAGGCGCAGGAGCACCCGCTCTGGTTCAAGGAACTCTACGGCGCGCACGAGCATGTGCCGGAGACCGAGGAATACGGCATCAGCTCCTTCGTCTACCGGGCGCGCCGGCCGCTGGATCCGCAGAAGTTCCAGGCGTTCGCCAACACGACCTGGCCGGGGCTGATCCGGGCGAAAGGCCATTTCTGGCTCGCGACCCGGCCGGAATGGGTCGGTGAATTTTCGCTGGCCGGTGCCGTCGCGCATATCGGCGCGATGGGGTTCTGGTGGGCAGCGGTGCCGCGCCAGCGCTGGCCGGAGGAAGAGGTTTTCCGCGAGCGCCTTCACACGGTGTGGAGCGAGGTCTGGGGTGACCGCCGCCAGGAACTCGTCTTCATCGGCCAGGGCATGGACCGGGACGCGATCACCAATGCGCTCGATGCCTGCCTCGTCGGTCCGGCGGAGGTCCGGCGCTTCGATGCGGAGGCCTATCGCGACCTGCCCGATCCGTTCCCGGCCTGGCGCAGGGCGGCGGCCTAGAGCCGTATCCGACCCCATTGCATCAGGCCGGTGTCTCTCGATCATTGTTGTGACGCGCTTTCTTTCGCCGAACCGGCGTCCATTTCGGCGGAAAGCGCTCTAAGCGGAGGAGCGCGGGATGGGCTTCATCAGCCTGAAAGATTGGCGTGCCCGCTCGGCCGGGCTGGCGCAGGCGGCCTCGCGCGCCAAGGCATTGCTTCACCCGGCCTTCGGCTTGAGCGAGGCGGATGCGCTGTCGGTCAACGAGATTGCCTGCCCCGATCCCGGCTGCCCGGATGTCGAAACGGTGGTTCTGGTGATGCGGGCCGGCGAGCCGACGCGGGCCTTGCGCTTCCGGGGCCCGCTCGATGACCTGGACGAGGCCGCCGCCCGCGACCTGGCCCTCGAGGAAGCCGGGCTTCGCGCGCTGTAAAGCCGGCTTTCATCATTCCGTCTTGGTCGGCGTGGGAGTAGGCCAGGGGCCAAAACCGATTCCGCCCTGGCCCGAGTCCGGACATGACTATCAAGCTACGACCGCTGGAGCGCGAAGACCTCCTCTTCGTGCATCAGCTCAACAACAATGACAGCATCATGCGCTACTGGTTCGAGGAGGCTTACGAGTCCTTCGCCGAACTGGCGCAGCTCTACGAGCGCAACATTCACAATCAGACCGAGCGGCGCTTCATCATCGCGACGGAGCGTGGCGAGCCCGCGGGCATGGTGGAGTTGGTGGAGATCAACCATCTGCACCGCCGCTGCGAGTTCCAGATCGCGATCCACCCCGACCATCAGGGGAAGGGCTACGCCAAACGCGCGACCCGCATCGCCATCGACTACGCGTTCAAGGTGCTCAACATCCACAAGCTCTACCTGCACGTGGACAAGGACAACAAACGCGCGGCCGGCATCTATGAGAGCTGCGGCTTCCGCCCCGAGGGCATTCTCAGGGACGAGTTCTTCGTCAACGGCCGCTACCGCGACGCGGTGCGCATGTGCCTGTTCCAGCCCCATTATCTGGCCGAGCGCGGCGCGGGCGACGTCGCCGAGCCGGTGCTCAAGACCTGACGCCCTCGAAACGAAAACGGGCCCCGAAGGGCCCGCTCCATCCGTCGCTGAGACGCGTAATTCTTACCGGTACGGGTTGCCGTAGCGCGCCACGTAGGAGGTCGGGTCGATCGCGTCGACGGCCGAAAAATCGACATTGCGGATCGCCGTCGAGCGCGCGCCGATGAACGGGCCGTTGGTGATCGGATCGGGCAGCACACCACGACCGTAACGGTCGGTCGGGCCGTAGGGCGGCAACAGTGCGTTCGAGGCAGCGATGAAAGCCGGGTTGGTCGCCGGGTTCGCCACCGAGCCGTTGCCGGGCTCAACCACATTGCCGGCATCGAGCCAGGAGCGCGGACGGATGCGGATCGGAAGCGGCTGGCTCACACGCACATAGCCGGGGTTACCGTAGGGGCCCTGGGCCTCAGCACTGGTTCCGAAGCCGATCGCGGTGAGGGTCATGGCGCCCAACAGGGCGAGCTTGGAAAAGCGCATGGCGTACCTTGTCGTGTGAGAGCCTACGGTACGGGCCGTTCGTTAAGAATCCCGCTTGTTGCAGAGTAGACGTTCTGGCGTGGCCGTTGTTCCGCGAATATGGCCGCGCTTTATCATTTTCGCCGCGTTTTTGCCGTATTGTTTTTCGTCGGCGCCTCGGCGATGGCGATCGAGCCGGTGCTGTCGCCCGGCATCGCGGCGGCCTCTTCGATCCGGCAGGCGCTCGCACCGGTCAGGGCATCGGCGCCGAGCGCTGCCGTCACACGGCCGGCCAGCGTGATCCGGTCGATGGCGCAGGCAACCGAGCGGGGTTCCGGCGCCTGCCCGAGGATGCCGCACAACCAGCCGTCGATCGCCACCGCCTTCAGGTCGAGGCTGCGAAAGCCGGTGCAACTGCGCTTGCCTGCCGCCGACAGCGTGGCCTCGACGGTCTCGAAGCTGCCGAGGGTGGTCGCGACGATGCCGCGCCCTCCGGTGCGGATGACGGAGAGGCCGCGCCCGTCGGCCGCCCGGCGCACCAGCGTCACGAACAGGCTGGCACCGGGCTCGGCTCGGCCGCCCGCATCGGTGGCGGTGAGGAGGAGGTACGGCGCCTCGATCATGTCGAACGCGCCCTGGCTCACGCTGTCCTCACGCTGTCCGTTGCCGGAATTCCACCGCGTCGGTCCGGGCTGGGGCGGCAACTCGGCCGCGTCGTCCCGCAGCGTCAGCAGCGGCTCCGTCGCGGCCATCGCCCGGCGTGCGCCCTCGGCGGCCCGCGGCGGTTCACTCCAAGACTGCGGCGGCTCGGGTGCCGCGGCCCGATCGCGGGCGACCAGGGAGAGCCCGGCGATCAGGGCCGCACTGGCCGCGAGCTTAGCCGCCAGCCGCAGATGGCCGAGGGGACGGGGACGGGGACGGGGCAGATCCTGGAAATCGTCGGATCTGTCGAAGGCGTCGTCCGGATGGGGGAGCATGCGCAGGCCTTTATCGGGTCCGCGGGGCCGCAAAGGCCCTCGCCGTTGCCCGATCTCTGCCCCGGCGCCCGCCACCAGCGGGTTGAGGAAACACGGCCTGTCCTCGGATTCCTCGTCCGATGGTGAATGCCGGGTTGCCGCGCGCACCATCCTGTCACGTCTGCGCAGCCACGGCCGGCAGCTGCCCCTTGACAGGGGAGCACGGCGGGCATCTTGCTCCGGGTGCTTTGAGAGCCCACCTCGACGAACCGGGGCGGGTTCTTCAGCCTATGGAATCTTCCCGAACCTAGGCCCGAGCGGTGCGTCCGCCGGCTACGGGAAGAGGCGGTCCGGTGACATCCGGCCCGCGCAGCGGAGTTTGGTGAGATGGGTTACAAGGTCGCCGTCGTCGGAGCCACGGGCAATGTGGGCCGCGAAATTCTCGACATCCTGGCCGAGCGCGCCTTCCCGGCCGACGAGGTCGTGGCGCTGGCCTCCAGCCGGAGCCTGGGCCAGGAAGTCTCTTTCGGCGACAAGGTTCTCAAGGTCAAAACGCTCGACACCTACGACTTCTCCGACACCGACATCTGCCTGATGTCGGCCGGCGGCGAGACGTCGAAGGAGTGGAGCCCGCGCATCGGCAGCCAAGGCTGCGTGGTGATCGATAACTCGTCCGCGTTTCGCTACGACGCCGACGTGCCACTGATCGTGCCGGAGGTGAATGCCGACGCGGTGGTGGGCTTCTCCAAGCGCAACATCATCGCCAACCCGAACTGCTCGACCGCGCAGCTCGTCGTCGCGCTCAAGCCGCTGCACGAGGCGGCCACCATCAAGCGCGTCGTGGTCTCGACCTATCAGTCCGTTTCCGGCGCCGGGAAGGAGGCGATGGACGAGCTGTTCAGCCAGACCCGCGCCGTCTTCACCGCCGGCGAGGTGGTGACGAAGAAGTTCACCAAGCGGATCGCCTTCAACGTCATCCCCCACATCGATGTGTTCATGGAGGATGGCTACACGAAGGAAGAGTGGAAGATGGTCGCCGAGACCAAGAAGATGCTCGATCCCAAGATCAAGCTCACGGCGACCGCGGTGCGGGTGCCGGTCTTCATCGGCCATGCCGAGTCGGTGAACGTCGAGTTCGAGCGCCCGATCTCGCCGGAGCAGGCGACCGAGATCCTGCGTGCGGCGCCGGGCGTGCTCGTGATCGATAAGCGCGAGAACGGCGGCTACATGACCCCGCACGAGGCGGCGGGCGAGGATGCGACCTACATCTCCCGCATCCGCGAGGACGCCACGGTCGAGAACGGCCTGAACTTTTGGTGCGTCTCAGACAACCTGCGCAAGGGCGCGGCGCTCAACGCCGTGCAGATCGCCGAGGTTCTGGTGAACCGCAAGCTGCTGAACAAGGCCAAGCAGGCCGCCTAGCCTTTCACGGCCCTGACCATTTCGAAACGCCGTCCTTGACCGGGGCGGCGTTTTCGTTTGGGGGATCGTCCAAAGTGGGTGCACGACCCACGACGTTGAGTGGGTTGTTTTCTAACATATGTAAGAAACAATCAGATGTTAGAGGCGGCCCATACCCGCTTCCGACCTCTGCCAAATGCCTAACCGTCCGACAAAGCGCCCGATGCGTCTCTCATTGTGGGAGGTCGTGCTCTTCGTCCTGCTGCTCGCTTGGATCGCGGCGGTTCTGGCCACCGAGCACGGGCCGATGAAGCTGGCGCCGCCCCTGGTCCCCTACGGCACCACCGATCAGCCGTCCCGCGCCACCGCTTCGAGTGCGGCGATGTCGCCGCCGCCGATCAGCGGCAGGTGAGCCGTGATCCGCTCGATCGGCCAATCCCACCACGCTACCGCCTGCAGTCGCGCGGCGTCCCCTTCCGAGAAGCGGTGGCGGACAACCTTTGCGGGGTTGCCGGCCACGATCGCGTAGGGCGGGACGTCCGCCGCCACGACCGCATGCGCCGCGACCACCGCGCCGTCGCCGATCGTGATGCCCGGCATCACGGTGCTCTGATATCCGAGCCAGACATCGTTGCCGATGCGCGTGTCGCCGCGATTCGGGAAGTTCAGCTCGCCCTCGAAGCGGCCGATCCAATCGCCGCCGAAGATCGGGAAGGGGTAGGTCGAGAGCCCGTCGAGGCGGTGGTTGCCGCCGTTCATCAGGAAGCGCGTGCCCGCGGCGAGGGCGCAGAACTTCCCGATCACCAGCCGGTCGCCGATGAAGGGGAAGTGGTAGAGGATCGCGTCGAGAAAGGCCTGCGGTCCGGCCGGATCGTCGTAATACGTATAGGCGCCGACCTCGACATTCTCCGGCAGGTCGAGGTTGCGGATGAACGTCACGCGGCTGTGCCCGGCCATCGGGTGCAGAGCGTCCGGATCCGGGCCGATCCTCGGTGGCTGCATGCTCCCTTCCCTCTCGCGTGCGGACGAGGCGGTGTTTGCAGCCGGAGATGGCCGGATCGCGGCACGGGAGGCCGGGGATCGCGCTTCGAAACGCTTGAATTCGCCACGCAGCGGGGTTAAGTCACGGCTCAACATTTCTGGTGCAGTCGATAGGCTGCTTGCGGGAGTGGGCCCCCCGGGGTCCGCTCTTTTTTATTTTCGCGAGCACCTCCAGCGCTGGATTTGCCAAGCTCAACCCCGATCGAGACCTTCGGAAAATCACAGCATGGCGGAGCCTACCGAGAAACGTCTTGTCAGCGAGACCGGCGTCGCCGCGCGCGTCGCCCAGATCGTCGAGGGACCGATCGAGGGCCTCGGCTTCCGGCTGGTCCGGGTGAAGATCTCGAACACCAACGGCCGCACCGTGCAGATCATGGCCGAGCGGCCAGACGGCACGATGGGCGTCGATGAGTGCGAGGCGGTGAGCCGCGCGATCTCGCCGATCCTCGATCTCGAGGACCCGGTCGGCGACGCCTACTATCTCGAAGTCTCGTCGCCCGGCATCGACCGTCCCCTGGTGCGCGTTTCCGATTTCGAGCGCTGGGCCGGTTATGAGGCGAAGGTCGAGCTTGCCGTGCCGATGGATGGGCGCAAGCGCTTCCGCGGCATCATCGGGGTTCCGAGCGCGGACGGCACCACGGTGCCGATCGATCTGCCCGACGTGAAGCCGGGCCTTCCGAGCCGCATCGATGTGCCGCTTCGTGATCTCGGCGAGGCGCATCTTGTTCTGACGGACGAGCTGATTCGCGAATCGCTCCGCCGTGGCTCTGCCCCGCCGCAGGACGGCGAAGAGGGCGACGAGGAAGAGGGCGCGGAAGCCGAGCACGAGGCGCCGCAGGTCCGCTTCATCCCGCAGCCGAAGCGGCCCAAGCCCAAGGTGGACAAGAAGTCCGACAAGCCGGTGAAGGCGAAGAAGCCCAAGCCCGGCGGCGGCATCGTCACGAAGGCCGCCCGCCTCAAGAACCGCGACACGCTTCACTGATTCCGCGGCATCGCTTCGAGCGGCCGGTACCGGCGCCGTCGCGATGCAAGAAGACCTTGAGAATAAGTCCGCTCTCGCAGCGGAAGACACGACCGAAGGAAGGACCAGACCCCATGGCTGTCGTCAGCGCCAATCGGCTCGAACTCCTGCAGATCGCCGAGGCGGTCGCCCGCGAGAAGGTGATCGACCGCCAGATCGTCATCGAGGCGATGGAAGAGGCGATCGCGAAGGCGGCCCGCTCCCGCTACGGCGCCGAGACCGACGTTCACGCCGAGATCGACACGAAGAGCGGCGCGCTGCGCCTGTCCCGCCACCTGCTTGTGGTCGATCAGGTCGAGAACGACGCCCGTGAGATCACCCTCGATCAGGCCCGCCGCTACAACCCCGGCGCCCTCATCGGCGATGTGATATCCGATACCCTGCCGCCGTTCGATTTCGGCCGCGTCGCGGCGCAATCGGCCAAGCAGGTCATCGTGCAGAAGGTGCGCGACGCCGAGCGCGCCCGCCAGTACGACGAGTACAAGGACCGGATCGGCGAGATCCTCAACGGCGTGGTCAAGCGCGTCGAGTACGGCAACGTTATCGTCGATCTCGGCCGCGGCGAGGGCATCGTCCGCCGCGACGAGATGATCCCGCGCGAGACCTTCCGCCCCGGCGACCGCATCCGCGCCTACCTGTTCGACGTGCGCTCCGAGGTACGCGGGCCGCAGATTTTCCTGTCGCGCTCGCACCCGCAATTCATGGCCAAGCTGTTCGGCCAGGAAGTGCCGGAGATCTATGACGGCATCGTCGAGGTGAAGGCGGTCGCCCGCGATCCCGGCTCGCGCGCCAAGATCGCGGTCATCTCCCGCGACTCCTCGATCGACCCGGTCGGCGCCTGCGTCGGTATGCGCGGCTCCCGCGTCCAGGCGGTGGTCGGCGAGCTTCAGGGCGAGAAGATCGACATCATCCCGTGGTCGGAAGATCAGGCGACCTTCATCGTCAACGCGCTGCAGCCGGCCGAGGTCGTGAAGGTGGTGCTCGACGAGGAGGCCGACCGCATCGAGGTGGTGGTGCCCGACGACCAGCTCTCGCTGGCCATCGGCCGCCGCGGCCAGAACGTGCGGCTGGCTTCGCAGCTCACCGGCTGGGACATCGACATCCTGACCGAGGCCGAGGAATCCGAGCGGCGCCAGAAGGAATTCGCGGAGCGCACTCAAGCGTTCATGGAAGCGCTCGACGTGGACGAGACCGTCGGCCAGTTGCTGGCCGCCGAAGGCTTCCGCAACGTCGAGGAAATCGCCTTCGTCGATGTCGCCGAGCTCTCCAACATCCAGGGTCTCGACGAGGAGACCGGTGCCGAGATCCAGGCCCGCGCCCAGGATTACCTCGCCCGGATCGAGCAGGAGCAGGACGACCGCCGCCGCGAACTCGGCGTCGAGGACGAGCTGCGCGAGATCGACGGCATCACCACCGCGATGATGGTGGCGCTGGGCGAGAACGAGGTGAAGACCGTCGAAGACCTCGCCGGCTGCGCCACCGACGATCTCGTCGGATACACCGAAGGCCGCGGCCCCGAGGCCGTGCGCCATGCCGGTTATCTCGACGGCTTCGAGCTGTCGCGGGCCGAGGCCGAGGCGCTGATCATGGCCGCCCGTCTGAAGGCCGGCTGGATCGACGCGCTGCCGGAGCCGGAGGGTGAGGCCGCCGAGGGCGACGCCGAGGACGGCGAGGCGACCGAGGAAGCAACGGCCGAGCCGCAGCAGGCTTGAGCCAGAGGTAGGGAGACTCGGTGCAGGATATGATCGCGCAGGGGGGCACGGACGGCGAATCGGCCGAGACCGGCCCGGATCTCGACCGTGGCCCGGGCCGCGGCCGGGAGCCTGTGCGCACCTGCATCGTCACCCGTAAAGCGCAGTCGCCCTCGGCGATGATCCGCTTCGTGCTGGGGCCCAACGCCACGGCGGTGCCGGATCTGCGCGCACGCCTGCCGGGTCGCGGCGCTTGGGTGACCGCCACGCGCGCGACGATCGAGGCCGCGGTCAAGCGCCGTGCCTTCAACCGCGCCTTCAAGTCCAACGAGGCGAAGGTCCCGCCCGATCTCGCCGACCAAGTTGCCGAGGGTCTCCGCACCGATCTGCGTCAGGCCTTGGCTATGGCCAACAAGGCCGGTTGCGTCGTGACCGGCTTCGGCAAGGTCGAGTCGGCGATTCTCGGAGCGGTCGGCGTCGCGGCGGTGATTCACGCCAGCGATGCCGCTCCGGACGGTCGGCGCAAGCTCGCAGCTGCCTTGCGGCGGCGCTACGGCGATGCCATATCGGTTATTCCCGTTGTCGATGACCTGTCCAACACCGAATTGGACATGGCATTGGGCCGGGATCATGTGATACACGCTGCCCTTATCGCGGGAGCCGGCACTACCGGCTATCTCGCGCGTTGGCGTCGGTTCCGCACCTTCGAGGGTATGGCGTCGGCGTCTGAAGAGGACGCCCCGCTTGCTGCTGGCGCGACCGCCTTCGATTCGCACGACGACGAATTGACATGACACTCGGCCGGGCATGCCCGCCGCCGGCCGATGGGACGATGGAAACCCTCAGGGTTCAGACTGAATGAGCGATACGAACAATCCGGGTGACAAGACGCAGACCAGAGCCCCCTCGAAGCCGTTGACGGTCAAGCGTCCGGTCGAGCAGGGAACGGTCCGTCAGAGCTTCTCCCACGGGCGGTCGAAGTCCGTCGTGGTCGAGACGGTGAAGCGGCGTACGATCGGCGCCGCGCCCGGAGCGGTCGCGCCCCGTGAGCCCGTCACCGCGCCTCCGCCGCGTCCTGCCTCCGTGGCGCCCGCGCCGACGCCGACCGCGCGTCCGGCCGGCCGAAGCGCCTCTGGCGTCGTGCTGCGGACCCTGAGCGAGCAGGAGCGGGATGCCCGTGCTGCCGCCCTGGCCGATGCGCAGCGTCGCGAGGCCGAGGCCCGCGCCCGTGCCGAGGCTGAGATCCAGGCCCGCCGCGACCGTGAGGAAGCCGAGCGCCGCGAGCGTGAGGCTGCCGAGGCACGCCGCCGCGAAGAGGATGAGCGGCGCCGTCAGGAAGACGAACTCCGCCGCAAGGCCGCCGAGGATTCGCGTCGCCGCGCCGAGGAAGAGGCTGCGCGCGTCGCCGCCCTGCCCGCCGCCGAGGCCCCGCCCGCTGCTGCCGCTCCCGCGGCATCGGAGCCGGTTGCGGCTGCTGCACCGGCCCCGGCCGCAGCCCCGGTTGCGCGTCCGGCCCCCGCGGCCACCGCACGTCCCGCTGCCGCTCCGTCGGCCGCGCGTCCGAGTGGTGCGGCCCAGCGTCCGGCCGCGTCCGGCGCCCGCCCCGGTGTCCGTCCGGCACCGTCGGCTTCCCGTCCGGCTGCGCCGCAGCCGCCGGCCGAGCCGCGCCGTACCATCACGGCGGATATCAAGAAGCCGCGCGATCTGAACTTCATGGCGCGCCCGGCCCCGGCGCCGGAGCCCGAGAAGGCGCCGACCCCGACGACCGCCGCCCGCCCCGCGGGTGCGGGCGCCGCTGCGCGTCCCGCCGGTCGTCCCGGCGCTGCCGCGGCCGAGGAGGAGTCGGATACCAAGCGGGTGATTCGTCGCCCCGGTATGCCGCTCAAGATCATTACGCCGCCCAAGACGCCGAAGTCGCCGGGCGGTGACCGTAACCGTGGCCGCCTCACCATCGCCAACGCAACTGCGGGCGAGGAAGAGCGCACTCGTTCCGTGGCCTCCTTCCGCCGCCGCCAGCAGCGGATGAGCGGGCATCGGCACGAGGAGCCCAAGGAGAAAATCGTCCGCGACGTGACAATTCCAGAGACGATCACCATCCAAGAACTCGCCAACCGCATGTCCGAACGTGCGGTGGACGTCATCCGTCTGCTGATGAAGCAGGGCCAGATCCACAAGATCACCGACGTGATCGATTCGGATACGGCTCAGCTCATCGCTGAGGAGATGGGCCATACGGTTCGCCGCGTCGCCGAGTCGGACGTCGAGGAAGGTCTGACCTCGGACGAGCCGGATCTGGAGGAGGATCTGGATCCGCGTCCCCCGGTCGTCACGATCATGGGTCACGTCGATCACGGCAAGACCTCGCTGCTCGACGCGATCCGTGCGGCCAACGTGGTCGAGGGTGAGGCCGGTGGCATCACCCAGCATATCGGTGCCTATCAGGTGGCGGCGCCTTCGGGCGATCTCGTGACCTTCATCGACACCCCCGGCCACGCGGCCTTCACCTCCATGCGCGCCCGTGGCGCCAAGGTGACGGACATTGTCGTGATCGTGGTGGCGGCCGATGACGGCGTGATGCCCCAGACCGTCGAGGCGATTCAGCACGCCAAGGCGGCGGGCGTCCCGATGATCATCGCCATCAACAAGATCGACAAGCCGGATGCGAACCCGCAGCGGGTGCGCACCGAGCTGCTGCAGCACGACATCCAAGTGGAGTCGATGGGCGGTGAGACCCTCGAGTTCGAGGTCTCCGCCAAGACCGGCGAGGGTCTGCCCGAGCTTCTCGAGGGCCTTCAGCTCCAGGCCGAGATCCTGAACCTGCGCGCCAACGAGAAGCGCGATGGCGAAGGCACCGTGATCGAGGCTCAGCTCGATCGTGGTCGCGGCCCTGTCGCCACCGTGCTCGTGCAGCGCGGCACGCTGTTCACCGGCGACATCGTCGTCGCCGGCGCCGAGTGGGGCCGCATCCGCGCCCTCATCGACGATACCGGCAAGCACGTGCCCTATGCCGGCCCTTCGGTCCCGGTCGAGGTGCTCGGCTTCAATGGTACGCCGGATGCCGGCGACCGCGTGATCGTGGTGCCGAACGAGGCCCGCGCCCGCGAGGTCACCGAGTACCGCGCCCGCATCAAGCGCGAGCGCCTGAACGCCCGCACCGGCGGCGCCAACCGCTCGCTCGTCGACATGATGCGCGAGGCCAAGGAAGGCGCGAACCGCAAGGAACTGCCGATCATCATCAAGGGTGACGTGCAGGGTTCGGTCGAGGCCATCAACGGCGCGCTCACGGCGCTCGGCAATGACGAGGTCGGCGTTCGCATCCTGCTCTCGGGCGTGGGCGGCATCACCGAGTCGGACATCACGCTCGCCAACGCCTCGAAGGCGGTGGTGATCGGCTTCAACGTGCGCGCCCACAAGGAAGCGCGCAACGCGGCCGAGCGCGACGGCACCGAGATCCGCTACTACAGCATCATCTACGACCTTGTGGACGACATCAAAGCCACGCTGTCGGGCATGCTGCCGCCGACGCTTCGCGAGGAGCGTCTCGGCGAGGCGCAGATCCTGCAGATTTTCGACGTGTCGAAGGTCGGCAAGATCGCCGGTTGCCGGGTCATGGAGGGTGTGGTCCAGCGCGGCGCCCACGTCCGCCTGCTGCGCAACGACGTGGTGATCCACGAGGGCAAGCTGTCTCAGCTCAAGCGCCTCAAGGACGACGCCAAGGAAGTCACCGCCGGCTACGAGTGCGGTATGTCCTTCCAGAACTACCAGGACATGCGCGTCGGCGATTTCATCGAGTGCTTCAACGTCGAGGAAATCAAGCGCACGCTCTGAGCGGCCCTCCCCTACCGCTCTTCCTTACGGGGCCGCGGCGAAAGCTGCGGCCCCCTTTGTTTCCAGGCACCCGCCTGATGGTTCAGCGACGTCGATCAGCCGATGGCCCAAAAGCAGACTCCCTCCGGTCCCACGCAGCGTCAGCAGCGCGTGGCCGAACTCATCCGCCACGCTCTGGCCGAAGTGCTGCAGCGTGGTGACATTCAGGATCCGGTGCTCGGCTCGCATGTCGTCACCGTTCCCGAGGTTCGGATGTCGCCGGACCTCAAATTGGCGACCGCCTACGTCATGCCGCTCGGTGGCCAGGACGAGGCCCCGGTAATCGCCGCGCTCGAGCGTCACAAGAAGATCCTCCGCCAGGAAGTGGCCCGGCGGGTGAACCTGAAATTCGCGCCCGACTTGCGTTTCCGGCGCGACGAGACCTTCGACGAGGCGGCCCGGATCGACCAGCTCCTGCGGAGCGAGAAGGTCCAGCGGGATCTGGAAAGTGCTCCTCGCGAGGACGACGAGGGCGAACCGGATTCGTCCTCGCGCGATTGATCTCCATCCGGGCGGCTGCCGTTGCTCCGCCCCTTCGCCCAACGGGCCGCTTGATGGCCCCTTGATGGGCTGAGCCGCTCAAGAGCCTCGTCCTGGATGTCCATTCCAGGCCGATGCTCTTCGCTTTTGTTTTTGCATCGTCGTTTGCCGAGAGCCGGTGGCCACCTTTCGGGACGATGCTCTAGAGAACCCGTCGATCGAGGACAGGATGCAAGACGACATTTCTTCCGAACGCGCCGGTGAAGCGCCGCAGGAGCCGCGGGGCGACCTGCGCCGGGACGGACCGCCGCGGGGCGGACGCCGCCCTCAGCGCGGCCGTCCGCGCCATGACCGGCCGAAGAAGAACGACGTGAGCGGCTGGGTGGTGCTCGACAAGGGCGTCGGCATCACCTCGACCCAGGCCGTGGCGGTGGTGAAGCGCCTGTTCAACGCCAAGAAGGCGGGCCATGCCGGCACGCTCGATCCGCTGGCATCGGGCATCCTGCCGATCGCACTCGGCGAGGCAACGAAGACGGTGCCGTTCGTCATGGACGGGCGCAAGGCCTACCGCTTCGAGGTGACCTGGGGTGTCGAGACCGACACCGACGATGCCGAGGGTCGCCCGGTCGAGACCTCCGACGTCCGCCCGACCCGTGAGGCACTCGAGGCGGCTCTGCCCGCCTTCGTCGGCGAGATCGAACAGGTGCCGCCGCGCTACTCCGCCATCAAGATTCAGGGCGAGCGCGCCTACGACCTCGCCCGTGATGGCGAGGTGGTGGAACTGGTGGCCCGCTCCGTGCGCATCGACCACCTCTCGGTGATCGAGCACCACGGCGACCGCACCGTGATCGCTGCGGAATGCGGCAAGGGCACCTACGTTCGTGCGCTGGCCCGCGATCTCGGCCGGGTGCTCGGCTGCTACGGTCACGTCTCGGCCCTGCGGCGCACGCGCGTGGGCCCCTTCGAGGAGGCGGCCGCCTGCAGCGTCGCCACCCTCGAAGAGAGCACCGAGATGCATCTCCACGCGGTCGAAACGGCTCTGGACGAGGTGCCCTCGGTGGCGGTCAGCCGCGACATGGGGCTTCGCCTGATGCGCGGTCAGCCGGTGATTCTGCGCGGGCAGGACGCGCCGATCGGCGGCAAGGCCTACGCGACTTGCGGCGGCGTGCTCGTCGCCGTCGGCGATGTCGAGCGCGGCGAACTGGTGCCGCATCGCGTGTTTCACCTCGGTGGAACGGCGGCACCGAGAAACTGAAGGATCGGTTCTCGCGCGTGGTCGATCGAGTGATTTGCAAGAAAAGAAGTGCTCACAGCCGCTTCATCGAACGCAGTCGAGAATAGCCGGCTCAATCTAACCTTTGAGAAAAAACGCTCTCCATAGAAGCCCGTCGATTCCACGGATCGGCGGGCTTTTTCATGTGCGTGTCTCTGGGCCTCAAGCTGGCGATGGTCGTCGGGCTCCTTGGTCTCGTCGGAGCGGGTATCTCGGCCTTCGCGCTGCGGCAGGCATCGCAGGAACAGGCCCGCGCCGCCCTCACCGAATCGTTCTGGAATGCCGGGCTTCAGGCCCGAGGTCTGGCCCAAGCCATCGAGCACGCCGTGGTCGAGGCCAGTGCCGTCTACACCGCCTCTGACACCGAGGAGGCCAAGCAGCGGCTCTCCGCGCTTCAGACACGGCGCTCGGTGAGATGGAGGCAGCGCGCGGGCCGTACCTGTCCGCGATGGATGGGCATCTGCCGCCGGAGAAGCGGCGCCGGCCTGACCTCGCGGTGAAGGAGTTCGTCGCCTATCAGACCGAGACCGCCGCGCTCGGTCTCGCGGTGTCGCCGCGCGCCGCCCTGATCCAGGCGAGCGACGAGGCGACGGTGAAGAATCACGAGCGCATGGTGGCGGAGATCTCGGCACTGGGCCGCGACGTGCTCGCGCGCCTCGACGGACAGCGGGACGCGGCGGCGCAAGTGCAGCGCAAGGCCTTCATCACGCTCATCGCCGCGCCGGCCGCAGCCCTCATCCTGGCATTGCTCGCCGCCATCTGGATCATCCGAACGCAGATCCAAAGCCCGCTGCACCGGCTGAAAGCCACCATGCAGGCGCTTGCTGACGACCGGCTCGACGAGACGGTGCCGTTCGGCGCGGCGTTGCCAGCCATCGAGGAATCGCCGCGGACCGACGCTCCGTCGCCTGGATAATGAAACCGGTAGGATCGGGCTGAGAGGACTGAACAGAGGGCTACGATTGTCAGGTATCCTTTGAACCTAGCCATTCTCAATTGGTCAGATTTCTGCTTTTTCAGGCAATGATTTGCATATAGTGATCTGACGATTTGGCGAGGTGTTGGATATGCGTTTCGCTTCAATCGAGGCACTCAGGGCTACGGCCGCGCTGCTTGTTGCAGCTCACCACTTATCGGACCACCGTTTCGTAACCGGCGCCGCTGGCGTTGATATATTCTTCGTCGTTTCCGGATTTGTTATAGGAAGTGTAGATACCAAAGTTCCGCCGGGCCAATTCCTTTTAAAACGTGCGATACGTATCGTGCCGCTTTATTGGGCAACAACTCTTGTGCTTTGCGCAGGCGCGCTAGCAGGGCTGTTCGCCCGCTTCAGCTTCGATGGGGCCACCCTGGCGAAATCCCTACTTTTCGTGCCCTATTACAACGCCGAAGGTCAGATCTGGCCGTTGGCGATCTCGGGTTGGACGCTCAATGCTGAGATGCTGTTCTACGTCCTGTTCGCCACTGGTCTCTGGATCGGCGCGCCTCGGACGTTCTGCGCGGCAGCCCTGGCCGGGCTCGTGATCGCGGGCGCGATTTTCGCGCCCGAGAACGCCCCGCTGCGGTTTTGGACCTCGGCGATCATGCTCGAATTCATTGCCGGCCTTGCCCTTGCCGGGCCGATCCGTCTTTCCGGTCTCGGACGCGGGCTGAGCCTCGTTGCCGTCGGCGCGACCGGCCTCGTCGCGGCCGAGCTCGCTTGGCACTACACGGAAGCCCTACGGCCGCTCGTATGGGGCGGCCCAGCCTTCCTCATCGTTTGCGGCGCGCTGGCGATCGAGCGGGCCGGGCACTGGCCCCGGCGCGCCCTCGCCGCCCTGGAGCGGATCGGAGATGCCTCCTATTCACTCTACCTGACCCATGGGTTCGTGATCGCGCTCGTGCATCGCAAGGTCGGCACGACCATTGCCGCCAACGCGATGGCTGTGCCGGCCTGCCTCGCGCTGGCGTTCCTGACCTATTACGGCTTCGAGCGTCCAGTCGGGCGTATGCTCAACCGGCTCGCTCGACCGCACCCGAGAAGCGCGCTCGAATTGGCGGCAACCTCCACGCATTGAGGCAGCGTGAGAGGTCGGCCCGCTAGGGCAAACGCGCACCGATTGCGGCGATCCAGCATGCGGCGGGCGGCACAAGCGGTGCTATCGGCGAGATCGGGCAAACGATCGCCCAGCTCAGCCTCATCGCCGCCGAGGTCGCGGCGGCGGCCGAGCAGCAGGGGCAGGCCAGCCACGAGATCGCCTGTGCCATCGCCGGGGCCGCAGCGGATGCCCGCACGTGTCGCTGAGCATCGCGGAGGTCCGCGCCGCGGCCGCTTCCAATGAGGAGCGTTCCGACGAAGTCGGCTCCGGTGCCGAGCGAGTCGGGGATGGCAGCGCCGCACTGGAAGTCGCGATCGGGACGTTCCTGGAGCGGGTGCATGCCGCATGAGGCGTCCGTTCCGTTTCGACCCGGCGTGGTGCGCGATCAAAGAACTCGCTGCTCTCAGGCCGGCAGACCCGTCTCAATGATCCGCGCCCAGAGCGAGGCGCCATAGGGGATGGCGGCGTCGTTGAAGTCGTATTCCGGGTGGTGGAGGCCGGCGGAGGGGCCATTGCCTATGAAGATGTAGGCGCCGGGCCGGTGGGCCAGCATGTAGGAGAAATCCTCGGCCGCCATCATCGGCGCCACGTCCCGCTCGACACGATCCTCGCCGACGACCTGCGCGGCGACATCAGCCATGAAGTCGGTCTCGGCCGGGTGGTTCTCAGTCGCCGGATAGCCGCTGGCGAAATCGACGTTCGCCCGCGCGCCGAAGGCCACGGCAACATTCTCTGCAATCGCCGCGAGCCGCTCGCGCATCAGGTCGCGCACGGCCGGCGTCAGCGCCCGCATGGTGCCGCGCAGTTCCGCCGTCTGCGGCAACACGTTGAACGCCTCGCCCGCGTCGACCGCGCAGACGGAGACCACCGCCGAATCGAGCGGATCGATGTTGCGGGCGACGATGGATTGCAGGGCGACGACGATGTGGCTCCCGACCAGCACCGTATCGACCGCTGCCTGCGGCAGGGCCGCGTGCCCGCCCCTTCCCTCGATCCAAATCGTGAAGCGGTCGGTGGAGGCCATGATCGGGCCGGGACGGATCGCGAAGGTGCCGATCGGTTGGCCGGGGACGTTGTGAAGGCCGTAGACCGACTCGACGCCGAAGCGCTCCATCATTCCGTCCTGCACCATCGCCTCGCCGCCGCCCCCGCCCTCCTCGGCCGGCTGGAAGATCAGCACCGCGCGGCCATCGAAGTCGCGGGTCTCGGCGAGGTACTTCGCGGCGCCGAGCAGCATGGCGGTGTGCCCGTCATGGCCGCAGGCGTGCATCTTGCCCGGCGCAATCGAGCGGTAGGGAAGGTCGCGGATCTCCTGGATCGGCAAGGCGTCCATGTCGGCGCGCAGGCCGATCGCGCGGTTGGAACCGTGCGCCCGCCCGCGGATCATGCCAACGACGCCGGTGCGGCCGATCCCGGTGACGACCTCATCGCAGCCGAAGGCGCGCAGCTTGTCCGCCACGAAACCGGCGGTGCGGTGAACGTCGTACTGAAGCTCCGGATGGGCGTGGAGATCGTGCCGCCAGGCGGTGATCTCCTCCGAGAGATCGGCGATGCGGTCGATGACGGGCATGGATCCAACCTTTCCGGAAGGTCCCAGCAAGCAGAAGGCCAACACCGGGTCAACGGCCAAGCCTCGGGGCGAGCGCCCGATAAGCGATCACCCCTGCTTTCTTCCTCGTCTCAATGGTGCCACGCCCGTCGCCGCGGGCTCGGGCGCCTCTCCTCCCGCCAGATCGTCGAGAATCGGGCAGTCCGGTCGGTCGTCGCCGCAGCAGCGTTCGGCCAGATGTTCGAGGGTGCGGGCCATCGCCTCCAACTCGCCGATGCGGCGGCGCAGGTCGGCGACATGGCCGAGCGCCACGGCCTTGACCGCGCCGCTGGCGCGGGAGCGGTCGTGCCAGAGCGCCAGTAGGTCGGCGATCTCCCGCATCGAGAAGCCGAGGTCGCGGGCGCGGCGGACGAAGCGGAGCGCGTGCAGGTCGGCCTCGCTGTACACGCGATAGCCGGCGGCCGTCCGTCCCGCGGGGCCGAGCAGGCCCGTCTCCTCGTAGTAGCGGATCATCTTGGCCGAGACGCCGGTCGCGCGGGCCGCCTCGCCGATGGTGACGGAGGGCGCGCTCATGCGGTGCCCCCCGCCCGCTTGAGGCGCAGCGCGTTGCCGACGACGAAGACGCTGGAGAGCGCCATCGCCCCGGCCGCCAGGACCGGCGAGAGCTGCGGACCGCCGAAGACCGCGAGCCCACCGGCGGCGACGGGGATCAGCGCCGCGTTGTAGGCAAACGCCCAGAACAGGTTCTGGCGGATGTTCGCGAGCGTCGCACGCGACAGGATCACGGCCTCGACCAGCCCGGTGAGCGCACCGGACATCAGCACGACGTCGGCACTCTCCACCGCGATGTCGGTGCCGGTACCGATGGCGATACCGATATCGGCCTCGGCCAGAGCGGGTGCGTCGTTGATGCCGTCGCCGACGAAAGCGACTGCGCCGTGGGCCTCGCGCAAGCGGCGCAGGGCCGCGACCTTACCCTCGGGCAGCACCTCGGCCTCGACTTCGGTGATGCCGAGCGAACGCGCGACCGCCTCGGCGGTGGCGCGGGCATCCCCCGTCAGCATCGCCACGGTGAGGCCGCGGGCGCGCAGGGCGTCAAGGGCCGCCCGCGCCTCCGGCTTGACCGGATCGGCTACCGCGACGAGCGCCGCGAGTCGGCCATCCACGGCGGCGAAGATGGGGCTCTTCCCCTTCTGAGCGAGACGGCTCGCCTCGCTTTCGAGCGCAGCGGTCGTCACGCCGAGCCGTTCCATGAAGCGGCGGTTGCCGAGCGCCACCGCCCGCCCCTCGACTCGCGCCGAGACGCCGTGGCCCAGCACCGCCTCGAACGCTTCGGCGTCAGGGAGTGCCCCGGC
The DNA here is from genome assembly GCA_900234795.1 of Methylorubrum extorquens. Taxonomy (NCBI): domain Bacteria; kingdom Pseudomonadati; phylum Pseudomonadota; class Alphaproteobacteria; order Hyphomicrobiales; family Methylobacteriaceae; genus Methylorubrum; species Methylorubrum extorquens. The sequence continues at coordinate 2,871,923 of LT962688.1, forward strand.
GTCGCGCGCCGCGGCGGCGATGGCGCGGGCGACCGGATGCTCGGAGCGCGCCTCGACGGCGCCTGCCAGCGCCAGCACATTCTCCCGGGAGAAGCCTGGCGCGGTGACGAGATCGGTCAGGCGCGGACGGCCCTCGGTCAGCGTGCCGGTCTTGTCGAGGGCGATGACGCGGGCGTCCCGCAGCGCCTGCAGCGCGGCGCCCTGACGGAACAGGACGCCGCGTTCCGCCGCCCGGCCGGTACCGACCATGATCGAGACCGGCGTCGCCAGCCCCATGGCGCAGGGGCAGGCGATGATGAGCACGGAGATTTCCGCGACCAAGGCATGTCCGAGCGCCGGCGAAGGCCCAAGGACGAGCCACGCGAGGAAGGTCAGCACAGCGATGGCGATGACGGCGGGCACGAACCACAGGGTGACCCGGTCCACCAGCGCCTGGATCGGCAGCTTGCCGCCTTGCGCCTCCTCGACCATCCGCACGATCCGCGCCAGCGCGGTGTCGGCACCGGTGCGGTCCACTGTGAAGTCGAAGCTGCCAGTGGTGTTGAGGGTGCCGCCGACGACGCGGGCGCCCATGCCCTTCTCCACCGGCACCGGCTCGCCGGTGATCATGCTCTCATCGACGAAGGAGGCGCCCGATGCGACGAGGCCGTCCGCCGGCACGCGCTCGCCGGGCCGCACGCGCACCCGGTCGCCGATCCTGAGGTCGGCCGCCGGCACCTCGCGCTCGGTCGCACCCTCGACCCGCCGCGCCGTCTTGGGCGAGAGGTCGATCAGCCGCGCGATCGCCGCGCCGGCCCGCCCCTTGGCGCGCGCCTCCAGAGTGCGGCCGAGCAGGATCAGCGTGACGATGAGGACGCTCGCCTCGAAGTAGAGATGCGCCGACCCGTCCGGCAGCCACCACGGCGCGGCGGTCGAGACCAGGGAGAAGAGGTAGGCCGCGCCGGCGCCGAGGGCGACGAGGGCGTTCATGTCGGGATGGCCGCGCAACAGGTTCGGCACGCCGATCCGGAAGAAGCGCCGGCCGGGCCCGGCCAGCACCAGGGTCGCGAGCACCGCCTGAATCCAGGCGAAGCCGCCTGCGCCGAGCACGCCCGTCACCGCATGGTGGAAGCCCGGCAGCAGATGGCTCCCCATGTCGAGGACCACGACCGGGGCCGACAGAACGGCGGCGACGATCAGGTCGCGGCGGAGTGCGGCCGCCTCCCGCTCCTGCCGATCCGCGTGTGAGGCGTCCGCTGCGGCACCGAGCGCACGCGCCTCGTAGCCGGCCTGCCGCACGGCCGCCTCGACATCGCTCAGGGAGACGGTGCCGGCGGCGTGGTGCAATTCCGCCCGGCCGGTGGCGAGGTTCACGCTCGCCGAGACAGCACCGGGAAGCGCCATAAGGGCGCGCTCCACGCGTCCGACACAGGAGGCGCAGCTCATCCCCTCGACGGAGACGGCGGTGACGGATTCCGGCACGTCGTAGCCGGCTTCGCGGATTGCCTCGACCGCCCGCGAGGGTGGTAGGCCATCCGGCAGGGTAAGGCTGGCGCGGCCGGTGGCGAGATTGACAGCGGCATTGGTCACGCCGGGCAGCGCGCGGAGCGACCGCTCGACGCGTCCGACGCAGGAGGCGCAGCTCATGCCCTCGACCGGCAGGGTCAGGCGGGACGGCCGCTCGGCCTCAACGGGCGCGGGCGGCGTGGTGTGGGATTCAAGGATCGTTTCCATGCCACCTCAGATGGGCCTTCCCATCATGGGAAGGTCAAGGGGCGGGGCGTTCGAGGCTTTCAGGCCAGGGAAAGCACCTTTGCCCCCGCATCTTTCGGCACGTGTCGCGCGTCGTTCGATGTCCGCGCTGGCGCGACGGCATCGACCGACTCTTCCCGGCAAACGGGGCCGACCGCCCACCGTTCCCCCGGGGTCATCCGCTAATCCCGTGCGGGCACCTCGTCCGGCATCGGTCCCACGGTATCGGGCCGATGCTCCGGCAGGCTCACGCGCACCGTGGTGCCATGCCCTGGCTCGCTCTCGATGATGAGCTTGCCCCGGTGGCGATTGAGCGTGTGCTTCACGATGGCGAGCCCGAGACCGGTTCCGCCCTGCTGGCGGCTCGACGCCGTATCGACGCGGTAGAAGCGCTCGGTCAGCCGCGGGATATGCTCGGCCGCAATGCCCGGCCCCTCGTCGCGCACCCTGAGCTCGATTCGTGCCCCGCGCCCGTCCACCCCCTCGACGCGGTGGAGCGACACGACGACCACGCCGCCGCTGCCGCCATACTTCATCGCGTTCTCGACGAGATTCTCGATGACGCGCAGCAGCTCGTCGCGATCCCCGAGCACCGGGAGCGGGATATCGGGCCGCTCGACGCTCAACGCGATGCCACGCTTGAGGGCGAGCGGCGCCTGCATGTCGACCATCTGGCGGGCGATGCGGCCGAGATCGACCGTCCGGGTTGGCACGACGTGCTCGTGCAGCTCGATGCGCGAGAGCGAGAGCAGGTCGTCGATCAGCCCGGTCATGCGCTGGGCCTGGGTGCGCATGATGCCGAGGAACTGCTCGCGGGCGCGGGCATCGTCGCGAGCTGGGCCCTGAAGGGTTTCGATGAAACCGAGGAGGGCGGCGAGCGGCGTGCGCAGTTCGTGGCTGGCATTGGCGACAAAATCGACCCGCATCGCCTCGAGGCGGCGCGCCTCGGTGAGATCGCGCAGGAACAGCACGACGTTGGCCTCGCCGCCGCCGGGCATGTCGGACATCGGAAGGGCGCCGATCTGCACCTCGAAGGCGCGTTCGGTCGGCACGCGGGTCGCGTACTCGGTCCGCACGGCCGATCCGGTGCGCAGCACTTCCTCGATTCCATCGAGCACGTCGGGCGCGCGCAGGGAGAAGGAGAGCGGATGGCGGAGCTTGAGCCCCGGCAGAAGCCGCCGGGCGGCCGGGTTGGCCTCCATGACCACCACCCGGCGATCGACCAGGATGACGGGATCGGGGATGTTCGCCAGCAGCGCCTCGGCGATGGTGTGGCGGCGCGGTGGGCCCGCCTCGGACTGCTGCAGAACCGGCCCCTGCACGCGGCGCCCGATGAGCCCGCCGATGAAAAGGGCAAGGCTGGCGGAGACGATCAGGGCGGCATCGACCGTGCCGCCGATCGCTTCCGCGAAAACAATCACGGCCACGGCCAGGGTGACGCCGAGCCACAGAGGGCGGGCCGGGTTGCTCAACATGCCGGGCTAGAGAACCGGCCAGATCACGGGTCGTTCGCGGCCGCCCGGCGCCGCAGACGCTGCATTCCCTCGTAGATGCCGAGCATCACCAAGGCGAGGGCGAAGGGAACGAGGTAGTAGCAGACCCGGAACAGCAGCAGCGAGCCGAGCACCGACTCGCGCGGCAGGTAGGACAGGGCGAGCAGGATCGTGGCTTCGAACACGCCGATGCCGCCCGGCGCGTTGGAGGCGATGCCGAGCATGGCGGCCAGCACGTAGATCGCCAGGAAGGTCGTGAAGGGGAGGTTCAGACCCTCCGGCATCAGCATGTAGAGCACGGCGGCCGCCGCGCAGACATCGCCGATGCCGACCACCATCTGGCTGAACGACACCGTGGCGCCCGGCAATTCGAGGTGCCAATGGCGCACCTTGATGTAGCGGCGCTTCACCGAGACCCAGGCGAGATAGCCGAGCACGAGCCCGAGCGTGCCGAAGCCGAGGATCTGATTGAGGCGCGCGGTGGTGTTGACGCCGATGCTCTTGAAGGTGAGGCTCGCGAGCTGGCCCGCCTCGATGATGAGGCTGAAGCCGAGCACCACCCCCATGCCGAGCCAGAAGGTGAAGCCGGCGATCACCGTCAGCGCGGCGATCTTGGCCGCCGACAACCCGCGCTTCGAGTAGATCCAGTAGCGGATCGTCGCTGCGGTGATGAGCGGAAAGCCGAGGGTGAAGCTCACCGCGTAGCTCGTGAAGGAGGCGAGCGCCGTGATGCGGTAGGGCAGCTTGATCCGGAGCTGGCGCAGGGCGAGCGCGTCGTAGCAGGTCAAGAACAGGTAGCTGACCGCCACGAACAGGAAGGCTTCGGTAAGCTGGGTGGCGGCGACCGCAGTGAAGGCCGCCTGCAGCTCGGCCCAACTGATCTCTGCCGAGAGCTTCCACAGAACGCCGAGCGAGGCGACGATGAGGATGAGACTGGCGATCGTGCCGATCCAGGCATAGCGCCCGCGCTTCGATGCCTTCTTCGATCCGGCATCAGCCTCGCGGTCCGCGTCGGCCGGTTCGGCCTCCGTGACCATCCTGTGCTTCCCGGCAGGTTTCATGTGAGAACGGTATCCGCCTCCGCTGGTCGACCGCAGGGTGTATTCGGCGCGGGTCGTCCCGAGCGGTATCGATCCCGAACCGCCCCCGCGGCATTTAGGGGCTTCGACCGGCAAAGGCCAGCGAAGGGCCACCGGCACGGGGATGCCCTGCACTGGGAATGCGGCCGAAATCACGGTATCCTGACCGTCACGGCGTCGCAGCGAGATGCCTGGCCGCCTCTGCCAAACCCGCCAGGATGCGGTCGCGCACGGCGGGCGCGGTGCAGACATAGGTCGGGCTCGGATGGGGTATCGCCACCACCGGCAGTTCCGGCCTCAAGGCGGAGAGCGGCGCCGACGCCTGGCGCGCAAAGCGCCCGGCCGGCACGACCACCGCGAGCCGCGGCAAGAGTGCAAGCAGCGGCGCGAAGTATGGCGCGGCAGCGCTCGCTTCCGCTCGGCGGGGCGCCCGGTTGAGGGCGCCAGGCGCGTGGATCACCCAGGGCACGGCGTTCCAGATCAGCGTGTCCCGCCGGGCGATCCCGGCCTCGGCCAGGAAGCGGAACAGGTTGGCGGCGGTGCCGGTCGGATTGTCGCGGGAGACGAAGCCGGTGCGGCCGATCGAGGGGCCCGGCGTCTCGAGCAGCAGGAGCAGCCGCGCCTCCACGCCGCCATCGAGCGGATCGGGATCGGGGACGGCCGCGCCCCGCTCGGCGGCGATCATGCGGGCGAAGGCGCGCAGCGGCCGGACATGCGGCGCGTCGGCCGTCGACCGGCGCGCCTGGAGAAGGGCGGGATCGCGCAGGCTCTTCGGCGCGTCAGGCGAAGCCGGCATCGCGCAGACCCGGCGGCACCCGGCCCTGCAAGCGGAAGCGTTCGACGCCGTTCTCAGCGGAAAGACGCGTGCGCAATCCGTCCGGCCCGCCGAACTGGAAGCCGATCTGCGACCCGTAGGCGGCGCAGGCCTCCGCCTTGCGGTGCTCGGCCTCCGAATCGAGGCGCACGACCTGCTCGGGCCAGTGCTCGAAGATCGACCTCAGCGGCTCTTTCGGCTCGGTGTTGCGCACCGTGTAGGGGAAGTCGCGCCACCACAGCACCGGCAGGGGCGGCTGCGCGGCGCGGAATGCGCGCACGACCTGCACGTGATCGACATGGCCGCCGACGGCCTGTGGCGCCAGGATCAGATCCGGCCCGGTATCGGCCACCAGCCGCTCGAAGGCGTCGGCGAGGTTGGCCCCGATCCGGTCGTCGGGGCGAAGTTCGGCGAACAATTCCGGCGCCGATGCGTAGCCGCGATGCGGCGCCTCCCGGAACGGCAGGTGGACCGGCTCTTCGATGCCGAGCGCACGGGCCGCCGCGCGATCCTCCTCGCGGCGCAGGGCCATGTAATCGACCTCCGGCCCCAGCCCCTTGTCGAGCTGACAGGCCAGAGCGAAGCCGCGCGGGTCCCGCACCGATGCCGTGAAGATCGTCGCTATGACGACCTGCCAGCCCTGCGCGGCAAGCCGCGCCAGCGTGCCGCCTGCCGAGAAAACCGCATCATCGAGATGCGGCGAGATGGCGAGTGCGGTACGCGTCACAGCAGGTGCGGCTCCTTGCGGAAGCGGCAATCGGCGTCGATCGGCAGCGTGTCCGGGACATCCGTGTGCGGGCGCTCCCCGGCGACCTGCGCATAGACATCCATGATCTGACGGCCGACGGCGGTCCAGGAATAGACCCGGCGGCACTCCTCCAATCCAACCTCGGCGAGACGCTGGCGCAAATCGTCGTCCTCCACCACCCGCCGAAGGGCGGCGGTGAGCGCCCGCACATCGCCGGGATTCACCAGCAATCCGTTCTCTTCGTCCCGCAGGCAATCCGAGACGCCGACGGAGTGGGTCGAGACCACCGCGAGCCCGGCGGCCATGGCCTCCAGAATCGTGTTCGAGAAGCCCTCCGCGTAGGTCGGCGAAACGAAGACGTCGGCCTCGCGGTAGAGGTCCGGCACGGTGTCATAGTCGGCGTAGCCGGTGAAGCGGACCTGCGCCGAGGTGAAGCCGATGGCGTCCGCTTTCGCGCGGGCGGACTCGACATCCGGTCCGATGCCGGAGATCGTCGCGTCGAACGGCACGCCGGCCTCCCAAAGCCGCTCCAGGGCGTCGAGGAAATCGAGCACGCCTTTCCGGCGGTCGACCCGGCCGTGGTAGAGCAGCCGCACCGGCTCCTCGTCCTCACGCTCGGCCTGGAAGCGTTCTCCTGGGGTGAAGCGGGCGGTATCGACGGCGCCGGGGACGATGGCGAAGCGAGTGGGATCGGAGCCGAGCCGGTCACACACCTCCTTCAGGAAGGATTGCCCGCCGATCAGCAGGGCGTTGGCATGGGCCAGCACCTCGACCATCGCGCGGCGATGCGTCTCGCAGCAGGAGCCGACCCAGTGGCCGTCGCCGCCCTGGATCGAGACGACCGTCGGCACGCCGAGCCGCTTGCCCGCCAGCAACACCGCCCAGCCGGTCGGGTAGCCATATTGCGCGTGCAGCACGTCGAACGGCTTCTTGGCGTGCTCGGCGCAGATCGTCGCGACGATCGTATCGATGTCACGCTCGAAATCCCCGCCCTCCTGCTCGCCCTGCTGTTCGAGGCCGATGACATGGACGCCGGGCACGGCGGGCGGCGGGCCGCCGCCATAGACGCGCGTGCCGAATTCGTCGCCGCGATATTGCGAGATCATCGTCACGTCGTGGCCGGCCCCCGCCACCTCGCGCAGAAGGTTCTGCGCATAGACGCTCATGCCGGAGATCGCCGGGAAGTAGCGGCGGCTGACGAAACAGATTCTCATGACGTGGGCAGCCCGGGCATCGCGGCTTCGCGCGGTGTGGTGTCCGGCATCGGAAGTCCGGGGCCGGGACGGCGGCAGGTGCGGAGATAATCGAGGGATTGGCCGACCATCACGTCGGCGCGGTGCGACTCGCGCGAAAGCTCCACGCAGACGAGTTTGCTGAAACCGATCGCGTCGAGCGCGTCCAGAACGGCAGGGACATCCATGTCGCCCTCGCCGAAGGGCAGATGGATGTGCTCGCCCCGCTTCATGTCCTCAATCGCCACGGTGCCGAGGCGCGGAGCGAATTCGTGCACGGCCGCGGCCGGATCGCGCTCCCCCGTGACGAGGCAGTGACCAGTGTCGAGGGCGAGCGAAAGGCCCGGCAGGTCGATCGCGGCAAAGTCATCGAGCGTCTCGATCAGCATGCCGGGTTCGGGTTCGAGGGCTGCGACGACGCCCTTCTCGGCGGCGAAGTCGGAGACCTCGCGCAGCCCCTCGGTCAGCCATCCCCGCGCCTCGCTGTGGTCGACGCCCGGCTTCGGCACGCCGGCCCAGAACGAGACGGCTTCGGAGTTCAGGATCTTTCCGATCTCGATCGCCCGCTTGAGGAAGCCGACGCGCCGTGCCCGGCCCGAAGCGTCGGCGGTGACGAGCGTCGGCTCGTGCTTGGCGGTCGGGTCGAGCAGGAAGCGGGCGCCGGTCTCGATCACCGAACCGAGTTCGAGCCGGTTCAGGAGGCTAGCAATGCGATCAGCCTCGATAACCCAATTCTCGGCGAAGGGGTCGAGATGGTGGATGTCGAGGGTGAGCGCGACGCCGTCATAGCCCGCATCCTTGATGAGGCGAATCGCATCCTCGATGCGGTGGTTGGCGGTGCCGTTGGTGTTGTAGGCAAAGCGCAAGCTCATGCGGGCCTCCGTTCGGCCCGGCGGCCCTGGCGTTCGTAGCGGAACGGCGCGTGGTGCGATTCCGGCTCGCGGTAGAGCGGATAATGCGAGCCGACGATCTGCTCGGCCAAGGCCACGTCGAAGAGCGGCTGGCCGCCGAGGCGCTCGATCGCCTCCGGCGTCAGGCGGACGGGCAGCAGCGTGTCGGTCGGCGTGCCGAAGCGGATCAGAGGGTGATCGCTTTCGATCAGCTTCTTCGCGTTGCGCTCGCCGATCCGGTAGTAGCTCATGGTCTCGACTTCGAGCCCTGGCACAATTGCCTTGACCACGCCGATCCCGCCGCCGGGCGGCGTGCAATCGACGTAGAGCACATCGAAGCCTGCCTCCTCCAGCCGGTCGCGGGCGATCTTTCCGCGAGCGTGACCGTCCGGGGCCGGTGTTGTCGGCAAGTCGGAAAACGCCTTGGTGCTGCGCTCGGAATAGACCGTGTTGCTCAGAACCCCACGCAGCTCGGCCGACGAGAGGTCGAGCCATGCGAGCATGGCCTGCAGCGCGCGGCTCTCCTCCAGATCGAGGCTCGGCAATGCCTTCTGGATGAAGGATTCGACATAGCCGGGCGGGGCCACCGTGTCGGCAAGCGCCAGCGGCCCGTGGCCGAAGGTTTTTCGGACGCGCGCCGCCTGAAACTCGAGAAGCGCCTTGCGCAAAGCCCGCTCGCGGTCCGGATCGCAGGCCTCGCCGCAGGCCGAGAGCGCGATCGGCGCGGGCGTCCGGGCCGGGTCCTCGTCGTAGCCGACGACGTAGAGGTTGGTGAGACCGAACTGATCGGTGGCGAATTTCGGCAGCGCCCGGATGCCGAGGCTTTCCAGCCGGTCGAGCATGCCGCGCGTCTCGGGGCCGATCCCGTCGAGATCGAGCATCACGCCCTGATCGAGGGCCCGGAACAACAGGCCGTTGCCGTCGCGCTGGAGCAGTTCGAGCAGACCGTGGCCCAGCGCAAAGTTCACGTCCGGCCCGGCGCCGAGGCCGTTCGTGATGAGGTTGGTGAAGGGCTGATAGCCCTCGCGCAGCTCGAAGTAGTCGGTCGCGGCGATATCGAGCGGCATCCACACCGACTCGCCGGTGCGGGCGCGGACCGCCTTAGTCCAATCGAGCGGGGTATCGCGGCCGACGGAGGAACCGGCGGGCAGGCACAAAGTCAGCGGATCGGCGACGGAGGATGCGCCGTAGACGCGCACGAGGTCGGCGTAGGAGACGGCCGCTTGGTTGTCGGCCTTGCGTGGCAGCAGGGCGACGGACGGCATCAGGTTCTCGGCGATCTCGGCCACCGCGCCGATCAGCGCTTCGTCGTCGGTGGCGCCGTAGCCGATGCCGGAAGGCATGGCGCCGACATAGAACGGATCATCGAGAAAGAGCGCCACGAACCAGACCGGGATGCCGGTGCGGTCGAGCCCCGCGAGATTGAAGCCGACGACCCGGCCCTCCGGCAGCACATCGAGATAGGCCTTCACGACATCGGGCAGCCGCGCGGGCAGCCCCTCGATCTTGCGCGGAGAGCCGCGGTGATAGGGGCGCGGCGCCGCCAGATTCGGGTGGTGGGCGCGGTCGTCCCGGTCGAGGGCGTCGGTCGCTGTCATCGTTACCCTGTTTGCGGCTCGCCGGAACTCACCCAACCCACGGCCTCATCCTGAGGTGCGAGGCGAAGCAGAGCCTCGAAGGATCCTCCAGTTCCCACGCGGTCGCTGGAGGATCCTTCGAGGCCGCTCGCGCGGCACCTCAGGATGAGGGCATGGGTTGGATGTGCCGGTCTCCTCCCAAATCTCGTCAGGCCGCGTCGCGGCCGGCCGGTTTGCCCGCCGCCGCGTAGGCGCGGGCGATCAGGCGCATGGTGTGCAGGTCGCGCTCGGCGTCCCAGGCGGTGCGCTCGTCCCGTTCGCGCAGGGCGCGGCCGAAGGCGCGCACCTGTTCGAGGAAGGGCGAGGCCGTCGTGTCGAAGGCGATGTCCTCGACCCGGCCATCCGCCCCGTTCGTGAAGGTGACGCTGCCGCCCGCGGTCTGGCCCATCGTGTCGGTCGCGGTGAGCATCCCACCGGTGCCAACCACCTCCAGCCGGCGGCGCGGCAGGGCGTCGGGGCAATTGTAGGCCACGTTGAGCTGGGCAAGCGCGCCCGAACCGGTGCGGCCGATCAGCAGGGCACCGTCATCGACGGCGTAATCCTGCGCACGGGCCTGGGTCATGGCCGCGATCTCGTCGATCGGCTCGCCGAGCAGGAAATCCACGAGGTCGATCCCGTGGGGCGCGAGGTCGATCAGCGCGCCGCCGCCCGCCTGGGTCGGATCGATGCGCCAGTTGTCCTGGCCCCGGAACGACGCCCAGGCCCGATCGAGCCAGCAGGCGTAGACGATGCGCACCGCCGTCACCGTGCCGAGCCGGCCCGCGCGGATGAGGTCGCGCATGGCACGGTGGCCGGGATGGTGGCGCTGGTCGAAGGCGGTGCCGTAGAACGCGCCGGACTTGCGCACCGCCGCCGCCATCGCTTCCGCATCGGCGAGAGAGGCGGCCATCGGCTTCTCGCACAGCACCGCCTTGCCGGCGGCACAGAGCGCTTCGACCGCGCCGCGATGGAGATGGTTCGGGGTGGCGACATAGACCGCCTCGACCTCGGGCTCGGCGATCAGCCCGGCGAGGTCGGCATGCGCCCGCGCGCCCTCGGCTTCCGCCGCCGCACGCGATGCCGCGCCGGGGTCGGCAACGGCGATCAGGCGGTGCCCCGCGGCGCGGATGCCGGGCGCCATGTAATCGCGGGCGACCCAGCCATAGCCGACGATGCCCCAGCCGACGCTTCCCACCATCACCAGCGCTCCGGCAGATCGACGTATTCGCGGCGGCGCACTCGCGCTGCGTCCGACGTGTTGGGCTTGCCGTTCCAGTCGATGGCCTCCGGGCCATCCGAATGCAGCGGATAAGTCGCCTGCGAGGCGTACTCAGCCTCGTAGCGCTCCGATGGCCAGCGAATGGCGAAGCCACCGTCCTCGGGCACGTAGAGCGGATTGAGGTGAAGCGCCGCGTCTGCCGGCGGCAGCGTGATGCCGTCGACGATCGCCCGCGGCGCCGGCCGCATCCCGGGCCCGGCCACCACCGAGAACGCCTCGCAGCCTCTAAGGTCGCGCGGCTCGCGGGGCTGCGGTGCGCGCGCCTCGACCAGGGCGCGGGTCAGTTCGGCGTCGTCGTAGACCAGCCCGTCCGGGAACAGCTCCTCGATTTCGGCCGCCGAGATTGCCTTGCCGGCCGAGAAGCCGGGCTGCCCGCTGTTGTGGATGTGGCTGAGGGCGAGCCAGCCCTCTTCCCCGGCGGTCTGCCGCAGGCAGGACAGGATGCCGGGCTTGTCGTCGAGGAAGTAGAAAGCGTCGTTGCAGATCACGAGATCGACCGGCGCCTCGGGAATCGGCCAATGCGGCGACGACGCGTCGAAACAGACGAGCTGCGCCTTTTCGCCGACCACCCAGTGGCGGGCCACCCAGAGCTTGGCGAAGACCACGTCCGCACCCGCGACCTTCACGCCCCGGCGCTTCAATTCGCGCAGGTAATGGCCGATGCCGCAGGCAAGCTCGAACGCACAGACCGGGTCGTTCCAGTGCGCCTCCAGCAGGCTCAGGCCCGCCAGGAAGGTCGGGTCGGTCCAGCGGTTGACGAAGTAGTCGCCGACGCGGCCCCAGCCGAGCCAGTCCACGGCCTGCCGCAGGGTGGCGCTCGCGCGCTCCCGAACCAGCCGGCGCAACGACTCCGGGTCGGCCGGCGGACCGGTCCACCAATCGTCCTGATCGGCCAGCAGGAGGACGAGCGCGTCCTCCCGCCGATCGGCGTCGAGATGATCGAGCGCTGCCGCGACGAGGCTATCGCGGCCGGTGCGAAGATAGGGAATGCCGTCGATGACCGGCCAGCGGGCTCCGGTTTCGGCGTCGCGCAGGGCATGCGCGCCGTCGGCCTTGAGCCTGTGGCCGGTCTCCGGCGAGAGGAGATCGAAGGGGATCATGAGCCTGGATTCTGCCGGACAGCGCGGGACGTCACGGGATGCGCATATCGGTCAGAACGCGATCCTGGAAAGCCTTGACCGGCCCGGCATGGACCAGTTCCATCTCGCCGAGCACCGTATCCATCGTCAGCGAAGCGGCCCGGAGGTGCTGGGCGATCTGCAGGACGCGGTCGATGGAATCGGCGGCGTGGAAGGCGCGGCCCTCCGCCGTGGCATCATCCGGCAGGACGAGACGGGCGGCACGGACCGTCTCCCGCAGCGGCGGCTCCAGCTCCTCAAGGGCCCATTCCGAACACCGCCCGACGATCGGCCAGAGATGGTCGCCGAGCAGCATCTCGCCAGTGAAGCCGGCATCGGGCATCGCCGCGTTGTGGAAGTGGTGCGCCATCGCCGCCAGGAACACGGTGGTCGGATCGGCCCGGTAGAACGGGCTGAGCAGCACGCCGTAGACAGCGACGACGAGGCAATGCTCGGCGTGGTTCTCGGGCGGTTCGAGCAGGATGCGCGGCTTGCCGGGGCAGGTCACCCCTGCTCTGGGCTGCTGCGCCAGAGCGCCGACGAAGCCCGGCACGGGCCCGGCCGGTAGAGTGGCGGGCTCGCGCAGGCAGGCTCGAAGTCGATCCCGCAACCCGGGATCGACCGATTCCGAAACCGCGTCGAGCCCCGCCACCAGTACGGCGGAGGCCTGCGCCTCATCGAGCCCGGCGGCCGAGAGGAACGCCGCGTCGAGGTCGCAGAGTCGCGCGGCGGCCAGCGCTTTGGCCGTGATGTCGAGGGCGACGGTCTCCGGCGGAGCGCCGCCGGTGAGCGCCGACCACCCTTGAGCGAATAGACGCTCGGCGATCGAGCCCGCGCGCCCCGCCGAGCGGACGCGCTTGAGATCGCCGAGTTCGACCAGCAGTTCCCGCACCGCGACGGGAGCTGCCGGCCCGGTTTGCGAAAAACCCGTCACGGGCGCGGGGCCTTACTGCTGCGCGCCGAGCCAGTCGAACAGCATCCGCTGCTGCTTGCCGAAATCGTGCTCCGGACCGTGGCCGTTCTTCACCATCGGCGCCTTGAAGAAGGTCGAGAGCTGCTCCTGCACGCCGCCGTCACCGCGGGACTTGGCGAGATCCAGCACGCGGGCGATTTCGATCACAAGCGGTGCGGCCAGAATCGAGTCCTTGCAGAGGAAGTTGACCTTGATCTGCATGCGCTGGCCCATGAAGCCTGTGACGTCGATGTTGTCCCAGGCTTCCTTGTCGTCGCCGCGCGGGCGGTAATAGTGGATGTGCACGAGGTGATCTTCGACCGGGTAGCCGAGGATCGAATCGAGCACCGTGCCCTTGGTGTTGAGCTTCGATTGCAGCGAGTTTGGATCGTTGAGGGCCAAGCCGTCGCGATTGCCGAGGATGTTGGTCGAGAACCAGCCATCGACGTGAAGCTGGCGGGCCTTCAGGGCCGGGGCCAGCACCGTCTTCATCATGGTCTGGCCGGTCTTGCCGTCCTTGCCGGCGACCGGGACGTTCAGCTCGCGGGCGAGTTCCATCAGGGCCGGCACGTCGGCGGCGATGGAGGGGGTGAAGTTCGCGTAGGGAACGCCGCTCTTGATCGCCGCATAGGCGTAGAGCATCGCCGGCGAGATCGACTCGTCGCTCGAATCGAGCCCCTTCTCGAAAGCTTCGGCCGAGTTGAGAACCGGCACGGAGAGATCGGGCCAGCGCTCGGTCGAGGCGAGGTTGATCACCACGACGTCGTCGAGGTTGCTCTCCTTGCGGAAGCGGTTGAGGTCGTTGGCAATGACCGAGACGGTCTCGCGATGGTCCTTGGCGACGATGCGGTTGCCGCCGTCGATGTTCTTGCAGAACTTGGCCGAGCCGACCGCCGGCCAGGGCGTGATGCCCTTGAGCGCCTGGGCGCCATTCTCGATATCCTCGCGGCTCAGCACGCCGTGGCCGGTGGCGGCCGAAGCGAGGTCGTCGCCGTTCAGATCCCAACCGCCGAAGACGAGATCCTTATAGTCGGCCATCCCGGCGACGGAGACACCCGCGAGCGGAAGGCCATCCAGACGGTTCGAACCCGATTTGATGGTTTCGATGCCGGCGATAGCTGTCGTCGCGACTGCACCGCCCATGCCAACGAACGCCACTCCGACGCGTCGACCGGTCTGAATGCCCATGGGAACTCGATCTTTCTGTTGTGGTGGCGCTGACGCCTTAGGATGAGCCCTAACGGGAGGCCGCGCGGCCCATGACAACTGTGACCAACCCGGTCCGTTCCGGTGCCGACCCTGCCATCTTTGCCGCAGGTCCGCTTTCGCCGGGACTGCATCGTTTGGTTAAAATATCGTAAACACAATGGCTTAACGCTGGATTAACGGGATCACGTTTGGATCACGGGGTGGTCCCATTGTGGTCACACCCGGCGGCGAAACCTCCGCCGGTCAAACGAAGCCCGGCACAAAAGAACGCCGAGGCACCAACAAGGAAGACCGATGGGGGTTTACCCGGAGCCGGCGCGCTGCGCCGACGACGTAAGCCGACTCGTGCCTTGCGGGTCGAATGCCGGCAACGGTGCTGCTTCGCAGCCGTCGCGCGTTCGTTCGCCGCTCGTGCGCAGCCTTGCCGCCTTGACCGCCAGCGTGACCCTGCTGCTGGCCGGGCCGCAGGCCGTGTCCGCCTACGAGAACGCACATGTCGCGATTTCGATCCCGATGATGGTGCGGGCCGATCTCCGCCCGGCCGGGGCCGAGGCGGAATGGGGCGGCACCGCGCTGCTCGGCCAGGCTGGCGGGCTGACCGCCTCGATCGACCGCATGCAGGCGTCGCTGGCCAATCCCCGTTCGGACACCGACGACGAGATCCTCCGCTTCGGCGAGATGAGCGTGTCGCGTCCGCTGGTGGAAACGATCCTCAAGGCCTCCGAGGTGACCGGCGTCGATCCCGTCTACATGATGGCGCTCGCCGACAAGGAATCGAGCTTCGATACCAACGTGAAGTCCTCCGCCTCCTCGGCGCAGGGTCTGTTCCAGTTCGTCACCGGCACCTGGCTGGAGATGATCCGTCAGTACGGCGCCAAGCACGGAATGGCCGATGACGCCGCCGCGGTGAAGGGCCATGGCGCCGGCATCACCATCGCCGACGCGGCGACCCGCAAGCGGGTTCTCGACCTGCGCAACGACCCCTACGTCTCCGGCCTGATGGCCGGCGAGTTGATCAAGCGGGACCGTAGCCGGATCGAGGCGCGGATCGGCCGCGAGTTGAAGACCACCGAACTCTATCTCGCGCATTTCCTCGGCACCGCGAGCGCCGGCAAGTTCCTGTCGCTCAGCGCCGAGGATCCGGACAAGGTCGCCAAGGCCGCCTTCGGCCGGGCCGCGCGTGCCAACCGCGCCATCTTCACCGCCAAGGACGGGGGCAAGCGCCGCAGCCTCACCGTGGCCGAAGTCCACGAGAAGCTCGACGGCATGATCGACCGGCGCCTGAGCCAGTATCAGGCCATCGCCGATCTCGCGCAGCAGCAGGCCGAGGAGCCGGCCGCACCGATCCTCGACGCCCGCCTGCGTCTCAGCGAGGACGTGGTGCCGTCGCTGGCGATCCGCTCGGTTCAGTAGGGACCGGGCTCAACCCCACAGTTCGGGCTGCGGCGGATAGACCGTGCTGCCCTCGTAGCGCAGGGCCGGCGCCCGGTCCTGGGCGAGCAGCAGCGGCCCGTCGAGATCGACGTAAGCCGCGTGGTGGGCGAGCAGCAGAGCCGGTGCCATGGCGAGCGACGAGCCGACCATGCAGCCGACCATGATCTCGAAGCCGCGCGCCCGCGCCTCGTGGGCGAGCTTCAGCGCTTCCGTGAGACCGCCCGCCTTGTCGAGCTTGATGTTGATCGCATCGTAGCGCTTGGCCAGGGCATCGAGCCCGGCGCGGTCGTGCAGGCTTTCGTCGGCGCAGATCGGAATCGTGCGGTCGATCTCAGCGAGTAAACCGTCCTCGCCCGCTGGCAGCGGCTGCTCGATCAGGCCGACACCCGCCGCCGCGCAGGCCGCGAGGTTGTCGCGTATCGTCTTGGGCCGCCACGCCTCGTTGGCATCGACGATGAGGCGCGAATCCGGCGCACCGCGGCGCACGGCGGCAATTCGCTCAGGGTCGCCCTCGCCGCCGAGCTTCACCTTCAGCAGCGGCCGGTGCGCCGCCCCACGGGCCGCTTCCTCCATCGCGTCCGGATCACCAAGGCTCAGCGTGTAGGCGGTGGTGACCGGAGCCGGTGCAGCAACCCCCGCAAGCTCGTAGGCGGGCCTGCCGGTGCGCTTCGCTTCGAGATCCCACAGGGCGCAATCGAGGGCGTTGCGGGCGGCACCCGGCTTCATCCGCCCGGCGAGGTCGAACCGCCCTCCCCCGTCGGCGATCCATGCTGCCTGCTCATCGAGGAAGGCGGCGACATTCTCGACCGTCTCGCCGTAGCGGGCATAGGGCACGCACTCGCCCCGGCCGCGAAACGAACCGTCCTCCACGGTCGCGACGACGACGACCGCCTCGGTGCGGCTGCCGCGGGAGATCGTGAACGATCCGGCGATCGGGAAGCGCTCGACGGCAACGGTCAGACGCGGCATCGGCTCTTCTCCCTCAGGCCGGAAACTCGGCGGCGATCCGATCCACGATCCCCTCGACGCCGAAGCGCACGGGATCGGTGGCGGGCAGGCCGTGAACGGATTCCGCCTCGCTCAGCAGCGCGCGCGCCTGCGATTCGGACAGGGCCTGCGTGTTCACCGCGATGCCGACGGGGCGGATGCCCGGATTGGTGAGCGAGCCGCAGCGGATGGTCAGGTCGATGACCTCCTGGATCGTCGGGAGGCTCGCCTCGACGCCGCGCATGCGGGTGCGGGTCGGCTCGTGACAGATCACGAAGGCATCGGCCTGCGCGCCGTGCAGCAGGCCGAGGCTGACGCCAGCAAAGGAGGGGTGGAACAGCGAGCCCTGCCCCTCGATCAGATCCCAGTGATTCGGCTCGGCCGCCGGGGAGACCCACTCCACGGCACCGGAGATGAAGTCGGCAACCACTGCGTCGATGGCCACGCCCCGGCCGGAAATGAACACGCCGGTCTGGCCGGTGGCACGGAAATCGGCATCGAAGCCGCGCTCGCGCATGCCACGTTCCAGGGCGAGTGCGGTGTACTTCTTGCCGACTGAGCAATCGGTGCCGACGGTGAGCAGGCGCCGGCCCGGACGCTTCGTGCCCTTTCCGGTGGGGAAGGTCTCGGTGGTGTGGCGGACGTCGTGCAGGGCGCGCCCATTGCGCTTCGCCGCCTCGGCGATCTGGGGGATCGAGCCGAGCCGCACATGCAGCCCGCTCGCCACGTCGAGCCCGGCATCCAATGCCGCCACGATCTCCGCGACCCAGTGGTCGGGTAGTACACCGCCGGCATTGACGACGCCGACGACCATGGTCTTGCAGCCCTTGGCGACGGCCTCCTCCAGAGTCAGATCGGGGATGCCGAGATCGGCGGCACAGCCCTCCATCCGGAATTGGCCGACGCACCATTCGGGGCGCCAGTCATTGATGCCGTAGGCGGTCTTTGCGGCGAGCCGGTCCGGCACGTCGCCGAGAAACATCAGATAGGGCGTGGCGATCTGCATAGGCGATGGTCCCGTCCGGAGCGAAGCTCCGCCTGAGAACGCGTCTATGCGTGATCCGTGCCCGATGCGCGAGGGATGACCTCGGCATTGCTGTAACCCCGCTTCGATCCCTCATGCTGAGGTGCCGAGCGCAAGCTCGGCCTCGAAGCACGCCGCGGCGGTTCTGCCTTCGCTGGGAGCCGCGCGCCGGGCCTGGATCAACCTTCCACCGTGCTTCGAGGCCCGTTGCGCGGGCGCCTCAGCATGAGGTGCGGGGTGGAAGCCAGAACCGGTGCGATACAAGAATGCCCTACGGCTCGATTCGTCTCACTGCCCCCTTGGCGGCGCTGGTCGCGAGCATCGCGTAGGCGCGCAAAGCCGTGCTGACTTTGCGCTTACGGGGCGTTGCCGGACGCCAGCCCTCCGCGTCGCGAGCGGCGCGGCGCTCGGCCAGCACGGCCTCGTCCACGGCGAGGTGGATGCGCCGGTTCGGGATGTCGATCTCGATCCGGTCACCCTGCTCGACGAGGCCAATCAGACCGCCCTCGGCGGCTTCCGGCGAGACGTGGCCGATGGACAGGCCCGAGGAGCCGCCGGAGAATCGGCCGTCGGTGACGAGCGCGCAGGCTTTGCCGAGGCCCTTCGATTTCAGGTAGCTCGTGGGATAGAGCATCTCCTGCATGCCGGGGCCGCCGCGCGGGCCCTCGTAGCGGATCAGCACCACCTCGCCGGCCTTCACGCGGCCGTTGAGGATGGCATCCACCGACGCATCCTGGCTCTCGAAAACATGGGCGGTGCCGGTGAAGGTCAGGATCGAGGCATCGACGCCGGCCGTCTTCACGATGCAGCCGTCTTCCGCGAGGTTGCCGTAGAGCACGGCCAACCCGCCATCCTTCGAGTAGGCGTGCTCGGCCGAGCGGATGACGCCGGCCTCGCGGTCGAGGTCGAGCTCGTCCCAGCGCGAGGCCTGGCTGAAGGCCACCTGGGTCGGCACGCCGCCGGGCGCGGCGCGGAAGAAGGTCTGGACCGACTCGCTTTGCGTCTTCTTGACGTCCCAGCGATCGAGCGCCGCGCCGAGCGTCCCGGAGCCGACATTGCCGACGGTCCGGTCGATCAGCCCGGCGCGGTCGAGTTCGCCGAGGATGCCCATGATTCCGCCGGCCCGGTGCACGTCCTCCATGTGGACGTTCGCGACGGCCGGGGCGACCTTGCACAGAACCGGCACGCGGCGCGACAGCCGGTCGATGTCGGCCATCGTGAAGGGCACCTCGCCCTCATGCGCGGCGGCGAGCAGGTGCAGCACCGTGTTGGTCGATCCGCCCATGGCGATGTCGAGGGTCATCGCGTTCTCGAAGGCGGCCATCGTCGCGATCGAGCGCGGCAGGACGCTGGCATCGTCCTGCTCGTAGTGGCGGCGGGCCAGATCGACGATGAGGTGGCCGGCCTCGACGAACAGGCGCTTGCGGTCCGCATGGGTCGCGAGCGTCGAGCCGTTGCCGGGCAGCGACAGGCCCAGCGCCTCGGTGAGGCAGTTCATGGAATTGGCCGTGAACATGCCCGAGCACGAACCGCAGGTCGGGCAGGCCGAGCGCTCGATGACGGCGACGTCCTCGTCCGAGACCCGATCATCGGCCGCGGCCACCATCGCATCGACGAGGTCGAACTTGCGGGTGACGCCGTTCATCACGACCTTGCCCGCCTCCATCGGCCCGCCGGAGACGAACACCGCCGGGATGTTGAGGCGCAGCGCCGCCATCAGCATGCCGGGGGTGATCTTGTCGCAATTCGAGATGCAGACCATGGCGTCGGCGCAATGCGCGTTGACCATGTACTCGACCGAATCCGCGATCAGCTCGCGCGACGGCAGCGAGTAGAGCATCCCGTCATGGCCCATGGCGATGCCGTCATCGACTGCGATGGTGTTGAATTCCTTGGCCACACCGCCCGCCTGCTCGATCTCGCGGGCCACGAGCTGGCCGAGATCCTTCAGATGGACGTGGCCGGGCACGAACTGCGTGAACGAGTTCACCACCGCGATGATCGGCTTGCCGAAATCTGAATCCTTCATGCCGGTGGCGCGCCACAAGCCGCGGGCGCCGGCCATGTTGCGGCCATGGGTGGTGGTGCGGGAGCGATAGGCGGGCATTTTTCGAGACTTTTCGAAGCTGATCGACCAACCGGCCAATCGTCCAAGAACACGCCCTCATCCTGAGGTGCGAAGCGAAGCGGAGCCTCGAAGGAGGGCTCCAGCCAGCCTCGCGATCCCTAGAGCTCTCCTTCGAGGCCGCAACCGCGGCGCCTCAGGATGAGGGGGGTGGGGTGGGATCGAACTGCGGCTCAGACCACCGCGGCGTGCTGCGCGTGCAGCCGCACGGAGGCCGCCGAGAGTTTGTTGAGCGCCGAGAGATACGCCTTGGCCGAGGCCACCAGCGTGTCCGGGTCGGCACCGCGCGCCGTGACCGAGCGCTCTCCGGCCTTCAGCCGGACCGAGACTTCGGCCTGGGCGTCGGTGCCCTCGGTCACGGCGTGGACCTGATAGAGTTCCAGCACCGCGTCGTGCGGGACGATCTCGTGGATCGCGTTGAAGACCGCGTCCACCGGGCCGTTGCCATCGGCCTCCGCGGTGAAGACGCGGCCGTCCATCTCGATCTTCATCGTCGCGCGCTGCGGGCCCCGCGTGCCGGCGATCACCGACAGGGAGACGAGCTTGATGCGGTCGTGGGCGGTGGCGCGCTTCTCATCCACCAGCGCCTCGATATCCTCGTCGTAGACGTGCTTCTTGCGGTCGGCCAAGGCCTTGAAGCGCTCGAACACGTCCTGGAACTGGTTGTCGGACAGCGAGATGCCGAGCTCGCCGAGCTTGGACTTGAACGCCGCCCGGCCCGAATGCTTGCCCATCACCAGCGAGGTCTTGGCGAGCCCGACCGAGGCCGGGGTCATGATCTCGTAGGTCTCGGAATGCTTGAGCATGCCGTCCTGGTGGATGCCGCTCTCGTGGGCGAAGGCGTTCCGGCCGACGATGGCCTTGTTGTATTGCACGGGGAAATTCGCCGCGTGGCTCACGAGCTTCGAGGCGCGGGTCAGCATCGTCGAGTCGATGCCGGTGTCGTAGGGCATCACATCGGCGCGGGTGCGGATCGCCATGACGATCTCTTCGAGCGCCGCGTTGCCGGCGCGCTCGCCGATGCCGTTGACCGTGCACTCGATCTGCCGGGCACCGCCCTCCAGGCCGGCGAGCGAGTTCGCCACCGCCAGCCCGAGATCGTTGTGGCAATGCACGGAGAAGATCGCCTTGTCGGCGTTCGGTACACGCTCGCGGACTTGGCGGAACATCGCGCCGTACTCCTGCGGCGTGGCGTAGCCCACGGTGTCGGGCAGGTTGATGGTGGTGGCGCCCGAGCGGATCGCGGCCTCGACGCAGCGGCAGAGGTAGTCGATGTCGGTCCGGGTCGCGTCCATGGCCGACCATTCCACGTCCTCGACGAGGTCGCGGGCCTGGGCCACGGTCTTGAGGATGATCTCGATCACCTCGTCCTGCGTCTTGCGCATCTGATGGGCGAGGTGGATCGCCGAGGTCGAGACGAAGGTGTGGATACGGCCGCGCTCGGCGTGCCGCACCGCCTCGCCCGCCCGGGCGATGTCGGCGGGAATCGCGCGGGCGAGGCCCGCCACGGTCGCCCGCTTGGTGCGCCGCGCGATCTCGGAGACGGCCTCGAAGTCACCGTTGGAGGCGATGGGGAAGCCCGCCTCGATGATGTCGACGCCCATCCCGTCGAGCAGTTCGGCCACCGCCAACTTCTCGTCGAGCGTCATGGTGGCGCCGGGACATTGCTCGCCGTCGCGCAACGTCGTGTCGAAGATGACGACGCGGTCCTTCGCGCTCTGAGTGGTGTTCGCCATGGGTCTTCGTTCCTCGCAGCCGGCGCGCTCGACACGTTGGGAGCGGCGCCGGAAAAGCCTGTCTTCCGGTCGATGGGCGGCATCCCCTGAGAGCCCAGGCGATCGCGCCCGGACGGCCCTCAGGGGCGGCTAAGAAGCAGGCCTACGAGAATGAGCGCGCACGACGAAGCGGCCGCGAGAGCGGCGCCATCGTTCGTCTGCGCAGGGCGGCCAGGGGCCACGCTCGATTCTCCTCAAGAGGCTGACTCGCCGGAAGACCGTCACGAGACCAGGGTGGCGGTATGTACCGATTGGCGGGGATCGTGACAAGCACATGGCTGTGCCGCGTCTGTCCGATGATTGACCCGCCCACCTGCGGGAGGCACAAACCGCCGGCCAAGCTTGGCTGCAGCGAACCTCGTCTCGCAACCGGAGAGACCCGTCGTGCCCGCGCCGCTTCCCCGTGCCGTCTCCATTCTCTTCCTCGGCTGCGCCTTGAGTGGCTGCCAGTCGAGTGCACCGCCTCCGGTCGCGGCCGTTGCCGCCGCACCGGTTGTCACCGCCCTCCCGACCGGCACCGGGTGCGGCCCGACCATCGCCCGGACCCAGGCCATCGTCGCGGGCGACGTGAAGACCGGCGATCTGTCGGCGGCCGTCGGCACGCGCTTCAGCGCCGATCTCGACAAGGCGGCGGGCGCCTGCGCCGCCGGCCGCGAGGGCGAGGCGATGAGCCTGCTCGCGGCGGCCAAGGCGCGCTACGGCTACCGGTAACGGCCGGGCATTCAGGCCGGGAAGACGCTCGCGAGATAGGCCTGGACGAAGCCCGGCATCCGGGCGGCGTCGATGTCGGAGCGCGAGCGGGCGATGATGCTGTGGGCGAGTTCCGGCTCGTCCTCGTGGCCGCGATGCGATTCGATGCGAGCCTTCAGCGTCTCGGCCGAGCAGTCGAAGCGGACCGGGCGCAGGAAGGCGAGTTGGCCGTCGCCGCGCAGCAGCACCCATTCCTCCTCCGCCCCCTCGGGGAGCGTCAGGCCGGTCTCCTCCAAGAGCTCGCGCGCCGCGCTGCCGGCGAGATCGACCGTGCCGTCATCGCGCAGGTCGCCGGGATCGGGCGTGCCGCAAGGGAAGTAGATCTGGCCGGCATTGGCGGTCTGGGCGCCCATCACGCCGAGCAGAACCGCCCCGTCTCGGCTGTGCGGGACGATCGCCGCGAAGGCGTTGGCCACCAGCGCGTCGGGCACGCCCGCATCGCGGAAGGCGAGGAAGCGCGAATAGCGCACCTCGAACAGGCTCGCCTCGCAGGCGCCGTCCGCCAGGACGCAACCGCTGGCGAGGTAGACCGGCCCGTCGAACAGGCCCGGCGTCTCCGCCAGGCGGCGCTCCCAGTTGCGGTCGATCGCCTCGGCGTTGTCCCGCGCCCAGGCCCAATCATGCTCGACGCGCCGCGCGGAGATCCGATCCAACGGCGTGAGGCTGAAACCGGGTGCGGCGTCGCCCGCGATCTCAATCGACACGCAGCACGCCCTCGCTCACCACCACGGCCTGTCCGCCGATCTCGACGGAGCGCAGGGTGCCCTCCGCGATGACGACCTGAAGGTCGATCGTGCTCGGCCGCCCCATGGCGACACCCTGGCGGATCACCACGTCGTGGGTGCCCTCGCCCAGCGGCTCGAACTGCATCAGCACGCCGGCGAAGGCCGCCGCGGCGCTGCCCGTCGCCGGGTCTTCCGCAACACCGAGATGGGGCGCGAACATCCGTGCCTGGTAGCTTTGCCCGAGGCCCTGCGCGTCGAGAGCATAGAGGTAGAGCGCGTCGGGCTCGGCATGGCGGAACAGGCGCTCGAACCGGGCGGTATCGAGCCGGGCCTGCGCCAGCGCCTCGCCGGAGGCGAGCGGCACGAAGGTGAAGGCGGGGCCGGCGCCGTGCCGGCTCGGTTGATGGCGGTTGAAGCCGAGATCGCCGGGCTTCAGTCCCAAAGCCGTGGCCAGGGCTTCATTGGCGGGTGCCTCGCCGAGA
Source organism: Methylorubrum extorquens (assembly GCA_900234795.1). Classification (NCBI taxonomy): domain Bacteria; kingdom Pseudomonadati; phylum Pseudomonadota; class Alphaproteobacteria; order Hyphomicrobiales; family Methylobacteriaceae; genus Methylorubrum; species Methylorubrum extorquens. Next base: position 2,895,386 of record LT962688.1, read on the forward strand.
TAGGTCGGCAGAACCGGCAGCTTGAAACGGGCACGACCGTTGTGGCCATCCTCCGCCGCCTCGACGACGCAGGAGACGATACCGATCTCCTCCTCGAGGCCGAAGGCGGCGGCATCCGCCAGCGCCACCGCCTGCCGCTCGGCCCGGTCGCGGAGGGCGAGCAGCACCGCCGTTCCAACCGTCGGGTGGCCGGCAAAGGGCAGTTCGCGGGTCGGTGTGAAGATGCGCAGGCGGGCCCGGTGACGCGGCTCGGCCGGCGGCAGGACGAACACCGTCTCCGACAGGTTGAACTCGCCGGCGATCGCCTGCATCGCCTCGGCGCTGAGCCCGTCGGCATCGAGCACCACCGCGAGCGGGTTTCCGGCCAGCGGCGCGTCGGTGAACACGTCGAGGGTGGCGAAGCGGCGTTCCGGCATCATGACTCCTTGAGAAGGTTCAAACGATCTCGACGGGAAAGGCCGCACTCGGCGCGACGAACTCTTCCTGCGCGGCGACGGTCAGCAGTTCGTCCGAACCGGCCTCGGCGGTCCGGCGCAGGAGGCCGTGGATCGAGGCCGCCGCCATGCCGAGCGCCAGGGCCGCCGAGCCGGTGCGCAGGTAATGCACGAGATAGAGCGCCGCGACCGCATCGCCCGCGCCCGAGACCGCTTTCAGGTCGAGCCGGGGCGTGCGCACCCGCCAGAACGAACCGCCCTCGGCCGCCATCATGTCGATCGCATCCGGCGGCGTCTCCGTCGTGACGAGCGAGGTGACCAGCAGAACGCGGGGGCCGAGCGCCTGCACCGAAGCGGCCGCCGCCTTGGCCGCCTTGAGCGTGTCGCTCGGCGCATCCGAGATGAGGTCGAGTTCGAACTGGTTCGGGGTGAGGATGTCGGCCGCCGGAACGGCCTGCGACCGCATGAAGTCGGCGATGCCGGGGCGGACGTAGACGCCGGAATAGGTGTCGCCGATCACCGGATCGCAGCAATAAAGCGCCTCAGGGTTGGCCGCGCGCACGGCGGCGACCGTCCGCAGGATCGCGGTGCCGATATCGGCCGAGCCCATATAGCCAGAGAGCACGGCGTTGCACTCCTTGAGCGCGCCACGCTCGGCCACGCCCTGCACCACCTCCTCCACCGCCGGCCCGTCGAAGACGCGCCCGCGCCACTGCCCGTAGCCGGTATGGTTGGAGAACTGCACCGTATGCACCGGCCAGACCTCGACCCCGAGTCGCTGCATCGGAAACACGGCGGACGAATTGCCCACATGGCCGTAGGCGACATGCGACTGGATCGACAAGACCTTCATGGTGCTCCGGTATCCGCTCCTGCATCGTGATAACCCGGCGGGCCCCCGCGCGCATCCGATCGATGGAGCGGCGCGTTAGGGCTCGGCCGACCTTGAGCGCAGCCCGACGAAGCGGTCACCGGTTCGTCGAAAGAACGCACATCAAGACAAAGACCTAGAGACGCCGGCCGGATGCCATCAGGGTGGATACGGCTCTCGGCCAATCTTCCGGAGTGAGTATGGATTTCGACGCCGCCCGCCAATCCGTCCTCACTTTCATCGAGACCTACAAGGCGTGGGCACCCTTGGTGACGGGCGTGATCGCCTTCTGCGAATCGCTGGCGGTCCTGTCGCTGCTGGTGCCGGCCACCGCGATCCTGCTCGGCGTCGGGGCCCTGATCGGCAGCAGCGGCCTGCCGTTCTGGCCCATGGTGATCGGGGCGGGCATCGGCGCGGGGCTGGGGGATTGGGTCTCCTACGAGGTCGGGCATTACTACAAGGACGGCGTGAAGCGCCTCTGGCCGATGAGCCGGCACCCGGAGATGACGGCCAAGGCCGAAGCCTTCCTGCGGCGCTGGGGTGCGGGGGCGATTCTCATCGGCCGCTTCATCGGTCCGGCGCGGGCGGTGGTGCCGCTGGTCGCCGGCAGCTTCGGCCTCGCCCGCATCCCATTCCAGCTCGCGAATTGGAGTTCGGCCTTCGTCTGGGCCTTCGTCCTGCTCGCCCCCGGTGCGGGCCTGCTGACGTGGCTGCATTACTGACGCGCCATGCGCCGCTTTCCGCCCGAACGCATCGTCTGCCTCACCGAGGAGACCGTCGAGACGCTCTATCTGCTGGGCGAGGATCGCCGCATCGTCGGCGTTTCGGGCTACGCCGTGCGCCCGCCGCAGGTGCGCCGGGAGAAGCCGCGGGTCTCGGCCTTCACCAGCGCCGATCTGCCCAAGATTCTCGCCCTGGAACCGGACCTCGTCCTCGCCTTCTCCGATCTTCAGGCCGAGATCGTCGCTAGCCTCGCCCGCGCCGGCGTGGCGGTCCACCTGTTCAACCAGCGAGACGTGGCCGGCTGCCTCGCGATGATCCGCACCGTCGGCGCTCTCGTCGGCGCGGCGGATCGGGCCGACGCGCTGGCGCAGTCCTACGCGACGCACCTCGCCGAGGCCGCCGCCGAGAGTGCGGGACGCGTCCGGCCGAAGGTCTATTTCGAGGAATGGGACGAGCCGATGATCTCCGGCATCGGCTGGGTCTCCGACCTGATCGGCTATGCCGGCGGGCGGGACGTGTTTCCGGACCTCAGCCGCGCGCAGGCGGCGAAGGACCGGATCGTTACCGCGGAGCAGGTGATCGCGGCCGCACCCGACGTGATCCTCGCCTCTTGGTGCGGCAAGCGCGTCAACGTCGAGCGCATCCGCGCCCGGCCTGGATGGGACGCGATTCCCGCCGTAGCGGCGGGGCGCATTCACGAAATCAAGTCGCCGCTGATCCTCCAGCCGGGCCCCGCCGCCCTCACGGACGGGTTCGCGGCGATCCAGGCCGCTTTGGCCGTGCGGCAAAGCGGCGGGTGACACCGAGGTAATCGCGCTGGCAGGATGTGCGGACTCGATTCGGCCTCATCCGCAAGCCAACGCCCCGGCATGTCCACAGCTCTCGCCCACATCGTCCTGCCGCCGGACCGGCGCCAGTCACCGACCGCGCTCAACATCCAGCGCGGGGTCCGACGCCTGCTCGCCGAAATGGGCTGCGTGAGCCTGCCGGAATTCTCGCTTGCCAACGGGCGCCGCGCCGACGTGATCGCGCTCTGCGGCGCCGGACGGCTCACCATCATCGAAATCAAATCGAGCGTCGCCGACTTTCGCGCCGACCGGAAATGGCCGGATTACCGCGACTATTGCGATCGCTTCTTCTTCGCGATCCCCGAGACGGTGCCGGAATCGCTGATCCCCGAGGAATGCGGCCTCATCGTCGCCGATTCCTTCGGCGCGGCGATCCTGCGCGAGCCGCCGGACCATCCCCTGAGCCCGGCCCGGCGCAAGTCGGTCACCCTACGCTTCGCCCATTCCGCCGCCGGTCTCCTGCACGCCCTGGCCGATCCCGGCGCGATCCGCGAGGGGGCGCTCTGACGGCGCGCGCTCGTCGCGAAACGCGCCGAGCACGAACACCCGGATCGCGGAGGAGAGGTTGCGCGCGCCGCGCTCGGAATCGATGGCGCCGATCAGCGCCTGCACCGATTGCCCGCGCGCCTGCGCGATCTCTTGCAACGCAGTCCAGAACTCCGCCTCCAGCGAGACGCTGGTGCGGTGGCCCGCGATCATCACCGAGCGTTTCGCGTTCTCCCGCAGGGGCGCTCGCGTCATTCCTTGTCGGGATCGGCGAGGCGATGACCCTCGTGGCGGGACTGCTCGATCGCCTTGCGCGTCTCGGCCAGTGTCTTCGCCTTCTTCGGCCGGCCGAACAGGATGCGGTTCTCCGCGGCCTTGGCCTCTTTCGCTGCCTTCTCACGGTCCTTGCGCACCTGGCGCAGGTTGATGATCTCGGCCACCGTGTCAGCCCTCCGGACGACCCGGCGCGGAGGGTCCGCGCCGGGAAGCGAAACTAGCGCTTATTCCGCGCTGGGCGCCAGCATGGTTTCGGGGCGCACGACCCGCTCGAATTCCTCGTCCGTGACGTAGCCGAGCCGCAGCGCCTCTTCCTTCAGGGTGGTGCCGTTCTTGTGCGCGGTCTTGGCGATCTCGGCGGCCTTGTCGTAGCCGATCGAGGGTGCGAGCGCCGTCACCAGCATGAGCGAGCGGCTCATCAGGTCGCTGATTCGGTCAGTGTTGGCCTTGATGCCGACGACGCAGTTGTCGGTGAAGCTGACTGAGGCGTCAGCCAGGATCCGCACCGATTGCAGCACCGCGTTGGCGATCACCGGCTTGAACACGTTGAGCTCGAAATGACCCTGTGAGCCGGCAAAGCTCACCGTTGTGCCGTTGCCGACCACCTGCGCGCAGACCATCGTCAGCGCCTCGCATTGGGTCGGGTTGACCTTACCCGGCATGATCGACGAGCCGGGCTCGTTCTCCGGCAGCGACAATTCGCCGAGGCCCGAGCGCGGGCCGGAGCCGAGCAAGCGGATGTCGTTGGCGATCTTGAACAGACCGGAAGCCAAAGCCGTCAGCGCGCCCTGGAGGAACACGAGCGCGTCGTGGGTGGCGAGCGCTTCGAACTTGTTCTCGGCCGAGGTGAAGGGCAGCCCGGTCAACTCCGCGACCTTGGCCGCGAACCGCTCCGCGAATTCAGGATGCGCGTTGAGGCCGGTGCCGACAGCGGTGCCGCCCTGCGCCAGCGCCAGCACGCCGGGGAGCGTGGCGGCGATACGTGCGCCACCGAGCGCGACCTGCGCGGCGTAACCGGAGAATTCCTGGCCGAGCGAGACCGGCGTCGCATCCTGCAAGTGCGTGCGGCCGATCTTGACGATGCTCCCGAACTCCTTCGCCTTGGCATCGAGCGCGGTGTGCAGGTGGGAAAGCGCCGGCAGAAGCCGCTCCTGCACCTCGCGGGCAACCGCGATGTGCATGGCGGTGGGGAAGGTGTCGTTCGAGGACTGGCCACGGTTGCAATGATCGTTGGGGTGAACCGGCGACTTGCCGCCGCGCTTGCCCCCGAGCCGCTCGTTGGCGAGGCTCGCGATCACCTCGTTGGCATTCATGTTGGACTGCGTGCCCGAGCCTGTCTGCCACACCACCAGCGGGAACTCGTCGTCGTGCTGTCCGGCAACCACTTCGGCGGCGGATTCGGCGATGGCGTCGGCGATCTTCGGATCGAGGCCGCCGAGATCCTTGTTCACCAGCGCGGCGGCCTGCTTGACGATGCCGAGCGCGTGGACGAGCGGCGCCGGCTGGCGCTCGGTGCCGATCTTGAAGTTCTGGATCGAGCGCTGCGTCTGGGCGCCCCAGTAGCGGTGGGCGGGCACTTCGATCGGGCCGAAGGTGTCGGACTCGGTGCGCGTCTCGACGGAAGGGTTCTCGTGCGGCGACATCGTGGCCTCTTCGTTGGCTCTGATGCGGCCCTACTTAACGAAGCACGATGACAAGCGCGATGCCAGCCCGGAACGGGGGATGACGCATCGCGCACTCCGTTACCGCCGAGGTTGTTCGCCTGCCGATGCTGGATACGCTGCCCCTCGCGCCTCCGACGACCACACCGCTTTTCCGGCCCAAGGTGCCGCCGCCGCTCACGCAGCCGCTCGGTCTCTTCGCCTTCCTGAAAAAGGTGCGTGAGAACCCGATCGCGACGTGGATGGACGCGCATTTCGAGGAATTCGTCGTCACGGGCGAGACGGCGATGGGGCGCATCACCGTCGTGAGCGACCCGGCGCTGGTACGCTACCTGCTGGTGGAGCGTGCCGCCCACTACCGCAAGGACGACCTGCAGAAGCGCGTGCTGGCGCCGGGCCTCGGCGACGGCCTACTCACGGCGGAAGGCGACGAGTGGCGGCTTCAGCGGCGCACGCTGGCACCGATTTTTTCCGCGCGCCATGTGGCGGGATTTGCAGCGCAGATGGATGCCGCCGGCGCGCGGCTCGGCCGGCGGCTGGCCCGGCGCGACGGTGCCACAGTCGATGTCGCCCTGGAGATGACCCGCGCCACCCTCGACGTGCTGGAGCGGACGATCTTCACGCAAGGCCTGCCCGGCGATCCCGATGCGCTCGGACGCGCCATCACCCGCCTGCTCGAATCGATCGGACCGATCGACCCCCTCGACGTGTTCGGCTTCCCCGCCTTCGTGCCGCGACTCGGCCGGCTGCGGGCCCGGCCGGCTTTGCGGTTCTTCGCCGAGGTGGTGGACACGCTCCTCGACGAGCGCAAGGCGGCACTCGCCCGCGGCGAGGCGCCACACGATCTGATGACGCTGCTGCTGGCCGCCCAGGATCCGGAAACCGGTCGCGGCCTCACCGACCTCGAGGTGAAGGCCAACATCGTCACCTTCATCGCCGCCGGCCACGAGACCACGGCCAACGCCCTGACCTGGGCGCTTTACTGCCTGTCGCAGGACGAGGCGTCGCGCAACCGCGTGGAAGCGGAAGTCGATGTTGCCGTCGGACCGGACGGCGCGCTGCAACTCGACCGGCTGCCCTTCACCAAGGCGGTGATGGAGGAGACGATGCGGCTGTTCCCGCCGGTGCCGTTCCTCAGCCGCCAAGCGCTTCGCGAGGACCGGATCGGGCGGGTGAAGATCCCCCGCAACTCGACCGTCATCATCGCGCCCTGGGTGATGCACCGGCACCGCAAGCTGTGGGATGAGCCGGACGCCTTCATCCCCGAGCGCTTCCTTGGGGAGCGGCGCGAAAGCGTCGAGCGCTTCGCCTACCTGCCGTTCGGGGCGGGTCCGCGGGTTTGCATCGGCCAGAGCTTTTCTGTGCAGGAAGCGACGCTGGTGCTGGCTCACGTGGCGCGCGCGGTGCGGTTCACCTTGCCAGCGGATCATCCACCGGTCACGCCACTTCACCGCGTGACGCTGCGGCCGAAGGACGGCCTGCGGATGCTGGCCCAGCGGCGCGCCTGACGCACGCGACCGCCCCCCCGGAGAAGGAGCGGTCGCGGGAAAAAAGAATCAGTTCTTCTTACGGAAGGCGTCGAGGCTCACGACCTCAGCGGTGCCGTCGCGATCGGTCTTCTCGGCGGCTTCAGGCTTAGCCTCGCTGCCGTCCTCGGACTTGTTGTCCGGCTTGAGATCCGTCTTCGCCTTTCCGGAGGCGGGAAGGGCCGGAACGATCTTCGGGCCGTTCTGCACCGTGGCGAGACCCGTGCTCTTCGGCTTGATCTCGGCAGGCTCGGAGCCCGCTCCGCGCGGGCCGGCCTTGGCCGGCGCACTCGGCTGCGTTTCCTCCGCCTGCTCGCCCTCGGCACCCTCGTTGAGATCGAATTTGAGGCCGAACTGCACTGACGGATCGAAGAAGCCGGACAGCGCGTCGAACGGAATCAGCAGCCGCTCCGGCACGCCCGAGAAGGACAGCCCGACCTCGAAGCTGTGCTCGGTCACGCCGAGATCCCAGAACTGGTGCTGCAGGACGATCGTCATGTCCTGCGGGTACTTCTCGCGCAGGCGCTGCGACATGCGCACACCCGGCGCCTCGGTGCGGAACGAGATGTAGAAGTGATGCTCGCCCGACAACCCTTCACGCGCGGCGTCGGTCAGCACCTTGCGCACGACACCGCGCAGGGCGTCCTGAACCAGGAGATCGTAACGGATCAGATCTTCGGCCATCGGCGCTCGCTTCACCGGTCACGGCCGGGATTGGGCTGCGCCGGGTCGTGGAAATTGAGTGGAGGTTTCTGTTGCCAGGTACCTCCGAACCCCGCCTATGCGGTGCTACCCGCTAGGACTTTAGGTCGGTTTTTGGCACCGCTTACGCGGCGACAGCCACCGGAGCAAAGTTGTCGTTGGCAACTATTGCAAAGGCCCGATAACGGCGGAACCATGCCGAGCGAAAGTTCACCCTTTACGCCCTCGTCGATCCTATTTCGCCCCCGCCGGAACCCAACACGTGAGGCCGTGCGGCCATCGGTCCTGGGTTCGGGTGGAGGCGCCGGGTACCGCCCCCGGGTCCGATAGGTTTATTTCGAAGAACGTTTATCGCCATAGCCGGCCTTGCGACCGGCAAAGCGAATATAGAGAGGCCGACGGCGGTTTTGAAGAGCGATCTGCGCTCAGACCCGCTCCGCGTTGTGAGCGTGGCCGATATGCCGCCCGCCGTTGCCGACGCACGCCCGTCGAAACCCCCGCTCGCGGCGGGTTTGTCATGGTTCGGCCGGGTGCTGCTGCTCATCGCGGTCCCACTCGCCATCCTGCTTCTGGCGAGCGGCCTCGCCATCCTCATCGTGCGTGTCGGCGGCGATCTGCGGCTCGGCATCGACCCGTTCACGATCGCCGCCGCGCGCCCGCGGCTGCCCCTGTCGGAGGTGACGGGGCGCGGCGTCATGATGGATGCCCTGCGGCAAGTGCTGATGGCCGGGCTCGTGATCGGGCTCGCCGCCTGGGCCGGCGGCGGCGCCTGGCGCCAGCGGCTCGGACTAGCCCGCCCCCTCGAACCCCGTTTGCCGATGCGGCGGCTCTGGCTGCTGCTCCCGCTCTGGCCGATGATCCACATCGCCTGGGTGACGACGACGGCGGCAGCACTCCACATGAATTTCGGCAGCGGGGTCCGTCTGTCGCCCTTCCTGAACCCGACGATGCTCGGCCTGTGGTTCGCCTTCGTCGTGGTGCTGGCCCCGGTCGCCGAGGAGTTGCTGCTGCGGGGCGAGACCTTCGCCCGGGCCAGCGCCTTCCTCGGGCCGGCGGGAACGATCGTGGCGACGGCGCTTCTGTTCTGCCTCGCCCATGTCTCCCTCGATCCGGGTGCCAAGAGCGCGCTCGCCCGGCCGCTGACCCTGTTGCCGCTCGCGCTGACTCTCGGCTGGCTGCGCTGGCGCACTGGCCGGCTCTGGCCCTGCATCCTGCTCCACGGCTGGAGCAATTTTTGTCTCCTCGCCTACCAGCTCGGGCCGAGCCTCCTCCGGTAGAGCTCGATCCCGCGTAACCAAGACCAGGGGAAAGGCGGGACGGCGGGCAGGCCCGACTCGACATCCGACGGGGCAATTGCCAGACCTGAGGGGCCATGCGCGCCTATCACGATCTGCTCACCCGCATCCTGTCCGAGGGCGTCCGCAAGGAGGACCGAACCGGCACGGGCACGCTCTCGGTGTTCGGCCACCAGATGCGGTTCGATCTGGCGGACGGCTTTCCCCTCGTGACGACGAAGCAGCTCCACCTGCGCTCGATCATCTACGAACTGCTGTGGTTCCTGAAGGGCGATACCAACGTCGCCTATCTCAAGGAGAACGGCGTTACGATTTGGGACGAGTGGGCCGACGCGAATGGCGATCTCGGCCCCGTCTACGGGAAGCAGTGGCGCTCCTGGGCGAAGCCCGACGGCGGCACCGTCGATCAGATCGCCTGGATCCTCGACGAGATCGCCCGCAACCCGGATTCGCGCCGCCTCATCGTCTCGGCCTGGAACCCGGCCGACCTCGATCGGATGGCGCTCGCACCCTGTCACTGCCTGTTCCAGTTCTACGTGGCGGACGGGCGCCTGTCCTGCCAGCTCTACCAGCGCTCGGCCGACGCATTCCTCGGCGTTCCGTTCAACATCGCGAGCTACGCCCTGCTCACCGCGATGATGGCGCAGGTGACCGGGCTCAAGGCCGGCGACTTCGTCCATACCTTCGGCGACGCGCATCTCTACGCCAACCATCTGGAGCAGACCCACCTCCAGCTTTCGCGCGAGCCGCGGCCCCTGCCCCGGCTGCGATTGAACCCGGAGGTGCGCTCGCTGTTCGACTTCCGCTTCGAGGACATCGTGATCGAAGGCTACGAACCGCATCCCGCGATCAAGGCACCGGTGGCGGTCTGATGGATCGACCCCGCATCTCTCTGGTCGTAGCCATCGCCCGCAACGGCGTGATCGGCCGCGACAACAGCCTCGCGTGGCGGCTCTCCAGCGACCTGAAGCGCTTCAAGGCGCTCACCATGGGCAAGCCGATCCTGATGGGGCGCAAGACCTGGGATTCGATCGGCCGCCCCCTGCCCGGACGGCGCAGTCTAGTCATCACCCGCGACCGCAGCCTCACCCTCCCCGATGTGACCGTCGTGCATGATTGGGACGAAGCGCTCGCCGCCGCCGGGGACGACGAACTGATGGTGGTGGGCGGCGCCGAGATCTACCGGCTCGCCCTGCCCCATGCCGACCGGCTGCATCTCACCGAAGTCGATGCGGCGCCCGAGGGTGATGCGTACTTTCCGCCCTTCGACCGGGCCCTCTTCCGTGAGACGTTGCGCGAGGCGCGCGGCCCCGGCGAGCGCGACGAATTCGCGTTTCAATTCGTGGATTTGGAGCGGTTGGGCTGCCGTTGATCGGGCATCCGGCGCTTTGGCCGCAGGGGCGGAAAGAGTTTCGTGGCACGAACGGCCGTTGCGGTTGACGCGGTGTGGGCCCACCTGCCAGCCTTGACAGGACTGCGCGGCGCCACTCAGGTGCGCAGCGTCCGTGCGGCACTGCAAACGCGTTCTGGCGCTTGGGAAAATTGGGAAAACCGGCTTTTCCCGCCCCGTGGCGGGGCGACGGACCGCGTTTAGGGCCAGGGTTTTAGGGCAAGGGTCGTCCGCATTCGCGGGGACCGGCTTCAGCAGGAGTTCACGTCGAGAATGCCTTGGAGCAATCAGAGCGGCGGCGGGGGTGGCCCCTGGGGCCGTCCCGGCGGCGGCGGCGGCGGTAACGGCGGCGGTCCCTGGGGTGGCGGGGGCGGCGGCAAGACGCCCCCCGATCTCGAGGATCTGCTCCGGCGCGGCCAGGATCGTCTCCGCGGCGTCATGCCGGGCGGAGGCTTCGGCGGCGGCAAGGGCCTCCTCCTGGCAGCGGGCCTCGTGCTCGGCGCGTGGCTGCTGACCGGATTCTACATCGTGAAGCCGAACGAGGTCGGCATCAACACGATCTTCGGGCGCTATACCGGCCAGTCCGGTGAAGGCCTGCGCTACAACTTCCCCTACCCGATCGGCTCGGTGCAGAAGCCCAACGTCGGCATCGTGAACTCGATTCCGATCGGCTACATGGCTGCCGGCAACACGACGCGTCAGCGCGACGTGCCGGAAGAGAGCCTGATGCTCACCGGCGACGAGAACATCGTCGACATCGATTTCGAGGTGCAGTGGCGCGTCAACCCGCTCAAGGCGGAGGACTACGTCTTCAACCTCGCCAACCCGGACGGGACGATCAAGGCCATCGCCGAGAGCGCGATGCGTGAGGTGATCGGCCGCCGCAACATCCAGGCGATCCTGACCAACGAGCAATCCAGCATCTCTCAGGAGGTCAAGGAGATCGTCCAGAGCGCTCTGGACGAGTATGGCGCGGGCGTGCGGATCGAGGTCGTGCAGCTCACCAGCGTCACCCCTTCCCCGGAGGTGCGGCCCGCCTTTATCGACGTGAACGCGGCGCAGCAATATGCCCAGCAGGTGCGTAACGAGGCCGAGACCTATGCCAGCCGCGTGACGCCGGAAGCCCGAGGCAATGCCAGCAAGGTCATGCAAGCGGCCGAGGCCTACAAGTCCCAGGCCACCTCCGAGGCGACCGGTCAGGCGTCCCGCTTCCGTCAGGTCTACGACTCCTACAAGGTCGCGCCCGAGGTCATCCGCGAGCGGATCTTCCTCGAGACGATGGAGCGCGTGCTCGGCTCCGTGAACAAGGTGATCATCGATCAGAACGGTGGCGTGGCCGGTGCCAACGCCGCGGGCGTGCTGCCGGTGCTGCCTCTGATGGAGAATGGGCGGACGCAGACGAACGGAGCGACGGGCCGATGAACAATCCAGCCATTCGGACCGGCCTGGTCATCCTCGCGGCGGTCGCCGCGATCGGCCTCTACGCCTCCGTTTTCACCGTAGGGCAGATGCAGCAGGCGCTCGTGCTTCAGCTCGGCCGTGTGCGCGACGTGCTGAACCCCGTGGGCCAGAACAAGCCCGGCCTCTACTTCAAGGTGCCGTTCACCGACAGCGTCGTGCTGTTCGACAAGCGGGTGCTGGACCTCGACCTTCCGGTTCAGACCCTGCTCACCGCCGACCGGCAAAACCTCGAAGTGGATGCCTTCGCCCGCTATCGGATCATCGATCCGCTTAAGTTCTACCAGGCGGCGGGGACGATCGCCCTGGCCAACCAGCGTCTGGCGAGCTTCACCAACTCGGCCCTCCGCAACGTTCTGGCACGCACCAGCCGCGACGCCATCGTGCGGACCGAGCGTGCCGACCTGATGAACACGATTCAGGAGGACGTGAACAAGCAGGCCAAGAGTCTGGGCATCGAGATCGTCGATCTGCGCATGACCCGTGTCGACCTTCCCGCCAAGAACAGCCAAGCGGTCTATGACCGCATGACGTCGGAGCGGAAGAAGGAGGCGACCGACATTCGTGCCAACGGCGATCAGGCGGCGACGCTGATCCGCGCCAAGGCCGACCGCGACGTCGTCGTGATCCTGGCCGAGGCCAATCAGAAGCAGGAAGAGCTGCGCGGTGAGGGCGACGCGGAGCGAAACCGCATCCTTGCCGAGGCGTTCAGCCAGGATGCCAACTTCTTCGCCTTCTATCGCTCGATGCAGGCTTACGAGCAGGCGCTGAAGGGGCAGGACACCCGGCTCGTGGTGAGTCCGAACTCGGACTTCTTCCGCTTCTTCAACGATCCGCAGGGACGCCGTCCGCAGGGTGCCCGCAACGACGCCGAGCCGACGGCTTCGGGCTCCGCGCGCTGAGCGATCTGCGACCGATACGACCATCGCGGCCGGCACCCTTGATCGGGGTGCCGGCCGCTGAATCTATAAGTCGGCCTGAAACAGGCACTCTTTGAGCTTGAGGAACCGTCCATGAGACTCGCCGCGAACGCCGTCCGGGGTCGAACGCCGTCGTTCGCCCGGCGCGCCTCATCGGCCCTGGCCGCTGCGGTGCTGGGCGTCACCGTCACGGTCACCGCACTGCCGCTCCCCGCCTTCGCCCGTGGCCCGGAATCGCTCGCCGATCTCGCCGACAAGGTGACCGATGCGGTGGTGAACATCTCGGCCTCGACCACGGTCGAAGCCAGCAACCGCGGCGGCCGGACCATGCCGCAACTGCCGCAGGGCACCCCGTTCGAGGATCTCTTCGAGGAGTTCTTCAAGCGGCGCGGCCAGGGCGCGCCGAAGGGTGACGACGAAAGCCCGCGCGGACCGACGCGCAAGTCGAACTCGCTCGGCTCCGGCTTCATCATCGACGCCTCGGGCATCGTGGTGACGAACAACCACGTCATCGGCGACGCCAACGACATTCAGGTCATCCTGAGCGACGGCACCAAGCTGAAGGCGGAGATCATCGGCAAGGATTCGAAGATCGACCTCGCCCTGCTTCGGGTGAAGCCGACCGCCGAGCGCCCCCTCAAGGCCGTGCCCTTCGGCGATTCCGACAAGATGCGCCCGGGCGACTGGGTGATGGCGATCGGCAACCCGTTCGGCCTCGGCGGCTCGGTCTCCGCCGGCATCGTCTCGGCGCGGGGCCGCAACATCGAGTCCGGACCCTACGACAACTACATCCAGACCGACGCGGCCATCAACAAGGGCAATTCCGGCGGTCCGCTGTTCAACATGGACGGCGAGGTGATCGGTATCAACACCGCGATCCTTTCGCCTTCGGGCGGTTCGGTGGGCATCGGCTTCGCGGTGCCGTCGGCAACCGCCGGTCAGGTCGTCGATCAGCTCCGCCAGTTCGGCGAGGTCCGCCGCGGCTGGATCGGCGTGCGCATCCAGAACGTCGATGAGGCCACCGCCGAGGCGCTCGGCCTGAAGGGCGGCGCCAAGGGTGCGCTGGTGGCCGGCGTCGATGAGAAGGGCCCGGCCAAGACCGCGGGGCTCGAGGTCGGCGACGTCATCGTCAAGTTCAATGGTGTGCCGGTGAAATCCTCCAGCGAGTTGCCGCGCATCGTGGCCGCGACCCCGGTGGGCAAGTCCGTGGACGTCCAGGTCGTACGCAAGGGCGAGGAGCAGACGAAATCCGTCGTGCTCGGTCGCCTTGAGGACGGCGAGAAGACTCAGGTCGCCAACCTGAAGCAGCCGGAGGCGGAATCGGTCAATCGCCAGGTCCTCGGCCTCAACCTCTCCGGCCTCAACGACGAGGTGCGGCGCCGCTACGGCATCAAGGAAAGCGTCAAGACCGGCGTGGTCGTCACCAAGGTCGATCCCAACTCGACCGCCGCCGACAAGCGCATCCAGCCGGGCGAGGTCATCGTCGAGGTCGGCCAGGAGGCGATCTCGAACCCGGCCGACGTGACGAAGCGCGTCGAGGCGCTCAAGAAGGAGGGCCGCAAGTCGGTCCTGCTGCTGGTGGCCAGCGCGAGCGGCGACGTGCGCTTCGTGGCGATCGGGTTGGAGTAAGCGGCGACCCGATCGACGGTGTTGCCGTCCCCTGTTCCCGAACCGGGGGAGAGGGGATGGCACGCAGTCGGTTTGCGGCCCGAAACTTCGGGCCGTGGCCGGAAAAGACTAAGCGACGAACTCCGCCGCCGAGAAACCCTGCAGGTAGAGCAGCGCGGTCAGGTCGCCGTGTTCGATTCGCACCTGCGCCGCCTGCGCCACCTTCGGTTTGGCGCGGAAGGCGACACCGAGCCCGGCCTCACCGAGCATCGGCAGGTCGTTCGCCCCGTCACCGACAGCAATCGTCTCCGCAGGGCTCAGGCCCAGCCGCTCGCGCAACTCGATGAGGCTCGCACGCTTGGCCTCCGCGCCGACGATCGGCTCGATCACCCGTCCCGTCAGGTGTCCGTCCGCTACATCGAGGCGGTTGGCGCGGGTTTCATCGAAACCGAGACAGGTGCCGATGGGGCCGGTGAACAGGGTAAAGCCGCCCGAGACGAGGCAGGTAAAGGCGCCGTGCGCCCGCATCGTGGCAACGAGGGTGCCGCCGCCCGGCGTGAGGCGGATGGCGTCGCGGATCAGACCATCGGTCACGCCGACGGAGAGGCCTTTCAGCAGTCCCACCCGCTCGCGCAGGGCCGGCTCGAAGGCGACCTCGCCGCGCATGGCCCGCTCGGTGATCGCCGCCACCTGATCCTTGATGCCGACGACATCGGCGAGTTCGTCGATGCATTCCTGCTCGATCATGGTCGAATCCATGTCGGCGAGAAACAGCCGCTTGCGGCGGTGCTGATCGTGGGGGAGCACGGCCACGTCGATCGGCTCGGACCCGAACGCTGCGCGCAGGGCCTCCGTAAGCGCAGGCGCTTCGTCGGGCGCGCCCGGCACCAGAAGCTCGGCCGCGACCTCACCGTGGAGCGTTCGCGGTTGATGCTCTGTCCGCGCCACGCGGCGCGCCTCGGCGAGCACTGCATCGGTGATGGCGGGCCGAGCCGGGTTTGCTATCAGCGTCGCGACGAGGGTCATGGAGATGTGCCGTGCGGAGTCCGGACGGGCAGGAAACAGGGCGCCCGGCCGCCATCCTCATTGCAGGGCCCACCGCCTCGGGCAAGTCGGCGCTGGGGTTACGAATCGCGCGCGCCTTCGGCGGTACGGTGATCAATACCGATTCGATGCAGGTCTACGCCGACCTTCGCGTGCTCTCGGCGCGGCCCACCGCCGAGGAGGAAGAGCTGGCCCCCCATCGCCTTTACGGCAGCATCGACGGGGCGGTGAACTTCTCCGTCGGGCACTTCCAACGGCAGGCGGCCGCGCTCCTTTCGGAGATGGATGCGGGAACCCCGCCGGTCTTCGTCGGCGGCACCGGCCTCTATTTCCGTAGCCTCGACGAGGGCATCTCGGATCTGCCGGAGGTGCCCGACGCCATCCGGCAGCAGATCCGAGCGGAGGCGGACGGACAGCCGACCGAAACGCTTCACGCCGCGCTCGCTTTGCGTGATCCCGAGAGCGCCGAGCGGCTGCGGCCCTCGGACCGGATGCGCGTGATGCGAGCGCTCGAGATTCACGCGGCGACCGGCCGCTCCATCGGCTCGTTTCACGAGGCGCGTGTGCCGGGACCGCTCGCCGGAAAGCCGCTGCTGAAGCTCTTCCTCGCCACCGAGCGCGAGGCCCTGCGCCAGCGCATCGACGCGCGCTTCGTGACGATGATGGAGCAAGGCGCGCTGGACGAGGTCGCCGCGCTCCGCGAGCGACGTCTCGATCCGCTGCTACCGGTGATGCGCGCCCACGGCGTGCCGGGGTTGATCGCCTATCTCGACGGGACGATCTCCCGCGAGGAAGCGATCCAGCGCGGCCAGGGCGACACCCGCCGCTACGCCAAGCGCCAGTTCACGTGGTTCCGCCACCAGATGGGCGAGGATTGGCACTGGACCACGCCGGAAGCAGCGTGGTCCCTGGTCGAGGCCCGGCTTAGCGCTCCAGCCGGGCGATGAGGGACGAGGTGTCCCAGCGCTTGCCGCCCATGGCCTCCACCTCGGCGTAGAACTGATCGACCAGCGCCGTCACCGGCAGCCGGGCGCCGTTGCGGCGCGACTCGGCGAGCAGGATGCCGAGATCCTTGCGCATCCACTCGACCGCAAAGCCGAAGTCGAATTTGTCCGCGTTCATGGTCCGGCCGCGATTCTCCATCTGCCAGGAGCCGGCCGCGCCCTTAGAGATCACGTCGAGCACGGCCTCAATGTCGAGGCCGGCGCGCTTGCCGAAGTGGATCGCCTCCGAGAGGCCCTGCACCGCCCCGGCAATGGCGATCTGGTTGACCATCTTGGTGAGCTGGCCCGATCCGGAAGGCCCGAGCAGACGACAGGACTTGGCGTAGGCCATGATGACCGGCTCGGCCTCGGCGTAGGTCGCCTCCTCGCCGCCGCACATGACGGTGAGCACGCCGTTCTCCGCGCCGGCCTGACCGCCGGAGACCGGGGCGTCGATGAAGCGAAGCCCGGCCGCGTCCGCCGCCGCGGACAGTTCGCGGGCGACCTCGGCCGAGGCGGTTGTGTGATCGACGAAGATCGCGCCCTTCTCCATGCCGGCAAAGGCACCGTCCGCGCCGAGCACCACCGAGCGCAAATCGTCGTCATTGCCGACGCAGGCGAAGACGATGGCGCATCCGGCCGCCGCCTCGCGGGGCCTTGCGGCGGCTTGGCCTCCATTGGCGGCGACCCACGCCTCAGCCTTGGCTCCGGTGCGGTTGAAGACGGTGACGTCGTGGCCCTTCTTCGCAAGGTGCCCCGCCATCGGCGAGCCCATCACGCCGAGGCCCAGGAACGCGACTTTCGCCATGGGATTGGTGTCTCCGGTATCCGATCGTCCAAGGGCGTGCTCTAGCCCCGCGCGCACGACATTCAAAATGCAAAGCGCAGCAGCGCCTGGACACTTTCCGGCGAACGGAACGCCGGCCTAAGGCAATCCGAACGGATTCGGCTCGAGTGATGGCGTTGCCGCTGCGGAGCCGGTTGGCTAGGGTCCGGCTGCCGATGCAAGACCGCACCCTAAACCCCTATTCCGGTCTTGCCGACCACGCCTTCTGGGATCGCTCCGTCGGCTCGCTGCCGCTGTTCGCCCTCGACCCGATGGCCGGCCCGCCGGTACCGGATGGGTTTCGGCTGACGCGGCAGACCCGAATCGCCACGGCGGGTAGCTGCTTTGCCCAGCACATCGCCGACAGACTCCAGGCGAGCGGCTACCATTATCTCGTCACGGAAGACGCGCCCGAAGGCGTCACGCCGGACGAGGCTCGCGCCCGCGGCTACCGCCTGTTCTCGGCGCGCTACGGCAACGTCTACACCGCACGCCAGCTCCTGCAGCTCATCGAGCGAGCCTATGGCCGCTTCACCCCCGCCGATGCAGCCTGGGAAAGACCGGACGGACGCTTCGCCGACCCGTTCCGGCCGCGCATCGAGCCCGCGGGCTTCGTCAGCCCCGAAGCGATCGAAGCGGAGCGGCAAGAGCATTTCGCGCAGGTGCGCCGGCTCTTCGAAAGCCTCGACGTCTTCGTCTTCACCCTCGGCCTCACCGAAGGCTGGCAAGCGACGGCCGACGGGGCGGCCTTTTCCGCTCTGTCCGGGCGTCGCCGCCGGCACCTTCGATCCGGAGGCCTACGCCTTCAGGAACCAGCCGGTCGAGGAGGTGATCGCGGACCTCGCCGCCTTTGCCGATGCCCTGAAGGCGGTCAATCCGCGGGCGCGCCTGATCCTGACGGTCTCGCCGGTGCCGCTTGTCGCGACCTATGAAGGGCGCCACGTGCTGCAATCGACCGTGCACAGCAAGGCGGTGCTCCGGGTCGCCGCCCAGCGTCTCGCCGACACGCGCGACGATACGCTGTACTTCCCCTCCTACGAGATCATCACCTCGCCCGAGGGCGCCTTCCGCTATCTCGAGAGCGATCTCAGGTCCGTCAGCAAGGACGGTGTCGATCATGTCATGCGGGTCTTCTTCCGCCATCTCACCGAGGGCGGGGACCAGGACGCCCTGCCCGCCTCGAGCCGCAGCCTGCACGAGGCGCGCCATGAGTTCGCCCGGCAGGCCGCCGTGGTCTGCGACGAGGAATTGCTGGCAGCCGGAGGCACGCGGCCGTGGCTAGGCGAATCGTCGTCGTCGGCAACAACTGCCAAGTCGCCGTCCTTGTAGGGTGCTTGGGGTTCCTTGCGCCGGATGCTGAGATCGCGTCGGTAGAGCCGGCGACGTTCTCGCAGTTCGATTCAAGTCCCGCGCGGCTGCTCGAAGCGGTTCGGGACGCCGACCTGACCGTGTGCTTCCCGTTCGAGGCCGGCCCGTTCGGCGAGGTGACGCCCGAGCGGATCTTCGAGACCGCCCGGCTCGTCGTGCCCGTGCCGACGATCGTCTTCCCGGCCTTCCACCCGGATATCGTCTACATCGCCCATAAGGGCGGCCTGTTCGGCTCGCCGATGGGCGACTACCACTCGGCGCTGATCGTCTACGGCTTCGCCCGCGGCTTCTCGGCCGACGCGATCGTCTCACTGTTCCGGGCCGAGGTCTTTTCGCGCGTCGGCTATCTCGACGGCTGGTTTCCCAATCGGGACGCCCTGCTGGCGATGAGCCACGCGCACGGGTGCAACCTCGACCGCCTGTTCGCCGGGTGGATGCGCCGCGGCTGCTTCATGCACACGATCAATCACCCGAAGCTGTTCGTGCTGGCGGATCTGGCCCGCGACGCGCTTCACCGTGCCGAGATTCCGGCGCGAACGGCGGCCTGCGAGGATTACCTGCCCGATCCGCTCAGCGGGAGCATCTGGCCGGTCTATCCGGAGATCGCGGCACGGCTCGGCGTCCCCGGCAGCACGACCTTCAAGCCGCCGCTCGGCGGCCTGAACTTCCTCGTGGATGCCGCCCGCTGCATCGAGCTGCGGGCGATGGTCGAGGGATCGCTGGCGATCTACGCGCACACGCCGAAGATCGCCACGCATTGCGAACGCGTCCAGAACTGGCTCGCGAACCGTGAGATTCGAGACACGCTGGTCCCGATCGCGGGCTGAAGAGCGTCAGCCCCCGGTCACGCTCATGTGCCGCGGCACGGCCGCCGGGCGGGCGCGCTCGATGACGAAGTCGTGGCCCTTGGGCTTGCGGGAGATCGCCTCCACGACGGCTTGCATCACGAGCGCGTCGTCGGGCGAGGCGCGCAGCGCCGCGCGCAGATCGGCCGCGTCCTCCTGGCCGAGGCACATGTAGAGCTTGCCGGTGCAGGTCAGACGGACCCGGTTGCAGCTCTCGCAGAAGTTATGCGTCAGCGGCGTGATGAAACCGAGCCGTCCGCCGGTCTCCTCGATCCGCACGTAACGCGCCGGGCCACCGGTGCGGTCGGGCAGCGGGGTCAGCGTGAAGCGTTGCTCCAGGCGCTCGCGGGCGATCGACAGCGGCAGGAACTGGTCGGTCCGGTCGCCTTCGATCTCGCCGAGCGGCATGACCTCGATCAGCGTCATGTCCATGCCGAGCCCGTGGGCCCAGGCAATCATGTCGGCGATCTCGTCCTCGTTGACGCCCTTGAGCGCCACAGCGTTGATCTTGACCTTGATCCCGGCGGCGCGCGCCGCCTCGATCCCCGCCAGCACCACCGACAGGTCGCCGCGCCGGGTGATCGCCCGGAACTTGTCGGGGTCCAGCGTGTCGAGCGACACGTTGATCCGGCGCACGCCGAGTTCGGCCAATTCGGGCGCGAAGCGGGCAAGCTGGGAGCCGTTGGTCGTCAGCGTCAGTTCGTCGAGGGTGCCGCTCTTCAGGTGGCGGGAGAGCCGGCGGAACAGATGCATGATGTCACGGCGCACCAGCGGCTCGCCGCCGGTGATCCGCAGCTTGCGCACACCGCGATCGATGAACACGCCGCAGAGCCGATCGAGTTCTTCCAGCGTCAACAGATCGCGCTTGGGCAGGAACTGCATGTCTTCCGACATGCAATAGGCACAGCGGAAGTCGCAACGATCCGTCACCGAGATGCGGAGATAGGTGATCGCCCGCTGGAACGGGTCGATCAGCGGCGCCGGCCGGACCGGCGCGAGGATATCGTCGGCGGGGCCCCACATACGCGCCTCTGAACTCGACTCGGTGCCGGCATGGGTGGTTTTGTCGGCTGACAGATCCAACATCGCCATCCATATGAGGGCGGTGGCATTATCCGGCAAGCGCGGGAGCGCAACGCCGGCATGAGAGCGTGGAACGACCGTCATGAGTGAGCGCTGGCCCACCGAGATCCGCCTGTCCGGAGACAAGCGCATTCTGACTGTCGCGTTCGATGGCGGCGGTCGCTTCGAGCTGCCCGCCGAATACTTGCGCGTGTCGAGTCCCCTCAGCGGAGGTTCAAGGCCATTCTCCGGCCGAACGCAAGGTGCTGGGCGGCAAGCGCGATGTCGCAATCCTCTCCGTCGAGCCCATCGGCAACTACGCCGTGAAGCTGTTCTTCGACGATATGCACGATACGGGTATTTACGGGTGGGACTACCTGTTCGATCTCGGCCGCGAGTACCGGAATCGCTGGTCGACCTATCTGCGCGAGTTGGAGGAGCGCGGTCTTACCAGGGACCGCGTGACCAACGCACCCGCGAAAACGAGCCATGGCGGCGGGGGTTGCGGAAGCGGCGGTTGCGGCTGCCACTGAGAACGCACGGAGATCGTCGGATGTGACGCGGGCCGCGCTTGAAGACGGCCCGCGAAACGCATCAGCTCGGCTGCTCCTCAACCTGGTCGAGATCCTCGTCGGGGATCGCATCCGGCCGATGCGGCGGGGGATCTCCGGCCGGCGGCTGCGGAGCGGGGGGCGGATCACCGATCGGCTTCGGCTCGGATTCTGATTTCGGCCGATCATTCTGTGCAGTCAAGATTCTCTCCATGAAGGCGGCGTCGGCTATCGGCGTGTGGTGAGGCCGAGCTCCGTGCCGAGACGGGGCGGTCGATTGATTCGGACGCTCGAATCGCAAGCCGGGTGCATGACGTTCGCTTACGCAGCGCCCGACGTGCTCCACTCCTTCTTCACTTCGTCCGCACTCCGATCGAGGCGGACCTGATCGCCCTCGACGGCGATCACGAGATCGAGGGGGGATGTAGTGATGAAGCCCGCCCGCGTCGGCGTCGCTCTTCGTCAGCTTGATCTCACCTTTTCCGACGTGATCCACCGTGCCGACATGTCCACCATCGGAACCGACGACGGTGGCGTGCTCGCGTATCTGGCTGGCATCGACCATGGTTGGCCTCCCTGTTGAGGGGAGCCAACCGGCATTACGGGGGGAGGTTCCGCGCCGGCGATTCACGTGGCTTCGGGTCCACCTGCGACGGTCCGGCATTGAACCATCCCCCGCCCCACCCGTTGGCGTGCGAGATTTCAACGGAGGTCGCTTGTGTCAGCAAATGAGTTCCAACACCGCGTCGGTCAGGACGTGAATTCCGTCGATCAGCTCAGCAGCATCGTCATCCTCGGCTTGGCTGTGGCGGGCGGCATCGCCGCGGTCGTACTGGATCTGCTGCTGATCGGCTGACGCGTCGCTCTCTCGGACCAAGATCAACTTGGACCACGACCAAACGAAAAGGGCCGGCATCGCTGCCGGCCCTTTCTCATTTACATCTCGGATGAACGATCAGCGCTGGACGACGACCCGGGCGCCGACCTTCACGCGGCTGTAGAGATCCGTCACATCCTCGTTGGTCATGCGGATGCAGCCGGAGGACACCGCCGTGCCGATCGTCTCCGGCTCGTTGGAGCCGTGGATGCGGTAGATCGTGTTGCCGAGATACATGGCGCGCGCGCCGAGCGGATTCTCGATGCCGCCCTTCATGTAGCGCGGCAGGTCGGGACGGCGGCGCAGCATCTCCGACGGCGGGCGCCAATCCGGCCATTCGCGCTTCATCGTGACGGTCTGCGTGCCGCCCCAGGTGAAGCCGGGACGGCCGACGCCGACGCCGTAGCGCAGGGCCTCGCCGCCGGGCTGGATGAGGTAGAGCCGGCGCTCGGTGGTCGAGACGACGATAGTGCCGGGGGCGTAGGGTCCGGAGTAGGGAACCGTATCGCGCGGAATCGCGGTCATCTGCGGCACGGTCGACGCAAGCGGGTCGGCGGGCGCGCCCGGGATATCCGCCGGCAGAGCCGCGTTGGCGGTCGGCAACGTGTTCTGCGGGCGCACGCGCACCGTCAGAACCTCGGTCAGCGGCTGACGCGTGAGCGGGTCAATCTCATAGGCTGCGGCAGGGCTTGCCAGCGCGAACGTCGCGCAGGCAAGCCCGCCCAGGGCAACGACGAAACGGCGCATCAGGGCCTCTCGGGGCAGGCGAAGAACAGGGGACGCGGTGGAAGAACCGCCGCACGATGCCGTGCGGACCCTCGCCAAGGCGTAAACGCTCCCGGTTTAAAGCCAAGCTTGATTTGCAGTGCAGCACCGCTTCGGCCAGCCTCGTGACCGTGTGGCCACACTGTGGCAGCTCGGCCGTGCGGGCAAGGATTATCGTTTGTGGCCGGAACCTTGCGCGAGCGCTCCTCCAAACCGTCGAAGCGGAAACGGTGACGCGCATCGGTCAGACGTTCCGGCGGCGCCGGATGCGGACGGATGGTCCCGGCGTGCTCAGGGCTACGCCGCGTCGAGCCCCAAATCGATGATCGCCGAGCTGTGGGTGATCCAGCCGACCGAGATCAGATCGACACCCGACGCGGCCACGGCGCCGACGGTCTCTCGATTGATTCGGCCCGAGGCCTCGGTCACGGCACGTCCGTCGACCATCGCCACCGCCTGCCGCAACGTATCGGGGCTCATGTTGTCGAGGAGCACCGCGTCGGCGCCGACCGAGAGTGCCTCTTCGAGCTGGGCCAGCGTGTCGACCTCGACCTCGATCTTGACGAGGTGACCGGTTCGCGCGCGTGCCCGCTCGATGGCGGGAATGATGCCGCCCGCGACGGCGACGTGGTTGTCCTTGATCAGCACCGCGTCGTCGAGGCCGAAGCGGTGGTTCGAGCCGCCGCCAGCGCGGACCGCGTGCTTCTCCAGCGCCCGCAGGCCCGGCGTGGTCTTACGGGTGCAGACGATCCGCGCCTTGCCGTGCGGCCGCGCCGCCTCGACCAGCGAGGCCGTTGCCGTGGCGACCCCGCTCAGCCGGCAGAGCAGGTTGAGGGCGACGCGCTCGGCGGTGAGCACGGCGCGCGCCGGGCCGGAGAGACGGATCACGGTATCGCCCGGCGCGACGCGGGATCCGTCGGGCCGCTCGACCGAAACCGTCAGGCTCGGATCGATCAACTCGAACGCGATGGCGGCGGCGTCGGTGCCGGCGATCACCCCGTCCTGACGAGAGGCGATGACCGCCTCCATGCGCTCGCCCGCGGGCACGATGGCATCCGTGGTGATGTCGCCCGCCCGACCGAGGTCTTCGAGAAGGGCCGCCCGTACCACGGGCTCCACGAGAAGGCGCGGCAGCGGCAGTAGGACGTCGTCAGGCATCGGTGAGTTCCTGAACCGCACACGGGGCGTCGGCTGCGGCGGGCGTGAACACGGAGTGCCGGGCCGGGAGCTGGCCGGGATGATCGCTGCGCCAGTGGGCGCCGCGGCTTTCGCACCTATCGAGGGCGGAGCGGGCGATCATCAGGCCCGTGGCGGCCGCGTCGCTGCCGCGCTCGGACAAATCGGCGAGACGGGCAATGGCCTGGGACAGGCCGGCCTCGTCGCGCACCACGCCGACGCAGCGTTCCATGATGCCGCGAACCTCGGCGAGCGCTGAGGCATCCTGCGGCGGGATCGCCGGCAGCGGCACCGGGCGATCCGTGCTGACCAGGGCCGAGGCAGCATCGATCGACTCGGCGATGCGTGGCGCGAAGGCCAGCGCTTCGAGAAGCGAGTTGCTGGCAAGCCGATTGGCGCCGTGCAGACCGGTCGAGGACACCTCGCCGCACGCCCAGAGGCCCGGCACGGTGCTGCGGCCGGCGGCGTCCACGAGGATGCCGCCCATGTGGTAGTGCGCCGCCGGGCGGACCGGGATCGGTTGGACCGCCGGATCGATGCCGGCCTCGGCGCAGAGCGCGAAAACCGTCGGGAAGCGCTGCGGCATGCGGGCGCCGAGCGGGCCGCGGGTATCGAGATAGACCGTGCGGCCGCGGCCGAGCGCCTGGAAGATGCCTCGGGCCACGACGTCGCGGGGGGCGAGATCACCACCCTCGATCCCCGCCATCACGGGCGCGCCGTCCTCATCGATCAGCACCGCGCCTTCGCCGCGGAGCGCCTCGGTCGCGAGCGGCATCGGATCGCGGCCGGCGGCGATGGCGGTCGGGTGGAACTGCACGAATTCGAGGTCGCGCAACGCGGCTCCCGCACGCGCGGCGACGAGAAGCCCCCGCCCGAGGGCGCCCCGCGGGTTCGTGGTCGAGGCATAGAGCGCACCGGTGCCGCCGGTCGCGAGCACAACGGCGCGGGCGGGCAAGCGGAAGGCCGCGCCGTCGCGCTCACACACGACACCGCAGACCCGGCCGTCGGCATCCTGCATCAGGCCGTGCAGTCCGGCGACGAGGACTTCGATCGAAGGTGTCGCCTGGACGGCGCGGACCAGCGCATCGAGCACGGTACGGCCGGTGGAATCCCCCCGCGCCCGCACGATCCGGCGGCGGCTATGGGCGGCCTCCAGCCCGAGCGCCAGGGCGCCGTCCGCCTCCCGGTCGAAGCCGGTGCCGAGGGCGACGAGCCAATCGATCAGGCCCGGTCCCGCCTCGGCGACGCGCAGGGCAACCGCCGGCTCGGTCAGGCCGGCACCCGCGGCGAGCGTGTCGTCCGCGTGGAGCGAGGGCGCATCGTCCGCGCCCATCGCGGCGGCGATGCCGCCCTGTGCCCAACCCGTGGCGGTGCCGGCCCCGAGGGGTGAGGCCGTGATGAGGGTGACGGGGCGGGGCGCGAGCCGCAGGGCCGTGGCGAGCCCGGCCACCCCGGCGCCGACCACGACCACCCGGTCGGCAGGACTCCGGGCGAAGACGCTCATCAGGCGGCCTGCCGCGGTGAGACGGTCTGGGTCGGCTTGACCGCGAGCATCCGCTCGACGGCGAGGCGCGCTCGCTCGGCCAGTCCTTCCTCGACGGTGATCTCGTGCGTCATCGTCTCCAGCGCCTCACGGATGTTGCGCAAAGTGATCCGCTTCATGTGCGGGCAGAGATTGCAGGGCTTGATGAACTCGATGTCGGGGTTGGCCACCGCGATGTTGTCGGCCATCGAGCACTCGGTCACAAGCACGACCTGGGACGGTCGCTTCTCGGTGACGTAGTTCATCATCATCGCCGTCGAGCCGGAGAAGTCCGAGGCCTCGACCACGTCCGGCGGGCATTCCGGATGGGCGATCACGGTGATGCCGGGATAGCTTTCGCGCACATCGGCGATGTCGGCCGGGGTGAAGCGCTCATGCACCTCGCAATGTCCGGCCCAGGTCAGCAGCTCGACCTCGGGCACCTGCTTCTGGACGTTTTGGGCCAGGAACTCGTCCGGGATCATCAGAACCCGCGGCACCCCGAGGGCGCGCACCACGTCGGCGGCGTTGCCGGAGGTGCAGCACACGTCCGACTCCGCCTTCACCGCAGCGGAGGTGTTGACGTAGGTCACGACCGGCACGCCCGGATACTTGGCGCGCAGGGCCCGCACGTCGGCCGCAGTGATCGAATCGGCGAGCGAGCAGCCGGCGGCCATATCCGGCATCAGCACGGTCTTGCCGGGGTTCAGGAGCTTGGCGGTCTCGGCCATGAAGTGGACGCCGGCCAGCACGATGACGTCCGCATCGACCCGCGCCGCCTCACGCGCCAGCGCCAGACTGTCGCCGACGATGTCCGCCACGGTGTGGAAGATCTCCGGCGCTTGGTAATTGTGCGCCAGAACCACCGCGTTGCGCTCGCGTTTCAAGCGCAGGATGGCTTCGACATCGGGAGCCAGCGCCGGCCACTCGATCGCGGGCACATGACGGCTGACGCGCTCGTAGATGTGGGGCAGCGGGAAGGCCCGTTCGGCCGGCTCGCGAAGGGCGGATCCTGCCTCGGACATCGCGGTCTCCTTTATGCTCAAAATGAGCATTGTGCCGCCTAAGTTAGGCGCCACCCCCGCCGTTGTCCAGATATGCTGAGACTGAGCATAACGATTTTGCGATGCAAAATTTTGCTGCATCTGCACACGACCGCGCCGGCATCAGATGCAAGAAATCGCAACCCCCATGGAGCCTAAATTGACGCAATTCATCATTTGATGCTTCTTATCAACACCTTATAGGCACCCTCTAGATCACTTAAATCCAACGTTAACTAGCCATGGGTAATCATCAGCACCGTCATCGTAGAGAGTGCTGCGCCCAACCTCGCTCAACCGGTAGATGTGCGGCTGCCGACGAGCGAAACCGATCTGGGCAGGTCTTTCCATAATAAGTGGCAAGAAAAGTAATCGGGGGGCCTCTGACGCCATGCTGTCTCTCAAGCTCGGCCGTACTGCCGCATCGTCCGCATCTGTTTCACCCGAGATCCCGACCGCCGGCCCTTCCGACGACGCGCGTCTGGTCGCGGCGATTCAGCGCCTCGCCAATCGTGCCGGCTTCGACGAGACCGCCGTACCGGGTAACGCGGTGGGTGCCGCCCTGAGCGACCTTGAGCGGGTACGGCGCAATGACCTGCGTGCCGAACGGGCCAACGTCGCCGCCGTCGCCAGGGAAGCCTCGGAAGGGGCGATCAATATCGGCTGGACCACCTACGACGTGGGCGAAGTCGCGCAATCGACGCAAACCATCGCGAGCGCGATCGAAGAGATGGGTGCCTCGATTGCCGAGGTCGCCGAGACCTCGGAGGCCGCCGGCTCCAGCGCCGCTGAGGCGCGCCAAGCAATGACGGCCTGCATGTCCGATGTCGGCAACGCCCGCTCGGCCATGGACGCGATCCGCGACCGCACGCACCAGATCGACGAGCGCCTTCAGCTTCTCCAGAACGCCATTGCCGAGATCGGCACCATGGCGGGCACCATCGCCACGATCTCGAGCCAGACCAATCTGCTCGCGCTCAACGCCACGATCGAGGCGGCGCGCGCCGGTGAAGCAGGGCGCGGCTTCTCGGTGGTGGCGGCCGAAGTGAAGTCGCTCTCGGGCCAGACCGCGCGCTCGACCGAGCAGATCCGTACGTGGCTCAACACCCTCCAGGGTGAAATGAGCCAGATTGCCCGTGCCGTCGAGGAGAGCCGCGGCGCGGTCTCCACCGGCAGCAGCGTGGTCGACAGCCTCGGCACCCGCGTCGAGAGCGCGGCCGAGCGGATCGCCCGCACCAGCGAGATGAATGCGGCCCTCGCGGCGGCCATCACGCAGCAGAGCAGCGCGACGGCGGAGATTTCGAGCAGCGTGCAAAGCATCGCCGCCAAGGCAGCCAAGACCCGCACCGAGATCGAGGCCATCACCAAGCGCCTCGTGAAGGCAGAGACGCTGGCCCAGACGGCTCTGGCGGATTCGAGCGGGCTCGATCTCTACGAACTGGTGCGCCTGCCGGCCGATCTCGGCCTGTGGAAGCGCGGGCTCGCGACGATCCTGCTCGGTGCGGCGCCCGCCGATCCGGCCGCGGCGATCCTGCGGGGCCGGGCCGCCCGGCAGGCGGTGGAAGGTCTGACCTCCGATCCGGCCCGTCGGAACGCGGCAGAGGCCTTCCTGAAGGCCGAGGCGACCGCCCACGCCGAGGCCGAGCGGATGGTGAAGGCCCTGGCCCAAAACAACTGGGACGTCGGCACCCCGGCCTATCAGGCCGCAAACGCGGCGATGAAGGACATGATGACGGCCGCCGCCCGGATCATCGAGGCGGCCTGAACGCTGCGCGGCGCTGTCGCCCGGGTACTCTTACAAGCGGGCCGCCCCTGCCCTTCAGGCGGGCGCGGCCCCCACCGCGATCAGGCGGCTTCCTCGTCGTCATCAAGCGTCGGATCGCCGGTCCAGGCCGTCGCAAAGGCGGCCAAGTGGCGCGCATCGGAGAATGCGAGCACCGTGACCGTGCGCTCCGTCGGCATCCCACCGGGATAGGGTGCGAGAAGCACCGTCTCCTGCGAGAGGCGCGCGTCGGGCGCGTTCGCGTCGATCCACGCCTTCGCCTCGGGCGTCAGCGTCGCCGGATCGGCCAGCGCCCGCGAATCGGCACGCAGCACGATGATCGTCGTGCCGAGTCCCGGATTGGAAGCCTGGATCTGCTTGATGATGTCGATCATCACCCTCTCACTTCAGATGCCGCAAATTCGCTGAGCTGCACCGTCGGCTGCGTGTCGGTGAAGTTCGGGATGTCCCCGAAGATCTCCGGCCCATCCGCAGCGGCCGCGGATTTGAACGCGTCCGCGGATTCGAAGCGCAGCAGCGCCACGACCTGATAGGGCGGCGCGCCGCCATCCGGCGTGCCGGTGCCCGTCACGACCGTGTAGTCATGCAGACCCTTCGCGGTCCAGCGTTCGCTGACCAGCGGCATATGCTTCTTCAGATAGTAGTCCATGTCGAAGCGGGTGCCGGCGCCGCTCGGATACATCACGCTGACGAGGATCATGGCGTCTCCTTCCACCGGCTTCTTCATCGAGCCGGCGGATCGGGAACATGTCGCGCCCGCCCGCCGGATCAAGTCTCGGGCTTCGTCAGTGCAGCTTCACCCGCGGCTCGGTGCGCCGGGTGAGCGCCCGGGCCAGGGCATCGAGGCTCGTCTTCCACCAGCCGTTCACGGCCGTTTCGTGCATCTTGTAAAGCGAACGGTACATCAGCCGGGCGAACAACCCGGCAATGAACATGTTCTTCCCCTGGATGAAGCCCATCAGGTTGCCGACGGCCGTGTACTCGCCGAGCGAAACGAGCGAACCGAAGTCGCGATACTTGAACGGCTTCAGCGGCCGGCCGGCGAGACGGTTGGCCATTTGCCCGTAGAGGTGCGAGGCCTGCTGGTGAGCCGCCTGGGCGCGCGGCGGGATCGGCGTCTGGGAGCCTTCCTCGACGAGGTAGGCACAATCGCCCATGGCGAAGATGTCCGGGTCGCGGGAGGTCTGCAGCGTGGCCGTGACAACGAGCTGGTTGTTGCGGGTGCTCTCGAGCCCGCCGAGATCCTTCAGGAAGGCCGGCCCCTTCACGCCCGCGGCCCAGACCACGAGTTCGGAGGGGATGAAGCCGCCATCGGCGAGCTGCACGCCATCGGCCCGCACCTCGGTGACGCGGGCCTGTACCCGCACCTCGACGCCGATCTTGGCGAGTTGGCCCATCACCTCGACCGCCAGCCTCTGCGGTACCGCAGGCAGGATGCGGTCGGCGGCCTCGATCAGGGTGATCTTCAGATCCTTGGCTGGATCGATGCGGTCGAGGCCGGTGCTTGCCACCTCGCGGGTGGTGCGGTGCAGTTCCGCCGCCAGCTCGGTGCCGGTCGCGCCCGCGCCGATCACCGCCACGTGGAGCTGGCCGGGACGCACCGGACCGTCCTGGGTGTGGGCGCGCAGCATGCCGTTGACGAGGCGCTGGTGGAAGCGCAGCGCCTGCTCCTTGGTGTCGAGGGCGATGGCGTGCTCGGCGACACCCGGCGTGCCGAAATCGTTGGTGGTGGAGCCCACCGCCATGATCAGCGTGTCGTAGGGGATGGTGCGCACGGGCGTGACCTCGCGCCCCTCGCTGTCACGGCTGGCGGCGAGATGGATCACCCGCTTCTCGCGGTCGAGCCCGGTCATCTCGCCGATGCGGTAGCGGAAGTGGTTGGCGTGGGCGTGGTGCAGGTAATCGATCGCATGATGGCCGACATCGAGCGAGCCGGCGGCGACCTCGTGCAGCAGCGGCTTCCAGATATGGGTGCGCGCCCGGTCCACCAGGGTGATGTGGGCCTTGCCGCGCTTGCCGTATTTGTTGCCGAGCTTGGTCACCAGTTCGAGCCCGGCGGCCCCTTCCCCCACCACGACGATCTTGTGCTGATCCGTGACCGATTCGCTCGGAACCATCCTCGCCCCACTCGCGTCGCAGGCCGCCTCGCTCGGCGGCCTTTCAGTTTGGAATGATCTTACATCGGTAACTGTGAAAGGACCCACACGTTCGCAGCGTGTCTGGAACGCAAATCCAGCATTACTGAACGGACGGTTTCGTAAAATTTTTTTCATCAAGAAGCAGGCGCGCCGGGCTGCCGCAGCGGATGGGCGCGGGCAACGGCATCGAGCGCCAGCACTTCCTCGCTGATGCGCTTCACCGTCGGATAGGCGGCGGTGTCGATCCCGAAGATGCCGGTGCCGACCCACAGGCTGATGAGGCACAGGTCGGCGTGGCTCACCGCGTCGCCCTGGCAGAATCGGCCCGTGCCGGCCTCATTCGAGAGCCGGGTCTCCAGCGTCTTCAAACCGGTGGTGAAGGCGTTGCGCAGGAATTCCAGCATCCGCTCCCGCGGCAGGCCGTAATGCTCCATCAGGAAGGTGCGCACGCGCGGCACGTAGAGGGGATGGGTGTCGCAGGCGACGACCTGGGCCAGCGAGCGGGCACGGGCTCGCGCCCGCGGCTCCTCCGGCAGCAGTGGAACGCCGGGCCGGGTCTCCTCCAGATAGTCGAGGATTGCGAGCGACTGCGTCAGCGGCGGTCCGTCACCATCGAACAGCGCCGGCACCGCACCCTGCGGATTGATCGCGAGGAAGTCGGGCTTGTGCTGGTCGCCGGCATCGAGGTCGAGGAAGACCTCCTCGTAGGCGATGCCCTTGAGGTTGAGGGCGATGCGCACGCGGAAAGCCGCGGCAGAGCGCCAGTTGCCGTACATCTTCACGAGGCCGTCTCCCCCTTTTGTCGTCCAGCCCTTGGCGGCCGTTTAGGATGCTTCACAGAACGCCCGGCCTCCGACCGTCTCGCCTTGGGCAGCACGGTGCGGCGGGCGGTCGGAGCGAGACACTCAGAAGGCCTGAAGCGTCAGTTCGGTGTGCTCCACCTGGGGCGGAGCCTCGAAATAGGGAGAGACCATCGCCCGGTAGTCCTTCCAGGCCTGCGATCCGGTGAAGTCCTTGGTGTGTGCCTCCAGCGTATCCCACTCGATCAGCAGGCGGTAGCGCTGCGGCTTCTCGATCGAGCGACGCACCGCGAAGCTGCG